>NZ_FOBO01000012.1 GCF_900109855.1 Roseovarius tolerans | reverse complement strand
TACCCGAGGAACCTGAACCGCTACCTTGCCAATCCCGGTCATAACCTCGCGCTCCGGCAGAAACCCGTGGCGCACCAAACGCTGGCGGCCCTCGTCGTCCAAAAGGTGCGCGTGACCGCCCATGAATTCGGACACCTCCGCGCGCACCGCAGTAGCCAGAAGTTCCTGCGCACCTGCTCGCAGAAGATCCGTCAGCGGATCAGGTGAAAAATCGCTTGGTTTTGCGAAGTCGATAACTGTATTCTTGGTCATGTGGCATATCCTTTTCTCAATGAGAATTGCGGCGCTTCAACAACGCCATGATATGCCGCCCATTCGGGCCGTCACCAACTTTCGGTTATAACTCAGTTAATGTCCTTTTTCGTCATGGCGTCTAGTGGCTTATCTGGCGCTTTTAGCAGGTGCCGTGTGTATTCACGAAGCGTGTTATGCCGTAGCCGTGTCTCTGCGTCCTCCATATAGGCTCTCACTGCGGCTCTAGTCGTTTCTAAGCGGTTTTTTTGGGGTTTGAGTGCCAATATCCGCTTCGCTTCCTGGCGGGCTTCCCTGAGCGATATATCAGGGTATCTGCCAAGGGTCTGTAATTGCCTAGTTTTCCCAAACATCACGATAAAGGATTTGGATTTCGCTGTGCAACGGATGCCAAAGCCGGGCGTTCTGTCGTCCCAGTACTTTTTGCTGCCTGTGGGTGCAAGTGGCAGGGCACGGATCGTCACATCGGTCAGTCGCATTTGTCTCCCCTTTTGTCTCTCAAATCACCGGTTTGTCTCTATCATCTATGAGGATGCATGAGAACCGAGAATACCTAAGTATCTGATAAAAATATAATTTGAGGGAGCATGAGGAGGTTTGGTTATAGGAGCAGACGCTTAGGAGGGGGCTGCTCTATCCAGTTGAGCCACGGGGCCGCGCGGGGATTGATTACCCGGCGACGCGGGATTTGTCATCGGTCGATTTGCGGGACAGCGAAAATCCCGATACCGGTGTGATGCGCAGGCCGCTTGATCCGGCCCGCCTGTTCGCGGTAACAGTTGATCAAGCCCATTTTCTGGACAACGCCCGTGACAAATCAAGACAGACACCCCCTGACCCTGCGCGACGTGTCCGAGGCGGCGGGGGTTTCCGAGATGACCGTTAGCCGCGTGCTGCGCAACAAGGGCGATGTGTCGGACGGCACCCGGCAGCGGGTGCTGGAGGCCGCCAAGCGGTTGGGCTACGTACCCAACAAGATCGCGGGCGCGCTGGCCAGCCAGCGTGTGAACCTCGTGGCGGTGATCATCCCCTCGATGTCCAACATGGTGTTTCCCGAGGTGATGACCGGGATCAGCCAGGTGCTGGAAGAAACCAGCCTGCAACCGGTTGTCGGGCTGACCGGCTATCGCCCCGAGAAAGAGGAGAAGGTCCTTTACGAGATGCTCTCGTGGCGGCCCTCCGGCGTGATCATCGCGGGCATGGAGCATTCGGATGCCAGCCGGGCGATGCTGCGTGCAAGCGGTATACCGGTGGTCGAGATCATGGATGTGGACGGCACGCCAATCGACTCGGTTGTCGGTATCTCGCACCGCCGCGCCGGCCAGCAGATGGCGCAGGCGATCGTTCGGGCAGGCTATCGCCGGATCGGCTTCATGGGCACCAAGATGCCGCTCGATCACCGGGCGCGCAAACGTTTCGAGGGCTTCACCGAGGCGCTGGCCAAGGCCGGGATCGAGATGGCCGATCACGAGTTCTATTCCGGGGGCTCGGCGTTGCTCAAGGGGCGCGAGATGACCGCCGAGATGTTACGGCGCACACCGGATCTGGATTTCCTTTATTATTCCAACGACATGATCGGTGCGGGCGGGTTGCTCTACCTGCTGGAGAAAGGCGTCGATATTCCCGGAGAGATCGGGCTGGCCGGGTTCAACGGGGTGGAGCTTTTGCAGGGCTTGCCGCGTGAGCTGGCCACCATGGATGCCTGCCGACTGGAGATCGGACGCCGCGCCGCCGAGATCATCGCCGCCCGCGCGGACCACCCCGAGGCCGCCGAGCCTGTGCGCATCGCGCTGGAACCCACGATCAGCCTGGGCGACACGCTGCGCCGCAGCTGAGCCGGTTTTTACGCCGCGCGCGTGTTTCCCTTTTGCATTTGCACCGCGAATCGCAAAAGGCTGTGCACAGCCGTCTTGAGAGCGGTGCAAGCAACAGGGACATACTCCATGAAAATAGGCTTTATCGGTCTGGGCAATGTCGGTGGCAAACTGTCCGGCAGCCTGCTGCGCAACGGCCACGACCTGACGGTCTATGACCTCAACGGCGATCTGGTGCAGGGCTTTGTCGCGCGCGGTGCCAAACCGGGCGAGAGCCCGGCACAGCTGATGCGCGACAGCGAGGTGGTGATCACCTGCCTGCCGTCGCCCGCCGCCTCGGATGCGGTGATGATGCAGATGCTGCCAGAGGTCGGGCCGGGCAAGATCTGGCTGGAGATGTCCACCACGGATGCAGGCGAAATCCGCAGGCTGGCCGAGATGGTCGAGGCGCGTGGCGGGACGGCGGTGGATTGCCCGGTCTCGGGCGGCTGTCACCGGGCCGATACCGGCAATATCGCGATTTTCGCGGGCTGCCCGCGCGAAACCTTCGAGCAAGTTCTGCCGCTCTTGACGACGATGGGGCGGCGGGTGCTGCATACCGGAGAGACCGGCAGCGCCTCGGTGCTCAAGGTGATCACCAATTACCTCGCCACCGCCAACCTGCTGAGTTGCTGCGAGGCGCTGGTGACGGCCAAGGCGGCGGGCATGGATCTCGCGACCGCGTATGAGGCGATCAAGATCAGTTCCGGCACCTCCTTCGTGCATGAAACCGAAAGCCAGGTGATCCTGAACGGCAGCCGCGACATTTCTTTCACGATGGATCTGGTGAAGAAGGATATCGGCCTTTTTCAGAAGATCGCCGACGAGGCGGGTGTGCCGCTGGAACTGTCGCCGTTGCTGATCTCGATCTTCGACGATGGCATCGCGCGCTACGGCGAGCGGGAGTTGTCGCCCAACATCATTCGGCGGCTGGAAGATGCCACGGGCCTCGATATCCGCGCGCCGGGCTTTCCGGCGCAGATGACCGATGACGAACCCGAAGAGCCGGGATACGAGGTGCGCCCTGCCGCGCATTAACCATCGAATGCCAATCCGCTTGCCATAATCTGCGCGCTATAGTCTCCTGTTCGGGGTTTTTGGCGAGTTTGGGTAATGCTGTTTCTTGCCGGATTGTTGGGAATGGTAGCGGTCGGGGCGTCGGCCTTTGTCGGCTTGGATGGTGCGGGTGACGAGGTGTCACAGGATCACAGCCCGCCCGATGACCCGCCGCCGGAGAATGCCCCTGACCTGCTGGACCAGGTGACGGATGCGCCGGATACTCCGGTCTGGCAGGTGATCACCGGGCAGGACGGGGCTGATGAGATCATCGGCACGGACGGGCCGGATCAGATCAGCGGATATCAGGGCGATGACACGATCACCGGCGGGGCCGGGTCCGATGTGCTGCGCGGGGCCGAGGGACGGGACGTGATTTCCGGCGAGGGTGGCGATGATACGCTGCATGGTGGCGACGGCAATGACAGCCTGCTTGGCGGCGATGGCGACGACATCCTTTATGGGCATAATGACGATGACCGGCTCTGGGGCGGTGCAGGCGATGACAGCCTCGTCGGCAGTGCGGGCGATGACACGCTTTCGGGGGGCGATGGCACGGATGCGCTGCATGGCGATATAGGCAATGATTATCTGATCGGTGATCCGGGGCAGGACACGCTGTTCGGCGGCATCGGCAATGATACGCTGAGCGGTGTCGTGGATGATCCCGACACCGCCCCGCGCGATGACATTGACGGCCGGGACTATCTTAATGGCGGGTCCGGCGATGACGTGATCCTCGCCGGGCAGGGCGATATCGTGAGCACCGGGTCAGGCGCAGACAGCGTGATTCTCGGCGATTGGCTTAGGGCCGGGCATCAGGCGGAAATCCTCGATTTCTCGACCGCCGAGGATGCGTTGCTGGTGGTCTACGATGATGCGGGTGGCGCAGTGCCCGACATCACGTTGGAACCTGATCCCGACACGGCTGGCACGCAGCATCTTGTGCTCGATGGCAGTGCCGTGGCAGTGATTGCGAATGCGCAGGGGCTGACGCTGGATCATGTCACGCCGTTGCCGCAAAGCGGGTTGGCGGCGCTCATGGGGCTCTGATCCGGGTCGGAGATTCCCGCTTTCAATTTCCACCGAATTCTCCTATACGCGCGTATCCTTCGGGCCCGGCCCAGAGGTATATCTCATGGACCTTGCTGGACGACATCCCGGCTTGCGCCCGAAACCCTGAATGACAAGGAGATCCCGATGTCGATCACTGTTGAAGAAAAGCACCGCCTGATCAAGGAATTCGGCACCAAGGAAGGCGACACCGGTTCGCCCGAAGTGCAGGTTGCCATCCTGACCTCGCGGATCACCACGCTGACCGAACACTTCAAGACCCACAAGAAGGACAACCACGGTCGCCGTGGCCTTTTGATGATGGTCGCGCAGCGTCGTAAGCTTCTCGACTATCTCAAGGGCAAGGAAGAGGCCCGTTACACGGACCTCATCAAGCGCCTCGGCATTCGCCGCTAAGACAAAAGACCGCGCCCCAAACGGGCGCGGTTTTCGTATGATCCGATTGTTCCCCGGTCTGGCTTTGCCGGGAACAGGATGAAGCAAGCAAAGCCGCGGGGCAATGCGGCCCCGGATGCAAATGGGCCCGACGGGATACGCCCGGACCGGCCAGAACCAGGAAACGTGATGTTTAAAGAGACGAAAAAATCGATGCAGTGGGGGGAAGAGACCCTCACATTGGAAACCGGCAAGATCGCCCGTCAGGCCGACGGGTCGGTGATCGCCACCCTTGGTGAGACCTCGGTCATGGCGAACGTGACCTTTGCCAAGGAACAGAAGCCGGGAATGGATTTCTTCCCGCTGACCGTTCACTACCAGGAAAAATACTACGCGGCGGGCAAGGTGCCGGGTGGCTTCTTCAAGCGCGAGGCACGCCCGACTGAGAAAGAGACCCTGACCGCGCGTCTGATCGACCGTCCGATCCGCCCGCTTTTCGTGCCGGGTTTCAAGAACGAAACGCTGGTGATGTGTACCGTGCTCAGCCACGATCTGGTCAATGACCCGGACATCGTGGCGATGATCGCGACCTCCGCCGCGCTGACTATTTCCGGCGCGCCGTTCCGGGGCCCGATCGCAGGCTGCCGCGTCGGTTTCTCGGATGGGGAATATATCCTCAACCCCGAGATCGACGACATGCACAACCTGCGCAACAACCCCGAGCAGCGTCTCGATCTGGTCGTCGCGGGCACCAAGGACGCCGTGATGATGGTCGAGTCCGAGGCCTATGAGCTGACCGAGGAAGAGATGCTTGGCGCGGTGACCTTCGCGCATGAGCAGATCCAACCGGTCTGTGATCTCATCGTTTCGCTCGCCGAGGATTGCGCCAAGGAGCCGTTCGACTTCACGCCGCCGGATTACTCCGACCTCTACGCCGCCGTCAAAGCGGCAGGCGAAGAGCAGATGCGCGCCGCCTTTGCCATTCGCGACAAGCAGGAACGCACCCATGCGATTTCTGCGGCGAAAGACGCGATCAAGGCACAGCTGAGCGAAGAGCAGCTTGAAGACGGCAATCTCGGGTCCGCCATGAAAAAGCTCGAGTCGGTCGTGCTGCGTGGTGATGTCGTCAAGAACGGCAACCGCATCGACGGCCGTCGTCTCGATGAAATCCGCCCGATCGTGTGTGAAACCGGCCTGCTGCCGCGTACCCACGGCTCGGCGCTCTTCACCCGTGGTGAGACGCAGGGCCTCGTGGTCACCACGCTCGGCACCGGCGACGACGAGCAGTTCATCGACGCGCTGCACGGGAATTTCAAATCGAACTTCCTGCTGCACTACAACTTCCCCCCCTATTCGGTGGGCGAAGCCGGGCGCGTGGGCCCTCCGGGCCGTCGTGAAATCGGCCATGGCAAGCTCGCGTGGCGCGCGCTTCAGGCGGTTCTGCCGCCCGCGACCGATTTCCCCTACACCATCCGTCTGGTGTCGGAGATCACGGAATCGAACGGCTCTTCCTCCATGGCTTCGGTCTGTGGCGGGTCGCTGTCGATGATGGATGCAGGCGTGCCGCTCAAGACCTCCGTTGCCGGTGTGGCCATGGGTCTCGTGCTCGAAGAGGATGGCGAATTTGCGATCCTGTCGGATATCCTCGGTGACGAAGATCACCTCGGCGACATGGATTTCAAGGTCGCCGGCACCGCCGAGGGCATCACCTCCTTGCAGATGGACATCAAGGTCGCAGGCATCACGCCCGAGATCATGAAGCAGGCGCTGGAACAGGCGAAAGCCGGGCGCATGCATATCCTGGGCGAGATGGACAAGGCGCTTTCGGGGGCCGCTGATTTCAGCATCCACGCGCCGCGCATCGAGACCATGCAGGTCCCCACCGACAAGATCCGTGAAGTCATCGGGTCGGGCGGCAAGGTGATCCGCGAGATCGTCGAAGTGTCGGGTGCCAAGGTCGATATCAACGACGAGGGCATCATCAAGATCGCATCGCCCAACGGCGAGTCGATCAAGAAGGCCTATGACATGATCTGGTCGATCGTGGCCGAGCCGGAAGAGGGCCAAATCTATGACGGCAAGGTCGTCAAGATCGTCGATTTCGGCGCCTTCGTGAACTTCTTCGGCAAGCGCGACGGGCTGGTGCATGTCAGCCAGATCGAGAACCGCCGCCTGAACCACCCGAGCGACGTGCTCAAGGAAGGTCAGGACGTGAAGGTCAAGCTCTTGGGCTTTGACGATCGCGGCAAGGTCCGCCTGTCGATGAAGATGGTCGATCAGGAAACCGGCGAAGAGATCACCAAGGAAGACGCGGCAGAATAACGCCGTTCACCTTGTGGAAGAAAAGCAACGCCGCTGCGGATCGCAGCGGCGTTGTTGTTTTCGGGGTCTGGGTTTCGGCTCAGTCCTTGATGAACATCTTGCGCGGGCGGTTGCAGAAGGTTTCCGCCGGGCCGCTGTCCTTGATCAGGATCGACTCGGTGATCTCGAGGCCCCAGTCCGACATCCACAGCCCCGGCATGAAGTGAAACGTCATGCCCGGTTCCAGCACGGTTTCGTCCTCGGCGCGCAGGCTGATCGTGCGCTCGCCCCAGTCGGGCGGATAGCTGAGCCCGATGGGATAGCCGCAGCGCGCGCCGCGCTCGATGCCCGCACGTTCCAGCGGTGCGGCGAGCGCATTTGCGACGTCGCAGGCACGATTGCCCGCCGTTGCCGCCTCAAGCCCGGCCTCCAGCCCCTCGACCAGCGCCTTTTCCGCATCGAGCAGGAATTGCGGCGGCTTGCCGAGGAACAGCGTCCGGCAAAGCGGCGCGTGATAGCGGCGGTAGCAGCCCGAAATTTCGAAGAACGTCGCCTCGCCGGTGGCGAATTCGCGACCGTTCCATGTCAGGTGCGGCGCTGCGGCATCAGACCCTGAGGGCAGCAGCGGCACGATGGCCGGATAGTCGCCCCATGCGCCTTCAACGCCACGGATCGCGTCGCGAAAGATTTCGGCAACGATTTCGTTCTTGGCAATGCCCGGCTCGACCCGCTCAAAGAGGCCATCGGTGATTTTTTCCGAGATCGCGGCGGCCTTGCGAATAAAGGCCAGTTCCTCGTCGGATTTCACGCCGCGCTGCCAGTTCACCATCGCGGTCACGTCGAGGAATGTCGCCTCGGGCAGTTCCTCGCGCAGGGTCTGCATCGCCTTGGCGGAGAAATAGTAGTTGTCCATCTCGACGCCGATCCGCTTGTCCGCCAGCCCCATGCCGGTCAGACGTTCGGCCAGATCTTGCATCGGGTGACGCTCGGTCGATTGCACGTAGTTATCGGCATAGCCGATCACCCGGTCATCGGTCATCCAGACCGTGCGCACGCCGCCATTGGCATCCTGATTGCGGCCCCACCAGATCGGATCGGCATCGGGAAACACCAGCACGCCCTGATGCACATAGAAGGACCAGCCGTCATATCCCGTCAGCCAGTGCTGGTTCGAGGGATCGGTGACGAAAATCGCGTCGAGATCGCGCGCGGCCATCGCGACGCGGGTTTTCTCGAGGCGGCGCTGATATTCCTGGTCGGAGAAGGGAAGGTCTTTTTCGATCATTTCAGGGCCTGTCGGTTAGAGATTTGGCCCGGGTAGGGGTTTTTTAGCCGGGCTGCCCCAAGAAATACGCCACGTAATGTCGTTTTCAGGCCACGCAATGACGCAGAGTTGACGATAGGCTGCACCGCGCGCAGATTGCGCAGAGGTTTCGAAAAGGAGACAGCGATGCGCCCGGATCTGGCCGATGTTCTTGCTGCGGCACAAGTGATCGCCGGGGTGGCGGATGCCACGCCTCTGGTGCCGTCGCCGCATATGAGTGCGATCTGCGGCCACGATTTCCTGCTCAAGCTGGAGAACATGCAGCCCATCGGCGCCTTCAAACTGCGCGGAGCATTGAATGCCGTGGCGGGGGTGCAGGAGGCGGCGGGCGTCACCTGCTGCTCGACCGGCAATCACGGGCGCGGTGTGGCCTATGCGGCGCGGGAGCGGGGTATTCGCGCGGTGATCTGCATGTCCGAACTGGTGCCGCAGGCCAAGGTCGACGGCATCCGCGCGCTGGGGGCCGAGGTCTGCATCATTGGGCGCAGCCAGGACGATGCACAGGCCGAGGCCGAGCGGCTGGTGCGCGAAGAGGGGCTGACGGAAATCTCGCCCTTCGACGACCCAAAGGTGATCGCGGGCCAAGGCACCATCGGGCTGGAGATCATGGCGGCGCGGCCTGATATCGAGGTGCTTCTGGTGCCTCTATCGGGCGGCGGGCTGGCGGCGGGCGTGGCGATGGCCGCCAAGGCGATCAAGCCGTCGATCCGTGTCGTGGGCATCAGCATGGACCGGGGGGCGGCGATGCACGAGAGCCTGCGCGCGGGCCGCCCCGTCGAAGTCGAGGAGGTGGCGAGCCTCGCCGACAGCCTTGGCGGCGGCATCGGCCTGAAAAACCGGCTGAGCTTTCCGATGTGCCGTGATCTGCTGGACGAGGTGGTGCTGGTCACCGAGGACGACATCTACCACGCGATGCAGGTGCTTTATTACGAAGACCGAATCGTGGCGGAAGGGGCCTGCGTCGTGGGCCTTGCTGCGGTGCTGACGGGCAAGGTGAGTGTCGCGGGACCGACCGCCACCATCGTCACCGGCCGCAATCTGGATATGGACATGTTCACCCGGATCATCACCGGGCAGGACGTGGCTCTGGGCGACACCGTGATCGAGGGCAAGCGATATGGCACATGACATTCGAATCGTGACCGAGGCGGAATTGCGCGCCGCTGTGACGCTCGATCTCGATAGCGTGAAGGTGATCGAACAGGCGTTCGGTGCACTGTCGGACGGAGGCGTGGTGATGCCGCCGGTGATGTCGATGGATCTCGCCGAGGCGCATGGCGAGGTCGATGTGAAAACCGCCTATATCCCTGGTATGAGCGGGTTCGCGATCAAGGTCAGCCCCGGTTTCTTCGACAATCCCAAGCTGGGCCTGCCCAGCCTCAACGGGTTGATGATCCTGTTTTCCGCCAAGACCGGGCTGGTCGAGGCGGTGTTTCTCGACAATGGCTACCTGACCGACCTGCGCACCGCGGCGGCGGGGGCGGTCGCGGCGCAGTATCTCGCGCCCGACCTCGTTCACACCGCGGGGGTGATCGGCACCGGCGTGCAGGCCCGGCTTCAGGCGCGGGCGGCACATCTGGTACGACCCTTTGACCGGCTGCTGATCTGGGGTCGCGATGCCGACAAGGCGCACGCCTGCGCCGAGGATCTGTCCGATCTCAAGTGCGATATCCGCGTGGTCGAGGCCCCCGCCGATCTGGTGAAAGCAAGCCAGTTGGTGATCACCACTACACCCGCCAAGGAACCGGTGATCAAGGCCGAGTGGCTGCATCCCGAATTGCACATCACCGCCATGGGGTCGGATCAGGCGGGCAAGAACGAGATCGACCCAAAGGCACTGGTGCAGGCCGATCTCTACGTCGCCGACCGCGCCCCGCAGGCGCAATCGCTGGGCGAATTGCGCGCCGCGCTCGAGGCCGGACTCTGGGCCGAGGATAGTCCGGTCGAACTGGGCGACGTGATCCGGGGCCGCGCGCGCGGGCGGCGCAACGCGTCCGAGGTGACGATCTGCGACCTCACCGGCACTGGTGTGCAGGACACGGCGATTGCCACGCATGTCATGGCGCGCCTCACTGGTCGCGACGTGGGCACGGTGATCCATACATGAGGCTCGACGCGCGCGACCTGGAAATCCTGCGGGTCCTGGCCGATGAGGGGCGCATCACCAAGGCGCAACTGGCCACCCGCGTCGGTCTGTCGGCAAGCCCCTGCTGGGAGCGGCTGAAACGGCTGGAAGAGGCTGGGCTGATCGAAGGCTATCACGCCCGAATCAGCCTCAAGAAGCTGGGGCCGCATGTGACGGTCTTCGTGGCGGTCGAACTGGCGGACCACACGCCTGCCAGTTTTCGCGCCTTCGAGGACAGCGTGCAGCACTACGGCGAGGTGACGGCTTGCTGGGCGCTGGGCGGCGGGTTCGACTACCTGATGCAGATCGTGACCCGCGACATCGACGCCTATCAGCGGCTGATCGACCAGATGTTGGACGCCCGGATCGGGCTCGCACGCTATTTCACCTATATCGTGACCAAACCGGTGAAATCCCCGCGCCTGCCACCGTTGGACATGTTTTTCGAATGATTCTCTGGAAATTCGCGCTCTAAGCAGAAGAATATTCTGCAAGCGGCATTCAGTTCAGCCCCACCCTCTGCGCACGCAGTATATTTTTCTGTGCAAAGGAGGGCCTCATGTCTGATTCAGCGATCTGGACCCGTAACGGGATCACCGACACGCGCCTTGTGCGCAACTTTGCCTATCTGGGCGGCAAATGGGTGGCCGGCGAGGATGGTGAGACCATCGCCGTGCGCAACCCCGCCGACGGGGTGGCGCTTGGCGATGTGGCCAGCCTCAGTGCCGATCAGGCGCGGCTGGCGGTGGACGCCGCGCAAGATGCATTCGACGATTGGGCGATGACCCTGCCGCAGGACCGCTCGGCCATTCTGCGCCGCTGGTTCGACCTGATGATCGAGCACCGCGAAGATCTGGCGCGGATCATGGTTCTGGAACAGGGCAAGCCCCTGTCGGAGGCGCGCGGCGAGATCGACTATGCCGCAAGTTTCGTCGAATATTACGCCGAGGAATCCAAGCGCCCCAATATTGAGGGCGTGACCAGCCATCTGCCCGATGCCGAGGTCGAATTGTGGCTTGAGCCGGTGGGCGTCGCCGCCCTCATCACCCCGTGGAACTTCCCCGCCGCGATGCTGACGCGCAAGGCGGCGGCGGCGATGGCGGCGGGCTGCACCGTGGTGGCGCATCCCTCTGGCGAGACGCCTTATTCCGCGCTGGCGCTGGCCGAACTGGCCGAGCGCGCGGGCATCCCGGCGGGCGTGTTCAACGTGGTCACGGGCCGCGCCGCAACCGTGGTGGAGCCCTGGACAAGCGACACCCGCGTGCGTGCGCTCAGCTTTACCGGTTCGACCAATATCGGGCAGTTGCTCTACCGCCAATGCGCGGGCACGGTGAAGAAACTGGTCATGGAACTGGGCGGTCATGCCCCGGTGATCGTGTTCAAGAATGCTGATCTTGAAAGCTCGGTCGAGGAATCGATCAAGGCCAAATTCGCCACCTCCGGTCAGGATTGTCTGGGCGCGAACCGCATCTACGTGGAGCGCGCGATCTATGACGAGTTCTGCCGCCGATTTACCGAAGAAACGCAGAAGCTGACCCTCGGGCGCGGCATGGACGACCCCGATCTCGGCCCGCTGATGAACGAAAAGGCGGTGCAGAAGCAGGAAGAGCACGTGGCCGATGCGCTCAAGCACGGGGCGAAACTAGCCTGCGGCGGGCAGCGCGATGATCTTGGCCCGCTGTTCTATCAGCCCACGGTGCTGACCGATGTGCCGGATAGCGCCGCGATCATGTGCGACGAGACCTTTGGCCCGGTGGCCGCGATCACGCCGTTCGATACCGAAGACGAGGTCGTGCGCCGCGCCAATGCGACCGAGTTCGGCCTGATCGCCTATCTGCACAGCCACGACCCGCGCCGCATCTACCGGATGACGCGGGCGCTGCAATTCGGCATGGTGGCGGTGAACCGCACCAAGGTCACCGGCGCGCCCATTCCCTTTGGCGGCGTCAAGCAATCGGGCTTGGGCCGTGAAGGGGCAAGGCGCGGCATGGAGGAATTCATGGAGATCAAGTATGTCTGCCGCGATTGGGCGTGAGCAGGCGAAATCTTGAAAAGATTTCGGCCCGGAATTTTTGAAAATGCCGGTGCCCCAGAACAAGCGAAAGGAAAGACCATGCTGCGCAATGACCAACTCGATCAATGGGATCGCGAGAATTTCTTCCACCCCTCGACGCATCTCGCGCAATTCGCGCGCGGCGAGGCCCCGAACCGGATCATCACCGGCGGCAGCGGCTGTCATATCGAGGACCGCGAGGGCAACAAGCTGCTCGATGCATTTGCCGGGCTATATTGCGTGAACGTCGGCTACGGCCGTCAGGACATCGCCGATGCCATCGCCGATCAGGCCCGCGAACTGGCCTATTACCACGCCTATGTCGGCCACGGCACCGAGGCGTCGATCACGCTCGCCAAGATGATCCTCGACCGCGCGCCGGGTCACATGTCCAAGGTCTATTTCGGCCTTTCGGGCAGTGACGCCAACGAGACCAACATCAAGCTGATCTGGTACTACAACAACATCCTCGGCCGCCCCGAGAAGAAGAAGATCATCTCGCGCTGGCGCGGCTATCACGGCTCTGGCCTGATGACCGGCTCGCTTACGGGGCTGCATCTCTTTCACCAGAAATTCGACCTGCCGCTCGCGCAGGTGCTCCACACCGAGGCCCCGTATTACTATCGCCGCGACGATGTAAACATGACCGAGGACCAGTTCGTCGCCCATTGCGCGGCGGAGCTTGAGGGGCTGATCGCGCGCGAGGGGGCCGACACCATCGCCGCCTTCATCGGCGAGCCGGTTCTGGGCACCGGCGGCATCGTGCCGCCGCCTGCCGGGTATTGGGAGGCAATCCAGCCGATTCTGGAAAAGCACGACATCCTGCTCGTCGCCGACGAGGTCGTCACCGGCTTTGGCCGCCTCGGCACCATGTTCGGCTCCGAGCATTACGGGCTCAAGCCCGATCTCATCACCATCGCCAAGGGGCTGACCTCGGCCTATGCGCCGCTCTCGGGCAGCATCGTCAGTGACAAGATGTGGAAGGTGCTGGAGCAGGGCACCGACGAGAATGGCCCCATCGGCCACGGCTGGACCTATTCGGCGCATCCCATCGGGGCGGCGGCGGGGGTGGCCAACCTCAAGCTGCTGGATGATCTGAACCTGATAGCCAACAACCGCGAGGTGGGCGGCTATCTCAACAAGACCATGGCCGAGGCGCTCGGGCATCACCCGAACGTGGGCGAGGTGCGGGGCGAAGGCATGCTTTGTGCGGTCGAGTTCGTGAAGGACCGCGACAGCCGCACCTTCTTTGATGCCGCCGACAAGGTGGGGCCACAGATTTCCGCCGCGCTCGCCGCAGATCACGTCATTGCACGGGCCATGCCGCAGGGTGATATCCTCGGATTCGCCCCGCCGTTCTGCCTGACCAAGGCCGAGGCCGACGAGGTCGTGGAAAAGACCGCCAAGGCCGTCAAAACCGTCCTCGGATAATAAACAATCCGCGCCGCCGGGCCGTCAGGGATCACTCTGACGGCCCTTTTTCTTGCGGTAAAGCGAAGGACATTCGACTGAATCTGATGATCTTGCAGTCAATTTGACCTGTGATGCCGGGAATCTTGCAAAAAGGGTCGCTGTTCACTTGCATCACTGGAAATTTGGCGTTTTAGTCTGTTCCGAACGTGGAAAAATTCACGACGCATAAACAACAGGGAGCCTACGTTGGCTGATACCGGAAACAACGACGCGTTCGTTGCGTTTGAACGCGTGCAGAAAAGCTACGACGGCGAAACGCTCGTCGTGAAAGACCTCAACCTCTCGATGCCCAAGGGCGAGTTTCTGACAATGCTCGGGCCGTCAGGCTCCGGCAAGACGACCTGCCTGATGATGCTCGCGGGGTTCGAGACAGCCACCCATGGCGAGATCAAGCTTGACGGGGTCAGCATCAACAACATCCCGCCGCACAAGCGCGGCATCGGTATGGTCTTTCAGAACTATGCCCTGTTCCCCCACATGACCATCGCCGAGAATCTCAGCTTTCCGCTCGAGGTGCGCAAGATCGGCAAGTCGGATCGCGAGGCCAAGGTCAAACGCGCGCTGGAAATGGTCGAGATGGGTGATTTCGGCGGTCGCCGCCCGGCGCAACTCTCGGGCGGTCAGCAGCAGCGTGTGGCCCTGGCGCGGGCGCTGGTGTTCGAGCCGGAGCTGGTGCTGATGGATGAGCCGCTCGGCGCCCTCGACAAGCAGCTGCGCGAGAAGATGCAGTTCGAGATCACGCATCTCGCGCATGAACTGGGGATCACTACCGTTTATGTGACCCACGACCAGACCGAGGCGCTGACCATGTCTGACCGGGTCGCGGTGTTCAACGACGGCAAGATTCAGCAACTGGCACCGCCGGACGAGCTTTATGAGAGTCCGCAAAACAGTTTCGTCGCGCAGTTCATCGGTGAGAACAACACCCTCGAAGGCACGGTGAAAGAGATCAAGAACGGCCTTGCCCTTGTCCAGCTCGACGATGGCGGGCTGATTGACGCCAAGCCGGTGAACGTGGAAAAACCCGGCGACCGCACGCTGATCTCGATCCGCCCCGAGCGGGTGGAGTTCAACCGCGAGCGCCTCAGCCCGGATGCCCATACGCTCAAGGCCGAGGTGGTCGAGTTCATCTATATGGGCGACATCTTCCGCACGCGCCTGCGGGTCGCCGGAACCGATGAGTTCATCATCAAGACACGCAACGCCCCCGACCAACGCCGCCTGCAACCGGGCGAGCAGATCGAGATCGGCTGGCTGCCCGACGATTGCCGCGCGCTCGACGCGACATAAGTCATCAGGAATATTCGCGTCGGCGCGTGCCGCCGATGCGGGTTGAGAGAGGCCCCGGATGTTTCTACCCGTGACCCGGAGCCCATTCACCAAAACGGGACCAAAAAACTGGGAGTATGTTCATGAAACTCACTAAAACCCTGCTTGCGACGACGGCTCTGACCGTTGCAGCCGGCGCATCTGCAACCGCACAGGACATGGCCGACAGCATGACGCTCGTGTCCTGGGGCGGTGCCTATCAGGAAAGCCAGCAGAAAGCCTATGTCGAGCCCTATCTCGCCGACAATCCCGGCGTGAGCGCGACCTGGGACGAAAGCTCTGCCGAGGCCGTGGCCAAGCTGCGCGCCATGAACGAGGCGGGCAACGTGACCTGGGACCTGGTCGACGTGGTGGCCTCCGACGCGATGCGCCTGTGTGACGAAGGCCTCGCCATGGAGCTCGATCACGACGAGGTTCTGGCAGCGGCGCCCGACGGCACCGAAGCCAGCGACGACTTCGGTGATCTGATCGTCAGCGATTGCTTCGTGCCGCAGATCGTCTATTCGACCACCTTCGGCTATCGCACCGACATGGTGCCCGAAGGCGTCGATGCGCCCGACAGCGTCTGCGACGTGTTCGACCTGGAAACTTATCCGGGCAAGCGCGCGCTGCAAAAGCGCCCGATCGACAACATGGAATGGGCGCTTTACTGCGACGGCGTGGCCAAGGACGAGCTCTATGACGTTCTGGGCACCGACGATGGCGTGGACCGCGCGCTCGCCAAGCTCGACACGATCAAGGATCAGGTCGTCTGGTGGTCGGCTGGTGCGGAAACCCCGCAGCTTCTGGCCGATGGCGAAGTCTTCATGGGCTCGACCTATAACGGGCGTCTGTTCTCGGCCATCGCCGAGCAGGATCAGCCGATCGGCATGATGTGGGACATGCAGTCCTTCGATCTCGACGGCTGGATCGTTCCCGCCGGTCTGCCCGAAGATCGTCTGGCGCGCGTCATGGACTTCCTGAAGTTCGCGACCGACACGCAGCGTCTGGCTGATCAGGCGGCTTACATCTCGTACGGTCCGGCGCGCGACTCGTCCGCACCGCTGGTGGGCAAGCATGCGGAACTGGGCATCGACATGGCCCCGCATATGCCGACCGATCCGGCCAACGCGACCAACGTCCACATCTACGACTACGAGTGGTGGGCGGATAACCGCGACGATCTGGACGCCAAGTTCCAGGCGTGGCTGGCGCAATAAGCGCGGCGATACGAACCGGAGGTGGCCCGCGTGGCCCCCTCCACACCTGACCACCGGGCACAAGACCCAGGGTTCAATAACCAAATTTGTCCGACGGGGATGACATGAGCGATACCACCGACACCGGCCCGGTGCTTGCCGCAGACGGCACACCGCTAAAGCGCAGCCTGAGACGCGCCTTGCGCGCGCAGAAGATACGGGCGCTCGCATTGATCGCGCCGCTGCTGATCTTCGTGCTGGTCGCGTTCATCGCACCCATTGCGGACATGCTGTTTCGTTCGGTCGAGAACCAGATCGTCGGCAATACGGTGCCGATGACGGTCGAGGAGTTGCGCGACTGGGACGGCAAAGAGGTGCCGGATGAGCAAGTCTTTCGCGCCATGTTCTTTGATCTGTTCCTCGCCTCCGAGGCCAAGGAGCACACCAAGCTTGGCAGCCGCCTGAACTATGAGGAAAGCGGCGTGTCGTCGCTCTTTCGTACTACGGGCCGCGACGTGGACGATATGGGCGAGGTCTTTCAGGACGCGCTCGAAGAGATCAGCCCCGAGTTTGAAGAGGCACAGGTCTGGTATGACATGATGTCGGGCGGCGATGGGGCCGAGGGCAACACGCGTCTGATGTCAAACCAGATCGGCCGAATCGAGCAACTCGAATCCGATAACTATCGGGGCGATGCGGGCTTTGTCCCCGGCACCGCGATTTCCGACATTCTGCCCAACACCGCGCGGGCCTATTCCGCCTTTGCCGCCTTCACCCATTTCGTGGACGAAGATGTCGTCGCAGAGGAGGAGCCATGGGAGGCGGTCTATGCCGCACTCGCGCTGGACCTCGAAGATCCGGGAACGGCTGCGGCATTGGCGACCTATGACGGCCCCGGTGCGGACCTGCTGCGCCAGGCCGCTGCGGCCGACCTTCCGCAAGTCGATATGAAATCGGCGTTCATCGAGTCCAACAAGGACTGGAATCGCGTCGGATACTGGGAGGTGATCCACACCTATTCGCCGCCCTACACGACCGGCTATTTCCTCAATGCCGTGGACATGGAAAAGACCACCGAGGGCATCGCCCTGCGCGATGAGGACGAGCGCATCTACGGCATCCTCTTCAAGCGCACGATGTTCATGTCGATGGTCATCACGTTCAGCTGCATTGCGCTGGGATATCCGATCGCGTGGATTCTCGCGAACTTGCCCGCCCGCACCGCGAACCTGTTGATGATCCTCGTGCTGCTGCCCTTCTGGACCTCGCTACTTGTGCGCACCAGCGCGTGGAAGATCATGCTTCAGCAACAGGGGGTGATCAACGACACGCTGGTCTGGCTGGGCCTTGTCGCGGATGAAAGCCGTCTGGTGATGATCAACAACCAGTTCGGCACCATCGTGGCGATGACGCATATCCTGCTGCCCTTCATGATCCTGCCGATGTATTCGGTGATGCAGACCATTCCGCCCAGCTACCTGCGCGCGGCCAAGTCGCTGGGCGCCACCAACTGGACGGCGTTCTGGCGGGTCTATTTCCCGCAATCGGTGCCGGGCATCGGGGCGGGGTCGATCCTCGTCTTCATCCTCGCTATCGGCTATTACATCACGCCCGAGATCGTCGGCGGTACCACCGGCACGTTCATCTCGAACCGGATCGCCTATCACATCTCCTCGTCCCTGAACTGGGGTCTGGCGGCGGCACTCGGGTCGATCCTGCTCGCGGTCGTTCTGGTCCTCTACTGGGCCTATGACAAGATTGTCGGCATCGACAACGTGAAGCTGGGGGGCTGAGCCATGAGCGTTATGACACTCACACCGATCGAGAAAAAACCGCTCTCCTTCGCGCTGCCGGTCATCGGTGCGGCAGGTGGCTTTGCCGGGCTTTTCGTGGGCACCGCGCATGGTTCCGGCCTGCTGGGGATCGCGATCGGGGCCCTCGCGCTGATGGCGCTCGGCTTTGTCGCCCTGCAGATCCTCGGGCTCGGCATGGAAAAGCCTGTCAGATGGGGCATCATCGCCCTCTTTACCGCCGTTGGCGTCATGGTGGCGGGCGTGCCGGGCTTCGTGCTCGGTGTGCTCTTCGGCTGGTTCTTTTCATGGTTCATCTACTGGATCGGCGAGGGGCGGTATCGCGCCAATCTTGCCCCCTACCTGACGAGTGGACAGGTGCTGTGGCATTATTCTTTCCGCGTGCTCTGTGGTGCGATCTTCATCTTCCTGATCACGCCCATTCTCGTGGTCATGCCGCTCAGCTTCAACGCCCAGAACTTCTTTACCTTCACGCCCGAAATGCTGCGCTTTGACCCCGCTGGCTACAGCCTCAAGCATTACGAGGATTTCTTCACCTCGAGCGGTTGGCAGCAGGCGTTGCGCAACTCGCTGGCCATCGCGCCGGTGGCGACGCTCCTGTCGGTCAGCTTCGGCACGCTGGCCGCGATTGGCCTCAGCTCCGAGCATGTGCCGTTCCGCCGGGCGATCATGGCGATCCTGATCTCTCCGATGATCGTGCCGCTGATCATCTCGGCGGCGGGGATGTACTTCTTCTATAGCCGGATCGGCCTGCAGGGCACCTATTTCGGTGTGGTGCTGGCGCATGCCGCCTTGGGCATTCCCTTCGTGATCATCACTGTGACGGCCACTCTGGTCGGCTTTGACCGCTCGCTCACCCGCGCGGCGGCCAACATGGGCGCGGACCCGGTGACGACGTTCTTCCGGGTGCAGATGCCGCTCATCCTGCCCGGTGTGATCTCGGGTGGCCTGTTCGCCTTCATCACCTCGTTCGATGAGGTTGTGGTGGTGCTCTTCGTTGGCTCGGCCAATCAGCAGACCCTGCCGTGGCGGATGTTCACTGGCCTGCGCGAGCAGATCAGCCCGACCATTCTGGCGGTGGCGACGATCCTTGTGGCGATTTCCATCGTCCTTTTGGCGACGCTCGAAATGCTGCGCCGCCGGTCCGAGCGTCTGCGCGGGATGAGCCCGGGCTAAGACGCCCATCGACAGAGACAGCCAAGGCCCGGCGCATGACGTGGCGTCGGGCTTTTGCGTTCCCCGGCGTTCGGCATAGGCTCTGCCGCAGGAGGACGGGTGGATGCGCTATGATTACATCATCGTCGGCGGCGGCTCTGCCGGGTGCGTTCTGGCCGCTCGGCTGAGCGAGGACCCGTCAGTCACGGTGTGCCTGATCGAGGCGGGCGGTTCTGGCCGCGACATCCTGATACGCGCCCCCGCGCTCGTGGCGGCGATGGTGTCGGGGCGGCCCCGGCTCAACAATTGGGCGCTGAAAACGGTGCCGCAACCTGGCTTCAACGGGCGGCGCGGGTATCAGCCGCGCGGCCGCGCGCTTGGCGGCTCGAGCGCGATCAACGCCATGCTCTATGTGCGGGGTCATCCGCGCGATTACGACGAATGGGCAGGTCTCGGCTGTGATGGCTGGGACTGGCATAGCGTGCTGCCGTGGTTCCGCCGGGCCGAGCGCAACGCGCGCCTGTCGGATGATCTGCACGGGCAGGCGGGTCCGTTGCAGGTGACGGACCAGAACGCCCCGCGTGCCGTTTCCGAGTCGTTCATCGCCGCCTGTGAAAGCCTGCAAATCCCCCGCAACGCCGATTTCAACGGTGCCCGGCAGGAGGGCGCGGGTCTTTTTCAGGTGACGCAATATTTCGAAGGCCCCCAACGCGGCGAGCGGTGTTCAGTCGCGGCGGCCTATCTCTTTCCCGCCCTCGGGCGCAGAAACCTGACCGTGATCCGCAATGCCACGGCCGAGCGCGTGCTTCTCGACGGCAAGCGCGCCACCGGCCTGCGCTATCGCCACAAGGGCCGCGTGCAAGAGGTGCAGGCCACGCGCGACGTGATCCTCAGCAGCGGCGCGTTCGGCTCGCCGCATCTGTTGAAACTCTCAGGGATCGGCCCGGCGGACGAATTGCAGGCCCATGGCATCACGCCGCGCCACGATCTGCCCGGCGTGGGTGAGAACCTTCAGGATCATCTCGACTACACCCTGCTGGAACGCTCTCACAGTGACGACGTGATAAGCCTCGATCCCAGGGGGCTGTGGCGGATGGCGCGGGCGGGACTGACTTGGCGCAAGACGGGGCAGGGCCATTTCACCACCCCCTATGGCGAGGCCGGGGCGTTCCTGCGTTCAAAGCCGGACCTCGACCGGCCAGACCTACAATTGCATTTCGTCATTGGGGTCGTCGATGACCACATGCGCAAGCTGCATTTTCGGCCCGGCTATTCCTGCCATGTCTGCGTGCTGCGCCCCCATAGCCGGGGCCGCGTGACGCTAGGCTCGGCGCGTGCAGGCGATGCGCCGCTGATCGACCCGGCCTTCCTCAGCGACCCCCGCGACCTTGACCTGCTCAAGCAGGGTGCCCGGCGGGTGGACGAGATCCTGCGCGCTCCGCCGTTTGACGCATGGCGCAAGCGTCGGCTCTATCCCCATGACGGCAGCGATAGCGCGTTGGAGGCCGACATTCGCGCCCGCGCCGACACGATCTATCACCCGGTGGGCACCTGCGCGATGGGGCGGGGCGATATGGCGGTGGTCGACGGCGAGGGCCGCGTGCATGGCATCGAGGGCCTGCGCGTCGTGGATGCCTCGATCATGCCGCGCCTGATCGGCGGCAACACCAACGCGCCCACTGTCATGATCGCGGAAAAGATCGCCGGGGAGATGACCGGGCGCGGCCCGGATCAGGCGCGGTAACGCGCGAGGAACATCTCGACCGCCCCATTCACCACGCGCTCGATATCGGCCTCGGTGACCTCGCCGCACATGCCGCAGAGCGAGCGGATGAAGAGATCCCCCTTGCATAGCTCACCGAACTGGTTGGCGGCCAGATCCATGTCCTCGATCCGCAACACGCCCGCTTCGACATAGGGGGTCAGAACCATGCTCATGCGCTCGCGCACCAGCGCCGGGCCGGAGGCGTAAAACCGCTTGCCAAGTTCCGGGAACCGATGCGCCTCGGCTACGCAGATGCGAAACACCTGCTGGCCGAAATCCGACACGAAGAAGTTCACGATCCGGCTTGCGGCTTCGTGCAGCACATGGTCGATCGGCGCGCCCTTGCCGATCACTTCCAGCGCCTCTTCGGCCTGCCGGTTGCATTCGACCCGCGCCACCTCGGAAAACAGCAGACGCTTGTCGGGAAAATAGCTGTAGAGCGTTGCCTTCGAGACCTGCGCCTCGCGCGCGATCTCGTCGACGCTCGCGCCTTCGAACCCGTCACGCATGAAAATGCGCCGCGCCCCTTCGAGCACCTGATCGAACTTGCGTCCTTTTTTGATTTCCGCGGCCGGTGCCGACATTAAACCCCTCCAGACAGGTCTGGACAGTGTAGTCGGGCCGGGCGGATATCCGCAAGCACATCTGCGTGCGCGGCGGGGGGGCGCGGGCCGCTGGGCCAGCGGCCCGGCAGAATTTACTTGGAAATCCCGCCCTGATCCTTGGTGACCGGCTGCGGTGCGGGATCGGGATAGGTGAGGGTCGGCGTCAGGCTGCCCGCGTCGATGCTGAAGGCCAGCACCGGCGACGCGGCGAGAGAGACAGCAAGCACAAACGCGGTCAGGATCGGTTTCATCTTGTTCATGGTCAACTCCATAACTGAACTAATCGGTTCACTTCATATCTAAACAGATCAGTTCAGAAATCAAGGGCAAAGTGAACCATTCAGTTCACTTCATGCATTTGCGAGTTTGACCATTGAACATTCTGCCCGTATAGATAAATTAGAATCATTCTAAACGTAGGTTCGTCATGATTCCCGGTTTTTCCTCCCGCCGCCGCTTCAGGGATTTGTCCGAGCAGGAAATCCTCGCCCTCGCGATCTCCTCCGAAGAAGACGATGCGCGTATCTACCGCTCCTATGCCGAGATGCTGCGCGCCGATTTCCCCGACAGCGCCGCCATGTTCGATGGCATGGCGCGTGAAGAGGACGGCCACCGTCAGCGTCTGATCGAATTGCACCGCAGCCGGTTCGGGGACGTGATCCCGCTGATCCGCCGCGAGCATGTGGCCGGGTTCTACGCCCGTCGTCCGATCTGGCTGGTCGAAAACCTCGGGATCGAGCGCATCCGCGACGAGGCCGAGGCGATGGAGCGCGACGCCGAAACCTTCTATCTCAAGGCCGCGCAGCACAGTAGCGACGCCGCCACCCGCAAGCTGTTGGGTGATCTCGCCGCCGCCGAGGCGGGCCACCAGACCCGCGCCGAAGAGCTGCAGCAAGAACACCTGAGCGGCGACGCCCGCGACAGTGAGGACCGCACCGCCAAGCGGCAATTCCTGCTGACATGGGTGCAGCCGGGCCTCGCCGGTCTGATGGATGGCTCGGTCTCGACCCTGGCACCGATCTTTGCCACGGCCTTTGCCACGCAGGACACCTGGACCACCTTCCTCGTGGGTCTGGCGGCCAGCGTCGGCGCTGGCATCTCCATGGGCTTTACCGAGGCCGCCAGTGATGACGGCGAATTGTCCGGGCGCGGCAGCCCGTTCAAGCGGGGCCTCGCCTCGGGCGTGATGACGACCGTGGGCGGCCTCGGCCACGCGCTCCCCTATCTCATCCCGGATTTCTGGACCGCGACGATCATCGCCTTCGTGGTCGTCTTCATCGAACTCTGGGCGATTGCATGGATTCAGAACAAATACATGGAAACCCCGTTCTTCCGGGCGGCGTTTCAGGTGGTTCTGGGCGGCGCGCTGGTCTTCGCGGCGGGCGTTCTGATCGGCAGCGGGTAGCGCGTTCCACGGCCCTGATCGCGCCACGCCCGACCCCCTCCTTTTGTCTGTGTCGGATCGCCGCAGCAATATCTTGCGCTTTGGGGAATCTGGGGTAGGCTCTCGCCTTGTGAATGCAACGTAAGCGGTATTCGCGACCGGTGTGCGAAGGGGAGAGCGCGCGCCACTTCGGCGTAGTGATGTCACATGCCGAAGATCGGTCCGCCGGTGATCCGGCGGCCGGACATACAGACGTATTTGGGAGGAACCATATGAAACATCTGCTGTCATCCATCGCAACGCTCGCCCTTACCTCCGGTCTGGCGCAGGGTCAGGCGGCAAACGTACCGGACAATCTCGACAAGCTGTCGAATTTCCAGACCACCGGCGTCACCGAGTTCACCTTCATCGAGCAGGGCGGCGACTATGCTGAGGGGATCAAGGCCACGCTCGACAAGGTCACCCTGCCCGACGGCTTCAAGATCGAGCTTTACGCCGTGGTGCCCGATGCGCGCCATATGGCCGTGGGGCCGCAAGGCATCGTGACCTTCGTCGGCACCCGCAAGGACAAGGTCTGGTCGGTCACCGACCGCAACAAGGATCGCGTCGCCGACGAGGTCAAGGATTTCGCCCCCTCGCTGCAATTCTCGATCCCCAACGGTCCCTGCTTCTCGCCCGACGGGTTTCTCTATATCGCCGAGCAGAACCGCGTTCTGCTCTTCCCCGCCGCCGAGTTCTTTTACGAAAGCCCCGACGTGGCGGCGTTCAATCTGGTGGCCAAGGGTGATTTGATTCCGGAAGAGCAGGAAAGCTTCAACCACACCGCGCGGGTCTGCGATATCGGGCCGGATGGCAAGATCTACATCTCGCTTGGCCAGCCGTTCAACGTGGCGCCTAAGGAAAACCTCGACATCAACACGAAATGGGGCATCGGCGGTATCATCCGAATGAACACCGACGGCACGGGCCGCGAGGTCTATACCTACGGTGTGCGCAATTCGGTCGGCCACGATTTCCATCCCGAGACCGGCGAGTTGTGGTGGACCGACAATCAGGTCGACGGGATGGGTGATGACATTCCGCCCGGCGAATTGAACCGTCAGACCGAGATGGGACAGCATTTCGGCCACCCGTGGTTTGGCGGCGGTGATGTGCGCACCAACGAATACAAGGGCGAAGAAGTGCCCGTCGATGTGGTGATGCCTGCGGTCGAAACGGTGGCCCATGCCGCCGATCTTGGCATGGCCTTCTATACCGGCAGCCAGTTCCCGGCCAAGTACAAGAACGCGATCTTCTCGGCTCAGCACGGATCGTGGAACCGCACCGAGCCGGTGGGCGCGCGGGTGATGGTGACCTTCATCGACGATGAGGGCAACGCCACGATGGAGCCTTTTGCCGAGGGCTGGCTGACAGAGGATGGTGAATATCTCGGGCGTCCGGTCGACGTGGCACAGTTGCGCGACGGCTCGATCCTCGTGTCC
The DNA here is from genome assembly GCF_900109855.1 of Roseovarius tolerans. Classification (GTDB taxonomy): domain Bacteria; phylum Pseudomonadota; class Alphaproteobacteria; order Rhodobacterales; family Rhodobacteraceae; genus Roseovarius; species Roseovarius tolerans. The sequence goes on along the minus strand of NZ_FOBO01000012.1, from coordinate 113,629 downwards.
GATGATCTCGCGGGCGCGCTCTACCGGATTTCCTACGAGGGCAATTGATGCGACAGATGATGTTGCTGGCACTGGGCGGGGTTTTCCTCGCCCAGATGTCTTCCGCGCAGGAGGTGATGGGCGATGCTCAGGCCGGGCGCAAGCTGGCCATGCAATGCCGCACCTGTCACGGCATCGAGGGGCACGCGAAAATGCCCATCGTGCCGCATATCGGCGGTGAGAACCCGGCCTATATCGAGCATCAGTTGACCGCCTTTCGCGACGGCCAGCGCGTGCACGAGATGATGAGTGTGGTGGCGCGCGGCCTCAGCGATCAGGCGATTGCCGATCTCGCTGCGTGGTACAGCGCGCAGGAACCGGTGGCGACGCTTGGCCCGGGACAGGACCCGGCCAACGCGCCCGAGGCCTGTATCGCCTGCCACGGTGCGGATGGCATCGCACAGATCGAGGACGCGCCAAATCTGGCGGGTGAGACGGTGATGTATATCGACACGCAGCTCAAGGCGTTCCGCACCGGCAAGCGCACGCATGACGTGATGAGCGGGATTGCCGCCGAGATGACCAATGACGAGATCCGCGCCGTTGCCAAATGGTATTCCTCGGTCGGATTCGAGGTGAATCCGGCGCAATAAAGACGAGGGGCCGGTCGGTGATCGGCCCCTTTTGCTGAAAGTTCAGCTAACCAAAAACATTAGAATTAATTCCTTTTTGTTAGCTGTGCTGATATTTATAACCAAGGTTACATCCAATCCAACCGTCCGGGGGGACATGTGACCACCACGCCCGACACCTTGCGCGTCACAGTGCAGCGCGGCACGGCAGCGGCGCTTCGGCGCGAAACCTTTGACGTGCCCGCCTATGAAAATCAGACCGTGCTGGACGTGGTGACATGGATTCAGCAGATGGCGGATCCAACGCTCAGCTACCGCTTTGCCTGCCGGGTTGGGATGTGCGGCTCTTGTGCGATGATGGTCAACGGCGTGCCGCGCTGGACCTGCCGCACGCATGTAAAGAAGGTCGCCGCCGACGGCGAACTCGACATCGCGCCGCTGCGCAACCTGCCGGTGATCAAGGATCTCGCCGCCGACATGGACCCGTTTTTCGACAAATGGGTCGCAGCCGAGGCGCGTCTGCATCCCTCCGCCGGGCGCGACGAGGCGTTTGACCCCGTAACCTCGCAAGAACCCGCCCGCGCCGAGGCGGATCTGGGCATCGAATGCATCAATTGCGGTATCTGCTACGCCGCCTGCGATACGGTGGCGGGCAATCCTGATTACCTTGGCCCCGCCGCGCTGCAACGCGCCTGGACCCTGCTCAACGACAGCCGCGACGCGGATCGCGATGGCATCCTCGCGGCGGTGTCGGGCAAGGGCGGCTGTCACAACTGCCATTCCATGGGCAGTTGTGCGCAGTATTGTCCCAATGATCTCAACCCGATGCGGGCGATTGCCGGGCTCAAGCGCGAGACGGTCCGGGCCGCGTGGGGGCGCAAGCGCGATGCTTGATCTCCGGCTCTACATGGCGCAAAGGCTGAGCGCGCTGGTGATGACCCCTCTCGTTCTGGGCCATATCGCGGTGATGATCTACGCCATTCAGGGGGGCCTCTCCACCGCCGAAATCCTCGGCCGCACGCAAGGCAGCCTGCTGTGGTTCCTGTTCTATGGAGCCTTCGTGATCGCCGTCTCTATCCACGCCGCCATCGGTCTGCGCGTCATCGCGCATGAATGGGGCGGGCTAAAGGGGCGCACGCTCGACGGGCTGATGTGGGCCGTGGGCGCGGGGCTACTGGCCTTGGGCGCGCGGGCGGTTCTCGCGGTGACGCTGCCATGAAACAACCGCCCCGCTCTCACCCCCTCTGGCTGGCCTTCCTGCTGCACCGCCTCTCGGGGCTGGCGCTGGCGCTCTTCCTGCCGGTGCATCTGTGGCTCTTGTCCCAAGCTGTCACGTCGCCTGCCACGCTCGACGGTTTCCTTGCCTTCGCCGAACACCCGCTGGTGAAGCTTGCCGAGTTCGGCCTCGTCTTCCTTCTGGCGGTCCACATGGGCGGCGGGCTGCGTCTGCTGGCGCTGGAATTCCTGCCCTGGTCCGACCGGCACAAGACCTATGCCGCCGCCGCCATCGGCGCGGCGCTGTTCCTGTCCGGCACATTTTTCCTGAGGGCGATCTGATGGTGCATATCGACCGGCACGATACCGACATCCTGATCATCGGCACCGGCGGCGCGGGCCTCTTCGCCGCGCTCCACGCGCAGCAATCGGCGCCCGAGGGCACGCGGATCACCATCGCCGTCAAGGGCCTCATCGGCAAAAGCGGCTGCACGCGGATGGTGCAGGGCGGCTATAACGTGGCGTTGGGCAATGGTGACACGGTCGAACGGCATTTCATGGATACGATCATGGGCGGCAAATGGCTGCCCAATCAGGACATGGCGTGGAAGCTGTGCGAACAGGCGGTGGTGCGCATCCATGAGTTGGAAAACGAGATCGGCTGCTATTTCGACCGCAACCCCGACGGCACGCTGCATCAAAAAGCCTTTGCCGGGCAGACCGCCGACCGCACGGTGCACAAGGGCGATCTGACCGGCATCGAGATCATCAGTCGCTTGATGGAGCAGGTTCTGGCGCGGCCAGTGGACAAGCTACAGGAACACCGCGCCATCGGCCTCATTCCGACGCCAGACTGCAGCGCGCTGGCGGGTGTGCTATTTATCGACATGCGCACCGGGGGCTTTCGCCTTGTCCGGGCCAAGACGGTGCTGATGGCCACCGGCGGCGGCCCGACGATGTACAAGTACAACACACCGTCGGGCGACAAGACGATGGACGGGCTTGCCATGGCGATGCGGGCGGGGCTGGACCTCCGCGACATGGAAATGGTGCAGTTTCATCCCACCGGGCTGCTGGCCGGGGACCATACAAGGATGACTGGCACGGTGCTGGAAGAGGGCTTGCGCGGCGCGGGCGGGCAGCTGCTCAACGGCGCCGAAAACCGCTTCATGTTCGAGTACGACCCCAAGGGCGAGCGCGCGACGCGCGACGTGGTCAGCCGCGCGATCTATGCCGAGATGCGCAAGAACAACACGACGGATAATGGCGGCGTGTTCATCTCCATGTCCCATCTCGGCCCCGACCATGTGCGCGCCAAGTTCCCCGGCATGGTCAAGCGTTGCGCCGATAGCGGGTTCGACCTTGCCGGTGGTTTGGTCGAGGTGGTGCCGACCGCGCATTACTTCATGGGCGGGGTGGTCGTGGATGCCGACACCCGCACGGCGATGGAGGGGCTCTATGTCGCCGGAGAGGACGCGGGCGGCGCGCATGGTTCCAACCGGTTGGGCGGCAATGGCGTGGCCAATTCCACCGTCTATGGCGGCGTGGCGGGCGACGTGATGGGCGCGGATATCCGCAGCATGGGCGCGCTGCGCGATCCCTGCCCGCAGGTGTTGCAGGCCGAAATCGACCGCGCCTTGCACCCGCTCAGCCGCAAGCCCGGCCTTGTGCAGCCGATGCGTCACGCCCTGCAGGAGGCGATGTGGGAGGATGTGGGCGTGATGCGCAACGCGCCCGGCATGGAGCGCGGGCTGACCCGTATCGCCGGGATCTCAACCGAGTTGATGGAGGTGGGCGTCGCGGGCGATGACCTCGCTTTCAACCTGACCTGGCATGACTGGCTGAATCTCCGCTCGCTTTGTGATATATCTCAGGCGATCACGCTGGCGGCCCTTGCCCGAGAAAACTCGCGCGGGGCGCATTACCGCGAGGATTTCCCCGAGACGGGCGATCTCGATGCGTCCTATTTCACCGTGGTCACGCAAACCGGCGAGACGCTCGACGTGCGCCGCGACGCGGTTCAATTCACCCTCGTGCGCCCGGGCGAGACGATCATGCCCGACGGCGCACCCGAAACACTGGTGGCAGCACAATGATACCAATTGATGTGATCGAGAAAACCGCCGGAACGCTGATGGACAAGGCGGCGATCGAGATCCCCGACGACTACCTGACCGGGCTGCAACACGCCGCCGAGACCGAGGATGGCGATCTTTCGTCCTTCGTCCTGCAAGCCATGCTGGAGAATTACAAGGCCGCCAAGGAGGATCGGCGCGCGATGTGCGGCGATACCGGCTGTCCGCGCTGGTATGTGAAGATGGGCAACGAGACGCAGATCGAGGGCGGGCCGGTGGCGCTAGAATCCGCGCTGCGCCGGGCCACGGCGCAGGCGACCGACGGCGTGCCGCTGCGGCCCAACCGGGTGCATCCGCTCTGGCGCACCGATCACAACAATAACGTCGGCATCGGCGCGCCCGAGATCGAATACGGCTACGAGCCGGGGGGCGAGTGGATCGACCTCATCACCGTGCACAAGGGCGGGCTTTTTGGGACCGATTACCGCATGCTCTTCCCCTCGGACGGGATCGAAGGGATCAAGCGCTTCTATCTCGACAGCCTCGTGGCCTTCGGCAAGCGCGGGCTGGCCTGTCAGCCGGCGATCATCGGCATTGGCCTCGGCGGCTCCAAGGATACCTGCATGGTACTGGGCAAGCGCGCCGCCTGCCTGCGCGTGGTGGGCAGCGAGAACCCGGACCCCAAGATCGCGGCGCTGGAGCGAGAGTTCAAGGATCTGGGCAATTCCATCGGCATGGGCGCGATGGGGTTTGTCGGCAAGAACATGGTCGTCGATTGCAATATCGAGGTCGGCTATTGCCACACCGGCGGCATGCAGATGTCGGTACATGCCTTCTGCCTCTCGTCGCGCCGCGCGGTGGCGCGGGTCTACGCGGACGGCCGGGTGGAGTACCGCACCGATCCCGACTGGTTCACCCCCTATCAGCGGCGCGAGACGGTCGAGTGGCCGGGCAGCGCGCAGGAGGCTGCCGAATGACCAAACCGCGCGAAATACGCCTCAGCACCACGCCGACGCCCGAGGCGCTGGCCGAATTACGCCTCGGCGATATCGTCTATCTCGATGGTCTACTCTACACCGCGCGCGAAGGCGTGTATAAGCGCGCGCTGGAGGAGCAGGCGAATATCCCGATGGAACTGCCGGGCGAGAGTGCGGCGAATTTCCATTGCTCACCTGCCGCCGCAATCCGCTCTGACGGCAGCTTTGACATGGGGGCGGTGACGGCGACGGCGTCGTTCCGCTTTGCCAAGTGGCTGCCGGAATGGATGGAAAAGACTGGCGCGCGGCTGATCATCGGCAAGGGCGGCATGTCCTCGAAGGATTACAAGGAATATTTCGTACCCAACGGCGCGATTTACCTGTCGACCGTGGGCTACGGCACCGGCGCTTTGCTCGGGCGCGGGATCGAGAAGGTCGAGGCGGTGCATTGGCGCGACGAGTTGGGGCTTGCGCAGGCGATGTGGGTCATCCGCTGCAAAAAGATGGGGCCGTTCATCGTGGCCTCGGACCTTGACGGCAATTGCCTCTTCGAGCGCGAGAACGCCAAGATCGTGCAAAACCTTGACCGCGTTTATGAAGGCACCCGCCCGGCGACGCTCAAACGCTATGGTGAGACTGATGACCGCTCGGACGAGGTGATCGGCTAGAAAGCCGTTTGCAAACGTCGTTCTAACTCAAACCAGTTCGCGCGCCAGAAGCACTGCGCCGGATATAAATGTCATGGCGATCAGAAGCCGCCGGAAGGCTGCATCCGGCAGCCGCTTGAAGATCGCAATGCCGAGTTGCGCGGCGATGATCGAGAGCGGCAAGGCCAGCGCGAGGTAGCTCAGCGTCTCGCGGGTATAGGCGCCCTTCACCGCGAGAGCGGCGGCCGTGAGCGCCAGAACCGTCACGTTGAAGGGTTGCAGCACGGCGCGCGTCTCGGCCTTGGGCCAGGGGCGCAGGGCGCACCACATCATCGGCAGCGCCCCCGAGAGCGAGGCGGCACCCCCAAGCACCCCGCCCGAGAAGCCCACGATCATGTCCCAGATCGGTGTCGGGCGCTCAAAGCGGGGCAGATGCGTGCGCAGGCTGAAATAGCCGCCATAGAGGATCAAAAACCCGGCGACCCCCAGTTTCAGGCTGCGCGCGTCCAGCACCGACAGGGCCAGCACGCCCAGGGGTATCCCCATGATTCCGGGCAGCAGGAACCGCGTCAGGCGTCGTTTGTTGGCCCCGATGGCATGGCGCACGATCCAGAGCCCTTGCAGACCGGTGAGCGCCGAGAGCACGACGACCACCGCCACCGCCTGCACCGGCGGCATCACGTTGAGGAAAAACCCGAGCGCGAAAAGCGCGGTGCCAAAGCCTGCCAGCCCGTTGATCAACCCGCCCGCAAGGGCCCCCGCGGCGACATACAGCGCGATCTCGGGCGTCATGCGGGGGCGCCCGCCGGGGCCGGTGTGAAGGCTCCGATCCCGACCGCGCCAAGCAGGGCGGTATGGATCTCCTGAATGACCCGGATGCGGGGATTGTCGCGACGATGCGCAAGGGTCAGTTGGCGGATGGGCGCACCCTCGGGCAGGGGCAGGCGGCGCAGGGGCAGGGGGTTTGCGCCGCGCACGCAGCGCGCCGGCACGATCGAGACGCCAAGCCCCGCCAGAACCATGCTGGAGATCGCCTCCAGCCCCTGCAATTCCATCGTCACGTTGACCGCGATTCCGCTGTCGCGCAGCCAGCCGTCGATCAGCCCGCCCACCACCGCATCGCGGCTGAAGCGGATGAAAGGGTGTTGCGTCAGAAGGGTGCGCACATCGTCGCCTATGGTGCCTTCGGGGGCCAAAAGCTCCATCGGTTCGCGGGCGATGTCGGCATGGTCGATCTCGGGCGGCAGCGGGCCTTGCCGCGACAGCACCGCACAATCGAGCGCGCCGCGCTCGACCTCGGCGATCAGCCCGGTCGTCATGCCGGGCACGATGCGCACATGCAGGTCGGGATAGCTCTGTTTCAACAGGCGCACGGACAGGGGCGTCAGGCCGGTCAGTGTCATCGGCACCGCGCCGAGCGAGATTTCGCCCTGAAACCCCTCGTCGCCCAGAACCGACGGCACAATGCCGTCATAGGCGCGCACGATCTCGCGTGCCCGGGCCACAAGCGCGCGTCCCGCCGGGGTAAGTTCCGGCGTGCGGCGCGATCGGTCGAAGAGGGCCAGGCCCCATTCCTCCTCAAGGCTGCGCATCTGCTGGCTGACGGCGGCATGGGTCACGAATACCGCATCGGCGGCGGCGCTGAAGGTCTTGTGCTCGTCCACCGCGATCAGGGTGCGTAGGCGTCGGATTGACATGGCCTGCCTTTACCGTAAGCTTTGCTAACCCAAGCTGTAACGGAATATTGCTTATATTAAGGTTGGCTTAAAGTTACACCTGAACCGGCAGGCGTTGCAATCCGCGATCACGACCCGCGCCGCAACGCCCCGACAGAGGAGGAGGACAGAATGAAACTGAGACATCTGGGCGCGTTTTGCGCCATGGGTCTGGGGCTGGCGGCGGCACCCGCGCTGGCCGAGTATCCCGAACGACCGATCAACATGATCATTCCCTATGGGGCGGGCGGGGCGACCGACATTTCCGCGCGCACCATCGCCGAGCCGCTGGGCACGGCCGTGGGTGGCACGCTGGTCATGTCGAACATCACCGGCGCAGGCGGGGCCACAGGTTCGGTCGCGGTGCAGAACGCCAAGCCCGACGGCTACACGATGCTGTTCGCACGGGTGGGGTCCCATTCCGTGAACCCGGCGATGAAGGCAACGCTGCCCTATACGCTCGATGATTACCGCTTTGTCACGGTCTACGAGATCAACCCGGTGGCCTGTGCCGTGCGGCCCGACTCCGGTATCGAGAGCATGGAGGATCTGGTCAGCCTGACCGAGAGCGAGGGCACCAGCTACAGCTCGTCGGGCGTGGGCTCGATGCTGCACCTCGCGGCGGTCTTCGTGCTGGACGAGTTCGGCGTCAAGGACCCGCTGGAAAAGGCCACGCATATCCCGCAAAAGGGTGGCGGTGCCGCAGCGACGGCGGTGCTCAACGGCACGGCGACGTTCCTGTGCACCAACACCTCCGCGCTGGCGAGTTTCGTAGCCAATGGCCAGTTGAAGCCGCTCATGGTCACCACGGACGAGCCGGTGCCGGGCTTTGACGCCCCCTCGGCGAGTTCGCTTGGAAAATCCGATCTCACCCAGCTGGTCGGCTGGACCGGTATCGCCGGGCCGGATGACCTGCCCGACGACGTGGCCGCCAAATGGGGCGAGTGGATGGCCGAGGCGGCCGGAAACGAAAAATTCGTCGAGCAGATGACGGCGCGCGGCTCGGTGATCGAGGTGATGAGCCCGGAAGAGGCAAACGAGTTCATCGAGACCCAATACGAGACCTTCCGTGCGCTGGTCGACAAGCTGGGCATGCGGATCGAAGGCTGAGGCCCGATTGACAAACCTCCCGGGCGCGGCTGTCCTGCGCCCGGGCAATAAAGCCGTTATCTGATCGGGGAGGGTCAGGTGTGAGCCATCGGGCAATGCAGGTGCAGCTTGGCATCGGGGCCATCATCGGGGCCCTTTTTCTCATCCTCTACGCCATTCCGTACTGGGTTTCGTCGCCCAGCAATGTGCGCAATATCGTGCTGTCGCCGCTGTTCTGGCCGTACATTCTGGGTGGGTTGACGGCGCTGATCGGACTGGCGCTTGTGCTGACGGGGCGGCAACGACTGGGTGGCGGCGATCCGGTGAACGAGCCGATTGACGATCCCCGCCAAGGCATGATGCGCCTCGCTGCAATGGCGGTGCTGATGATGGCGACCTTCTGGGTCATGCCCTGGCTCGGCATGGTCTGGACCTCGATGCTGGCCTTCGTCGCGCTCGCCTTTCTGGTCAAGACGCGCCACCCGGCGACGGCCTTCATCTGTGCAATCGTGGTGCCGCTGGTGCTTTATGCCTTCTTTGCGCATGTGGCGAGCGTGGCCATCCCGCAAGGTGAACTGGTGAGACTGCCATGAGCCTGATTGACAGCGTGATGGCGGGGCTGGCCCTTGTCGGCAACTGGGAGGCGTTCCTGTCACTGGCCATTGGCGTGGTGATCGGCGTGGTTGGCGGTGCGATCCCCGGCATTTCGGCGACCATGGCGGTGGCGCTGGCGCTGCCCTTCACCTTTCCGATGCAGCCGATCAACGGCATCCTGCTGCTGCTCGGCGTCTACAAGGGCGGCATTTTCGGCGGCTCGATCCCGGCGATTCTGATCAAGACGCCGGGCACGCCCGCCTCATCTGCCACGATCCTCGACGGCCACCCGATGGCCGAACGCGGCGAGGCGGGGCGCGCGCTCGGCATGGCGCTCTGGGCGTCCTGCACGGCGGATTTCGTCTCGAATCTGGCACTGATCTTCTTTGCCGGGTTCCTTGCCTCCTTCGCGCTCAGTTTCGGGCCGCCGGAATTCTTCGCGCTGATCCTGTTCTCATTGACGATCATCGCCGGTGTCTCGGGCGAGAGCCTGCTGCGCGGTGCGCTCTCGGCGCTATTGGGGCTTTTGCTCGCCACTATCGGCCTCGATCTGGTCTATGGCACCAACCGCTTTACCTTTGGCGATCCCAACCTGATGGGCGGGCTGAATTTCATCGCCGTGCTGATCGGCCTTTTCGCCATCCCCGAGGTCATCAACATGGTCTGGCACCCCACCGGCCACATGGGCAAGGTGCAGAAGCTGGGCAGCAAATGGGTCACCTTCGCGGAATACAAACGCTGTTTCCGCTCGATCATCCGGGGCAGTTTCATCGGCGTTTTCCTCGGCTCCATCCCCGGTATCGGCGCGGCCCCGGCAGCGTTCCTCAGCTATTCCGAGGCGCGGCGCAAATCGCCGAACAAGGCGAATTTCGGCAAGGGCGAGATCGAGGGCGTCGCGGCCTCTGAGGCGGGAAACAATGGCGTGGCGGGGGCGACGCTCATACCGCTGCTGGCGCTGGGCGTGCCGGGGGACGTGATCACCGCGATCATCATCGGGGCGTTCATGGTGCACGGGCTGCAACCGGGGCCGATGATGTTCGTGCTCAACGTCGATATCATCTACGGCCTCTTCATCGGCCTAATCCTGTCCTCGGGGATTCTCTTCGTCGTCGGCGGGCTGGCCATTCGCGGCTTTCGGCCCGTGGCGGATATCCCCAAGCGCATTCTCATGCCGATGGTGCTGGTGCTGTGCATCTACGGGGTGTTCGCGGTCAACAACAACATCTTCGACGTCGGCGTGATGTTCGTGATGGGCTGGGTCGGATTCGTGATGTCGCGCTATCACATCCCCGCCGCGCCCTTCCTCATCGCCTTCATCCTCGGGCCGCTGCTCGAGGATAATTTCCGCCAATCCATGCTGATGTCGGGCGGCAGCCCCGATATCCTGCTGCGCGGGCCGATCACGTGGTTCTTCTGGACGCTGACGGTGATTGCCATCGTGGCAATCACGCGCGGCACCATGCGCGCGGCGCAATCCGAAGGCTAGGCGCTGCGCGGTCACATTTCTGTGGCCATCGGATTAGCCCTGTAAAAAACGACAGCTCTTTCATATATTCAGTCATGAATATGTATCGGCGCGCCGTCAGGCGCGCCCATGACAGATAAAGGAAGACGAGAAATGACAGGGTTCGAGACGGAATTCACCCCGCTCATGTCACTGGCGGGGGGCGTGCTGATCGGGGCATCGGCGGTCTTACTGATGTTCCTGCAGGGCCGCGTGATGGGGGCCACAGGCATTCTCTCGGGTCTGGTGACAGGCACCGCGCCCGGCGACAAGGGCTGGCGCGCGGCGATGGTCGCGGGGATGATCGCGGGGCCCTTGCTGGTGCTGGCGGTGACCGGGCAGATGCCTGCCGTCGATGTGCCGGTCAGCTGGCCGATGATCGCGGTCGGCGGGTTCATCGTGGGCATCGGCGTGACCTATGGCTCGGGCTGCACCTCGGGGCACGGGGTCTGCGGCAACGCGCGGCTTTCGCCCCGCTCGATGGTCGCAACGCTGACCTTCATGATCACCTGCGGGATCACCGTCTACGTGATCCGTCACGTTATGGGGGGCTGAGAGATGCGCTTGCTGTCCGCTTTCATCGTCGGCCTGATCTTTGGCGTGGGGATCGCCATATCCGGCATGATCAACCCGGCCAAGGTGCTCAATTTCTTCGACATCGCCGGAACATGGGACCCGAGCCTGATCTTCGTGATGGGCGGCGCGCTGGTGACCACCTTCATCGGCTATCGGTTTGTGCTACGACGTGATAAACCTGCCATCGAAGAGAGGTTTCAACTGCCCACGGCACGCGATATCGACGCGCGCCTGGTCGGCGGCTCTGCGGTGTTCGGCATCGGCTGGGGCATTGCCGGGTTCTGTCCCGGTGCCGCCGTGCCGGCGCTCGGCTCGGGCAAGGTCGAGGTCGTGGGCTTTGTCGCCGCCTTGCTCGTCGGGCTTTGGGCGGCGCGCCTCGTTCAGGCGAAACAGGCAGGACGGAAGGCCATGGCATGAGCGACAACCCGGTCAACATGGCGCTGCATCCGCAGGTCGAGGCGTTCTTCGACGCGGCCACCAACACGATCAGCTACGTCGTGAAGGACCCGGGCTCCAACGCCTGCGCGGTGGTCGATAGCGTGATGGATATCGACATGGCCGCCGGGCGCATCACCTACGATCATGCCGACGCGATGATCGCCCATATCGAGCACGAGGGGCTGAGCCTCGAATGGATCATCGAGACCCATGTGCATGCCGATCACCTGAGTGCCGCGCCCTACATTCAGGAGCGTCTTGGCGGCAAGATCGGGATCGGCGAAAAGATCATGGTCGTGCAGGATGTCTTCGGCAAGATCTTCAACGAGGGCAGCGAGTTTCAGCGCGACGGGTCGCAATTCGACCGGCTGTTCAAGGATGGCGACAGCTACACCGTGGGCAGCATGCAGTGCTTTGCCATCCACACGCCGGGCCATACCCCCGCCTGCATGGTGCATGTGACGGGCGATGCGGCGTTTGTCGGCGATACCCTTTTCATGCCCGATGGCGGCTCGGCGCGGGCCGACTTTCCGGGCGGCGATGCGGGTGAGCTTTACGACAGCATCCGGCGCGTCCTGAGCCTGCCCGATGCCATGCGTCTCTTCATGTGCCACGACTACGGACCGGGTGGCCGCGATATCGCGTGGGAGACTACGGTCGCCGAGGAGAAGGCCAACAACATCCACGTCGGTGGCGGCAAGAGCCGTGAGGAATTCGTGCGCTTCCGCACCGAACGCGACGCGCAGCTCAACATGCCGCGGCTGATCCTGCCGTCCTTGCAGGTGAACATGCGCGCAGGCGAGGTGCCGCACGACCGTGACGGCAACCCGATGCTGAAACTGCCGGTCAACCGGCTCTGAGTACGCTTTCCTGCTGATTTCCGGCTTGGAATGGGCTAGGAACAAGGCACTGCCGCAGCGATCCGGAGAGCCGATGGACCCCGCCTATCTGACCACCAAGGAAGTTGCCGACCTGCTCCGCGTGCGCGAGCGCAAGGTCTATGACATGGTGGCGACAGGCGAAATTCCGCATCGCAAGATCACCGGCAAGCTGCTCTTTCCGCAAGGCGAACTCACCGCCTGGATAGAGGGCGAGGGCGCGCTGCGCCCGTCCATGCGCCCGGATCTGGTGACCGGCTCGCATGATCCGCTGCTCGACTGGGCACTGCGCGAAAGTGGGGCCGGTCTGGCGACCCTCTGGAACGGTAGCTGCGACGGTCTGGCAGGCTTCGCCGAGGGGCGCGCGGGCCTTGCCGGGCTGCACATCCCCGATGCTGACGGCTGGAACATCGCCGCGCTCGAGGCGGCGGGGCTGCGCGACGCGGTGCTGATCGGCTGGGCGGCGCGGGAACGCGGCCTGATCCTGACGCCCTCGGTGGCGGACATGGTGCGCGATTTTGGCGATCTGCGCGGGCGGCGGGTGATCCTGCGGCAGGAGGGGGCCGGGACCACGGCGCTCTTTGATCGCCTGATGCGCGAGGCCGGGCTGACCTCCGGTGATATCCTCACGCCCACGAGCCCCGCCCATACCGAAAGCGACGCGGCGGCGGCGGTGGCGGCGGGCGAGGCCGAGGCGACACTCGGCATCGAATCCATGGCGCGTCAGTTCCGCCTCACCTTTCGCCCGCTGTTGCAGGAACGGTTTGATCTGCTGATCGACAGGCGGATCTATTTCACCGACCCCGTGCAGCGCCTTGTCGCCTTCATGAGGTCCGACACGATGGTGGCCAAGGCCGAGGCGCTTGGTGGCTATGACCTATCCCCGATGGGGCAGGTCCGCTGGCTGTCGGAGTAGAAAAGGCCCTTGCAAGCGGCCTTTCAAGCGCTTCGCGGCGCGCGTGCCAAGCCGTTTCGAAACGGCTTGGCGGTGGAAGCCGACGGTCAGCCCCCGGCGTTGGGGAAGAACAGCTGCTGGCCGTCCACCTTGTAGCCCGCGATGGCGGCCCGGCCTTCCTCCGAGAGCACCCAGTCGATGAACGCCTGCCCGGCCTCGGCCTTGACGCTTTCGTGCTTCTCGGGGTTCACTAGGATGATGCCATACTGGTTGAACATCTTGGGGTCGCCCTCGACCGCGATCTGGTAGTCGCCCTTGTTGCCATAGGCGATCCAGGTGGCGCGGTCGGTCATGATATAGGCGTCCATTGCCGTGCCGGTATTGAGCGTCGCGCCCATGCCCGACCCGGTCTCGCGATACCAGCCGCCCGAGGCCGCCTGCGCGTCGATCCCGGCCTCTTGCCACAGGCGCAACTCGGCCTTGTTGGTGCCGCTGTCATCGCCGCGCGAAGCGAAGGCGGCCTCGGCCTCGCTGATCTTGGTCAGGGCCGCGACCACGTCGCTCATCCCCGCCACGCCTGCGGGATCGGCGGGCGGGCCGACGATGACGAAATCGTTATACATGACGTCGGCGCGGGAGACCCCGTGCCCCTCAGCCACGAATTTCTCTTCGGCGGGTTTGGCATGGACGAAGAGCACGTCGCCATCACCATTGGCGGCATTCTTGATCGCTTGGCCCGTGCCCACGGCCACGACCCGCACCTCGATGCCGGTCTCGTCCTGAAACATCGGCAGGATGTGATCGAACAGGCCCGAATTCTGCGTCGAGGTGGTGGATTGCACCACGATGAACTCGTCCTGCGCCTGTGCCGCACCGGTCCCGAGGGCCAGTGTCGCGCCGAGGGCAAGCGAGAGAAGGTGACGTCTGAACATTGCGTGCTCCGTTTTGGTTTGGGGTTAGTTGTCGGTTGCGGTGTAGAGCCGCCCCTGCGTCCAAGCGCGGGCGGCCTCCGAGCGCGGTGCGCCCAGAACCTGGTCGAGCGAGCCGCGTTCCGCGACGCGCCCGGCATGGAGAAAGATCACCTCGTCGCCCATGCGCCGGGCCTGACCCATGTCATGGGTGACCATCACGATAGTCACGCCGCGTTTGTGGGCGGCGTTGACCAGATCCTCGATCATCTGGGTCGAGGCCGGATCGAGACTGCTGGTCGGCTCGTCGAGAAACAGCAAATCCGGCTCGCACACCAGCGCGCGCGCCACCGCGAGGCGCTGCTGCTCGCCGCCCGACAGCACCCGGGCAGGATGCGTCGCGAGATCGGTCAGCCGCGCCATCTCGAGCGCCTCGTTTGCGCGGTCCGCGCGGTCGCGCCCAGCCAGCCCGTGGACCTTCAGCGCGAAATTCAGGTTGGCCAGCACCGAGCGGCGCAGCATCACGGGGCGCTGAAACACCATCGCCTGCGCACGGCGCGCGGCGCGGTCGGGGGCATGGCCGCGCCACAGAACCTGACCCGCAGAGGGCGTCAGCAACCCATGCAGCAGCCGCAACAGCAGGCTCTTGCCGCTGCCATTCGCGCCCATCACGAGGGTGCGCTTGCCCGGCTCAATCTCCAAGTCAATGCCGTGGATAAGGGTCTGCCCGCCCGCCGCAAAGCTCAAGCCCCGCGCCTCCAGCAGCGGTTTCGCCGTCACGGGGCTCTCGGTAAGGATATCCATCACCGTGTCACGCATAGGCCGCCCGCACCGCCGAGGCCCGGAGCGCCATCACAAGCGCGTTGACGATCACCGCCAACGCCAGAAGCAGCACACCGAGTGCCAGTGCCAGTTCCAGATTGCCCTTGGAGGTCTCGAGCGCGATGGTCGTGGTCATCACCCGGGTCACATGGTTGATGTTACCGCCGACGATCAGCACCGCCCCGACCTCGGCCACCGCGCGGCCAAAGCCGGCAAGTGCCACCGTCAACAGGCTGTAGCGCGCATCCCACAACAGCGCAGACACGCGTTCACGCGCTGAGAGGCCGAACGAGGCGAATTGCTCGGCATATTCGCCGTGCAGATCCTCGACCACCTGTTTCGTCAGCGCCGCCACGATGGGGGTCACCAGAATGGTCTGCGCGATGATCATCGCCGTGGGGGTGTAGAGCAGACCGAGAATGCCCAATGGCCCGGCATTCGACAGCATCAGGTAGACGAACAGCCCCACCACCACCGGCGGCAGCCCCATCAGCGCATTGAGCAGCACCGTCGCCACGCCGCGCCCGGGAAAGCGGAACGCGCCCACGATTGCGCCCAAGGGCAGGCCGATCAGGCAGGCGACCGCCACCGCCGTCAGCGTCACGCGCAGCGACAGCGCGACGATCTCGCTCAGGTCCCGATCCCATGTCAGGATCAGGCCGAGCGCCTCTGCCATGATGTCGCCAAAGCTGAACACGTGCGTTTTCTCTCCTTGCCGGGAAAAAAAGCACAAAAAGACATATCAATCCAGAGCCAATTTGTCGAGGTGGTCAGACGGGCCGCAATCGCCAGAGGCGCAGGGGTTGGTGCAGTTCAGGGCCTTCGGCGCCGTCCGTCGCGTGGCGTGCCAAGAGATCGGCAAGCCTCTCGCGCTGCGCCTCGGCCACCGCACGGCGGGCGGGGTCGACGCGCGCGAGGGTGTCGATGAACGCTTCGGTGTCGGCGACCGGCGTGGGCCGCGACCATGTCACCGGGGCCGGTCCGGTCGCATCCCCCGCCGAACAGAGCGCATCAATCGCGGCCATGGCGGCGCGGCGAATGTCGGTCTCGTCCTCCACCGGGCGCATCACCTCGAAGAATGGCCCCTCGGCCAGCGGCTCCACCACGATCACCTCTCCGCCGGGGCGCAAGACCCGCAGCGCCTCGTGCAACGCCCGCCCCATCAGGGGCACAGGCACGTGATGCAGGGAATTGAGAAACACGCAGGCATCGAAACGGCCCGGATCAAACGGCAGGTCTTCGGCCCCGGCAACCGAGAACTGCGCCTCGGGCACGCTCTCTTGCGTCGCCGCGATGGCGTCGGGTGCCGGGTCGATGCCCGTCACGGCAAGGCCCTCGCCGACCAGACGCCGGGCAAGCGCGCCTCGCCCACAGCCGATATCGAGCACGTCGCGCGCGCCGGTCTCCTTCAGGATCGTCGTGATCCGCTCGCCTGTGTCCATCGCCTCACGCCTCTCCGAATTCGTCGCGCAGCGCGCCCGTATGCGCGCCCAGACCGGGTACGGCGCCGGGCGTGGCCGGGGTGTTGTCGATCAGCGCGCCGGGGGCCAGCATCCGCACCGGGCCGCTTGGCGTCTCGGCGGTGACATAGCGGTTCTGCGGGTGGCTCACCACGTCCTCCATCTCGCTCACCCGGCCATAGGCGATGCGCGCGGCGCGCAGGCGGTCGGCCATCGCGTCGCGGGTCACACCGGCAAAGACTGGACGCAGCACCGCATCGAGGGCGGCGCGATTGGCGACGCGGTTCGAATTGCTGTCAAAGCGCGGATCGCGGGCAAGTGCCGCATCCCCGAGGATCGTTTCGCAGAACATGGCCCATTCCCGTTCGTTCTGGATCGAGATCAGCACCGATTTGCCATCGCTGCCCTCGTAGACACCATAAGGTGCGATGGTGGGATGGTTCAGCCCCGCACGCGGCGGCACCTTGCCGCCATAGGCGTATTGCAGGAAAGGAACGTTCATCCAGTCGCTGAGCGCATGAAAGAGCGACACCGCGATATGCCGCCCCGCGCCGGTGGTGGCGCGCCCGATCAGCGCCTCCAGCACCGCCTGATAGGCGGTCATCCCCGCCGAAATGTCGCAAACCGACACGCCGGTGCGCGCCGGGCCCGCCGCGTTGCCGGTGATCGACGACAGGCCGGTTTCGGCCTGCACCAGCAGGTCATAGGCCTTGAGATCCGCGAGTGGCCCCTCTTCGCCATAGCCCGAGATCGACACGGTAATGAGGCGCGGATACTCGGCGCGCAGCCGGTCGGGGGCGAATCCCAGCCGGTCGATGGCCCCCGGCGCGAGGTTCTGGATGAAGATATCCGCGCGGGCCAGCATCCGCTCCATCAGCGCGCGGTCGGCCTCCTGCCGCAGGTCGAGACAGACCGATTCCTTGCCCCGGTTGAGCCAGACGAAATAGGCGCTCTCGCCATGCACAATGCTGTCATAGCCGCGCGCGAAATCGCCCTCGGGGCGCTCCACCTTGATCACCCGCGCCCCCGCCTCGGCGAGACGGGAGGACGCATAGGGGGCGGCGACCGCCTGTTCGAGCGAGACGACGAGAAGACCGGAAAGGTCGGTGCGCATGGGGGCCTCCTTGATGGATCGGGTCGGGCGCACCATGCCCCAGGGCGGGCGGAATGGAAAACCCCGTTGTGAATATTCCATTACCCGTCAAAACCTGCCAATCAGGGGCGGCAAGAAAACGAAGGGGCTGGAATGACGTCTTTTGATCCGACGGCGGAACATGCCGATATTCGCGACGGGGTGGCGCAGGTCTGCGCCGCGTTTCCGGGCCACTACTGGCGCGATCTGGATGCGCGCCGCGCCTATCCCAAGGAATTCGTCGACGCGCTTATCCGCGAGGGCTATCTCGCGGCGATGATCCCCGAGGAGTATGGCGGATCGGGGCTGAACCTGACGGCGGCCTCGGTGATCCTGGAGGAAATCCACCGCTCCGGCTGTAATGCGGCCGCCTGTCACGCGCAGATGTATACGATGGGCACGCTCCTGCGGCACGGGTCCGAGGCGCAAAAGGCCGCCTATCTGCCGGGCATTGCTGACGGCACGCTGCGGCTGCAGGCGTTCGGCGTGACCGAACCGACAAGTGGCACCGATACGCTCGCGCTCAAGACCACGGCGCGGCGCGACGGCGATGAGTATGTAATCAACGGCCAGAAGATCTGGACCTCGCGGATCGAGCATTCCGACCTGATGATCCTGCTGGCACGCACAACCCCGCGCGATCAGGCCAAATCGAAAACCGATGGCCTCTCGGTCTTCCTCGTCGATCTGCGCGACAAGGTGGGCCGAGGCGTGGAAATCCGCCCGATCCGCACGATGATCAACCACGCCACGACCGAGGTGTTTTTCGACAACCTGCGCATCCCGGCGGACAGCCTGATCGGCGAGGAGGGCAAGGGCTTTCGGTATATCCTCTCCGGCATGAATTCCGAGCGTATCCTGATTGCCGCCGAATGCATCGGTGACGCCAAGTGGTTCCTGAAAACCGGGTCGGACTATGCCCGGGACCGCGCGGTGTTCGGCGAGGCGATCGGCGCCAATCAGGGCGTTCAGTTTCCGCTGGCCCGCGCGCAGGCGCATCTGATGGCGGCCGAAGCCATCGTCTACCGCGCGGCGGCGATGTATGACGCAGGCGACAACCCCGGCGTCGAGGCCAATGCCGCCAAGCTCTTGGCCTCCGAGGCCAGCTGGGAGGCCGGCGAGGCCTGCATGCAGACCCATGGCGGCTTTGCCTTTGCCGAGGAATACGACGTGGAGCGCAAGTGGCGCGAGGCGCGGCTCTACCAGATCGCGCCGATCTCGACCAACCTGATCCTGTGCTACATCGCGGAGCAGGTGCTGGATCTGCCCAAATCCTACGGGTCGGGACGGGGGGTGTGAGATGAGCGAGTACAACGACTGGATCGGCTGGGGCTACGCGCGGTCAGAGCCGATGTCGGAGCGTCTGATCACGCAATATCGCGCGACGCTGGCGGGATATCTGGCCGAAGCCGAGGTGCCGGTGGGCCTCCATTGGTGCCTTGTGCCGGATGCGGTGGCACCGGACAAGCTGGGCCGCGATTGCCACCCGAAAACCGGCCTCTTCCTGCCCGCGCTGCCCCTGCCGCGCCGGATGTGGGCGGGGGGCGAACTGGAGTTTCACGCGCCTTTCGCGCCCGGCGATCTGGTGAAACGCGAGACGCTGATCGAGGACGTCGCGTTCAAGGAGGGGCGCAGCGGCAAGCTGGGCTTCGTCACGCAGCGCCATAGCTACAAGGTCTCCGGCGAGGCGCGGATATCCGAACGTCAGGACATCGTCTACCGCGAAGACCCCAAGCCCGGCGAGGCCCGCGCGTCTGAGCGCGCCGAGGACTGGCCGGGGTCCACGGCGTGGCACATCACCCCCGACCCGACGATGCTCTTTCGCTTTTCGGCGCTCACCTTCAATGGCCACCGCATCCATTACGATCACCCCTATGCGACCGGTGTCGAAGGGTATGAGGGCCTTGTCGTGCATGGCCCGATGCAGGCGGTGTGGATGATGAACCTCGCCACGCATCTTATGGGGCACCTGCCCGCACGGTTCACCTATCGCGGCCTCTCGCCGCTGATCTGCAACGTGCCGGTGGCGATCGAGGCGCGCGAGAGCGACGAGGGGCTGAGCCTGCGGGTGCGCCGCGAAACCGATGGCGTCGCCACGATGGCCGCCACCGCCCATCGCTGAGGCGGGGCGGGAAGCCGTTTGCAAACGGCTTCCAAAGCGGCGTCGACGCCGCTTTCACGCGCTTTGCAAAGCGCGTGACAAGGCCTTTGCAAAGGTCTTGTCCAGCCCGCGCGGAAGCCGCCTGCCGTGGGCGTGATTACGGCCGCGCCCGGCCACCGGGCTGATGAGACGAGAGGAGTGCGCAATCCACCCGGTCCAGAAATCCCGGAGATTCCGCGTGTTGGGCTGAACTTGCCGCGCCACAATGACAATTTGTTGACAAATTGCAAGTGACCGGTCAGGCTTTCCTCAGAACCGGGACAACACCCGGCACCAATTCAAAACAGAACCCAGGGAGACGACCATGAAACATTTCAACACACTGGCCCTGTCGACGGCCTTCGCCATGAGCTTTGGGGCCGCGCAGGCACAGACCGCATGGGACATGCCGACACCATATGGCGATTCGGTGTTTCACACCCAGAATATCATGCAATTCGCCGATGATGTCGCAAGCGCGACCGAGGGCGAGTTGACCATCACCGTGCATTCGGCGGGCTCGCTCTATGCCCATCCGGAAATCCGCGACTCGGTGCGCCGGGGCCTTGCGCCTATCGGCGAGATCCTGATGTCACAGCTGGCCAACGAAGACGCGGTCTTCGGCGTCGATTCGGTGCCGTTCCTCGCGGCAAGCTATGAGGATGCCTCGAAACTCTGGGCCGCCTCGCGCAATCAGATCGCGGCCAAGCTGGCCGATCAGGGGCTGACGCTGCTCTTTGCCGTGCCGTGGCCGGGCCAAAGCCTCTACCTGACCGAGGAAATCGACTCGATCTCGGAAATGCAGGGCGTCAGCTTTCGCGCCTACAACACCGCGACCGAGCGTCTGGCGCAGCTGATGGGCGCTGTGCCGACCACGGTCGAGGCGGGCGATATCCCCACCGCCTTTTCCACCTCGCGGGTCGAGGCGATGATCACCTCGCCCTCCACCGGTGTCTCTTCGCAGGCCTGGGATTTCGTAAGCCATTATATCGACACGCAGGCCTGGCTGCCCAAGAACATGGTCTTCGTCAACACCCGCGCGTTCGAGGCATTGAGCGCCGATCAGCAGCAGTCGCTGATCGAGGCTTCGGCCGAGGCGGAACTGCGCGGCTGGGAAATGTCGATGGCCGAGACCGAGGAAAAGATCGCCGCCCTCAAGGAGAACGGCATGCAGGTCTCGCAGCCCTCCGAGACATTGGCCCGCGAACTGCGCGAGATCGGCGAGACCATGACCAAGGAATGGCAGGCTCAGGCCGGTGACGAGGGGGCTGCGATCCTGTCGGGCTATAACGCGCGCTGATCCTGGCTGATCCTGACCGGCGCGGGGTGAAACGCCCCGCGTCTCTCCTCTGACAGAAAGGGGGCCGCGCATGATCCGCAGGCTGCTCGACCGTCTTTACGATGCGGGCTTCGTTCTGGCCGCATTGGCACTGGTGGCGATTGCCGTGCTGGTGCTGGTGCAGGTGATGGGCCGCGTCATCGACAAGGCCATGCTGGCCATCGGGCAGGACCCCGTCGGCATCGCCATCACGTCGCTGTCAGAGTTCGGCGGGTTCCTTTTCGTGGGTGCCGTGTTCCTGGCCCTCGCGGGCACGCTGCGCGCCGCGGGCCATGTGCGGGTGACAATGCTGACGCAATCTGTCCCGCCCGGATTGCGCCGTGCTCTGGCCGGGCTGGTGCTGGTCCTTGCCCTCGGGCTGGGCAGTTTCGCGCTCTACAGCACCGGGGTTCAGGCCTGGGATTCCTGGACGTTCAACGCGGTCTCCTTCGGGATGGCGAAATTCCCGCTCTGGATACCGCAGGGTGTGATGGTGCTAGGCCTCGTGATCTTCTGGATCGCGCTTCTGGACGAGGCGCTCGCCGTGCTGCGCGGGCAGACCCCGGCCTTCCTGCGCGCCGAGGCCGAGAAACAGGGCAAGACCGATGGGCATTGAACTTCTGTCGCTGATCCTCGTCGTGATCCTGTTCGGTTGTCTGGCACTCGGCCTCTGGGTGGGCTTCGCGCTCATCGCCGTGGGGCTGGCAGCGATGATGCTGGCCTCGACCGCGCCCGCGGAACTCGTGTTCGGCACCAAGGTCTGGGGCGCGCTCAATATCTGGGATCTGACGGCGCTGCCGATGTTCATCTGGATGGGCGAGATCCTGTTCCGCTCGCGCCTGTCGTCCGACATGTTCTCGGGGCTGGCCCCGCTCACGGGTCGCCTGCCGGGGCGGCTCTTGCATGCCAACATCTTCGGCTGCGCGCTTTTCGCCGCCGTCTCGGGCTCGTCGGCGGCCACCACCGCCACGGTCGGGCGCATGTCGGTGCCCGAACTCACCCGGCGCGGCTATGATGACCGGATGATCATCGGCACGCTGGCCGGGTCCGGCACCTTCGGCTTTCTCATCCCGCCCTCGATCATCCTAATCGTTTACGGGGCTGCGACCGAGCAGAGCATCGCGCGGCTGTTCCTCGCGGGCATCGGCCCGGGGCTGCTGCTGGCGTCGCTTTTCTCGGGCTACACCATGCTCTGGGCGCTGACTCATCGCGACAAGATGCCCGCCGCCGAACCCGCCACCTCGCTCGGGGACAAGCTGCGCGCGGTAATCCTCCTGGGGCCGACGATCCTGCTGATCATCGCCGTCATCGGCTCGATCTACGCAGGCCTCGCCTCACCGACCGAGGCGGCGGTGGTCGGCGTGCTGGGCGCGCTGATCCTATCGGCCCTGGGTGGCTCGCTCAATTGGGAGAGCACGTGGGGCGCGCTGCGCGGTGCCACGATCACCACCTGCATGATCTCCTTCATCCTTGCGGGCGCGGCCTTTCTGACCGTCGCCATGGGTTATACCGGCATCCCCCGCGCGCTGGCGGCATGGATCGGCGAGCAGGGCTATTCGGCCAACATGCTCTTGGCCGCATTGGTGGTGTTCTTCATAGTGCTGGGCATGTTCCTCGACGGGATTTCCATCGTCGTGCTGACCACATCCGTCATTCTGCCGATGGTGCTGGCGGCGGGGATCGACCCGATCTGGTTCGGCATCTTCCTCGTGCTGGTGGTCGAGATGAGCCAGATCACCCCGCCGGTCGGCTTCAACCTCTTCGTGCTGCAATCCATCACCGGGCGCAGCATATTCGAAATCGCGCGCCATGCCTTTCCGTTCTTCCTTCTGCTGGTGCTCGCCACCGCCATCCTGACCCTGTTCCCGGAGATTGCGCTATGGATCCCTCAGACGATGCTGGCGCGCTAGGGCCGGTCGTGTCCTCGGCGCATCTGGCGAATTCCGGCCTGCCGGAACTGTCGGAGATGGAGTTTGCCCTGACCATGGCGAACAACGCCTTTCAACGCTGGATCGTGCGTTGCATGACGGCCTCGGGCATGCCGGGGCTGACCCCGCTCGAAGTGTTGATCGTGCATCTGGTGCATCACCGCGAACGCCCCAAGAGCCTCGCCGATATCTGCCTCGTGCTGAATATCGAGGATACCCATCTGGTGAATTACGCGGTCAAGAAACTGGCCGGGCACGGGCTGATCACCACCGGACGCTCGGGTAAGGAAAAGACCGTGAGCATCACCGGGGCGGGGCAGGACTACTGCACCCTATACGGCCGCGTACGCGAGCGTCTGCTGGTCCGCTCGGTGCGGCAGCTGGGGCTCGACAAGGCGGAACTGTCGCGTCTCGCGGGTCTCCTGCGCACGCTCTCGGGCAGCTACGATCAGGCGGCGCGGGGGGCGGCGGCGCTGTGATACCGGCTCTTCACGCGCTAGCGCGGCATGGGCGGCTTGTTCTGGTGCTCGGGCTTGTGGTGGGCATCCTCGCCCCCGGCCTTGCCCGCGCGATGGAGCCGCTGATCTTTCCGCTGATCGCGCTGATGCTGTTCCTGGCCACCCTTCGGGTCGATGTTGTCGTGGCCTTTCCCGGCGCGCGCACCCTGCCACGCTTCCTGATCGCCACGCTGATCCTGCAGGTGGTCCTGCCGCTTTGCGCGATTGCCGGGCTCTGGGTGCTTGGCGCGATGGACTCGATCATCGGCATCGGTGCGGTGCTGGTGCTGGCCGCCGCCCCGCTCACGGGCAGTCCGGGCCTCACCATCATGGCGGGCGGCGACCCGGCCCCGGCCCTGCGGCAGCTGGTGCTGGGCACGGCGCTCCTGCCGCTGACGGTGCTGCCGGTGTTCTGGGTGCTGCCGGTCTTCGGCGCACCCGAGGTGGTGGCGATGGCCGCGCTGCGCCTGCTGGCGGTGATCGCAGTGGCGGGGGGCGCGGGCATGCTCCTGCGCCGTGCGGTGCCGTGGCTGCGCGCCGCCGAAGGGCATGGGGCTGTCGACGGCACCATCACGCTGGTGATGTCCGTGGTGGTCGTGGGGCTGATGTCGGCGGTGGGGCCTGCGATCCTCGCCCCGTCAACGGAACTCTGGCTGACGCTTGCCGCCGTCTTCACGCTCAATTTCGGCGCGCAGATCGGCGCGCTGCTCCTTCTGCGAAACGGCCCCGAGGCCCCCGCCGCCGCCGCTCTCGCCATCGTCGCGGGCAACCGCAATCTCGCGCTCTTTCTCGGCGCGCTGCCGCCCGAGACCGGCGCGGCGCTGCTGCTGTTCATCGGTTGCTACCAACTGCCGATGTATCTCACGCCGCTGTTCATGGCCCCGCTCATCCGCCGCCTCGTGCGGCACGGCTAGGGCACGCAACGCACGCCCGGTTCAGGGATTGGCAAGGCTTCGCTTCAAGAGTGTGCGCAGTCTTTACGATTGTCCCATCTCCGGAGGCCGACCCGATGCCCGACCATTCCCCGCGCCTTGCCCTGCCGTTCATTCAACCGTCGCAGGCGCAAAAGCATGTCACCCATAACGAGGCGCTCGCGACGCTCGACACGGTGGTGCAACTCGCCGTCGAAGCGGTCGAGGCCACCATCCCGCCCGCCGCGCCGAATGAGGGCGAGGTCTGGGCAATCGGCCCCGCGCCCGAAGGCGCCTGGGCCGGGCAGGCGGGCCGGATCGCAACGCTGATCGACGACACCTGGCGGTTCATAGACCCGCAGGAGGGATGGATCGCGCTCGACAAGAGCACGGGCCGTCTGTTGCGACAGGCAAGTGGTGCCTGGGCTCCGTTGGCACCGCCCGACCTCGTCAATCTCGCTGGGGTCGGCATCAATGCAGGTTTCGACGCGGTCAACCGTCTGGCGGTGGCGGCACCTGCGACCCTCTTCAATCACGAGGGCGCGGGGCACCAGCTCAAGATCAACAAGGCCGACGAGGGCGACACGGCCAGCCTGCTCTTTCAGACCGGCTTTGGCGGGCGGGCCGAGATGGGCACCGCCGGGTCGGATGATTTCGCGATCAAGGTCAGCGCCGATGGCGGCACATGGTTCACCGCGCTCAGCTTTGAGGCGGCATCCGGTCTGGCCTCCGGCTCGGCGGTGCAGCAGGCGGCGGATGACGCGACAGCGGGGCGGCTGATGCGCGTGGGGGCCTTCGGCTGGGGGCAGGATGGCGCGCAGGCGGTGCCGGTCCTGATCGATCTCGATGCGCCGGGCACGGCGTCGGGCGTCTATGCGGTGACGTCTGCCACAACGGGCGCGAGCGGGACCGGCACATGCCTCATTCTGCGCGGTGCCGCCGATGAACCGGCGCAGATCCTGCTGGATGCGGATGGTCAGAGCCTGGCCTTTCGCACCCGGGCAGGCGGCGCGTGGGGGGCGTGGGCCGTACTTTCAGGCGCGCATAACATTACCCGCGACAGCGGCCCCGATGGCAGCTATGTGCGCTATCCCGACGGCACCCAGATTTGCCAGCATAGCCTCACGCTCGACGCGCCCGATCAGGTCGACGGCGCGCTCTTTCGCGCGGCGTTGCCGACCGGATGGAGCTATCCCGCCGCCTTCGCCCCCGGCACCCGCCCGACCCTGACGGCCAGTGCGACGACCCAAGATGGCCCGTGAATCAGCGCAATTGCAGGCGATCACCTCAGCGGCACTCTGCGCGCCCATTCGGCGACGCCAATCGCGACCGCGCCCGAGATCACCGTCACTGCAATCGGGCGCTGGACCTGATCAGCCCTTGGCCCCCTGTCCGCGCGCGTAGACATCCTCGTAGCGAATAATGTCATCCTCGCCCAGATAGCTGCCGGTCTGCACTTCGATCAGAACCATCGGCACCTTGCCGGGGTTCTCCATCCGGTGCACCGCACCCAGCGGGATATAGACCGACTCGTTCTCGCTGATCAGCTTTACCGCGTCGTCGATGGTCACCTTGGCCGTGCCCTCGACGACGATCCAGTGCTCAGACCGGTGATGGTGGCTTTGCAAGGAGAGCGCGGCCCCGGGATGCACGTGGATGCGCTTGACCTGAAACCGCCCGCCGGTGGCGAGGCTCTCGAACCAGCCCCAGGGGCGATAGTCGCGCGGCAGGGTCTCGGCCTGTTTCATGCCACGCGCTTTCAGCGCCTCCACCGCCTTTTTCACGTCCTGCGCGCGGCTCCGATGCGCCACCAGAACCGCATCGGGCATGGCCACGGCGATCACGTCGCTCAGCCCGATACCGACCAGCGCCTGTTGTGCGTCCTCGGCCCGCAACAGCGTATCCGCGCAGTCGATGGCGGTCGCAGGCCCCGAGGTGACGATGCCCGCCGTATCCGGCCCGCTCTCGCGCCAGACCGCATCCCAGCCACCCAGATCCGACCATGCGCCGCCATATGGCACGACGGTCAGATTGTCCGCCTTTTCCATCACCGCATAGTCGATCGACTCGCTCTCGCACGCGGCCCAGGCCTCGGGATCGAGGCGCAGGAAATGCAGATCGCGCTCTGCCGCTGCGTGCGCGCGCCTCACGGCGGCCAGCATCGCGGGCTGATACGTCTCGAAGGCGGCCAGAATGGCGTCGGTGGAAAACAGGAAAATCCCCGCATTCCAAAGATGCATGCCGTCCGCCAGCAACGCCTCTGCGGTCTCTGCATCCGGTTTCTCGACAAAGCCCTTCAGCGGCTGCGGCACCGGCGTGAAATCGGCCTCCGGGGCGGCGCTCAGGCGCAGCCAGCCATAGCCGGTCTCGGCCCGGTCAGGCCGGATGCCGAAGGTAACAAGCTGTCCCGCCCGCGCCGCAGGCACCGCCGCCTGCACCGCATCGCGAAACGCTTGCGCATCGGGGATCACGTGATCCGACGGGGCCACCAGCATCAGCGCCCCGGGCGCGCGCGCCTCTAGGTCAAGCGCCCCGGCGAGGATGGCGGGCGCGGTGTTGCGCCCTTCAGGCTCGATCAGCGTGGCCCCGGCGGCGATTTCCACCCCGGCCAGCTGTTCGGTCACGACAAAGCGGTAATCCGACCCGGTGATGATCGCGGGGGCGGCATACCCGTCCCCCGACAGCCGCCGCGCCGAGGCCTGAAACAGGCTCTCTTCGCCGGTCAGCTTGGTGAATTGCTTGGGATAGCTCTTGCGCGACAGCGGCCAGAGCCGGGTGCCGGAGCCCCCGCAGAGCAGAAGCGGGTGAATATCCTCAGTCATGGTCAAACCTCCCTCGGCCCCCTTGTCAGCCGCGAAACTCGTCTTGATGCGCCAGGAACCAGCGATAGGTGTCCGCGATCCCGTCTTCCAGCGCAATCGAGGCGCGCCAGCCCATACCCTCCAGACGGCTCACATCCATCAACTTGCGCAGGGTGCCGTCGGGCTTGCTCGGGTCGGTGGCGATCCGTCCCTCATAGCCTGTCACCTTCGCCACCATCTGCGCCAGGTCCAGAATGGTCACATCCTGCCCGGTGCCGACATTGATATGGCTCAGCATCGGCTGCGTGTTGGCGTCATAGGTGGGCTTGTCGAGGTCCAGCACGAACAGCGATGCCTCGGCCATGTCATCCACATGCAGAAACTCGCGCATCGGCTTGCCCGATCCCCAGATCGTCACCGTCTCGCGCCCGTCCTGTGCCGCCTCATGAAAACGCCGGATCAGGGCGGGCAGGACATGGCTGTTCTCGGGGTGAAAATTGTCGCCGGGGCCATAGAGATTGGTCGGCATGACCGAGCGGTAATCGGTCCCGAACTGCCGGTTGTAACTCTCACACAGCTTGATGCCCGCGATCTTGGCGATGGCATAGGGCTCGTTGGTGGGCTCCAGCGTGCCGGTCAGCAGCGCGTCCTCGGCCATCGGCTGCGCAGCCTCGCGCGGGTAGATGCAGCTTGACCCCAACTGCAACAACCGCCGCACCCCGGCCTGATACGCCTGATGGATCACATTGCATTCGATCATCAGGTTCTCATAGATGAAGTCTGCCGGATAGGTGTTGTTAGCGAGGATGCCGCCCACCTTCGCGGCGGCCAGAATCACCACATCCGGGCGCTGATCCGCCATGAAGGCGCGCACGGCGGCCTGATCCGTCAGATCAAGCTCCGCATGGGTCGCGGTGATGAGCGTGATCGCCTCGCCCGACGCCTGCCGCGCCTCCAGCCGCCGCAGGATCGCGCCACCCACCATGCCCCTGTGCCCGGCGATATAGATCCGCATTGCGCTCACCCGTTCTCGAAACTCACCGGCATGTCCATGCCATGCTCGCGCAGCAGCGCATGCCGTTGCGCGGTGCGCAGGTCATCGGCGACCATCTCCGCGCACATCTCCTGCGCGGTGATCTCGGGCACCCAGCCCAGTTTCGCCTTGGCCTTGGCCGGATCGCCCAGCAAGGTCTCCACCTCGGCGGGGCGGAAATAGCGCGGGTCGATGCGCAAGAGCACATCACCCGGTTTCACCGCCGGAGCCTTGTCACCGGTCACCGCCGCCACGGTCCCGATCTCACGGGCGCCCTCGCCGGAAAATTCCAGCGTGATGCCCAGTTCCGCCGCCGACCAGATGATGAACTCGCGCACCGAATATTGCTTACCCGTGGCGATCACAAAATCCTCAGGGGTCTCCTGTTGCAGCATCATCCACTGCATGCGCACGTAATCCTTGGCATGGCCCCAATCGCGCAGCGCGTCGATATTGCCCATGTAGAGACATTCCTCCAGCCCCTGCGCGATATTGGCCAGCCCCCGGGTGATCTTGCGGGTCACGAAGGTCTCGCCGCGGCGCGGGCTCTCGTGGTTGAAGAGAATGCCGTTGCAGGCATACATGGCGTAAGCCTCGCGATAGTTGACAGTGATCCAGTAGGCATAGAGCTTGGCCACGGCATAGGGCGAGCGCGGGTGAAACGGCGTCGTCTCGCTTTGCGGGGTCTCCTGCACCAGCCCGTAGAGTTCCGATGTCGAGGCCTGATAGAACCGGGTGCTGTTCTCCAGCCCCAGAAAGCGGATCGCCTCCAAGAGGCGCAGCGTGCCCATCCCATCCACATCCGCCGTGTACTCCGGGGCCTCGAAGCTGACCGCGACATGGCTCTGCGCGCCGAGGTTATAGACCTCGTCGGGCCGCACTTCGCTCAGGATGCGGGTCAGGTTGGAACTGTCGGTTAGGTCCCCGTAATGCAGCTTGAAATTCTGGTTGGTGACATGCGGATCCTGATAGAGATGATCGACGCGCTGGGTGTTGAACAGCGATGCGCGACGCTTGATCCCGTGCACCTCGTATCCCTTGGCCAAGAGAAATTCCGCCAGATACGACCCATCCTGCCCGGTGATGCCTGTGATAAGTGCCCGTTTCTTCATGGTTTTTCTATTCTCAATTCTACTGTTCAATGGTCCGGCGGACTGCGGGCTACGATACCTGCCGACCCCGCACAAATCGCCGGGAGTTGTGGTTCAATAACATAATCCCGCCGCGTGTTAATCGCTCGTTTTCGCATCAGTCGCGACGTGCCGCGTTTTGTTGCAGCAATGCGCCGCAAATCCGGTGTGGCGCGTGGCCCCGCCTTTGGACATGCGCCGCCGATTGACGTGGCCCGCGAACCTGCTACGACACATCCCCATGCTGAGCATCTTTCTCCAGACCCTGCCATTCTTCCTGATCATCGGTCTGGGCTACGGGGCTGGCCGCAGCGGGTTCTTCCCCGAGGAGGCCACCGCATGGCTCACGAAGTTCGTCTTCTACTTCGCGCTCTCGGCGATGCTGTTCCGGTTCTCCGCCAACTTGACGCTGTCGGACGTGCTCGACTGGAATTTCGTGATGGCCTATCTCGCGGCCACCACGCTGGTCTATGCCCTTGCCACCGTCGTCGCGATGGTCCGGCGCGTCGGGCTGGAGGAAACGGCGATCGAGGCGCAATGCGCGGTGATCGGCAATGTCGGCTTTCTCGGGGTGCCGATGCTGGCGATGCTGATGGGCGAGGCGGCGATCGGCTGGGTGATGGTCATGCTGGCGGTGGACCTGATCGTCTTCGGCTCGCTGGTGGTGATCCTGATCACCGGCTCGCGCGACGGGCGGATGAGCTCGCGGATCTTTCGCACCGTGGGGCTGGGGCTGCTGAAGAACCCGATGATCGTCTCGATCCTGCTGGGGCTGGCATGGTCGGCGCTGCGCCTGCCGATCCCCGATCCAATCAACGCCTTCGTGCGCATTCTGGGCGATGCCGCCACTCCCGGCGCGCTTTTTGCCATTGGCGCATCGCTTGCCTCGAAATCGGCGGAACGCGCCAGCGTGGCGGGGTGGCTCTCGTTCTGCAAGCTGGTGCTGCACCCTGGTGCAGTGGCGATCTCGGCGCTGCTCCTCTTCGAGGTTCAGCCCTATGCCGCGGCGGTGATGATCGCGGCCGCCAGCCTGCCGGTCGCGGGCAATGTCTTCATGATCGCGCAACATTACGGCGTGGCCCCCAAACGGGTGTCATCTGCCATCCTTATATCGACGGTCGCGGCCATCGTCACGGTGTCGCTTGTGATCGGCTGGGTCGCCCGGCTTTACTGAACAGTTACCAAGAGGAAAGAGGAGAACGACATGGAAACGGTTTCGCAGAACGCATGTTTCGGCGGTACGCAGGGGGTCTATACGCATAAATCCGACGCCTGCGGCTGCGACATGACCTTTGGCCTCTTCCTGCCCGAAGACGCGCAGGACGGCCCCGTCCCGGTGCTGTGGTATCTCTCGGGCCTGACCTGCACCCATGAGAACGCCATGGTCAAGGCCGGTGCTCAGGGCTGGGCGGCGGAACAGGGTATCGCATTGGTCTTCCCCGACACCTCGCCA
Organism: Roseovarius tolerans; assembly: GCF_900109855.1. Classification (GTDB taxonomy): domain Bacteria; phylum Pseudomonadota; class Alphaproteobacteria; order Rhodobacterales; family Rhodobacteraceae; genus Roseovarius; species Roseovarius tolerans. The sequence continues at coordinate 82,882 of NZ_FOBO01000012.1, read as the reverse complement.
CGCGGCGACGATGTGGCCAATGACGAGGCCTATGACCTCGGCCAAGGCGCCGGGTTCTACGTCAACGCCACGCAAGAGCCCTGGGCCCCGCATTTCCGCATGTGGGATTACCTGGCTGATGAACTGCCCGCGCTTCTGGGCCGCGAGTTCGCTCTCGACATGGACCGGCAGGCCATCACCGGCCATTCCATGGGCGGGCACGGCGCACTTACGCTGGCGATGTCGCTGCCGGGCCGGTTCCGCTCGGTCTCGGCCTTTTCCCCGATCTGCAACCCCACGGGCGGCGATTGGGGCCGCAAGCAGTTCGCGGCCTATCTCGGGGCGGACGAGTCCGCATGGGCCGCCCATGACGCCAGCCTGCTGATGGCCGAGCGCGGCTTTGACGGGCCGGTGCTGGTCGATACCGGCACCTCCGATCAGTTCCTTGAGCTCTTGCGCCCCGAAACGCTGGCCGCAGCCATGGCCGTGCGGCGGCAAGAGGGCACGTTCCGCGTGCAGAAGGGCTATGATCACAGCTATTTCTTCATCTCCACCTTCATGGAGGATCACGTCACCTTCCATGCCGAGGCGCTCTATGCGGAGTAAATCATGAGCCATTACGACCTGATCATCATCGGCTCCGGCCCCGCCGGTCGCGCGGCGGCCATTCAGGCCGGCAAGCTCAAGCGGCGGGTGCTGGTGATCGACAAGAAGGACAAGCTGGGCGGCGTCTCGGTGCATACCGGCACGATCCCCTCCAAGACCCTGCGCGAGACGGTGCTCAACCTCTCGGGCTGGCGCGAGCGCAGCTTTTATGGCCGCTCCTACCGGGTGAAGGAGGATATCGAGGCGCAGGACCTCAAGATGCGCCTGCACAAGACGCTCGACTATGAGGTCGACGTGCTGGAACATCAGTTCAACCGCAACCATGTCGATACGCTCAACGGTGTGGCCCGCTTCACCGATGCCCATACCGTCGAGGTCGCGACCGAGGCGGGCGAGGTCACGCGGCTCACTGCCGAGCGGTTCCTGATTTCCACGGGGACCAAGACCTACCGCCCCGATACCGTGCCTTTCAACGGCAGCACCGTGGTCGACAGCGACGAGTTTCTCGAACTCGGGCAGATCCCGCGCAGCCTGATCGTGGTGGGCGCGGGCGTGATCGGCGTGGAATACGCGACGATGTTTTCCGCACTTGACGTGCGGGTGACCCTGATCGAGCCGCGCGAGACTTTCCTCGATTTTATCGACCGCGCGATCATTCAGGATTTCACCCATCAGATTCTCGAAAATGGCGTCGATCTGCGGCTCGGCTCGGCCATCGACAAGATCGAGGACGCGGGCAAACATGTGGAGGTGAGCCTTGCCAATGGCCGCCACGTGCGCGCCGAGATGCTGCTTTTCGCCGCCGGGCGGATGGGTGCGACGGACAAGCTCAACCTCGGCGCCGCCGGGCTGGAAACCGACCATCGCGGGCGGCTCGAGGTGGATCGCAAGACCTATCGGACGTCGGTGCCGCATATCTACGCGGCGGGTGACGTGATCGGGCATCCCTCGCTCGCCTCGACCTCAATGCAGCAGGGCCGCGTCGCCGCCTGCGACGCGCTGGAGACCCCCACCCTCCCCGAGAGCCCGTGGTTCCCCTATGGCATCTATTCGGTCCCCGAGATTTCCACCTGCGGCATGTCCGAAGAGGAGATGCAGGAACGCGGCATCCCCTACGAGGTCGGCGTCGCGCGCTTCCGCGAGACCTCGCGCGGCCATATCATGGGGCTGGAACACGGCCTCCTGAAGATGCTCTTCTCGCTCAAGACCCGCCGGGTCTTGGGCGTGCAGATCGTGGGCGAGGGGGCGACGGAACTGATCCACATCGCGCAGGCGGTGCTGAACCTCAAGGGCACGGTGGATTACTTCGTGCAGAACACCTTCAACTACCCGACGCTCGCCGAGGCCTACAAGATCGCCGGGCTCGATGCCTTCAACCGCATGCCGATCCCCGAGGAATACAAGGTCGGGCGCGACACCAAGAAGGCCAAGAGCGCGTGAGCCTCTACGTCGATGCCGATGCCTGCCCCGTCAAGGACGAGGTCGAGCGGGTGGGCACCCGGCACGGGCTGCGGATGTTCATCGTCTCCAACGGCGGCTTGCGGCCCTCGCGCAATCCGCTGGTCGAGATGGTGATCGTGCCCGACGGGCCCGACGTGGCCGACATGTGGATCGCCGAACGCGCGGGGCCGGGCGACGTGGTGATCACCGGGGATATTCCGCTCGCCGCCAAATGCGTCGAGGCCGGGGCGCAGGTGCTCAAGCATACCGGCGAGGCGCTGACGGCGGCCAATATCGGCAACGTGCTCGCCACCCGCGATCTGATGGCCGACCTGCGGGCCGCCGACCCGTTCCGCCAGGGCGGTGGCAAGGGCTTCACCAAGGCCGACCGCTCGCGCTTTCTGGAGGCACTGGAACGCGCGGTGCGGGCTGCCGGGCAATCCGCCACCTGACGGCGCATCGTGACCGGCGCGCGCTTTTGCACCGCTTGGCTCTGCAAAGCCGCGTCAGGCCACGCCGCCGAACCGCGCGTCTTTCCCCCTCAGAACAAACTGCCTTGCCCCTTGGGCGGTTCTTTCGGCTTGGGCGCCTTGCGCGGGGCACTCGCGGTTTCGCCAACGCCCAGAGCCCCGTCGGCGAATTCGATCTCTAGCGCCTTGGCCGCCGCCGCCGCATCGCGCGTCGTCACCAGCGCGCCATCGCCGCGTACCACCGCATAGCCGCGCTGCAACGTCGCCTTGTAGCCCAGCGTCTCGCGCAGCCGGTCGAGCGCGTCGATCCGTTCGCGCCAGCCCTTGGTCTGTCGCCCTGCGGCATCCGAAAACCGCGCTGTCATTCGGTCCAGCTCGCGTCTCTTGTGGTCGATATCGCGGGTCAGCGCGTGGATGTTGAGACGCGCGGCGGTGTTCGCCAACCGCCGCCGATCCCCCTCGACCGCACGCCGCAACAGCGACGGACGCAGCGCACCCGCGGCATCCGACAGTGCCACGCGGCGCACCTGCACCGACCGGATGAGCGCGGCAGGCAGGCGATCCGACCAGGTGTCGAAGCGCTGGCGCGGGGCCTCCAGCAAGGTCTCGGGGCGGGGCAGGGCGCGCGCCAGATCGCGCAGCCGCTGGCCGCGCAGACCAATCGACTGGCTCTGCGCATGGCTGAGCCGCGCGGCCTGCCCGTCAAGCCAGGCCAGCAGATCGAGCCGCACCGGCACGGCGAGTTCCGCCGCCGCCGTCGGCGTCGGCGCGCGCTTGTCCGACGCGTGGTCAATCAGCGTCGTGTCGGTCTCGTGCCCGACGGCGGAAATCAGCGGAATGCCACTCTCGGCGGCGGCACGCACAACCGCCTCGTCGTTGAAACCCCACAAATCCTCGACCGACCCGCCGCCCCGCGCCACGATGATCAGATCCGGGCGCGGCAGCGCCCCGCCGGGGGTAAGCGCGTTGAACCCGCGAATAGCATTCACCACCTCAGGCGCGCAGCGGTCGCCCTGCACGGCGACCGGCCAGATCAGCACCTTGCGCGGAAACCTCTCGCGCAGCCGGTGCAGGATATCGCGGATGACCGCGCCCGAGGGCGAGGTGACCACCCCGATGATCTCGGGCAGGTAGGGCAGGGGCTGCTTGCGCTCGGCTGCAAAGAGCCCCTCGGCCGCCAGCGCCGCCTTGCGCTTTTCCAGCATCGCCATCAGCGCGCCCATGCCCGCCGGTTTGATATCCTCGATCACGATCTGATAGCGCGACTGGCCGGGGAAGGTGGTCAGCCGCCCGGTGGCGACCACCTCCATCCCCTCCTCGGGCTCGACCGAGAGGCGCGCCGCCACGCCCTTCCAGATCACGCCCGACAGGACCGCGCGGTCATCCTTGAGGTCGAGATAGATATGGCCCGAGCGGGGCCGCGATATCCGCCCCAACTCGCCGCGCACCCGGACGTGGCTGAATTCGCCCTCGATCACCCGCTTGATCGCGCCCGACAGGTCCGAGACCGAGAATTCGGGGGCGTTCTCGCCGGGATCGGGATCGTCGATAAGATCGGACATGCTGCTGCCTTGTGTCTGCCTGCGCGTCACCCTAGAACGCATGCCAAGCGAGGCCAAGCCGGAGTTGTGCGCCATGAATATCCTGATCCTCGGCGGCGGGGGCCGTGAACACAGCATCGCATGGGCCGCGTTGCAGAACCCCAAATGCGACCGGCTGATCGTGGCCCCGGGCAATGCCGGGATCGCCGAGATCGCGGATTGCGCCACGCTCGATATTCTCGATGGCGGCGCCGTTGCCGGGTTCTGTGAGGCCGAGGCGATTGATTTCGTGATCATCGGCCCCGAAGCCCCGCTGGCGGCAGGGGTCGCCGACCGGCTGCGCGAGGCGGGTCTGCTGGTCTTCGGCCCGGGGGCCGAGGCCGCGCGGCTGGAGGCCTCGAAGAGTTTCACCAAGACAATCTGCGACGCGGCGGGCGCACCCACCGCCGCCTATGGCCATTTCACCGACCACGCGGCGGCGCGCGACTACGTGCAGGCCCAAGGCGCACCGATCGTGGTCAAGGCCGATGGGCTGGCCGCAGGCAAGGGCGTGATCGTGGCCGAGACCGAGGATCAGGCGCTGGCCGCGCTTGACGACATGTTCGGCGGCGAGTTTGGCGCAGCCGGGGCCGAGGTGGTGATCGAAGAGTTCATGACCGGCGAGGAGGCGTCGTTCTTCGTGCTTTGCGACGGCGATACGGCGCTGCCTATCGGCACGGCACAGGATCACAAGCGCGTCGGCGAGGGCGACACCGGCCCCAACACGGGCGGCATGGGGGCCTATTCCCCCGCGCCGGTGATGACCGAGGCGGTCACGCAAAAGGCGCTGGACCAAATCGTGCGCCCGGTTCTGGCGGAAATGGTGCGGCGCGGCACGCCCTATCAGGGGGTGCTCTTCGTAGGGCTGATGATCGAGGACGGTCAGCCCCGGCTGGTCGAATTCAACGTCCGCTTCGGCGATCCGGAATGCCAGGTGCTGATGATGCGCCTGGGCGGTCAGGCGCTCGACTTGATGCAGGCCGCGGCCGAAGGGCGGCTGGACGAAGCCCGGGTCAACTGGGCCGAGGATCACGCGCTGACCGTGGTGATGGCGGCCAATGGCTATCCGGGGGCGTATGAAAAGGGCAGCGTCATCAACGGTGTGGAGGATGCGCCCGAGGACAGCTTTCACCAGGTGTTTCACGCGGGCACCGCGCGCAAGGATGGCCGGTTCGTCGCCAGCGGCGGTCGCGTTCTGGCGCTGACCGCGCGGGGCGCGACCCTGCAAGAGGCCGCCGACCGCGCTTACGGGCTGGTCGACCGGATCGACTGGCCGCAGGGGTTCTGCCGCCGCGACATCGGCTGGCGCGCGCTCGGATGATCCTGCGCGACAAGCCGGGGACGCTGCAGCTGCTCTTCGCGGTGCGCGGATCGGTCCTGCCGCAGATCCTGCCGCGCATCGTCGGGGTGACGGTGATTGCCGTCCTGATGGTGGCGGTGGACCGTCATGTCGTGACCCTGACCCATACCAGCACCGCGCCCTTTGCCGTGTTCGGCATCGCGCTTTCGCTCTTTCTGGGGTTTCGCAACAATGCCGCCTATGACCGCTGGTGGGAGGCGCGCAAGCTGTGGGGACAACTGGTCGCGGACCTGCGCGCACTGGCCCGCGAGATGACGCTCTTCATGGACGATGCCGCCCGCCGGGACCGCATGCTGCGGCTCACGCTGGCTTTCATCCATCTGCACCGCGCGCAACTGCGCAAGCTGGGGCCGTCCAAGGCGGCGCAGATGTGGTGCGATGACGATTTCTCGCAGGCCGCGCATCCGCCCTGTGCCGCGCTCGACCGGATCACCGAGGAGATTGCCGCCGGGCACAAGGCTGGCCAGATAGACGGGTTCGGCCTCAAGGCGCTGAGCGAGCGGATGGGGCAGATCGCGCTGGCACAGGCGGGATGCGAGCGGATCGCGGCCACGCCGCTGCCTTACGTCTATTCGCTGCTCGTCTTTCGGACGACCTATCTCTATTGCCTGCTGGTGCCGCTCGCGCTGCTGGATGTGGCGGGCTGGATGACGCCCGCCTTCGTGGCGGTGATCGCCTATGTGTTCTTCGGCCTTGCCGAAGTGACCGAGGAACTGGCGCATCCCTTTGGTGAGACGGTGAACGGGCTGCCGCTCGACGCGATGTGCCGCACCATCGAGATCAGCCTTGCGCCGCATCTCGGACAGACCCCGCCCGCGCCATTGCAAGCGAAGAACTACTACCTGAGTTGAGAGCGGCGGAACGGGTCTCGGATCGCTGACGCGATCCGACCAAGGCGGGGGCCAGCCCCCCGCACCCCCCGGAGTATTTCCGCCAAGAAGAAGATCAGCGGCAGGACATCGCCTGGTCGAAGCCGGAGGCACTGGCCTCAAGTCCGAGCGGGCGTGCGACAAGCTCGACCCCGTCGAAACCCACCGCCACGAGGCTGCGAAGCCCCGCATCGGCCAGCACGATCTCGGGCCCCTGACCGCACTCGCGCAGCCCGCCCCAGATCACCTCGTCGCCGATCCGGTGGTTGGTCACGCCGCGCAGATGCGCGATCTGCGTGAGGCCGCCCGGAGCCCAGCTCCAGACCCGCAGGGTCTTGCCCAGATGCGGCGTTTCCACATAGGCGATATCGGTCACACCGTCGCCGTCGAGATCGGCAATCGCGGCGGGGGCGAGCCAGCGAAACCGCGTGCCGATATGCGGCGTGGCGGCGGATTTCACAAGGCCGCCCCGGCGCAGCGTGTAGATGGCCAGCTGCGCGCCCTCACGCGGGTTCGATTCGACCAGCACCACGTCGTTCTGCCCGTCGCCATCGGCATCGACGACGCGCGGCGCGATATCCTCGAAGACATGATCGGGGTCGGGGCCCTGCCGCAGGTCAAGCCGTATCTCGCGGCCTGCCGCATCGCGCACCGCCAGCACCCGGCGCTCGGGGATGGTGCCCATGATGCGATGCGGATAGCTGTCGTCGGGCATCTCGAACCGCGCGGCAGAGATGCCCGCGCCGGGGGCGGTGACCCATGCCTCCCCGGCCGCGCCCGTCGTGGCGAGCGTGGCCCCGAGCGCGGCGATGAGGGCCGCCGCGCGCATCGGCTCAGATCTGCTTTTCGGGCATCTGCACCACGAGACCGTCAAGCGCGTCGCTCACCTTCAGCTGGCAGGTCAGGCGCGAGCGCACGGCGTCGGGCTCATAGGCGAAATCGAGCATGTCCTCTTCCATGTCGTCCTTGGTGGGCAGTTTCTCGACCCAGTCCGGTGCGACATAGACATGGCAGGTGGAGCACGCACAGGCCCCGCCGCAATCGGCCTCGATGCCGGGGATGTTGTTGTCGCGTGCACCTTCCATCACGGTCAGGCCATTGGCGACCTCGACCTCGTGGCGGGTTCCGTTGTGCTCGATATAGGTGATTTTGGCCATGCCCGGCATGCTCCCTTTCATCGCGTGTCACTGGGCTAACTAGCCAAGCCCCCCGCCCGAGACCAGCCCCATTTGCGACGCAGGCGCAAAAGAGTTGCGACAAAATCTACATGTTCTATATTTGTTCTAATGACGCATCCCTTGCCGCGCCCCCCCTCTGCCCTTGTCGCCGCACGGCTCGACGCGCCGCGCCCGGGCGCGCGGGTGACGGTGGCGGGGCTGGTCCTGCTGCGCCAGCGCCCCGGCACTGCGCAGGGGGTGGTTTTCGTCACGCTGGAGGATGAGACCGGCGTTGTGAACGTGGTGATCTGGCGCAAGGTGTTCGAGCGGTTTCGCCGGGCCGTCATCGCCGGGCGGCTGTTGCGGGTGACCGGCCGGGTGGAGCGGCAGAACGGCGTGGTGCATGTGGTGGCCGATCTGATCGAGGACCTCTCGCCGCTGCTCGACCGGCTGAGCGATCCGGACTGCGTGCTTTCGCAAGCGGGCGAAACCGGCTAAGCTTCGCGCAAAAAACCGCCCCTCCGAGGCCAGAGCCGATGATCCGCACCCGTTTTCCCGCCGTTCTGGCCGCCCTGACCGGGCTGATCCTGATGGGCTGTCAAAGCGACCTTTCAGGCCCTTCGGAACCCGCGCTCGTCACCCGGCTGGAAGAGGCCCCGCCGGGGGCCGCCCCCGGCACCTGCTGGGGCAAGACCGTGACACCGGCGGTGATCGAGACGGTGACCGAGCAGGTCCAGACCGCGCCACCGGAGATGGACAACTCGGGCCGCGTCATCCGCCCTGCACGTTACGTGACCGAAACCCGGCAGGCGATCATCAAAGAGCGCAAGACCACGTGGTTCGAGGTGCCCTGCGCCGAGATGCAGACGCCGGATTTCACGGCCTCGGTGCAGCGTGCGCTGGCCGCGCGCGGGGTCTATCGCGGGGCGGTGACGGGGCAGATGGATGCCCGCACCCGCGCCGCCATACGCCGCTATCAGGCGGCGCGCGGTCTCGATAGCGGGATATTGTCGCTGGAAACCGCGCGCGATCTGGGGCTGGTCGCGGTAGAGCGCCCTGCGGGGTAAGAGGTGGGTCGGATGGTCTTTGGCGGCCGTCAACCCTAACCCGCCCGCAGACGACCGCAGGGGTTTACATCCGGCAGCCCCGCGTCTCATGTATCGGTCAACGACATCAACCTTGGATCCTCATGACCTCCGCCACCGTTCAGCGTTCCAACCTGATCGGCGCCGCCTATGCTTTGGCGGCGGTGATGTGCTTTTCGATCAACGATGTGGGGATCAAGTTCCTCTCGGATGCCTATGCCCTGCATCAGGTGGTGTTCATCCGCGCGCTGGTCGGTCTCACGGCGTTCACCTGCTTCATCATGCCCTTCGCCGGTGGCCCGCGCCTGTTGCGCACGCGGCGGCCCGTGGTCCATCTGATCCGGGGGCTCTGCGTGGTCTCGGCCAATATGTGCCTCTTTCTGGGGCTTGCCGCGCTTCCCATCGCCGATGCCACCGCGATCTTCTTCGTCTCGCCGCTGGTGATCACCGTGTTCTCGGTGATCTTCCTCAAGGAGGTGGTCGGCCCCCGCCGCTGGGCCGCCATCGCTGTGGGCTTCGTCGGCGTTCTGGTGATCGTCAAGCCGGGCACCTCGGCCTTTCAACTGGCCTCGCTCCTGCCCATCGTGGCGGCATTTCTCTACGCCACGCTGCACATGCTCACCCGCAAGATCGGCGGCACGGAATCCGCCCCCACCATGGCGTTCTATATCCAGCTGACCTTTCTCATCGCCAGCACGATGATCGGGCTGGGGCTGGGCGACGGGCGCTTTGCCGGGTCGGGGCACCCGTCGCTGGAATTCCTCTTTCGCGCCTGGGTCTGGCCGCCGGTCGGGGATTACCCGATCCTCGCCATGCTGGGCATCTCCGGCATGTTGGGCGGGCTCTTCATTTCTCAGGCTTACCGCCTGTCCGAGGCCGCCTTCGCCGCACCGTTCGAATATGTCGCCATGCCGATGGCGATCATGTGGGGGGTGACGGTGTTCGGGACATGGCCAGATGCCACCGCCTGGATCGGAATTGCCCTCATCGTCGGCTCCGGTCTCTATCTGGTGTGGCGCGAGTCGGTGAAGGATGCGAGGCTGACACCCAAGACAAACCGATACCGACGCTAAACCGACGTGATACCGAGGAGGAAAAGATGAGCCTGACGATCATTCCATTCGCTGAAGGCGAGGCGCATCTCGATTGGCTGGGCCTCTGCGCGGCGTTGCAGGCGGGGCACGATCTGCCCCGCGCCGAGATCGCCGACACCTTCCTCTATCGCGGCAAGGACACGCTTCTGAACCGCTCCGCCTGGATCGACGGGATGGGCATCGCGGTGAAATGTGCGACGATCTTTCCGGGCAATCCCGACAAGGGCGATCCGATGATCAACGGCGCGGTGAACCTCTATGATGACGCCAACGGGACGCTCTCGGCGCTGGTCGATTTTCATCTTGTCACCAAGTGGAAAACCGCCGGCGACAGCCTCTATGCCGCCACCCGGCTGGCCCGGCCCGACAGCGAAAATATCCTTATTGTTGGGGCGGGTACGGTGGGCCGCTCGCTCTGGCAGGCCTATTCCGCCGCCTTCCCCAAGGCGCGCTTTACCCTCTGGAACCGCACCCGCGCCAATGCCGAGAAGATGGCGGCAGAGTGCGGCGGCATGGCCGTGGCCGATGATCTGGAGGCCGCCGTGCGCGCCGCCGATATCGTCACCTCCGCCACCATGTCCACCGATCCGCTGATCAAGGGGGACTGGTTCCAGCCCGGCCAGCATATCGACCTGATCGGCGCCTACCGCCCCGACATGCGCGAGGTGGATGACGAGGCCCTGAGCCGCGCGCGGGTCTTCGTCGACAGCTTTGAGACCACAGTGGGCCATATCGGCGAGATCAAGATACCACTGGAATCCGGCGCGATCACCCGCGATCATCTGGTGGCGGACTATTATGAGCGGGAGAAATTTCACAGACAAAATGATGATGAAATCACGCTCTTCAAGAACGGCGGCGGTGCGCATCTCGACCTGATGACCAGCCGCTACATCCACGACGCATGGCGGGCGGCGGCATGATCTGGCTGGGGCTTCTGGGGCTTGTTCTGGCGGTGTTGGCGGCGGCGCCTTTCCTGCGCGAGATGTCTAGGCCCGAGATGGATGCCACCGCCCGACGCCACGCCCCGGGCGAGTTCGCCACGCTCTCGCGCGGGATCACGCATTACCGCTGGATGGGGGCCACGCGCGGCCCGGTTGCGGTCTGCGTGCATGGCCTGACAACGCCCTCCTTTGTCTGGCAAGGGGTGGCGCAGGGGCTGGGGGCCATGGGCTTTCGCGTGCTGGTCTATGACCTCTACGGACGCGGTTACAGTGACCGGCCCGCAGGTCCGCAGGACAGCGCCTTTTTCGTCACCCAACTTGAGGACTTGCTGGAAGATCAGGGCGTTGGCGGTGACATCACGCTTATGGGCTATTCCATGGGCGGGGCCATCGCCACGGCCTTTGCGGCCCTTTACCCCGAGCGCCTGCGCCAGATCGTGCTGATCGCACCGGCCGGGCTGGGCCATGATCTTGGCCCCGTGGCGCAGGTGGTGGCCAAAGGCAACGCGTTCAGCCGCTGGCTCATGCGGGCGGTCTTCCCGCGCGTATTCCACAAGGGCACGGAGGCCGAGCGCGACCTGCCCAGCAGTGTCGAAGGCATCGTCGATCTGCAACAGGACGAGCTGAGATATCGCGGTTTCGTGCCCGCGATCGAACGCTCGATGAGCGGCATGCTGTCCGAGGATCTCGCCGAGGCGCATGGCGATATTGCCGAGGCGGGCGTGCCGGTTCTGGCGATCTGGGGGCGCGAGGATGAGATCATCCCGCTCAGTGCCATGGGACGGCTCGCGCAGATCAACCGCAATGCCCGGCAAGAGGTGATCGAGGGCGCGGGCCATGGTCTGCCCTACACCCATACCGAAGAGGTGCTGCACGCGATGCGCGACCTGATGCGCGATTAGGCCGCCTGCAACCGCCGTTCCTTGACCGGCAGATGCACGATCGCCGAGAACGCGCCGACGCCCACACCGACCCACCACACGACGGAATAGTCGCCATGCAGGTCATAGAGCTTGCCACCCAGCCAGACCCCCATGAAGCTGCCAAGCTGGTGCGAGAAGAACACGATCCCGTAAAGCGTGCCCATGTAGCGCAGCCCGTAGATCTGCGCGATCAGGCCAGAGGTGAGCGGCACCGTCGCCAGCCATAGCGCCCCCATGGAGACGGAAAACAAGATCACCGTTGCGGGCGTGATCGGGGTCATGATGAAGGCCGCCGCAATCAGTGTCCGGCCCAGATAGATGCCGGCCAGCAGGTTCTTCTTGGAATAGCGATGGCCCAGCCAACCCGCAGTCAGAGTGCCCGCGATATTGGCCAGACCAATGAGCGAAATCGCGACCGCACCAAGCGCCGAGGTGGTGGTGATCCCGATATTATGCAGCGCGCCACCGGGCAGGATCGGGCCGCACATCTCGGTCACAAAGGCCGGGAAATGCGCGGTGATAAAGCCCAGCTGATAGCCGCAGCTGAAAAACCCCAGGAAAATCAGCGTATAGGACGGATCGCGGAACGCCCGGCGCAGGATCGTGCCCATCGATTCCTCGATCACGCTGCGATCCACCGGCTCGGGCGCGCGCATCATCGGCAGCATCGCCAGCACCGCCAGGATCACGGCGGCAAAGACCAGGAACACGCTCTGCCATGTCATCGCCGACAGCATGAACTCCGCCACCGGCGCGCCGAAAACCTGCCCCGCCGATCCGGCGGCGGTCGCGATGGCGAGGCTCATCGAGCGATTGTCGTCAGAGCTTGCGCGCCCCACCACCGCGAGGATCACGCCAAAGCCGGTGCCCGCGATGCCAAAGCCCACGAGGATCTCATAAAGCTGATGCGCCTCGGGCGTGACCGCAAAGGACGACAGCACCAGCCCCGCTGCGTAGGTCAGCGCACCGAGGATGATCGCCTTTTGATCCCCGAGTTTCTCGGCCAGTGCCCCGAAAATCGGCTGGCCGATTCCCCAGGCGAGGTTCTGGATCGCGATAGCGAGCGAGAACTCTGCACGTGGCCAGTTGAACTCCGACGCGATCGGGATCTGGAACACCCCGAACGAGGCGCGGATCGCAAAGGAGATCAGGATGATCGTGCAGCCCGCGATCAGGACGGGCGTGATGAGAGGGGCGGATTTTTGCATGAGGGCCTCGCGCGGTTCTCGCGCAGACTACGGCAATTGAACGGCTGGTCAATTCAGCCTTTGTGATGAGGCGCATCACGTTTTGCGGCGCCGGGCCGTTTCGGGCACGAGGGACGGCGCGCGCCTGTCACCCCAGCAACTGCCCGACCATGCGGCTCGCCGGGTCTTCCAGCGCCTCGATCACGTCGAAATGGTGCCGTCCCCGTGCCACCTCGTGTCCGGCCCCCCAGGCTTCGGCCAGCCACCTCGCCTGATCCAGAAACACGGGTCGCTCCTCGGCCCCGACCCAGACCGTGACCGGCACGGGCAGGGGGCGCATCAGGACCGGGCTTTCGGCCTCGGCTGCCGCCATGTCCAGCCGAAACTGCTCGTTCATCGAGGTTTGCAACAACGGCCGCAGGTCCGAAACCGGCGAGATCGGCACGACGTGGCTCACTCGCGCCGCCACCTCGTCCGGCAAGACCCCCGGCACCGCCATGCGCGCCACCAGATGCCCGCCCGCCGAATGACCCGCAAGCGCGATCCGCCCCTCGACTCGTCCCGCCACCACCGCCACTGCGCGGCTGATCTGCCGGGTGATATCGGCGATCCGCACCTCGGGACACAGATCATAGGACGGCATCGCCACCGCCCAGCCCCGGGCCAACGGCCCAGCCGCCAGATGCGACCAGTAAGACCGGTCGAACCGCAGCCAATAACCGCCATGGACGAAGACCACGAGGCCCTGCGCCGTTGTCTCGGGGTGAAACAGATCGAACGCCTGCCGCGAGCCTTTGCCATAAGGCAGGCCGAGCTCCGCACGCCGCTCCGCGCTCAGCCGCGCGCGAAACGCCTCGGCCGCGACGGTCCATCGCGCCGGATACTGTGCCCCACCCGGAATATGCGGGACATTGGCATAGGCATCGTCCAGTTCCATGGCGTGATCTCCCTTATCTGGCCCTAGACATTCCTAGCCCAAGCTGGTCTGTCATGACGAGACCAAAAGACACGCCCGGAGGACACCGCGATGACCACGACCGACCTGAAATCCCTGCTCAATGATCCCGGCCTGCTGGCGGAAAAGGCCTATATCGGCGGGCAATGGGTGGATGGCGACAATGGCACGTTCGAGGTCACAAATCCCGCACGCGGCGACGTGATCGCCCATGTCGCCGATCTCAGCCGCGCACAGGTCGCCCGCGCCATCGCCGAGGCCGAGGCCGCACAAAAGGACTGGGCCAAGTGGACCGGCAAGGAACGCGCCGCCGTGCTGCGCAAGTTCTTCGACCTGATGATGGAGAACCAGCACGATCTGGGCGTGATCCTGACCGCCGAACAGGGCAAGCCGCTGTCCGAGGCCAAGGGCGAGGTGGCCTATGGTGCCTCGTTCATCGAGTTCTTTGGCGAAGAGGCCAAGCGCATTTATGGCGAGATGATCCCCGGCCATCAGCGCGACAAGCGGATCATGGTGCTGAAACAGCCGATCGGCGTCGCCGCCTCGATCACGCCTTGGAACTTCCCCAATGCGATGATCGCCCGCAAGGCGGCACCTGCACTGGCGGCGGGCTGCGCCTTTGTCGGGCGCCCTGCGGCGGAAACGCCGCTCTCGGCCACGGTGATGGGCGTGCTTGCGGAACGCGCGGGCATCCCGGCGGGCGTGTTCAACATCGTCACCTCGTCGCGGTCGTCCGAGGTGGGCAAGGAATTCTGCGAGAATCCGGCCGTGCGCAAGCTGACCTTCACCGGCTCTACCGAGGTCGGGCGCATCCTGCTGCGGCAGGCTGCCGACAGCGTTATGAAATGCTCGATGGAGCTGGGCGGCAACGCGCCCTTCATCGTCTTTGACGACGCCGATCTCGATGCGGCGGTCGAGGGCGCGATCCTGTGCAAGTTCCGCAACAATGGCCAGACCTGCGTCTGCGCCAACCGCATCTATGTGCAGGCGGGCGTCTATGACGCCTTCGCCGCCAAGCTCAAGGCGGCGGTCGAAAAGATGAAGGTCGGCGACGGTCTGGAAGAGGGCACATCGCTCGGCCCGCTGATCAACGCCGATGCGCTGGTCAAGGTGCGTGAACATGTGGCCGACGCAACGGCCAAGGGCGGCACTGTCATTCTCGGCGGGGCCGAGGAGACCGACGGGCTGTTTCTGCCGCCCACCATCATCACCGGTGCGACCCGCGACATGGATTTTGCCACTGAGGAAACCTTCGGGCCCCTCGCGCCGCTGTTCAAGTTCGAGGACGAGGACGAGGTCATTGACCTCGCCAATGACACGATCTTTGGCCTTGCCTCTTATTTCTACGCCAAGGATCTCAGCCGCGTCTACAAGGTGGCCGAGGCGCTGGAATACGGGATCGTCGGCGTCAATACCGGCATCATCTCGACCGAGGTCGCGCCCTTCGGAGGGGTCAAGCAATCCGGCCTCGGCCGCGAGGGTAGCCACCACGGAATCGAGGATTACCTCGAAATGAAATATGTCTGCCTGAGTGTCTGATTGTCTCGACCGGCGGGCTGGCATTGACTAGGGTAGGGAAAACCTGACCGCTAGAGGGAGGCGGCCCATGTTCCGTGTCATGTCTCTGACCTGTATTCCGGCGCTTTTGTCGGTTCTGCCCGCCGTCGCGCAAGAGGACGCTGTGCGCCGGGTCAACGGCACGCTTGGCTATCTGCAGCGCATCGCCCTGCCGCCCGAGGCGCGTGCCACGGTGGTGGCCGAGGGCCGCTTTGGCGCGATGCTGGGCGAGGCGACGCTCAATCCCGACGGAAAACAGGTGCCGTTGCCTTTTGAGATGGCGGTGCCGCCGGGCCTGTCGGGCGAGGTGAGCGCGGTAATCCGCGTGCATGGCGAACCCCGGTGGGTGCTGCGTGGTCTGGCGTTCGAGGCCGGGAGCGCACCCGTCGATCTGGGCGAACTGACGCTGGAGCCGGTTACGCCGATCGCTTTCGCCACCGAGCTGATGTGTGGCGATACGCCGGTTCTTGTCGGCATATTGGACGAGGAGATGGTGCTGCGCGCCGAGGGCCGCGATATTCCGCTCGTGCAGATCGAGGCAGCCTCGGGCGCGCGCTACGAAGGCGTGAAGGACCCCGAGACGACGGTCTGGAACAAGGGCGACGCGACCACGATCCGGCTCGAAGGCCGTGATCTGCCGGAGTGCCGCAAGGTGCCGCCGGCAGACGCGATGCCCTACCGCGCGCGCGGCAACGAGCCGGGCTGGCACGTCACCTTTTCCGCGCAGACCGCCGAGGTGGTCGGCAACTACGGCGAGATCAGGCGCGAGGCCCCGCGCCCCGTGGTGCAGGTCGTGCCTGGGGCCTATGAGTTCGATATGCCTGACGCGGGCGCGCATCTGCGGATCGAAGAACAGCTCTGCCATGACGACATGAGCGGCATGCCCTATCCCGACACCGCCTACCTCACGCTTGATGGCCGCGATCTGCGCGGTTGCGGCGGTGATCCGGCTTCGCTGCTGACCGATGGCGCCTGGCAGGTCACGGCCCTGGGAGACGCGGAACTGATTGAGGCCGAGCGCCTGTCCCTCAATTTCCTCAACCCGGGCCGTGTCGCGGGCAGCAGCGGGTGTAATCGCCTCGTCGGGGATTTCACGCTCACCGGTGAGGGGATGCAGTTCGGGGCCATGGGCAGCACGATGATGGCTTGCCATGAGCCCCTGATGGAACAGGAGCGCCGGATGCTCGACGCGCTCGAACAGGTCACCCGGTTCGATGTTACCGAGGATGGCGCATTGCTGCTGATCGGGGGCGAGAGCGGGACTGTGCTGCTCGAAGCGCGCCAGCCCTGAAACGGCAAGACGCGCGGCCGAGGGACATACGGCCGGGCGCAAGGTGCCTTTGGCGGGGTGTCCCGTCTCAGTTCACCTTTTCGGCGTCCACCACATCCTTGGCAACGGACTGATCGCCACTGGCAATCGAAATGCGGCGGGGTTTCAGCGCCTCGGGCATTTCGCGTTCCAGGTCGATATGCAGCATGCCATCGGCATGCGACGCCCCCGTCACCCGGACATGATCGGCCAGCTGGAACCGGCGCTCAAACGCGCGCGTGGCGATGCCGCGATGCAGATAGCTGCGGTGGCTGTCATCCTCGGCCTTGGCCGCCGAGACGACAAGCGCGCCATCTTTCACCTCGACACTGAGGTCGTCGGCCCCAAAGCCCGCGACGGCGATCGAGATGCGATAGGCATCGTCGGCGGTCTTCTCGATATTGTAGGGCGGGTAGGTGGGCTGCGTCACGTCGCTGGCCATCACCCGGTCCAGCAGGTCGGCGATCTGGTCGAATCCGACTGTTGCCCGGTAGAGCGGTGCAAGATCAAAGTTGCGCATGGGTCATCCTCCTTTGAGCGATACCTGTTCTGACGACCTTCCCATGGGGACAGGCCTGTTCATGTCCCGGCCCATTACGAGGCACCGGGTGGAGTTGATTTGGGGAGCGGTGCCACCCCTGTCAAGAGGCGGATGGAATGGCTCAGGGTTTGGCGAAACGCGCGCCCGATGCGCGCTTGCCCTCACCGACCTGCACCCGCTTGAAGCCGGGATTGACGGTTGCCTGTCCGGCGGTGGCGGCGTGCAGATCGCGCTTCAGCATGGGCAGAAGCGTGCTCAGGTCCATACCATAGGCGCGCCGATCCTCGCCCTGCCAGTTGCCTGCACTGACCAGCGACAGGATGCGCGCGCGATTGCCGTGCCGGGCAAAGACCGGCGCGCCGGACGAGCCGAAGATCACGTTGCAGTCAAAGCCCATGATCCCCTCGGCGCGCCACAGCATGTTGCATTCGCGCTGCCACGAGGGGGCCTTGTCGCGGTCGCGCCCGTAAGAGACGACGCTCACGCGTTCGCCGTCGCGAGGGCGTTCATGCACCGCGAATGGCGCGGCAAGCGCGCTGCTGATCGGGGTGGCGAGGCGCAGGAGGGCCGCATCATTTCGGATGTTCTCGACCCGCGTGCCGCCCTGCGGATCATAGTCGGGGGCGGTGGCATAGCCCGTCACCCCGGCCTCGGCGATCACTTCGCCATCGCGCAGCCCGGCGCGAAAACGGATCGTTTCGGCCGCGACGGGCTGACCGGCGCGATCATAGACGCAATGTGCGGCCGTCAGCACCTGATCGGGCGCGATCAGCACCCCGGTGCAGAATCCAGCCCGCCCGATATCCACGCGCCCCACCGCCTCCCAGCCGAACAGGTCGTCGCGGTCGGTCAGCCTGATCAGACCGCTCGATTGTGCCATGGCCCCGCCAGCCCACAGGCAGAGCGCGGCAACAAGGGCCGGGATATGCCGTGACCCGATCATGGCTTGGCGAATTTCGCCCCGGTGTCGCGCCGCTCGCCAAAGGTAAAGGTCTTGGGGGCGGCATCCTGAAACACGCCTTGGCCCGCGTCGAGCGCGGCGCGCAGGGTTTGCAGCGGGGCCACCAGTTGCGTGCCGAGCGATACCTTGCGCCCTTCCACCTCGGCCATGGCCGAGACCACCGACACGATGCGCGGTTGCCCGCCCTCGAAGGAAAAGACCGGCGCACCACTCGACCCGAAATCGACATCGCAGGACATGATGAGCACCCCCTGCTGGCGCGCCATCACCTTGCACACGTTCTGGAGAGACGGGGCCTCAGAGCGGTCCTTGGCATAGCTGACCACGCCGATCTCCTGCCCCTTGCGCGGGCGCTCGTCGGTCTCGAACGGGGTGACGCGGGTGTTGTTGATCGGGTGATGCAGTTCCAGAAGCGCCAGATCATTGCGTACCCGGTCCGCCGTCACCTCGGCGTCGAAATCATAATCGGGATGGACCACGGCCCGGCGAATCGTGCGATAGGCCACGGCGCGCCCGTTGCGCCACCCGGCCATGAATTCGATGCGACCATGATCGACCCGCGCACCCGTGGCGCGATCGTAAAGGCAATGCGCCGCCGTCAGCACCAGATCAGGGGCGACCAGCGCGCCAGTGCAGAATCCGCGCCCGCCGAGTTCCAGCCGCCCCACGGCCTCCCACTGGCGTGCGGCATCACCCACATCAAGCCGTTCCAGGCGGCTGTCCTGTGCAATGGCGCTGCCGGCCAGCATGACAAAAAGGGTGACAAGAACAGGGCGCAGCATCGGACCTCCGGCACATCATTACGCCTGTCGGTTAGCAGGCGTTTGGGGCCAGAATATGACCGGCTCAGCGCAGGATCGGAACCCCCGACATGCCTGTCGCGGCACGCTCCATCGCGGGCGGCTTCGGCCCGCCGGTGGCCCAGTCGAGCAATTCGACCGTATGCACCACGGGCGTGCCGGTGCCCGAGCCGATCTGCATCATGCATCCGATATTGCCCGCCGCGATCACGTCCGGCTGCTTGGCCTCCAGCGTGCGGATCTTACGATCCTTCAGCTTCTTGGAAATCTCCGGCTGCATCAGGTTGTAGGTGCCAGCAGAACCGCAGCACAGGTGGCTGTCCGCGGGCTCCACGACGCTGAACCCGGCACGCTTGAGCAGGTCCTTGGGATAGGTCTTGATCTGCTGGCCATGCTGGAGCGAGCAGGCGGCGTGATAGGCGATCACCATCTCCTTATCCGCACCGTCGGGCAGATCGAGTTGCATCAGCAACTCGCTCACATCCATCGCGATATCACTCACCCAGGCTGCATCCCCGGCCAGCGATTCCAGCCGGAACATATGCCCGTAATCCTTGACCGTGGTGCCGCAACCGGATGTGTTGATCACGATGGCATCCAGCCCCTCGCCGTCCATCTCGCGCGCCCAGGCCTTGATGTTCTTCGCCGCCGTCGCGTGGCTTTCCTCGGTCTTGCCCATGTGATGCGTCAGCGCCCCGCAGCAGCCCGCACCCTCGGCCACCACCACCTCGCAGCCCAGCCGGGTCAGCAGGCGAATGGTGGCGTCGTTGATATCGGTGTTGAGCGCCTTTTGCGCACAGCCCGTCATCAGCGCCACGCGTTTCTTGCGCTCACCCTGCGCCGGGAAGGTCTGCGGATCGTCATTGCGGCTCACGGGCGGCACCTGCGCCGGTGCCATCTCCAGCATCGCGCGCAGCCGCGCATCGGGTATCAGCCGCGCGAAGGGCCGGCCGATCTTGGCCCCGAGCAGAGCGACGCGAAAGCGCATCGGATAGGGCAGGATGCGCGCCAAAATCCAGCGCAGGGCGCGGTCGCCCATTGGCCGCTTGTAACGTTCCTCGATATATTCGCGGGCCTGATCCACCAGATGCATGTAATGCACGCCCGAGGGGCAGGTCGTCATGCAGGCCAGACAGGACAGGCAGCGGTCGATATGCTTGACCGTCTTCGCGTCCGGGTCGCGGTCGTTCTCGAGCATGTCCTTTATGAGGTAGATACGCCCGCGCGGGCTATCCAGTTCATCGCCCAGCACCTGATAGGTGGGGCAGGTGGCGGTGCAGAACCCGCAATGCACGCAAGAACGCAGGATCTCGTTGGAGCGCGCGATCTTTGGATCTTCGAGCTGTTCGGCGGTGAATTCGGTCTTCATATGCTATCTCTCCGGGCGCGGCTCAGGCGGTCTCGCCCTGCGCCATCAGGCCGGGGTTGAGGATTTGACGGGGGTCGAATTTCTGCCGCAGCCCCTCTTGCAGGGCGGCCACCGGTGCGGGCAGGGGCGGGAACGTGGCCCGGCTCCGATCCCCCCGGATCAGCATCGCGTGCCCGCCTCTTTCTGCCACAGTGGCGCGCAGCTTGGCAGCATTCACGCCTGATCCCTCGGGCGCCAGAAGCCAGATCAGCCCGCCACCCCAATCATAGAGCGCCTCTGCTCCGGACAGATCGGCCACGATTTCGGCTGCGTCGGTGGGCTTGACCGAGATGCGCCAGACATCGCCGTCGCGCCCGTGGAACGGGGCCACGTCCCGGACATGGTGCCAATCGGCCTCGGTCTTTTCGGGGTCGGTCTCCAGCGTGAAACTACCGAACTCCGCCAGCAGCGATTGCAATTCTCCGGCGCGATAAGCCACGGAATTCTCGAACCCTTCCAGCCGGATCATCGTCACCGGTGCCCCATCCACACCGCGTTGCAGATGCGCCGCCCCGGTCACCTCGTAGGGCGAGCCGAGCGCACGGCTGAGCGCGGTGATGGCCTGCGCGTCGCTCAGGCCCTCAACCCGCATTACCCCGGTACTGCGGGGGCGCGGCAGCACCTTGAGCGCCACTTCGGTCAGTACGCCCAACGTGCCGTAACTCCCGGCCATCAGCTTGACCAGATCATAGCCGGTCACGTTCTTCATCACCCGCCCGCCATTCTTGACGATGCGCCCCTGCCCATCGACAAATCGCACGCCCAGCAGGAAATCGCGGCAGGCCCCGGCCTGAATGCGGCGCGGTCCGCTGACATTGGCGGCCACCACGCCGCCGATGGTGGGTGTGCCACTCGTGCCCAACAACCCGCGATGATCCATCGGCTCGAAGGCCAGCCGTTGCCCCTCGGCCTCCAGCGCGGCCTCGATCTCCGCCAGCGGCGTGCCCGACTTGGCAACCAGCGTCAGCGCACCCGGCTCGTATAGCTCGATGCCCGTTAGCCCGGACGTGCTCAGCCGCGCCCCGTTCGAGGCCCGCCCAAGGGGGCGTGTGCCGCCGCCCTCGATGCGCAGCGGCCCTTCGGCGCCGGTGATGATCTCGGCGAGTTCCGCCTCGGTTTTCGGTGTCATGCTGTTTCTTCTTGGCAAGAATACTCAGAGGGTCCGGGGGTGAAACCCCCGGGTTGATCACGTCAGGCTGCGCGCCGCGGGTCTGAGGAATCGAGCGGAAATACCTTGGCCGGGTTGAGCAGCCACTTGGGGTCGAACACATCCTTGACGTCCATCTGCGCGGCCAGATCATCCGGCGCATATTGATGCGCCATCAGGTCGCGTTTCTCGATACCCACGCCATGCTCGCCGGTGAGACATCCACCCACCTCGACGCAGAGCTTGAGGATCTCCGCGCCGAATTCCTCGCACAGTTCCAGATCGCCCGGCTTGTTGGCATCGAACAGGATGAGCGGATGCATGTTGCCATCGCCCGCGTGAAACACATTCGCCACGTCCAACCCGTACTGCGCCGACATCTCGCCGATGCGGCGCAGAACGTAAGGTAGCTGGCTGACCGGGATGGTGCCGTCGAGGCACATGTAATCGTTGATATTGCCCATTGCACCAAAGGCCGATTTGCGGCCCAGCCAGATCTTGGCGCTTTCCTCGGCGGACCGGCTCTGGCGCAGTTCCACCGGGTCATGCTGGCGCGCGATCCCCTCGATCAGGGCCAGTTGCTCGTCGATCTCGGCATCCGATCCCTCGACCTCGATGATCAGCAACGCCTCGCAATCGGGATAGCCCGCCTTGGCGAAATCCTCGGTCGCGCGGATGCAGGGGCGGTCCATGAATTCGATCGCCACGGGCAAAACGCCCGCCTTGATGATATCGCTGACGCAGGCCCCGGCCACCTCGTTCGAATCAAACCCGATGAGAACGGGCCGCGCGCCCTCTGGCTTGCGCAGGATGCGCAATGTCGCCTCGGTCACCACGCCCAATTGCCCCTCGGACCCGCAGATCAGACCCAGCAGGTCATAGCCTTCGGCCTCCAGATGCGCGCCGCCCAGTTCCATCACGGTGCCGTCCATCAGAACTATGGTCACGCCCATCAGGTTGTTGGTGGTCACCCCGTATTTGAGGCAATGCGCGCCACCCGAATTCATCGCGATATTGCCTGCGATGGCACAGGCCAGCTGGCTTGACGGGTCCGGCGCGTAGAAGAACCCATGCTCTTCGACCGCCCCCGTGACGCTCAGGTTGGTGCGCCCGGTCTGAACCCGGATAAAGCGGTTGTCGTAATCGGTCTCCAGCACATCGGCCAGCCGCGCCACGCCGAGGATCACGCTATCCGCCGTGGGCAGCGCGCCACCTGCCAGCGACGTGCCAGACCCGCGCGGCACCACCGGCACACCCATCTCGTGACAGATCGCCAGCGCCTCCGAGACCTCTTGCGTCGAGGCGGGCAGGATCACCGCGAGCGGCGGGCATTTATAGGCGGTCAGCGCGTCGCATTCATAGGCCCGCGTCTCGGCCGCGTCGGTGATCACCGCGTCGGCGGGCAGAACCTCTTGCAGACGCTCTACAAGCGCGGCCTTCTTGGCGAGAATGGCGGGATTCGGGTCAGGCATTTGCATATGCGCACCTCCTAAAATTGGTAAAACTATATAACCAATTTGCCGATGTTGCGAGTCCTTTTTCATCGGCGCGACCCTCTGACACTTGCGCAGCTTGGCGCGCTGGGGCAAGGGAAAGCACATGGATTGGGTCAAGATCATACATATTCTTTGCGTCATGGGCTGGATGACGTCGATTTTCGCCGTGCCGCGCGCGCTGATCTACTGGCACCGCGAATGGGACAGGCTGGGCGAATTCGGCCCGCTTGGCGACCTGACCATCCGGCTTTACCGGTTTTCGCTCGGTCTCGGCGTGATCGCCATCGCGACCGGGCTCTACCTCGCGAATTGGCTGGGCTGGCCGGCGTGGACACATCTCAAGCTGGCGCTCGTACTGGCGCTTGCCTTGCATTACGGCTGGACCGGGCGGCTGGTGCTGCGGGCCCGCAAGGGCATATTTTCCGAAAACGACCGCTTTTTGCGCATCTTCAACGAAATCAGCGTGTTCGGCGCGATTGCGGTTCTATGGGCCGTGGTCGTGCGCCCGTTCTGAGCCCGATGGACGCCTTGCCGCCAGAGCTGTCGCATTTCACACTTCCCGACCTTGTCGGTGTGCTGCTGCTGCTCGGGGTCTGGATCGGTATGACCCTGCTGATCGAGAATGCCCCGCGCCGCTGGCCGTCCACCTCCAATCTGATGGCGGACTACCGCCGTGAATGGATGGTACAATTCGTCGATCGCGATCCGCGAATCTTCGACTCTCAGGTGATCGGGCAATTGCGGCAGGGAACCTCGTTTTTCGCCTCGGCCACGCTGATTGCCATTGGTGGCGCGCTGGCCCTTCTGGGCGACCTGGAACGGGTGATCGGCCTTGCCGGGGATCTGAGTGCCGGGCAACGCCCGATCATCGTCTGGGAGGTGAAAATTCTCCTGATCGTTCTGTTTCTGGTCAACGGCTTTCTCAAATTCGTCTGGTCCAACCGGCTGTTCGGCTATTGTGCGGTGCTCATGGGGGCCGTGCCGAACCAACCGGATCATCCGGCGGCCTTGCCTCGGGCGCGCAAGGCCGCAGAGATCAACATCACCGCCGCGCGCGGGTTCAATCGGGGGCTTCGTGCGCTCTATTGCGCGCTTGCCGCGACGGCCTGGCTGCTCGGGGCTTATGCGCTGATCACGGCGGCCACGATCACGGCGCTGGTCCTGCTCCGGCGCGAATTCGCCTCGGCCTCGCGCGCGGTGCTGATGCAGCCCGATACTGCGGAAAACCACACACAGACGTGAGTGCAAGACAAGCGTTTTCGCGCTATGGTGGAGGGTATGAAACAGATCATCTCTTGCCTTGCCGCCTGTTGTCTCGCCACTGCCGCCACCGCGCATGAGCCCGCGATTCTCGACGTTCAGGTCGAGAAATCGGGGATGTCCTGGCGCGTTGATGTCACGCTCGAGCATCCCGATACCGGCTGGGACCATTATGCCGATGGCTGGGAAGTGCTGGACGCCGAGGGCAATCGCCTTGGATATCGGGTTTTGCATCATCCACATGTGAACGAGCAGCCGTTCACCCGCTCGCTCACGAACCTCCAGATTCCCGACGGCACCCGCGAGATTTTCGTCAAGGCGCATTGTTCCGTCGATGGCTGGAACGATGAGCCGGTGCGCGTCGAACTGGAGCCGTAGGGCAGGTTTTGGCCTTAAACTGCCATTCGACTTGTGCCCTTCCGCGCGGAATCAAGGTGCCGCAGGCACTGCCGCGCAGCGCCCGACCGCCCCCTCGGGCGGGCGCTTTTGCAACGTATCAAGCCATTGATAACGCTAGAGTGTTTGGCTGGCATAAAGTGCGGTCCACCGAGGCTGCTGCGCCCACCCGGCGGTCGGGCACCGCGCGGCTCATCTCTGAAACCGCCAAGGTCCGCTCCAGGCCCACCCTCGCCCCTTACCTACGCCCCTCGCGCAGCCAGCCCGCAAGGATCAGTCCCGAGACCAGCAACAGCACCAGCCACGGCGGCAGTAACGCCATCTGGCTCACGCTCATCGTCTCATAGGCCCCGCGCGGGGTAATCCCGATCCAGCCGCGCCCGGCGGCGGGGCGGCCCTCGCGCACCTCGCGGATACGCGGCACCCCGTCGGCCATCGCCTGTACGCCGCCATTGGTGGCGTCGATCACCGGGCGCAGGGCGGCATCGCTGGCAATCGTGCGCTCGAACTCGACCGGGGCCGCTGGGCCGAGCCCGATCACCGCGCTCTCCTCGCCATTCTCCAGCCGGTAGAGCCCGATCTCGGGCCCGTCATAAAGCGTCTCGAACCGTCCGGGCGAGACCTCTTCGAGTTCGCGCTCCACCACCTCGCCCGAGGGTGTGGTGATCGTGACCGGCCCGACCTCATCCGAGAGCGACCGGCGGATCACGCGCATCTGTTGGCCCGTCGCCTCGGCCCAGAGTGCCTCTTCCTCAAGCTCCGGTTCCTTCATCATCCAATGCGCCAGACGGCGCAGCAATTCGAGTTGCGGCCCGCCGCCCTCGAACCCGCGCCCCCAGAGCCAGGCATGATCCGACGCCAGCAGCGCCACGCGCCCCTCGCCGACGCGGTCGAGCATCAGGAGCGGGCGGTCGCCTACGCCGGACATGACCACATCGCCGCCCGTCGGCGTCACCTCGATCTGCCGCATCCAGCGGCCCCACTCGGCGCCGAAATCACGCTCCAGCCCTGCGGTAACGGGGTGACGCTCGCCCAGATCGGTGACGTCGGGGCGATAGCCCTCTTCGACCACCCGTGCGGTGGGGCGGGCGGGCACAAGTTCCTCGAACGGGCCGCGATAGATGCTCTCGGCCCCAGCAAAATCCGGACCAGCCGCCAGCAGCACCGCGCCGCCCTTTTCGACATATTGCCGGATGTTTTCGAGGTAGATCGAGGGCAGGATGCCGCGACGGCGGTAGCGGTCAAAGATGATCAGGTCGAAATCATCGACCTTTTCAAGGAACAGTTCGCGCGTCGGAAAGGCGATGAGCGACAGTTCCCGCACCGGCACGCCGTCCTGTTTCTCGGGCGGGCGAAGGATCGTGAAATGCACGAGGTCCACCGAGCTGTCGGATTTCAGCAGGTTGCGCCATGTCCGCGTGCCGGGATGCGGCTGCCCCGAGACCAGCAGCACGCTGAGCCGGTCGCGCACGCCGTTGATCTGCACCAGCGCGGTGTTGTTGCGGTCGGTGAGCTCGCCTTGGGCCATCGGCGTGGTAAATTGCAGCACGTTGCGCCCGCCATGCGGCAGGGTCAGCGGCAGGGTCATTTCCTCGCCCAGAGGCACCGAGAAGCGGCGTGGCTCTTCCCCGTCGATGGAAATGTCGAGCGGCACTTCCTCGACGCCGTCGGGGGCCGCGCCGTCATCCTCGATGGTCAGAGTGAGGCGTACTTCCTCATCCAGAATGGCGAAGGCCGGGGCATTGTCGACGCGCAGGCGCCGGTCCCAGTCGCCCTCGCGCCCACTATGCAAAAGGTGCAGCGGCGCGGGCATGTCCGGCGCGCGGTCGGCATCGTGAATGCGCCCGTCAGAGAGCATGATCACCCCGGCGATGCGGCCGCGCGGTTCCTCGGCCATGGCCTGTGCCAGGGCTGTCATCGCCAGCGTGCCGCCATTCTCGGGCGCATCCGGCACCGGCACGCGCCGCACTTCGGTATTGTCGCGCGCCTCGAGCCGCGCGGCGAGCGCATCGGCAGTCGATTGCGTCATCGTCTCGCGGTCGCCAAGGCCCTGACTGGCGCTTTCATCCTCGACCAGCAGCACGATATCGCTGAGCGGGGCGCGATCCTCCTGCTGATAGGCGGGGCCAAGCAGCGCGACCAGCACCACAAACCCAGCCAGTGCGCGAAACGCCCAGCCCGAGAGGCCCCGCCACAGTGCAAGGGCCAGCCCCGACGCCACAAGCAGTGCCAGCACGGCAATCAGCCAGACCGGCAGAAGTGGATCAAAAATCACGCTGCCCGTCATTGGCCCAACCTGTCCAGAAGAGCAGGCACATGTACCTGATCGGATTTGTAATTGCCGGTCAGCACATGCATCACCAGATTGACACCAAAGCGGTAGCTGAGTTCGCGCTGCCGCTCTCCGGCATAGCCGCGCCCGACCGGAAAGAGCGGATCGCCGCGCTCGTTCACGGCCCAGGCGGAGGCCCAGTCATTGCCGCCGATCACCACCGGTGTCACCCCGTCATTGAGATTGCGAAACGGCATGCCCTCGATGCGTTCGGCATCAGGCGGTGCAGCTTCGACCCAGACGGCGCGACCGGTGTGACGGCCCGGAAAATCGCTGAGCAGATAGAACGTGCGGGTCAGGACGTGATCCTCCGGCACCGGCTCCAGCGGGGGGATATCCAGCGGGGCGGCCAGCCGTTGCAGCCGCGCGCCATTGGGCGAGGAGGCCCCGAAGCCCGCCACATCGGCGTCGCGCGTGTCAAAAACGATCATGCCGCCGCTGCGCAGGTAGTCGTTGAGCTTCACATAAGCCTCTGCCGACGGGGCGGGCTGATCCGGGGTGATCGGCCAGTAGAGGATCGGGTAGAAGGCCAGTTCATCGGTTTCAAGATTGACGCTGATCGGGGGATCGGGCTCGATCGAGGTGCGGAAGGTGAGCATCCGCCCCAGTCCCCGCAGCCCTGCGCGCGCGGCATCGTCCACCTGCGTGTTGCCAGTGATCACATGGGCCAGCACCACCTCGGACGTCGCTTGAATCGCGCGGGCATCGTTTTCCTGCGCCTGCGCCTGTTGCGGCGCGCCAAGGCTAAGCGCCAACACTAGAACCGCCGCCGCGCGCGCAGGCCAGAGCCGCCCCGAGAGCGCCAGCGAGGCCAGAATATCCGCCGTCAACAGCACAAGCGCGGTCGCGAGCAACCACCCGCCAAGCGGCGTCTCGGGCGCGCGGGCCAGACCCTCGACGGGGATGCGCGCGGGCCATGTCATTGGGGTCAGGGTTGTCTCGGCTGTCACCACGTTGCGCGCCACGCGCCGCTCCGGCCCGTCATAAAGCCCCGGCAGGAGATTCGGGCCAAGCGGGGCATTGAGCACGTCCTCGCCTGCCACGCCGGGCCGCGTGCCCGCGTCATCCAGCCGTCCGAACCCGTCGAGCACCTCGACCGGCTGCCATGTGGTGCCCTCCAGTTCCGCCATGTCCGGCGGGGCCATGGCCGAGGACACCGCCAGCCGTTCCAGCATCTGCACGAAGAGGCCCGAGAGCGGCAGGGACGACCATTCGGCATTGGCGGTCACATGAAAAAGCACGACCTGCCCCGCGCCGATGCGCTTGCGCGTGACCAGTGGCGTGCCGTCGGTTAGTTGCGCGATCACCCGCTCGGCCAGCGTCGGATCGGGCTGTGCCATGACCTGCGCGCTGACCGTCACGTCACCGGGAATATCGAGCCCCTGAAACGGGCTGCCATCGGGGAAGGGGGCGAGTGCCTTGGGCTCTCCCCAGCTCATCGCGCCGCCCACCGTGCGACCGCCCGCGCGCAGGCGCACCGGCATCAGCGGGGCCTCTTCGCTGCGCGACACATCACTTGCGGCGACGCGTGGCCCGGCAAAGCGCAACAGCAGCCCGCCCTTTTCGGCCCATTCGAGCAAGGCCGCCTGCTCGGCACCCGAGAGCGTCGCTACATCGGCGAGCACGATCACATCGGGGTTGGCGGGCAGCACATCCATCAGCGCGCCGTCGAGCAGGTCGGCGGTCGGCACCAGGGCCTGTTCAAGGTAATGCAGCGGCGACAAAAGCTCCAACCCCTCGCGATCCTCGCGACCGGCAATCAGCGCCACCTCGCGCCGTTTTAGCCCGTCATCGGTGAGCGTGACGGCCCCGGCCTGAGTCTCACCGGCGATCTCGAAGCGGGTGACGCGGGCGCGCAATTCGGGCGGCAGCGACAGCGCGCCAGTGGTCTCGGTCGCCTCGTCCTCAAACGTCATCGGCAGGCTCGCCAGCACGCGCGGGATGCCTGCGGGGTCGAGGCCGTGGGCATTGACGGTGATCTCGCGTGTGCCGCCGGGCACGGCCCGCAGCGCCGTCAGATCGACCAGCCCATCGGACAGTTGCGCGGGGCGCAGGGCCATCACCGCGCGGGGGCTTTCATGCACCGTAACCGGCCCGCGCGCCTCCAGCGCCTCCAGCAGCGCGTCGCGCCCGTCATGCGCCAGCCCGTCCGAGAACCAGCGCGTCTCGAACCCGTCTTCGCCCAGCATCTCTGCCACCGCTTCCAGCGTCTCGGGGGTGGGGGCCCAGGGCGCGGGTGTCAGCCCCGGAAGGCCGGTGCGCCATGTCTCGGCGGCGCGAAAGATCGGCGCTTCGGGGTCGCTCAACTCCATGATCGCGGCGGCGCGCCCGTCGCGGCCCGCCTCGGCCAGAAGGCCGTCCATCACCGCCACTTGGGCGTTCCAGTCCCGCGCGTTGGCCCAGCTTGCGTCGGTCACGATCAGGAGCGGCAGGCGGCTTGCCGCCTCGCCGTCCGCGCGCGGGTTGAGCACCGGCCCCGCCAGCCCCACGATCACCGCCGCGACTGCCAGCATCCGTATAAGCAACAGCCACCACGGCGTGCGGTCGGTCACCGTGTCGTCATCGGTCAGCCCCAGAAGCAGCGCCACGCCGGGAAACCGCCGCCGGATCGGCGCGGGCGGCACGGCGCGCAGGATAATCCACAGGATGGGCAGGGCGGCGAGTGCCAGCAGCAGCCACGGCGCGGCGAATCCGATGGGACCAAGCATCATGTGCCCGCCCCCTTGTCGATCGCGCGATAGAGCCACAGAAGCGCTGATTGCGCCGAATCGCCGGTGTGATGCAGGCCGTGCCGCCAGCCGGTCGCGGCACAAAGCGCGGCCAGTTCCGCCTTGCGCTCGGCCAAACGCTCCAGATAGCGTTCGCGCAGATCATTCGCCTTCAGCGTCTCATGCGCCAGCGTGCCGCCCATGCTCTCGAAAATCGTGCGCCCGCGATAGGGAAACGCCTCTTCCGCCGGGTCGAGCACCTGATAGACCACGCCGCGCACCCCGCGATCCGCCGCCTTGGTCAATGCGGCGCGCAGCCCCGCCAGATCGCCCATGAAATCCGAGATCAGGAGCGCCCGGCCATGTGGCACGAGGCCGGCCATGTCGGGGCTTGCGTAGTCGTCGTCGCTGTCGAGGGTCAGGGCCTGTGTCAGCCGGGCCAGCTGTGCCTGTCCGCGCCGGGGGGGCAGGGCGGTGCCGGTGAGGCCCACCCGTTCGCCGCCGCGCAGCAACAGCACCGACATCGCCAGCGCCAGGAGCCGCGCGCGATCTGCCTTGTCGGGCAGGCCCTTGTCCGAGGAAAACCGCATCGAGGCGGCGGGATCGACCCAGAGCATGACGCTCTGCGCGATTTGCCATTCGCGTTGCCGCACGAATTGCGCGTCGGACCGGGCCGAGCGGCGCCAGTCGATCATCCGGCGGCTGTCGCCCTGCTGCACCGGGCGGTATTGCCAGAAATCGTCGCCTTGCCCCGCGCGTCTGCGGCCATGCTCACCCAGAAGGACGGTGCCCGCCAGATGCTCGGCCCGCGCCAGAAGCGGCGGCAGGCGCGCGGCCTCTGCCTCGGCGCGGGGGCGCAGGGTATGGACGGTGTCTTCCATGTCAGGCGGCGGCCTGAACCTGTGTCACGTCCTCGACCATGCGCGCGATCAATGCGTTGAGGCTGTCGCCGCGTGCCCTTGCGGCGAAATTGAGCGCCATGCGATGCCCCAGCACCGGCTGCGCCATCGCCGCCACGTCGCTGGCGTCGGGCGCGAGACGGCCCTGCAACATCGCCCGCGCCCGCACCGTGAGCATCAGCGCCTGTGCGGCACGAGGCCCGGGGCCCCAGGCGACGCTCTCGCGCACCCTGTCATCGGCGCTCGCATCCTCGGGGCGGCAGGCGCGCACGAGATCGAGAATGACCTCCATCACCTTTTCGCCCACCGGCATGCGGCGCAGCATCTGTTGCGCGTCGATCAGCTCTTCGGGGGCGAATACGCCATGCGCCTCTTCTTCCTCGGCTCCTGTCGTGGCCAACAGGATCGCGCGTTCGGTGTCGCGGTCAGGGTATGGAACCTCGATCTGCACCAGGAACCGGTCAAGCTGCGCCTCGGGCAGGGGGTATGTACCCTCCTGCTCGATCGGGTTCTGTGTGGCCAGCACGTGAAACGGCGGGGTGAGCATGCGGTTCTGCCCCGCGACCGTCACCTGCCGCTCCTGCATCGCCTGCAACAGCGCCGATTGCGTGCGCGGGCTGGCGCGGTTGATCTCGTCGGCCATAAGAAGCTGGCAAAAGATCGGCCCTTCGATGAACTTGAACGCGCGTTTTCCGTCCTCGGAGGTCTCGAGCACCTCGCTGCCGAGAATGTCGGCTGGCATCAGGTCGGGGGTGAACTGCACGCGGTTGGTATTGAGCCCCATCACCGTGCCGAGCGTTTCCACCAGCCGGGTCTTGCCCAGACCGGGCAGACCGATGAGCAACCCGTGCCCGCCGCACAAAAGCGCCGAGAGAGACAGGTCGACCACCCGCTCCTGACCGATGAACCGCCGCGTGATCGAGGCGCGGGCCTGCGCCAATTTGCCTTCCAGCGCGTCGAGACCGGCGAGAAGATCGGGGTCATCGGTCATGGCAAAACTCCTGTCAGAACTATATCCTAGACCTAGAGTGTATCGCGCTAGACAGAAATGGCAAAAGCAATGAGCACAGAATCCGTCACAACACCGTCAGCCGAGGGCATCGCCGCCTCTGCCCGCGCAGTCGCGAAAGAGGGCCGGGGATTGCCGCCGGTGCAGGACTGGAACCCACCGTTTTGCGGCGATCTGGACATGCGCATCGCCCGTGATGGCACATGGTTCTACCAGGGCACCCCGATCACGCGGCCTGCATTGGTGCGGCTCTTTTCGACAATTCTGTGTCGCGACGGGGATGATTACTTTCTGGTCACCCCTGTGGAAAAGGTCGGGATCACCGTCGATGATGCGCCGTTTGTCGCCGTCGATGTCGAGGCGGAGGGCACCGGGCAGGATCAGACCCTGCGATTCGAGACCAATGTGGGCGATCACGTCACCGCCGGGCCGGACCATCCGATTCGGGTGGAGCGCGACCCCGAGACCGGAGAACCCGCGCCTTATGTGCTTGTGCGGGCGAATCTCGAGGCGCTCATCGACCGCAAGAGCTTTTACCGCCTCGTTGAGATCGGGGATCGGCAAGACGGCTGGTTCGGCCTGTGGTCGGGCGGCGCGTTCTTTCGCATCATCCCCGAGGACGAATTACCCTGACCGCCCGGCTTTGCTGATCGGTCGCATGGCGTGAATCCGCGCATCGCTGCGTCGCGCGCTTGCGCTTCGAGGCCTGTGGTCGGAAGTATCCGTCAGGTTTTTCAGGAGTCTTGCCCCATGCGTGCCCTATGTCTTCCGCTGTTGCTCGTGGCCTCCCCGGCTCTTGCCGATGATATCGCGCTGTCCAGCCGGGTCAGTGCGGTGACCCTATATCCGCAAGGTGCGACCGTGATCCGCGAGGTGCCCTTTGCTGCACCGGCCGGGACGCATGATCTCATCCTTGCCGATCTGCCGCGCGGCACGCCGCTCGGGTCGGTGCGGGTCAGCGTGGAGGGCGCGCGTATGGGCGGGGTGACGACGCGCCGCGATTACGTGCCGCCCCGCGACATGGCCGAAAGCACCGAACTCCTCGCGGCCCGCGCCGAGGTGGAACGGCTGGAAGAGGCGATGCGCACAGCCCATGCGCGGATCGAAGATATCCGGCTCGAGGCCGAGGCAGCGCGCGCCCGGCTCGCATTTCTCGACCGGATCGGGCAGGGCGACGGTGTGGCGGCGCTGGAGATCGACCGGCTGCGCGCGCTATCGCAGATGATCGGCACCGAGACCCTCGCCGCGCGGCAGACCGCGCTGGAGGCCACCCGCCGCGCCGACGCCGCCGAGCGCGCGCTCTCCGATCAGCAAGAGGCGCTGGAGGCGGCGCACAAGGCGCTCAAGGCGCTGGTCCCGGAGGAGGAGGCGCGCGCAATGCTCGCCGTTGCGGTATCGGGCGACACCGCCACCGAGGGGCGCATGATCGTGACCTACACCATCGCCGATGCGGGCTGGCAGCCGCTTTACGATCTGCATCTCGCGCGCGACAGCGGTGCGCTGCGGATCGAGCGCGGGGCCCTTGTGCGTCAATCGACCGGCGAGAACTGGCAGGACGTGGCGTTGACCCTTTCGACCGCGCGCCCGTCCGAGCAGACGCAGCCCGGGCAGATCTGGCCCTGGGTGCCGCGCATCGTCGCCCCCGAAGAAATCCGGCCCCTTGCGCGTCAGAAAGGTGCCGATGCGCTCATGTCGATGGCCGCGCCCGCGGCGGAGATGGAGCGTGCCGTTGTCGCCGACGCCGATTTCGACGGTCTGTCGGTGACCTACAGCTATCCGGATCCGGTCGATGTGACCACGGGCGCCGATCACGTGCGGCTGATGCTGGGGTCGCTGGAGGCGCAGGCCGAGATTGTTGCGCAGGCCGTACCGATGTTGGATCAGACCGCCTATCTGATGGCGGAGTTCACCAACGACACAGACGAAATCCTGCTGCCGACAGCCGAGGCGCGGTTCTATCTCGATGGGCGCTACGTGGGGCAGCGCGGCCTTGGCCTGATCGCCGCCGGGGACGAGGCGGACCTGTCCTTCGGCCCCATCGACGGTCTGCGCCTGAGCCGCACGCTGCGCGACCGCAATGAAGGCGACCGGGGCCTTATCCGCAAATCGAACGAGATGACAGAGGCCGTGGTGATCGAGGTCGAGAACCTGACCGGCATGGCCTGGCCGCTACGCGTGCTCGACCGGGTGCCGGTGTCGGAACAGGACGATCTGGAGATCACCTGGAGCGCCACGCCCAAGCCCACCGAAGAAAATGTCGATGACATGCGCGGCATCCTCGCCTGGGAGTTCGACCTGCCCGCCGAAGAGACGCAGACCATCCGGCTCGACACTGCGATGGAATGGCCCGAGGGCAAGGTGCTGCGCTGAACCGAGACAAATCAGCCATGAAAAAGCGGCGGTGCCGATCCGGCCCGCCGCTTGATTTACCCACGATCCGCCGCGTTACTGGCAGCGTTTCTCGGCTTCTTCGACCGCGGCGGTGTAGCCCAGCAGCGAGAAGGTGTCCTTGGTCTGGGTGCCGCGGGCCGAACGCGCGGTCAGCACGGCATCGGCCCCGCGTTTCATCGCCGCGAGGATCTGGGCGTCATCGTTGACGTCGGCGGGCCAGGCCCATTCGCCTTCGGTGAACAGTTCGAACTCGCTGCCGCCGATGTTCATGTTGACGGTCGAGCCGCCCGCGAACGGATAGCCACCGGTAAAGGTGATCTGACCCTGCACTCCCGCGCCGGGCCGAAAGAACGTCATCAGCAGGATATCTCCCCGCCGCACGGCAACGACGCGACCGTCACGCGTGTTGACGGTTTCCGTAGGGGCCGATACCGCCCAGCATTCGCGTGGGTCGGTGTCCTCGAACACGCTCCATGCGGTCTTGGCGGCGACCTGATTGGTGCTTGTTTCCTGCGCCAGCGCGCCGGTTGTCATCCACCCGACGAGCGCGAGTGCAATGCCGCCTGCAATTCGTGATACCATGTGTCCAGCCTCCAAGCTGTCCTGAGCCTCAATTCCAAGGGTCGCTTGCATTCCTTTACGGAATTCTTTTGAGATGCGACCAGTCCTGTCTCGACAGTGCAACATTAGCCTGAAACAGGCGAGAAATGAAAGACGGTATTGGCGGATTTTCGCACACGCCGCCATGGTCCGTCGAACCGGAGAAGCTGCATGACCCATCCCATCCCTCTTACCGAAATCTGGCGTGGTCCGCGCCCCGAGAGCGTGCATCTGGGCCATGCCGTGATTTGCGACGCCTCGGGCGGGATCGTCGAGGCCTGGGGCAATCCCGAAGAAGTGGTACTGCCACGGTCCTCGTCCAAGATGTTGCAGGCGCTGCCGCTGATCACCAGCGGGGCGGCGCATGCCCATGGGCTGACCTCCGAACAGCTGGCACTGGCCTGCGCCTCGCATGAGGGGGGCGAGATACATACCTCTCGCGTGCGACGCTGGATCGACGGTCTGGACCTGACTGATTACGATTTTCGCTGCGGTGCGCATATGCCGTGGGACAAGGCGGCGCATAAGGCGCTTCTATGCTCGGGTACGGCGCCCTGTCAGTTGCATAACAATTGTTCGGGCAAGCATGCTGGGTTCTTGACGCTCAATCGCCACTTGGGCGGTGGGCCGGATTACGTGGAACCAGACCACCCGGTGCAAAAGGCGGTGGTCGAGGCGTTCGAGGAAATCACCGCCGAAACGTCGCCCTATTACGGGATCGACGGCTGTTCGGCACCCAACCCGGCCTGCACTCTGCACGGCATGGCCCGCGCGATGGCGTGGTTCGCGGCTGCGTCCGAGACCGGCGGCATGGTCGAGAGCGCCGCCGTGCAGCTCTGGCAGGCGATGGTGGCCCATCCCGAACTGGTGGCGGGCGAGGGGCGCGCCTGCACCGAGTTGATGCGCGCCTGTTCCGAGCCGGTGGCGCTCAAGACCGGGGCTGAGGCATTCTTCATCGCGATCCTGCCGCAGCGCAAGCTGGGCGTCGCCCTCAAGATTGCCGATGGCGGCACGCGCGGTGCGGAATGCGCCATCGCCTCGATCCTCGTGCGGCTTGGCGTGCTCGACCCCGAACACCCGACCGCCCGCAGGTTCCGCAATGCGCCGATCACCAACTGGCGCGGCATCGAGACCGGGATGATCATACCGGCCGCCGCTCTGGCCTGAGTCGCACCGGTCGGCAATGTTCCACTGATATGCAGGACGCGCCATTCCGGCGGCGTTTCGCTCGAATGGCTGGGTCACGCGGGCAGGTTCCCGCCCGCCCGGTTCGGGCGGCGTTGTCCCGCCTATGCGGCCACTGCGTTTTGGCTGATTTTCGCAAGTTTTTCAGTCATTTGGGGCAGTCCGATGACAGCGGGCCAATGCGGCCTCATGTTCAGGCCACGGTCGCGACAGAACGCGGCCCGAACCCTGAAACGAAAGGATGTCTGAGATGACCAAGACAACGCTTGCCACCGGCTTTGCCCTGACCCTCGCGCTGCCCGGCCTCGCCCTGGCGGCCGATTTCGCGGCGATGGATGCCAACGGCGATGGGTACATCACCATGTCGGAATTCCAGCAGGCCATGCCCGATGCCTCCACGGATGCGTTCATGAAGGCCGATGCCGATGCCGACGGCGCGATCAGCGAAGAGGAACTCGCCGCGGCGCAGGAGGAAGGCACCCTGCCGTCGAGCGAGGGCTGACCCAAGGACCGGGGCACGCCACCGCGGGTGCCCCGGCACCTTCTCCATGCGGCTCAGGCAACCAGTCTGGTTTCCCACCGGCGCAGACAGCACCGCGCGGCTCCATCCGCCGGGCTATCGTCCCCGATCTCGACATCAAACAGCTCCGGGAACAACGCCTTAAGCTCCGCATGCTCCGCCGCGCTCAGCGCGCCAAGCGCCATCTCGCCCAGATGCAGGCTCTCGCTCGGGATGCCTTCGGCAAGAACGACTTCATGCTGATCAAACGCCAGATGCACATAGCGCACCCGAGACCGTGGCACTTGCCGGATCGTATCTCCGTTGACCAAGTGCAATGCCGCGACCAGCACCTGCGGCTGACCAAAATACATTTCCGTGCGCCAGTCGCCGATCAGCATGCGGTGCTGCGGTGACACCACCAGCTCGCGCCAGTTGCCAAGCGCCCCCGCCGCGATCTCGATCGGGGCCATCGACCCGCGCCCCGGCACCTCTCGCTGACCGCTCCAGCGCACGGGTTGCAGCCCGTGATCGAGGGTGTGCACCAGATCCCCTGCGCGGATCACCTCGACCGGCAGTGGCCCGCGTTCGGTCTCGATCAATGTTCCGGCCGCAAAGCAGGGAAAGGCCGGCGGATCAGGAGAGAATGTGTCGAACGAAAGTTGCTGATCCCTGCGCGGCTCCAGTCCCGGACCGAATTGCACAGTGCCTGCGGTCAGCCCGTTGACATCGAACACAATATTCGCCGGGTTGGTGATGATCTGATGCTCGGCGGAGGACGCGCGCCCCTGAAATTGGTCATGCTGCGGATTGAGGCTTGAAAAAATCGGCGGTTCCGGCGGGTCGGCGTCGGGCCAAGCGTAGATATCGACGAATTGCCCGTTGCTGAACAGGTTATCATCCCCGTTCACCTGACGGATCACGACACGGAAAACATCGCTCGACGTCCCAAGCGGTTCGACCCCTTGCAGGGTCACCTTCATGCCGTTGTTATTGCCTGATGTCGAGACGCTGGAAAAGGTGCCTACCTCGTCCCCGGTCACGAATATTTCCACTTCGGCCACGCCGGGCCTCCTTGCAACTCTTCCCCCCAGGATTTGTCGCCGGATCGCTCCTGCGCAAAATGCCTGAAAAGTATCCTGTTATCAATTCCTAAGAGGCAGGGCCATGGAACTCTTCCCGCCCGTAGCCCTGCACATACAAGAGCGCCGTCAGATCGCCGTGATTGATGCGGATATCGCATTCTGCGGCCACCGAGGGCTTGGCATGCAGCGCCACACCCGCACCTGCGCGCGCGAGCATGCCCAGATCATTCGCGCCATCGCCGACGGCGATCACGTCGGCCTCGGAAATGCCCAAACGTGTGCTGATCTCTTCCAGCGCCTGCACCTTGGCGGCGCGCCCAAGGATGGGCCGCGCGACATCGCCCACAAGCCTGCCGCCCTCGGCCAGAAGCGTGTTGGCACGGTGTTCGTCAAAGCCGAGATGCGCTGCAACCACTTGGGTAAAGGCGGTGAACCCGCCCGAGACAAGCGCGCAATAGGCCCCCTGCGCGCGCATCGTCGCTACCAGCGTGGCACCGCCCGGCATGTAGGTGATCCGGTCGCGCAACACCTCGCCGATCACCGCCTCATCGAGCCCCTCGAGCAGCGCCACCCGCTCCAGCAGCGCGCCCTCGAAATCAAGCTCGCCATTCATCGCCCGCGCGGTGATCTCGCGCACATGCGCGCCGACGCCCGCGACCTCGGCCAGCTCGTCGATGCATTCCTGCTCGATCATGGTGCTGTCCATATCCGCGAGCAGCATTTTCCTGCGCCGCCCCTCGGCGGGCTGCACCACCAGATCGACGCGCATTTTCTGCAACTCGTCCCAGACCTGCCAGCGGTTTTCGGGAACATGCGGCAGGCTGAATTCCGCCGCCTCATCCGGGGCAAGCCAGATCGCATCCCCGCCGCCCCAGGCATTGCGCAGGTTGTCGACAAGCGCGGGCTCAAGCGCCCCGGGGGCGGCGATCAGGGTGGCTGTGAACATGGGGCAGGTTTCCGATCGTAGGCGCGCGGTGTCGCATTTTTTCACTCAGGCGGCGTTCTAGCGTCATTTCTGCACTTGCGAAAGGGTCCGCTTGGCCGTAATTCGACAGGTGGGACACCCCTCCCCAACGAGGGGCGCTTATCTGGAAGGATAGCAGCAATGGCTATTGAACAACCGGCAACGCGGCCGGCAAATCCGCGTTTTTCCTCTGGCCCCTGTGCCAAACCCCCCGTTTTCGAATTGAGCAAGCTGTCGGATGCGCCGCTGGGCCGCAGCCACCGCGCTGCCGTGGGCAAGGCCAAGCTCAAGGCCGCCATCGAGGGCACGCGCGAGATCCTCGGCATCCCCGACGACTACCGCATCGGCATCGTGCCCGCCTCGGATACCGGGGCCGTGGAAATGGCGATGTGGAACCTGCTGGGCGAGCGCCGCGTCGAGATGCTGGCCTGGGAGAGCTTTGGCGCAGGCTGGGTCACCGACGCGGTCAAGCAGCTTAAACTCGACGCCGAGGTCAAGACCGCCGACTATGGCGAGATCGTCGATCTGGCGACGGTCGATACCGACAATGACGTGGTGTTCACCTGGAATGGCACCACCTCGGGCGTGCGCGTGCCCAATGGCGACTGGATCAAGCCGGACCGTGCGGGCCTGACGATCTGCGACGCGACCTCTGCCGCCTTCGCGCAGAACCTGCCCTGGGACAAGCTCGACGTGACCACCTTCTCCTGGCAGAAGGTGCTCGGCGGCGAGGCGGCGCATGGCATGATCATCCTTTCCCCCCGCGCGGTGGAGCGGCTGGAAAGCTACACGCCGCCCTGGCCGCTGCCCAAGATTTTCCGCCTCACGAAGAGCGGCAAGCTGATCGAGGGCATCTTTGTGGGCGAGACGATCAACACGCCGTCGATGCTCGCGGTCGAGGATTATCTGCTGGCGCTCGACTGGGCGCGCTCGGTGGGCGGCATGAACGGGCTGCGCGAGCGGGCCTATGCCAACCTCGCCGCCGTGCAGGCGTTTGTCGCCGGTCACCCGTGGCTGGCCTTTCTGGCGCATGAACCGGCGATCCGCTCCAATACCTCGGTGTGCCTGACGTTCACCGATGACCGTATCAGCGACGGCGCGGCGTTTGCCAAGGCCGTCGCCAAGCGGCTCGAGGCGGAGGGCGTTGCCTATGATATCGGTGCCTATCGCGACGCGCCTCCCGGTCTGCGCATCTGGTGCGGCGGCACGGTCGAGACCGCGGATGTGGCGGCGCTGATGCCGTGGATTGAATGGGCTTTCGAGGCCGAAATCGCGGCGCTGTCCGAGACGGCATGACCCCGATTTCTTGAAAAGAGATCGGTCCGAAGTCTTTCAAAGACTTCGGGCCTCCCCCCAAATGTTTCATCAAAGGACCAGAAAAATGGCTCCCAAGGTTCTCGTATCCGACAAACTTTCTGAAACCGCCGTGCAGATCTTTCGCGATCGCGGCATCGACGTGGATTTCCAGCCCGATCTGGGCAAGGACAAGGACAGGCTGGCCGAGGTGATCGGCGCGTATGACGGTCTCGCCATCCGCTCGGCAACCAAGGTGACCGAGAAAATCCTCGCCAATGCGACAAACCTCAAGGTGATCGCGAGGGCGGGCATCGGCACCGACAATATCGACAAGGTGGCCGCCAGCAAAAAGGGCGTGATCGTGATGAACA
Source organism: Roseovarius tolerans (assembly GCF_900109855.1). Lineage (GTDB taxonomy): Bacteria > Pseudomonadota > Alphaproteobacteria > Rhodobacterales > Rhodobacteraceae > Roseovarius > Roseovarius tolerans. Next base: position 43,019 of record NZ_FOBO01000012.1, on the reverse strand, counting down.
CGCCCTTCGGCAACATGATCACCACCGCCGAGCATGCCATCGCGATGATGTTCGCCGTGGCGCGGCAAATCCCAGAGGCGTCGGCCTCCACCCAGGCGGGTAAGTGGGAAAAGTCGCGCTTCATGGGCGTGGAACTGACCGGCAAGACGCTGGGCGTGATCGGCGCGGGCAATATCGGCGGTATCGTCTGTGACCGCGCGCGCGGCCTCAAGATGAAGGTGGTGGCCTATGATCCTTTCCTTGGCCAGGAAAAGGCCGACAAGATGGGCGTGGAAAAGGTCGAACTCGACGACCTCTTGAAGCGCGCCGATTTCATCACCCTGCACGTGCCGCTGACTGATCAGACCCGCAATATCCTCAGCCGCGAGAACCTGGAGAAAACCAAGAAGGGCGTCCGCGTCATCAACTGCGCACGCGGCGGGCTGGTGGACGAGCAGGCGCTGGCGGATCTGTTGAAAGACGGCCATGTCGCGGGCGCGGGCTTCGATGTCTTCGCCGAGGAACCTGCGGTGGACAACCCGCTTTTCGGTCTGCCTAACGTGGTCTGCACGCCGCATCTGGGCGCGGCCACCACCGAGGCGCAGGAAAATGTCGCCCTGCAGGTGGCTGAGCAGATGTCGGATTATCTGCTGACGGGTGCTGTGACCAACGCGCTCAACATGCCCTCGGTGACGGCCGAAGAGGCCAAGGTCATGGGCCCGTGGATCAAACTCTCGGATCACTTGGGCAATTTCATCGGCCAGATGACCGACGAGCCGATCAAGGCGATCAATATCCTCTACGATGGTGTGGCCAGCGAAATGAACCTCGGCGCGCTGACCTCTGCCGCCGTGGCGGGGATCATGAAATCGGTGAACCCCGAGGTGAACATGGTCTCCGCCCCCGTCGTGGCCAAAGAACGCGGGGTCAAGATCTCGACCACCAAGCAGGACAAGTCCGGCGCCTTCGAGGGATATATCAAGATCACCGTGGTCACCGACAAGCGCGAGCGCTCCATCGGCGGCACCGTGTTCAGCGATGGCAAGCCGCGTTTCATCCAGATCAAGGGCATCAATATCGACGCCGAGATCGGGCAGCACATGCTTTACACGACCAACGAGGACGTGCCGGGGATCATCGGCACATTGGGTCAGACCATGGGCGAGAACGGCGTGAATATCGCCAACTTCACCCTTGGCCGGTCGGATGCGGGCGGCGAGGCGATCGCGCTCTTGTATGTCGACGCGCCGGTTCCCGAAACCGCGATCAAGGCGCTGCACGCGACGGGCAAGTTCCAGCAGATCCGCCCGCTGCAATTCGACATGGGCTGAGCTGCGCCCAAGAGCGATGGACGAGGTCGCCTGCCTGCGCTATCAGGCAGGCGATTTCGCGTTTTGCAGGAGACCGCCGCCCATGTCCGGCCACGCCACGCCCGTTCCCATGACCTCGCACAGATCCGGGCCTCTGACGGGGCAGGCCAATGTGCCCGGCGACAAGTCGATCTCGCACCGCGCGCTTATCCTCGGGGCGCTCTGTGTGGGCGAGACGGTGATCACCGGGCTGCTGGAGGGCGAGGACGTGCTGGACACGGCCAAGGCGATGCGCGCCTTCGGGGCCGAGGTGACGCGCGACGAGATGGGCACATGGCATGTGCATGGCGTTGGCGTTGGTGGCTTTGCCGAGCCCGAACAGGTGATCGACTGCGGTAATTCCGGCACCGGGGTGCGGCTGATCATGGGGGCGATGGCGACCTCGCCGATTTGCGCGACGTTCACCGGGGACGCGAGTCTCAACAAACGGCCTATGGCGCGGGTCACTGATCCGCTGGCGCTATTTGGCGCGCAGGCCGTTGGGCGCGCGGGTGGCCGTCTGCCGATGACCGTGGTCGGGGCCGCCGATCCGGTGCCGGTGCGCTACGAAGTGCCGGTGCCGTCGGCGCAGGTGAAATCCGCAGTGCTTCTGGCCGGGCTGAATGCGCCCGGTGAGACCGTGGTGATCGAGCGCGAGGCGACCCGCGATCATACCGAACGCATGCTGACCGGGTTCGGGGCCGAGATCGTCACGGAAGTGACCGAGAAGGGCCGCGTCATCACCCTGACCGGGCAGCCGGACCTTATCCCGCAAACCATCGTGGTGCCGCGCGATCCCTCGTCTGCGGCGTTTCCGGTCTGTGCGGCGGTGATCACCCCCGGCTCTGATGTTCTTGTGCCCAATATCGGGCTGAACCCGACGCGCGCGGGGCTCTTTACCACGCTGCGCGAGATGGGGGCCGATCTGGAGTATGAGAACCTGCGCGAAGAGGGCGGCGAGCCGGTGGCCGACCTGCGCGCGCGGTTTTCGCCCGATCTGAAGGGCGTGGAGGTGCCGCCCGAGCGCGCCGCGAGCATGATCGACGAATATCCCGTCCTGTCGGTGGTTGCGGCGTTTGCCACGGGTTGGACCGTGATGCGCGGGGTCAAGGAATTGCGCGTCAAGGAAAGCGACCGGATCGAGGCGATGGCGGCGGGGCTGCGCGCCGGTGGCGTGACCGTCGAGGATGGCCCCGACTGGTGGATCGTGCATGGTCTGGGGCACGGCAATGTGCCCGGTGGCCAGACCTGCGCCAGCCATCTCGATCACCGCATCGCGATGTCCTTCATGGTGATGGGCATGGCCACGCAAAGCCCGGTCAGCGTCGATGACGGCAGCCCGATCGCCACGTCCTTTCCGATCTTCGAGCCGCTGATGGCCGGGCTTGGTGCGGATATCCGGCGCGGGTGAGGGCGAAGACTGCGCGATGACTTGGGGCTGGGTGGTTCTGGCCTTATACTGTCGTTGAGGTGAGCACCAATGCGCGGAATCAAGGTGCCGCAGGCACCGCCGCGCAGCGCCCGACCGCCCCCTCGGGCGGGCGCTTTTGCAACGTATCAAGCCATTGATGACGCGAGAGTGCTTGGCTGGCATAAAGTGCGGTCCACCAAGGTTGCAGCGCCCACCCGGCGGTCGGGCGCTGCGCGGCTCATCTCTGAAACCGTCAATGTCCGCTCCAGGCCGCCCCCCATCCTCACCCCGCCTTTTCGACGTTCACCTGATGTGGGTAGGGAATGGAAATCCCCCCGGCATCGAAGGCCTCTTTCACCGCTTTGGCGGCGCTTATCACGAGCGGCCCGTAGCTTCCGAGATGGGTCATGAAGTCCTGCATTCTGATCTCCGTTCAACTGCTGTGATGCTGTCGGGTATGGAAAAGGGCCCGCCAGACAGCGGACCCTTCGCCATGTGACCGGCTTATTTCTTCAGGGAATCGCGGATTTCCATCAGGATCTCCAACTCCGTGGGGCCGGGATCGGCGGCCGGGGCCTCCTCTTCCGGCTTGGCGGAGGCCTCCTTGGCGCGGTTCACCGCCCTGACCAGCAGGAACACGACCCAAGCGATGATCAGAAAGTTGATCACGGCCATGATGAAACGGCCATAGGCAAAAACCGCAGCCCCCGCCTCTTCGGCGGCGGCGATCGAGGCATAGTCACCCGCACCAAGCAGCACGTAGAGGCCGGAAAAATCGATCCCGCCCATGAACAGGCTGATGATCGGGTTGATGAGGTCGGCCACGAGCGATCCGACAATCGCGGTAAACGCCGCGCCGATGATGATGCCAACAGCCATGTCCATGACATTGCCCTTCGCGATGAAATCCTTGAACTCTTGTACCATGATCGTCCCTATCATCACTGATCCCGGCGGGTCTCAGGCCGCGCCACGTTGGCGGTTTACCATGAAATGCCGCAAGGCAAGTCTGAAAAAACCGGGTTGCACGGGGAAATTGCGCCGCGTGTTCCCCGGGATCGTGGCGTGAGAGGGCTATCGTTGGTTCAGTTGATCAGCCCTGCGTGTCGCATCCCGTCATCGACAAGTGCCTTGACCGGATCGCTCAACCCGACCAGTGGCGTGCGCACCTCTTCGCTGCACAGCCCCAGCCGTGACATGGCGTATTTCACGCCGACCAGCCCCGGTTCGGTAAAGATCGCGCGATGCAGCGGCATCAGCCGGTCCTGCAATTCGAGCGCGGTGGCATAGTCGCCCGCTAGCGTCGCCTCCTGAACCTGCGCCACCAGTTTCGGCGCGACATTGGCGGTGACCGAAATCACCCCGACGCCGCCCTGCGCGTTGAAGCCGTGCGCGGTGGCGTCCTCACCTGAAATCTGGACAAAATCCTTGCCGCAGGTCAGCCGCTGCGCGCAGACCCGTGCCAGATCGCCGGTGGCATCCTTGACGCCGACGATACGCGGCAGCCTGGCCAGTTGCCCCATCGTGTCGGGCATCATGTCCACGGCGGACCGGCCGGGGATGTTGTAGATGACGATCGGCAGGTCGCAGCAATCGTGCAGCGCGGTGAAATGCGCGATCATGCCGCCCTGCGTCGGCTTGTTGTAATAGGGCGTCACCACGAGGGCGGCATCGGCCCCCACCTTGTGGGCATGCTGCATGAAGCGGATCGCCTCAAGCGTGTTGTTCGACCCCGCCCCGGCAATCACCGGGATACGGCCCGCGGCGGCGCGCACGACCTCCTCGACGACGGTCTCATGCTCTTTATGGGTCAGGGTCGGGCTCTCGCCGGTGGTGCCCACGGGCACAAGGCCGTGGCTGCCCTCGCCGATATGCCACTCGACGAGTTTCTTGAGCGTGTCCAGATCCAGTTCGCCGTTCTTGAACGGCGTGACCAGGGCAGGAAAAGATCCTTTGAACATGACACGCTCCTCTCGTCGTAATCTGCGGGCGGGGCCCGCGGTGATCGGGTTGGCCATCGGCGGCGGATCGCGCATGGTGTCACGCATCGTGAATGGACGCGGGCGCGCAGGATGCCTAGGCTGGCGACGTCTATCCTTCGGCAAAGCGGGAAATGCAAGAGATGTTGCGCGTGCTCACGCTGGTTTTCGGGCTGATTTCCCCGGTTTTCGCCGCTCAGGCGGCTGATTTGCCGCGTCTCGCGCCGCGCCCTTTGGCCAGTGCGCTTGACGCGATGCAGGCCGGACGCTGGGAGGTCGCGGCGCGGCTTGCGGCGCGCGATGGCCAGGCGGCGGCGGATCTGATCGAATGGCACCGCCTGCGCGCGGGGCTGGGAGAACCGCGTGACATCCCCGCGTTTCTCGGGCGGAACGCGCATTGGCCCGGCCTCGATTACCTGCGCCGCCAGAGCGAGGAGGCGATGACCCATGCCGATTTCGATGATGTGCTGGCGTTCTATGACGGAGACCGCCCACAGACCGGCACCGGCGCGCTCAACCTCGCGCGTGCGCTACTGGCGCGCGGACGGCAGGGCGAGGCCGAGGCGAGCGTTGTGCTGGCCTGGCGCACGCTCGATCTGAGAAGTGCCGAGCATGACGATTTCCTGCGTGAGTTCGACACTCTCCTGCGCCCGCATCACGCCGCGCGGCTGGAGATGGCGCTCTGGCGGGGGCTGCGCGATGTCGAGGACATGCTGCCGCTGGTCAGTGACGAGGTGCGCGCGTTGGCCGAGACGCGTGGCAAGGTGAAACGCGGCGAGACAGAGGGGCTGACCGAGGCACAGACGCGCAACCCCGGCATCGCGTTCGAGCTTTTTACCCGCCACCTGAGCAACGCGCCCGAAGAGGCGATCGCCGTGCTCTTGCGTCAAAGCCGGATCGAGGCTGGCCTGGGTGAGCCCGAGCGATGGGCCAGCTGGCGCCGCGCCCTTGCCCGGCAGAAGATGCGCGAGGGCGAGGCTCGTCTGGCCTATGAGATCGCGTCGGTGCATCAACTGGTCGAGGGGGCGAATTACGCCGATCTCGAATGGCTTTCTGGCTACCTTGCGCTGACCTATTTCGAGGCACCGGACCTGGCGCTGGATCATTTCCAGCGGTTCCGCGCGGCGGTCGGCACGCCGATCTCATTGGGGCGCGCGGGCTACTGGATCGGCCGGGCGCAGGACGCGCTGGGCGATACCGAGGCCGCGCAGCTTGCCTATGCCGAAGGCGCGGCATACCAGACCAGCTTTTACGGGCTTCTGGCCGCTGAAAAGGCGGGGCTGCCTGTGGATGACGCGCTGGGCGGCACCGAGGCGTTCCCACCCTGGCGCGCGGCAGAGTTTGCCCGAGGCGACCTGCACGAAATGGGGACGCTGGCACTCCGGATGGGCGATCTGGGTCTGGCGCGGCGGTTTTTCATCCATCTGGCGGACAGTCAGGACCGGACCGGTCTGGGCCAGATGGGGCAGATGCTGGCCGAACTGGAGCAGCCGCATCTTCAGGTGATGCTGGGCAAGGCGGCGGCGGAGCGTGGCATCGTGATCGAGGCCCCATATTATGCGCTCCACCCGATGACGGGCATGGATCTGCCGGTGCCAATGGAACTGGCGCTTGCCATCGCCCGGCGCGAGAGCGAATTCAATCCGGTCGTGGTGAGCGGGGCAGGGGCGCGCGGTCTCATGCAACTCATGCCCGGCACGGCGCGCGACATGGCGCGTGATCTGGGGGTGGCCTATGACCGGTCAGACCTGCTGAACGAGCCTGTGTATAATGCGCGGCTGGGTTCGGGCTATCTGGCGCAGCTTGGCGGGCGCTTTGACGGCAATATCGTGCTGATGTCGGTGGGATATAACGCAGGTCCGGGGCGCGCCGCGCAATGGATCGACGCCTATGGCGACCCGCGCGGGCAGGGCGCGCATGAGATCGTCGACTGGATCGAGCACATCCCCTTTCGCGAGACCCGCAACTACGTGATGCGCGTCGCCGAGAGCCTGCCCGCCTACCGCGCCCGCCTCGGCAAACCGCCAATGCCCGTGCCATTCACCCGCGAACTGGCAGGTCGCAGCCTGTCCCCCTTGGGCGAGTGAGGGCCTGTTCAGTCCTGCGTGCGCAGCCGTGAATTCTGCACCATGGCCACCGCAAGCAATGGCAGTCCCACGGTCACCAGGCTCACCAAAATCAGCAGGATGCCGAGATCGGAATAATCGGCGGGGGTCGTGACCTGCCCGGTCTCGCGATCCGTCACCTCGCGGGTGATGACGAACACGTTGTTGAGGTATTTCGTCAGCAGCGAACTCGCCGACAGCGCAAGGTTGGTGAACGAGGCCATGACGGCAAAGAACGTCGCCTTGAGGTCATTCGGCGCGTTGCGTGCGATCCATGCCAGCATCGGGATCATCGCCACTTGCCCCAGGGGCGATTCCACCGCCGTATCCAGAATCGCGATAAAGCGGGCATCGACGATGCCCCCGGTCAGCGGCGCGGTTATATCCTGAATGCCGTAATAGAGCCCGATATTGGGCAGCGACAGAATGCCTCCCGCCAGCGTCAGCAGCACCACGATGTAGACGATGGGTTTGCTGGCCATCAGCGGGCGCAGGATCACCATGCCTACGAGGGTCAGCACCGAGGTGATCAGCGACAGGATCGACAGGAACTGTTGGTCAAAGCCCAGCACGTCGATGGAAAACCACGTATAGCCGTCACCCGGTCGCGGCACCGCGCGGAAGATGAAGATGACCACCGCCGTGCCGATCAGCGCCCTTGCCTGCGCCTGTGTCAGCACCGCGATCAACTGGCGCATCAGCAGCAGCACAATCGTCATCGAGCCGACAAAGATGATCTCCTGCCCATAGGCGATATCACTCAGCCCCACCGTCAGAGAGATTGCCACAAACCCCGCACCGCCGATGAAATACCACGGGTTGGGCTTGGTGTCCTCGTCGGGCCGCTCAAAGAGCGCATCGGCCTCGGCCGGGTCGAGGCCACGCCGGATGAACCCCCGCCGCGCACGGATTTTCTGGATACCCGCCAGCACCACGCCCGAGACCGACACCACCGGAATAAGCAGCGCAGTCAGATAGATGGTGGCGTATATCTGCCGCTTGGCGTCGTCGTCCATCGCCTCGATGCCCGAAAACATCGAGATATTGAGTGTCGCCACGGCCACCGTCCCCAGGATCAGCGCAAAGCGACCAAGCGTCTGCATCGTGGTATGCATGGCGCGCGATTGCTCCAGCCCGATCTCGCGGCCTTGCGCATCGACGCGCGGCACCGCTTCGACCGACATCGCGTCGGCCACCGCGTCTTGGATCACCAGACCGCAGGGGGCCAGCAGGTAAGAGGTGATGTACCACGCAGCCATCGGCATGATCGCGGTCATCATCTCGGTCTGCGTCAGCAGCAGGTACATGATGAAGACCGACAGCCCGATCAGCCCCGCGCCGAGATAGACCAGCAGCCATTTCCAGCGCCAGATGATATCGACCAGATGCCCCAATGGCATTTTCAGCGCCCAGGGCAGCCCAGCCCAGAAGGCGAGCCCCGCCAGATAGGCCGCCGAGAGGTCGAGATACTCCTTCACGAAGAAGGTGCCCACGATCATCGTCAGACCCGAAAAACCGGCTGCGAAATAGACCATCAGTGGCGGCAGGAACGTCCAGCGCATCTGCCGCCCGAGATCAAAGACGACCGCGTCGAACCAGCTTGCGATCCGGCCTGTCGCACTCATCTCGGGTTGGTCCCGTCAGGCCACCGGGCCGCGCTGTCGGCAAGGGCGGCCACCACGCTGTCCAGCCTGTCCAACGGCAGCATCACCAGCATCTTGGGCGCGGTGAAGGTCAGATGCACCGGCCCCGTGGCCGCGTTCGACGTGCCGATCTGCCCGTCAGGCGAGAAATTCAATCCGCGAATCGGCCATTGCAGCCCGTCGGACAGGCCCTCGACCGCGCCCATCGGGAACAGCGAAACGCGACAGCCCGCAGTCAGTGGCAGATGGATCGCAGGCGGGCAGAGGAACATCAGATCGGTCTCGCCCAGCAGGACACAGCGTTGCGCCGGATATCGTACCAGTGCGTTGCAGGCCGCCATCTGATGATCGAGCCGGTCGCCGCAGAACCCGACGCCCAGAATCAGAGGTGCCGTGACGCTGCGCAGGCATTTGTCGAAATCGGTGCTGTCCTGATCCTGCAACTGGTGCAGAACGGTCTCTGGCAGGGCGCGTCTTGCGGCTTGCGAGATGCTGTCGAAATCGCCGATCACCGCGCGCGGGGTGATGCCGTGGTCAAGCGCGCGGTCCGCCCCGCTATCGGCAGCGACGACCAGAGGCGCGACCTCGAGCGCCTGATCGAACAACTGGTCAGAAAGGCCCGCTCCGCCGACAAGCGTGATTGGATCGCTTTCGTGAACAATCATTTCTCGCAGCCCTTATCGTTGCATTAACTCGTCTGATGACACATTCTGACCACGAAATGATACGGTAAAGATCGAAGAATCGTGCCGCTTTGGTCTTGGCGGTCATGGTAAACACTGTCTTTGCAGGCAAGCAAAGCGAGCTTTTAAATATGGTTGGTTCAAGCAAAATTCTAACAGTCTCCTACGGTACGTTCTCGTGCACGTTGGAAGGTTTCGACGATTCATTCGACACGATGAAGGCGATTGCGGAATATTTCCGCGATCTGGCCTCCGATGACCGCTATTTCGGGGCAGAGCCGCCGACGCCGGATGCCGAGATGCTGGCCCGGATCGCCGAGCGCGAAATCTCGCGCCGGGTCGAGGCGCATGAACATCAGGGCCGCATCGTGCTGCGCGCCGACGAGGAGCAGGCCACAAGCGAGCCCGCCGCCGAACCACAGCAGCCCGCCGCCGAGGCGACACAGCAAGCGACTGCCGAAGACGCACCAAGGCAAGAAACCGCCGCGCGCACCGCCCTTGCGGCACCGCTGGCAGACCCGGTTGCGGAGCAGCCCCGCGCAGAGGCCCCCGTTGCCGAAGAACTGGCCGCCGATACCGTACCCGAGGCCCCGACCGAGCAAAGCACCCCTGCGGTTGCCACGCCTGAACCCGAGGCCATGGCCGAACCGGAGCATGAGCCCGAGGCGATAGCCGAACCGGAGCCCGAGCCCGAGGCAGCCGCCGAGATGGAGCCCGAGGCCGTTGCAGAGCCCGAGATCGAAGCACCCTCGGACCCAGAGACACCCGCGCCCGCCGCCGAGGAGCTGCGCGCGCCGCTCGCCGCCGATCCCGACAGTTTCGCCGCCAAGCTGCACATGATCCGCTCTGTCGTAAGCGGCGACGCGCCGTCTGCAGATGATCAGTACAGCGAGGACGAGCACGCCCAGGATTTCGTGCAGCCAGAGACCGACGATACCGCCTTCTGGCCCGATACCTATGAGGAGGACGCGACGGCAGAAGTGAGCCCGGAACTTGCCGATCTAGTCGAGGATGCCGCGCCCGAAGCGGCGGAACGTGACAGTTTCGAGGATACGCTGGCCGCACTGATGTCGGATGCGCCTGCGGAACCCGAAGCGCCGGTCACGGCGGAGGTTTTGCAAGACGAGACTGCCGAGGATCTGCCCGAAGAGATCGCCGAAGCCGCGCCGGAGCCTCTTGCCGAGGACGACATGCCGCTGGCGGCGCAGGAAGCCGAGGATGCACCCGAGGCCGCCGCAGAGCCCGTGGAAGAGGCGCTCGACCAGGGCTTGTTCGAAGAGGATGACGACGAGGCCGAAGGTGACGACACCGACAATCTCTTTGATGAGACAGAGGCCGCGCTCAGCCCCGAGGACGAGGCCGAACTCCAGCGTGAACTCGACGAGGTCGAGGCGGAAATGACACCGGACGCGACGTCAGAGGATGTGCTGGACAGCGCAGAAGATATCGCAGAGGATGTCGCAGAAGACGAGCCGACCCCGGTCGCCGAGGCCGCAGAACCCGAAATCGAAGACCCCGCGAAGGAGACCGGGTCCGGACGTCGCAAACTCTCCCGCGCTGAGGCCGGCGACGACCTGTCGCGCATCTTTGACGAGACCGACACCCAACTCAAGGCCCCGGCGTCCAGCCAGCGGCGCAACACCATCCAGCACCTGCGCGCCGCGCTCGCCGCGACCCGCGCCGAGAAACAGGCCGGATCGGAGCTCAAGTGCGATGTGGATGATACGCCCTATCGCACCGACCTTGCCGATGTGGTGCGCCCGCGCCGTCCGCAGGCGGTGGCGTCCGAGGCCCGCAGCTCGCGCCCGACCGAGAGCCGCCCCGCGCCACTCAAGCTGGTGGCCGAGCAACGCGTCGACACACCGCGTGATCCGGTGCGCCCGCGCCGCATCTCGACCGCCGATGTACACGCCGAGATCGACACCGACACGGATGGCGGTTTCGTCGCCTATGCCGATGAAATGGGCGCCTCCGCCCTGCCTGATCTGCTGGAGGCGGCGGCGGCCTATCTCGCCGACGTCGAAGGCCGCCCGCAATTCTCGCGCCCGATGCTAATGGGCAAGCTCAAGGAGATCGAGAAAGATAATTTCTCGCGCGAGGATGGCTTGCGATCCTTCGGCAGGCTGTTGCGCGAGGGCAAGCTGCAAAAGCTGTCCGGCGGCCGCTTTGCCGTCACCGAAGAGACCGAGTTCCGGACCCAGGACAAACGTCAGGCGGGCTGACGCGCAGGCCCGGCACCGCGCCACGCCTGACCGGCACTGCATAGAGGAAAACAGCACCGCCCGCGCGGTGCTGTTTTCATTTGGGGTGTCCTGTCAGTAGTGTTCGTTCGAGGGGATTAATCACGCTCCGGCCGCATCGTCAGGGCCGGAGGACAAAGACGACCCGCCCGGCGCGCGCAGGCCCTTAGATCCGCAGGAACGGTTGCGCGAGGCGCGGCATGATCGAGCGGAAACGCAACGGCGCATCGGTCGCGGCAAGGCAGATGCAATCCGCGCCGATATCTGCGACCGGGGTGTGGCTCAGATCTTCGTTCGCCACCTCGATGTCACCGGGGCCGAAATGATCCACCTCGTCAACGAACGCACCCTGCAGCACCAGTGTCAGTTCGGTGCCGCGATGGCCGTGATCGGGCACCGAGGCCCCGGCGGGAATATACAGAAGCCGCGCCGTGGCATCGCGCGACGTCGGCAGGATCGCCTGTTTGACCCCCATGCCGACAGACCGCCAGCGCACGCCCTGCAGGTCGCCCCCGACATAGTCGCGCAGCGGAGCCGGCAGATCATGTGATGCCCTGCGCGGCGCGGGTTTCTCGACAGGCGCGCCAGCCCTTATCAGCGCCATCGTCGCCGCGAGACTATCGGCCCCCATCTCGACGGCTTCGCTGCGATCCAGCAGCGTGCCGCCCACCGTGTCGAAAGAGGCCAGTCGCGCGCGGCACTCGTCGCACATCGAGATATGCGTCGCCACCGTCAGGCTGAAGGCTTCGGGCAAAGTCCCTGCCGAATAGGCCATCAGCAGGGCGTCGGTCAGATGATGTTTGATCGCGGGTTGTGTCATGGCATTCACTTCATTTCATTGCGTGGCGCAAACGGTCCAGCGCCAATCTGATACGGGATTTGATCGTGCCGAGCGGCAGCCCGGTCTGTTCGGCGATTTCGGAATGGCTCAGATCGCCGAAATACGCCTTTTCGATCAGCACCCTCTGTTTCTCGGGCAGGGCGGCGATAGCGTCGCCCAGTTGGTCACTTTCCTGTTGCAGGGCCAGCACATCGGCCTGATCCGGTTCCGGGTCCTGCCCCCAGGGCAGTTGCTCGGGCTCGGGTCGTCTTTGTTTGCGCAGCGCGTCGATCTTGCGATTGCGCGCGATGGTAAAGATCCATGTTGCAGCAGAGGCGCGCGCGGGGTCGAACATATGCGCCTTCTGCCAAAGGGCCGACATCACCTCCTGCGTGCATTCCTCGGCCAGGGTCGAATCCGCACCAGACCGCATCAGAAATGCTTTCACCCGGGGCGCAAAATGCGCGAACAGCCGGGCAAAGGCTACCTCATCCTGCGTGTCACGAATACGTGCGATACAGGCCACCCAATCCTCGTTCTCAATCTGTCGTGTCGTTCCGTTCTTCGATGTCACGATTGCCGTTCCTGCCACCTTGCCCGCTCTTGACCGCGTCTTATCATACGTCGCCGGTATGGGCGAGGGCGCAGGCGCGTCAGTGAGTGTGGCTTCGGTGTTCATGATTCTGATACGCGGCTTGGCAAGGATCGGATCACCGGACCTGCCAAATTTCTTTCTAATCCGGTTTCACACCCGTCACGTAAGTCTTTGCAATACTCAAAACGCAGGTAACGTCACTCATGCCATTCGAAACCGGCGCGGTCGCGCGCAAGAGGGTTGCCGTCATCGGCGCGGGAATCTCGGGAATGGGCGCGGCAGAGCGTCTTTCGACCTCTCACAACGTAGTGCTCTTCGAAGCCGAGCCGCGGCTTGGCGGACACGCCCGCACGATCATTGCGGGCAAGCGGGGCGACCGCCCGGTCGATACCGGCTTCATCGTGTTCAACTATGCAACGTATCCGCATCTCACCGCGCTCTTTGACCGGCTCGATGTGCCCGTGGTCACGAGCAACATGAGCTTCGGCGCCTCGATCCGGGGTGGCGCGTTCGAATACGGGCTCGATAGTGCGGCGGCGTTTTTCGCGCAGAAACGCAATGCCCTCAACCCACGTTTCCTGACCATGCTGCGCGACATCTTCCGCTTCAACGCGGGCGCGCTTGCCGCCTCCGCGGAGCCGGGGCTGACCATCGGCGGGCTGATCGAGAAGATGCGCCTTGGCCGCTATTTCCGCGACTACTATCTGCGGCCCTTCTCCGGTGCGATCTGGTCCACCCCGGTCGAGAAGATCCTCGATTTCCCGGCCCACGCGATGGTGCAGTTCTTCAAGAACCATGGCCTTCTGGGCTATGACGAGCAGCATCAGTGGTTCACGGTCGAGGGCGGCTCGATCTCTTATGTCGACCGGCTGGAGCAGGCGATGCGCGCCAAGGGCGTCGATATCCGCCTCGGCGCGCCGGTGGCCGGGGTGATGCGCCTTGATGACGGCGTCAAAGTCCGTGCGACGGGCGGCGACTGGGAACTCTTCGACGAGGTGGTGATCGCAGCCCATGGCGACGATGCGCTGCGCCTTCTGTCGGATGCCGACGAAACCGAGCGCGCCGATCTTGGGGCGATCACCTATCAGCCCAACGAAATCACGCTGCACGCCGACGCAACGGTGATGCCCAACCGACGCGCGGTCTGGTCATCGTGGAACTATACCGAGGCGAAGGTCAAACGCAGCGGCCAGATCGACCTCACCTACTGGATGAACAGCCTGCAACCCATTCCGCAGGACGATCCGCATTTCGTGACCCTCAACACCACCCGCCCCATTCGCGAGGAACTGATCTATGATCAGGTGACCTTGCACCACCCGGTCTATGATCTGGCCACGCTGGCCGCACAGGGCCGGGTGCGCGCGATGAACGGTCGGCGCAACACGTGGTTCTGCGGGGCATGGATGCGGCACGGATTTCACGAGGACGGGCTGTCGAGCGGTCTTGAAGTGGCCGAGGCGATCTGTGCCCGCGATTCGCTGTCGGTGGCGGCGGAATGAGTGCGGTCGATCATATTGCCGGCCACACCTGGCACGGACGCAAGGGCGCGGTCGAGAACGCGTTTCGCTACGGGATCGACTATGTGCTTCTGGATGCCGAGGGCCAGCTTGACGCGCCACGCCTCTTTGGCCGCAACCGGACCGGGCTCGCCTCGGTCTGGGACCGCGATCATGGCGGCGCGCCCAAGGCGGGGCGCGGTGCCGCCTGGGTGCGCGAGACGCTGGCGGCGCGTGGCCTGCCCGCGCCCGACCGGATCGAGCTTTTGACACAACCGCGCGTGTTGGGCCATGTGTTCAACCCGGTCTCGTTCTGGATCTGCCGCGACGCGCAGGATGACGTGCGGGTGATCATCGCCGAAGTGTCCAACACCTATGGCGAACGGCATTCCTACCTGTGCCACCGCGATGACCTTACGCCGATTACGGCGCAGGACCGGCTGCATGCGACCAAAATCTTCTACGTCTCGCCGTTCCTGCGGATCGAAGGGGGCTATGAGTTCCGCTTCGATCTGCGGCCCGACCGGATCGGCATCTGGATCGATTTCTCGGGCGGCAATGGCGGCGTCATCGCCACCCTTGTCGGCCCGCGCACGCCGCTTACGACCGCCGGCCTGATCATGGCCGCGCTGCGCCGACCCTTTGGATCACGCCGAGTGCTGGGCCTCATCCACTGGCAGGCCCTCAAGCTGTGGTGGAAGGGCGCGCGCTTCCGCTCGCCGCCGCCGCCACCCTCCGAGGAAATCAGCCGGTGAGCCACACGGCCACCATATCCGCTCCGGGCCTTGCCCCGCGACTGCCCGGTTTTGCCGTCTTTGCCGCCCTTCTGGCGGCGGCGGGGCTGCCGCTCTACATCCACGCACCCAAGTTCTACGTGGACGAATATGGCGTGTCGCTGGCCGCCCTCGGGTCGGTGCTGTTCGTGCTGCGCCTGCTCGATGTGGTGCAGGACCCGCTGCTCGGACGGCTAAGCGCGCGGCTCAGGCAGCATCGCGCGATAAGTGTCGCCGTGGCTGTTGCGGCGATGGCGGCGGCGATGCTGGGATTGTTCGCCGTGACGCCTCCGATTGCGCCGCTGTGGTGGTTCGCCGGCATGCTCACCGTGGTCTTTTCCGCCTTCAGCTACCTCACCATCTGCTTTTACGCTCAAGGGGTCGCAAGCGCCGCCCATCTGCCGGGTCAGGGTCATCTGCGCCTTGCCCGCTGGCGCGAAACCGGCGCGCTTCTGGGCATCTGTGCCGCCGCCGTGGCCCCGCTGGCACTTGGTGGCTATGCGGGTTTCGCGGTGGCGTTTGCCGCGCTCGCCGTTGTCGCGGCGCTTGCCATGACCGGGCAATGGGGAGCCACCGACGTGCCCGACGGCACCGGCTTTGGCCCCGTCCTGCGCGATCAAACCGCGCGGCGGCTGCTGATCGTGGCGCTGTTCAACGCGGCCCCCGTGGCGGTCAGTTCCACGCTCTTTCTGTTCTTCGTCGAAAGCCGCCTTCAAGCGCCGGGATGGGAGGGGCCTTTCCTTCTGATCTTCTTCCTGTCCGCTGCACTCGCCGCCCCGGCGTGGAGCAAACTAGCCGAATTCTATGGCGCGAAACGCGTGCTGCTCGGTGCGATGGTTCTGGCCATCGCGGCCTTTGCCTGGGCCATCCTGCTGGGCGCGGGCGATCTCTGGGCATTTGGCATCATCTGCGTCGTCTCCGGCGCAGCCGTGGGCGCGGACATGACGCTGCTGCCCGCGCTCTTCGCGCGCCGCCTGTCGGATATCTCGCCCGGTGCCGCCGAAGGGTTCGGCCTGTGGTCCTTCGTGTCGAAATTCACCCTCGCGCTGGCCGCCGTAAGCCTCTTGCCGCTGTTGCAGGCGGGCGGTTTTGCCGCCGGGCAGGACAACGACGAAGGTGCCCTGCGCCTGCTCAGCCTGTTCTATGGCGGGCTGCCCTGCGCGCTCAAACTCATGGCCATTGCGCTCTTGGCCCGAACACCGATTGAGGAAAGGAGCTGACCCGATGGACGCTTTTGGTTTCATCCTGCTGGGGGCCGCGATCATGCTGGCGCTCATACTGCTCAAGGAGCGGCTCACAGGGTTTTCCGCGCAGACCCCACAGAATTACGCGCGGCTTGAGCCGCGGTTCGATCTGCGCGAGCATCTCAACGGCCCGATCAAATGCGAGGGCGTGATCTATGGCCCGCTTGGCCGCGTCGCCTCGCGCTTCACCGGCGATTTCGAGGCGCATTGGCAGGGCAATCGCGGCGTCATGCGCGAGCATTTCGACTATGACAGCGGCAACAGTCAGGATCGCGAATGGCGGCTGGAACTGTGCAATGACGGCTCCATCCGCGCCGAGGCGGATGATCTGGTGGGCCTCGGTGAAGGCCAGCAGATGGGCGCGGCCACGCGGCTTTCCTATCGCATCCGCCTGCCGAAGGAGGCGGGCGGCCATGTCCTCAGCGTTACCGACTGGATGTACCTGACGCCAAACGGCGTGGTGGTGAACCGCAGCCAGTTTCGCAAGTTCGGGATAAAGGTGGCGGAACTTGTGGCAACGATGCGCCGGGTGGACGCATGACCGACTGGCAGGGCAAACGCTATTGGCTGGTGGGCGCAAGCGAGGGGCTGGGCGCGGCCCTTGCGCACAAGATCAACGCGGCAGGCGCCGAGGTGATCGTGTCGGCCCGCAGCGCCGACCGGCTGGAGGAACTGGTGCAAAGCCTACCGGGGCACGCCCGCGCCGTGGCAATGGATGTGCGCGACGACAAAAGCGTCGCCGATGCTACCGCCGAGGTAGGCGAGGTTGACGGTCTGGTCTATCTCGCGGGTGTCTACTGGCCGATGCCGTCGACCGAATGGCAGGCCGAAGAGGTCACCTCGATGGCCGATGTGAATTTCACCGGCGCGGTGCGGATCTTAGGTGCGGTGATCCCTGGCATGGTGGCACGCGATGCGGGCCACGTGGTGCTCACGGGCTCGCTCTCGGGCTTTCGCGGCTTGCCGGGGGCGATCGGCTACACTGCGTCCAAGGCCGGGGTGATGAACCTCGCCGAATCGATGCGTGCCGATCTTTGGCGTACCGGTGTGCGCGTGCAATTGGCCAATCCCGGCTTCATCAAGACGCGGCTGACCGACAAGAACAATTTCAAGATGCCGTTCATCATGTCGCCCGAGGATGCAGCACAGGAGATGTTCGAACTGATGTGCGATGACAGCGCCTTTCAGCGCCATTTCCCGCGCCTCTTCAGCTATCTCTTCCGCCTGTCGCGGTTCCTGCCGGACTGGGCCTATTACCGGCTATTTGCGTAAGATCAAGGACGGGGGACGACCCGACCGGCATTCCTGTGCTAGACTAGCGCAACAGGAGATTATGCCATGATCGACATCACCGTGCACAAGATCGCGCAGATCATTCTCATGTCCCGGGAACTGGACCGGGCCGAGGGTGAACTGCGCGCCTTCATCGACCGATTGACCGAGGAGGAGCAGGCGAGCCTCGTCGCCGTCATGTGGATCGGACGCGGCAGCTTCGAGGCCGAGGACCTCAAAGAGGCCAAGCGCACCGCCTATCAAGAGGCGACCACCCCCTGCGCCGATTACCTGCTCGGCACACCGCATCTGTCGGACCACCTCGAAAACGGTCTCGATGCGCTCGGCCTGTCGGCCTCGGATGACGAGGATGAACTGATGCGCGGCGGGTGACCCCTGCGGACGTCACCTCTCCTGAATGCTCTCCAGATAGGCCATCAGCGCCGCAAGCGGGCGGGGCGTGGGTGTCAGCACCCCGTCGCCCACATCCACCGGCACCGTATCGCCTTCCAGCAGCAGGCCGAATTCCGGCATCTCCTTGCCGGGCAGATCGGTGCGGTCATAGCCGTCGATGACTGACAGCACATGCGCGCGCGGGAATGTGCTGTCCATCGTCAATTGCGTGAGATCCGAAGGCGGCGGCGTCATGCCAGCGGCCCATGGCCCGTCGCCCGTGCCCGATGCCCCGTGGCATTGTGCACAATTCTCAGCATAGAGCGCGGCCCCCTCGCTGGCATCCGGCATGGACACTGTCTGCGCACAGGCCGCCAGTGCCGCTGCTGTCAGAATGGCTATGGTCCGCATCGCTCGTCCCTCGCTGTTTTCACGAATGGTAGCAAGCAGGCCAAAGCCGCGCAATGATCCAGATCAGGCCAGTTCGCCCGCCAGCCCCTTGTCGATCAGCGCCACGGTTTCCTGCACGCCGTAAAGTGCGATGAACCCGCCAAAGCGCGGGCCCTGCGAGGCCCCCAGAAGCACCTCGTAAAGCGCCTTGAACCAGTCGCGCAGCGGATCGAACCGGTCGCGTCCCACGGCATAGACGATGGATTGCAGCGCCTCGTCCTCCACCGGGCCGTCATAGGCCGCCAGTTGGTCGCGCAGATCACTCAGCGCCTCGCGCTCCAGATCGGTGGGCGCGCGATAGGTCTTGGCGGGGGCGACGAAATCCTCGTAATAGCGCACCGCGTAACCGGCGGCGGCGTCCATGTCGGGATGGGTCTCGGCGCTCGCCTCGGGCGCATAGCGGCGGATGAAGCCCCAGAGCGTCTCCTTGTCCTGCGCCGCCGAAACCGACGCGAGGTTCAGCAGCATCGAGAACGGCACCACCATCCGGCTCTCGGGCACGTCGCCATTGTGGATATGATGCACCGGGTTGTTGAGGCGCTGCGTGATGTCCTGCCCGGCATAGGCGCGCAATTGCTGGTGATATTCGTCCACCGCCTTGGGGATCACGTCGAAATGCATGCGCTTGGCGGTCTTGGGCTTTTGATACATAAAATAGCTCAGGGATTCCGTCGAGGCATAGCTCAGCCATTCGTCGATCGAGATCCCGTTGCCACTCGACTTGGAGATCTTCTGGCCGTTCTCATCCAGGAACAGCTCATAGGTGAAATGCTCTGGCGCGCGCATGCCAAGCGCACGGCAGATGCCGTCATAGATCGGTGTGTTGGTCGAATGGTCCTTGCCATACATCTCGAAATCGACGCCAAGCGCCGCCCAACGGGCGCCGAAATCCGGCTTCCATTGCAGTTTCACATTGCCGCCCGTCACCGGCAGCGTCCATTCGCGCCCGGTCTCGTCGTCAAAGGTCACGGTGCCGTCCTTGGCGTTGACCTCCTTCATCGGGACATAAAGGACACGCCCCGTCTCTGGGTGGAGCGGCAGGAAGATCGAATAGGTCTGCTGACGTTCCTCGCGCAGGGATTTCAGCATGATCTTCATGATGTCGTCATAGCGCTCGGCGGCGCGCAGCAGCACCTCGTCGAACTGCCCCGACGCATAGAATTCGGTGGCCGAAATGAACTCGTAGTCAAACCCGAACGTATCGAGGAACCGGCGCAGCATGGCGTTGTTATGCGCACCAAAGCTGTCATGGGTGCCGAACGGGTCCGGCACCGAGGTCAGCGGCTTTTGCAGATGCTCGGCCAACATCTCGCGATTGGGCACATTGCCCGGCACCTTGCGCATCCCGTCGAGATCGTCCGAGAAACAGATCAGCCGGGTGGGGATATCGCTGATCATCTCGAAGGCGCGGCGGATCATCGTGGTGCGCAACACCTCGCCAAAGGTGCCGATATGCGGCAGGCCAGAGGGGCCATAGCCCGTCTCGAACAGCACATGACCCTTTTCCGGCGGGGTTTTCTCATACCGTTTGAGCACGCGGCGCGCCTCTTCAAAAGGCCAGGCTTTCGAATTCATCGCGGCTTCGCGCATCTCTGACATCGGATCGTCTCCTCTCGCGCCGGTCAGGCCACCGGCAGGGCTGGGCCGGTTCCTATTGCGGGGGGGCGGAACAGTCAATATTCTGCACTGCAACAATGCCCGGCGTGAAAGGCCCAGAATGACCGATCAGATTCCCCACCCGCTGACCCCGCAGGACTGTCTTGTCGCGGTCATGATCGCCGTAGCCGCCTCGGACGAGGACATGCGCACCGCGGAACTCGTCAAGATCGAGAGCACGGTGAACAACCTGCCGGTCTTTGCCGCCTATGATCTCGACCGGCTGCGGGTGATGTCGCAGACGGTGTTTGATCTCTTCAGCGTCGAGGACGGGCTCGACGCGCTCTTTGGTCTCATACGCGACAACCTGCCCGAGCAACTGTTCGAGACCGCCTATGCGCTCGCCTGCGATGTGGCCGCCGCCGACGGTATGCTCAATGACCGCGAATTGCGCCTGCTGGAGGAAATCCGCTACGAGCTGAATATCGACCGGCTGCATGCGGCGGCCATCGAACGGGGCGCGCGGGCCCGGCACTTGACCGTCTGAACCGGGGCCGAGCCGCGCAATTGCCCCTCGCGCCCCGGCCCCAACTCTCCTATAACCCGGGCGGAACACACGGGGAGTCGCTGCCATGACCGGAGAATTATCGCCCATCGACAAGGCCAAGTTCGTGGCGGCCAAACGCTCGGTGGATTTCGTCGAGGACGGGATGCGCGTGGGGCTCGGCACCGGCAGCACGGCGGCTTGGATGGTACGCTGTCTGGGCGAGATGGTGCGCGAGGACGGGCTGCGGATCAGGGGTGTTCCGACCTCCACCCGCACCGCTGAACTGGCCCGCGAGGTCGGCATTGAGGTGATCAGCCTCGATGAGGCCAAGTGGCTCGACCTGACGATCGACGGCGCCGATGAATTCGACTCCAATCTCAACCTGATCAAGGGCGGCGGCGGCGCGCTGTTGCAGGAAAAGATCGTGGCGACGGCGAGCGACCAGATGGTGGTGATCGCCGATATCGGCAAGGAGGTCGAGGCGCTCGGTGCCTTCCCCCTGCCGGTCGAGGTGATCCCGTTCGGCTGGCAGACCACCAAGTCGCTGGTCGAGGAACTGCTGATCAACATGGATGTGCTGGGCCGTGACGCGACCCTGCGGATGAATGGCGAGCGGCCCTTCATCACCGATGAGGGCAACTACATCGTCGACCTGCATCTGGGCCGCATCGGCAACGCGCATCAACTGTCGATGGCGCTCAACCAGATGCCGGGGGTGGTCGAGAATGGCCTCTTTCTCGATATCTGCGACGTGGTGATCCTCGGTTACGGGGATGGCCGGGTCGAGACGCGCGACATCAACGAAGGCACGGTCGAGGAAGACCGGCTTGATTTCGTCGAGAACGAAAATCTTTTCACCGATCTGAACGACTGATACGGGGGCGCGCATGGCATTCGACTACGATCTTTTCGTGATTGGCGGCGGCTCCGGCGGGGTGCGCGCGGCGCGGGTGGCGGCACAGGGCGGGGCAAAGGTCGCCCTTGCCGAGGAAGACCGCTACGGCGGCACCTGCGTCATTCGCGGCTGCGTGCCGAAAAAGCTGATGGTCTTCGCCTCGGAATATCGCGGTGCCATGGCCGACGCGCAATCCTATGGCTGGACGGTGCATGCGGGCGGTTTCGACTGGGACGCGTTCAAGACGAAACTGCATACCGAACTGGACCGGCTCGAAGGGGTCTATCGCGGCATCCTGCGTAACAACGATGTCGAGAGCTTTGACGCCCGCGCACGACTGGTCGATCCGCATACCGTGGAACTGGCCGACGGAAGCCGCAAGAGCGCGCGGCATATCCTGATCGCTACCGGTGGACGGCCGGTGAAACCCGATCTGCCGGGGGCCGAGCACGCCATCACCTCGAACGATATCTTTCATCTTGAGAAACTGCCCAAGTCGGTCCTGATCATCGGCGGCGGCTATATCGCCTGCGAGTTTGCCTGCATTCTCAACGGCCTTGGCGTGCAGGTGACGCAGTTCTATCGCGGTGCGCAGATCCTGCGCGGCTTTGACGGCGAGGCGCGCGGGCTGGTCTCGGACGAGATGATCCAATCGGGCATCGACCTGCATCTTGGCACCAACATCCTGTCGATGGAGCCCGTCGAGGATGGCTATCGCGTCAAGGCCAGCAATGGCACCGAGGCCACGTATCAACAGGTGATGTTCGCCACCGGACGCGCCCCCAACACCGAGGATCTGGGTCTGGAGGCCGCAGGCGTCACCACCGGCCGCAAGGGCGAGATCGTGGTCGATGAGTATAGCCAGACCGGCGTGCCGTCGGTCTATGCCATCGGCGATGTGACCGACCGGGTGAACCTCACTCCGGTGGCGATCCGCGAGGGCATGGCCTTTGTGGAGACGGTGTTCAACGGCAACCCGACGCCGGTGGATCACGACCTGATCCCGACCGCGATCTTCACCCAGCCCGAGATGGGCACCGTCGGCCTGAGCGAGGAAGCGGCGCGTGATCAGGAGCCGGTCGATGTCTACTGCAATTCGTTCAGACCGATGCAGACCGCCTTTGCCGGACGCCCCGACCGGGTGTTGATGAAACTCGTCGTCAGCCGGGAAACCCGCAAGGTTCTGGGGTGTCATATCGTAGCACCCGGCGCGGGCGAAATGATCCAACTGGCAGGCATCGCCGTCAAGATGGGCGCGACCAAAGAGGATTTCGATCGCACCGTGGCGGTGCATCCGACCATGTCGGAAGAGCTGGTAACAATGAAAACACCTGTCTGAGCCGCTTGATTTTTTGCCTGTGCTGCACAGGTACAAACCAAGACCGTGACTGGCGGGACAACAAGGGAAGAGAGACGTATGGCTGGAAATTCTGGCGGCCCATGGGGCGGCGGCGGCAATTCTGGAGGTGGCGGCGAGGATCGTGGCCCGAACAAGGGTGGCGGTCGGCGCCCTCCCGAAGGAGGCTCGCAAATGCCCGAGATCGACGATCTGGTGCGCAAGGGTCAGGACCAGCTTCGCGTGCTGATGGGCGGACGCGGCGGCGGCTCGAATGGCACTGGCGGCGGTGGTGGCGAAGGCCCGAGTTTCGGCAAGGGTACCATCGGTCTGGCTGCGCTCGGCGCAGTGGCGCTCTGGGTGTTTGCCAGCGTCTACACCGTCAAGCCCGAGGAACAATCCGTCGAACTTTTCCTGGGCGAATATTACAAGACCGGAAATCCGGGCCTGAACTTCGCGCCCTGGCCGGTCGTGAGCTATGAAATCGTCAACGTGACGTCGGAACGGACCGAGGCAATCGGGCAGCGTCAGACGCGCGGCAACGAAGGGCTGATGCTGACCACGGACGCCAATATCGTGGACATCAATTTTCAGGTGGTCTGGAACATCTCCGATCCGGCCAAACTCCTGTTCAACATCCGTGACCCGCAACTGACCGTTCAGGCGGCATCCGAATCCGTCATGCGCGAGATCATCGCGGCGTCGAACCTCGCACCGATCCTCAACCGGGATCGTGGCATCATCGCCGATACCGCGATGGAGGATATTCAGGCCACGATGGACGAATATGACAGCGGCATCCGGATTGTCCGTGTCAACCTCGACAAGGCCGACCCCCCGCGCGAGGTGATCGACGCCTTCCGCGAGGTGCAGGCCGCCGAACAGGAACGCGACCGCCTGCAACGTCAGGCCGACGCCTACGCCAACCGCGTGCTGGCCGAGGCCCGCGGTGAGGCCGCACAGACGCTGGAAGAGGCCGAAGGCTACCGCGCCCGCGTGGTCAACGAGGCCCGCGGTGACGCGAGCCGCTTCACCTCGGTCCTGGAGGAATACGAGAAAGCGCCCGAAGTCACGCGCAAGCGTCTTTACCTTGAGCGCATGGAGCAGGTTCTTGGCTCGATCGACAAGACGATCCTCGATCAGTCCATCGTCGGCACCGGCGAAGGCAGCGGCGTCGTGCCGTACCTGCCGCTGAACGAACTGCGCCGCAACAACACCACCAACCAGGGGAACTGAAATCATGGGCAAGACGAAATTTTTCATTCCGTTCCTCGTCGTGGTCCTATTCCTCGGCCTGTCGTCGATCTTCGTGGTGGACGAGCGCGAAAAGGCGCTGGTGCTGCAATTCGGCCAGATCAAGGCCGTCAAGGAAGAGCCGGGGCTGTCGTTCAAGATCCCCTTCATCCAGGAAGTCGTGCGCTATGACGACCGCATCCTGTCGCTCGATACCGACACCATCGAGGTCACGCCATCGGATGATCGCCGCCTTGTCGTCGACGCCTTCGCGCGCTACCGGATCAAGGACGTGGTGCAGTTCCGCCAAGCCGTTGGCGTCGGCGGGCTGCGGGTCGCCGAGGACCGGCTGTCCTCGGTTCTCAACGCGCAGATCCGCGAAGTGCTGGGTGCCGATCAGGTGACCTCCGACACCATCCTCTCCGAGGATCGCCGCGAATTGATGCGCCGCATCCAGCGTCAGGCACAGATCAGCGCGCAGGGCCTTGGCCTCGACGTGGTCGACGTGCGCCTCAAGCAGACCAACCTGCCGGAGCAGAACCTCGACGCGACCTTTGCCCGGATGCGCGCCGAGCGTGAACGCGAAGCCGCCGACGAGATCGCCCGTGGTAACGAGGCCGCACAGCGCGTCCGCGCGCTTGCCGACCGGACCGTGACCGAGACCCTGTCGGATGCCGAGCGCGAAGCACAGGTGATCCGAGGCGAGGCCGATGCCGAGCGCAACGCGATCTTTGCCGACGCCTTTGGCGCTGACGAGGAGTTCTTCGCGTTCTACCGTTCGCTCGAAGCCTATGAAAAGGCGCTTCAGGGCAGCAATTCGTCGATGGTGATGACACCGGACAGCGAATTCTTCGATTACCTGCGTTCGGCCACACCGGACCAATGATCGAAACTGCGCTTCTGGCCCTCGGGCTGGTTCTGATCGTGGAGGGGCTGGTCTATGCACTGGCCCCTTCGCTTATGGACCAGATGCTTGTCGCCCTCGCGGCGCTGCCGCCCGAGGCTCGGCGGCTGCTGGGATTGCTCGCGCTGGTGATCGGGCTGGCACTGGTCTGGGCCGCCAAGACGCTCGGGGCATAAGCGGCGCGCAACGCCACGCCGCTTGACAACGCACCCCGCCCGCGCGACAGACGCCGCCATGATGATGACCTTTCTTCAGGTGGCTCTTGGCGGTGCGATCGGGGCCTGCCTGCGCTTTGGCGTGGGTCTTGCCATGCTGCGCGTCGCGGGGCCGGGCTTTCCGCTCGGCGTGCTGACGGTCAATGTCCTGGGCTCTTTCCTGATGGGGGTGATCATGGTGCTGTCCTTTCAACGCGGGTTCGATCATCTCAACCCGTTCCTGATGACCGGGGTGCTGGGTGGTTTCACCACATTCTCGGCCTTCTCGCTCGAGGCCTTAACGCTTTATGAGCGCGGGCAGATCGTGGCGGCGGCGGTCTATGTCGGCCTGTCGGTCGTGCTCTCGCTCGCGGCACTGGCGCTTGGCGTCTGGCTGGCACGGGGGATGACGGCATGAGCACGGTTCAGACACGGGTGGTGAAACCCGGCGACGGCGATCAGCGCCTCGACCGCTGGCTGCGGCGGCAGTTTCCGCATCTGACCCAGGGCCAGATCGAAAAGATGTGCCGCAAGGGCGAAGTGCGGGTCGAGGGGGGCCGCGTGAAATCCGCCACCCGGCTGGAAGAGGGGCAAAGCGTGCGCATCCCGCCGCTGCCCGATGCCGATAGCAAGCCCGCGCCAGATGCCGCCCGGATCAGCCCGGCGGATGCCAAGATGATCCAGTCCTGCGTGATCTACCGCGACGATCACGTCATCGCGCTGAACAAGCCGCCGGGCCTGCCGGTGCAGGGCGGCAGCAAGCAGGCGCGGCATGTGGACGGGTTGGCCGAGGCGCTGCGCTTTGGCTTTGACGAAAAGCCCCGCCTCGTGCACCGGCTCGACAAGGACACCTCCGGCGTGCTGATCCTCGCCCGCACCCGCGAGGCAGCCAAGGGTCTGACGGCCGCGTTCCGCCACCGCAACACGCGCAAAATCTACTGGGCCGCCGTCGCCGGATCGCCGGTGCCGCGCATGGGCACGATCCGCTTCGGCCTCGTCAAGGCGCCGGGGCACGGCGCCAAGGGCGAGGGCGAAAAGATGCTCTGCCTGCATCCGCGCGAGGTGGAGAATACCCCCGGTGCCAAACCCGCCATCACCGATTACGCGATGATCGAGAACGCGGGCGGGCGCACCGCGTGGATGGCGCTCATTCCGGTGACCGGGCGCACGCACCAGCTGCGCGCGCACATGGCCGAGATTGGGCATCCTATCGTGGGCGACGGCAAATATGGCGGCTCGGGGCAGGAAAATCTCGGTGACGGCTGGGGCGCGCAATTGGGCGGCGATGTCAGCCGCAAGCTGCACCTGCACGCCCGCTCGCTCAAGATCGAGCATCCGGTGAGCCGCGCGATCCTGCATCTGACCGCACCGCTGCCCGAGCATATGCAACGCACCTGGGATCTCTTTCAATGGCAGCCATCAGAGGCACCGGAGGACCCGCTCGAGGATATGGCATGAGCCGCCCGCTGCGTCTGGTGATCTTTGACGTGGATGGCACGCTGGTGGACAGCCAGGGCGACATTCTAGCGGCGATGACGGCGGCGTTCGAGCGCGCCGACCATCCCGCGCCGGGGCGCGAGGCGGTGCTTGGCATCGTCGGGCTGTCGCTCGATGTGGCGGTGCCGCGGCTGGCACCGCATCTGCCCGCCGATCTGCACACCCGCATCGTCGGCTGGTACAAGGAGGCCTATATGGGCCTGCGCGCGCAGTCGGGCGTGGCGCAATCCTCGCCGCTTTATCCGTATGCGCTCGACACCCTGCGCGTGCTGCATGCGGTGCCCGAAACCCTTCTTGGCGTGGCGACGGGCAAATCCGCGCGCGGGCTCGACAAGCTGCTGGACGGCCACGATCTGCGGTCCTTCTTCGTGACCCGGCAGGTGGCCGACCACCATCCGTCCAAGCCGCACCCCTCGATGCTGCGCGCGGCACTCTCTGAGACCGGCGTCGCGCCGGAAAACGCGGTGATGGTGGGCGACACCAGCTTTGACATGGAAATGGCGCGCGCGGCGGGCATCTCCGGCATCGGCGTCAGCTGGGGCTATCACAAGCCCGAGGCACTGGGCGCAGCAACCGCGATCGCGCATGATTTCCGCGATCTCGCGGGGTTGATCGACGACATCTGGAGGGCACCGGCATGAGCGAGTGGGCCGCGAAACGGTTTTGGAGCGAGGCCGGGGTCAGTGAGACCGACCAAGGCTTTGGCGTGCATCTGGATGGACGCCGCGTGCGCACGCCCGCCAAGGCGGAACTGATCGTGCCGACCCGCGCCATGGCCAGCGCCATCGCCACGGAATGGGACGCGCAGGAGGCCGGGATCGTCCCCGACACCATGCCCGTCACCCGCGCCGCCAATGCCGCCATCGACAAGGTCGCGCATCAACATGCCGAGGTGGCGCGCATGATCGCCGATTACGGCGACAGCGACCTTCTGTGCTACCGCGCCGAGAGCCCGGCGGAACTGGCCGCGCGGCAGGCCGAGGCCTGGGACCCGCTGCTCGACTGGGCCGAATCGGTCCTTTCCGCACGGCTGCACCCGCGCACGGGCGTGATGCATCAACCGCAAGAGGTTGAGTCTCTTGCGCGCCTGCACGCACAGGTAGAAATGCTGGATAATTGGGCATTGACCGCCTTTCACGATCTCGTCAGCCTCAGCGGCTCGCTGATCGTCGGCTTCGCCACGATCCACGATCTTCACCCTGCAAAAACCCTCTGGCACCTGTCCCGGATCGACGAAACCTGGCAACAGGAGCAATGGGGTAACGACGAAGAGGCCGAAGCGGTCGCGCTGAGGAAAGAAACTGACTTTCTCAACGCGAAATACTTCTACGATCTTTCGCGCGGGTAAAGCCGATGCCCTTTTCACGTCTTGACCTTGGGTCAGGACCGTGTCGGCTATTGGTTTTCTTGAACAAAGACTTGACGTTTTGTGATGAATCCACACAAACTTGCGGACACTGACAGGGGTTTTCATCCCTCAAACAGTGTAACAGCGGCCCCGCGCGGGCCGAACGAACCGCTCTCGAAAGAGCGGACAATCAGGAAGAGGTAAACATGAAAAGAACCGTATTTTTGGGCGCGCTGACCGTTGCTGGCGTTGCTGCCGGGGCATCCGCGGCTGCTACGCTCGATGACGTCAAGGCCCGCGGTAAGCTGAACTGTGGCGTGACCACCGGTCTCGTCGGTTTTGCTGCACCCGACGCGAACGGCGTCTGGGAAGGCTTTGACGTTGCTGTGTGCCGCGCCGTTGCTGCCGCTGTTTTGGGCGATCCGACTGCGGTCGAATTCGTACCGACCACCGGTAAGACACGTTTCACCGCGCTCGCCTCTGGCGAGATCGACATGCTGGCGCGCAACACCACCTGGACCTTCTCGCGTGATACCGACCTCAAGTTCGAATTCGTCGGCGTCAACTACTATGACGGTCAGGGCTTCATGGTGCCCAAGGCACTTGGCGTGAGCTCCGCAAAAGAGCTGGACGGCGCGACCGTGTGCATCCAGACCGGCACCACCACCGAGTTGAACCTCGCGGACTTCTTCCGCAAGAACAACATCAACTACGAGCCGGTGCCGATCGAAACCAACGCCGAAGGCCAGCAGCAGTACCTTGCCGGTGCCTGCGACACCTACACCACCGACGCCTCCGGCCTTGCCGCGACCCGTGCCGCGTTCGAGAACCCGACGGAGCACGTGATCCTGCCCGAGATCGTCTCGAAAGAGCCGCTCGGCCCGCTTGTGCGCCACGGCGACAACGAGTGGGGTGATATCGTGCGCTGGACGCTCAACGCCCTGATCTCGGCCGAGGAGCTGGGTGTCACCAGCGCCAATGTCGAAGAGATGGCATCTTCGCCGACCAACAGCCCCGAGATCAACCGCCTGCTCGGCACCGAGGGCAACCTTGGCGAGATGATCGGCCTCGAAGCTGACTGGGCCAAGCGCGCAATCGCGGTTGGTGGCAACTATGGCGAGGTGTTCGAGAGGAACATCGGCGAGAATACCCCGATCGGTCTCGCGCGCGGACTGAACGCGCAGTGGACTGATGGCGGCATCCTCTATTCGCCGCCCTTCCGCTAAGACCAGAACTGACAAAGGGCGCGGATCACTCCGCGCCCTTTTCACCTGACAGCTCTCAAAAAATCGGCCCACGGCGCAAAAGCCGATAAAAAACCGGGTCGAAACACAGGGAAACCCAGATGACAACGGTATCCGACCCTCCCAAGGCGTCGTTCCAACTGTCGCAGCTGATCTACGACACGCGGTATCGCTCCTATACATTCCAGTTCATCGCCTTGATGCTTCTGGTCGCGCTGATGGCCTATCTTGGCGCGAATCTCGTGCGTAACCTTGCCGAGCAAGGTCAGAACATCGCCTTCGGCTTTCTGGCAGAGCCGTCGGGCTATGACATCAACCAGCGACCGATCGAATATGACAGCCAGTCGAGCCACATGCGCGCCTCGATTGTGGGCGTTCTCAATACGCTGATCGTGGCCTTTCTGGGTTGCATCACCGCGACCCTCTTCGGGGTGACGGCCGGTATCCTGCGCCTGTCTCCGAACTGGTTGGTGCGCAAGCTGATGGCCTTCTATGTCGAGGCGTTCCGCAACGTGCCGGTGCTGATCTGGATCCTGATCATCTTCACCATCATGACGGCGGTGCTGCCCGCGCCAAGCGCGTTCCGTGGCGAAGATTCCCCCTCGAGCATGCTCTTCGGGTCGTTCGCCTTTACCAATCGCGGCGTCTACACGCCCGCGCCGATCTGGGGGCCGGGCTCGGTCGTCGTCGTGCTGACCTTCCTCGCCTCGATCTTTGGCGTGTTCTACTATCGCCGCTACGCGACCAAGCTGCTCTATGACACCGGCAAGCTCATCCCGACGGGCTGGCCGTCGCTGGTAATCCTCTTCGTGCCGACCATCCTGATCTATTTCATCCTCGGCCGGCCGATCGGCCTCGATTACCCTGCGCTCGCCGGTTTCAACTTTCAGGGCGGCATCCACATTCGCGGCTCGCTGATCGCGCTATGGTTCGCGCTCGCGATCTATACCGGCGCCTTCATCGCCGAAAACGTCCGCGCGGGCATTCAGGCGGTCAGCAAAGGCCAGACCGAGGCGGCGGCCTCGCTCGGGATGCGGCCACGCCGGATCATGAACCTGGTGATCCTGCCGCAGGCGCTTCGGGTGATCATCCCGCCGCTGATCTCGCAATACCTCAACCTCACCAAGAACTCGTCGCTGGCCATCGCCGTGGGCTACATGGATGTGACCGGCACCCTCGGGGGGATCACCCTCAACCAGACCGGGCGCGCCATCGAATGCGTCCTGATGCTGATGTTGTTCTATCTCACGATCAGCCTTGCCATCTCGGCGGTGATGAACGTCTACAACAACGCCATTGCGCTGAAGGAGCGTTGAGCCATGTCGGACAATCAGATTTCCTTCGTGCGCACCCACATGCTCCCCGAAGCGCCGCCTCCGGTCGCGGCAACCGGGGTGGTCAAATGGCTGCGTGAAAACCTGTTCTCGTCACCGGCCAATTCGCTGCTGACGATCGTGTCGCTCTACGTGGTGATCGATATCGTGATCTCGGCAGCGCCATGGTTC
The DNA here is from genome assembly GCF_900109855.1 of Roseovarius tolerans. Taxonomy (GTDB): domain Bacteria; phylum Pseudomonadota; class Alphaproteobacteria; order Rhodobacterales; family Rhodobacteraceae; genus Roseovarius; species Roseovarius tolerans. Next base: position 12,285 of record NZ_FOBO01000012.1, on the reverse strand, counting down.
CTCAACGGCGTCTGGGACAGCCCCAGCCTGTCCGCCTGCCGCGACATTCTCGACGGCAATGTGGGGGGCTGCTTCGCGGTGCTCTCCGAGCGGTGGAACCAGCTTCTCTTCGGGTTCAAATACCCGTCGGAACTCTACTGGCGGCCGGGGCTAGCCTTCATCCTGCTGTTTGTCGCGGGCGCCCCTCTGCTGTTTTTCAAGCTTTTCCCGAGCAAGATGCTGATCTTCACCGGGCTCTACCCGTTCATCGCCTATTGGCTGATCTGGGGCGGGTCGCTGCTCGTGCCGGTTTTTGCCCTGCTAGGCGTTCTGCTCGGCGCCTTTGTCTACAAGCGCACGGTCAGTGCCAGCGCAGGCATGGCGGTGATCGCGGGCTTCGTGGCGGCGCTGATCTTCTGGATCCTGTCGGGATTCATCACCGCGCCCATGGCGAATGTGCTGGCAATCGAGCCGGTGCCCTCGCGCGACATGGGCGGCTTCATGATCAACCTGATGCTCGGCGTGGTCTGCGTGTCGCTCTCGGTGCCGTTCGGCATCATGCTGGCGCTTGGGCGGCAATCGAGCATGCCGATCATCAAGTGGATCTGCGTGGTCTTCATCGAGTTCATTCGCGGCGTGCCGCTTATCACGCTGCTGTTCGTCGCAAACGTGGTGCTGGCCTACTTCCTGCCGCCCGGCACGGCATTCGACCTGATCCTGCGGGTGATCATCATGATCACGATGTTCGCCTCGGCCTATATCGCCGAGGTGATCCGGGGCGGCCTCGCGGCCCTGCCACGCGGCCAGTATGAAGCGGCGGACAGTCTCGGTCTCGACTATGCGCAGGCGATGCAGCTGATCATCCTGCCGCAGGCGCTCAAGATCTCGATCCCGGGCATCGTGAACGTCGCGGTCGGCCTCTTCAAGGACACCACGCTGGTGTCGGTGATCTCGATGTTCGACATCGTCGGCATGATTCGCGGCCCGATCCTCGCCTCGGCGGAATGGAATGGCGTCTACTGGGAGCTGTTCGGCTTTGCCGCTCTTTTGTTCTTCGTCACCTGCTACGGCATTTCGCAATATTCACAGTGGCTGGAGCGTCAGCTTCAGACCGATCACCGGTAAGGAGGGTCATCATCATGGCCGCAGAAACACAAATGAAGGTCTCCGATCAGGTCGCTGTGGAGATCAACAAGATGAACAAGTGGTTCGGCGCGTTCCACGTGCTGCGGGATATCGACCTGACCGTCTATCAGGGCGAGCGGATCGTCATCGCGGGGCCGTCGGGCTCGGGCAAGTCGACGCTCATCCGCTGCATCAACGCGCTGGAGGAGCATCAGAAAGGCTCGATCACGGTGGATGGAACGGTGCTGTCCAACGACATCAAGAATATCGACCGGATCCGGTCCGAGGTCGGGATGGTGTTCCAGCATTTCAACCTCTTCCCGCATCTGACTATCCTCGAGAACTGCACGCTGGCTCCGATCTGGGTGCGCAAGACGCCCCAGAAAGAGGCCGAGGACATCGCCATGCATTTCCTCGAAAAGGTCAAGATTCCCGAACAGGCCGACAAATACCCCGGCCAGCTTTCGGGTGGACAGCAGCAGCGCGTGGCAATCGCGCGCTCGCTGTGCATGCGGCCGCGGATCATGCTCTTTGACGAGCCGACATCGGCACTCGATCCGGAAATGATCTCCGAGGTGCTCGACACGATGATCGAACTCGCCGAGGAGGGCATGACCATGCTCTGCGTGACCCACGAGATGGGCTTTGCCCGCAAGGTCGCGAACCGGGTGATCTTCATGGACCAGGGCCAGATCGTCGAGCAAAACGAGCCCGAGGAGTTCTTCAACAACCCGCAGTCAGAGCGGACCAAACTGTTCCTGAGCCAGATCCTGGGGCACTGATGGTATCGGGGGCGCTGCCCCCGTCGCGCGATGCGCGACTCCCCCGGAATATTTGGGGCAAGATGAAGGGACGGTCCGGCGGGCCGCCCTTTTGCCGTCAGACCCAAGCCGCCTGCCGGTCGCGCAGAGTGTGGATTGAAGCGCGCAACTCGTCTGGCACGCCCCCTTCGCGCGGGGCATCGCGCAGCGTGTCAATCAGCGCATCGGGCGGGAACGCAGGGCGGCGCGTCCATGTCAGGGCGGCGAGGACGCTGCGGGCGCGCTCGGGCAGGCGGTCTGGGATCTCACACCCATTCAGCGTGGCCCAGACCCCCGACCAGAGCCGTCCCACCGTCCACGGGTTGTAACCACCACCGCCGAGAACAAGCAGGCGGGTGCTGAGCGACCGCAGCAGCGCCACCGCCTGCCAATGGGCGTTGTTCGACAGCGCGAGACGCGAGAGCGGGTCTTCGGCCACCGCATCGGCCCCGCATTGCAGCACGATGGCCTCGGGCCGCATCGCCTGTAGCTTTGGCAGAATGACCTCGTGCAACGCCATGGCGAAACCGCTGTCATTCGTGCCCCTCGGCAGCGGCAGGTTGATGGCGGACCCGCCCGCCCGGTCGTCGAGCGCGCCGGTGAAGGGCCATCGCCGCGCCTCGTGGGTAGAGATCATCAACACGCGCGTCTCGCCGTGAAACGCCGCTGCCACCCCGTCGCAGTGATGCGCGTCGATATCGACATAGGCGATGCGGCTGAGCCCCTGCGCCAGCAGCGCCTTGAGCGCCAGAACCGGATCGTTGAGATAGCAGAACCCGCCCGCGTGATCGGCCATGCCGTGATGCGTGCCGCCGCCGGGATTATAGACCACGCCGCCCCCGGCGATCAGGTCTGCGGCCAGAAGCGAGCCACCGGCGGCCGTGGCCGGTCGGCGGAACATCTCTGGAAAAACCGGGTTCGACAACGTGCCCAGATGATGCCGGACGCGTGCCTCGGGGCTGACCATGCCCTCGGTCTCGGCGCGCTGCAGGGCGGCGATATAGGCAGGCGTGTGCCACGTCGTCAGCGCCTGCGGTCGCGCACGCGGACTGTTGATATATTGCGCGGTGGGCAGCCAGCCCATGGCGCGGCACAGGTCGATCACCGTGGGCACACGCGGAATCGACAGCGGGTGGCGCGCGCCATAGCTCGAGCCGCGATAGATCTCAGATCCGATGAAGCGCGGAGCCTGCATCGCGCTCAGATCATCTCACGCGGGATGACGAACTGCTGCGTCGCACCGGTGCCGGGCCTCAGGTCCGCCCAGTGGTCGATCTCGAACCGCACAACCAGCGTTGCCCCGGTGGGGTAGTCGTCGAACCGCTCATGCGCGGGGGGCGCTGTGACAAGGCTCGCGGCAAACTCGGCGATGCCGGGGTTATGGCCCAGCATCAGCACTCGCGCGCCGGTGGCCCCGCGCAAGACGCGCAGCATGTCGGGAACTTCGGCCAGATAGAGCACATCGTGCAGGTCCGGGGCCAAAGGCAGCTTGAGGCGCGCGCAGGTTTCCTGTGTGCGCGCAGAGGACGAGCAGAGGATCTGATCCGGGATCAGGTCTTGCGCGCGCAGCCAGTCCCCCAAGGCCGTGGCCGAGCGCTGACCGCGCTTGTTCAGTGGTCGCACGTGATCACGCAGCAGCGGACTGCCCCAATCGGATTTCGCATGCCGCATCAGGATCAGGTCTTTCATCCGAAATACCCCATGTGAAAGGCGGATTGCGCAGGTGCCCGCCCGTGGGACTGGCTGACCGGACAGGCGCGGCGCACCGCGCAGCCGCGCGCCCGGCAGTCATTGCCGTCGCGGTCCAGATCGGCCTTGCAGGCAGGCACGTCATAGGCTCCGGGGCGCAGCGCATCCACCGGGCAGGCGGTCAGGCAGGGTTGCGTCGCGCAGGTCTCGCAGGGGCGCAGGCCCGGTTCCGGCAGGTCGAGCCGCTGCGGGAGTGCCAGCGCACCGCGATAGGACACCATCAGCCCCGCCACGTCATGCACGAGCAACCCCACCGGCGACGGCCAGGCCCGCCCGCTGCGCCGCGCCCAATCGGTGAAGGGCTGCCAGGGCGGGCCACCGAAGGGAAAAATCGCCCGCGCCCCAAGATCATCGGCCAGCGCGGTGATGACGCGGCTCGACCAGCGATCCATCGGGTCAGGCGTGCCGTCGATGTATTCGGGGGTTTGCCGGAAGGCCGTCCAGAACCCCGGCTCGGACGGGCCCAGAAGCACCAATGTCGCATGCCCCGGCACCTCGCCCGCCTCCAGATGCAGCGCGCCCATCACCGCGAGGTGATGCGGGGCGGCGTGGCGAATGATCTCGGTCAGGCTCATGTCGGCATCCTTGCAATGATCCTGAACCTAACGCGCGCCGCCGCTTTCACAAGGTCACGTGGCCCGGATCAGCGAGCCCGCCCCGTGCTCGGTATAAAGCTCCAGCAGCGTGGCATTGGGCGCGCGCCCGTCGAGGATGACCACCGCGCGCACCCCGCCCTTGATCGCGGCGAGCGCGGTCTCGGTCTTGGGGATCATGCCGCCCGCGATCACGCCGTCGCGGGTCATCTGGCGGATCTGATCGGCGCTGAGTTCGGTGACGACGCGGCCTTCGGCATCGCGCACCCCGTCGATATCCGTCAGCAAGAGCAGCCGGTCGGCCTTGAGCGCGGCGGCCACGGCACCGGCGGCGGTGTCGCCGTTTATATTGAACGTCTCGCCATTGCGCCCCGCCCCAAGCGGCGCGATCACCGGGATTATATTGGCCTCAAACATGGTGTGCAGGATCGCCGGGTTGATCTCGTCAGGCTCGCCGACAAGGCCCAGATCTGGGCTGGAGGGCGTGCAGGTGATCATCCCCGCATCCTTGCCCGAGAGACCCACGGCGCGCCCGCCCTGACCGTTGATCGCCTGCACGATCCGCTTGTTTACGCGGCCCGAGAGGACCATCTCGACCACCTCCATCGTGGCAGCGTCGGTCACGCGCTTGCCATTCACGAAGTCGGACTTGATCGCCAGCTTCTCCAGCATCTCGTTGATCATCGGCCCGCCGCCATGGACGATCACCGGGTTGACGCCGACCTGGCTCATCAGCACCACGTCGCGGGCGAAGGTTTCCATCGCCTCGTCACTGCCCATGGCATGGCCGCCCAGCTTGATCACGACGATCGCGCCGGTATAGCGTTGCAGGTAGGGCAGCGCCTCGGAGAGGGTACGGGCGGTGGCGATCCAGTCGCGATTCATGTCTCTGGCCTTCATCCTTGTCTCCGGTATGGCATGCGCGTCTTGTTAGCCGCTCTGCATTGCCCTGCCAAGGGCCGTTGCATGTGCGCCCCGCTGCGCTAGGGTCAGCGCGAGGCATCAGGAAAGGACACGGGCATGACGGAACAGCGGACATTGCTTCTCACGGGGGCGAGCCGGGGGATCGGTCACGCCACGGTGCAGCGGTTCAACGCGGCGGGCTGGCGGGTAATCACCTGCTCGCGCCATCCCTTTCCCGCCGAATGCCCCTGGGGCGGCGGCGAAGACAACCATATCCAGATCGACCTTGCCGATCCCAAAGACGTGATCGAGAAGGTCGAGGCGATCCGCGCGCGCCTCGGCGGACGGCTCGATGCGCTGGTCAACAATGCGGGCATTTCACCCAAAGGGCCCGAGGGCGAGCGGCTCGACACGATCAGCACCGATCTGCGCACATGGGGGCATGTATTCCACGTCAATTTCTTCGCCCCCGTGGTGCTGGCGCGCAGCCTGAAGAACGAGTTGGCGGCGGCCAAGGGCGCGGTGGTCAACGTGACCTCCATCGCGGGCGCGCGGGTGCATCCCTTCGCAGGCGCGGCCTATGCCACGTCCAAGGCGGCGCTGGCCGCGCTGACCCGCGAGATGGCATTCGATTTTGGCCCTCTGGGCGTGCGCGTCAACGCCATCGCACCGGGCGAGATCCGCACCGCGATCCTGTCACCGGGCACCGAGGATCTGGCCGACCGCCTGCCGATGCGCCGTCTCGGCGAGCCGCAGGAGGTGGCCGATACCGTCTATTTCCTCTGCACCGAGGGCTCGTCCTACATCTCTGGCACCGAGATCGAGATCAACGGCGCGCAGCATGTCTGAGGCGGGGTTGCACGTGGGTTTCGGCTATTCCAGCGTCGCGATCACGGCGCGCAGGGTGGCGATGCCTTCGCCCTTTTCGCTGGATGTCAGGATCAGTTCGGGAAACGCCGCCGGGTGCGCGGCCAGTTTCTGACGCACCTGCTCCAGCACCTTGTCCCGCGCGGCGGCGCTGATCTTGTCGGTCTTGGTCAGCACGCATTGAAAGGTCACCGCAGAACTGTCGAGCAGCGCCATGATCTCTTCGTCCACCGGCTTGATCCCATGGCGGGCATCGACCAGCACGAAGGCACGGCGCAGGGTCTGACGCCCCGAGAGATATTGCTTTAGCAGCGCCTGCCATTTCTGCACCACCGCCACCGGCGCATTGGCATAGCCATAGCCGGGCAGGTCGACCAGATAGCGGCTCTCGCCAAGGGTGAAATAGTTGATTTCCTGCGTCCGACCCGGCGTGTTCGAGGCCCGCGCCAGCGCCTTGCGCCCCGTGAGCGCATTGATCAGCGTCGATTTGCCAACGTTCGAGCGGCCCGCGAAACACACCTCCAGCCGGTCGGCAGGCGGCAGGCCGGACATGGCGACCACGCCTTTGACGAACTCGACCGGCCCTGCAAAGAGCTTGCGCCCCAGTTCTGCACTGGCCTGATCGGGGGCCTCGGCCTCGGGAAAACGCATCTGCATCACAGCACCTCTACCGGGGCGCCGACGGCGATCGCGCCGGTCCGGGTGACTTCGGCATAGATGCCGAAATCCTGATGGTTCCAATTGGCGTTGAGCGCGCCCAACGTATCCAGATCACGCGCACCGGTGGCCGGGTTAGCGGTGGTCGCCATGCAGCGCCGGATCGGCTCGCGCACCTGCAATTCCGCCTCGCCGATGCGCAGGGTCCGCCCGACCAGATCGAATTCCGCCCAGGGCTCCAGCCCGCCCAAATGGATGTTGCAGCGCCAGCGCAGCGGCGACACCTCCGCCCCCATGCGCGTCGCCAGATCGGCGTTTGAGGCGAGGTTCAGAAGGCTCACGGACGGGTAGTCCGTATCCGTCACCCCGCGCCCGTCCAGCCGAAACAGCTGCACCGATTGCGCGCGGTTCACCGGCATCAGCGGCCGCACCCAATCCAGAAACGCCTGTGTCTCGCGGTCGGGGTCAAAGGTCAGATCAGGCCGCTCGGGATGGCTCAGCGTCACCAGTCCCGCGGCCTCGTCCACCCGCGCGTTGATCGCCATCAGCGCCGGGGCCTTGGCCCCGATCGAGAAATTGGTGCAGGGGGCCCATTCGCCTTCGGTCAGTCGCGCCAGCTCATGCGCCACGGCCCAACGCCTGTCCCAGGGCATTGCCTGCCCTTGGGCGAGGGTCACATCGGTCAGCGCCTCGCGCCCGTGCCCCTTGATAGGGTGCCGCCAGAGGGCGCTGACCTGTGTCATCACTTCTTCTTGCCCGTATCCGGCGCCGCCTTGTCGCGCTTGAAGCCCGACATGATGTTGCCGAACACGTCCGGCTTGTAGCCCTGGCTGCGCATGATCAGGTACTGCTGCGTAAACGTGATCACGTTGTTCGCGATCCAGTAGACCACGAGGCCGCTGGCAAAGCTGCCCAGCATGAACATGAAGACCCAGGGCATCCAGGCAAAGATCATCTTCTGCGTCGGATCGGTCGGCGACGGGTTCAGTTTCTGCTGCAGCCACATCGACACGCCGAGGCAGAGCGGCAGGATACCGATGAAGATCAGCGCGAGGATCGAGCCCGGCTCCGGCGCGGGCCAGGGGAAGACCCCCCAGAGATTGTAGAGCGAGGACGGGTCAGGCGCCGACAGGTCGTTGATCCAACCGATCCACGGCGCGTGCCGCAATTCCAGCGTGACGAAGATCACCTTGTAGAGCGAGAAGAAGATCGGGATCTGCAACAGGATCGGCAGACAGCCCGAGGCCGGGTTGACCTTTTCCTTCTTGTAGAGCGCCATCATCTCCTGCTGGAGTTTCTGACGGTCATCCCCCGCGCTCTCCTTGATCTTCTCCATCTCCGGCTGAAGCTCTTTCATCTTCGCCATCGAGACGTAGGATTTATAGGCCAGCGGCAGCAAGACCACCTTGATCAGCAGCGTCAGGCCAATGATCGCCCAGCCCATGTTGCCAATCAGCGCGTTGAGCCAATGCAGCACCGCGAAGATCGGCTTGGTTAGGAAAAAGAACCAGCCCCAGTCGATCGAGTCCAGAAAACCCTGGACGCCTTCCTCGTTCTCGTAGTTGCGGATGGTGGCCCATTCCTTGGCCCCGGCAAACAGCCGGGTTTCGGCGACCGAGGTCTCACCGGGGGCGAGGCTGCGCGTGGCCTGCACGGTTTCGGTCTGGAAAATGCCGCGCTGCGGATCGTATTTGCTGACCGCCTTGAACGGGTTGCCCTGTTCGGGAATGAGCGTGGTCATCCAGTAGTGATCGGTGAACCCGATCCAACCGTTCTCATTGACCTGCGTGACCTCGGCGGGCGCGCCCTCGCGCGGGTTGAATTCGTATTCCTCGACATCGTCATAGTCGATTTCCGACAGCGTCCCGTCGGCCATGCCGATGAGGCCCTCGTGCAGGATGAAGAAATTCTTCAGATCATCCGGTCGCCCGTGCCGCGCGAGAATGCCGTAAGGCGCAAGGCTCACCGTCGCCTCGCCGGTATTCTCAACGCTCTGGCGCACCGAGAACATGAAGTCCTCGTCGACGCTCAACTCCCGGCGAAAGATCAGGCCCGCGCCATTGTCCCAGACCAGCGTGACGGGGCTATCGGGCGTCAGGGTCTCGCCGCTCTCGACCTGCCAGAGCGTGTTAGCACCGGGGACATCGTCGATGGTCAGCCCCGCACCGGGGGCCCAGCCATAAAGCGCATAATAAGGCGTTTCGCTGCCAACGGGCGACAGCAGGCGCACGATATCCGAGGCCGGGTCGATGGTCTCGCGGTAGTTCTTGAGAAGCAATTCGTCGATCCGCCCGCCCTGAAGCGAGACCGTGCCGGTCAGGCTCGGCGTCTCGATATCGAGCCGCGGCGCGTCGGGGGTTTCGGCGGTCTCGGTGCCGGTGGCCGCCGCACCTGCGGTGCTGGCCGGTGCATCCGCCGACGGTGTGGACGCGGTCGGTTGCCCTTCGGTCGCGGTGATCGGCGCGTTGGGATCGGTGGGCGCGGTTTCCGGTGGCGGGAACAGCACGAACCAGACAAGGATCACGAGAAAGCTGAGCGCCGTCGCGAGTATGAGGTTCTTGTTCTGATCATCCATATCGGGGGGCCGTCCGTCTGTTAACTGTCAGAGGCGTTCAACAGAGTGCGGCCCCAAAGGTCAAGCGGATTCCGTTGTTTTGCAGGCGGGCGCGGGGATTCGTCGCCTCTGCGCGCCGGGGGCGTTTGCGTCGCCACCCTAGCGCCGGGGGGATGGTCCGGGGTCATGCAGAAGCAGGGCAGAGGGGCCGCGACGCACCGCCTCGTCCAGCGTCACCATGAGGCCGTCGAGCAGCGCCGTGCCGGATCGCGCGCATCCTGCCGGGGCAAGGTAAAGGGCCAGTGACGCGGCCGGATGCAGCGGGGCATCACCGGTGAAAACCTGTTCTTCGACAATGGCTTGAAGCCGCCGGCCAAGCCTGACAAGCGCCGGGTCGTCAAGCCCCGGCACCGCAGCGAGCAGGATGGCGATCTCACCGGTGTGCAGATCGAAAACCCGGTCTTCGGGGCGCAACGACTGGCGCAGGCGGGTCAGGGTCAGCGCGGTCACCTGCGCAGGTGCGATCCGCAGCAGGATACAGGCGAAACCCTGGCCTGTTTTCCGGGACGTCTCCAGGTCCCGGTCCAGCGCGCCGCGCAACTCCGTGGCGGCATGGCCGGTGCCCCGCCGATCCTGCCAGAGCGGGATAAGGCCCAGAAAAACGAACGGTACAGCAAAGACCAGCGCCTGCGTCCCGAACCACGACAGGGCCAGCGCCACGGCCAGCAGAAAGACGCAGGCCGCAGGCAGATACGCCCGGGTTATCCCATATTTACCAAACAGTTGCGCCATCTTTCCCCTCGATGGGGCGCAGCATGGCATCCAAAGGTTAACGAAGCTTGGGCAAGCCTTCGGGATTTCCGTCGGATTTTAACGGCTCTGTCGTCAGCCCCGCGAAATCGAACAGCTTCGGGTCGAGCAGATGCGAGGGCCGGGCGTTCATCAGCGCGCGGAACATCACCTGACGGCGACCCGGCGAATTGGCCTCCCACCCGTCGAGGATCGCTTTCACCTGCTGGCGCTGCAACCCGTCTTGGCTTCCGCACAGATCGCAGGGAATGATCGGGTAGTTCATCGCCCGCGCGAACCGCTCGCAATCGGCCTCGGCGACATGGGCGAGCGGGCGGTAGAGAAACAGATCGCCCTCCTCGTTCACCAGCTTGGGCGGCATCGTCGCGAGCCGCCCGCCGTGAAAGAGGTTCATGAAGAATGTCTCGAGAATATCGTCGCGGTGATGGCCGAGCACGACCGCCGTGCAGCCGTCCTCGCGCGCGATGCGGTAGAGATTTCCGCGCCGCAAACGGGAACAGAGCGCGCAATAGGTGCGCCCCTGCGGCACCTTGTCCATGACGATGGAATAGGTGTCCTGATACTCGATCCGGTGCGGCACGCCGCGCGCTTCCAGGAACTCGGGCAGGACGGTGGCGGGAAATCCCGGCTGCCCCTGATCGAGATTGCAGGCCAGCAACTCCACCGGCAACAGGCCGCGCCATTGCAGCTCATGCAGCACGGCGAGGAGCGTGTAACTGTCCTTGCCGCCCGACAGACAGACCAGCCATTTGCCCCCCGGCTCCACCATGCCGTACTGCTCCACCGCCTCGCGCGTGTGCCGCACGATGCGCTTGCGCAGCTTCTTGAACTCGGTGCTGGCGGGGGCCCCGTGAAAGAGCGGATGGATATCGTCGATCTCGTCAAGCATGGGCTGGGTTTAGGGGGTTTGCGGGGAGCAGGCAAGGGTGTGGGGGGCTGTCAAGCGTGCGGTGGGGTGGGCGCGCGTGGGTCAGTTGTACATCTCGGGCGCTGAATGTCATGTTCGGGGGAAAGAGGGGATTTCGGGTGGCTAAGCGCAATCGGAACTGGGTCGATTTCTAGTGCCTTTATCATTTGCGCCAATTTCTGCTAGGCGCAGAGTGCGAAGCTTTCAAAGTTTCGACGATTTCCCGAAAGTCGTCGCTCAAGCCAAACGCAGCGGATGCCGGTTTTGCGCCCAAACCGTCAAAGAACCGGGAAGCTTTTCCTCATTCTCGAATAAGCCCGCTTGCTTCCGGCCAGCCGTTGTAGCGACCATTAATTTTGCAAGACTGTGTTCTTTTCCGGCAATCAGCATAACAATTGGTCTTGTTAGTTCTATTAGCATCACAAAAATTATAGCAGTGTTTACCGAACCCAGTACAAGTAGCCTCAGATGCGTCGCCACAGCATTTCTTTAAACCCTTCGCGTCTGGGGAAGTCCTCCAATAGTAGCTTCCCGTGGCCAGGCAGGGGCCTAATCGCCGCGCGCAGGCGTCAAAACATCGCGAGTTATTAGGGTCATTTTGTTTACAAAGGCTATCACAACGCAACTTCTCATAACTGCAAGTTCCCCTTTCCACAGATTGCGCCTGCGCCATTGTCAACGAAAGAAAGGCAAGAAAACAGACGAGGGAAAATAGACGCACAAAGGTAATAGAACTCCTAATTTTCAATGTACTAATGTGCACAATAATAATCTCCAAACTGTAAAAATTTGCATGCCCTGCGGAACCAATGTGGAATAACCCTCTTAAAATTAAGGGTTTACCGATGTTGCATTTTTGTCAAGTTTTTAGTGTCCATGAAGTGATTTAGGAACTGGCGTCCACCTCCCTCTTCACAGCTGGTGTCGGTCGTTCATTGAGCTAACAATCATCGACGCGGTGCCATTATCGTGGCACACGATGTGCATCGTTTCCATCGACATGTAGCGGCGTGAGGCTGTCTACACCTCGTTATGCTCCGCAATGAGTGCACCACCAGCCGGATGACGGCTTCTAGCTAGCAGTATCACGACGAGGCCGCTGCGCCGCTTGATCTTCTTGTTGAGGGCTACAGAGTATCGATGCCCCATCCGCTTATTACCCATTGGGGACCGGCGCGGCGAAAGTCAGCTATCGCAGATACAAGCCAAGGTCTGTCGGTCCGCTGTATGCTGGAAGAGGTCGTTGTTTAGAGCGGGTTGCGAGCTTTCTGATTCAGATTCCCATGAGGCTTGATTTGTGATTCCCTGTCTGCATGGCAGATATGGGGGTTTGAGATGGGT
>NZ_FOBO01000004.1 GCF_900109855.1 Roseovarius tolerans | reverse complement strand
CGTCAGCGTCGTCTTGCCGTGGTCCACATGCCCGATCGTGCCGATGTTCACATGCGGTTTCGAACGGTCAAACTTTTCCTTTGCCATGGTCGTGGGCGCCTTGTCAGTTGGGGGGCCGTCGTGGCCCGATTGTTGCTCCGCGCGCCGTTTATTGAGTCTGGACGGGAAAATCAAGCCCAACCTCGCCCACGCCTGCCCGCGCGCGGCACGGGCGGCCTGAGCGGCGGCTGCGGATCATTCGATCACGCGCGGTGCGACATCGGGCTCCTCAATGATCTCGACCGCCGCCGTCGCCTGCTCGGCCGGGGTGAGCGGCGCGTCGCCGGTCTCGACACGCGCTGCAGCCTCACCTGCGGCGGGTGTCTCATCGGCACCGGGTGCCGTGCGCGTCAACTCGTCGTCGCTCTTTTTCGACGCGGGAACCCCGTCATCCTCGAACCAGCCAAATTTCTGGTTCTGACGCACCAGCCAGGTCTCGATCTGCTTGGCGGCATTGCGGCTGAGGTTCTGGAGCTGGACCTCCTTGCTCTGGGTCAGGCCGGAGCCGAGAAAGGTCGCGCCCGAAATGCTCTCGACCACGGTGACCATATGCGGCTCGGGGTTGAGCTTCTTGCCCGCCGCGTCATCCCATGCGGTGACATGCAGGATCAGCGCCGATTTCGGCGAGGCCACGATCGGCACCCCCGGCACGGCCAGCACATAGCCCTCGATGCTGACACCCAGGTGATAGAGTTTGGAGCCCTGATAGCGGGTGAACCGGTCGGTCATCGCCTCGGTCACGGCGGCGACCCACTCTTCCTGCGAAGCCTCGCGCGATGCCGGGCCCTTGGTCAGGTTCGGAGCGACGACAACATTGTGCCCCAGCTGGAAATTGCCAAGATAGGCAGGCGCCTCATCCAGATCGTTCGGATTGGTGCAGGCGGTGATGAAGATAAGCCCCAGAAGGGCAAGCAAACGCGTCATTCCGTATCATCCCGGACTAGGCAAACTCGCGCCGCAATACCCCAGAGCGCGGCGGCACGCAATCATTTGCCCGGATCGGGCCGTCATCCTATATCTAGGGCAATCGCGCAGAGGTGCCCCATGCCACAGAGCCAGATCACCCGACCGCCCGTCGGTGTCCCGCTTGTCACCGAACCCCTGGGCGTGCTGGGATCGTTGCGTGCGGCGCGGCGCAACGTGCTGTCGATCATCCCCGATCTCGCCACCCGCCAGCCGATGGTCTCGGGGCGCACCGGCAAGCGCTGGCACATGGTGATGGACCCGGACGCGATCCGGCGCATGCTTCTGGAAAACCTCGACAATTACCCCAAGTCGCTGGTCACCAAGAACCTGCTGCGCCCGGCGATCGGCGAGTCGCTCTTCATTGCCGAGGGCGCGCATTGGCGCTGGCAGAGGCGCACAGCGGCCCCCGCGTTCTCGCATCGCAACGTGATGAACCTCGCCCCGGTCATGACCGATGCCGCCGAACGCAGCGCCGAGCGTATCGCCGCGACCGGGCCGCGCGCCATCGACATGGCCGCCGACATGGTGCGCACCACCTTCGACGTGATCGCCGATGTCACCTTTTCGGGCGACGGCGGGTTCGATCTCGACGCGGTGCATCGCAGCATCGACGCCTATATCGCCGAGGCGGGCCGCCTGTCGCTCTTCGACATCCTCGGCCTGCCGGACTGGGTGCCGCGCCCGGCGCGGGTGATGTCGGGCGGCGCGATGGCCGAGATGAAGCACGCCGCCGACAAGGCGGTCGAGACGCGCCGCGCGCGCGGCCCCCGCGCGGTGCCCGACCTGCTCGATCTGCTGCTCGACGGCGCGGACCCAGAGACCAAGCGCCGGATGAGCACGCCGGAGCTGCGCGACAACCTGCTGACCTTCATCGTGGCGGGCCACGAGACGACCGCCCTCGCGCTCGGCTGGTCGCTCTACCTCTGCGCCTATGACCAACAGGTGCAGGACCGCGCCCGCGCCGAGGCGCAAGCGGTCCTAGCGGGCCGCGCCGCCACCGGCGCGGACGTCGCAAAGCTGCCCTTCATCCGTCAGATCATCGACGAGGCGCTGCGCCTCTATCCGCCTGCGGGCCTGATCTCGCGCACGGCGCAGGCGGCCGATACACTCTGCGGGCGCGAGATCAGGCCCGGCGACACGGTGATGATCCCGATCTACGCGCTGCATCGCAACCACCTGCTATGGGAGGCCCCCGACGCCTTCGATCCCGATCGCTTTGCCGACCGCAAAAACACCCCGCGCTACAGCTACCTGCCCTTCGGTGACGGGCCGCGCATCTGCATCGGAGCGAGCTTTGCGCTGCAGGAAGCGGTGATCGTGCTTGCCACGCTGCTGTCCCGCTTTCGCTTCACGCCGGTGCCCGGGCGTGATCCCGCCCCGGTGATGATCCTCACCCTGCGCCCCGAAGGCGGCGTCTGGCTGATGGCCGAGGCGGTGTAAGTAGCGGCAGGGTTGGACTGGAGCGGACATAGCACCCCGCCAGAAGGTGCCGCGTGATCGCAGGGCCGAGGACTGGCGATACAACGGTTGTGGAGGGTGCTTTATCCCAGCAACTTCCGTGTGACCTCAATACGTTGCGCGCCCGACCAAATCGCCAGGCCGCGGGACGGCCCGGCGATCGCGCGGCACCTTCGGTGCGTTTCGCGCGGGCGTCGCTTATGTCAGCTCAAAGCCACCCCTGCCCTCACCGCGTCGGCACCGGCTCCTCGCCGCGATAGTCATAGAAACCACGCCCGGCCTTACGCCCCAGCCAACCCGCCTCGACATACTTGGTCAACAGCGGACAGGGCCGGTACTTGGTATCCGCCAGCCCGTCATGCAGCACGTTCATAATCGCAAGACAGGTGTCGAGCCCGATGAAATCCGCCAGTTCCAGCGGCCCCATCGGGTGGTTGGCCCCCAGCTTCAGCGACTGATCGATGGACTGCACGTTGCCCACCCCCTCATAGAGCGTATAGACCGCCTCGTTGATCATCGGCATCAGGATGCGGTTGACGATGAAAGCCGGGAAATCCTCGGCGCTGGCCGCCGTCTTGCCCAGTTTGTCCACCACCGCGCGGCAGGCCTCGAACGTGTCCTTGTCGGTGGCGATGCCGCGAATGAGCTCCACCAACTGCATCACCGGCACCGGGTTCATGAAATGGAACCCCATGAATTTCTCGGGCCGGTCGGTGCGGCTCGCCAGCCGAGTGATCGAGATCGACGAGGTGTTCGAGGTCAGGATCGTCTGCGGCCCCAGATGCGGCAGCAACTCGTCGAAGATCGCCTGTTTCACGACCTCGCGCTCGGTCGCGGCCTCGATGATCAGGTCGCTCTGGCCCAGATCGGTCAGGGTTTGCGTCGTGGTGATCCGCGCCAGCGCGACCTCAAGCTCGTCTTGAGTGATCTTTTCCCGGCTCACCTGCCGGTCAAGGTTCTTGCGGATCGTCGCCATCGCCTTGTCGAGCGCCTCGCGGCTGATATCGTTCAGCGCCACCTCGTAGCCCGCCAGCGCCATGACATGCGCGATCCCGTTGCCCATCTGCCCCGCGCCGACAACGCCGATTGTCCTGATTTCCATCGCCCGATCCTCGTGATTTTGCCGCGCCAGCATAGGCCCCAGCAGGGCCGGGCCGCAAGGGCCGCAGGTGCCTAAACTTATCCGCGAATTCGACGTTTAAGGGAATGGAAACGGGAATCGGAAAATCCTGCGTCCGGGTGACTTGATATAAGGGGTGGGACCGATGGTCTTCGAACGCATGGGGCGCACGCCCCTTGACTACAAGCCTGTGCGATACGGCACGTCTAAACTTACATTTCGTGGACCGCTGCGTGACCTTTCGGGCGAGTATGTCGCCTGTCTGGGCGGCACCGAGACGCATGGCAAATTCCTCGACCGGCCCTGGCCTGAACGGCTTGAGGCGGATCTTGGTCGGCCTTGCGTCAATTTCGGCCTGCCCAATGCCGGGCCGGACGTCTTCCTGCGCGATGCGGGATTGCTGGATCTCGTGCGTGGGGCCTCTGCCGTGGTTCTGCAGGTGCCCTGCGCGATGAACCTCTCGAACCCCTATTACGACGTGCATCCGCGCCGCAACGACCGCTTTGTCAGCGCCAGCGCCCGGCTGCGCCGTCTTTATCCGGAGGTGGACTTTACCGAATTCCACTTCACCCGCCACATGATGCGGCGGCTTGCCTCTCTCGCGCCGGAGCGTTTCACGCTGTTGCGCGACAGCCTGCAGGATATCTGGATCGACCGGATGCAGCGCGCCATCGCTCTTATCGACCGGCCCGTCATTCTGTTGTGGCTGGCCAATCACGCCCCGGGGCCGAACCCGAATTCCACAGAGATCTGCGACGATCCGGCCTTTGTGAGCCTTGCGATGATGCGCGCCATCCGCCCGCGCGCCGCCCACCTGACGCAGATGGTGATCAGCAAGACCGCGCGCAACCAGGGCACGCGTGGCATGCGCTTCTCACCGATGGAGGAAAGCGCCGCCGCCGACCTGCCCGGCCCGCTCGCCCATGCCGAGGCGGCGCAGGCCCTGCTGCCCGCTCTGCGCGCGCTGACCGAGGCATGAAAAAACCCGCGCCGATTGGGCGCGGGCCTTGGTCCGGTGTCAAAGGGACTCAGAGCTTTTCGGTCAGTTCCGGCAAGGCGGTGAAGAGGTCGGCCACCAGCCCGTAATCGGCAACCTGAAAGATCGGCGCCTCTTCGTCCTTGTTGATCGCGACGATGATCTTGCTGTCCTTCATGCCGGCGAGGTGCTGAATCGCACCCGAGATGCCGACGGCGACATAGAGATCGGGGGCTACGACCTTGCCGGTCTGACCAACCTGCCAGTCATTCGGCGCATAGCCCGAATCGACCGCGGCCCGGCTTGCGCCCACGGCAGCGCCCAGCTTGTCCGCCAGCTTCTCGATCAGCGCGAAATCGTCCTGGCTGCCGACACCGCGACCGCCCGAGACCACGACGCCCGCCGAGGTGAGTTCGGGGCGGTCGCTTGCAGCCACCTTGTCCTCGACCCATTCGCTCAGGCCCGGATTGTCCGCTGCCGAGATGGTCTCGACCGGGGCCGCCGCCTGTTCGCCCGCCGCATCAAACGTCGAGGTGCGGAAGCTGATGACCTTCTTGGCATCGCGCGATTTCACGGTCTGGATCGCGTTGCCCGCGTAGATCGGCCGCTCGAACGTGTCGGCATCGACCACGCCGGAGGCATCGGAGATCACCATCACATCCAGGAGCGCCGCGACGCGCGGCAGCACGTTCTTGGCGTCGGTCGTGGCCGGGGCCACGATGTGGCTGTAATCCCCCGCGAGGCTGACGATCAGCGCCGCCGTCGGCTCGGCCAGACGATGACCGAGCGAGGCATCCTCGGCCACCAGCACCTTGGCGACACCGGCGATCTTGGCCGCCGCCTCGCCCGCCGCCGCCGCAGAGGCCCCGGCACAGAGCACCGTCACATCGCCCAGTTTCGCAGAGGCGGTAACCGCCTTGGAGGTCGCATCGAGATTGAGGTCACCATCGGTGACTTCGGCAAGAAGAAGTACAGACATCAGACGGCCCCCGCTTCCTTGAGTTTCGCAACAAGCTCATCGACCGAGCCCACGATTTCGCCGGCCTTGCGAGCCTCGGGCTCTGCCGTGCCGGTAACTTCCAGACGCGGTGTCACGTCCACACCGTAACCGGCGGCGGTCTTCTCATCGAGCGGCTTTTTCTTCGCCTTCATGATGTTGGGAAGGCTGGCATAGCGCGGCTCGTTGAGGCGCAGGTCGACCGTGACGATGGCGGGCATGCCCACCTTGATCGTCTGCAAGCCGCCATCGACCTCACGGGTCACGAGCGCGCTGTCGCCCTCGATCTCCAGTTTTGAGGCAAACGTCGCCTGCGACCAGCCCAGCAGCGCCGAGAGCATCTGCCCGGTGGCGTTCATGTCATTGTCGATCGCCTGCTTGCCGCAAAGCACGAGGCCGGGGGCCTCTTCCTCAACGATTTTCGCAAGGATTTTCGCCACGGACAAAGGCTCGATATCCTGATGCACATCGTCGGCGGCAACCACGAGGATCGCGCGATCCGCGCCCATGGCCAATGCGGTGCGCAGCGTTTCCTGCGCCTGCTTCACGCCGATGGAGACGGCGATCACCTCGTCGGCCTTGCCCGCCTCTTTCAGGCGAATCGCCTCTTCGACGGCAATCTCGTCGAACGGGTTCATCGACATCTTCACATTGGCAAGATCGACACCGCTTCCGTCCGCCTTGACGCGAACCTTCACGTTATAGTCGATCACGCGTTTGACAGGCACTAGAACCTTCATTGGCATGGTCTCCCTTAAAGTGGTGAAGAGCCGGTCCGACTCTTCGTCTTATTCGTCTCGCGCGTTGATACCGGGTCAGGCCGCGCGAAAACAGAGTAAAATCGTCACGTCAGAGCCCGGCGACGTCGCGTTTCGGGCTTTTCACGACAGGATCGTTGCAGGAGTGTTTCAGCGGTTAGCGCCCGGAACCCACAGCACATCCTCCTTGCCGCCGTCATTTGCCATCCGGGCGGCGACAAAGAACCAGTCGCTCAGCCGGTTGAGATAACGCACGGCAGCGTCGTTCACATGTTCCAGTGCCGACAACTCCACCGTCAGCCGCTCGGCCCGGCGCGACACGGTGCGGCAGAGATGCAGATGCGCCGAGAGCGCGCTGCCGCCGGGCAGGATGAAACTGCGGAGCGGCTCCAGATGCTTGTTCATCGCGTCGATCTCGGCCTCCAGCCGGTCAACCTGCGCGGGCACCATGCGCAGCACCGGATATTCGGACTCTTCGTCCTTTTGCATGTCCGGGCGACAAAGATCGGCCCCCAGATCAAAGAGGTCGTTCTGAATGCGCGCCAGCGCCGCGTCGGTCTCACCCGAGGCATGCAGCCGTGCAAGGCCAAGCGTCGCGTTCAGCTCATCGACGGTGCCATAGGCCGTGACCCGCGCCGAATGCTTGGCCACCCGCGTGCCATTGCCCAGCGCGGTTTCGCCCGCGTCCCCGGTGCGCGTGTAAATCTTGTTGAGAACCACCATCGGCTCAGCCTCCCTGCCTGCGGAAATAAACGAAAATCAGAATGAGAACGATGGCCACGAACTGCGCAATCAGCCGCCACCGCATGTACTTGTTGGACCGTTTGGCATTCTCCACCCCTTCCTTGCCGAAGGTGGCAATGCCGCGGATAAGGATGATCGCCACGACGGCACAGCCCGCAGCCACAAGCAGGAATAACGGGTCTTTCCACATAAGGCGTCCTTTCCGAGTCGGTCTCGTGGGGCACATCTAGGCGGGGCGCGGCCAAAAGCGAAAGAGAAAATGTGACGCGGGCCGCCCTGACAGCCGCACAGCTCAGCCCTTGGATATGATCCAGTCGAGCGCGCGCGCAGGCAGAACCCGGCGCAGCACGCCCATTACATAGGTCGGTGTTGTCACATAATAGCGCGGCTTGGGGCGCGTGGCCTCGAGCGCATGCACCAGTTTCTTCGTGACCGCCCCTGCCGGCCATTGCGGCCCCTTGCTGCTGCCCTCGTAAAGCTGCGTCAAAAGATCGGCACGATATTCCTCCACGCGAAGCGAGTTTTCCCAGTCGATCCACTTCTCGAACTGCTTGATCGCATTCTGGCGAAACGCCGTCTCGATCGGTCCGGGATCGAGGATCGACACCGCTATGCCGGTCCCCGACAGCTCCATCCGCATCGCATCGCTCAGACCCTCCAGCGCGAACTTGGTCGCCACATAGGCACCGCGCCATTTCATCGCCACGAGGCCAAGCACCGACGAGCATTGCACGATCCGGCCATGCCCCTGCGCGCGCATCACCGGGATCACTTGCCGCGTCAGATCATGCCAACCGATCAGGTTGGCCTGAAAGATCGTGCGCAGCGCCTCGGTCGGCACATCCTCGACCGGGCCGGGCACAGCATAGGCCCCGTTGTTGAACAACGCATCAAGCCGCCCGCCCGTGGCCTCCAGCACCTCGGCGAGGCCAGAGGCGATGCTGGCCTCGTCCTCGTAGTCGATGCGCGGGGCCTCGAACCCCTCGCCGCGCAGCCGGTCGCAATCGGCCTGCGCGCGGCAGGCGGCAAACACCCGCCAGCCTCGCTCCCGCAACCTGTGCGCCGCGTCATATCCGATGCCCGACGAGCACCCGGTGATCAGGATAGTTTTCTTGCTCATGGCGGGGTTTGTGACCGGTCCCTGCCCGCAACGCAAGCCTACTCGGACGCCACCGTCAAAAGCCGGTCGGCCATCCACCCAATGCGCCCCGTCCCGGCCACCCGCAGCTTGATCCAGCCATTGCCCGGATCACGCAGCACGATCACCTCGGTCCCGCGTGCAAGACTGGTGATCGCGCCAAAGGCGGTGCCCGGCCCGGTGCGCAGGTTGACGGATGTGCCCGCAACACGGCGCGTCTCGGTCACCGGCGCGAATGACGACACCGCGTCACCGGGCACCGCCACGCCGATGGGCGTTTCGCTGCGCGCAACGGCGACGGTCGGCACCGTGATCTCGGGGGTCTCGGGCCCGGCAAGATCAGGTTCGACAGGTTCGACGGCGGCAGAGGGCCGGGACACGTCACCCTCCGCCGCCGAGGCGAGTGTCACTTCCACCCGCTGTCCCATGGTCAGACCCAGACCATGCAGCGAGGTGACCGTGCGCGTCACCCGCGTGTCGGGCTGCAGCAGGCCGTCCTGCGCGATCTCGATCACGTTCACCCGCAGCGGGCGCGGTTTCGGTCTTTGATTGTCGAGCGTCGCCCGCATCTGAATGGAGTTGGCCGAAGGACGATACTCCGCCCCGCCACTCATCTCGTAAAATCCCCAGCCCAGAAAAACAAAGCTCAGCAAAATAAAGCGCCACATCGCGCATCCCCCGATTACACACACATGTCAAAAAGCTTGGCAGCTACCTCATAATAGCCGATTCGCGCGTTCCCGCGACGGGGAAAATCAGGAAAGTTTACGCCGCCTGCCCCGATCCCCGCTTTACGGTGCATTCCAGTGGCGATATCACAATATCCATGAGTGATTTGATCGACGACCCCAACATGATGCCCGAAGCGACATCAGAGCCGCTGCGCCGTGCCATCGGCGACCGCTACCTGACCTATGCGCTCTCGACGATCATGCATCGCGCGCTGCCCGATGCGCGCGACGGGTTGAAGCCGGTGCACCGGCGCATCCTCTACGCGATGCGCGAACTGAGGCTTGCCAGCACCGGGGGATTTCGCAAATCCGCCAAGATTTCCGGCGACGTAATGGGCAACTATCACCCGCATGGCGATGCCGCGATCTACGATGCCATGGCCCGCCTCGCACAAGATTTCGCGGTGCGCTACCCGCTGGTGGACGGCCAGGGCAATTTCGGCAATATCGACGGCGACAACCCCGCCGCCTCGCGCTACACCGAGGCGCGGATGACGCCCTTTGCCGAGGCGCTGCTCGACGGCCTCGCCGAGGATGCGGTTGATTACCGCGACAACTACGACGGCACCCTGCGCGAGCCGGTGGTGCTGCCCGCCGCCTTCCCGAACCTGCTGGCCAACGGCTCGTCGGGGATTGCCGTCGGCATGGCCACCAACATCCCGCCGCATAACATCGCCGAATTGATCGACGCCTGCATTCACCTGATCAAGACGCCCGATGCGCGCGACGACACCCTGCTGAACTACATCCCCGGCCCCGATTTCCCCACCGGCGGCGTCATCGTCGAGCCACCCGAGAGCATCGCGCAGGCCTACCGCACCGGACGCGGCGCGTTCCGCCTGCGCTGCAAGTGGGAGGTCGAGGATATGGGCCGCGGCCAATGGCAGATCGTGGTCACCGAAATTCCCTACCAGGTGCAGAAATCCAAGCTGATCGAGCGCATCGCCGAACTGATCCAGACCCGCAAGATCCCCGTCCTCGCCGATGTCCGCGACGAGAGCACCGATGACGTGCGCCTCATCCTCGAGCCGCGTTCGAAGAACGTCGATCCCGAGGTCCTGATGGGGCTGATGTATCGCAATTCCGACCTGGAACTGCGCTTCTCGCTCAACATGAACGTGCTGGTCGACGGGGTGACGCCGCGGGTCTGCTCGCTCAAAGAGGTGCTGCGCGCCTTCCTCGATTTCCGGCAGGAGGTGCTACTGCGCCGCTCGCAGCACCGGATGGAAAAGATCGACCACCGGCTCGAAGTGCTGGAAGGTCTGATCGTCGCCTTCCTCAACCTCGACCGGGTTATCGACATCATCCGCTATGACGAAGAGCCCAAACCGGCGCTGATGCGCGAGGATTGGGGCCGCACGTTCACCCGCGCCACCTCCGAGGCCGATTACGTGCCCCCCGCCCCCACCGATGAGGAGGGGCTGGCGGACGTGCAGGCCGAGGCCATTCTCAACATGCGCCTGCGCAGCCTGCGCCGGCTCGAGGAAATGGAGCTCAAGCGCGAGCGCGACGCGCTGATGGAAGAACGCGCCGGGCTCGAGGACCTGCTCGACGACGTATCCCTGCAATGGGCTGCGGTCGCCGACCAGCTGCGCGAGGTGAAAAAGACCTTCGGCAAGGATCATCCCATCGGCGCCCGCCGCACGCAATTCGCCGAGGCGGGCAAGATCGAGGATGTGCCGCTCGAGGCGATGATCGACCGCGAGCCGATCACCGTGGTCTGCAGCCAGATGGGCTGGATTCGCGCCCTCACCGGCCATATCGACCTGGGTCGCGAGTTGAAGTTCAAGGACGGCGACGCCCCGCGCTTCATGTTCCACGCCGAAACGACGGACCGCATCCTTGTCTTCGGCAGCAACGGGCGCTTCTACACGCTCTCAGCCGCCAACCTGCCCGGCGGGCGCGGCATGGGCGAGCCGCTGCGCCTGATCGTCGATCTGCCCAACGAAGCCGGGATCGTCGATCTGCTCATCCACAAACCGGGCCGCAAGCTGCTCGTGGCCTCCTCGGCGGGCGATGGCTTTGTCGTGCCCGAGGACGAGATCGTCGCCCAGACCCGCAGCGGCAAGCAGGTGCTGAACCTGCGCGAGCCCGCCCGCGCGCAGGTCTGCCGCCCGGTGAGCGGCGATCACGTCGCCTGCGTCGGCGAAAACCGCAAGGTTCTGGTCTTCGCCCTTGATGAGTTGCCGGAACTGACCCGCGGCAAGGGGGTGCGGCTGCAGAAATACAAGGATGGCGGGCTGTCGGATGCCACCACCTTCAGCCTCTCCGAGGGCCTCAGCTGGCGCGATCCGGCGGGGCGCACGCGCACCGAGACCGACCTGACCGAATGGCGCGCCAAACGCGCCAGCTCGGGCCGCATGGCCCCGCGCGGTTTTCCCCGCGACAACCGCTTTAACTGAACGCGCCCGAGGCCTGCGCGTCGCCACCGGTGCGGCAGGGCCCGGCGAGGGCCGCAAGCCCCAGGATCACGCCGGACACGGTCGCGATCATGCCCGCCGCACTCACCGCACTGTCATAGCCCAGCCACAATGGGCCATAGCCCGCCAGCACATAGCCCGAGACCGCCGAGAGCACGGCGAAGCCCACGCTCCAAGCCACCTGCGCGCCCATCCGGTTGGTCATCATCCGCGCCGCCGCAGGCGGGCAGATGAACATCGCGATCACGATGATCGAGCCGACCGCGTCGAACGCCGCCACCGCCGCGATCGCCGCCACCACGATCAGCGACAGGCTGAGCGCCTGCACCGGCAGGCCCATGCTGCGTGCAAAGCCCTCGTCGAAGGTGGAGATCACGAGCGCCCGCCACATCACGCCTGTGAAGATCACCACACCCAGCATCACCGCCGCCATGCGCGGCAATTCCGGCGGCAGCGCACGCAGGGCGTCCGGATCGAGGAGCGCCGCCCAGCCATAGCCGTCGAGCCAGATCAGGCTTTCGAGATTGCCGTAAAGCGCGTGCTGCACGTCGAGATGCACACCCGAGGTCGCGCTTTGTTCGAGCAGCAGCACACCACCCGCGAACATCGCGGTAAAGACCACGCCCATCGCCGCCCCCGGCTCGATCCGGCCCAGCCTGCGAATGACCTCGATCAACACCACCGCGACCAGCGCTGCCGCACCCGCACCCAGCATCATCGGCAGCGCCGCCACGACACCGGTCAGCAAAAAGGCCACGACGATGCCCGGCAGCACCACGTGGCTGATCGCATCGCCGATCAGGGCCTGACGGCGCAGCAACAGGAAATTTCCCGGCAGCGCGCAGGCCACCGCCGCCGCGATCCCGATCAGCAGCGGGGTAAGCGAGAGCATGACGAAATCCGCACCCATCAAACCGCCCCCTCGGGCCGCAGCCCCTGATCGACCGCCGCGATCTGATCGGCGGTCAGCACCTCTCCCAGCGGGGTCAGGCCATCGTAGCGCGCCGCCGCCGCCTCGAATTCCGGATCGCTGCGCAGGATCTGCCAGCGGCGTTCATCGCGCCGCGCGCGCGCCGCCATCGCCCGGCCTTCCTCGGTCGCCACCCCGTCGGCGCGCACCAGCCCGGCGCGGCGCATCAGGCGCAGCGTCAGCGGCTCGTAGACGGGCTGCCCGGTGGCCAGCGCCAGCAGCCCCTGCCGCAGATGCACCCGCCGTTGAAACCGCAGATGCCGCAGCGCCGCCGCCAGCACACCGCGCCCCGGCGCCAGCAAGAGCGACAGCACGAAAAGCCCAAAGGCGGCCAGCACGATGATCGGCCCGGTGGGCAGCGCCGGGGCCGTGGCCGAAATCGCCGCCCCCGCATAGCCCGACAGCCCGCCGATCAGCCCGGCGATGGCCACCACCGCGCCCACCCGCTCGGACCAGAAGCGCGCGGCGACCGGCGGAATGATCAGCAGCGCCACGATCAGCACCAGCCCCACGACCTTGAGCCCCACAACCGTGATCGCCAGCGCCAGTCCCATCATCGCCAGTTCCACCGCCCGCAGGCTGATCCCCTGCCCCATCGCATAACCCGGGTCGAACGCCACCAGCGACATCGGGCGGCGCAGCAGCACGACGAGGGCCAGCACCAGCGCGCCGCCCCCCGCGATCAGCATCGCCTCGTTCCACAGCATCCCCGCCGTGGCCCCCAGCAGGAAGGTCTCCAACCCGGCCTGACGGCCCGAATCCATCACCTGCACCACCGTCAACAGGACGATGCCGAAGCCGAAAAAGACCGACAATACCGCGCCGATCGCCGCATCCTCGGCCAGCCGGGTGCGGGTGGTGAGCCAAGTCACCGCCAACAGCCCGAGACCGGCCGACACTGCCGATCCCAGCATCAGCCCCGGCAGAAACCGCCCGTCGCCGCCGATGGCCACCATCGCCATGAAACCCAAAACCACGCCGGGCAAAGTGGCATGGCTGATCGCGTCACTGACCAGCGCGCGTTTCGAGAGGTAAAGGAACGTGCCCGTGGCCCCCGCCGCCATGCCCAGCATCGCGGCCCCCAAGGTGACCAACGTGGCGTTATAGCCAAGTTGCAGCGTCAGCGCCTGCCACAGCATGCCCTCACCCCGCCGCCACGCCGCCCATCTGGGCGAGCGCCAGACGCCCACCATAGGCGGTTTGCAGGTTCTCGGGCGTAAAGACATCGGCGACCGGCCCCTCGGCAATCGCCGTGGTGTTGATCAGGAAGACCCGGTCGAAATAGTCGGGCACCGTGGCCAGATCGTGATGCACCGCAACCACCGTGGCCCCTTCGGCCTTGAGATCCTTGAGCACGGTGATGATCGCCTTTTCGGTGGCGGCATCGACCCCGGCAAAGGGCTCGTCCAGCAGGTAGAGATCGGCCCCCTGCGCCAGCGCGCGGGCAAGAAACACCCGCTGTTGCTGCCCGCCCGAAAGCTGGCCGATCTGGCGGGCGGCAAAACCGTCCATCCCGACCCGCGCCAAACACTCCATCGCCCGCGCCCGGTGCTGCCCCCGGATGCGTCCCAAAAGGCCCAGATCGCGGTAGAGCCCCATCAGCACCACGTCGAGCACCCGCGCCGGGAAGTCCCAGTCGACGC
The DNA here is from genome assembly GCF_900109855.1 of Roseovarius tolerans. Lineage (GTDB taxonomy): Bacteria > Pseudomonadota > Alphaproteobacteria > Rhodobacterales > Rhodobacteraceae > Roseovarius > Roseovarius tolerans. The sequence goes on along the minus strand of NZ_FOBO01000004.1, from coordinate 258,712 downwards.
TCGCGCGCTGCGGCACATAGGCGATGCGCGCGCGCATCTCCGCCAGCGGGCGACCATGACAGCGCACCTGCCCCGAGAGCGGCGTGACAATACCAAGCGCGGCCTTGAGCAGCGTCGATTTGCCCGCCCCGTTGGGGCCGACAATCGCCGTCATCTGACCCGGCTGAAAACCGACATCGACGGAAAACACCGCCGGTTTCTCACCATAGGAAACCGTCAGCCCCCGGATCGAAAGCGGCAGATCATCGTTCTGTTCCGGGGCCGATCCGACAAGTTCCAGTGCCATGCTCAACTCCCCGCCGCCAGACGGCCCAGACGGCCCCGCGCGGGCGCACTGCCACCAAGGGCGCGCGCGATAGTTGTCATGTTATGGTCGATCATGCCCAGATAGGTGCCCTCGTAGCTGCCGGGCCGGCCCATGGCGTCCGAGAAGAGCTCCCCGCCGACGCGCACCTCGTGGCCCTGCGCCGCCCCCCCCTCGATCAGCGCGCGCACGTTGCGATCCGACACGGTGCTTTCGACGAACACCGCCTTGATGTCGCGCGCCACCAGCAGATCGACAAGGTCGCGGATACGCGCCAGACCGGCCTCACTCTCGGTGGAAATGCCTTGGATACCCTCGACCTCATAACCATAGGCGCGCCCGAAATAGCCGAATGCGTCATGCGCGGTGACCAGCACGCGGGCAGGCTCGGGCACCGAGGCCAGAACACCCTCAGCATAGGACCCAAGCGCCGTGATCTCATCCTTGTAGGCCTGCGCGTTGGCCTCGAAAAAGGCGCTGTCCTCGGGGCGCAGATCGCTCAGCGCCCGTGCCACCCGGTCCACCACCGGCAGCCAAAGATCGGGCACCATCCAGACATGCGGATCAAAGCGGCCCTCGTAATCCTCGTGGCCGATACGGGCCTCTTCCGGCACCGCTTCGCCCACAGCAACGACCGGTTGACGGCGGGCCAGCTTGAGCAGGAACTCCTCCATCTGCGCCTCGAGATAGAGCCCGTGCCACAGCACCAGGTCGGCGCGGGTGAGCGCGGCAATATCGCTGCGCGTCTGCCGGTAGGAATGCGGGTCGATCCCCGGCCCCATCAGCCCGCGCACCTCGATCAGATCACCACCCACGACGCGCGCGGCATCGGCGATCATGCCAGTGGTCGCAACGACCGACAGCTTGCCCGCCTGCGCCCGCGCGCCCCCGGCCCAGACCATGGGCGCGACCACGGCCCCGGCGGCGAGGCTCAGAACATGACGGCGATGCAACGACATTCGGCTTCTCCATTGGTTTTGATATGCAATTGAATATGAGAGTGACTCGCAAAATAGTCAAGGAGATTGCAAATCATTCTCAAACTAAAAGGGATGTATCCCCGGCTACGCCTCGATCACCCGCGCGTGCCGCCTGCGCATCAGAACCGCATCCTTGATCCGGCCTTTCAAACCGCGTGAAGGCAGGATCTCACGATCCATCTCGAAGACTGCACCATTGAGTGCCGGATCATCCCAGAGCGCCAGTGCCGCCCCCCATTGCGCCGCCTGAGCCGGGTCGAGCCCCTGCGCAACTCCCATCCGCGTGGCCAGCATCCCCGGCATCCAGTCGCTGATCACGATCCCCGGAAACCGGTCCGCCAGATCGGCGACCAGTGCCCGGCTGAAAATGCGCCCCGCCCCTTTGGACACCGCATAGGCCGAAGAGGCGGGCAGCGGCGCGATATCGGCGAAGGTCGAAACGTTGACGATCCGGCCTCGCCCGCTCTGCACCATCCCGTCAAGTGCAGCGCGGGTGCAATTGACCATGCCGCCAAGGTTGATCGCCACGGTCTCGGCAAAAATCTCGCCACTCTCGTCAAGAAAATCTCGGCGCGGATAAACAGCGGCATTGTTGATCAGCACCGTGACCGGCCCCGCCTCCGCCAGCTGCGCGAAGCCCGCGCGCACGGCCCCTGCATCCGACACATCCGCCACCACCGGCAGGATCTGTCCCTCGGGCGCCATCGCGGCGGTTTCCTCCACGCCGCCCGCGCTGCGCCCCAGTGCCGCCACGCGCATCCCCCGCGCCGCCAGGTCCAGCGCCAGCGCCCGGCCAAGGCCGCCGCCTGCTCCCGTGACCACCGCGATGCCATCCGTCAACGTCATTCCTGCCCCTCCCTGCGCCGAACGATCCCCTCTGCCACCCGCAACGCGTTGGCGGCGATGGTCAGGCTCGGGTTCACCCCCATCGAGGAGGGCATGAACGACGCATCCGCCACATAGAGGTTGCCGATGCCATGCGCCCGGCACTCGGCATCCAGAACGCTGGTGTCTGGGTCGTCGCCCATCCGCAGCGTGCCGCAGGGATGGCCGAAATTCAACTCCGGCGCATGGGTCAGGAAAAACGCACGATGCCCGCGCAGCCCCGCCCGGATCGCCCGGCGAAAGGCACGGCGGCGGGCCAAAAGCTCTGGGTTGAGCGTATAGTCGATATCAATCGCCTCGGGCGTGCGCGCATCCCATGTCACCCGGTTCTCAGGATAACCCAGATCCTCCATCAGCCCGACAAACACCTGCGCCCGCCCCAAGAGCCGCGCCGCCACTGCCGCAGGCAGGCGCGTCAGATGCCGCAACGCGCGCGCATTGCGCAGCGCCGAGCGGTCGAACATGCCATTGAGCGCATGCACGATCTCGCCATAGCCCGCCGCGATCCCCATCGCCTGCACGGTGCCAAAGCGTTGCCCCTGCCAGTGATAGAAATCGCGCAAGCTGATCGCCTTGCCGGGGCCATCCTGCGGCGTGCCGCGTGGCGGCCAGAGCGCGAAAATCTCGTTGAGGTGAAACATCAGGTTGCGCCCGACCAGTCCGCTTGCATTGGCGCAGCCCTCGGGCCACGCCTCGGATGCCGAGGCCAGCAACAGGCGCGGCGAGCCGAGCGCGCCGCCCGCCAGCACGAATTGCCGTGCGCGCAGCTCGAACGCCTCGCCGCCCTGCGTTACCTCGATATGGCTGACGTGATCGGCCCCACCACACAGCCTGCGCACCTCGCAGTCGTCCAGAAGCGCCGCGCGACCGGTCGCCAGCGCCGGCTCCACCCCGGCAGAGCGGCCATCCATCTTGCAGGCGCGCGGGCATTTGCGCCCCAGACAGTCCTTGCACCCGTCCAGATACCGGATCGCGGAATGCAGCCGGTAGGGATGCAGCCCCGCCCCGCGCAGGGAGTGCATCAAGGCCCGGTCCACGCCGGACAAAGGCGGCGGCGCGACCAGCGGATCGGCAGGCTCAGGCGAGAGCGGATCGGCCTCGCCGCAGACATGCAGAAGTTGCTCGGCCTCGGCGTACCAGTCGCGCATCGCGTCATAGCTCATCGGCCAGCCGCCGGTGGGGTGCGGGCGGCCCTCGACAGGCTCCAGATCATGACGCTCGGGCCGCTCCAGAGTGGCGGCGTAGAATACCGACGATCCGCCTACCCCCGCGCCGATGGGGCCGAAAAACTCCGACGCGCGCCCGTCGATCCGCGCCCGGACCCGACCCGGCCAATAGCCGCGCAACTGCCGTGCCACCGGGTCGCCCATCTCGGGGTTCAGCCCCTGCCGCTCGGCGCGATACCCCTGCGGCCCCTTTTCGACAAAAAGCACCTTGAGGCCGCGTTCGGCCAGCCTGCGCCCGATGATCCCGCCGCCCATACCGGCGCCGATCACGATCACATCCCACAGGGTGTCTCGGATATCGCTGCTCATTCCACCCCCTCGAAGACCGGCGCGAACAGATCGCTGAGCGCGATCGCCCCGCGATTGGTCAGATGGTTGTTGTCGAAATAGAGCGCCGCGCCGCCCTGCATGACGGAACAGGATGCGTCATCACATAGCCTCGGCCAGGGGTCGATCACCTCGATCACCCCGGCGGCATCGAGCGCCCGGAGCGGGGCCTCGGCCCGCGCGGCGCGCGCCTCTGCCTCGGGGCGCGGGACGCGCAGCACCTCGTCGGCCACGCCACGCCCATGCACCAGCGCCCGCGCCACGGCACGCGAGTCGTAATCCGGCACCTCCGGCGGCTGGCGCAACAGGTAGAGGCGCGCAAACTGCGGCCCAAGGTCCGCCAGCGTCCGCGTCAGCGCCGCGTTGAACAGCGTATGCTGCGGCCCCTGTGGCAGCAGGCTATCAGGCAATGGCGCAAGCGTGATCCGGTTATCCGCGTCGCGCCCCGCGCCCTGCCCTTCGGCATAATAACTCCAGCGCCCGACCAGCAGCAGCACCTCCAGGCTCTCGATCTGCGCCAGCCCCTCGCGGATCACCCGGTTGGCCTCCGTGCAGGCCGCATCTTGCGCAGGCGTCGCCGCAGTCTCGGTCTTTGACACCCCGAAGAGCGGCGGGCACCCGGCATGCCACAGGATCAGCGCCGGGCGCTCGGCCAGCCACGCCGCCGCCTCCAGCCCCTCTTTCATCGCCCTCAGATGGCTGTCGCCCCAGATCAGAACCTGCGGCGCACCCTCGGGGCCAATCGGGCAGGTCTCGACCCCCGCCAGCGCGCCGCTGCCCGGCACGGTGCAGCGCGACCAGTCCTGATTGAAATCGCCGGAGGCGGCGATATGGGTGCGATATTCGGGCGGAAACCGCGCGGGCAACCCATCCCCGCGCCACAGCACCGCGCCGAATGCCAGTAGCCCGGCAGAGGCCAGCACCGTGCCGCCCAGCAGCACGCGAGTGCCGCCTCGCATGCGCCGCACCGGCCGCTCCACATACCGCCAGGACAGCACCGAAATCACCACCGCCAGCGCCAGCCACCCCACCGCCTCGACTGGCCCGCCATAGCCGCCGCGCCAGTAGGAGGACAGCACGAAAACCGGCCAGTGCCACAGGTAGAGCGAATAGGAAATCAGCCCGATGAACACCGGCCCGGGATGCGCCAGCGCGCGGTTGACCGGGTTCGCCTCGCGCCCGTTCAACAGGATCAGCACCGTGCCCAGAACCGGCCCCAGCGCCTGCCAGCCGGGAAATCCCTCGGCACGGATGAACAGCACCGAGCCGAGGATCAGCGCCAGCCCGGCCCATGACAGCGCCGGATGCAGCGCGTAGCGCCAGCCCCCCTCGCGCCCCGCGATGGTCAGCAGCACGCCCGCCAGCAATTCCCACGCGCGGAACGGAAAGAGGTAGAAGGTGGCCTGCGGCATGCCCCGCGTCAGCCAGATGCAGGCCACCAGCGACAGCACGGCAATCCCCCCGAGGATCACCGGCACCGATGCCCGCAAGCGCAAGAGCACCAGCATCAGAAACGGCAGCACGATGTAGAACTGCTCCTCCACCGCCAGCGACCATGTGTGCAACAGCGGCTTTTCCTCCGACAGCCCGTCGAAATACCCCGCCTCGCGATGGAAATGGATGTTGGAGAGGTACACCGTCGCGGCAATCAGCGACTTGCCGAATTCGCGAAACTCGAACGGCAGCAGGATCAGCCAGCCCATCACCAGCGTCACCCCCGCCATCGCGAAATAGGCAGGCGCCAGTCGCCTTATGCGCCTCAGGTAGAACCGCGCAAGGCGAATGCGGCCAGTCTCGCGGATATCGTCCCAGAGAATGCCGCCGATCAGGAAGCCCGAGATCACGAAGAACACGTCGACCCCGACAAAGCCGCCCGCGATCCCCGGCAGCCCGAAATGATAGAGCACCACCGACAGCACCGCGATGGCGCGCAGCCCGTCGATCTCGGGGCGATAGGCGATTGCAGAACTCACGACGGGAAAACCCGTGGCAGCGGCGCGCCCGTCAGCACCGCGTCATAGACCGCGCGCACCTGTCGCGCCTTGGCGGCCCATGTGGCATGCTCCATCACCCAATCGCGCCCCGCCTGCCCGGTCGCCGCCAGCGCGGCGCGGTCCTGCGTCAGCCGGTCGAGGGCTGCGGCGAAGCCCGCGATGATCTCACCCCGGGTGCCAATCGGCACCTTGGTGCCGCGTGCCGCGTCCACCAATTCCCCTGGCCCGGCATAATCGACGATCAGCGGCGGCACGCCCAGCGCCATTGCCTCAAGCACCACGCCGCCACCGAATTCGCGGATCGACGGAAAGGCGAAGAGGTGGCAGGCCCCAAGCACGTCGCGAACGCGCTCATGCTCCAGCCAGCCGTGAAACGTCACGGCCCCGGCCACGCCCAGCCCCTCGGCCTGCGCGCGCAAGCCCGCCATCATCGGGCCGTCGCCCACGATATCGAGATGCAACCGCCCGGCGCGCATCAGCGGGGCCGCCGCCTCGATCAGCATGTCCGGCCCCTTGTAGGGCACCAGCCGCCCGACGAACCCGGCGCGCATCGGGCCACCCGATGCAGGCGCGGCCACGCCCCCGAACCGCGCCGGATCAATCGCATTCTCCGGCAGGTAGACGGCCTTCTCCTGCGCCCACCCCGGCATTTCCCCCAGCGTGTGCCGCGACCCGGCCAATATCGCCGCTGCGTGACCCAGGGTCGCCCCGCGCCCCGGCAGCGCCTTGTAGACCCCGCGAAGATAGCTGAGGAACTCGCGCTCCTGCCGCCGCTCTGCATCGAACCCCTTGGGCCAGGGCACGCCACCGTTGAGCGGCCCGAGGATGAACGGCACCCCCGCCCGTGCGCATTTGCCCGCCAGCGATGACGATATGGTCGGGCTGAGCGGCGTGATGCGATGCACGATGTCATAGCCCCCGCCCCGGATCTGCGCCCCGAACTGCCGCCAGACCAGATGCTCGAACCACGGATAGCTGATGGCGTTGATCGCCTGCAGCGTCGTCCAGCCCTTGCCCTCCCCCATCCTGAGAAACTCGCCCAGCTTCCACATCGGTCGCGCCAAACCCTCGGAGTCGATGGCGGTGAAATCGCGACCTTCGACCAGCCCGGCGCGCAGGAACGCGTCACGGTTGCGTATCTGCGTGACGATATGCACCTCGGCCACCTCGCGCAGGGCCGTGGCCAGCGACCAGCCGACCAGCGGCACGCTCACCCATTCGGGATTGGCCGCCTCGGCAATGGCCAGAACGCGGGGTTTGCTCATGCGCGGCCTCTCCTCACATGATCGGCCGCCAGCCAAGGCTGCGCGACCCTGCCGCAGGCGCTGTTCGTTCACCGGGGGCCAGCGCCCCGCGCCGTGCCGCCTCGGCCAGACCCAGCACCGCCCCCGCAAAGAGCCACGTGATCGGCGTGAGCGTCGCATTCGGCAGCATGTCGATCATGTTGACCGCCAGCAACAACGCAACCGGGCCGATCAGCCGCACATAAGCCGCATCGGGCAGATACCGTCCGTTGACCCACAACAGCAGCACCGGCAGCGCGATCAGCCCGAATTCGGCCAGATAACCGACCCATCCGAGACTGCCGATCACGATGATCCAGCGTCCATCGGCCACGGTCTGAATCACCCCGCTCACCGGATCGAGGATATGGTTGCGCCCCCAGCTGCCCCAGCCGAAAAGCGGCTTTTCCAGTGCGCGCTCCATCAGGATATCCTCGTTCTCGAAGCGAAAGCCCAGCGACCCGGCCCGCTCACCGCTGAACTTGGCGGCCTGTTCCATCATCCAGTCGACAGGGATAAGCCCGGCGCCCTTCAGCACCGGATAGGCCACCGCAACCACGGCCATGATACCCGCGATGCGGATCTGCGTGCGCGTCGGCAGGAACAGGGCCAGCGGCGCAAGGTAAATCCCGTAGATCAACGAGCCCAGCGATTTGCACAGCACCAGCACCACGCCCATGTACCCCGCCGCAACCAGCAGCAGCACCCGCCGCCGCGCATCCGCCTCGCGCGCCAGCGCGATGGCACAGGTCATCGCCATCATCGCAAAGAACGCCACCCACAGCCCGTGATACATGAACACGATGGGCCGGAACCCGCCCTGCCGCATCATCTGACCGAAATCATGCTGGAAATAGCCATAGACCCAAGTGTTGAGCTGCGGCGACAGCCGCACCTCCAGCAGCATCGGCAGCGAATAGATCAGCCCGCCCAGCACGACAGCGATCACCAGTTCACGCAGGCCCTGCGGGCTTGCCAGATGCTGCCGCGCCATCAGGAACGGCAACAGCAGGATGAACTGCAACAACACCTGCGCCACCATATCCTTGAGCCCGAGCGCCGGCAGGGCGACAGAGCCGAAGAACACCGGCTCCATGTTGGTCAGCACCGTGGCCACCGGGCAGAACACGAAGATCAGCACCAGCCCTCGCGCCAGCCATCCCTCGGGCAAGAGCGGCGCACGTCGCCCGCACACGACAAGACAGATCAGAAAGGTCGCGACACTCGGCAGCGACTCCTTGGTCAGCGGCGGCATCAACGGAAAATCGAATGCGGCAGGCGGCGGCGGCAGGAACAGGTAGGCCCCCAGAAGCGACCAGATCAGCGCACGCTCGATCGGCCAGCGGCGAAACATCACCAGCGTGACAAGCGGCCAGACCGCCAGCATCAGATAGGCCAAGGCATTGGGCATGACGCGCCGGGCACCCCTGTGATCTTACGTCGTTGAGCCGTCCCTGCGCGACCCATGGGATTGAGGCCCGCCCCCGGCAGGGTTGATTTGAGGGACAGTCTATGCTCCAACGACGCCTGATATCAACAAATTCAACAGTCTAAAGACCGATTTCGCCGGTGCGATGCATCAATACCGCCTCACAGCGACGATTGTTACCATAGCAAGAGGATCGCTCGACATATGGGCCAGGACCGCCCCCTGAAAATCGCCTATCTCTGCGATCAGCCCCCGGAAGACCGCTTCACCTATTCCGGCGGCAATCAACGGATCTGTGGGGCATTGCGCGATCACGTCGGCGAGGTCACGGTGCTCAGTTCCGGCTGGCACGCGGCACAACCGGTTCGGGCGATGATCGAGGCAATGCCCGACCGGATCACCATGCGGGCCGATTGGCGGGCGCATCTGGCCCTCGCGCGGATCATCGCGCGCGGCGTGCGGCGCGAATTGGCCGAGGACCAGTATGACGTCCTGTTCTGCGCCTACAGCTTTCAGTCGCTCATGGGGCTGAACCTGCCCTACCCGATGCTGCGCGTTTTCAGTTCCGACGCCACCCCGACAGCCTACAAACGCTCCGAGGTGGGGCAGGAATTCGGCTCTTACCTGCGGCTCGCGCGCATGCTCGACCCGTTGATCCTGCGCGCCGAACGGCGGGTGTTTCGCCGCTGCGATCATTTGTTCTGGCCCAGCGCATGGCTGAAATCAGAGGCGGACGCGCTCTACGGCCTCTCTCCAACGGCCTCGCATCTGGTGCCATGGGGTGCCAATATCGACGATCCGGGCACAGCCGCCCCGGTGCCGATCAGCGCCGACGCACCACTGCGCCTGTTGTTGCTGGGGCGCGACTGGCATGCCAAGGGCGGTCCGATCGCGTTTGACACCATGCAGGCCCTGCGCGCACGCGGTCTCGATGCGCGCCTGACGGTCATCGGATGCACTCCGCCCGATCACCACCGCAACGCCCATGTCACGGTGCACGCGCATCTCGACAAGGGCAAGCCGGACGAGCGCCGGACCCTCCTGCACCATCTCGACACGGCGCATTTCATGGTCATGCCGTCCTACGAATCCTATGGTTTCGCCTTTTGCGAGGCCTCGGCCCATGGGCTGCCATCGCTCTGCCTGCGCGTGGGCGGGGTTCCGGTGCGCAATGGCGTCAACGGTCACGCCCTGCCCCCCGAGGCCACGGTCGCCGATTTCGCCGCCTGCATCGCGCGCTATGTCGATGATCCCGACGGCTACGCGAAACTGCGCCACAGCAGCCGCCGCGAATACACGACCCGCCTCAACTGGAAATCCTGGGGAAAAACGGTGCGCGCGCAGCTTCTCGCGGCGCGCGCCTCAGCTACCGGTGCCGCGTAACACAACGCTGAATGTGCGCAGTATCACACGCAGGTCTGTCGCGAATGACAGGTCCCGGAAATACTGCGCGTCGAACTGCGCGCGCTCGGCAAAACTGCTCTCGTTGCGCACCGAAATCTGCCAGAACCCGGTGATCCCCGGGCGCATCGCGTAATAGGCCACACCGGGATAGAGCGCCTTCTGCGAGGGCATCATCGGCCGCGGGCCGACGATCGACATATCCCCCATCAGCACATTCCAAAGCTGCGGCAGCTCATCAAGAGAGGATTTTCGGATGATCCTACCGATCCGGGTGATCCGCGGATCATGGCGCAGTTTCTGGTTTACCTTCCACTCCGCGCGCCGCGCGGGGTTGGCCTCCAGATAGGATTGCAAACGCGCCTCTGCATCGACAACCATGCTGCGCAGCTTGAGCATGCGAAAGATGCGGCCATGCCGCCCGACGCGCTGCTGCACAAAGAACGGCGACTTGCCGTCGCGCATGATCAACAGGCACAGCACACCCACCGTCAGCAACACCGGCGGCGCCGCAAGAAGCACGATGGCGATGTCCAGAACCCGCTTCAGACGATCCGCATAGAGCAGGCGGCCCCTTGGCGGGATCGGGATACGATCACTGAAGTTTCCGGCATTTGGGCGCGTACTGGCCCACATAATATCAAAAGGCATGGCAGCTTCTCCCCAGAAGCACTTGATTTCCGCACTCGTCACGTCCCCGAACCGTTACTCACCGAAGATCGAGAGTTCAGGCCCCCCGTCTCCCGATACGCCGGAGAGCCCGGCGCACCTGTCTCAATCAAGCCCGAATTGTGGCAATAACCGCGCTACATTCGGGCGATGCAAGAACACACGTATTCCGCATCCGAGCGCATATGACGTAACGTCACTCCTTCGCCAAATACCCTTGCCGCATTGATGCCCCCACATCCCAGCAAACGAATTTTTATAGGCTCCGAGGAGACTTAATCAGGATGACGCTTGCTACGAGCCAAGTCAAGAAGAGGTATATTTTACACGCATTGGTTGCAATGCCCCTCTGAATCGAGATCACCACGGGCTTTCGCCCGGGCGCGCCGTGCCAGAAAATCACCATATTTCGAGCAGGGTTTCTCGCAATATCGGATCAAGGTTTCGCCGCATTCTCACCACAACCGCCGCCCCCATCCGTGCACGGTCTGTGCGGACTCGCGCAGCAAACGCGCCGCACTGTTGCTGCACAGGAAACAAAATTCACGAAACCGTGAGATTGACGAGGGCCAACGGCGGAAAAGTGCTCGACCTCCCGCAAAACAGCCGCGCCGACCAAATCTATTGTTGCGCAAGCGAGAACACCCGTGCCGCACCCGTCGCACCACAGGTGCCTCGCGCAAACGCCAGACGCACTGACCCGCAACAGGCCACAATTTCGACACGTTTAAGTAAAGCGCCACCAGAGGGTCACTTTATCCCGCACGGCCCACCATTGCCCGGACACCCCCGAATCGCAGGCCCGAGAAACGCGAAAACCGCCCGGCGGATCGCCGGACGGCCCTGCTCTCGTCCCGGTGCAAAAGGTCAGGCGCGCACCAGCGCCTCGTAAGCCTCCGAGATGTCACGCGTCATCGCACCCACCTCGAAACTGTAATCCCCGATCTGCCCCACCGGCGTCACCTCGGCGGCAGAACCGGTCAGCCAGCACTGCTCGAACCCCTCCAGTTCTTCGGGCATGATGTGGCGCTCATGCACCTTGACCTGACGATCCTTGAGCATGCCGATCACCGTCTGCCGGGTCAGCCCGTTCAGGATCGCGTCGGCCAGCGGCGTATGCACCTCGCCGTCCTTGACGAAAAAGATGTTGGCCCCCGTCGCCTCGGCCACGTAGCCGCGATAATCGAGGAACATCGCGTCGGAACAGCCCTTGGCCTCGGCGGCGTGCTTGGACATGGTGCAGATCATGTAGAGCCCCGCCGCCTTGGCCGCGACCGGGATCGTCTCGGGGCTCGGGCGCTTCCACTTGGCGATATCGAGCTTCGCGCCCTTGGTCTTGGCGTCGCCGTAATAGCTGCCCCACTCCCAGGCCGTCACCGCCATGCGGATCGGGTTGCGCGCGGCGGCGACGCCCATGTCCTCGCCCGCGCCGCGAAACGCCAGCACCCGCAGATAGGCATTGCTCAGCCCGTTGGCCTCCAGCACCTCGCGCTTGGCGGCCTCGATCTCGTCCACCGTGTAGGGGATCGGCATATCCATCAGCTCGCCCGATTTCAGCAGCCGTTCGGAATGGGCGCGGCTCTTGAACACCTTGCCGTCATAGCAGCGCTCGCCCTCGAAGACCGAGCTTGCGTAATGCAGCGCATGGGTCAGGATATGCACATTGGCATCGCGCCACTCGACCAGCTTGCCATCCATCCAGATCTTGCCATCGCGATCACCATAGCCAGACATCTTCCGTCTCCTTTGCGCATCTTTTGCATTTGTTGCGCCCAATACGTCCACTCCGGACATAAAATTGCGCTAAAACTGCGATTCGCTACCAGTTTGCCCTTGGAATGTCAATAAAGCTGACTTAATGTGAAATCGAGGCGCGTGATTTGTGAACGGAGCGGTGGCATGGCCGAATTACAGGGCGGCGAGAACCTGCTTTTCCTGACTGACGAACAGTTGCGTCAGGGGATTGAGGCGATGTTCTTTGCCTATCAGGGCTTTACCGCCGACCCGGATCGCATCCTCGCCACCATGGCCTATGGCCGGGCGCATCACCGCGCGGTCCACTTCATCGCCCGCAGCCCCGGCACCACGGTCAACAACCTGCTCGCCACCCTCGGCGTGACCAAACAGTCGCTCAATCGCGTGCTGCGTACCCTGATCGAGGACGGTCTGGTCCAGAGCCGCGTCGGCACCACCGACAAGCGCGAACGTCACCTCTACCTGACCGAGGACGGGGCAGCCCTCGAACGCAAGCTGTCGGATGCGCAGCGCGCGCGCATGCGCGCCGCCTATCGCGCCGCCGGTCCGCAATCGGTTGCGGGCTTTCGCCGCGTGCTCGAGGCGATGATGGACCCCGACATGCGCCGCCGCTATCACGCCATACGGGAGAGTGACACATGAGCGAGCCAGCGCCGCATCTTCTGATCGTCGACGATGACGAGCGCATTCGCGACCTCTTGCGCAAATTTCTCATCCGCAACGGGTTTCTCGTGTCGGTCGCTCGCGACGCGGCCCACGCGCGCCGCCTTCTCGTCGGGCTCGACTTCGACCTGCTGGTGATGGACGTCATGATGCCCGGCGAAAGCGGCGTGGAACTGACCCGCGCGATCCGCGAAACCCATGACACACCGATCCTGCTGCTGACCGCGCGCGGCGAAACCCCCGACCGCATCGAAGGGCTGGAGGCCGGGGCCGACGACTACCTGCCGAAACCGTTCGAGCCCAAGGAACTGCTGCTGCGGATCAACGCCATCCTGCGCCGCATGCCCGAGCCGGAACCCGAACCGACCCAGCCCAAGATCGTGCAGATGGGGCCGGTGCGCTACGATATCGAGCGCGCCGAACTCAGCCGCGCAGGCGCGCCCATCCGCCTGACCGCGACCGAGGTGCAACTGATGCGGATCTTCGCCGAGAACCTGCGCCAGGCGGTCAGCCGGGCGCGACTGGTCGAGGATCTGGGCCGCGATGGCGGTCAGGCGCAGGAGCGCGCCGTCGATGTGCAGATCACCCGCCTGCGCCGCAAGATCGAATCCGATCCCAAACAACCGCGCTACCTGCAAACCGTGCGCGGCGAGGGCTACATGCTCGCCCCCGACTAGGCGCACACACATGCGCAGATCACGATATGTGCACGTATATTTGACCCTCTGAAACCAAAGACTCGTTGAGTGGTTACATGTGGCATGTGACTTTCCCGCCAGCCGGTCCCGCCCCCTGTGGTCCGGCACTGGATGAGTTGCAGGAGAGATGCAAAATGACTTTCACCAAATACCTTGCCGCATGTGCCGCCGCCCTGCTGATGACGGGCCCCGCCCTCGCCGCCCCGGTCGCGGTCAGCACGGTTCTGGACCCGCAGGAACAGATGCGCTTCGAGATGGGCGACGGATCGAAACATTTCGTCCTTGCCGTGCGCCGCGAGGGCGTCTCGGAAGGCGACGGCGTGCTCGCCGGGGCCAATGTCACCGAATTCGGCTGGCATGACATCAACCCGCCGCACGCCGGCGACCCGCAGGGCTATCTGCGCTTCACGGCTGAGAACGGCGATGTGGCGATCATCAAGTTCACCGTCCGCGCCGTCTTCATGAAGGGCGAGGACAAGCCCGTGCTGCATGACGACGGCTTTTGGGAGCTGGTCAACGGCACCGGCCAATTCGCAGGCCTGCGCGGTGTCGGCCATCTCAAGATCGAACCGGCGGGCGGACCCAAGCGGATGTTCACGCTAACCGGGGAAATCGCCGACGCCCCCTGAGACCGGGCGGGGCATGGGGGCGCTGCCCCCGTCGCCCGATGGGCGACTCCCCCGGAATATTTCGGGCAAGATGAAACGGGGGCGCGGCCGTGCCTCCGTTTTGCATGGCGCCCCCTCTTGATAGAGCCGCCACGGCGCTGTATCTGCGGTGCATGACACGGATTTTCGACATGGATGATCGCGCCCGCCTGCCCTGGCGGTTTTTCGGGGCGATGCGCAGCATAACCGCGCGGGCCTGAGCCGCGCGCGCAACCGTCATATCTGAAGTAGCCACCAGCAAAACGGGAGAGGACGCATGTCCCCCAAGACACTCTATGACAAGATCTGGGATGCCCATCTCGCCCACGAGGCCGAGGACGGCACCTGCCTTCTTTATATCGACCGTCACCTCGTGCACGAGGTCACCAGCCCGCAGGCCTTCGAGGGTCTGCGTATGGCAAACCGCACCGTGCGCGCGCCCGACAAGACCATCGCCGTGCCTGATCACAACGTGCCCACCACGCCTGACCGGGTGCATGGGATCGAGAACCCCGAAAGCCGCATCCAGGTCGAGGCACTCGACAAGAACGCCGAGGATTTCGGCATTCACTATTACCCGGTGAACGATGTCCGCCAGGGCATCGTGCATATCGTCGGCCCCGAACAGGGTTGGACCTTGCCGGGCATGACCGTGGTCTGCGGCGACAGCCACACCGCCACGCATGGGGCCTTCGGTGCGCTCGCGCATGGCATCGGCACCTCGGAGGTCGAGCATGTGCTGGCCACCCAGACCCTGATCCAGACCAAATCGAAGAACATGAAGGTCGAGATCACCGGCAAGCTGGCCCCCGGCGTCACCGCCAAGGACATCACGCTTTCGGTCATTGGCGCCACCGGCACCGCCGGCGGCACCGGCTACGTGATCGAATATTGCGGCGAGGCGATCCGCGACCTGAGCATGGAGGGCCGCATGACGGTCTGCAACATGGCGATCGAGGGTGGCGCGCGCGCCGGTCTGATCGCCCCGGACGACAAGACCTTTGCCTATGTGCAGGGCCGCCCGCACGCCCCCAAGGGCGCGCAATGGGAGGCCGCCCTCAATTGGTGGAAAACGCTCTATTCCGACGATGACGCGCATTGGGACAAGGTCGTGACCCTCAAGGGCGAGGAAATCGCGCCGGTCGTCACATGGGGCACCAGCCCCGAAGACGTGCTGCCGATCAACGCCGAGGTCCCCGATCCCTCCAGCTTCGCCGGTGGCAAGGTCGATGCCGTGAAACGCGCGCTCGACTACATGGGTCTCAAGCCGGGGCAAAAGCTGAGCGAGGTCGAGATCGACACCGTCTTCATCGGCTCCTGCACCAATGGCCGCATCGAAGACCTGCGCGCTGCCGCCGAAATCCTGAAAGGCAAGAAGATCGCGGTGAAACGCGCCATGATCGTGCCGGGCTCCGGCCTCGTGCGCGCCCAGGCCGAGGAAGAGGGGCTCGCCGACATCTTCAAGGAGGCAGGATTCGAATGGCGCCTTGCGGGCTGCTCCATGTGCCTCGCCATGAACCCCGATCAGCTCAGCCCCGGCGAGCGTTGCGCGGCCACCTCGAACCGCAATTTCGAGGGCCGTCAGGGCCGCGGCGGCCGCACCCACCTGATGAGCCCCGCCATGGCTGCGGCGGCAGCCGTGACCGGTCGGCTGACCGATATTCGGGAGATGATGTAATGGAAAAGTTCGAAAAACTCAGCGGCATTGCCGCGCCCCTGCCGCTGATCAATGTCGATACCGACATGATCATCCCCAAGCAATTCCTCAAGACGATCAAGCGGTCGGGACTGGGCATCAATCTCTTCGACGAGATGCGCTATGACGATGACGGCAACGAGATCCCCGATTTCGTCCTCAACAAGCCGCAATACCGCGACGCGCAGATCCTTGTCGCGGGCGATAATTTCGGCTGCGGCTCCAGCCGCGAGCACGCCCCCTGGGCGATCAAGGATTTCGGCATCCGCTGCGTGATCGCGCCCTCCTATGCAGACATCTTCTACAACAACTGCTTCAAGAACGGCATCCTGCCCATCGCCCTGCCGCAAGACCAGGTCGACGTGCTGATGAAAGAGGCCGAGAAAGGCGCCAATGCCCGCATCGAAGTCGATCTCGAGGCGCAGACCGTCTCAACCTCGGACGGCGAAGTGTTCGCCTTCGAGGTGGACGCCTTCAAGAAGCACTGCCTTCTCGAAGGCCTCGACGATATCGGCCTGACGCTGGCCAAGGCCGACGCCATCGACGTCTTTGAGGCGCGCGCGGCACAAGCACGCCCCTGGGTCTGAGCCCCGGATATCGCAAACATCAAAAACGCCGCGACACCGCTCGCGGCGTTTTTCATTGGTCGGCGCCCCTGTGCCTCACTCCGCCCGGACCACAAGATGGAGTGGTTACATGAGGTTATGCCGCAAAGTTGACGTAACTATGATGTAATCCTGCACCAGTCACTCCTTCAATTCGCCCAATATCTTTCGTCTGATTCACCAAAGTCTTGTGATCAACTGCGAAAGTAGGCAAAAATTGGGCGGAAATGAGGCACCCCGCCATAATATGCGGGATCAAGTTGGACCAGGGACGCGGCGACGCATCGCGACCGACCAAGTTGAAAGGGAACGGGCATTGTTCTCACAAATCCCCGGCGCGCTCGCGCGGGCCATACTGATCTCATTGCTGGTGGCGACACCGGCCCTTCTGATGCCGTCCACACCACCGGACACTGCGCAGATCGTGATCGTGTTGTCCTTCATCGCCGGGTTCATGACCTTCATCGAATATTACGGCGAATATCCCAGCATCATCGAGTTCCGCTTTGCGCCGCCGTTCAACCGGATCAAGTTCTTCTCGCTCGCGCTGATCCTCATTACCCTGTCGCTGATCCTGCGCGGCCAGAACGATCCGACGGTCTGGACCGTTCTGATCACGCATTTCGCCCACGGATTGGGCGAAGCGGTGGATTTCCCCTACTCCCCGGTGCGCCTTGTGGTGCTGATGATGCCCGCCGATGCCGATGCGGCCCTGATCGAAATGGTGCGCATGGCGGCGGGCGTGGCCTATACCGTGTCGCTGGGGATGATCCTGGTCTTTCTCACGCTGGTGCGTCTGCTGGGCTGGCCCGCCCGGTCGGGAGCCTTCAACGTCTGGATCAACCTGCCGCTTTTCGATCCCACGGGCGGCGGCGATGTGCTGCACCGGCTGCGCCGGGATGCCGGTCTTAACGTCGTGTTAGGATCTTTGCTGCCATTCTTGATCCCGGCCGCCGTGAGCGCGGCTTCGAGCCTGGTCGATCCGATCTCGATCGCGCATCCGCAAACCCTGATCTGGACGATGACAGCATGGGCCTTTCTTCCTGCCAGCATGTTGATCCGCGGCATCGCGATGAGCCGCATCGCCGACATGATCGAGGACAAGCGCCGCCGCGCCTATGCCGCCGACGATCTCGGGGGCAACGGGTTGCAACGCGCCTGATCGCGCTCTGCCTTGCGCTGCTCTGCCTTGGCTGCCCCGCCACCGCCGACAGCCTGCGCCTCGCCACCTGGAATGTCGAATTGGAACGTCGGGGGCCCGGCCTTCTGCTCCGCGATATCCTGCGCGAGGACGACCCGCAGATCACCGCCATCGCCGCGGTGATCGCGGCCCTCTCCCCCGACATCTTGCTCCTGCAGGAGGTCGATCATGACCATGACCTGCACGCGCTGCGCGCCCTGCGCGACCGGCTGGCACAGGACGGCCCGCACTATCCGCACATCCTTGCGCTGCGCCCCAATAGCGGCATGCATACCGGGCACGACATGGATGGCAACGGGCGCTGCTGCGACGCGCGCGACGCGCAGGGCTACGGCGCGTTTTCCGGTCAGGGCGGCATGGCGCTCCTGTCGCGCCTGCCCATCGACCAAGACGCCGTGCGCGATTTCAGCGATCTTTTGTGGCGCGACCTGCCCGGCGCGCTGCTACCAACGCATGACGATGGCACCGCCTTCCCCTCCCCCGAGACGCAGGCGGTGCAGCGCCTCTCCTATACCGGCCATTGGGTGGTGCCACTGATGCTGCCCTCGGGGCCGCTTCATCTCCTCGCCTTTCACGCCACGCCGCCGGTCTTCGACGGACCCGAGGACGCCAACGGGCGGCGCAACCACGACGAAATCCGCTTTTGGCAGGTGTTTCTCGACGGGGCCTACGGCCCGCCTCCGCAGGCGCGCTTCGTGCTGATGGGCGACACCAATCTCGACCCGGATGACAGCGACGGACGGCAGGGCGCAATCCGCGCCCTGCTCGCCGACCCACGCCTGCAAGACCCGCGTCCGATGCGCCCCGGCCCGGTCGCACCCACACCCGACAAATCCGGCGATCCGCGCCTGCACACGGTCGACTGGCCAGATCCCGGCCCCGGCAGCTTGCGCGTCTCCTACATCCTGCCGTCGCGCGACCTGCACATCCTAGACGCAGGCATCCACTGGCCCGAGGACAGCGCCACGGCCAGCCGTCACCGGCTCGTCTGGGTCGATCTGACACTGCCCTGATACTGCCCTGAGCATGCGCTTTCTTGACCCCGCCACGCCTTGGCTATAGGCCACCTGCATCATTCAAAGCCATAACCAAGGACACACCCCCATGAGCAACCCTTCGCTTCTCATCCTGCCCGGTGACGGGATCGGCCCCGAAGTCATGGCCGAAGTCACCAAGATCATCGGCTGGTTTGGCGACAAACGCGGGGTCACCTTCGATGTGAGCGAGGATCTCGTCGGCGGCTGCTCCTATGACGCGCACGGCACGCCGCTGCACGATGACACCATGGCCCGCGCGCAAGAGGTCGATGCCGTCCTGCTCGGCGCCGTCGGCGGGCCCAAATACGACGACCTCGACTTCAGCGTGAAGCCCGAGCGCGGCCTCCTGCGCCTGCGCAAGAAAATGGACCTTTTCGCCAACCTGCGCCCGGCACAGTGCTTCGACGCGCTGGCGGATTTCTCCTCGTTGAAAAAGGATGTGGTCGCCGGCCTCGACATCATGATCGTGCGCGAACTCACCTCCGGCATCTATTTCGGAGAGCCGCGCGGCATCATCCAGGAGGGCAACGAGCGCGTCGGCATCAACACCCAGCGTTACACTGAAAGCGAGATTGACCGCGTCGCGCGCTCGGCGTTCGAGCTGGCGCGCAAGCGCTCGAACCGGGTCTGCTCGATGGAAAAGGCCAACGTGATGGAATCCGGCGTGCTCTGGCGCGAGGTGGTGCAGCGCGTTCATGACACCGATTACCCGGATGTCGAGCTTAGCCACATGTATGCCGATGCAGGCGCCATGCAGCTCTGCCGCTGGCCCAAGCAGTTCGACGTCATCGTGACCGACAACCTCTTCGGTGACCTGCTGTCAGACGCCGCCGCGATGCTGACCGGCAGCCTCGGCATGCTGCCCTCGGCCTCGCTTGGTGCGCCGATGGCCAATGGCCGTCCCAAGGCGCTTTACGAGCCGGTCCACGGCTCCGCCCCCGACATCGCCGGTCAGGGCAAGGCCAACCCGATCGCCTGCATCCTCAGCTTCGCCATGGCGCTGCGCTATTCCTTCGATATGGGCGAGGACGCGACGCGCGTGGAAAAGGCGGTCGAGCAGGTTCTGGCCGACGGGCTGCGCACCGCCGACCTTCTGGGCGAGGAGGGGGCCACCCCCGTCTCCACCAGCGAGATGGGCGACGCCGTCGTTGCCGCCCTCGACGCGAGCCTCTGAACCACGTGAAAACGGGCGCGGGCACACCGCCCGCGCCCGCACTGTGCAAGACCCCGGAAATCCCCCTTGCAAAGCCCCGCCACGACGTATAGTCGCCTGTCTCACGGTCGGAGTGTAGCTCAGCTTGGTAGAGCACTGTCTTCGGGAGGCAGGGGCCGGAGGTTCGAATCCTCTCACTCCGACCAATGAATCAAGGCCCCTTACGGGGCCTTTGGTGATTTAAAGACTGTGCTCCAAGGTTCGTCGAACCTGCACGCTATCCGAACTCCAGTGCACTGGCCGCCTTGCGGAGATGTTCCGGACTGTAACGCGCGTAAATGGAGGCCGTGATACGCGAGTCTGAATGCCCAAGATACTGGGCGATCTCGTCCATCGTGACACATGCTTCGGCCATGTGGACAGCAGCCGTGTGGCGCAGCACATGCGGAGAGACATCGCGCGGCCATGCATCAACCACAGCGGCCTTGAAACCCTTTTTGATGGACTTCAACTGTCGCGCATATGCACCTATTGTGCCGAATGTTTGGAAAAGATTCTACATAACGTATGTGCAACATGCGGTGGGGGCTTTGCACAACGACCAATTCGCCCACAGAGTGCCCATCGTGATCAGCCAAGCTTGGCTTGAGGAATCAACCAGCCAGCACAGTTCGAAAACATTCAAAGTGGACGCGTGATCAGGTTGATGCATTAAGCGTAAAGCTCCGAGACTTGCTGCCACGGGAACGTTCGGTCTATTGCTCGCAAACCATGATCGTGTCTGGGACGCTGACCATCGTGCATGGCACAGCTAGGGTCTGGCTCGAGCCGATCTGCACCAGAAGCTGCGCGGCGGATGAGCGTCCAGTTATTGAGTCGCAGCCTACGAGATTGCCCAAATCACCGTTTTGACCATAAGCTTTTGGTCCTGTGCTCAAGTGCTATTTTCCAACGATGCCGACAAGATCAGGCACCCGCCCGCCACCGCCCAGTTCTTGATCATGATCGACATCTGCCATGGGGCCGATGGAATGAAATGAAAGACGCTAGTCAGCAGGCAATATACCGCCAACCAACGTCCGAGAGGTTTCAAGAACTTGCCCGCGATAAGAAGCCCGGCAGCCAACACGTTGAACGCCAGGGCGGGCCAGATCAACAACTCGGGCAATCCAACACCCGCCAAAAGCGCCTGCGCGGGACCTGGGTCAATTGTCTTCTGCACGGCCCCGGCAAGAAAAAGTATCGCCAATAGATACCGCCCGACGGCCCATTCAAATCTATTGGTCATTCGCCTGGAACGAAGGTCAGGCTGAGACCATTCAGGCAGTGACGTTTGCCCGTCGGCTCCGGTCCGTCATCGAAAATATGGCCCAAGTGGCTGCCACATCGGCGGCAATGCACCTCGGTCCGGACCTGAAAGAGGAGTTTCCTGTCTTCTTTAGTCCTAACAGCATCCGGCAGGCTTTTATAAAAGCTCGGCCAGCCGGTTCCACTGTCGTATTTCGAGTCCGAGACATAAACCGGGAGGTCGCACCCACGACAATGGTATGTCCCAGTGCGCGTTTCTTCATTGAGTGGGCTAGTGTATGGCCGCTCGGTTTCTTCCTCGCGCAGCACCAGGTATTCGTTCTCGCTCAGGCGGTCGCGCCACTCCGCTTCGGTGCGGCAAATCTCGAAACCGCATGTTGAGGCGTGGAGAGGCCGTGCCATCAAGGCGGCTCCCGTCATCAAGAGAAATGCTCTGCGTTTCATGGTTTCACCTCTTCGAAAAATGCCCGGACGGACCAGCGGGGGGCGTCGGCCCGCCCAGGCGGTTCTGCTCGACCTATTTCGGAACGAGGACCGTATCGACGACGTGGATCACGCCGTTTGACTGATCGACATCCGCGATGGTCACGCGGCCCGCGTTGCCGCTTTCGTCGTAGATAAAGACGTTGTTGCCCCGCACCTGCGCCGACAGGGCGTCGCCCGACACCGCATTGAAGTGATAAAAGCCATCGGACGAGGCGCGCGCCTGGCGTGCGATCTCGCCGGCGGACCAGTCACCCGCAACCACGTGCGCGGTCAGCACCTTGGTGAGCATGTCCTTGTTCTCGGGCTTCAGCAGCGTGTCGACGGTGTCGTCCGGCAGGGCCGCGAACGCGTCGTTGACCGGCGCGAAGACGGTGAATGGTCCGGGGCTTTGCAGGGTTTCGACCAGCCCCGCGGCCTTGACAGCAGCAACGAGCGTCGTGTGGTCGGCCGAGTTCACGGCGTTTTCCACGATGTTCTTGTTCTCGAACATCGGCGCGCCGCCAACCATCGGGTTTTCTGCATAGGCGGCAGTCGCGATGGTTAATGCTGTAACGGCAGTGGCCAGTTTGGATACGATTTTCATGTATTTCTCCTCCCAATAATGTCCGCAGCTTTCCTGCGTTAGCGACAGAAGATACGGATGCGCCAGCGAAAGAGTTTCAGCCCGCCTGAAAAATCTACATCGAAGAAGTCGTCAGCGGCCGGGTTGGCCCCAATGAGCGCTCAATTGGATGTTGGTTGCGCAGGGGTGCAATTCTCTTTCCTATGCCCGCTTGGCTGCACAAACACGTCGCAGTAGCTGCACGCGCCGCAGCGTGAGTGCCGGGTCGCAGTCGAGGCTGATCATCCGCAGGAATTCCAACCAGGCGCGCTCGTTCTCGCTGAGTTCCTCCATATGCTTCATCGCCTCTACCTCCCGAAGATAGCATTGATCGCCGCCTGCGACCGGCTGGTCAGGCGCGGATCGCTATTGTCGGAGGCTGCGCGGATCGCTTCGATCCAGCCCCGCTCATTCGCGGAGATCGGCGTGCCGAATATCTCGGTCACAGCCGCCGCCGCCGTCGGTCCAACTGCCTGCTCCAGGGCGAGGCGCGTCAAGTAGGCCGGATCGCACTCCAGCGCACGGGCGAGGGCCGGGATGCGGTCGAGCGCCGCCTTGGTCTTTCCCTGCTTGATCATCGTGATCACGTTCGGATTGATGAAGCCCGCCTGCGCGGCGATTTCGCCCTGCGTCTTGTGCGGTTTCAGTTCCAGAATGCGGCGTTCAACATATTTCGCCAGCCGGGTGTCCTGATGCGGTCTCTTGGTCATCGCTGTTTCTCTCATTTGTGACGCAGCACGCGCTGCATGTCTTCGCTATAGCAAGCGTGAGATTGGGAAAGTGTGGCGGGATGAGAGGGGATATGATGTTCTAGTTCTTTGTCTTGGTTAAAACCGCAAGTTGCAGATGTTCGAGTGTTATCGCAGGAGCCAAGCCGACGCTCGGCGTGGCGACATCGCATCGCAGCACACAGCGTTTGAAAATTGCGCATGATCGATCCATGCCGAAATCAGAAAAAATGCGGTGGACGATCAACGAAATCGAGACCTTTCTCGTGGTTATCGATGCAGACTCGATTTCGGGCGCTGCAATCCGCGTGGATGTCTCGAAACCCGTGATCAGCAAGCGGATCAGTGACTTCGAGACAGCCCTCGGAACAGCCCTCTTCACACGCCACGCAGGACGCATCACACCGACGGATTCGGCGCTGACACTCGCCGAGCGGCTGCGACCGGCGCTCGCGCACCTGGTCAATGCGACTGAAAGTGCGGTCTCTGACGTCAAGGAACTGCGTGGTCAGCTATGCATATCGGCACCGATGAGCTTCGGCATCCATCATCTTGGCCCGATCATTGCTTTAATTGCCCGGGCACATCCCGCACTCGAGATCGTGCTCGACTATGACGACGCCATGGTCGATCTGGCGCGCAAGGGTCATGACGTTGGCATTCGTCTAGGTGAGATGTCGGACAGCACGCTCCTCTCGCGCAAGCTCTGCGAGGATCGGCGCGCCATCGTCGCAAGCCCCGACTATATTGAGCGTCATGGCCCGCTCACTGACCCGGCTTAGCTCTCGGAGCATGCCACGATCCGTTCTCTGAACCGACGGATCGGCGACATCTGGCGTTTCAAGCCGCATGTTCGGCCTCCCCGACCCTCGCATCTTGTCACCAACAATGGCGAGGCGATGCGCGACATGGTCTGTGCCGGACTTGGCATAGCGCTTCTACCAATGTTTATCGTTCACAGGGATATCGAGGAGGGTCGGTTGGTTCAGGTTCTGCCGGACCTCCGCCCACACGGCTTGCCGATCCATGTCGTCTGGCCGCCGGTCAAACCCATGCTGCAAAAGCTCAGGCTCTTCATAGACCACCTCGTGGATATGGGTCAGCTAGCAGCTGCGATCAGCACCTCGACAAGGATTTCGACTAAATCCACGCCGCCTACTCACCAAACGAATGCTGGAATTGCGCTACGGCAGCCGGACAACTCGCAGGTCAAAGGCGGGCTGCTTCACGTGCGGATCTCCTTGAAGACATCCGACACAACCTTGCGCAGCCATTTCTGTCCCGGCTCGCGTTCGGTCCTGAGATCCCAGCAGAGGTCGAACGAGAACACCACTTCTTCCAGTGGCAGGGGTGACGCCTTGAGATTGCGCAGGCGTGGGTCGAGCGAGAAGAGCCGACGCGGCGCGATTGCGATCAGGTCGGACTTGGCCACGATATCGGGAATCTCGAACCAACTTGCCACGGTCATCGCCATGTGCCGCTCCAGGCCGCGCGCGGCAAGTGCGTCATCTATTACCGTGGTTCCGGTGGCCGATTGCGACAGCTTAACATGGGGAAGTTCGGCATAAAGCTCCGCCGTCATCGGATCATTCGCACGCGGATGGTCACGGCGCATCAGCACGACGATCTCATCTGCCAAGAGCCGCTGCGAGCGCACCATCTCGGGCTGAAGTCGTCCCGGGGTGAGACGCACCTGCATATCGACCCTGTCCCAGACGCTCTCGGGCGAGATCGAAAACGGCAGGATGTCGAAGGACACGCCGGGCGCCTCGACCTGCAACCGCTCGGCCAACCTTGGTAGCAGAAAACCTGAGACGTAATCAGCGACCTGCATGGTGAAAACCCGCTTCGCCTCGGAGGGCACAAACTGGTGTTGCAGCGAAATCGCCGTCGAGATGAAGCCCAGTCCACGTTCGATATCGGCGCTCAACTCGCGCGCGCGGTCGGTGGGGCACACCCCGTCGGCGGTGCGAAAGAACAGCTCGTCATTGAGCATGACGCGCAGGCGGGCCAGCGCATGACTGACCGCAGAGGGCGACAAGCCAATTTCCTCCGCGGCCCCAGCAATGGAGCCGCGTGCCATGATGGCGCGGAAGATCACCAGCAGATTGAGGTCGAAATTGCGCAGGTTCACCATGGCATCACCGCATGAGGCTTACAAAGGACAGCGTCACCTGCGGGACGAAGGCAACCAGCAGAAGCACCGCAATCATCACCCCCAGCATCGGGATCAGCGGCCGCGCGATCTGGCCGATCCGAAGACCGCTGATCGCCGCCCCCACAAAGATCGTGTAGCCGAAGGGCGGCGTTGCCATGCCGATGGTGAAATTGATCGCCACCATTGCCCCGAACTGCACCGGGTCCATGCCAAGCTGGTCTCCGATGGGAATGAGGAAAGAGGCGAGGATGATCATCGCGGCGAGATTGTCCATCACGCAGCCGATCACCAGCAAAAGCAGATTCACCAGCAGCAGGTAAAGCGCCGGGGTGTCGGCAAAGCCTTCCATCGCCTGTGTCACCTGACCGGGGATGCGCTCGAAGGCCATGACCCAGCCGAAACCGTTGGCCAGCGCGATGATGAACATGACGATGGTCATGGTCTTGAGCGATCCGCGCGTGACCGGAACGATATTGTCCAGCGTCAGTTCCCGGTAGACGCCAAAGCCCAGCACCAGCGCAAAGACCGCTGCGACGATGGCCGCCTCGGTCGGCGTGACGATCCCGCCATAGATGCCACCCAGCACGAGGATCGGCCCGCAGAGCGCCCATTTCGCTGCGTTGAACGCGGCCCAGACCTCGGCGCGTGTCGCCTTGGGTTGCGGCGCGATGTCATGCTTGCGCGCGTGATGCCAGCAGAGCGCCATGAGGCCGAGCGCCAGCAGGATGCCCGGCACGATACCGGCGAGAAACAGCTGGCTGATCGAGGTCTCCGACATCACCCCCCAGACCACCATCGGGATCGACGGCGGCAGCATCGGCCCGATGATCCCGCCCGCGACCGCGAGGGCTGTGGCGAAGGCGCGCGAATAGCCGCGCTTTTCCATTTCCGGGATCATGATCGCCCCGATGGCCGCCGTGGTCGCGGGCGCGGAGCCCGAGAGCGCCGCGAAGAAGGCGGCGGCCAGAACCGCGACCATGCCAAGCCCCCCGGTGCGGTGCCGCACCAGCACGTCGGCGAATCCCACCAGCCGACGCGAGATACCGCCCGCCGTCATCAGGTCACCGGCGAGAATGAAGAACGGGATCGCCAACAGGCTGAAGGATTGCGTGCCCGAAACCATGCGCTGCGCAAATATCATCATGTCGATATCAGCGCTCCAGAGCGCGCCTATCGTGGCCAGGCCGATGGCAAAGGCCAACGGCACGCGCAGCACCAGCATCAGCGGCAGGCCAAGCGTCAGGACAAGCAGGGTAGTGTTCATGCGGCGGCCTTCTCGGGGTCAGCAGGCGTGACCAGCCGCGCCAGCCCATGCAGGATGAAAAGCGCCCCGCAGACCGGCACGCAGAGATAGAGCACCTCAATGGGAATTTGCAGCGCGGCGGTGAGTTGCCCCGCCGTGCGCCCGACATAGGCAATCCCGGCGGTGAGCGTGACCCAGCCGAACAGGATCGCGAGAGCGGCCACCAGCCGGTCGGCCCATCCCTGCAACCGCTCAAACTGCGCCGGGATCGACTCGACAGCGACGTGAAAGCCCTCACGCAATCCGACGGTGGCATAAAGCAGCACCAGCCAGGCGAAGAGAATGATCGCCAGTTCCTCGGTCCAGCTTGGCGGCGCTCCGAGGAAATAGCGCATCAGCACCTGTGTCACGAGAAGGCCCAGCATCACAAAGATCAGCCCGACGCAGAGATTGGCCACGAGCCGCGAAGTCACGCGGCTCGTGGTTTCGATGATCAGGGCGATCCTGCGCACGCGTGCCTCCTTTGGTGCCGTCAGTCCGACGACACGGCTTGCAGCGCACTGTCGAGCAGCTCTTCACCGATGGTCGCCTCGAAGCGCTCGTAAACCGGACCGACCTTGGCGCGGAACGCGCCCACATCGTCGATCTCGTTGATTTCCATGCCCTTCTCTTTCAGCGCCGCGACGACGTCCGCCTCGGCTGCGGCGACCGCATCGCGTTGTTTGGCAATCGCCGCCTCACCGGCCTCCATCACCGCCTGTTGCACATCCTCGGGCAAATTCTCGAAGCTGCGCTCCGACACCAGCAGATGGATCGCCGAGTAGGTGTGCCGCGTGAAACTGAGATACTTGGTGACCTCGGCGTAGTTGTTGGAGTTCACCACCGAAGTAGGGATTTCGAGCCCGTCAACGGTGCCCTGCTGCATCGCGGTGAATACCTCGCCCCAGGCCATCGGCACCGGGCTGCCACCGAGCGAAGAGAACATCTCGATAAAAACGGGGTTCTGCATGGTGCGGTATTTCACGCCTTCGACATCCTCGGGTGTGCGCACGGGCCGGGTGTTGTTGATCATGTTGCGAAAGCCGCCTTCGGCCGCCCCAAGAGAGACGACCCCATGCTCACGCAGGTTGGTCGCCAGTTGTTGCCCCACCTCTCCGTCAAGCACCGCATGCGCCTGCTCGGCGCTGCCGAAGAGGAACGGCAGATCGACAAGCTGGTAGCTGGGTTCGAGATTGGCAACCACAGCGTTGGTGATGATCCCCATGTCGATGGTGCCAAATTGCAGCCCTTCGAGGATCTCCTTGTCGTCACCCAGCTGTCGGTTCGGAAACAGCTGCACCTCGACCCGTCCGGGCAATGCCGCCTCCAGCTCGTCCTTGAAGGCATGGGCGGTGATCGCATAGGGATCGGTCGGGCTGTCAGCCGTGAGCCAGGCGAGCTTCAACTCGATCTCGGCGGCATGCGCGGCACCGGTCAGGGCTATGCTGGTGAGCATGGCGCCAACCGCTCTGCGTGTGAAAGTCATGGTCATCGGTTTTCCTCCCTTTGATGATCGTCCGGGTCTGGGCCTCTCCCTCGTCCCGAAGGTCTGCCCGAAGCCTACACGCGCCCCAACCGATGCAAACAGTGCATAAGTCGCACTGTAACCTGCACATCATGCAGGTTCCAAACTGAAATCCCTGCAGGATGCTCTGAAAGAAATGAAGTTTTCTCAGGCAGAGTCACCCCTTAAGCTTGAACAAAGTCAGATCTGCTCCGGCAAGTGGTGCAAGAAGGAAGAGGTGCATGACCCAGATCGAATTTGAGACACGACATCTTGCACCGGATATTTTCTGGCCCGACAACCGTCGGATCGCCGTGGTATTCAACCTTGCCTACGAGATGTGGTCACCAGGGGTGACATCCGGGGTTGGGCCGATGGGCAACATACTCGGCGACGGTCTATTTGACCCCAATGCCGACAGCTACGGGCGCTACAACGCCACTCACGGCATCCCACGGCTTGTCTCGATTCTCGAACGCCACGAGGTTCCAGTCACGCTGATGACCTCCGGGCTGGTGGCTGAGACCTTTCCCGAACAGCTCCGCACCTACGCGGCCCGAGGTCATGATATCGTCGGCCACGGCCTTGCGCAGGACATGATCTTTCCGACGCTTTCCGCTGACGACGCAGAGCGGTCGATCATCCGCAGCACGGCGGCAATCGAAGCCGCAATCGGACGCAGGCCCACCGGTTGGATCAGCCCCAGAGTGACATCATCGACAGCGACGCAAAGCCTGCTTGCCGCCCACGGATATCATTGGCACGGCGACGTGCTCGATGGCGACCTTCCCTACCTCCAGAGGTTCGAGAATGGCGAGATTCTGGCAATTCCGATGTCGATCGAGTTCAACGACCTGCCGCACGCCATGCGTTTCGGCCGCACCCCGACGCAATTCGTCGAGATGTTTCACGACGCCTTGACCGGACTGCGGTCGCAGTCTGCGGAAACGCTCATCCTCGACATCATTGCACATGGCCATTGCTACGGTCGCCCCGCTGCCGCCTGGGCCATCGACGAAATCGCAAGCCTCTGCAAGGAGGACGACTCCATCTGGCTCACAACGCGCTCCGAGATCGCAGCACATTACAAAAAGATAGGTCAACACGCCGCTTGATCTGTGTGCAAAGGCAAGGGTGACCTGAGCGCGCTCCAATCTAACAGCATTGTCCAAAGGACAATGCCGCGAATTCAGACCGGACATGCATCCACAAGGCCACGGTTCGACGTCTGCGCCAAGTGTTGATTATGTGTCGTTTTGCTGATTGCACCCTTACCGAAGCAAGCGCGAATTCCACGGAAATCAGGTTCCGGATTCATACCATCCAGACGCGGTGTGATGGCGGCATTCAGTGGCCAGCCTGAAACTTTCATCGTCCGTCCTGCGTGCTTCGTTGTGACCCTGCCCGAAATCCCGGGCCTGAGGAGCAATGATGCAGAACGCAATAAGCCTTAGACGGCCCATAACAACAGACATCTGTCTGGCCATCCGCCGCCTGCCGATGGCGAGTTGGGGTTTGATCTGTGCCTGGACCGCAGTGCTCATCTATGCGGCGTCGAATTCCATCGTGGCACTGCTGGTCGACATCGGCGAGGCCAACCCGGTCGACCAGGGGCGCAACGCCATAACCTACATGAACCTGCTGTTGCTGGGCTCGCTTCTCTCAGTCATTCCGATGGTTTTTCTGTTCCGGCGCGACTGGACCCGCGCCAACATCGCGCGACTGACCCGCCGCGACTGGCGTATGCTGACGCTCTCGGCATTCCTGTCGTCGGCGCTGACGCCGGGACTGTTCTTCTATGCGTTGGCCCATACCAGCGTGACCAACGTGGTTCTGGTCTCGCGGATCGAGCCGCCGCTGTTTCTCTTGGCCGCCTGGCTGGTGCTGAATGAGCGGGTCTGCCGTCGAACCATGACGGCCGGGTTGATCGCCCTGACCGGTGCCGTTGTGATGATCGGATCGCGCGACGGTGGCGGGGTCGGCGCGCTTGGCACCGGCGAATGGGCCACCGTGGCGGCAACGCTGTCCTACGTCGCCTCGACGCTGGTGACCCGCGTGAGCCTGCGCGATATCCCGCTCGGGATCTTCTCGATCTATCGCACCGTCGTGGGTGCCGCGATCTATTTCGTCCTCGTGTCGGCGCTCTACGGCCCTCAGGTGTTTCGTGATATTCTTTCACCGCTGCTGTGGCAGTGGATCTGGCTCTATGCAGGCGTGGTCATCGTGCTGGGCCAGTTGGCCTGGAACATGGCACTGAAACACGCACGCGCCTCTGAGCTTTCGCTCGCCACATCCTTCTCGCCGCTCGCGGCGATCCTGATTGCGATGGTGCTTCTGGGCGAAACTGCGGGGCCGGGCCTGATACCGGGCGCTGCGCTGATCGTGCTGGCGATTGCGATCGGCAATGGTCTGTTCTCGCGGCAGCGAACTGCACTGATTGACCATGGCGTCGCAACCAACGACCGGGAGCGGCACACGCCGTTCGCCTGGTCGCCCCAATCCCACGTGCGGCCACAATGGGCTCAGTTGATCCCACCGCCATCCCATCCAACGGCCAGCCAACTGGCCGAGTCCAGACACGGCGCGCCAACCGGAGCATACCCGCCATGGACCCTCTCAACGGCCCCACCTAGATTGCCTTGGTCACGCCCTGCTCTGGGAGGATAGGCCAAGTCACCAATCGGTGTCGGCGGTTCACGTTCTGACAAAAGGCAGTAGGTCTCGCTTTGATCTGACAACAGGCTGAAAGCCAAGCCGATCTCTTAAGCGACTGCTACTGTTACAATCTCTTCAAAGTATCGCCTTGTTGAAACGGCTTAACGCAACACGCTCCACAACCTGTCAGCCAAGCAAAATTCTGACATCTAGAGTCAGAATTTGCCAGATTCAGGGTTGAAGTAGTGTCTAAGTTTCGAACTGATGGAACCACAACCGACCAACGGTGAAAAAACTCAGGGAGATTGAAATGATTAAGACAACCATGAACACCCTCGCGTCAGCTCTTGTTTTATCGGCCATGGGCCTTACAGCGGCCTCCGCCGATGTGCTCGACACCATCAAGGAACGCGGCACACTCGTCGTGGGCGTCAAGGCCGATTACAAGCCCTACGGCTTTCTCGATTCATCCGGTAACATCATCGGTATCGAGCCCGATCTTGCCAAGGATGTTGCCGACAAGCTGGGGGTCGAGGTCGAGTATGTGCCGGTCGTCAGTTCGAACCGGATGCAATTTCTGGAGCAGGGCAAGATCGACCTGATGATCGCGACGATGACGGACACCGAAGATCGTCGCAAGGTCGTGCAGATCGTAGACCCCAATTACTACTCCTCCGGAACGAACATCCTGGCGCTCAAGAGCCTCGGCCTGGAAGAATGGGAAGACCTGCGAGGCAAGCCTGTCTGCGGCATTCAGGGGGCGTTCTACAATAAGTCCACGTCGCAGAACTATGGTGCGGAGATCGTCGCCTTTACGGGCACGGCAGAGGCCTATTCGGCCCTCAAGGCCGGCAATTGCGCCGCGTTTGTCTATGATGACAGTGCAATTGTCGCAAAAACAAATGATCCCGAATGGTCGGACTATGAAATGCCGCTCAAGACGATCGACGACGCGCCCTGGGGGCTTGCCGTCCAGTTGGGCGAGGATGAGTTCGCGAGCCTGATGAGCGACATGATCACCGAATGGCACAAATCCGGTCGTATCCTTGAGCTTGAGACGGAGTGGGGCGTGGCCAACACGCCGTTCGCCGAAGCGATGCACGCGAAGTTCAAGTAAACTACAGCTGGCGAAGCCTTCTGCTTCGCCAGCCAATTCTGCCCCGGAGCGCCTCCGACATGGACGTCATCTTTGAATGGTTTCGTGTTCTCTACGACGAAACCGGCATAAACCTGCCATTTCTTTACGATGCGTATGACCGCAATCGGATGGTCGACGGATTCTTCACGACGATCCGGCTTTCGCTAGTCTGTTTGTTCTTTTCAGTGCTCATCGGGGTGGTCGGGGCGTGGCTGCAAGGGTCATCTTTCAAATGGACCCGTCGTATCGTCAACGGGTATATCCAGCTATTTCGCAACACCCCGCCGCTGGTTCAGCTATATTTCTTTTATTTCGCCATCGGGACGATGCTGCCAACGGTGGAGAACGATTGGGGCGGCCAATCGCCGATTCTGGGCAGTTTCGCCTGGGCGGCTATATCGCTGTCCTTCTTCGCCGGGGCCTTCAATGTCGAGATATTCCGCTCTGGGATCGAGGCGGTGCCGAAATCCACCGTCGAAGCGGCAGAGGCTCTCGGGTTTTCGAGACTGCAGATCTACCGTGATGTGACGCTGCCTCTGGCGTTCAGGGTGGTTTTGCCGGCGCTCAACAACAACCTCGTCAACCTGGTCAAGACAACCACACTCGCCTATGCGATTGCCGTGCCCGAGATGCTCTACGAGGCCAACCAAATATGGTCCGACAACGTGAACGTCACCGAGATGATGATCTTCCTCCTTCTGGCGTATTTTGTCTTGGTCGGCATCCTCGTGGGCGGCATGAACCGTTGGGAGCGCGCGATGAGAATTCCGGGGTTTGGCTAATGAGCTATAAGACCGACCTTCCCGTGATGAAGCCTTTCAAACCGCGCGAGCCGGAACCGCTCTTGGGGTTCCGACCTTGGCACATCGTGGTGATCGCACTCCTGGTCTTTTTCGGACCATCACTTGCCTTTGCTCAGGCAGGCGTGCCGCTGTTGACCCCGTTTGCTGTTCTTCTCGATTGGGTGCCCTTGTTGTTGCAGGGCTTCATCTTCAATCTCGCCATCTCATTTCTCGCGATGGCCCTCGGAACGGCGCTCGGCACGTTGCTGGGGCTCGGACAGATATCGCTCTCACGGGCGACACGCGGCGTCTCTTGGTTCCTCACACAGTTCTTTCGCAACGCCCCCTGGCTGGTCCTACTGTTCTTCGCGATGTTCCTGTTACCGTTCGAGATCAACCTTCTGGGCGTTTCGATACCGTTCCCCGACTGGTTCAAAGCCATTCTTGGCCTGTCGCTGCCGGTGATGGCGAACGTCTCCGAGATCGTGCGCGGGGCCGTCAGATCGCTGCCCAGCGGACAATGGGAGGCCGCTGAAAGCCTTGCCTATTCGCGGCGGCAAACCCTATGGCTGATCATCCTGCCGCAATGCGTCAAGCGCATGCTGCCGCCCTGGATGAATCTCTATTCCATTCTGACTATGGCAACGGTTCTGGCCTCGATCGTCGGCGTTTCAGAGGTCATGACCCTGACCGGACAGGCGCTCGCCGCAGAAGGCGGTCGTCCTGAATTGCTGGCGCCGTTCTACGGGTTCGTCCTCTTGTTGTTCTTCGCCTACTGTTATCCCATCGCACGTTTCACCGTTCGGCTGGAACGCAAATTCGCAGTCATCAACTAAGGAAATGAAATGAGTTGGACCCCTGCCGAACCGATGGTCTCACTGAAGGACGTCCACAAGTCCTTTGGCACGCTCAAGGTTTTGAACGGCGTATCGCTTGATGTGATGAAAGGTGATGTGATCTGCATCATCGGCCCATCAGGGTCCGGCAAATCGACACTGATCCGCTGCGTCAATGCGCTCAACGACATTCAGCAGGGATCTATCCTCGTCGAGGGGCAAGAGGTGAACGACCCCAACCTGGACAAGCTGGAGTTGCGCAAGAAAGTCGGCATGGTGTTTCAGCAATACAACCTGTTTCCGCACAAGACCGCGTTGCAAAATGTCATGATGGCACCGGTGCGCGTGCTGAAACAGGACAAGGCAAAGGCTGAAGCGACCGCACGGGCCTTGTTGAAAAAGGTGCGTCTCGAGGGCAAGGAAGGTGCGTATCCCGGTGAACTCTCCGGAGGGCAGCAGCAACGTGTCGCCATCGCACGATCCTTGGCAATGCAGCCTGACGTAATGCTATTCGATGAGGTCACCGCAGCACTTGATCCCGAGACCGTCGGTGAGGTCCTGCAGACCATCAAGGATCTGGCTGAAGAGGGGATGACCTGTATCCTCGTCACCCACGAAATGGCCTTTGCCCGAGAGGTCGCAGACCACATCTACTTTACAGATCGCGGTATCATTGTCGAACACGGCCCGCCGGAGACCTTCTTCAAGAACGCGCAGGACCCCCGCACCAGGGAGTTTCTCAGCCAGATCCTCTGATGCATGTCCCACAGCCACGGTGCTTGCCGTGAGTTGGAGGTGCAACGGGTTAGCGAATAGTCGACTAGCGTCGCGCACGCTGTATGGGCACCCAGGCTGTAGGAAAGAATGAAGACATTCACCACTGCTTTTTCGGCCGCACTTATCGCTGGTGCGGCGCAGGCTGACCCTACACTGGGGATCACGAAATCGATGCCTCAAGTGACCGTGCAGACCGAAAGTGGCCCGCAAGTGATCGACCGCGTTCAGGATCCTTCTAACGAGATTACCGGCCAGTGGGCACGCACCTCGCGCCAGTGTCCGGAATTCTGCATCCAGGCGATGAGCCCGGCCCCGGGCGTATCAACGATCGGGGAGCTTGAGCTTCTGGAGATGTTACAAGACCCAGGGTCAGTGGTCGTGGACAGCCGGACGCCCGACTGGTTTCAGGGTGGCACGATCCCCGGCGCGATCAACTTCGCTAGTGGCCCAAGGTGTCGGTCTATCGATTTCGAACGAACGTCGGAGCTGCCCTCGGTAGTGGTTCTGAGCGCGTGGCCAAACGCCATTCTCATGAGCGAGGTTTGAACAGGGCGTTCAGCAAAAAATTGAGAATGCACGTTTTCAGGTGACTCCGGAGATCTATCGGGTATCGTTCGAGCAGCGATTTTGCGCTTGATGGGGTGGAAATGATTAGAACACTTTTATTGTCAGTTGCTGTCGCATCCCTTGGCAGTGCCTTAATTTCACAGGAAGGCGCGCCGCCCGCAGCCGTGGTTGCAGTCGAGGCGATGACGCGCGATCTTGCGGAAACCTCTGATTTCAACGGTCGTCTGGATGCCAATCGCCGGGTGGCGCTTGTCGCGCGGGTGTCTGGCGTGATCGAGGAGATCGGATTTGCTCCGGGTGCCGAGGTGATTCAGGACCAGACGCTGTTCGTGATCGAGAGGGATCTATACGAGGCGGCGGCGCGCGAGGCCGAGGGTGCGCTGGGCGCGGCGCAGGCACAGCGAGATCTGGCGCGGATCGAACGGGACAGACAGGGAGAACTCGTCGCGCGCGAGGCCGGGGCGCAGGCGCGTCTCGATCAGGCGGAGGCCGCGCTTGCGACCGCGGAGGCGGATGTGCTGCGGCTCGAAGCGTCACTCGACCGGGCGCGCACCAACCTGTCCTACACGGAAATCAAGGCGCCTTTCGCGGGGCGCATCGGCGACAGCGCGATGGACGAAGGCGCGCTTGTCGGGCCGGAAGCGGGCGCGCTGGCGACGTTGGTGCAGCTTGATCCGATCCATGCCGAATTCGCGGTGCCGACCGCAGTGTTGCGGGATTTCCTCGAACGAGTCGAACGCGGCGAGGCCTCGAAAGACGCCGCGGTCAGCCTGACGCTGGCCAATGGCACGGTCTATGGCGCGCCGGGCGATATCGATTTCGTGGACAGCCGGGTCAATTCGGGCACCGACAGCGTGACGCTGCGCGCACGGTTCGCCAATTCCGATGGGCGTTTGCTCGATGGTGAACTGGTGCGCGTGACGCTGACCTCTGACACGGCCGAGGGCGAATTGGCGATCCCGGCGCAGGCGGTGCAGCGAGACATTCAAGGGGCCTTTGTACTGGTGGTGGGCGAGGGCGAGGTGGCCGAGCAGCGCCGCGTCACCGTGCGCCGCAATGCGCAAGGCTTTGCCGTTATCGCCGAGGGCCTGAGCGAGGGCGAGCGCGTGATCACCGAGGGCGTGAACAAGGTTCGCCCCGGCAGCGCGGTCGATGCCGCCGCACCCGAGGGCTGATCCATGCTGGCAGATACCTTTATCAAGCGCCCCCGCTTTGCCGGGGTGATTTCCATTGTCCTTTTCCTTGCCGGCTTTATCGCGCTGAGCAAGATGCCGGTGGAGCAGTTCCCCGATATCGTGCCGCCGCAGGTCTCGGTCACCGCAAGCTATCCCGGCGCCGGGTCCGAGGTGGTGGAGCAGACCGTCGCACAGGTGATCGAGGATCAGGTCGTGGGCGTCGACGACATGATCTACATGTCCTCAACCTCGGGCGCAGATGGCACCTATATCCTCAGCATCAGCTTCGAGGTGGGCACAGATCCTGATATCGCCACGGTGAACGTGCAGAACCGGGTGTCATTGGCAGAGCCGCTCTTGCCGTCGGAGGTGCGTCAGACCGGCGTGAAGGTCGCCAAGAAATCGTCGTCGCTGCTGATGGGCATCGCACTTTATGCCGAAAGCGACGCGCTTGAGGGCCGTGATCTTACGAACTATGCCCGGCTCAACCTCATGGACCGGCTCAAGCGGGTCGAGGGGGTGGGCGATGCCTCGATGTTCGGGGCCAATGAGTTCGCGATGCGCGTCAATCTGGATGTGGACCGGCTCGCGGCGCTGAACCTCACGCCCACCGATGTGAGCGCGGCTCTCAAGAGTCAGAACCTTCAGGCCGCCATCGGGCGGGTCGGCGGACAGCCGGTGACCGAGGATCCGGGATTGCAGCTCAACCTATCGACCAAGGGGCGGCTGTCGAGCCCCGAGGAATTCGGCGCGATCATACTGCGCGCGGGCAGCGATGGCAGCGTCGTGCGCGTGCGCGATGTGGCAGAGGTGACGCTGGGCGAGAAAAGCTCTGATGTCGTGACCAGTTTTGATGGCAAGCCAGCGACGCTGATCGGCCTCTATCTTGCGCCGGGTGGCAACGCCATTGCCGCCGCCGACGCCGCCAAGGCGATGATGCAGGATGTGGCAGCAGGATTCCCCGACGGCATGGCCTATGACATCGTCTCGGACAGTTCCACCTTCGTCAAGGAAAGCATCCACGAGGTGCAAAAGACCTTGATCGAGGCTTTCGTCCTCGTGGTGATCGTGGTGTTCATCTTCCTTGGTTCGCTGCGCGCCACGCTGGTCCCGCTGATTGCCGTGCCGGTGGCGCTGGTCGGCAGTTTTGCGGTGATGCAGGCGATGGGATTTTCGCTCAATACGGTGTCGCTGCTGGCGATGGTTCTGGCCATCGGGATCGTGGTTGATGACCCCATTGTGGTGGTCGAGGCGGTCGAGGCCAAGATGGAGGGAAACCCCGGGATGTCACCGGCCGAGGCCTCTTCGGCGGCGATGTCCGAGATCACCGGCGCGATTGTCGCAACGACGCTCGTGTTGCTGTCGGTCTTTGTGCCGGTGGCGTTCATTCCGGGAATATCCGGGCAGTTGTTCCAGCAATTTGCGGTCGCCGTTTCCGTGTCGATGGTAATCTCGGCGATCAACGCGCTTACCCTGTCGCCCGCGCTCTGCGCGATCCTGCTAAAGCCGCATCACGGGCCGAAAAAGGGAATAATGGGGCGGATTTCTCGCAGCATCGACGGTGCGCGCGACGGTTATGCGCGGGTCGCCGGGTCCATCGCGCGGCGCGCGGTGCTTGGGCTGGCGCTGCTGATCGGGGCCATTGCGCTGACCGGCGGGCTGTTCAAGGCGGTGCCGACGGGGTTCCTGCCGTCCGAGGATCAGGGCTCGTTCATCGTTGAGACGCGCCTGCCCGAGGCGGCCTCGGTCACCCGCACCATCGCGGCGCAGCGCGAGGTGGAAGAGATATTGCTGGGCCTGCCGGGGGTCGAGTCCGTCACCTCGGTCGCGGGCTTTTCGCTCCTGGACGGCATCACCAGGTCGAACGCCGCCTTTGCGCTGGTGTCGATGCAGGAATTCGCCGAACGCACGACCGAAGAGACAAGCGTTTTCAACGTGATCGAGCAGGCCATCCGTCAGGGTGCGGCCATTCGCTCGGCGCAGGTCATTGCCTTCAACCTGCCGCCGATTGCTGGGCTTGGCACCGGGTCGGGCTTTGAGATGCAACTGCTCGACACGCAGGGGCGCACGCCGCAGGAACTGGCCGAAACCGCGCGGGGGCTCTCGTTCGCCGCCAATGGCAATCCGACGCTCGCGGGGGTCTACAGCACCTTCTCGGCCAACAGCCCGCAGCTCTTTCTTGAGATCGACCGCGAGCGGCTCTATGCGCTGGGCATCCCCGTGTCGGACGTGTTTGCCGCGCTGCAACCGACGCTCGGCTCGGCCTATATCAACGATTTCAATCTGTTCGGCCGCTCGTGGCAGGTGCGGATGAGCGCCGCGCCCGAATATCGTGACGCCGTGGACGATATCGGGCGCATTCAGGTGCGCGGCGCGTCCGGAGAAATGGTGCCCATCGGGGCATTTGCCCGTGCCGACTATATCACCGGGCCGATGTCGCTCTCGCGCTACAACAATCAGCGCGCCGCCAAGATCAGCGGCAACCCCGCGCCGGGTCTGTCATCTGGGGCCGCGCTGGCGGCGATGGAAGAGGTGGCCGAGGCCAATCTGCCGCCGGG
This sequence comes from Roseovarius tolerans, assembly GCF_900109855.1. Lineage (GTDB taxonomy): Bacteria > Pseudomonadota > Alphaproteobacteria > Rhodobacterales > Rhodobacteraceae > Roseovarius > Roseovarius tolerans. The sequence goes on along the minus strand of NZ_FOBO01000004.1, from coordinate 220,204 downwards.
CTTTGATTACGAGTGGACCGGCACCGCGTTGCAGGAAAAGCAGGCGGCGGGGCAGACGACGATGATCCTCGTGCTTGCGATGCTCTTTGCCTATCTGTTCCTTGTGGCCCTTTACGAGAGTTGGACGGTGCCGGTGCCGGTGATGCTATCGGTGGTGTTCGGCGTGGCGGGGGCGATTGCGGCGCTGCTCTTGGCGGGGCTCCCCTTTAATATCTACGCGCAGATCGGGCTGGTGGTGCTGTTGGCGCTGGCGGCGAAGAACGCCATCCTGATCGTGGAATTCGCCAAGGCACGGCGCGAGGCGGGGGAGACCATTCTCGATGCCGCCGTGCAGGGCGCGGGCGCGCGGTTCCGGGCGGTGATGATGACATCTTTCGCCTTTATCGCCGGGCTTATCCCGCTGGTCACGGCGGAAGGTGCCTCGATGCTGTCGCGCCGCGCCGTCGGCACGGGCGTGGCAGGCGGCATGCTGGCGGCGGCACTGGTGGGCATCTTCGTGATCCCGGCGCTCTACGTGATATTCCAATCCTTGCGGGAGAGATTGAAAGGGAACAAATCCACCGAAGCGGAGACCTGACCGGTGGGGCTGCGCGCGGTCCTTCCGGCCTATCGTCGTGCTTTGTCGGACGTGCTGCTGTTCACGGCGCTGCATTTGAGTGTGCGGTTGGCTGTCTCGGTTCTGATGCTGCCGCTTGCAGGGGTGATCCTTGGCCTTGCGCTGCGCTGGTCGGGGGATTCGGCGCTGACCGATCAGGATATCGCAGGCTTTGTGCTATCCCCCTTGGGGGCGCTTGGCGCATTGGCCGTGGCGGGCGTTCTGATTGTCGCAGCGGTGCTCGATCTTGCATTGATGACGGCGGCCTTGCGGCAGCCCGTGACTGGGCTCTGGCCCACGCTTGCGACGGCCTGGAGGCTAGTGCTGCCCCGGTTAGGGGCGGTGTTTGGCGTTGCTCTGCGGCTGGTGCTGCGGGTGGCGCTGCTGGCCCTGCCGTTTCTGGCGTTGGGCGCGGCGGTGGCGGTGCTCACACTTCGGGCGCACGACATCAACTATTACCTGACCTACTGGCCGCCAGAGTTTCTGCTGGCTGCAGGTGTGATCGGCACGCTCGTCCTGATCATGGCGGGGCTGCTGGTCTGTCGGCTATCGGGCTGGGCGCTGGCCCTGCATCTGCGGCTGATCGACGGGGTGCCCGCGCGCGACTGCTTTGCGCAGAGCGAGGCACATCTGGGCGCGCGGCGCGGCGCGGTGATCCGGCGCATCCTTGGCTGGCTTGCGCTGCGTTTGGCGCTTGCCGCCGGGGTCGCGGCGCTGATCGGCGTATTCGGGTCGGGCGCGCAGGCGCTGGCGCTGCCAAGCCTCACCGGGGTCGTGCTGGCCGCGCTTCTTACGCTCGCTCTTTGGTCGCTGGCCAATGCGGTTCTGGCAGCGGTGTCCAACGGCGCGCTGGCGGTGCTGTTGGATGATTTGCATCGCAGCGTAGCCCCCAAGGTTCTGGCACCGCAGCAGGACAGCGCGCCGGGCGGCGCTGCACTGGTTCTGACCGGGCTTGCCATCGCGGCGGGCGTGGCGGGTTTGGGCGCGGTTTCGGTTCTGGGCGATCTGGCGGGGCGTCTTGCGGCCCCGCAGGCGGTCGAGATCATCGCGCATCGCGGTGCGGCGGCGGCGCGGCCCGAGAATACGCTGGCCGCCGTGGAAAAGGCGCTGGAGGATCGCGCCGACTGGGTTGAGATCGACGTGCAGGAGATCGCCGACGGCACCGTGATCGTCACCCATGACAGCGATTTCATGAAACAGGCGGGCGTGCCGCTCAAGGTCTGGAACGCGATGCCCGACGATCTGGCGCAGATCGACATCGGAAGCTGGTTCGACCCTGCCTATGCGGAGGCCCGGGTGCCCACATTGCGCGACGTGCTGGAGGTGGCCAAGGGGCGCGGCCAAGTGCTGATCGAGTTGAAGTATTACGGCCATGACGAACGGCTGGAAGAGCGTGTTGCACAGATCGTCGAAGAGACCGGCATGGCAGATGACGTGATGATCATGTCGCTCAAGCGGGCGGGGGTGGCGAAGATGCGCGCCCTGCGCCCCGATTGGCCGGTGGGCATCCTCGCGGCGCGGGCAATCGGTGACCTGAGCGCGCTCGATGCCGAATTTCTGGCGGTCAATACCGGGCAGGTCTCAGGGCATCTACTGCGCCGCGCGCATGCGGCGGGCAAGCAGGTCTATGTCTGGACGGTGGACGACCCGCGCGCCATGTCGCGGATGATCTCGATGGGGGTGGACGGGCTGATCACCAACAAACCGGCTCTGGCGCGGCAGGTGATGGAAGAGCGCGCCGCGCTGTCGCTGGCGGAGCGGATTTTGTTGTGGCTGAGCGACCGGTTGCGGCTCGAGAGTTTCGATCTAATGGCAGAGCCTTCGGAGGCATAGATTTTGGCAGTTTCGGGAGACATACAATGAAGAATTCCATCCTGTTGCTCGGCATCGGCGCCCTGTCGCTGATCGGTGGCATCATCGCCCTGTTGAACCCGCTGGCAGCGACGCTGACGGCGGAACTTCTGACCGGGTATCTTTTTATCGCCATCGGTGCGCTCATGCTGGTCTCGATCTTTGCCGATGACAGCTGGGGCTCGCGATTGTTGTCGCTCGTGCTGGGCGCTGCGGTTCTGGCCATCGGTGTCAATCTGGTGAGCAACCCGTTGCAGGGCGTGCTGCAACTGACGGTCGTGGTGGCGCTGCTGATGCTGTTCATTGGCGTGTTGCGGATCATCTTCGCGTTTCGGCTACCGGGTGGCGGGCTCCGGCTGGTGTTGATCCTGTCGGGGATCATCTCGCTGGCTTTGGGCGCGATGATCCTGACGAGTTTTCCGTTCTCAGCGGCGGTGGTTCTGGGTATCCTGCTGGCGATCGAGCTGATTTCGAACGGAATTTCCCTGATCGTTCTGGGCCTTGCCGCCCGGGACCAGACAAACTGAGGAGGCGGTGATGAAAAACTGGCTATGGTGGCTGTTGGCGGGGCTGGTCGCATTAGCGGGCGGTGTGCTGGGCCTGATCAATCCGAATGCTGCGCAGATCACCTCGACCACCATCGCGGGATGGGCGTTGGTGCTGATGGGGCTTTTGCAGGGACGCGCAGCCTGGAAATCCTCGGCCTTTCGCGAGCGGGCCGGGGCCGCGCTCTTTGCGGCGGCGGGGCTGTTCCTGGGCCTGTCGCTGCTGATCGGGCCGATCGGCGATGGCACGCTGCTGCGCTGGTTGCTGGTTGGGCTGCTGGTTATAGGCGGGCTGGCCAAGCTCTGGATCGGACGGCGCTACGAGACCGATCCGCTGTTCTGGGCGGTGCTTGTGGCGGGTGCGCTGTCGGTTGTGCTGGGTTTGCTTGTTCTGCTGGGCGTTACGCTGCAACTGGGCGTGATCCTGTCGCTGGAACTTCTGGGCAGCGGGGCGGCGCTGATCGTGATGGCCTTGCGGCTGGAGAAACCAGCGATACGATGAGCGCCGGAAGCGACAATCTCGAAAGGAATTCATTATGAGAGCGAAAATACTCCTGTCCGCGGCGCTGCTGGCGCTGCCATTGATGGGATCGGGCGAGGCACAGGCGCGTAGTCTTGGCAAGATCCTCTACGACTCAGGCTTGTCGCAGAGCGACCTGTCGGCGATGGAAAAAGCCGGAAGCCAACTGGTCGAGCCGCTTGGGCAAACCGGTGACGCGCGCCGCTGGAGCAACCCTGCGAGCCGCTCCAAGGGGGCGGTCACGCTGGGTCGGATCGACGGGAACTGTGCCGAACTCGTGCACAGGGTCAGCACGGTGAAACGGCCCGAGCCTGCCACCTTTCGCACGTGGCGCTGTCGCACGGCAGACGGCGGATGGCGCGTCAGCCCGGTACCGGAGTGACCGCGCCCAAAGCTACGCGGCTCAGCGCATACCCCGCAACGCTAGTGCGGCCCATCCGCCAATGAGCAGAATGGGAAAGACCACACGCGCCACGCGATCAAGTTGAAGCGCACGTGCTTCCTTGCCGTTCACGACATGAAGCCCGGTCACCAGCGCCTCGGCGATGGCGAGAAACACCATCGCGATGGACCATATCAGGATCTGGTCCAGAACCGTCAGATAGCCTAGCGGGGGCAGGGCCCCGGCGACCGCGAGATTGAAGGCGATCACCGTCAGCATTGACGTTGCCCCGAGACCGATCTGAAACTCGAACCTGCTTGGCGGCACCCAGAAGATCACCCAGGACATCGCAACCACGAAGAAGAGCGGCAGCATGATCCGGAAAAGGTAGTAGTTGACCTCGCGTTCCGCCGCGATGGTCAGGTGCAGCATGCTCAGACTGCGCCCGGTCTCGCGCAGTTTCGCGCTCTCTTCCGCAAGCGTCAGACCGGTGACGTGCCAACCCGAAATATTGAACCTGTCGGACAGCCATGTATTCGCCTGATCCGGCACGAATTTCAGCGTCTCGACGCCGGTTTCGACCGACATGAAGGTGATGGTGAAGTCATGTGCGTCAAATGGGAAACTGCGCAGGTTGTGATAGGTCGAAATCTCGCCGAAGAACCGCTGCCGGTAGGTCACGCGACCCTCGGCACCGATCACCACCTGATCGCGCGCGTTATTGAGCGTGGTGCGCAGGTTGGACGAATTCCGCAAGATGATGTCGGGCGTCCAAACCTGTGATCGGGCAAATCGGCAGCCTTCAAGCGATTGCAATCGTGGATCCCGCCAGACCAGCATCGCGCCGATATCGACATTGATTTGCTGGCTCACATCATCGACGCCCAGCATGTCGAGCACCGTAAAGGAAGCGTCTACCTGAACCGGGCCGCCATGTTCCGGCATAGGGGCGACGTCGGTCCGCATGTCCGGTAATGTGCACGCCATGACACTCGCCGCCCCCAGCAAGATAGCACCAATGCACGTCAATACCCCTGCAAGCCACCGATCCATGCCGTCCCCCTGATCCTTTTTCTGAACAGAATACTGTCCCGGCCAGCCCACGCAGGCAAGAAAATCAGCACCTGAAGGTCATGGAACCCTTCGCCGTCGCTCAAAACGCGTTTTCAAATCCGAAGAAAGTTTGTAGCCTTCGTGCAATTGATACGTATGGGCACGCTCTGTCGAATGTGCCAGCATTCAGAGTAGGAGATCGAAATTACCATGCGGATTATGACCTTTTCGAATGACGGCAAAGGCGGCACACAGTTCGGCCATCAAATGGTGGACTTTCAGTCGGGGCTAAGCGGTTTTGTTGTGAGCTCCCAGATGATGTCCGCGGCTAGGCCATGCAAGCGCTATTTCTTCACCGAGTTGCCGCCTGGCTTTGCAAGCAGCAAGGACTTTTCAAGTCGCAGCCAGCTTTGTGTTTTGCTTTCGGGCGAAGTGGAACTGAGTTCAAGCACAGGTGATACGGAGCGTTTGAGTGCCGGAGGCGTTATGCTTTTGGACGATACCGATTACGAGAATCCCAGTCGTGAAATCCGGGTCCTTGGCGATGAAGCAGCGCACATCTTGGTAGTGCAAACTGAATAGGCGCGACGGCGTCATCACATTAAGCAATGAGTAACATCTGGGGCTAGCCCGATGGGCAACATACTCGGCGACGGTCTCTTTGACCCCAATGCCGACAGCTACGGGCGCTACAACGCCAGCCACGGCATCCCGTGGCTGGTCTCGATTCTCGAACGCCACGAGATTCTAGTCACGCTGATGACCTCCGGGCTGGTGGCTGAGACCTTTCCCGAACAGCTCTGCTCGCACTCCATCAAGCGAGAGGCTTGTATAACTCTCACCTCGTGACACAGTCGAAAAGTTGCTTCGCGCCGCACAGCATATGTCCTGCCAACATTTCAGGAGCTCTGTCAAATACCTCCATCCATAGAGCTTTGAGTGCAAGTTACATCCAATTCGCGCCACAGCTCAGGTCGGTAGACAGTGCTCTTTGGTTCGATAAACCTGTCGAACCTGAACTTGATTGGTTTGGCTGAAAATTCGGCCCGTAAAACAGTGCTCTTTGACGGAAAATCAATATTTTGGCTAGCAGCTTCGGTCTTCGGGAGGCAGGGGCCGGAGGTTCGAATCCTCTCACTCCGACCAATGAAACAAGGCCCCTCACAGGGCCTTTTTTGCGTGCGAAACGCACCCCCGACCCGTCAGAACTGCGCCCAGATCGTCTGACCCAGCGTGTCGAGCCGCTCGGGCGAGCAAAACAGCGAAATGGTCATCGTCGCCGTCCAGTCGCGCCCGCCAAGCCGCACCAGCGTGCCGTTCTCCAGCTCCTGCCGGATCGAGAATTCCGGCAGCCAGGCCATCCCCGCCCCCGCCAGCGTGCGCCGCTTCAGCGCCTCGGCCAGCGCATCCATGTAGCGCAGGTCGAGCGCGGGGCGGCGGTTGCCGATGGTCTGATCGACGACGGTGCCAAGAAACGTGTTGGGATCATAGCTCAGATAGGGCACCTCGCGCCCGGCGCGCGCGGGCAGCGTCCAGCCATGCCGCGCCGCCGCCTCGTGCTGCGCCACCGGAATCAGCCGCTCCTCGCAGATATCCTTGCGCTTGAACCGGGTCTCGTCGAGGATCGGGGCCACGTCCTGATGCCGGTAATAGAGCAGGAACTCGCAGCCCCCCTCGCTCAGCAACTGGCAACAGGCGGTCAGGCTGTCGGAAATCACCCGCGTGCGCATATCCGGGTAATGCCGCTCCAGTTCCGCCATGCGCGGCTGCAGGAAATTGACCGAGATCGCGTGCAGCGCCGCGAACCTCTGAAAGCTCGCATTGCCGCGCGCGCGTTCGCGGATCGCCTGCCGCGTGTCGGTCAGATCCGCCACCGTCTGCTGCGCCACCGGCAGGAATTGCCGCCCCGCCTCCGACAGCTGCACCGGGTAATTGGCCCGATCAATGAGCGGCACGCCGATCCAGTTTTCCAGCGAGCGGATGCGACGGCTGAACGCCGATTGGGTGATGTTGCGCTCCTCCGCCGCGCGGGTGAAATTCAGCGTCCGCCCGAGACAGACGAAATCGCGCAGCCAGTTGATGTCCATGACAGCCCCCCGATGAGATCAGATTGCGCCAGCAGCCCTCGTCATGCAAGATCGGAATAGTTTGATGAAATGTTTGAATTGGCCGACTCGCGCATCATCGGCCTAGCCTTTTTCCATTGGTCGTTTCCAACGCAGGCACCCCGCCTCTGACCATACTCAATGATGAAGGCCGCACGAACGGTCTCGCCCACCCCAACACGGAGAGAACCATGACATTTCCCCTCAAAGGACTGATCGCCGCCACGGCCCTCGGCACCACCATTGCCGCCCCCGCCGTGGCCGAGACCACCATCCGCCTCTCGACCTATGTCAACGAGGCCGACATCCGCTATGACGGCTTCGTGCATTTCGCCAAGCTGGTCGAGGAGAAGACCGGCGGCAGCGTCGAGGTGCAGATCTTCCCCTCTGCCACGCTGCATGGCTGGTCCGAAGGCGTCGATGCGGTGCAGGGTGGCGTCTCGGACATGAGCTGGATGCCCGCCGACGAGCGCCTGCCCTGCTACCGCGTGACCTCGCTCTACCCCGTCGCCATCGACCTCGAGGGCCAGATCGAGATGGACGCCTCCTATGCCGATCTGGTGCGCGACGAGGCCGCCGCAATCAACCTCGTGCCGGTCTTCAACTCCAACTATTCCTACGATCAGGAATGGTGGTTCGAGGGCGGCATCGACGATCTGGGCAATCTCGACGGCAAGCAGGTCCGCTCCATCGGGCCGCTCGTGAGCCTGATGATCGAGACATGGGGCGGCGCGCCAGTATTTGTCGCCCCCAAGGAAGTGTTCCAATCCGCAGAGCGCGGCGTGGTGGACGGCATCAACATGGGGGTCGCCACCTATTCCAGCTGGAAGCTGTGGGACGTGATGCCCTACATGGTCAACGCCAACCTCTTTTACGGCAACATCAACTACATGATGAACAAGGAAAAGTTCGACAGCATGACGGCAGATGAACAGGCCGCCGTGATGGCGGCCGCGCACGAGACCGAGGAATGGCTGAAACCCCGCTACGAGGATTGGGTCGATCAGCGCGTCGGCACGGCGGTGATGAAGGGCGGCGGCGCGGCCGTCTCGATCTCTCAGGACAAGCGCATGGAACTCATCAACAGCGTGCAGGGCACCTGGAACGAGACCGTGGACGAGGCCTGCGGGCCAGAACTGGCCGGTCAGATCCGCGATCTCTTCGCACAGCACGCGCCCTGACCCAAAAGGTGCCGCTGCCCGCGCGGCGGCACCCTCCGCATCTCCGGCAAAGGGAGGCTTGCCATGCAACCCGGTCTCGACCGATTGATCAGCCATGTGGAACGCGCCGTGGTCTGGCTCGCCGCGGCCGGGGCCATCGTGGTCCTCGTGCAGATGGTGTGGATCACCTACGGCGTCTTCACCCGCTACGCGCTCAACGCCCCCGACCGCATGGTAACCGAGGCGACCGCGCTCTTGCTCTTTCCGGTGGCCTTCGCGGGCCTTGCCTACGCGATGAAGGAAGACGCCTATCCCAAGGTGACCATGCTGACCGACACGCTGCCCCCGATGGGGCGCAAGATCGCGGCACTGGTCAACCTGTGCGTCATGCTGGGCGTGGGGCTCTTCTTTTCGCTCGCGGGTGTCAGCGCCACGATCCGCTCGTTCAACTCGGGCGCCTCCTCGGAAATCCTGCTCTGGCCGCGCTATGCGTTCTGGGCACCGGGGGCATTGGCGCTGGTGCTGTTCTCGATCTACGCAACCCTGCGGCTGGTGAAACTCATCCGCACCCCGGCACAGGAGGTCTGAGCGATGGAATGGTATGAAGTCGGCCTCGGCCTCCTCGGCCTTTTGATGTTCCTCATCGCCATCGGCCTGCCGATCCCCTTCGCGCTGGCGGCGGCCTCCCTGCCCTTCCTGTGGCAAATCCAGTCCTTCGACACCTCCATCGTCTCAGCGGAACTCAAACTCTGGGGTGTCTGGATCGACTATATCCTGCTGGCGGTGCCGCTTTTCGTCTTCTTGGGCGAGCTCATCGGCAAATCCAATATCGGCCCCAATCTCTACCAGTTCCTGCATCAGGGTGTGCGCGTGCGCGGCTCGGCGGCCTATGGCTCGATCGGGGCCTGCGCGGGGTTTGGCGCTGTCTGCGGCTCGTCCATGGTGGGCGCGCTCACCATCGGCGGCGTCGCCCTGCCGGAAATGCTGCGCCTCGGCTATGGCAAACGGCTGTCCTCGGGGGTGCTGGCCGCAGGCGGCACGCTCAGCGTGCTCTTGCCACCCTCGCTGATCCTTTTGTTTTACGGCATCGTCACCGATCAGAGCATCGGCGATCTTTTCATCGCGGGGGTCATTCCCGGCCTGATCCTTGTCACCTCCTTCGCCATCGTCGTGCTGGTCTGGGGCATCCTGAAGCCCGGCGACATCCCCGACAGCGAGGCGTCGGTGAAAATGGGGATCGTCCAGATCGCCGCCACCGTGGCCCCCATCGGCCTCATCGGCCTCGTGATCACCGTCGCCATTTACGCGGGGATCGCCACCCCGACCGAGGCGGCAGCGGTCGCGGCCCTGCTCACCGTGATCCTCGCCTTTGGCGTGGGCGGGCTCAAATGGCAGGGCTTCACCGACGCGCTTTTCGCCACCATGCGCACCATGGGCTATCTCGGCCTGCTGCTCTCGGCGGGGGTGCTCTTCGGATTTGTCCTCACCTACTACCGCGTGCCGCATGAATTCACGCAGCTGTTCCTCAGCTTCGATCTCTCACCCTACGTGGTACTGACCATCGTGCTCATCTTCTACATCGCGCTCGGTATGTTCCTCGAGCCGGTCTCGATGACCTTCATCACGCTGCCCACGATCTTTCCGCTGATGTCAGCCGCGGGGTTCGATCTCATATGGTTCGGCGTGGTCTACACGATCACCATGGAAATCGCAGTGCTGACACCGCCCGTGGGCCTCAACCTTTATGTCATTCAGGGCATCGGGCGCGGGCAGGTGACCATCGGCGACGTAATCATGGGCTGCCTGCCCTTCATCGGCGCGCTGGTGCTGCTGATCGTCATCCTGATCCTCTTCCCGGAGACTGCCCTGTGGCTGCCCGAACAGATGCGCTGACCGCGCGCAGCGGTCTCAGCTACCGGCGCAAGGGGGCGGGCACGCCGCTGGTGCTTGTGCATGGTTATCTCGGCGGGGCGGCGCAATGGCAGGCGGAGATCGACCGCTTCGCCGACCGCTTCGACGTGATCGCCCCCGACCTGCCGGGCTATGCTGGCTCCGCCGACCTGCCGCCCGCCGACCGGATCGCGCGCTTTGGCGCGGCGGTGGTCGATCTGCTGGACGAGTTGGGGCTGGGCCGCATCACCCTTCTGGGTCACTCGATGGGCGGCATGATCGTGCAGGACATGGCCGCGACCCACCCCGACCGCATCACCCAGCTTATCCTCTACGGCACCGGACCGCTCGGCCTCATGCCCGACCGGTTCGAGCCGCTCGACACCTCGCGCGACCGGGTCCGCTGCGATGGGGTGGCGCAAACCATCCGCCGCATCGGCGCGACATGGTTCCGCGAGGGCACGGCGGCACAGGGCTTTGGCATCGTCGCGCAACTCGGCGCACAGGCGAGCGAAGCCGCCGCTATCGCCGGGCTCGACGCCATGAGCCATTGGGACGGGCGCGGCGCGCTTGTCCGGCTGACCATGCCGACGCTGGTGCTCTGGGGCGACGGCGACAAATCCTATCGCTGGCCGCAGGTGGAACTGCTCTGGCAAGGACTGCCGGATGCCGCCCTAGCCGTGATCCCCGGCACGGCCCACGCCGTGCACCTCGAAAAACCAGCGCTGTTTCATGCCGTGCTCGACGATTTCCTGACCCCTGCCCGGCCTTGACGACCGCCCCCGGCCCGTCAGGCCGGGGCTGTCGGCGTCTCCATGTCCACCTTGACGCTCTGGGTCTGGCCGTCTTTCGTTTCGCCGAAATAGACCGTCTGATGCGGGAACGGGATTTCGATATTGCGCGCGTCGAACACCGTCTTGAGCACACCGTTATAGGCCCGCCCGATGCCCCATTGCCGCCCCGGCACGCATTTGATCCGGGCGCGCAACATCACCGCGCTGTCGCCAAAGCTGTTGACGCCGAACCATTCCAACTCGTCGAGAATGCCGTCGGCCTGATCGGGATCGCCTTTCAACTCGGCAAAGGCGTCGAGCATCGCCTGTTTCGCCTCCTCCACGTCCTCGCGGTAAGCGACGCCCATGTCGCAGACGAAATAGCCGTAATCCTTGACGTAATTCGACACCATGTCGACGGACGAGAACGGGATGATGTGGAACACCCCGTGCAGATCGCGCAGGCTGGCCGAGCGGATCGTCAGCCGCTCCACCGTCCCGGTGACGCCACCGACAGTCACCACGTCACCCACATTCATCGCATTCTCGAACTGGATGAAAATGCCGGTGATGATGTCCTGCACCATCTTCTGCGCACCGAAACCGATGGCAAGGCCCAGAACACCGGCCGAGGCCAGCAGCGGCGCGATATCAAGCCCGATCTCGGCCAGCACGAACATCAGCGTGATGATCACCAGCGCAATCGTCGCGGCATTACGCAGAAGTGTCAGAAGCGTGCGTTCCCGCGCCGTCGCCACGCTGCCGAACTCGGGGTTGAGCCGGTAATCCACCCACGACGTCAGCGCCAGCCACAGCCCGAACGACACCAGGAGCACCAGTGACACCGAGAGGATCATGCCCGTGAAGCGCAACCCGAACTGGCTGACCAACCAGCCGCGCAGGTCGATCAAACCGATTGCATTGAGCGCCAGCAGCACGACACCCGCAAAAATCACCAGGCGCAACACGAACAGCATCCGGGGCACGAACGCATTGAGCCGCCCCTGCAACAGCGGCACCCGGTCCGAGAGACGCGCAGGCAGGCTCACGCCGCTCACCATCGTCCGGCTGATAAAGCCCGAGGCGGCAAAGCCAAGCAGCCCGACCACCAGAACCTGCCCCGAGGCGAGGAACGTCTGAAACACCGCATCGCCCGGCCGCAGCATCACGATGACGAACAGCGCCAGCAGATAGGCCAGCGCCGGCCAGTGCCAGTGCCGCGCCAGATAAGCCAGCGCGCCCCGCGCCCGGCGGCCCCGCACGGGTGCAGGATCAGCCGTCCCCTCGGGTGCCGCAGACCGGGGGCCCGCGTCTTCACCCAGCAACCAGTATGTGACCGACCGGCGATTGCGCAGCACCAGCCAGATCGCAAAGCCCAGCACAGCGACCGCGATCAGCGCCGACACCGCGCGCCCCGCCGCGAACGAGACATTGCTGTTGATGATCGGCACCACCAGCAACTGGCCATAGCCCACCACCCCGACGATCAGGTTGATCCGCGACGACAGGTAAGACGCCGCCCGGTCGCCAATCGGCAAGGGCCGCAGCGAGGTCGCCGAGGGCGACAACACCAGCCGCACCGCCACCTTGGCCATCTCCACCAGCAGGAAGGCATTGAGATAGAGCGTCTGCCGGATCCCGATCTGCCCAAACTCGCCCAGCGCCAGAATCGCCAGCGCATAGCCCGCACCCCAAGCGAGGATGACGATCACCGCGTCGATCACCGCAGAGGCGGTAAAGAGCATCGCCGTGCGCGCCACCCCCCCATCGCGCGCCGACGCGCTCATGTCGGCATATAGCGATTTCCCCAGCCATCGCAGCGCGAAGAACACCACGACCGTGCTCGCGATCACCAGCGCCAGATCCTTCAGCGCCTCGACCAGAACACCGGCCTCGCCGCCGCTCAGCCCGCCGAACACCTCGGGTGCGCGGGTCAATTGCCGCCAGAACCGCATGCCCCAGCCCACGACATCCTCGGCCGCCTGCTGCGTGACCAGCGCGATCCGCCGCCCAAAGGACGCGTCCTCCGGCGGGACGGTCCCGTCCGAAAGCGTCTCCACAATCACATCACCGGGCGCGTCGGGCGGCACCGCATCCGCGCCGCGCAGCCGCTCTATCAACTCGGCACGCGCCGCGTCATCCTCGATGACATCGAGCAACAGATCGACGCTCGTCCTCTGTCCGTTGGTCTCGGAGGACGCCCCGCTGCCGTCCTGCGCATGGGCTGCGCCAAACACAAGAAAGAGGGATACGAGTACGCTCGCCAACTGTCGCAACATGTAACGATACCTTTATTTTTTTGTTTCGACGGACTGCGGTCAGCAGATCCCGTCGCCGCGCAGCCCTCGCATGATCGAAGGGTGCGGATGATCTGCGTTGAACGTAAAGGCGGAGGCCCCGAGGTCAAGGCACAATCCCCCGCAGCCGACCCCACCCGCCATTGCATGCCGCGCCGCTTGCCACGATACTCGCACCACCAGCACAGGAGGTCGCCATGTCCCGCCTCACCCGCCGCAGCCTGATCCTCGGGGCCGCAAGCCTGTCGGTTGCCGCCCCTCACCTCGCGCGGGCCGGGGCGATGCCCACCCTCCACGTCCTCAAGGACCCGAATTGCGGCTGCTGCGAGGCATGGGTGCGCATCCTGCGCAGCGACGGCTTTGAGGTGACGACCGAAAACAGCCTCGGAACCGCCCTGATCCGGCACAAGATGGCGGCCGGAATTCCGCAGGCCATGATGTCCTGCCACACCGGCGACATCGACGGCTATGTGATCGAGGGCCACGTGCCCCCCGCCGATATCCGCCGCCTTCTGGCCAAGCGGCCACAGGCCGTGGGCCTCGCCGTGCCGGACATGCCCTATGGCTCTCCCGGCATGGGCCCCGAGGACCGGCGCGAGGCCTATGACGTGTTCCTGATCCACCACGACGGTCGCGCCGAGGTGTTCACCAGCTACGCGGCGGCCTGATCCCCCGGCGCATCACGCCACCGGGTGCAGCGCCAGATCGCGGGCCTGATCCCGTAGCACGAATTTCTGGATCTTGCCGGTCGAGGTGCGCGGGATATCCGTGAACACCACCTTCCCCGGCACCTTGTAAGGGGCCAGGTGATCGCGGCACCACGCGCGCAGCGCCTCGGCCTCCACCGCCTGCCCCTCGGCCAGTTCGACAAAGGCACAAGGCGTCTCGCCCCATTTCTCGTGCGGCATGGCGACCACGGCGGCAACGGCCACGGCGGGATGCCGGTAAAGCGCCTCCTCTACCTCGATCGACGAGATATTCTCACCACCCGAGATGATCACATCCTTGGACCGATCCTTGAGCTGGATATAGCCATCCGCATGCACCACCCCCAGATCGCCGGAATGAAACCAGCCCCCGGCAAACGCCTTTTGCGTCGCCTGCGGATTGCGGAAATAGCCCTTCATCACCACGTTGCCGCGAAACATCACCTCGCCCATGGTCTCGCCATCGCGCGGCACCGGGGCCATGGTCTCGGGGTCCATCACCTGCAACCCCTCCAGCGGCAGATAGCGCACCCCCTGCCGGGATTTCAGCCGCGCCTGTTCGGGCGACGGCAGATCGGACCACGCGCCGTGCCATTCATTGACCACCGCCGGGCCATAGGTCTCGGTCAGCCCGTAGAGATGCGTCACGCCAAAGCCCGCCGCCTGCATGTCCGCCAGCAGCTTTTCGGGCGGCGGCGCGGCGGCAGTAAAGAACTGCACCTCCCGCTCCAGCGCCCGCTTCTCAGACTCGGGGGCCGAAATCAGCAGCGACATCACGATGGGCGCGCCGCACAGATGGGTCACCCCCTCCTCGGCCAGCGCCGCCCAGATCGGCTCGGCGCGCACCTGCCGCAGGCAGACATGCGTGCCGATGATCGCCGACAACGTCCAGGGAAAACACCAGCCGTTGCAGTGAAACATCGGCAGCGTCCACAGATAGACGCTGTGTTTCGCCATCGAGGTGGTCAACGCATTGCCCTGCGCCAAGAGATACGCGCCGCGATGATGCGACACCACGCCCTTGGGATCGCCCGTCGTGCCCGAGGTGTAGTTGATCGAAATCGCGTCCCACTCGTCCTCTGGCATGAGCCACGCAAAATCGGGGTCGCCCTCCGAGACGAACCACTCGTAATCCAGAACATCGTCACAGCCACCCACCCCGGTGAACTCCGCATCGTCATACTGAATGACCAGCGGGTCGACCTGCGCCAACGCCAGCGCCTCCTGCATCAGCCCCATGAATTCGCGGTCCACGATCACCACCCGCGCCATCGCGTGATCCAGCTGAAAGGCGATGATCGCGGCATCGAGACGGGTGTTGATCGAATGCAGCACCGCGCCACACATCGGCACGCCGTAATGGCATTCCAGCATCGCGGGCGTATTCGCCAGCAGCGCCGAGACGGTATCACCCCGCCCGATGCCGGTGCGCGACAAGGCCGAGGCCAGTTGCCGCGACCGCGCGTAAAACTCCGCATAGCTGCGCCGCAGGGGGCCGTGCACAATGGCCGTGTGCTCGGGATAAACGCTCGCCGCGCGCTCCAAGAAGCTCAGCGGCGTGAGCGGCTGATAATTCGCCGGGTTGCGATCAAGGCCGCTGTTATAGGGGTTCTGCACCGTCATGCTCACTTGTCCTGCCACGCGGGCACGCGTTTCTCGATAAAGGCACCGATGCCCTCTTCGGCATCATGCGCCAGCATGTTCTCGACCATCACGGTCGAGGCATAATCATAGGCCGCCGCCAGCGGCATCTCGCGCTGCGCGTAATAGGCGCGCTTGCCGGTGGCCAGCGTCATGCTCGATTTCGAGGCGACCTTGCGCGCCATTTCCATCGTGACCTCGCTCAGCGCGTCATCCGCCACCGCCCGGTTGACCAGCCCGATCTCGGCGGCGCGCGCCGCCGGGGTCATGTCCCCGGTCAGCAGCATTTCCATCGCGTGCTTGTCCGCCACGTTGCGCGACAGCGCCACCATCGGGGTCGAGCAAAAGAGCCCGATATGCACCCCCGGCGTGCTGAAGCGCGCGCTCTCGGCCGCCACTGCCAGATCACAGCTTGCCACCAGCTGACAGCCCGCCGCCGTGGCCACGCCCGTCACCTCGGCGATCACCGGCTTGGGGCAATTCACGACGGCCTGCATCACGCCCGAGCATTGCGCCATGACCCGCGCGAAATAGGCCCGCCCCCGGTCCGGCACATCGCGCCCGGCGGTCATCTCCTTGAGGTCATGGCCCGCGCAAAACGCCGGGCCGTTTGCGGCCAGCACGATCACCCGCACCGCCGCATCCTCACCGGCTTGGGCAAATGTCCGGCCCAATTCGGCCAGCATCGCCTCCGACAGCGCATTGCGCCGCGCCACGTCATTCAGGGTCAGGCGCAGAACGCCGTCATTGCCCAATTCCCACAGCAGAATGTCACCACTGTCTTGCACGGATCACCTCCTTCGGAAGGGTCAGAGAATGTTGATCTCCACGCTCTCAGCGAGCGTGTTGGCGATAAAGCAATAGCGATGCGCCCGGTCCTGCATCTCGGCCAGCGTCTCGGCATCGACCACGAAACCGGTATCGAACCGCACCACCGGATTGAGGTCGATCCGCGTGACCGACATCTGCCCGCGTGCGTTCTTGCCCAGATGGGCGACCGCGTAGTCGTGATAGCTCGCCACCGGCCCGCCCGCCTTGGCCGACAGCGCCAGGAACGTCATCATGTGGCAACTCGACAGCGCCGAGGCGAGCGCCTGTTCGGGGTTGGTATGTTCCGGATCGCCGCCCCAGTCGGGGGCGGCGTCCACCTGCATGTCATACGCGCGGTTGTATTGCACGGTATGCGCGTTCGAATAGCGGCCGGTCTGCAAGACAGGCTCGGCGCGCTGCCAATGCAGCTCGATGGCAAGGTCCGACATGTGACGGTCCCTTTACGCGGTGGCTTGGGCAGGTTTGGTCGCGCCGGTGGCGGCCAGCTGCTTGCGCGGGTCGAAGAACGGCTTTTCCACAACGGTGGCGGTGGTTTCACCACTATACGTCATGATGTCCAGCTCGGTTCCCAGCTCAGCCGCCTCAACCGCCACCATCGCCAGCGCGATGTTCTTTTTCAGGCGCGGCGAGTAGACTGCCGAGGTCACCTTGCCCACGGTTTCGCCCTCGTGGTTGATCGTCCAGAACGCGGTGTTGGGGCCGGCCATCGGTTCGCCATCAATGATCAGACCGACCTGCTTGCGGGCCACACCGTTGTCGCGGATGCGCTGCAACGCGAACTTGCCGATGAACTCCGCCTCCATGTCGACATTGACCAGACGGTCCATGCCCAGCTCGAACGGGTTGGTGGTGATATCGGCATCGGCGTGATAGCTCAGCATCCCGCCCTCGATCCGGCGAATGGTCGAGGTGTGGCCCGGTTTGAGGCCAAAGGGCAGGCCCGCGGTCATGATCCGCTCCCACAGCGCATCGCCCCGGCTGCCGTCGCGCAGATAGAGCTCATAGCCCAGCTCGCTCGACCAGCCGGTCCGCGACACGATCAGCGGAATACCGTCCAGATCGACCTCGCGCAGCCAGTAATAGCGCAGGTCCATGATCTCGTCGCCAAAGAGCGCGCGCATGATCTCGCCCGACTTCGGCCCCTGCAATTGCAGCGGCGAAACATCCGGCTCGGAGATCGTCACATCAAGGCCCGAATGCACCGCCACGCCCTGCGCCCAGAGCAGGATATCGCTATCGGCCAGCGACAGCCAGAAATGGTTCTCGCCCAGCCGCAGGCAGATCGGATCATTGAGGATACCGCCCTCGCCATTGGTGATCAGCACGTATTTGCACTGCCCCACCGCCATGTTCGACAGGTCGCGCGGCGTCAGCATCTGGGTGAACTTGGCGGCGTCCGGTCCGGTGATCTCCACCTGCCGCTCGACGCCCACATCGCACAGGATCGCGTCGTTCACGAGGTTCCAGAAATTCTGCTCCGGATCACCGAAATCACGCGGGATATACATATGATTATAAACCGAAAATCCCTTGGCACCCCAACGCACGGTGGCGTCGAAATAAGGCGACTTGCGGATCTGCGTGCCAAAGCCGAAATCATGCGGTTGCGTCATGTCATTCCTCCCATGCGCCGGTCCCAGCACCCGCTGAAACCTGTGTGTCGATGGGCCGTGTCTAACGCTTGTCGCGACGTCATGTGTTCCGAAAAACGGCCCGAAACGAGACCTCTCGTCCCGATTTCGAGCCATGCGAAAGACCGAATGGTCGCGTGCGCCTACCGCACCGGTCGGTGGACCAGCTTGGACAGATTCGGCGTGCTGCGCTTCACCTGGCGCGTCGCGAAATAGGTGATGTAGCGGTCGATGCTCAACTCCGCCGACAACAGGTCATCCATCAGCGCCTGAAACTG
This sequence comes from Roseovarius tolerans, assembly GCF_900109855.1. Taxonomy (GTDB): domain Bacteria; phylum Pseudomonadota; class Alphaproteobacteria; order Rhodobacterales; family Rhodobacteraceae; genus Roseovarius; species Roseovarius tolerans. The sequence goes on along the minus strand of NZ_FOBO01000004.1, from coordinate 201,945 downwards.
CGCGAGGCTGGGCACGAACACGCTCATCACGTAATCCATCCCACCGCCCGTCGCGATGCAATCGGTGATCTCGTCGACACCGCGAACATGGTTCTCGAAGCGTTCGAAATCCGCGCGCCGGTGATGGGTCAGCGACACGGTGACGATCACCTGCGTGACATCGGTGATCCGCTCAAGCGCGATATCGGCGTGATAGCCGCGAATATACCCAGCCGCGCGCAGCCGCGTCAGCCGTGCCCAGCACGGCGTCGGCGACAGGTTCACGATCTCGGCCAGCTTGGTCTTGCTGATCTGCCCATGTTTCTGAACCGCGCTGAGAATGCGAATATCGGCCGCATCAAGCCCTTGTCTGTCGTTCATTCGGGAACTCTCTCTGAGCCGCACCCGGACATGCGCCGACAACAGGCATGGGCCGGGCAAACGCACCTGCCCCGACATTGACGTGGGAAAACGACTGTGGCGCAATCCTTTGCGACCACTTGCAGGACAAGAGCGTCCAGAACGCCCCCTCAGCCCTGCGCCGCAGGCAGCCCCTCGCCCGTACCAATATCCCAGAACAGCCCCGCCATCAGCCGCAGCGCGTCACGGCAGACGGGTTTCAGGACGTGCTCATCGGGCGCATGCTGCGAACAGCCGCGATAGGAATGCGGCACCCAGACCGTGGGCAGCCCGAGGATTTCGGCAAAGGCGTCATTCGGCAACGACCCGGCCAGATTGGGCAGCACATGCGGCGCCTGCCCCGATGTCCGCTCCAACGAGGCAGCGGTAAATTTGACCCAAGGATGATCCGGATCGAGCCGCGTGGCGCGGAAAAACCCGCGATCATGCGGCACGATCTCAACCGCCTCGAACCCCTGCGCATCCAGATGCCGCCGCAGCGCGGGCAGGATATCCTCGGGCACCGTGCCCACCACGTAGCGCAACTGACAGGTCGCACGCGCATGCGCCGAAATGGCATTGACCGGGGCCTCGGGTACACCGCTCTTCATCGCCAGAATGGCAAAGCTGTTCCAGCCATAGGCGCGCTCGGTGGGCGTCAGGCTTTCCTCGCCCCAGTCGGGGTTGATCGCCGGGCCGTCGCCGCCCTCGATCGGCAAACCGCCCAGCGCCGCGCGCACGCTGTTGCTCAGGCTGTCGGGCCGCCATTCGGGAATACGGATCTGCCCGCGCGCATCGGTGATCGACGACAGCGCCTGCGCCAGGATCATCGCCGGATCGGCCAGCAACCCGCCCCAATTGCCCGAATGATGCGCCCCTTCGCGCAGATCGACCACCAGGTCGAACGTCACCCCCCCGCGCGAGCCCATGAACATCGTGGGCGTCTCAGGCTGCAATCGCGGCCCGTCCGAGGCAATCAGCACATCCGCCGTCAGCGCGTCCTTATTGGCGGCAAAGAACTCATGCAGCCCCGGCGACCCGGTCTCCTCGCCGGTCTCGATCACGATCCGGCAGTTGAACCCCAACTGCCCGCGCGCCGCGATCGCCGCCTCCATCGCCGCGATGTTGATCAGGTGCTGCCCCTTGTTGTCAGCAGTGCCGCGCCCATAGAGGCGATCCCCCTCCTCGACCAGTTTGAAGGGATGCAACCCCTCGCGCCACTGACCGGTCTGCGCGCGAATGACATCGCCATGCCCATAGCTCAGGATCGTGGGCAGGTCATCGCCCTCATGCCGCTCACCGACCAGCAACGGCCCCGCCCCCGGCGCGGGATTATCGTGGATGGCACAGTCAAACCCCATCGCCGTCAGCCGGGGCTGCATCGCTTCTTGCAGGTAGCGCAGCAATTCCGGGGCCTGATCGGGGTTCTGGCTCTCGGTCTCATAGGCCACCAGATCGGCCAGATCGCTCTGAAACCGTCCCTCGTCGAAGTAATCGGAAATCGTGGTGATCGCTGCATCTCTGGTCATGATTGTCCTGTCTTTTCTTCTGAAACGGCGTCACCCCAGGGTGACATGATCTCGGTGCAGCCGCTGTTCACCGCGCCCCGCCGCATCACCCCGGCGGGGCAGGCAAAGGCATAGGGGAACGGGCTGCGCCGGGTGGTATGCACGCTATGCTCGGCGCGCAAACGGTCCAGCACCGCATCGGGCAGCGTCTCGTCGGCGACCACCGCCGCCCCGCCCGACACATCAATGCGCGGATGATGAAACGCCGCCCCGATCTCCATCCCGTAATCTGCGACAAACGACGCCATCTGCACCATCGCCGAGACGATCTTGCGCCCCCCCGACGCCCCAAAGGCAAACCGCGCGCCGCCCGCCTCGCCCAAAATCGGGCAGACATTCATCAGGCAGCGCTTGCCGGGGGCCAGCGAATTGGGCCGCCCCGGCACCGGGTCGAACCACATGATCCCGTTGTTCATCGTGAACCCGGTCGAGGGCGACACCACCCGCGACCCGAAGATCGACAGCAGCGTCTGCGTCTGCGACACCATGTTGCCCTGCCGGTCCACCACCGAGAAATGCGTGGTGCAGCCCGCATGCGTCTCGCTCTCGCCGGTGTCGCCCATGCGGGCCAGCCGGTCGGCATAGGCGGCATTCAACCCGTCCGCGTAGGCGGCAAAGCCCTCTGCATCGGGCTTCATCCCCATGTCCCTGCCCTCCATCACCCGCAGGGCATCGGCAAAGGTCGGCCCGGCGGTCAGCCCCGGCAGAACGTCGAACCGCGCACCGCGATACTCGACGCGCAGCGGGTCGCGAAACACCGCCTCATAGCCGCGCAGATCGTCATGGCTCAGGCTGCCGCCCTTGGCCTGAATATCGGCGGCCATCGCCGCCCCCAGATCACCGTCATAAAGCGCCCGCGCGCCATGCCGCGCGATCTGATCAAGACTGTCGGCCATCCGCGCCTGATCCAGCCGCTTTTCCGCCAGCGCCGTCCAGCCGGAAATCGTCGGCCACTGCCCGTCCTCCAGAAAGAGGGCGGCGGCATCGGTATCCTTGGCCAGTTCCCGCGTGGTCGACGCGATGATCAGCGCGGCATACCAATCGACCAGCATCCCCTCGCGGGCATGGGCCACGGCGGGCGCCAGCAGATCGGCCCAGGGCATCCGGCCATAGCGCACATGCATCTGCCCCATGCCATCAACCAGCCCCGGCACCGCCACGGCGGTGGCACCCTGTACGTTGCGGTCGCCCTCGACCTGCTCCCACGGGAAGAGATCGCCTGCGATCCCCTTACCCGTAAGCGGATAGTCGGCGGGATCTAGATTGGCGGGCGCGCGCATCCCGTAATCCAGCGCCTGCGCCCGGCCCTCATCGGCGCGCCACAGCATCAGCGCACCGCCCCCCGCCGGGCCGCTCATCCACGGCTCCAACACGCCGATGGCAAAGGACGTGGCAATCGCGGCATCCACCGCATCGCCCCCCGCCGCCAGCACATCGGCCCCCGCCTGCGCGGCCAGCCGGTGCTGGGCGGCGACGATGCCGTGTTCGGTCTCGATGACGGTCTTGGTCGTGGTCGCCGTGCGCGACAGGTTCACCGACATGTCACGCCGCCTTTGGATTGTGCATCGGGCTTTGCGGGTCGTGCAGGTGACATTCCACACGCCCGCCCGGGGTCTCGACAGGGCGCGGTGCGGTGGTCTTGCACAGCTCCGTCGCCATCGGGCAGCGCGGGTGGAAATGACAGCCCGACGGCGGGTCGATGGGGTTGGGATAGGCCATGCCAAGCTGCGTATCGGGCACGCCCAGCCCCGGCTCCGGCGTCAGCACGGATTTCAACAAAGCCTGCGTATAAGGATGCGCGGCCTCGTCAAACAGCCCCGCGACACCCGCCTCCTCGACGATGCGCCCCAGATACATCACCGCAACCCGCGTCGCCAGATGCTCCACCACCGCCAGATCGTGGCTGATGAACAGATAGGTCAGCCCGAACTCGCTGCGCAGATCGCCCAGCAGGTTCAAAATCTGGCTCTGCACCGACACATCCAGCGCCGAGGTCGGCTCGTCGCAGATCACGATCTCGGGCTTCATGATCAGCGCCCGCGCAATCGCCACGCGCTGCCGCTGCCCGCCCGACATCTGGCTGGGAAAGGTGTTCATCACCCGCGCAGGCAGCCCCACGATATCGAGGATCGAGCGCACTTCCTTTTCCCAATGCGCGCGATCACCGATGCCATGCACGCGCAACGGCAGCGACACGATGTCAAAGATGCTCTTGCGCGGGTTGAGCGACGAATAAGGATCCTGAAAGATCGGCTGAATCCGCCGTGCCAGCGTCATGCGGTCCTGCGCGCCGATCTCTTCGCCATCGACCAGCACCTGCCCTGCCGTGGGGGCCTCCAGCCCCAAGAGGATCTTGGCCAGCGTGGACTTGCCGCAGCCGGATTCACCCACCAGCCCCAGCACCTCGCCGCGCGGCAGCGAGAGCGACACGTCGTTGACCGCCGTCAGCGGCCGTGCCGTGCCGAACAGGCCCTGCTTGACGTGATAGGTCTTGGTCACGCCGCGCAGTTCCAGAACGGCGGATGCAGATGCGTTGCTCATGCGGTGACCTCCTCTTCGGCGTGGCGCTTGCCATCGGGATGAATGCAACGAAACATATGCGTGCCCTCTTCCCGGCGCGGAATATCCGCCTTGCACTCCGCCTGCGCAAACGGACAGCGCGTGCGAAACGCGCAGCCCTGCACATCGCCGATCAGCGACGGCACGATGCCCGGAATGGTGCCCAGGGTGCTGCCCCGCTCGGTTTTGCCCGGCTGCGGAATGCAGCGCAGCAATCCCCGCGTATAGGGATGCGACGGCGTGTTGAACACATCGGTCGCCGGGCCGGTCTCGACCAACTCGCCCGCGTACATCACCGCCACCTTGTCGGCGACGCGCGCGACCACGCCCAGATCATGGGTGATCAGGATCATCGCCATGTTCATCTCGCGTCCCAGATCATAAAGCAGCCGCAGGATCTGCGCCTGAATGGTGACGTCGAGCGCGGTCGTCGGCTCGTCCGCGATGATCAGTTCCGGCTCGCACATCAGCGCCATGGCGATCATCACCCGCTGCCGCAACCCGCCCGACAACTGATGCGGATACTGCCCCAGACGGCTGCGCGCGGCGGTGATCCCGACCTTTTCCAGCAGTTCGATGGCGCGCTCCCGCGCCGCCTCGCGGCCGACGGATTTGTGCAAAAGCAGCGCCTCGGTCAACTGATCGCCAATCGTGTAGGCCGGGTTGAGCGAGGTCATCGGCTCCTGAAAGATCATCGCCATCCGGTCGCCGCGCAGCGCCCGCATGGCGCGCGGCTTGGCGGTCAGGATGTCCGTGCCATCGAAATCCATCCGGTCGGCGCTGCGCCGGATGGTCTTGCCCAACAGGCCCATCAGCGCCAGCGAGGTCAGCGATTTGCCCGACCCGCTCTCGCCCACGATGCACAGCGTCTCGCCGCGCATCAGGTCGAAATCAATACCGCGCACCGCGTGCAATGTGCCGCCGCCAACGGGAATATCCAGCGTCAGGTTGCGCACGCTCAGCAGGGGGTTCTCCATGGTCTCAGCTCCGGTTTTCGGGGGCGGTGACGTCGCGCAGACCGTCACCCATCAGGTTGATCGCCAGCACGAGGACAAACAGCACGGCCCCGGGGATCAGCACCATCCACGGCTCGAACAGCATCATGTTCTTGCCCTCCGACACCATCAGGCCCCAGCTTGGGGTGGGCGGCTGAACACCGAGGCCAAGGAACGACAGCGCCGCCTCCAAGAGGATCGCATGCGCCATTTCCAGCGTCACCACGACGATCAGGTTATTCGCGATATTGGGCATGATCTCGGACAGGATCACGCGCGGGGTCGAGGCCCCGATGGCGCGCGCGGCGGCCACGTATTCGCGGCCCCGCACCTGCAGCGTCGAGGCGCGCATCACCACCGCGAACCGGTCCCACAACAACAGCCCCAGAACCACGATCACCACCTGCAACGATCCGCCCAGAATGGCCACCACGGCAAGCGCCACCAGAACCACCGGCATCGCCAGCCGCACGTTGATGAGAAACGTCACCACCATGTCCACGCGCCCGCCAAAGTATCCGGCGGCCACCCCCATCGCGGTGCCGATCACGCCCGAAATCAGCGCCGCGATCACCCCGATCATCAGCGACACCCGCGCGCCGTAGATCAGCCGCGACAGGTAATCGCGTCCCAGATGATCGGTGCCCAGCGGATGCTCCCAGTCGCCGCCCAGAAACACCGGCGGCTCCATCCGGGTCATCAGGCTTTGGGCATAGGGGTCATGCGGGGCCAGCAGCGGCGCAAAGATCGCGACCAGCGTGAGGATCACCAGCACAACCAAGCCGATCATCAGACCCTGATGGCCGAACACGCGCTTGCGCAACATCTGCCCCGGCGTCGGCCCGGTGATCTCTGCCAGAATCGGATCCTGCGTATCAAGTTGGGTCATCTCAGCTGCTCCGCATGCGGGGGTCGAGCCAGGCATTCAGCACATCGGCCAGAAAGGTGAAGACGATGTAGAACATCGAAAACACGAGGATCAGCGCCTGCACCGTCGGCAGGTCGTTACGCGCGATACTCTCCCACGCAAGGAACCCCGCGCCGTGCAGCGCAAAGATCGACTCGACCACGATCGAGCCACCCAGCATGAAGCCCATCTGCACCGCAGCCAGCGACACCACCGGGATGATCGCGTTGCGCAGCGCGTGGCGAAACAGCACCCGGCCCTCCGGCGCGCCCTTGGCCCGCGCGGTGCGGATGTAATCCGACGACAGCACATCCAGCATCCCGGCCCGCGTCAGACGCATGATCGCAGGCATCGCGTAATAACCCAGCACGATGGTTGGCATGATGAAATGCGCAGGACTTGAGGCACCCGACGGCGGCAACCAGCCCAGTTGGATGGCAAAGATCACGATCAGGATCAGGCCGAACCAGAAGCTTGGCATCGCCTGCCCCGCCACCGACAGGAACAACGCCACCCGGTCGATGATCGAGTTTGGGCGGATCGCGGCGGCCACGCCCAGCGGCACGGCGGTCAAGAGCGCAAAGGTGATCCCGCAAACGCCCAGCGTCATGGTCACGCCCAGCCGGTCGACGATCAGCGACGACACCGGCAGACGGAAATAATAGCTTTCCCCAAAGTTGAACTGCAACGCAGAGATCAGCCAATCGCCGTATTGCACCAGCATCGGACGATCAAAGCCATAGAGCTTGCGGATCGATTCGATATCTTCGCCGCTCGCGGTCTCGCCCGCCAGCGCCGCCGCCGGATCACCCGCCATGAACAGCAGGCTGAAGCTGATGAAGGACACGGTAAAGGCCACCAGAACGGCAAGGCCAAGTCGTTTGAGAATGAATATGAGCACGGGCAGGCCCCTCGTTTTCTGGCAGGTCGCTGGATGCGCGGGCGACGGGGGATACGGAGGGCCGCAATCGCGGCCCCCCGCTCAGACGGTGTGGATCACTTCCACTCCATCGTGGTGAACCGCAGCACCTCGTCGGCGGTCGGCGTGTATTCCACCTCGTTGGTGGAGACGTAGTTGGTGTTGTACGAGAACATCGGCGCCCAATAGGCCTGCTCGGTGATCCGCTCGATGGCCTTGGCGTAATGCTCCTTGCGCACCTCCGGGTCGGTCGCGCTGTCGGCCACTTCAAGATCGGCCAGCACCTGATCATCCCGCGCATCGTCAAGCGAGCCATGCTTGAAGAACTGGCTGACCATCGCCGATGCGTCGTTGATCGAGAAGCTGCCCCAGGTCAGGAAGGCCAGCGGCACATCGCCGGTCATGTTCAACTCACGCAGCGCGGAATACTGCAGGAACTTGAAGTCGCTCTCGATGCCCACGGCATTGAGATAGCTCAGGATCGCCTCGGCGTATTCACGGTTGCGATAGGCGTAGAACTCGGTTTTGAACCCGTCGGGATAGCCCGCCTCGGCCAGCAGGGCCTTGGCCTTCTCGGGATCGTACTCATACTGTGCCGCCGCATCCTGCTCACAGCCGAACTGGCTGGGGAAGCACGGCGTCCAAACCACCTTGGATTCGCCCTTGAGCAGCGCATCGACCAGCTCCTGACGGTTGATCGCGTGGTTGACGGCCTGTCGCACGCGTACATCCGTAAACGGCGTATCCCCCGAGCGCCCGGCGGCGTCCATCGACAGATACCCCACCCGCATCGTCGACTCGTTGGAGACGGTGAACTGATCCATCTCCGCCAGCTTCTCCGCCTGATCCGCAGGCACCTGCCAGATCAGGTCGAGCGACCCGCTGAACAGCGCCGCCATCTGCGTGTTGACGTCCGGAATGGTGCGGATGTCGACATTGGCGATCTCGGGCTGCCCCTTGGGGCTGTCATGGTAATTCTCGTTCTTCTCCAGCACGAAATGCTGCCCGGGCGTCACCGACACCACCTTATAGGGACCAGTGCCCACCGGCTCCAGACCCATGCCCGACGGGCCCGCCTCGGCGTAATACTCATTGGGGTACATCGACACCGGGCCGGACAGGAATTCGATCGCCGCCGGGAACTTGTCCTTGAGATGGATGCGCACGGTATACTCGTCGATCTTCTCGGCCGACTTCATCCAGTTCACATTGCGCTGCGTCTTGACGCCACTTTCTTCCTTGGCGACAAAATCGACCGTATAGACCACGTCATCGGCGTTGAACGGCTCGCCGTTGTGAAAGGTGACGCCCTCGCGCAGCTTGAATTCAAGCGTCAGGTCGTCGATCCACTCCCAGGACGTGGCAAGGTTGCCCTTGTATTCGTTGGTGGCCGGATCGCGATAAATCAACCCATCCCAGACCGCGCGCTGCAAAACGACGCCCTCACGCGAGGAATTGAAGTAGCTGTCGACGTTCTCCAGCTCTTTGGTAAAGGCCACGCGCAGCGTGTCATTGGCCTTGTCGGCATAGGCCGCACCAGACGCCGCGACGATCGCCAGACCGGCAATTGCATGTCTCAAAGAGGACTGTTTCATGTCTCTCTCCCTATGTTGGTCGCGCGCCGATATGGCGAGGCGCGTGATGTTGGCTTTTCGTTGACGTATCATATTATGATACATATAATCGCCATATGATCCATTAATGCGAACATACTTCGCCACGTCAAGCCCGGCCTGCGACATCCGGCCACATTTTACGAGAGATGCATGAAAACAAAGCAGGATACCCTCTACGTCGGATCGCTCGCCAAGGGGTTGCGCCTGTTGCGCGCCTTCGACGAGGGCCATACCGACCTGTCGCTCGGTGAACTCGCGCAGCGCACCGGGCTGGACAAGAGCGCCACACAGCGCCTCGCCAACACGCTGCATGTCGAGGGCATGCTCGACAAGGACCCGGTCACCCGCCGCTTTCGCCCGTCCCATGCCTGGCTGCAGATGGCCTATGCCTATTACTGGTCCGACCCGCTGATCGGTCAGGCGATGCCCAAGCTGATCAATCTCAGCCAGGAGTTGGGCGAGACCGTGAACCTCGCCGAAATCTCGGGCGATCACATCATCTATGTCAGCCGCCTGCCCTGCAAACGCACCTATTTCGCGGCCACCATCATCGGGCGGCGCCTGCCCGCGCTCTCCACCTCGGGCGGGCGCGCGATCATCGCCACCTTCCCCGAATACGAGCGCCGCCACGCCATCGAGACATGGCCGATCACACCCTTCACCCCCAGCACCACGCTTGACCGCGACCTGATCGCCACCAGCATCGCAGAGGCCGCCCGCGACGGATTCGCGGTCTCCACCGGGCAGATGATTCTCAACGAGATCGGCGTCGCCAGCCCGATCATCGGCCATGACGGACGCGCCTTCGCCGCCGTGCAATGCTCGGTCTCCGCCCATACATGGACGCGCGAACGCATCGTCGCAGACATTCTCCCCAAGCTGCAGGACACCGCCAACGCCATCTCTCCCGCCTTCCGCGCACACCGCGCAGGCGGGGCGTGACCGGCGTCCGATCCGGCAAAATCCGCTTGCACTCCGCCCCGGGCCAGAGTGTCCTGCGCCCGAAACGCAAGCGGAGGAGACAGACATGAACCTGGCAAGACTGGCGGCAGAGGCAGGGGCGCGCGGCACACCGGTGCGCGCGGGCCTCATCGGCGCAGGCAAATTCGGCTCGATGTTCCTCAGCCAGGCGCCCACCATCGCCGGGCTCGAGGTCAGCGCCATCGCCGATCTCTCGCCCGACCGCGCGCGCAGCGCCTGCGCCGCCGTGGGCTGGGACGAGGACCGCATCGCCGCCACCGCCTATCTCGAGGACGGCGCGGCGCTGGCCGCGCGCGACGACGTCGACGTGGTGATCGAGGCGACGGGCAATCCGCGCGTCGGCATCACCCATGCCCGCGCCGCCATCGCAGCGGGCAAGCACATCGTCATGGTCAATGTCGAGGCCGACGTGCTCGCCGGTCCCGCGCTCGCGTCCGAGGCGCGCGCGGCGGGCGTGGTCTATTCCATGGCCTACGGCGATCAACCGGCACTTGTCTCGGACATGGTCGACTGGGCCCGCGCCACCGGCTTTCACGTCACCGCCGCCGGCAAGGGCACCAAATACCTGCCCGCCTATCACGAAGTGACCCCCGATGACGTCTGGTCGCATTACGGTCTGACGGCGCAGGAGGCCGCGGCGGCGGGCATGAACCCGCAGATGTTCAACTCCTTCCTCGACGGCACCAAGAGCGCAATCGAGATGGTCGCCATCGCCAATGCCTGCGGTCTCGACGTGCCCGATAGCGGCCTCGCCTTCCCGCCCTGCGGCGTCGATGATCTCGCCCATGTGCTGCGCCCGCGCGAGGTGGGCGGCCAGCTTGACCGGCGCGGCATGGCCGAAACGGTGTCGTCGCTCGAACGCGACGGCCGCCCGGTGTTCCGCGATCTGCGATGGGGCGTCTACGTGGTGCTGGAGGCCCCCAATGACTACGCCGCCGCCTGTTTCAAACAATACGGGTTGCCCACCGATTCCACCGGGCGCTTTGCCTCGATGTACAAACCCTTCCACCTGATCGGTCTGGAATTGTCGGTCTCGGTCCTCAGTGCCGCCCTGCGCCACGAGCCCACCGGCCAGTCGCGCGAGATGCGCGGCACCGTGGCGGCGGTGGCCAAGCGCGACCTCAAGGCCGGAGAGGTACTCGACGGCGAGGGCGGTTATACCGTCTGGGGCAAGGCACAGCCCATCGCGCGCGCAGGCCATGCCCTGCCCATCGGGCTTGCGCATGGCGTGGCGATGACCCGCGACGTGGCACGCGGCGCGGTGCTCGGCTTCGATGACGTGACGCTTGGCCCCGACCCGGTGGTCGATCTCTATCGCGGGCTCATCGCGGGCTGACAGACACGCCAAAGGCCCGCCGCGCGCAAGACGCGGCAGGCCCCATCCCACACCTCAGAACGTCTTGGCCAGCGTGAACTTGAAGTTCCGCCCCACCGCGGGCCGCGTCGCCAGATTGGGCGTGAACTGTGCGTCGAACACGTTGTCGATCCCGACCCGGAACTCGGTGTTCTCCCAGACGCCCTTGCCCTTGGGGGCGATCGTGGCGCGCAGGTTATGCGCCGTGTAGCCCGCGTCGCGCGCCCCGTTCACGGTGATCGCATCGGCACTCACCACCTCCCAGCTCAGATCGTAGATGTCGTTGAACACCTTGCCGACCGTCAGCCGCAGGTTATCCGCCGCCTGATTGCGCCAGTCGCTCACCAGCCCCGCCTGCGTGACCTCCTCACCCTCCGCAAGGGTGGCGTTGAGATCGATGTAGAACCCGTTCTCCATTGCATAAGAGGCCTCGATCTCCACCCCTTCGGTGCGGATTTCCTCCAGCGGGTTCTGCGCCGCCGTGGCATCGACAAAGGAATTCACATCCCACAACTCGCTGTCGAAATAATTGACCTTGAGCGCCAGTTGATCCCCGGCCCGCAGCGCGCCGCGCCGCTCGTAGGAAAAGCCCACCTCGTAGCTGCGCGACTTCTCGCTGCGCGTCACGCGGCCCGGAAATTCCAGATCGTCGATGATCGGCATCACCTCGGTATAGGCCGCACTGCCAAAGACCGCAAAGCCGTTGCCGAACGCATAGCGCAGTGACAGCCCGCCCATCAGCGCATCCTTGCTGAACGTCCCGTCATTGGGGGCGGTGTCGCCCTTCACGGTCGAACTTTCATAGCGAATCGCGGGCGTCACCGTCCACGCCTCGCCGATGTCGATCTCGTTGACCGCAAAGAACGCCCAGCGTTCATCCTCGCCCCCGGGTGCTGCAAACGCATTGACCCGCTCGCGGTTGATATACTCGATCCCTGTCGTCAGGTCATGCACCAGCGCCCCGGTCTGAAAGAACGCCGTGTTCTTGAGGGTCAGCGTGGTCGTCTCATACTCGTGATCGGCATCCAGCAGGTCCGAGCAGATCGACGTCGGCGCAGGCGGGCTTCCGGGGCACGAAACCGCCGCCTGCGTGATCACCTCGTCGACATGCGAATATTGCAGCGACAGGTCCACCAGATCGTTCAGCGGGTTGTAGCCATAGCTCAGGATCGTGGTCTTGCTCTCGATCTCGCGGTCGACATTGCCGAAAAACGTGAGGTTTCCGAAACTGTCATAGGGCACATCGAATTGCGAACTTTGCGTCTCCTGGAAACTCGCCTCCAGCGAATGCGCCTTGTCATCGCCAAAGCGATACTTGCCCTTGATCAACCACGACGGATCGTCGATCCGGTCGCGTCCGGGGTTGATCACGTCGCCGTTGCCATCCTCCGGAAAACCAAGGCTGCGATCCACGTAGTTGAACATGAACCCCAGATCCTCATTCACCTGCCACGCCCCGATGGTCGATGTGGTGACACCGTTGCCATTGGTCTGAAACTCCACCGTCTGCCGCAGCGCGAGGCCGGTCTCACCACCGGTCACATCCTCGGGGTCGATGGTCTCCAGCCGCACGACACCACCGACCACGCCAGAGCCGTATTCGAACGAGCCCACCGTGCCGCGCAGCACCTCCACCTCCCGGAAGAGAAACGGATCGGTGAACAATTGCGTGCCGATACGGTAAAGCTCTTCTGCCCCCCGCGTCGCCCCGTCCACCTGTATCAGGACCTTCTGATCGGTGCCGAAGGTGCTGTTCGACCCGAACCCCCGGATCGAGATACCCGACCCCTGCGCCGTGTCGCCATTGACCAGCGCCACCGACGGCACCGTGACCAGCAATTCGGCCACCGATCCGGCCTGCCGGTCGCGCAGTTCCTCCTCGTCGATCACCGTCACCGGAGTTGCGGTCTCTGTCTGCACCGCCCGCTTGCTCTCGCCCAGCGTCAGCGTCCCCAGAAATCCCTCCGCGCCGTCCTGCGCCAGCAATGGTGCCGCCGCGCACAGGCAGGTGCTCGTCAATAGCGCGAGTCTCAGATGTTTTGTCATGTCCCCGTGTCCCCTTCTCGTCTTGCAGACATTGGCTTTCACGCCGCTGTGCTTGCGAAAGGCTGGCACGGTCGTTTTGGTTGAAATGAGTGCGATACGCCGACGTTCGGCCTGCGCTCTTGCACCCCTTACCCATTTGTGACTAAAAGAGTCAACATTGCGATTCACCTGGATCGTCACATAAGCCACGTCCGCATCGACCGCGACGCAGCCACCCCTTTGCATCAGATCAAGAGGTAGGCATGCCCCCATAACCCCCGAAACAATCCGCGCCTTTCAGGCCGAGAACCCGAAACTGCGCAGCCGCGATCAGGCCGACACCTTGGGCATTTCCGAGGCCCAGCTTGTCGCCGCCTCCACTGGCGCGGGTGCCACGCGCATCCCGGCGCATCCCGATCAGGTGATGGCGGCGGCGCAGAAACTCGGCGAGGTGATGGCGCTCACCCGCAACCCCTCCTGCGTGCATGAAAAGGTCGGGCGCTACGACAACTATCACAGCGGCAAACACGCCGCGATGATACTCACCCCCGAGATCGACCTGCGCCTCTTTCCCAGCCATTGGTGCCACGCCTTCATGGTCGAGACCGAGGCCGACACCGGCCCCCGCCGCCGCCTTCAGGTCTTCGATGCCGCAGGCGACGCGGTGCACAAGATCTTCCTGCGCGACGCCTCCTCGCTCGCCGCATGGGACGCGCTGCGCCTGTCGCAGGCCCTGCCAGATCAGGGCCAGACCCTCGACGTGGCCCCGCGCCAGCCCACCGAACCGGCGAAATCCAACCCCGAAAAGGTCGATATCCTGCGCGACGAATGGCAGCGCCTGACCGACACCCACCAGTTCCTGCGCCTGACCTCCAAACTCAGGATGAACCGCCTCGGCGCCTACCGCATCGCGGGCGCGCCCTTTGTGCGCGCGCTGGCACCCGGGGCCGTGGACACACTCCTCACCCGCCTCGCCGAAGACGCCACCGAGGCGATGATCTTCGTCGGCAATCGCGGCTGCATCCAGATCTATTCCGGCCCGGTCCACACGCTCAAGGCCATGGGCCCGTGGCAGAACGTGCTCGATCCCGGCTTCAACCTGCACCTGCGCCGCGACCATATCACAGAGGTCTGGGCAGTCGAGAAACCCACCCAGCGCGGCCCCGCCATCTCGGTCGAGGCGTTCGATGCCGAAGGCGGGCTGATCCTGCAAATCTTCGGCCTGCGCAAGGACGACCGCGACCACCGCCCGGCCTTCGGCGCGCATGTCGCCGCCCTGCCCGACCGCGCCGACGCAGAGGTGCCCGCATGACCCGTCTCACCCGCCGCACCCTGCTCGCGCAGGCCACCGCGCTCTGCGCCCTGCCCGCCTTCGGCCAGTCCCGCGACCGCCTGCTCTCGATCGGTGGCTCGGTGACCGAGATCGTCCACGCGCTCGGCGCGGGCGACCGGCTGGTGGCGCGCGACACCACCTCCACCTACCCGCCCGAGGTGACCGGCCTGCCCGATGTGGGCTATGCCCGCGCGCTCAGCCCCGAGGGCGTGCTCTCGGTCGCCCCCGACCGGATTCTCGCCATCGAGGGCGCGGGCCCGCCCGAGACGATCAACGTGCTCAAAGCCTCGGGCCTGCCGTTCACCACCGTGCCCGAGGCCAGTGACGGCCCCGGCATCCTTGAAAAGATCGCCGTGGTGGGCCATGCGCTCGGCCTGCCCGACCGCGCCGCGACGCTCATCGCCGAGACCCGCGCCGCGCTCGAGGCGACCGCCAAGGCAACCGCGCAAATCGCCCCCGGCGATGCCAGGCGCGTCCTCTTCATCCTCAGCCTGCAGGGCGGGCGCATCCTCGCCGGTGGCACCGGCACGCAGGCGGCGGGCATCATCGACATGGCGGGCGCGGTCAATGCCGTGGACGCATTCGAGGGCTACAAGCAGATCACCGACGAGGCGGTCAGCCGCGCCGCCCCCGACGTGATCCTGATGATGGATCGTGGCGGCGATCACGCCATCGAGGACGAGGTGCTCTTGTCCATGCCCGCGATCCGCACCACCCCCGCCGCCACGACCGGCGCGGTGATCCGCATGCAGGGGCTCTATCTTCTGGGCTTCGGTCCGCGCACCGCGCAGGCCGCGCGCGACCTGCACCGCGCCATCTATGCAACGCCCGGGGCCGATGATGACACTGACCCAAGCTAAGATGATCGAGGCGCAGCCCCGCGACCGCCGCGCCACCGCGCGGCAGGCGCATCTGTGGCTCGGGCTGCTGCTCATTGCGGTCTGCGCGATCAGCCTTGAAAGCGGCGCGTCGGGCGTCTCGCTTCTCGGCCTCGTCACCGGCAGCGCGCAGGACGACACCCTCGCCCGCATCATCCTGTGGGAGGTGCGCCTGCCCCGCATCGCCATGGGCGCGCTCGTCGGTGCGGCACTCGCCGTGTCGGGCGCGGTGATGCAGGGGCTTTTTCGCAACCCGCTCGCCGATCCCGGCATCGTCGGCGTGAGCGCAGGCGCGGGCCTCGGCGCGATCACCGCCATCGTGCTGGGCGGGCTGCTGCCCCCGGCGCTCCAGTCCCTCATCGGCATCTACACCGTGCCGCTTGCGGCGTTTGTCGGCGGTTGGGCCTCGGTTCTGCTGCTCTACGGGGTCGCCACGCGCGGCGGGCGCACTTCGGTCGCGACGATGCTGCTGGCGGGCATCGCGCTCGGGGCGCTCTCCGGCGCGGTCTCGGGGCTGATGGTCTATGCCGCCGACGATCAGCAATTGCGCGATCTGACCTTCTGGGGCCTCGGCTCGCTCGCCGGGGCGACATGGGCCAAGCTTGCCACCGCCGCGCCGATCATCGGGCTGGCGCTGGTTGCGGCCACCACCCTCGGGCGCGGCCTCAACGGGCTGGCCTTGGGCGAGGCGACGGCGCTGCATCTCGGCATCCCGGTGCAGCGCACCAAGACCCTCGCCATCCTCTGCGTGGCGGGCGCCACAGGCGCTGCGGTCGCGGTCTCGGGGGGCATCGGCTTTGTCGGCATCGTCGTGCCGCATCTCTTGCGGCTGGCCACCGGGCCGGATCACGGCCCGCTTCTGATCAACAGTGCGCTTCTGGGCGCAAGCCTGCTTCTGGGCGCGGATATTCTCAGCCGCCTGCTCATCGCACCCGCCGAATTGCCCATCGGCATCGTCACCGCCGTGCTCGGCGCGCCGGTCTTTCTGTGGATATTGCTGCGGCGGCGCGGCTTGGTGGACCTGTGATGCTGTGCGCCGATCACGTCTCGCTGTGCCTCGGTGGCACCGCCATCCTGCACGATGTCAGCCTCTCGGCGCGCGCCGGGCACCTGACCGCGATTGCAGGCCCCAACGGCTCGGGCAAGACCACGCTCTTGCGCGCCCTCACCGGCGAGATTGCCGCCCAGGGCACGATCACCATGGGTGGTCTGCCGGTGCATCCGCGCCACGCCATGGCCCTCGCCCCGCGCCGGGGCGTGCTGCCACAGGCCGCCCGGCTGGCCTTTCCCTTCACCGTGATTGAGGTCGTGCGCATCGGCCACGGCGCGGGGCGTTTCGCGCACCGGCCCGACCTGCCGCTGCGCGCGCTGGATCATGTCGGGCTGCGCCACATGGCCAGCCGCACCTACCAAGACCTGTCGGGCGGCGAACAGCAGCGCGTGCAATTCGCCCGCGTGCTCGCCCAGATATGGGAGCCTGCGGGCCCCGACGGCCCCAACTGGCTCTTTCTCGACGAGCCGGTCTCCAGCCTCGATATCGGCCATCAACTGGGCGTGATGCGCCTCGCCCGGGATTTCGCCGCGCGCGGCGGCGGGGTAGTGGCGGTGATGCACGATCTCAACCTCACCTCGATGTTCGCCGACCAGGTGGTGATGATGCAATCGGGCCGCGTGGTGGCCGAGGGCACACCCGAGACGGTGATCACCTCCGAAACGCTCTCGGCGGTCTATGGCTGCGATCTCGCGGTCAGCGAGCCCCCGCCCGGCAACCGGCCCTACATCCTGCCGCAGAACGCCCGGGCGGGCTGAGGCGAGGGGGGTAGAATGTTGGGCTGAAGCGGACATTGGCAGTGAGCCGCGCATCGACGGGCCGCGGTACGGCGATCCAACATCAGATTTGTAGCGCTTTATATCAGCCAAGCCCGAAAAACATCCGAGCGCAGAGCAGGTTGCAGCCAAATCGCCGTGCCGGGGGGCGGCCCGGCGATGCGCGGCGGCCTTCGGCCTTGTTCCGCGCAGGGTGCTTCAATCAGATGACCGCTCCAGGCCATTCACTCCCCCTACCCCCGCCGCCACGGCCACAGCGGATGCGCCACCGGATCCTTTGTCCGCCACAGATAGTCACGAAAGACCTGCCCGTAAGACCGGTAGACATAACCATCGTTGCGCCGCCGGTAATGCGCGCGTCGCGCCGCATAAAGCCCCGGCAACCGGTACCACGGCACCTCCGGATGCATGTGATGCACCACATGCAGGTTGTTGTTCAGAAACAGCAACGCCAGCGGCCCCCGGTCCTCGACGATGACAGTGCGCCCGCGCGCCCGCGCATGCGCGCGATGCTCCAGAAAGGTGCGGATCTTCAACAGCGCGATCCCCAGCCACACCGCCAGCAGGTAGCCCCAGACCGGCATCGCGGCCACCCAGACCCAGGCCAGCACCACCGCCACCTGCGGCACATGCCACAGCCATGCCTCCCGCACACCCCGATCCCCGGCGCGAATCGCCTGCCAGTCGGCCCGCAAAAACGCCCATTGCGCAATGAACGGCCCCAGTATCATCCGCCCCGCCAGCGTGTTGTTGGCCCGCAGAACCGTCCGCGCCCAGCCCGGAAGCCGGTCCCACACGCTCGGGTCCAGGTAATTCGATTCCGGGTCGTCATAGGGATCGGTCAGATGTTCATCCCGGTGATGCGCCAGATGGGTGTCGCGAAATCGCCCATAGGGAATCATCAGGCACAGGCAGGGAAAGACCGCCACCTCGTTCCAGACGCGCGCCCTGAACGGATGGCCGTGCAGCGCCTCGTGGCACAGCGACGACTGCAGCGCGATCGCCAGCCCGGTGACACAGATCCCCAACGGCAGCCAGACCGCAGCCCCCCATGTCGTGCCCAAAAGCCACACCGCGTAGCAGGCGATCAGCAACAGCAGGGTGGGCCATTCCACCGCCCCGCGGCGCGCCTCATCCATGACAGCGCCCCCATCCGATGCGCGACCAGACGCGCTCGTAGAGCACATAGGTGGTGAATCCGATCGCGGTATTGATCACCGCCATCAGCCCGCCCGCCGTCAGCGAGCCGGTGACGACCAAGCCGACCACCGCCATGACCGCAAGCCCGATCAGGTTCCAGATCACCGCCTTCACGATGCTGCGCAATCGCGTCTCCATGTCTCCTCCATTTGATTGAACGATGCGCAGAGAATGCTTTCGATTTGATTGACCGACCATTTCGGAAATGGTTAACATTTTTTCGCATTCGTGATTTAAATCACCATATGAATGAAAAACTCGACAAACGTCTGCGCGCCACGCTGTTTCGCACCCGACTGGCCGAGGCGATGCGCCTGCGCGACACCAATCAAAGCGCGCTCGCCCGCGCCATCGGGGTGGACCGTTCCACCGTGTCGCAACTGCTGACCGGCACCGGCGCGCGCCTGCCCAATGCGCAGGTGGTGGGCGAATGCGCGGGCGCGCTGGGCATCTCCGCCGACTGGCTTCTGGGCCTCACCGACCGGCCCGAAACCGCCGCCGACATGCTCGCCAATACCCTGTCACTGACCGAGGCCCCCCGCGCGCTGGTCGACGAGCAGATCTTCGCCTGGCACAAGGAGGCGGCGGGCTACAAGATCCGCCACGTCCCCGCCGGCCTGCCCGACATGCTCAAGACCCGGGCCATGCTGGAATGGGAATACGCACCGCATCTTGGCCGCTCCACCGATCAGGCCATCGGCGCGTCTGAGGACCGCATGGCCTGGATGCGCGCCGCGCGCTCGGATTACGAGATCGCCCTGCCGCTCTTCGAGATCGAAAGCTTTGCGCGCGGCGAAGGCTATTACCGCGACCTGCCCGAGGAGATCCGCCGCGCCCAGCTCGACCATTTCATCGCCGTGACCTCCCAGCTCTATCCCGGCTTGCGGCTCTACCTATTTGACGCCCGCCGCCTCTATTCCGCGCCAGTCACGATTTTCGGCCCCCTCCTCGCTGTGCTCTATCTGGGGCGCAACTACCTCGTGTTCCGCGATACCGAGCGGGTGCAGGCGATGACGCTGCATTTCGACGGGCTGCTGCGCGAGGCAGCGATCAGCGCCCGCGCCCTGCCCGACCACCTGCGCGCCCTGCGCGACGAGGTCGGCTAGGGAGATATACGACGGGCCAGATGGACCGACGCGAATGGCCGGTTGCTGCCGTTCACGTGCATCCCCAATGCGCGGAATCAAGGTGCCGCAGGCACCGCCGCGCAGCGCCCGACCGCCCCCTCGGGCGGGCGCTTTTGCAATGTATCAAGCCATTGATAACGCGGGAGTGTTTGGCTGGCATAAAGTGCGGTCCACCGAGGTTGCTGCGCCCACCCGGCGGTCGGGCACCGCACGGCTCATCTATAAACCGTTAATGTCCGCCCCATGCCTCCCCCCCTACCCCCGCTGCAACCGCACCGGAATCTCCCGCGCCAGACGAATGAGATGCGCCATATAGGGCTTGTCCGCATCCTCATCGCGGATCGCCGCATAGAGCCGCTTGGTCTTGCCCGCTTCCGTCAGGGGCCGCGTCACGTAATCCGTGCTCGTCTTGACCTCGCGCACCACCCAGTCGGGCAACACCGCAACCCCGCGATTGGACGCCACCAGCAGCAGGATCACCGCCGTCAACTCCACCTGCCGTATGCTGCGCGGCTCCACCTTGGCGGGCGTCAGCAATTCGGTGAACACATCCAGCCGCGAGCGATCCACCGGATAGGTGATCAGCACCTCGTCGCGAAAGTCACCAGCCTCGACATAGTCCTTCTGCGCCAGCGGATGCTGGCTTGAGGCCACGAACACCGGCTCGTAATCGAAGAGCGGCTTGAACGTGATCCCCGGCAGATCCTCCGGGTCCGAGGACACCACCAGATCGACCTCTTCCTTCTGCAACGCGGGCAGCGCGTCAAAGGCGAGGCCGGGCCGGATATCCACATCCACCTCGCCCCATGTCTTGCGAAACCGCTCCAGCACCGGGAACAGCCACTCAAAACAGGCATGGCACTCGATGGCGATATGCATCCGCCCCGCGCTGCCCTCGCGCAGCCCCTCGAACTCATGCTCCAGCGCCTCGATCTCGGGCAAGATCTTCTCGGCCAGCCGCAACAGGCGCTGCCCCGCCGCCGACAGGCGCAACGGCTTGGACCGCCGCACGAAAAGCTCCACCCCGGCCTGATCCTCCAACCCCTTGATCTGGTGGCTCAGCGCCGATTGCGTGATGTGCAGCAGGTCCGCCGCGCGCGCCAATCCGCCCGCCTGATGGATGGCGCGGATCGTCCTGAGATGCCGGAACTCGATATGCATATATTAGCGCGCCTCATTCAAACCATGAATTTAATGAAGTTGTCTCACAATGCTGCGCCTGCAACAAGAGGGCGACAGTTCCAGCTTCCTCACAGGATGATCCCGATGAAAACGCCGCGCATCTCGTTCGAATTCTTCCCGCCCAAGACGCTCGAGGCGTCGTTCCGTCTCTGGGATACCGTCCACACCCTCTCGCCGCTCGATCCGCGCTTCGTCTCGGTCACCTACGGCGCGGGCGGCACCACGCGCGAACTGACGCGCGAGGCCGTGGGCACGCTGCACAAGGCCACCGGCCTCAACGTCGCCGCCCATCTGACCTGCGTCGATGCCAGCCGCGAAGAAACGCTGGAGATCGCCGATCAGTTCGCCGCCGCCGGTGTCACGGAACTCGTCGCCCTGCGCGGCGACCCGCCCAAGGGCTCGACCGGCTTCACCGCGCACCCGCAAGGCTTCGGTGACAGTTGCGAACTGATCTCAGCCCTCGCCGAGACCGGCAAGTTCACCATCCGCGTCGGCGCCTATCCCGAGAAACACCCCGAGGCCGCCGACAGCCGCGCCGATATCGACTGGCTCAAGCGCAAGATCGACGCGGGCGCGACTGAGGCGATCACCCAGTTCTTCTTCGAGGCCGACACCTTTTTCCGCTTCCGCGATGCCTGCGTCGCGGCGGGCATCGACGCGCCGATCATCCCCGGCATTCTGCCCATTGAGAACTGGACCGGCGCGCGCAAATTCGCCACCTCCTGCGGCACGCAGATCCCCGCTTGGCTCGACGATTGCTTCGACAAGGCGATCCGCGATGACCGTCACGACCTGCTCGCCACGGCGCTGGCCACAGAGCTATGCAGCGACCTGATCGAGGGCGGGGTGGAAGACCTGCATTTCTACACGCTCAATCGCCCCGAACTGACCCGCGATGTGTGCCACGCCCTCGGCGTGACACCCCGCGTCACCCTGCGCGACGTGGCCTGACGGCTTGCCCCACGGCGCGGCGCGGCATAGCCTGTCCGCGCACGCGCCACGGGGGACAACCATGCCGGATCACGCCACTTCGCTCGACGATCTGCCCGACATGACAGCGCTCCTGTCGCGCTCCGGGCTCGACTTCATGCGCGACATGATCGCGGGCACCCTGCCCGGCCCGCCCATCGGCGCGACCTTGGGCTTTCACCCCGTCGTGGCCGAGCCGGGCTGCGTCGTCTTCGAGGGCACGCCGACCTTTGCCGCGCTCAACCCGATGCGCGGTGTGCATGGCGGCTGGTATGGCGCGATCCTCGACAGTTGCATGGGCTGCGCGGTGATGACCGAACTGGCGCGCGGCGAGATTTACACGACGCTGGAATTCAAGACCAACATCACCCGCGCCTTGGCCCTCGGCCGCGCGGTCCGCGCCATCGGCACCGTGCAGCATCGCGGCCGCTCAACGGGCGTCGCCACCGGCGAATTGCGCGGCGTCGGGGATGGCAAGCTCTACGCCACCGGCTCCACCACCTGCATCATCCTGCGGCCCGACACTGGCACTGACACTGGCCCCGATTTCACCCCGCCAGCACCGCCCCCGGGTTCATGATCCCCTGCGGATCGAGCGCCGCCTTGATGCTGCGCATCGCAGCCAGTTTCACCGGATCGCCATAGCGCTCCAGATCCCCGACCTTGAGCCGCCCGATCCCGTGTTCGGCACTGACCGACCCGCCCATCTCGTGCACCAGATCATGCACCGCCCGCTTGATCGCGTCGCGCTCGCCCACATGATCGGCGCGGGCGCGCCCCGACACGGGAAAGACGTTGTAATGCAGGTTGCCGTCGCCCAGATGCCCGAAACAGTTGATCCGGAAATCGCCGATCCCCGCGATCACCCCGGCCCCTCGCGCGATGAACGCCGGGATTTCCGACATCGGCAATGATATGTCATGCGAACTCACCGATCCGATCCGCCGGTTGGCCTCGGGGATCTGCTCGCGCACCTCCCAGAACGCATGCCGCTGCGCCTCGGATTGTGCGATCGTGCCATCGCTCACCAGCCCCGCCTCGAACGCTTCGGCAAAAAGCGTCTCCAGCGCCGCCGCCGGATCAAGCCCCCGCGCCAGCCCCACGTCAATGAGCACGAACCACTCGGGCATCTCGTCGAACGGCTGACGGATATCGGGCAGCGTCTCGGCCAGGAATTCCAGCCCCTGCCGATGCATGATCTCGAAGGCGCTCACGCCCTCGCCCAGATGATCGCGCGCCAGTGCCAAGAGGTCGAGCGCCGCGCGCGGCCCCTCCACAACCATCAGCGCCGTGCCCTCGCCACTCGGGCGCGGATAGAGCTTGAGCGCAGCGGCGGTGATCACCCCCAGCGTGCCCTCCGATCCGATCAGCAGGTTGCGCAGATCGTACCCGGTATTGTCCTTGCGCAGCCGCTTCAGCCCGTGCCAGATCCGCCCATCGGGCAGCACCGCCTCCAGCCCCAGACACAGATCACGCGCATTGCCATAGCGCAGGACGTTGACCCCACCCGCATTGGTCCCGAGAAGGCCGCCCAACCGCGCCGATCCCTTGGCGGCGATACTGAGCGGGAAGAGCCGCCCGGCCGCCTCCGCCGCGTCGTGAATATCCTGCAGGATCGCGCCCGCCTCGACGACCATCACGTTTTCCTCGGGCCAGATGCCGCGCACCGCGCGCATCCGCTCGAGGCTCAGGATCACCGGCACCGGGCCATCGGGCGCGATCTGCCCGCCGACCAATCCCGTGCCCCCACCATAAGGCACCACCGGCACCCCCGTCTCGGCACAGGCGCGCACCACATGTGCCACGCCCTCCACGTCGTCGGGGGCCAGCACCACGCCCTGCCCCTGCCAGCGCCCGCGCGGCTCTTCCAGATAGCGCGGCTCGGCCTCGCGAAAACTCGCGTCGGTCAGACCCGCGCGCAGGGTGTCGATGAATGTGGGGGTGGCGGAATGGAGCGTCATGACCCTTAGCTATCACAAGCCCGGCCCAAGGCCAGCCCGTTCCCCCGCTTCGTCTTGCCATAAATATCCAGATCCGCGGCTCACAGCTTCGACGAGATCACCCCGGTGTTGAAGCCGCCCATCCGCAACTCGCCAAAGAGCCGCTGATATTCGATCTTCGGGCAGCGGTTCATCACCACATCCACCCCGCGCGCCCGCGCACGCTCGGCGGCATGCGCGTGCTCCACACCGATCTGCATCCAGACCGTCTGCAACCCGGGAAACATATCCAGCGCCTCGTCGACGATGGGCGGTACATGCTCCGACCGGCGAAAGATATCGATCATATCGACCCCGCCCTCGATCTCGGACAGCGACGCCACGATCCGTTGCCCGAACAGCATCTGCCCGGCATGGCCCGGATTGACCGGCACCACCTCGAATTTCTTCAGGCTCAGGTAGCGCGCCACGTAATAGGACGGGCGCACCGGGTTCATCGACACGCCGACCACCGCGACGCGCCGCGTGCGGGTCAGGATCTCGCGCAGGTGGGAATCACTGTAATCTTCGCTCATGGCGACCACTCAAGCACGAAGCGCACCAAGAAAAAAGCGCCCAAGTAAACACTTGGGCGCCAGTCGCGGAACGAGGGACAGTGATATGAGACGCCGAGGTTCCGGATCGGCATCTCTGGGACAAATGTAGGTCCGATTCTCAGAATATAAAGGGATTGTAATATAGCTGTGACTACCGGTGACGCCGCGCCCTCAGTCAAAGATATCCTCGACCACGTCCCAGATTTCCTCCAGCACCCGCCGCCCCAGGCCCTTGCGCCGCTTGGGCTTTTTTCTGCCGCGCGCAGGGGCGCGGTCGTCGCGATACTCCTGCCGGGGCAGCGGCATCGGGCGTGTGTTGGCGCGGGGCCGCTCGATCTTGGCCTTGGGCATCGCCTTCATGTCATGCAACGGCGCGCCACAGCTGGAACAGGCCAGCTCATGCCGGTCCCGGTCCAGCACCAGCGCCGCGCGCGTGCCGCAATAATTGCAAGTGGCGATCTTGTGACCCATGCGCCCCATATCGGTCAATTGACGGGGGTTTCCAAGGGCCTGCCCCACGAAACCGTCGCCCGGTTCCGCGATACATGGTAAGGTTGTGGCATTTCCGCAAGAGGATTTCACCCGATGACCGACCTGCCAGACCCGCCCGCGCCGCCCACAGCTCCCCGCGACCTGCCGTTTGATATCGACTTGCGCCGCATCAATCTCGGCGTGGGCTACGTGGCCCTCGGCCTGCCGCTCTCTCTCGCGGTGATCTCGGCGCTGACCAACACCTGTTTCAACGCCTCGATCAGCCACTATTATTACAGCCGCCTTGGTGGCGACATCCTCGTCGGCGCGCTCAGCTTCATCGGCCTGCTGTTGATGTTCTTCTACAGCTTCCGCGCACCGGGGCGCGAAGGCTGTCTCGGCTGGCACTGGTATGATGTGATGCTGCTGAAACTCGCGGGCGCGGCCAGCGTGGTGGTGGCCTTCGTGCCGACCACCGGTTCGGGCTGCACATATACCGGCGAGGTCGCGCGCGTCTTTCTCACCGATGCGGCGGGCTCACAGGGCTTTCACCCACCCGGCGGCACCGTCACCGGCACCATCAGCTATGATTTCTGGGCCAGCTTCGCCCCCATCGGGGCCGATGTGCCGCTTTTGCTGCAACTGGCGCATTTCGGCGCGGCGGGGGTGATGTTCCTGATCCTGGGCTATTTCTCGGCCTATGTCTTCACGCGGCCCAATTCCACCGCCTCGCTGGTCGCGGGCAACCGCAAGGACCGGCGCAACGCGTGGTATCGCGTGCTGGGCAAGCTGATCTTCGCCGTGGTCGCCGTGCTCGGGATCAAGGCGCTGCTCCTGCAGGGCATACTCCCCGACGGCACCGCCCAGAACCTTGCCGCGCTCTGGGACAGCCTGCGCCTGACCTTCGTGTTCGAGGCCACTGGCCTGATCGCCTTCGGCCTCAGCTGGATGATCAAGGGCCGCTTCCTGCCGGTGTTCGAGGATGCCGCCGCGCGCGCTCAGCCGCGCGCAGCGTAAAGTGCCACCGCCGCCGCGTTCGACACGTTGAGCGACCCGAAATCACTGGCGAACCCGATGCGCACCAGCGCATCGACCGTCTCGCGCGTGCGCGGGCGCAGCCCCGGCCCCTCAGCCCCCAGCACCAGCGCCACAGGCCGGTCGCGGCGGCCCTCCAGCGCGCTCTCGATGCTCGCCTCGGCCTCACCGGCCAGCCCCAGCACGACATAGCCCATGGCCTGCAACTCGGTGATCGCATCGGCAAGGTTGCGCACCCGCAGATAGGGTTGGCGCTCCAGCGCGCCGCTCGCGGTCTTGGCCAGCGCCCCGGTCTCGGGGGCGGCATGGTGGCGCGGCGCGATCACCGCCCGCGCGCCGAACACCTCCGCCGAGCGCAGGATCGCGCCGACGTTATGCGGATCGGTCACCCGGTCGAGCAGCACCACGCGCGGCGCCTGCGCGCCATCGCCCAGACAGACCTCCGACAGCGGCCCCCAATCCAGCGGCTTGACCTCCAGCGCCGCCCCCTGATGCACCGAGCCGGGATCGAGCGGCGCGGGAAACTTGCGCGGATCGGCCATTTCCGGCTCCAGCCCGCTCACGGCAATCGCCTCCGAGAGCTTGTCGGCGGCATTGCGCGTCACGATAAGCCGCAGCTTCTCGCGGCGCGGATTCTCCAGCGCATCGCGCACCGCATGCAGACCGAACAGCCACACGGTCTCGGCCGCAGAGGCCCGCCGCGCCTGTTCTTTCTCGATCACCCAACGGGGTTTTTTCATTGGGTTCATACCCCTCTTTTCAGGCGCGCGACCCTGCACCGGAGCGCGCTTATGTGCAAGCGATTTTCCGGTTGACGCCTGCGCAGGCCGCTAGTAATCAGCCCTCCACGTCAGGTGCTCAGCACCGGGCAACGTCAGGTGCTGCGCACCGGGCAAGTGGGCGACAGGCCGCAAGGTGTGGCAGGGGACTGTAACTCCCTCGCGGAGACGCACGCTAGGTTCGATTCCTAGGTCGCCCACCAATAATCTCACTTACCACCTTTTGGTTGATATTTTGGCGCGCTTTCGCGACCAAAAATCAATGGCTTACCCCATGTTTGTCACTTTTCAGTGGATTTCTGCTCCGGTTGAGGGTTTAGCTACCGGTGGAAAAAAGTAGACGGGCGGTTCCGTCTACCTTCGTCTACCGGATTTTCGGAAACGAAGAATCGAACCAGACATGGGTTACAACTTCAATCGAAGTTGAGTGGCTCGAAAGTAGAGTTCAAAGCCCCTAGTACGTTTACAAAACACGTAACCATATCAGAGATGGGTGTTCTTGGTATGGTTCCATCAACAAGATTTTCGCAAGTAGTTTTCCTCGACACTCCCTTGCTGCGTTTGACGACTTAGACCTGCGAACCGCTCATCCGAAAACAACCGTCACAAGGCTACATCAAGCCCATGTTGGAAACGCTGCCTCTCGCTCGAATGGCGGCACTGCGCATGTAGTGCAACCTGTAGTCGCCCTCCGGGACGCGTTCGCCCCTCAGCAACCGTTCAGTTGCGGCCACTGATCCCGCGCTGCGGCACGCCGAAGGAGACATTCGTTGTGATTCCGAATTTGCGTGTTAGGTGAATTCGATCTCAGGCGAAAATAGCCATTTCGCGATTAAACATCCGCGCGTTAGAAGATTTCACTCCACCAGGGAACTGCTGCCCTGACAACCGTTCCATAGTCAAATGCTGATTTCGGACTCTTTGCTTTTTTGTTTGCTCTTAGAACACCGACGAGCTCCCAACCGTGGAATTTTTCGCTGTCCCACTCACACACGGCTTCAAATATATCTGAGTATGCGTAATCTCTTAGAATAAATTCGAAATCAGCGTAACCGACCAAGGCCACAGGGATGCGATCGCTGATAGGTATGTGCAGAGCATTCGCTTTTTCATGGGCGGACTTAAACAATTTGCTGACGAAGACATTGCCCAAAATTGTCCACGGGTCGTATTGCAGCACAACGCCAGCCATGTTCATAGGTGATGCGCTATAGAGCTCATGGGATGTCCGCCACACCTGAACGATGCCCTTTACAACATCAGTAAATGCATCGGCACAGTCTTCGAATGGGTCAGGTGACGTCAACACCCGTTGCGGGATTCGACGAATTTTACACTCAACAATAAGACCTTTCGAAGTTTCTTTGTCTTCAACAAGAATATCCGCACTCATGCCGTATGTAGTTTTCCGTTCAGGCTCAATGGATATGGTCGCCCCAGCATAGTGCCTTACAAGTTCCAAGCAGAGATTTTCAAATGCTTCCCCAGACCGACGTCTCGCGTCGGGGTCGGACACGATATCGTAGTAAAGCCCGTCGGTAATACGAAGCATAAGATTGGATCGAGAAGGAACGAAATATGCTGGCCCCTCAGTATCAGATACTTCAAAAAGCGGCTTTTCTTTTGTGACACTACGGAGGAAATCACGTGGAACGTCAGGATTGCCCGTGCTCCTTGCCCATTCATGATGTCCTTTGATTGTATCGCCGATGACCTGTCGCACTTGATGCACTTGCGCTTTAGTAATGCCGAGCGTTGTAAGATAGCTGGGACGTATCGCTGGGTGTTCAGCACTTCCGGCATAAATCCCAAAACCAACTTTCAAAAAAAGTTCCAGATCGATGCCGTACTTTGCGTAAAAGGCAGCCTTACCGTCGTCTGTTGCGTACACATGCCACGCACGTCCAACGCGAAACATATTCGACGTGCCAAGCTGCCAATCATATTGTGGCCAGAACAAACGTGGCATCGCGGCCAAAACATCGCTCGGCGAGTAATCCATGACGCTCTCCGTGTTGGATAATGATGAATACACGTCGAGCAGTTTGGCCGCACCATTCCAGGATTTCAGGTTTAGGCGTTTCGCGTTTTGCTCTGCAGGCCCAAGAGAAAGTTTTTCACGGAGAATGGCGTCGATTGACCAAGGCGGCACGAAAAATTTGCCGCCAACTTCATGATCAACCGGAACGCCTGGCATCTCAAGACGACGGCGCGCCACTTTCTCGCGCCCGTCTCGCATCGCTTCGATAGCCCAGCTCATAATCATAATATCTTCAACCGGCAAAGGCCGGAGAAGATCATGGAGTCTCCGCTCCCAGTACGCTCGCTTCTCGTTTGAGAATCTTCCCAAATCACGGCCCTCGCTTAGTCTTTTTGCCCTAGCAACACTCATCTAGTGATGCGCGGCATCGATCTCTGCACCTTGGCTCTAAATCAAGCTGTCTTGAACGTCAGCTTTCCTGGGGATGAGGTCAATATTCGCTAATGCCCTGAATGTCCGCAATCCGCCCTTCGTGCCGATGGCCCGATACATGTTACACCCTACGAAAAGCTTTCGTTAAAAATGGGAGGATTACCATCGGCTCTGAATGGTAAGACGTAGAACTTCGTGGACTTTGCGGCATTCGATCAGCTATCGTTTAAAAAGGTTGGGCGGATATCTGCGGGGGTGACATGAATTAGGGCTAAAAGAATCGCGCGAATATCTTTGATGCTTGGTGCGAAATGTAGACGTCCACGTAATTGCGGAAAACAAACTTGAAGGCCCAGCCCTACAGGAAAAGAAATGCGTGGAAAAGGTGTCTACCTTTTTTCAGGTGAACGCATAATTGTTAGCTAAATAGTTAATACAACGTAGACAAGAAGTAGGTGGGAAAGGTTAAGTGGCTGAAAAAGCAAGGCGACTTTCACTAGGTCGCCCACCACTTTCCCCCTTTTGGCTCGTCCCGTAAACCGCCTATACTGCGGCGCAAAACGCAGGGGCACGGGCATGGCCGAACGCGGCACGCAACAGGCAGATTTCAACATCGTGATCGTCGCTCAGGGCGGACGGCTCGAATACGAGGCGCTGATCTTCGCCGCATCATTGCGCGCCATGTCCCCGGAATTTGCCGGGCGGCTCCTCATAGCAGAGCCGCAACCGGGCCCGCTCTGGCCCAATGATCCCCGCATGAAAAGCGCCGAAATCCGCGCCCGGCTCGACGATCTGGGGGCCGAGATCCTGCCCTTCGAGAGCCGTCATTTCGGCCATGCCTACCCCTATGGCAACAAGATCGAGGCGCTTTTCGCCCTGCCCGAGGGCGCGCCCTTCGTGTTCTTCGACACCGACACGCTGATCACCGGCGACCTGAGCCGGGTGCCCTTCGATTTCACCCGGCCCACCGCCTCGCTGCGCCGCAGCGGCACCTGGCCCGAGCCGGAACTTTACGGCCCCGGCTACACGCAGATCTGGAAATCGCTCTACGACAAGTTCGGCCTCGATTTCGAAACCTCGCTCGACCTCTCCCAGCCCGACGAATACTGGAAGCGCTATCTCTACTTCAACGCGGGGTTCTTCTTCTACACCTGCCCGCAGGTCTTCGGGCAGCGCTTCCTCGACTATGCCCTCGCCATCCGCGACGACGCCCCCCCCGAACTGGTGTGCCAGTCGCTCAATCCGTGGCTCGATCAGGTGGCGCTGCCGCTGGTGATCCACGCCCTTGGCGGCGGCCGCTACACCCTGCCCGAGGGGCTGCTCGACGGCGACATCACCTGCCATTACCGCACCCTGCCCCTGCTCTATGCCCGCGAGAGCGATCACGTCATCGCCGTGCTGGAAGAGGTGACCGCCCCGCACCGGACCAAGAAGGCGCTCAAGGAATACGACGCCATCAAGCGGATGATCTACCAGGGGCGCGGCGCCAAGGTGCGCGCGCTCTTCGATCAGGACAACCTGCCCCGCCGCGAACAGGCGATCCGCAACATGATCAAGCGCAACGGCTTCTGGATGCGCTAGGGCGGGGGTTGGCGTTGAGCAGACATTACTGATCCGTAGAAGATGCCGCGCGGTCGCAGGGCCGGGGACTGGCGATGCGACGCCGAATGCCCGCACTTTATGCCAGACAAGTCATTCTAAACTCAACACGCAGCGCTCCCTATCATATCGCCAGGCCGCAGGACGGCCCGGCGATCGCGCGGCACCTTCGGTGCGTCTCGCGCGGAGGGCGGCAACGGCAGCTCACACCCCCAACTTGAGAACATTCCGCGAACATACTACACTCTCCCCCATGACGGCCCCGCTCCTCACCCGCCAGCACCACCGCCCGCGCCCGGCCCTGCGCCTCCTCGGCGCGCTGCCCTTCACCGAGGCCCGCCTGCACGAGGGCTGCGGCCCCGCCCGCCACAGCCTCGCCACGCTGCTCGTCGGGGCCACGCGCGGCCCGGTGCTCTGGATCGCGCCCGCCTGGGGTCCTGACCGCCTCAACCCCGAAGGCGCCTGCCCCCTCACCGGCCCCGACAACGGCCCCGAGCGCCTGCTCTTCGCCACCCCGCAACGCCGCGAGGATCTGCTCTGGTGCATGGAAGAGGCGCTGCGCAGCGGTGCCACCCCCCTCGTCATCGCCGACCTGCCGGGCCCGCCCGGCCTCACCCCGGTGCGCCGCCTGCATCTCGCCGCCGAGGAAGGTGCGGCGCGCGGTCACTACCGCCCCCTCGGCCTGATCCTGACACCGGGCGACGGCGGCGCGCCGGGGGTCGAGAGCCGCTGGCACATGGCCCCCGCGCATGACCTCGACACCGACCGCTGGCATCTGGAACGCCGCCGCGCCCGCGCCGCGCCGCCCGCCGCATGGCACCTGAGCGGACACCCCGGCGCATGGGCGCTCAAGCAAACGTGACATCCGCCCCCCGCCGCCGCGCGTATACCAAGGCATGATCCGCCGCCTCGCCCTCGCCCTTTGCCTGATCGCCACACAGGCCGCCGCCGCACCCGAGGCCTACCGGCTCGACACCGCACGCTCCTCGGTGGGCTTCACCTACCGGCTGGGGCAGGCGGAAACGGCGGGCACCATGCCGGTGCGCGCGGCCGAGATGTGGATCGACCTTGCCAATCCCTCCGCCAGCCGCGTCTCCGTCACGCTCGACGCGAGCGCGGCCCGCGCGGGCGTTTTCTTCGCGACCGAGGCGATGCGCGGGCCGCAGGTACTCGACACCGCGCGCCACCCGTTGATCACCTTCCGCTCCACCCGCATCACCGGCACCCTGCAGGCCGCCCGGATCGAAGGCCGCGTCACCCTGCGCGGCATGACCCGCCCGATCACCCTCGACGCCGGCCTCTACCGCCAGCGCGGCACCGAGGCCCGCGACCTCGACCACCTCACCATATTGCTGACAGGCCAGATCGACCGCCGTGATTTCGGTGCCTCCGGCTTTGCCGACCTCGTGGGACCGGTGATCGACCTGCAGATCGTAGCTAGGATTGAGAGGTAGGGGGCACTCCCGGTCAGGCAGAGAAACGAGGGCAGCGCCTGCCGGGCGGGAGATATCGGCGATGGCGTGAGTCTCGCAGATGCCCTTGATGATAGCTTTCAGCCCAAAGCGGTCATGTACTGAGGGGCTAGGGCCGATGAAAGTAGGCGTTAAAAGTGTTGGCCGTGACTGATTTCAAGTTGAAAAAACTGCCGCTCTCCGTGGGGACTCGATCTCCGCCGCGCCCGCGCAGGGCATCCGGAGGTGGTGCGGGAAGCGGCCCTTCGCTGCCTCACGCACAAACGCGGGCAATGCGTAACAATCTGACTTCCCGGAACCTGCAGGCGAAACCGATTACGCCATTTCGGTATCTGTCCTGCTTGCGATCAATTGTCTGGCTTGATGTCGAAAACCAGCGCGGAGGCCGGAGCGTCGCCCCGGTTGTAGAACCAATGCGTGGTATCTGCATCTTCAATAAAGGCCTCACCAGCCGAATGGACGATTTCGCCGTCTGCGGTGCCTTCCGTCCACGCGCCGCTTTCCATGAACACGATGCCAGGTACGCTTTCGTGCCCATGCCGCGCAATCTGACCGCCGGGCTCGATGGTGATGCGCCGAGCCAGCAGGATACGCCCTTCAAGCCCCAATTGCCGCTCCATCGATTCCGACGGGACGACCGCAAGTTGCTCGACCTGCAGACCGGCATGCTCGGTCGGGAAATGCGCATCAGCCTGTGAAAGCGTGGTTGATAACGCAACTGAAACTAGCGCAACGGCGGCATATTGCGTCAATCCGTTAGTGAAGATCGGGGGGGCTGTGCACTTTGCCATCTCTTTTTCTCCATCTGAAATGAACGTCTCGAACTGAGAAAATGCTAGTCGGATCAGAGATTTGCCTCAAATGATGGTTTTTCACGGCAGGCTGAATTTCTTTCAGTCTATAGCTCGCATTCGCCCCGTGTTTTGAGCGGAGTGGGGCTCTGTGCGATACTACGCTCAGTCAGGCTGATAACTCGGTCGCTTGGGGAGAGACATGATGACCCGGAAATTGCCACCACTCGCCGCTGTGCGCGCGTTCGAGGCTGCAGCCCGGAAAGGCAGCATCAAGGACGCCGCGCAAGAGCTTTGCCTGACCGCATCGGCGGTCAGTCACCAAATCCGGGCATTGGAGAACTATCTCGATACCGCTTTATTCACTCGGTCCGGCAACAGGGTAGAGTTGACGCTCACCGGTCGAGCCTACGCGCGTAAACTGACTGCGCTTTTGGACCTTTTCGACGAGACCACGCGCTCGGTGAAAGAGGCGGGCCAAAAACCATTCCGGGTCCATTGCACGCCCGGTTTCGCGGCCCGCTGGCTCGTGCCTCGACTGAGACAACTTGCCTTCGGCGACCGGGTGCGCATTTCAGTGTCGAACGGAGCACCCTCAACCGATTTCGCTTCAAATGGTGCCGACGTGGTGATCCAGTGGGCGGACGCACATATCCCGGGTGTGGTTACCGAGCCGCTGATGCAATCTGCGCGCTATCCGGTTGCAAGCCCGGCTCTAAAAGAGCGCGAGAAGCTTCGGGAACCGCAAGACCTTCGTCGCACCACCTTGATGCATGACGAGACCATGGACGCCTGGGAGGAATGGTTCGAGGCCGCCGAGATTGCGCCACCCGCCTTTCCAAAAGGTCCTACATTTCCAAATTGCGAAC
The DNA here is from genome assembly GCF_900109855.1 of Roseovarius tolerans. Classification (GTDB taxonomy): domain Bacteria; phylum Pseudomonadota; class Alphaproteobacteria; order Rhodobacterales; family Rhodobacteraceae; genus Roseovarius; species Roseovarius tolerans. The sequence goes on along the minus strand of NZ_FOBO01000004.1, from coordinate 168,162 downwards.
TGGCCACGACAGCGGCGGAAATGGGACAGGGCGTGGCGCTTGCCTACGATGCGGTGGTTCGGGGCACACTCGAAAATGGAACACTCGTTCGCCTCTTCGATACAGTGACAATGCCCTTCGTGATCTACTCGGTCGCCTATTCGGTGGCGCGCAAGAACGATCCTATGGTTCGGGAGTTCTCGGATTGGCTGCACGCGCAGGTGCAGGCCGATGGTGTATCGGCGCGGCGCGACTTGGCAAGTTCACTTGCCAGTCAAGAGTGATGTCGTTCTCATAGCGCACCTCGTTGCAAGCATGGATTTCCACCCAGCCCCGCTTGCGAGGGAGACCGGACAAGCAATACGGTTGGAATGAAGGTCAGCAGAGGGCCGGTTTTTATCGGGCATGCCGGTTCCTTCGCCGTTGCGCCTGCAAGGTCGGCACCTCCAACTCAGCCAAAATGGGCTCACTACTGGCATTCGCCGCACATGGCTCGAAGGTCGGCTATCTTGGTTCAGCCACAACTTTGCAAAGCCCGCTCCCTGCGCAAAGCCGCCACGCACCCTAGCTGAACCACTAGACAGACCGGGCGCGCCCTTCCCCACCGCACGCCCCATTAATCCCACCACCCACCGAAATCCGCACCGACGGAATACCGACGCGATACCGACGCGATACAGCCCCGCAAAACGCAGAAATTTCTAGGCGTTAACCGTGATTCGCGGCCCCTGGCCCGAAACCGACACCGGCATGTCGAAAACAGGTGGCCCCGCCCCCCGCATCCTGCCATTCTGGCCCCACCATGCGCCTGATGATTTCCTTCGCGGCCCTCTTCCTGTCGGTCATTCTGCTCCAGCTTTCCACCGGCGGAGTAGGCCCGCTCGATGCCCTCTCGGGCCTTGCCCTCGACTTCTCCACAGCCCAGATCGGCCTGCTCGGATCGGCCCATTTCGTGGGGTTTTTCATCGGCTGCTGGGTCGCCCCGCGCCTCATGGGTTCGATCGGTCACAGCCGCGCATTCGCCGCCTTCACCGCCATGGGCGCGATCGGTCTTTTGGCCCATATGCTGGTGATCGACCCCTATGCCTGGTCGCTGATGCGGGTCGCCTCGGGCCTCTGCGTGGCGGGCTGTTACACGGTGATCGAGGCATGGTTGCAGGCCAAGGTCACCAACCAGACCCGGGGCCGCACCATGGGCGTCTACCGGGTGGTCGACATGGGGGCCTCATTGGCCGCGCAAATGCTGATTTCCGTATTGGCCCCAGCGTCTTACGTCTCCTACAACCTGCTGGCCCTCTTGTGCTGCGCGGCCCTTCTGCCGCTCACCCTGTCGCGCCTCAGAGAGCCCGAAACCCCCGCCGCCCCGCGCCTGCGCCCGTTGCTCCTGATCGCCTGCTCACCGCTCGCCGCCGCAGGCGTTCTGGTGGCCGCGCTCTCCTCGGCCTCCTTCCGCATGGTGGGGCCGCTCTACGGCGGTCAGGTCGGCCTCGCCGTCGATCAGATCGCGGGCTTTCTGGCGGTGTTCGTGCTGGGCGGCGCGGTCGCGCAATACCCCGTCGGCTGGCTCGCCGACCGCTATGATCGCCGGTGGGTTCTGATCGGCCTCTCGCTCGCCGCGATCCTGTCGAGCCTCACCACCGCGATGACCCACAACCTCGAGACCTTCGGCATCCTGATGACGGCGTTCTTCTTCGGCATGACCACCTTTCCGATCTACTCGGTCAGCGCCGCCCACGCCCATGATTTCGCCGACGCCTCCGAGCGGGTGGAGCTGTCGGCAGCGCTGATGTTCTTCTTCGCCGTCGGCGCCATCGCCGCCCCCCTCATGGCCTCCACCCTGATCGAAGTTTACGGCCCCGCCGCGATGTTCGTGATGATCGCCGCAGGCCATGCCGTGCTGGTGATTTTCGGCCTGATCCGCATGCGTGCCCGCCCCGGCGCCGAGACCCGCACGGCCTATATCTGGTCGCCGCGCACGTCTTTCCTGATCGGTCGCCTGACCGGGCGCAGCCGCGAACGCGACTGACCCGGCCCTAGCCCAGATCGGGCTCGGTTTTGGCAAAAGTTTCAAGGTCTTGCATCGCCTCGAACCACGCCTTCACGCCCGGTACGCTCATCACCGCGTCGGCGTCCGGCGTGAGCGAAACATAGAACAGGATTGGCCCGAGAAAGTAATCGGCCAGCGTCGGCGCATCACCCGCCAGCCACTTCGCCCCGTCGCCGTTGTCCATCAACAGGTGCAACAACGTCTTGGAGTCGGCGATCGCCTGCTTGCGCGCGTCCTCGTCCTGCCCGCCGATAAGATCGGGAAACAGATGATAGCCCGCCACACCGACGAGGGCACCGTAGCCATAGCTGCCGATCAGCCCGATCGCCTCGTTCATCCGCGCGCGGGCCTTGGCATCCTTGGGTGTCAGCGCCGGTTCGGGCGCGATATCCTCCAGATACCGGCAGATCGCATCGGTCTCGCGGATGCGCAGCCCTTCGATATCCAGCACCGGCACCTTGCCGAACGGATGGCGCGCCAGATGCTCGGGCTGGCGCGGCTCGCCTTCCAGCACATTGACCGGCACCTGGTCGTAGTCGATGCCCTTGTCGGCCAGCACCATGCGCACCGTGCGCACATAGGTCGATCCATCGAAGCCATAAAGCACGGGTTTGTCAGCCATTGGTCTTTTTCCTCCTGCGGCGTTTTTCCCGGAAAAGGGTGTCTTGCGTGCCGTGAATGTCAACTCCGACGCTCTGCCCGCTTGACGCGCCGCGCAGGACAAAGCAGGGTTTGCGCGCTCAGGAAAGGCCCGCCATGACCCCCGAAGAGATCGCCAAACTGCCCTACCGCGCCTGTGTCGGCGTGATGCTCGTGAACCGCGCGGGCCATGTCTTTGTCGGGCAGCGCATCGACAATGACGCGCCCGCCTGGCAGATGCCACAGGGCGGCATTGACCCCGGTGAGACCCCGCAACAGGCCGCGCTGCGCGAACTCTGGGAAGAGACCGGCATCCCCGCCGACAAGGTCCGGATCGAGGCCGAGGCCGAGGGATGGCTTTACTACGATCTGCCGCATGACCTCGTGCCGCGCATCTGGAAGGGGCGCTATCGGGGGCAACAGCAAAAATGGGTGCTGATGCGGTTTCTGGGGCAGGACACGGATGTGAACATCGCCACAGATCACCCGGAATTTTCCGAATGGCGCTGGTTGCCGCCCGCTGATTTGGTGGCGAATATCGTGCCGTTCAAACGCGCGGTCTACACGTCGGTGCTCGATGAATTCGAGGCGCTCCTGTGATCCGCGTCGCGCTCTTCACCCTGCTTTGCACGCTCACGGCCCCGGCGCTCGCGCTGACCTGCCTGCCGCCTGATGTGGCCCGGACCTATCAGCAGGTCGCCGAGGCGGAAGAGGCCTACATCGTGGTGCATGCCCGGCTGGAGTTCGACGCCGACGCCCTGCCGCGCACAGACTGGCAGGATCAGGCGGCGAGCCCGCCGCATACCCTGATCCCGGCGCGTATGACCGGGCAGGCCCTCACCAAAACCGGATTCGACCTGCCGTTTGATCGCGCCATAACCCTCGATGCACAGTGTTTCGGGCCGTGGTGCGCGGGCGCCATCCCCGGCACCTCCTATCTCGCCTTTCTGCAACGCACGCAGAGCGGTTACCTGCTCGCGCTCGACCCCTGCGGCGGCATGGGCTTTGCCGACCCCACGCCGGAAACCCTGCGCCGGGTGGAGACCTGTTACAGCGGCGGGCGATGCGATCCTCAAAGCCCCTGACCACGCAGTCGGCATGCGTTTTGCAACGCATAAACCTGAAATCGACCGGATTCGGGTTGTTGCGGGCAAGGGCATCAATATATTACCGATGGTTAATCGAGATGGCTTGGCCTGTGCCCAGTGATGGGGGCAGTGCAAACCGGGCCACAGGGACGGGACAGGGGGCAGGACACGCATGGACAGTGCCGCAATCTATTTGCCGATCATCGCGGCATTGCCATTCTTGGGCGCGCTCTTTCCGGGTTTGATGATCCAGGCGGGCCGCAACACCTGCGCTGCCTTCACCGCGTCTGCCACGATCCTCGCCTTGATCCTGCTGCTGCTCTGCGCCCCCGCCGTGATGCGTGGCGAGGTTCTGACCTTTGGCATCGACTGGCTACCTTCGCTTGGCCTCAACGTCAATTTCATGCTCGACGGGCTGGGGCTGCTCTTTGCCGGGCTGATCCTCGGTATCGGCCTGTTGATCATCCTCTACGCGCGGTTCTACCTCTCGCGAGAGGACCCGATGGGGCAGTTCTACACCTATCTGCTACTCTTTCAGGGCGCGATGGTGGGGATCGTCCTCAGCGACAACATCCTGCTTTTGCTGGTCTTCTGGGAGCTGACCTCGCTCTCGTCCTTCCTGCTGATCGGCTATTGGAAGCATCTGCCCGAGGGGCGGCAGGGCGCGCGCATGGCGCTGACCGTCACCGGCCTCGGCGGTCTTGCGATGATCGGGGGCATGCTGATCCTTGGCAATATCGCAGGCAGCTATGACCTGAGCGTGATCTTGACGCAGAAAGAGGCGATTCAGGCCAGCCCGCTCTACCTGCCCGCGCTGATCCTGATCCTCTTGGGCTGTTTCACCAAATCGGCACAGTTCCCGTTCCACTTCTGGCTGCCGCACGCCATGGCCGCGCCCACCCCCGTCTCGGCCTACCTGCACTCGGCCACGATGGTGAAGGCAGGGCTCTTTCTGATGGCGCGGATGTGGCCGGTGCTGGCGGGCACGCCGGAATGGTTCTGGATCGTGGCCTCGACCGGCCTCATCACCATGGTGATGGCGGCCAAGATCGCGCTCTTCAAGGACGATCTCAAGGCGCTGCTCGCGTTCTCGACGGTCAGCCACCTAGGCCTGATCACCATGCTCCTTGGCCTTGGCACCAAGGCGGCGGCTGTCGTGGCGGTGTTCCACATCATCAACCACGCCGCCTTCAAGGCCGCGCTCTTCATGACCGCGGGCATTATCGACCACGAGGCGCATACCCGCGATATCAAACGGCTTGGCGGGTTGCGGCACCTGATGCCGATCACCTTCACCATCGCCACCATCGCGGCGCTCTCCATGGCGGGCATTCCGCCGCTCAACGGGTTCCTCTCCAAGGAAATGATGCTGGAAGAGGTGGCGCATACCCACTGGATCGGGCCGCATTGGCTGATGGGCGCGGTTGCGACGCTCGGCGCGCTTTTCTCGGTGGCCTATTCGTTCCGCTACATCGCGCATGTGTTTTTGGGCAAGGAACGCAGCGATTACCCCGCCAAGCCGCATGATCCCGGTTTCGGCATGTGGGCAGCCCCGGCCTTCCTGACGGTGTTGGTCATCCTGATTGGCTTCATGCCGATGACCTTCGCGGGCGATCTGGTGAAGGTGACGGCACAGGCGGTGACGCAGGCGGATCCTTATGTGAAAATCTACCACTGGCACGGGCTGGTGCCCGCCTTCTGGATGTCGGTGATCGCGGTTCTGGGCGGCGCGCTACTGCTGGCGCTGCATGGCCCGCTGATGCGCCTGTGGAACGCCACGCCGCGCCCCGAGGCCAAGGTGATGTTCGACGCCGTGACCCGCGCCGCCACATCCCTGTCCAACGCGCTGACCGATGGCATCCACAACGGCGCGCTGACGCGCAACGCCGCCGTGTTCGCCGTCGCGGTCATCGCCGCCGGGGCCTTGGCATGGTCCGGCGGCAGCGCGCTCGGCCCGACGCGCGAGGCGCTGCCGATCACCATCATTCCAGCCATTGGCTGGCTGTTGCTGGTGCTGGCGACGATCTGTCTCGTGGCCTTCCACCGCAACCGCTTCCTCGCGCTGGTGCTGATGGGGATCGTCGGGCTGATGGTGTCGCTCGGCTTCGTCTACTTCTCCGCCCCCGATCTGGCGCTGACGCAGATATCGGTCGAGGTGGTGACGATCATCCTGCTCCTGCTGGCGCTTAACTTCCTGCCGCGCGAGACACCTGCCGAGAGCAGCCCGGCGCGCCGCCTGCGTGACGCAGGCATCGCCATCGTCGGTGGCGTGGCCGTCACCGGCCTCACCTATGCCATCCTCGTGCGTGATTTTGCACAGGAGAGCATCTCGGCCTTCCACCTCGCCAACTCCTACAAGGGCGGCGGCGGCACCAACGTGGTCAACGTGATCCTCGTGGATTTCCGGGGCTTTGACACCTATGGCGAGATCATCGTTCTGGGCATCGCGGCGTTGGTGATCTACGCGCTGACCGAGACCGTGCTCAAGGGGCCGGGCGGCCGTTGGCTCGCCAATTGGGATGCGCATCGCTACGCCGAGGCGGGCGACCGGCACCCGCTGATGATGGTGGTCGCGACCCGCGTGATGATGCCGATTGCGCTGATGGTCGGGGCCTTCATCTTCCTGCGCGGCCATAACGAGCCGGGCGGCGGCTTCATCGCCGGTCTGATCGTCGCCATCGCGTTCCTGATGCAATACATGGCCTCGGGCTTTGCCTGGGCCGAGGACCGCCAGCGCGTGACCTATCACGCCACCATCGGCTTTGGCGTGCTGATCGCCAGCGTGACCGGCATCGGCGCCTGGCTCAACGGGCGGCCCTTCCTGACCTCGGATTACGGCTATCTGCATTTCCCGCCCATCGAGGAATTCGAATGGGCCACCGCCATGGCCTTTGACGTGGGCGTGTTCCTGACGGTGGTGGGCGCGGTGATGCTCGCGCTCAACAGCCTGTCGAGCATGGCACGCCGCTCGGGCGAGACCGTCAACGTCTTCCCGATGGATATCAACCCGGCGCGCGAAGACGCACCGAAAGAGGGAGAGGCCTGACATGGAACTTCTGTTCGCAACAGCCATCGGGCTTCTCACCGCCGCCGGTATCTACCTCGTGCTGCGCCTGCGCAGCTTTCCGGTGATCATCGGGATCTCGCTGCTGACCTACGCGGTCAATCTCTTTCTCTTCGGCGCGGGGCGGCTGGCGATCAACCTTCCCCCGGTGCTGCGCAAGGGGGTCGAGACCTATACCGACCCGCTGCCGCAGGCGCTGGTGCTCACGGCCATCGTGATCTCCTTCGGGATGACGGCGGTGGTGGTGATGCTGGCCCTCGGGGCCTACCTCTCGGGCCGCGAGGACAGCGTGAACATGGACGACAGCGCCGCGCCCGATCAGGAGAATAAGGCATGAACCACTGGATTATCGCCCCTGTTCTTCTTCCGGCGGTGCTCGCGGCGGTGCTCACCCTGACCATGCGTCACCATCCGCTCTTGCAGCGGGTGTTCTCGCTGGCGGGCGTGGTGGCGGTGCTGGCGGTGGCGCTTGGCCTGACGCTGCATGCGTCCACGGGTGCCATCGAGGTCTATGAACTGGGCAACTGGCCTGCCCCCTTCGGCATCGTTCTGGTGCTGGATCGCCTGTCGGCGCTGATGGTGTTGCTGACGGCAGTGCTCGCCGGGCTGGTGCTGCTCTATGCCATCGGCTCGGGCTGGGATCAGCGCGGCAACAATTTCCATCCGCTGTTCCAGTTTCAGCTGATGGGCATTTTCGGCGCCTTCCTGACCGGCGACGCCTTCAACCTCTTCGTGTTCTTCGAGGTTCTGCTGATCGCCTCCTACGGGCTGATGATCCACGCAGGCGGGGCGCGCCGGCTCAAGGCGGGGGTGCAATACGTCATCTACAACCTGCTTGGCTCTACCCTCTTTCTCTTTGCGCTCGGCACGCTTTACGCGGTGACCGGCACGCTCAACATGGCCGATCTGGCAGTGCGTGCGGCGGAAATCCCGGTCGAGGACAGCGCGCTTTTGCGTGTCGGCGCGATGCTGCTGTTTCTAGTCTTCGCGATCAAGGCCGCCCTTCTGCCGCTGCATTTCTGGCTGCCCGAAACCTATGCCGAGGCCCCGGCCCCGGTGGCCGCGCTCTTTGCGATCATGACCAAGGTCGGCGCCTATGCGATCCTGCGGATGTACACGCTGGTCTTCGGCCCCGATCTGGGGGCCACGGCGGAACTCATCGACAATATGATGATCTACGCGGCCCTCATCACCATCGCTGCGGGGATGATCGGCGTTCTCGGGGCCAAGCGCCTCGGGCGGCTCGCCGCCTTCGCCTCCATCGGCTCGATGGGCACGCTGCTGATTGCCATCGCCGGGTTCCGCCCCGAGACGACGGCGGCGGCGATCTATTACATGCTGCATTCCACCTTTGCGGCAGCCTTGCTCTTCCTCGTGGTCGATCTGGTGCGCGAACGGCGCGGCGAGATGGGCGGCGCGCTGCAGCCCGGCCCGCGCATGGCACAGCACGGGCTGATCGCGGCCCTGTTCTTCGGCGCGGCGATTGCATCGGCGGGGATGCCGCCGCTCTCGGGCTTCATCGGCAAGCTCTTGGTGCTCGACGCGGTGCGCGACATGGCCGAGGTCTGGCTGATCTGGGCGGTGATCCTCGCCACCTCACTCGTCGCGGTGCTCGGCTTTGCACAGGCGGGCAGCATGGTGTTCTGGAAACTCGCCCCGGCGAGCGCTGACGCCCCGCAAGAGGCCCCCGCCCCGCAACCCGCATTGCCGATTGTGGCGGTCTGCGCGATGCTGGGGGCGGTCATCGCGCTCTCGGTCCTCGCCGGTCCGATGATGGGCTATATCGACGCCACGGCCACGCAACTGCATGCACCGGATGGCTATATCGCCGCCGTGCTCGGCACCAACTGAGGAGGGACAAGACGATGCTCCGCAAACTTCTGCCCCATCCCTTCCTCACACTGACGCTGATTGTGGTCTGGCAAATGCTGGTCAACAAGCTGACCCTTGGCAACCTGCTGCTCGGCACAATTCTGGCCCTGATCATCCCGGTCATCACCTCGCCCTACTGGCCCAACCGGCCCAAGCTGCGCAGCGCGCCGCGCATCGTGGAATACGTGCTGGTCGTGCTCTGGGATATCTGCGTGGCCAATGTGCAGGTCGCCTATGTGATCCTGTTCAAGACCAATGCCAATACCAAACCGGCCTGGATTTCCATCCCGCTCGAGCTGCGCACCCCAGAGGCAATCACCGTGCTGGCAGGCACCATCACCATGACCCCCGGCACGGTATCGAGCGATGTCGCCGCCGACGGGCGCAGCCTGCTGGTGCATTGCCTCGACGCGCCCGACCCTGACGTCGTACGCGACGAGATCAAGACCCGCTACGAGGCCCGGCTGAAGGAGATTTTCGAATGATCGAATACGCGCTCTATTTCGCCTTCGCCTGTTTCGGCCTTGGCCTCCTGATGAACATCTACCGCGTGATCAGCGCGCCTGCCGTGGGTGACCGTATTCTGGCGCTCGACACCATGGTGGTAAACGCCATCGCGCTGCTGGCGCTCTATGGCATCCACAAGGGCACGACGGTCTATTTCGAGGCCTCGATGATCATCGCCATGACTGGCTTCATCTCCACCGTCTCCTACACGCGCTTTCTTCTGCGTGGCGACATCATCGAATAAGGGGAAAGATCATGCTCATCGACATCCTCATTTCCGCCTGTCTGGTGATCAGTGGCATTTTCGGGCTGGTCGGCTCGTTCGGCCTGATCAAGCTGCCCGACCCGATGATGCGCCTGCATGCGCCGACCAAGGCGACGACGCTCGGGGTGGGCGGCGCGCTCATCGCCTCGATGCTCTATTTCTACTTCGTCGTGGGGAATTTCTCGTTCCACGAATTGATGATCACGCTTTTCTTGTTCCTGACAGCACCGATCACCGGGCATTTCATCGCCAAGACGCACCTGCACCTGCTGCACAAACCCGCCGACCTGCCGCCGACCGGCACCGCCCGGCCCTGGGCCAGCTATGAAAGCGACGCCGAACGTCAGCGCATCGAAGCAGAGCAAGCGGCAGAAAACCCGCGCGCATGAAAGCGCGGCGATGCGTGACCCGGTGCGCAAGATCATCTGCGCAAAGCCCGGTCACGGACCAGGAAAGTTCAAAACTCTCTTGATCGGAACTTTTTCAAAATTCCGTCGCTCCGCGGCGGCATCAGGCCACGCCTCGCACCACGCTACCGGGCGCTCTCGCTCCATTCATCCACCACCGGCTCGATCCGGCGCTCGCGAAACCGGATCCAGCGCACGCGAATGGCCCAGAAAAGCGCCGCCAGCAGCACCAGCACCACGATCTTGACCCACGGTATGATCTGCTCGTCCGGCCCGGTGGCCGCGCGGATGCTCACCGCATTGGGGTAGATCGAGAACAACTCATTGCGCCACCCGTAATGACGCACCACCACCCATTGCGCGGTCTCGGCATTCTTCTTGGACATCATGTCCGACGCCTGCGCCTGCAGATTGGCAGTATCGAACTTGAAATAGGGCGGCCAGCCCCAGCCGGTATCCTCGTTGCGATAGATCATCGGCTTGTCGTTGCCCTGAAAGGTCTGGATGAAGAACACGTCGCGCTCGGTCGCCGTCGGATCCTCGCCGGTATCGGCATTCGACCAGAACAGCGCATTGTCGCCCGGATTGACCCGCTTTTCGTAGGTGTCGGTGATCCGCACCACGTCATGCTGCGGCAGCGTATAGTGCAGAAAGGCGATCACCGCCGTCCAGAACACGCCCCAGAACACCCATTTGACATAGACCATGCGTGGCCCCCTTACATGAAATTCGTGACATAGATGGTGACGCAGATCAGCGTCACCGGAATGATATAGACCAGCCAGATCAGCCGCTTGCGCAAAGATTGCTCATACTGCACCATCCCGGCCTCTATATAGGCATCCCGGTCGCCGGGACGACCCGCTTCTTGCCAATCCTGCTCCATTTTCTTGCGCCGCACGGACCGCGAATACCAGGAAATCCCGAGATAGAGCGCCGTCAGAGCGATCAGCCCGAAGATCAGCAATCGCATCAATGCCAGCATCCACCCTCTCCCTTTTCCGGTCCGCCGATTAAAGCCGCACCCCTGCATAGCGCAGAATCATGCTAGGCTGCACCCCATATGGACGCAAACCGGAAAGGACATGCCATGTGTGACGCCTGCGTAATCAATGCGGTCAAGGACAGGATGCTGTCACGCCGCGCCTTTTTTGGCACCGCCGCCGGGGCCGGGGCCGCCACTGCGCTCTCGCCCTTGGGCGCATCGCCCGCGATGGCGCATGGCCATAGCACGGTCGAGGATCTGACCCACAGCTATGACGCCGATTTTCCCACCTATTTCGGTGCGCCCGGCATCTCCACCGAGCAGAATTTCAACTTTGCCGATCATGGCTTCAACCTGCTCACACTAACGGTCAACGAACATACCGGCACCCATGTCGATGCGCCGCTGCATTTCTCCGCCGATGGCACCTCGGTCGATGAAATCCCGGTGGGTGATCTCGTGGCGCCGCTCTGCGTTGTCGATATCGCCGCGCGCGCCGCCGAGGATGCCGATACGCGGCTCACCCCCGACGATCTCAAGGCCTGGATTTCGGCCAATGGCGACATTCCCGACGGGGCCTGCGTGGCGCTCTATTCCGGCTGGGGGGCCAAGACCGGCAGCGACGCCTTTCGCGGCTTCGACGGCGAGGCGCAGCACTATCCGGGCTTTCACGTCGAGGCCGCGCAGATGCTCATCGAAGAGACCGGCGCGCGCTCCATCGCCTCGGACACGCTGTCGCTCGATCACGGGCCCTCGGCGGACTTTGCCACGCATTACGCCTGGCTGCCGACGGGGCGTTTCGGCATCGAATGCATGGCCAATCTCGACAAGGTTCCGGCGGCGGGCGCGACCGTGGTCATCGGCGCGCCCAAGCATCGCGGCGGCACCGGCGGCCCGGCGCGCATCTTCGCGCTGATCTGACCCGGCACCCTCGCGTCGCTCAGGGATAGGACGCAGCCCGCCCGAGCAACTCATCAAGTTGCCGTGCGATCCAGCCGCGCGGGATGAAATGACCGCGCGGATGCACATCGAGGGTCACATCCCCCTCGGCGCAGGCCCATGTGGTGCGACGGAACGTGTCATGCCGGGTGATGCTCCACTGCCCCGCCTCGGTGCCGGGCCCGGCACAGCCCATCCGGTCACGCCAGAGCTTGACCGGCCATGTCGTCTGACCATCGGGACCAAAAGGGAAATCCATCACCCTGTCAGAGGTGCCGTGGACATGGCGCACCGCCGCCGGGGCCTGCGGGCAGGTCTCGGACTGGCGCAGCGTGCCGGAAACGGCGATAAGCGCCGCCACCCCGTCGCCGTTCTCGCAGGCATAGCGCCAGGCCATCGCCGAGCCGTAGGAATAGCCCGAGACATAGATCCGGCTGCGGTCGATGGGATAGCGTTTCGCGGCATCCTCGATCACGGCGGCGGCAAAGGCGACGTCGTCGGTCTGATCGCTCCAGAAATCCCATGTCTTGCCCCGCCCGTTGGGCGCCAGCAACAGCACACCGCGCCGCCGCGTGGCCCCGGAAATCCGGCCATGCTTGACGATCAGCGTGCCCTGCCGCATCCAGCCGTGAAAATGCAGCAACACCGGCAAGGGCGAGCTGCCATCCCAATCGTCGGGTGCCTTGACGTGATAGGACCGCTCCCCCAGCGGGCAGGGAATGTCCGCGTGACAGGCGGCCTCATCGGCGGTCCCCGCGAGTGCAGGCGCGGCCTACAGGAGGGCCAGAAGAAACGGGATCAGGCGCATGGCGGCTCCGGTCGTGTCACATCGCAGCCAAGGTAACCGGGCCGCCTGAAATGTCATGTCACAAGCCTGTCAGCCGAGACAATTTTGGCCTGTTGCTGCCGTTGGACTTGTGACCATCAGCGCGGAACCAAGGCGTGCTTGCACGCCGCCGCGCGAGCGCCCGACCGCCCCCGAGGGCGGGCGCTTTTGCAACGTCGCAAACCCGCGCAATCGTTGCAGTCTTTGGCCACCATAAAGCGCGCCCCGGAAAGGTTGCAGCGCCCACCCGCGGTCGGTCGCCCGCGCGGCTCATCTCACTGACGGCAACCACAGTTCCAGGCCAATCCACCCCACACTCAGCCGTGACTATACGCCCGGCCCGACCTGCGCTATGCCTGCCCCATGCGCCTCTTTCTCCTCACCGCCCTCACCATGATCGCCTTTGCCGCCAATTCGGTCCTGAACCGCATGGCCCTCGCGGGCGGCAGCATCGACGCCACCAGTTTCGGCACCATCCGCCTCATCGCAGGCGCTTTGATGCTGGCCGCGCTCTGTCTTGCCTTGCGCGGCGGGCTGCACCTGCGCGGGCCGGGGCGCGTGGCAGGGGTGCTGGCGCTGCTGGTCTACATGTACGGCTTTTCCACCGCCTACACCGTGCTCGATGCGGGCTTGGGCGCGCTCATCCTCTTCGGCGTGGTGCAGATCACCATGTTCGCCGGGGGCCTCGTCGCGCGCGAGGCGATGCCCCCCCGCCGCTGGATCGGCGCGACGCTGGCCTTTGCCGGTCTCGCCTGGCTGCTCTGGCCCGGTGCCGGGCCGCAAATCAGCGTGCCGCACGGGTTGATGATGGCCACCGCAGGCGTGGGCTGGGGCATCTATTCGCTGACCGGGCGGCTCAACACCGACGCGCTGCAGGCGACGGCGGCCAATTTCATCCTTGCCGCGCCGCTCGGGCTGCTCATTGGCTTTGCCCTGCCAATCGGGCCGCAGGGCACGCTCCTTGGAACCGAGGGCATCATCCTCGCCATCATCTCGGGGGCGGTCACCTCGGGGCTGGGCTATGCGCTCTGGTACCGCGTCCTGCCGGGGCTGGCCTCCTCGGTAGCGGCAGTGGCACAACTGACCGTGCCGGTGATCGCCATGGCGGGCGGCATGCTCTTTCTGGGCGAGAGCCTGAGCCTCCAATTCATCCTCGCGAGCGTGCTGGTTCTGGGCGGCGTCGCGATCTCGGTGCTGCCCATCAAGGGCTGACCAGCACCTCCAGCGGGTCGTACCCCATGCCCCGGGCAAAGGCGACGCGACCGAGGCTGTCGGGCTTCACCCGCAGCCCGGCCATGTCGTCGCGTGTCACCCAACGACGGCGGCTGACCACACCTTCGGGATCACGCCATTCGTCACTCAGCGCGCCCGCCGATACCCGGCAGCGAAAGAACACCTCGACCTGGTGAAACCCGGTCTCGGGCGCATGAAACTCGTTGATCAGGCAGGGCGGCCCGACTTCGATCACCAGCCCGGTCTCCTCATGCACCTCTCGCGTCAGGTTCTCGGGCAGCGACGCGCCCGCCTCCACCCCGCCGCCCGGCGCGCACCACAACGTGCTGTCGGCGGCGGCAAAGGCGTTGACCAGCAACAGCCGCCCCTCCTCGACGATCACGGCGCGGGCGGCAAGGCGGGGGCTGGGCATGGGCGCTCCTGTCATGACATGAACCGGGCCGACTATGACCGCGCGAGATGCCCCCGGCAAGCCGCCCGGAAAGGGGCTTGTCATTCCCCTGCCCGATGGGCCAGCCTGCGCGCAACAACGGAAAGGATCGGGCATGACCCATGACACGCGCAATGGCGGGCAATTGCTGGTGGACTGTCTCGTCGCGCTTGGCGCGCGGCACTCGTTCGGCGTGCCGGGCGAAAGCTATCTGGCGGTGCTCGATGCGCTCCACGACACGGCGGGCCAGCTTGATTTCACGATCTGCCGACAGGAAGGCGGCGCCGCCTACATGGCCGCCGCCTATGGCAAGCTGACGGGCCGTCCCGGCATCGCTTGGGTGACGCGCGGGCCGGGGGCAACCAATGCCTCGATCGGCGTGCATACCGCGATGCAGGACAGCGCGCCGATGCTCCTCTTCGTGGGGCAGGTCGGCACCCACATGAAGGGGCGCGAGGCGTTCCAGGAACTCGATTACCGCGCCGTCTTCGGCAGCATGGTCAAATGGTCGGTCGAGATCGACGACGTGGACCGCATCCCCGAAATCACCGCCCGCGCGTGGAAAACCGCGCTCACAGGCCGCCCCGGCCCGGTGGTCGTGGCCCTGCCCGAGGACATGCTGACAGCAACCAGCACCAAGCCCCCGCTCACCGGCCCCAGCCACTATCCCGAGGCAGAGCCGAGCGCCGAGGCCATTGCCAGAACCCGCGATATGCTCGGCGCGGCCAAGCGCCCGCTCATCCTCTATGGCGGCTGCAACTGGACGAGCGCAGGCCGCGCGGCGCTGCACTCCTTTGCCGAAGGCTCCGACATCCCCGTCGTCTCGGTCTTCCGCTATCAGGACAAGTTCGACAACCATTCGCCCGCCTTCTGCGGCGAGGCAGGGGTGGGCATGATGCCCCATGTCCGTGCGCTGATCGCCGGGGCCGACGTGATCCTCGCGATCAACAACCGCTTTGGCGAAAATTCCACTGATGGCTATACCGCCCTCACCGTGCCGCAGCCCGCGCAACGCCTGATCCATGTCCATGCCTCGGATCTGGAACTGGGCAAGGTCTATCAGCCGGAACTTGGCGTTCAGGCCGGTGCCAACGCCTTCATCCGCGCGCTTGACGCGGGTGGCCCCCTGCACGGCGACTGGTCCGACTGGCGCGCCGAGGGGCGGGAATCTTACGAGGCCGCGTTTGATCTGCCCGATCAGCCGCCCCCCGTCGATATGGGCCGCGTCACCGCCCATCTGCGCGAGGTGCTGCCCGAGGATGCGATCATCACCAACGGCGCAGGAAATTTCGCGATCTGGTCGGGTCGGTTCCTGAAATACGGGCCCAAGATGCGGCTCCTGGCCCCACAATCGGGCTCGATGGGGTATGGCATCCCCGCCGCCATCGCCGCCAAAATCGTGCATCCCGACCGCCGCGTCGTCTGTTTCGCGGGCGACGGCGATTTCCAGATGAACTGTCAGGAACTCGCCACCGCCGCGCAAGCAGGCGCGCAACCGGTGATCCTGATCCTCAACAACGGCATCTACGGCACCATCCGCGCCCATCAGGAACGCAATTACCCCGAGCGGGTTTCGGGCACCACCATGGTCAATCCGGATTTCCCAGCATTGGCCCGTGCCTACGGCTTTCACGCCGAACGGGTCGAAACCACCGAAGGTTTCGCCCCCGCCTTCGCCCGCGCCTGTGCCTCGCCCACCGGCGCGGTGCTCGATCTCGCGATCTCGCCCGAGGCGCTGACCCCGCGCATGACCCTCAGCCAGATGCGCGCAGCGGGATTGGAGAAGGTGGCGAAGGGGTAGCGAACCGGGCTTCGCGTTCCGACTTAAGTTGACCGTCTGTAACCGCGCGGGGCCCAGATGCAACAGGCACCGCTGCGGCAACGGCCGCACAGCGCCATGCCGCGCCCCCTACCCTGGCGCGATCGCCGTGCCCAGCTTGGCGGCGCGCCGTCCCATGCTCTCGCGCCCCAGCGTCCGGCACAGGATCAGCACCGGCACAAGGCCGAACGCCACCAGCACCAATGACGGCACCGCCGCCTCGGAAAGTCGCTCATCGGCGGCCAGCCGATGCGCCTGCACCGCCAGCGTCTGAAAGTTGAACGGATGCAGGATCAGCGTCGCGGGCAGTTCCTTCATCACATCGACAAAGACGATCAGCAGCGCGGTCACCACCGAGGTCCGCGCCACCGGCAGATGCACCCGCGTCAGCAGCTTCGGCCCCGGCTGCCCGAGCGAGCGCCCGATCGCATCGAGATGCCCCGGCACCGTCGCCATGCCGCTGTCATAGGCGTTGAGCGCGGCGGCCATGAACCGCACCACATAGGCCATCACCATCAGCCAGATCGACCCCGTCAGCAAAAGCCCGGTACGGATGCCGAAGACCTCCTGCATGAACGCATCGAGCGCGTTGTCGAATGCCGCCATCGGCACCATCAACCCCACCGCGATCACCCCGCCCGGCACCGCATAGCCAAGCCCTGCGCCCACCACCAGCCAGCGCGAGGCACGCCCGGGACGGGTGCGCGCGCGAAACCCCACAAGGATCGCCCCCAGCACCGTCAGCACGGCGGCGACACTCGCCAATGTGACGGAATTGGTCATGAACCCGACATAACGCGGCGAGAACAGATCCTGACCCGAGCCAATCGCCATCACCCCCAGCATCACCACCGGGATGAGGAACCCCACCAGCACCGGCAGAAAGCACAGCGTGAACGCCCCCCAACCGGCGGCCCCGCGCAGTTCGGGCCGCTCCATCGTCTCGAACCGCGCACCGCGCCCGGCGGTGCGCGCCCGGCCCCGGCTCGCGCGCTCCAGCCCCGCCAGCAACAGCGCGAAACTCAGCAGGCAGAGCGCCAGCTGCGCCGCCGCCGCGCGGTCGCCGAGCGAAAACCACGCCTGATAGATGCCGGTCGCAAAGGTCTGCACATTGAAAAACGCGACCGTACCGAAATCGGCGATGGTCTCCATGATCGCCAGCAACGCGCCGCCAGCGATGGCCGGGCGCGCCATCGGCAGCGCCACCCGCCAGAACGCCTTCATCGGCGAGCGCCCCAGCGTGCGCGCCACCAGAAACGCATTGGCCGATTGCTGCCGGAACGAGGCGCGCGCCAGCAGGTAGACATAAGGATAAAGCACGATGGTCAGCATCAGCGCCGCCCCGCCAAGGCTGCGCACTTCCGGGAACCAGTAATCGCGCGGCCCCCATCCGGTCACCGCCCTGAGTGCGGTCTGCACCGGGCCGGGATGATCCAGCATATGGGTATAGGCATAGGCCATCACATAGGCCGGAAAGGCCAGCGGCAGCGCCAGCGCCACCTCCAAGAGCCGCACCCCGGGAAAGCGGTAGACCGTCACCAGCCACGCCGTGACCGAGCCGATCACCGCCGTGCTGACCCCAACAATCGCCACCAGCGCCAGCGTCGTCGCCGTGTAACGCGGAAGCACCGACGACAGCACCTCGCGCCATGTCTGCAAATCGCCGGTAAACGCGGCCAGCCCTGCAGCGAGGATCGGTGCCACGCACAGCACAACCACGACCCAGGCGAGGCGGTGCAACAGGGTTTCACTCATGGGCGGTTTGCTCCGGTCTAATCCGACAGTTTCGATCAGTATTCCGGCGCAGCGGAAGGGTCAAGGAATTGCCTGTGTCAGGCCTCTCCATCCCCGTCATCCTCGGGCTCGACCCGAGGATCTCCCGGCCATGAGATCGTCCGGTCAAGCCGGACGATGACGTCAGGAATACACCATCAACCGCCCGCAACACCCGCCTCGGAAAACGTCGCCATGCCCGAATGACAGGCCAGCGCCGATTGCACGACGCCCATGGCCAGCACCCCGCCCGTGCCCTCGCCAAGGCGCAGGCCAAGCGACAGCAGCGGGTCCTTGCCCAACCGCTCCAGCAGCCGTGCATGGCCCGGCTCGGCGCTGACATGGCCCGCGAGCGTATGATCGAGCGCGCCGGGCTGCGTCCTCTCCAGGCAGGCCGCGGCGGCGGTGCAGATGAACCCATCGAGCAGCACCGGCACCCGCATCATCCGCGCGCGCAGGATCGCCCCCGCCATCGCCGCCAGTTCCCGCCCGCCAAGGCAGCGCAGCACCTCCAGACCGTCCGTCGCGCCTGCATTCGCCGCGACCGCGCGCGCCACCACTTGCGTCTTGCGGTCAAGCCCGGCCTCGTCCACGCCGGTGCCGCGCCCGGTCCACTCGCCCGCCGCCCCGCCGAAAAGCGCCAGCGCAATCGCCGCCGCACTCGTGGTATTGCCGATGCCCATCTCGCCCAAGACGAGCAGGTCGGTGTCTGGCGCGACCGCCTCCCATCCGGTGCGCAGGGCGGCGATCACCTCGGCCTCGGTCATCGCCGGGCCGGTGCTGATATCCCCCGTCGGCCGGTCGAGATCGAGGGCGTGCACATCCATCCGCGCCCCCGCCACCCGGGCCAGTTGGTTGACCGCCGCGCCGCCCGCTTCAAAATTGGCGACCATCTGCGCCGTGACCTCCGCCGGAAAGGCCGAGACGCCCTGCGCCACCACCCCGTGATTTCCGGCAAAGACGATCACCTGCGGCGCGCTCACCCTTGCGCGCGCGTCACCGCGCCAGCCGCAATACCACAGCGCCAGATCCTCCAACCGGCCAAGCGCACCCGGCGGCTTGGTCAGTTGAGCATCGCGCTCGCGCGCCGCCTCATGGGCTGCGGCATCGGGCGCAGGCAGGTCGCGCAGCAGCGCGGCCAGATCGGCAAGGGTGGAAAAACCGGTGTGCATGGCTTGCCTCGTTGCATAGGGACCTGCCCTTGATGTATCGCGACAGGGTCCTTGACCACAGCCCCAAAAGGCCCCCGCATGGCAGAAAACGACACCGCCCTGATCCGCGCGGGCGATATCCCCCTCGCGCTCTCGCTGCTCAGCCGCCTGCCGGTGCGCTGCACCTGCTTCGCGCGCGGGGCACGCGCGGCCTGGGCCTATCCGCTGGCCGGGTTGGTGATCGGCGGGCTGGCGGCATTGGGCGGGCTGGTCGCACTGTGGTGCGGTCTGCCAGCGCCTCTGGTGGCGCTTGTGGTCCTGACCCTCGGGATCGTCAGTACCGGCGCGATGCACGAAGACGGGCTCGCCGATAGCGCCGACGGTCTCTGGGGTGGCTGGACGCAGCAAAGGCGGCTGGAGATCATGCGCGACAGCCATATCGGCAGCTACGGCGTGATCGCGCTCTGCCTGTCACTGGCCGCGCGGGGAATCACCCTCTGGCTGCTCTTCGCACAGTCCCCGGCGGCAGGCGTCGCGGGCGTGCTGGTCGCCGCCACCCTGTCACGCGCAGCGATGGCCGGGGTGATGGCCGCCCTGCCCCATGCGCGCGCCGACGGGCTGTCACACAGTCAGGGCCGGGCTCCAATGGCGGCGGTCCTGCTTGGTCTGGGCGTGACGATCGGGGTCGCGCTGATCCTCGCAGGCGGGGCCGGGCTCTGGGCGGTGCTCTGGGCCGGGCTCGTCACGGTCGCGGTGGCGGCCCTCGCCCGGGCCAGGATCGGCGGGCAGACCGGAGACATTCTGGGCGCGACGCAACAGATGGTTGAGATCGCGGTGCTGGTCAGCCTGCTGGCGTGATATGTCGCGAACTTGGGTGGATTTGGGCTTGAGCGGAGATAAGAACCAACCGCGCGAAACGCACCGAAGGTGCCGCGCGATCGCCGGGCCGTCCCGCGGCCTGGCGATATGATAGGGCGCGCAACGTGTTGAGTTTAGAATGACTTGGCTGGGATAAAGTGCGGGCAACAACCGTTGCTTCGCCAGTCCCCGGCCCTGCGACCGCGCGGCACCTTATACGGGGCATTCAATGACCGCTCCAAGCCACCCACAGCCCCTCTCTCAACCTCCCGATCCCCCACGAAAAAGGCCGCGCCCCGAAGGCGCGGCCCAATACCAATCCGCAACCAGGCTTACGCCGCGCGCGAGACCAGAACCTCGTCCACCTGCTTGGCGGCCAGAACCTCATCGCCACCGGAAACAGCCGCGACCTCACGGGTCAGACGCTCGAGCGCCGCCTCGTAAAGCTGGCGCTCGGAATAGCTCTGCTCACGCTGATCGTCGCTGCGATGCAGGTCGCGCACGACCTCGGCGATGGCGATCAAATCGCCCGAGTTGATCTTTTGCTCGTATTCCTGGGCGCGGCGCGACCACATCGCGCGCTTGACCTTGGCCTTGCCCTTAAGCGTTGTCATCGCCTTCGAAATCACGTCGGGGCTGGACAGGCTGCGCATTCCGATTTCCGTCGCCTTGTTGGTCGGCACCCGCAGGGTCATCTTGTCCTTCTCGAAGGAGATCACGAAAAGCTCCAGGGTGATCCCGGCGATTTCCTGCTCTTCGATGGACACGATCTGCCCCACGCCATGGGCGGGGTACACGACATAATCATCAGGGCGAAATTCGGATTTCTTGGATTTCGACATTCGGTTCATTTCCTAGCATGGGGGCCTGCCTTGGTGACGCAGACGAACACACGCCTCGGACCAGTTGCAGACCGGGGATATGTGTCACTGTCACAAGGAAATTCACCCCCAGGCAGCAAGGTGGGTGAATTTATGTCAGGCATCTCTCATTGTTTATGAAGGAAATGTATCACAAAAACGCACCCTGTGAAAGGCCATGCATCACAGGAGCGGTAAATCCATCGTGAAAACAACGGATTCTTCGGTTTTCTCGGGCCGCCCGGCGCGCCATGCACGCCCAAGCCGCGCGAATCGGTCTCAGCCGCCCTCGCCGGGGGCCTCGGAAAAGTACTTCTCCAGCTTGCCGGTCTCACCATCGCGTTCCTCGGCCTCGGGCAGCGGGTCTTTCTTGGTGATGATGACCGGCCACATCTCCGAATACTTGCGGTTGAACTCCACCCATTTCTCCATCTCCGGCTCGGTGTCCGGGCGGATCGCGTCGGCGGGGCATTCCGGCTCGCAGACACCGCAGTCGATGCACTCATCGGGGTGGATGACCAGCATGTTCTCGCCTTCGTAAAAGCAATCCACCGGGCAGACCTCGACGCAGTCGGTGTATTTGCAGGCGATGCAGCTGTCGTTGACGATGTAGGTCATGGTCGTCTCTCATGTTTGCCGGATTGCGCTTCACCTAATCCAGTGAACCGGATCAATCAAGCGTCCCCGGCCCATTGAGATCGAGTTTGCGGCGGTCGCGCTTGGTGGGGCGTCCTTTTCCCTCGTATTTTGGCGCGGGCGGAACGCTGTCCTGCGGCTTGGGCTCGGTCAGATCATCATAGAGGGTTTGCGCCTCGGAGGCCGGGCCGCGCCGCGTGCCGGGGGCCAAAATCCGCACCACCCGCACCGCATCGCCCTGCAAGAAGGTCAGCACATCCTCGGGCCCCACCGCCTGCGCCGGTTTCGACACCCGGTTGCCGTTGACCCGCACATGCCCGCCCGACACTTGCTTGGACGCCAGCGAGCGCGTCTTGAAAAACCGCGCATGCCACAGCCACTTGTCGAGACGGATGCGTGACGCGCCCCCGACCAAGGATCAGCCCTTGGTCTTGAGCCCCATCAGGGCCGCCGCAAAGGGATTGTCGGGGTCGATCTTGTCCTTCTTCTCGGGCTTGGCCGAGTAGTTCCGCGGGTTGTCCTCGCGCGGCTTGCCCCTGGGGCCGCCCTTGCCCTTGGGCTTGCCCTGCGCCTTGCCTTGCGGCTTGCCACGCCCACCCTGTGCGGGGCGGTTGCCACGCGGCGCGCGCGGGGCCCAGGTGAAGGTGTAATAAACCTCGATCTCCGGCTCCGCCATCTCCGGCGTCTCGCCTGGTGTCACTTCCTCTTCCGGGGTCTCCGAAATCTCGGGCACCACCTCGACCTCGGCCTCCGGCGGCTCGGCGGCAATCGGGGCCTCGCCCTGATCCGCGATCGCCTCGACGGCCTCCTCGGCGGTCTCGACCGGGGTCTCCTCGGCGGCTTGCGCGGCATCGGCGGGCGCTTCCGCCACGACCTGATCCACCGGCTTGACCTTCTCGCGCTCACCGCGCTCGGCCTTGTAGCCCAGCCCCTGCATCAGCGCCGCGAACTGCTCCAGCGTCATGCCGGTGATCGACAGCATGTCCGCCTTGGCCTCAAAGCCGCCGCGCGTGTCCTCACTGCGCAGCATGTCGGCCAGCCGTTCCAGCATGTCGATGCGAATCGCCCGCTCACCAGCGGCGCGATACCCGGCCATGCTGTGATAGCCCTTGGGCGCATCGTCCCGCGCGGGCACCGTCACCAGACCCGGCGGCGGTGCCTCGGGGAAATCCTGCAACCCGTTGCTCAGCGACCACAGCACCAGCCGCAGCCGTGTCGGCGCAGGTTTCAGCAGCGCGGGCATGAACACCGTGAACTGACCGAACCGGATGCCATGCTTGCGCAGCACGCTGCGCGCCTCCTGATCAAGCGCCTTGACCTCGGCGGCCACCTCGCCGCGCGGAATGATGCCAAGCGCCTCGACCATGCGAAAGCCAAAGCCGCGTGCCAGACCGCTCAAGGTCTCGTCGCGTTGCAGGTTCATCATCGGCTCGAACAGCGTGGCGATCTTGCGGTCGATGAAATGCTGAAGGCGGCGCTGCACCTTCTGCGCCACATCCGCGCCCGCCTCGTCATCGACAAAGGCCGCGACCTGCGGCTTGAGCGCGTCGGCACCGGGCATCAGCTTGCCCACCGCTTCCTTGCCCCAGAGCAGCCCGCCCTGTTCGGTGAAATCGATCTCGGTATCGGGCGCGTTGTAAAAGCGATCCGCCTTGAGATGGAAATGCGGGGCCAGCGCCTGCAGGCTCGCCTGTTGCAACGTGCGCGCCTCCTTGCCCGCTGCCGCCTTGTCCTGCATGAAGCGGAACCCTTCGAGCCGTCCGACGAATTCGCCTTCGACGCTCACATCACCTTGATCGTTTACCTCGGCCACCATGGCCTCCTTCTGCTTGAGCCGGCGCAAGAGCACGGATGTGCGCCGGTCCACAAATCTTTGCGTCAGACGCTCGTGCAGCGCGTCCGACAGGCGGTCTTCTACCGCGCGAGTCGCGCCGCGCCAATGATTTTCGTCATCCACCCAACCCTTGCGCTGTGCGACATAGGTCCATGTGCGGATATACGCCAGCCGTTTCGACAATGTGTCGATATCACCATCGGTGCGGTCGATCCGCTTGACTTGCCGCGCCAGCCAATCGTCAGGCACACGCCCATACTCAACCAGATCGCCGTAAATTCGTTCCAACAGGCCCGCATGTTCGGCATGGCTGATGCCGCGAAAATCGGGAATGCGGCAGACATCCCACAACAGCCGGACCGAGGGCGCATCGGTGGCGCGCGCCGCGACATCGGGCTCTGCCACCAGCGTCTTGAGCGCGCCCAGATCGTCGGCCTCGCGGGCGCGGGCCAGCAACTCGTGCTCGGGCTTGGCCTCCAACGAGGCGATCAGCGACTGCGTGCTGCCAAAAGCCAGCCGCGCGTTGCGCCATTCCAGCTTGCGAATGGGGGCAAAGCGATGCTCCATGATCGCCTGCGCCAGATCGGGGTCGAGATCGGGCGCCTCGCCGGTCACACCGAATGTGCCATGGCTCATCCCCCGCCCCGCGCGCCCGGCGATCTGCCCCAGCTCATTGGGTTGCAGATGCCGCATCCGCCGCCCGTCGAACTTGGTCAGCGACGAGAACGCCACGTGGTTGATATCGAGGTTGAGCCCCATGCCGATCGCATCGGTCGCCACCAGATAATCGACATCGCCATTCTGATAGAGCGCCACCTGCGCATTGCGCGTGCGCGGGGAAAGCGCGCCCATCACCACCGCCGCCCCGCCCTTTTGCCGACGCAGCAATTCAGCCATCGCATAGACGTTTTCCACCGAAAATCCTACAATCGCACTGCGGGCGGGCATCTTTGAGATCTTCTTCGGCCCCGAATAACTCAGCTGCGACATTCGCTCGCGGCTCAGAAACTCGACGCCCGGCACGAGGTTGGCAATCACGCTGCGCATCGTGTGACTGCCCAGAAACTGGGTCTCGCGCAGGCCCCGCATGCGCAACAGCCGGTCGGTAAAGACATGGCCCCGCTCGGGATCGGCACAAAGCTGTATCTCGTCCACGGCAACGAAATCGGTGCCCATCCCGTCGGGCATCGCCTCAACCGTGCAGACCCAGTATTGCGCGCGCTCGGGCACGATGCGCTCTTCGCCCGTCACCAGCGCCACCACCGACGGGCCGCGCACCGCCACGATCCGGTCATAGACCTCGCGCGCCAACAGGCGCAGCGGCAGGCCGATCACCCCCGTACGATAGCCCAGCATCCGCTCGATGGCGAAATGCGTCTTGCCGGTATTGGTGGGGCCCAGAACCGCAAGGGTTCTCGACTGCTCGGACATCCGCCGCGTTCCTTATGCCGTCAGAGTTCCGCGCCGCCCAGGTCGCGGGCCACACGCTCTTTGGCCTTGGTTACGTCCTCATGGTGGGGATGTATAGCCAACGCGCGTGAAAAGGCGTCATAGGCCAGATCGGGATGCCCGGTCTCATCGAGCAGCACGCCCAGCCCGTAGATCACGTTGAACTGTCGCGGCTCCAGCGCCAGCGCCCGCTCGATATCGGCCAGCGCCAGCCCGTAACGATCCTGCTTGAAAAACGCGACCGAGCGCAGATGCCAGCCCTGCGCGAAGTGCGGCGCATGGTCGATCAGCGCGCTCAGATGCTCGACCGCAGCATCGAGATCACCGGCCTCGATCGCATCTTCGCCCCGGCGCAACAGCAGGTCCATCGCGGGCGAGCCGGATTTCGACCATTCC
Source organism: Roseovarius tolerans (assembly GCF_900109855.1). Lineage (GTDB taxonomy): Bacteria > Pseudomonadota > Alphaproteobacteria > Rhodobacterales > Rhodobacteraceae > Roseovarius > Roseovarius tolerans. Next base: position 143,105 of record NZ_FOBO01000004.1, on the reverse strand, counting down.
AGTTCGACCTCGGCGGCGATCTTGCGTGCCTCCGCCGGTTCAGCCGTGGACAGGTCCGACAGCAGCGTATCAAGCCGTGTGTCCTCCGCCATGGCGGGTAAGGAAAACGTGACTACCGCCAGACATGCCGTGACGATACGGTTGAGATTGGTGATTGCTGCGCCCATAACGGTGGTGAGTTTAGCGCAGAATGCCGGGATTCAAACCCCCGACATCGCAATTGTGAAAGGAAGCGCAGATGAGCGACGTGATCAACGCGGCCGTGAAGGCCCTCAACGACAAGATGGGCGACGACGGTTTTGACGGCACCGCGAAATTCGTGATCGAGGGCGAAGGCAGCATCGTCATAGATTCGGATGGCGCGCGTGCCTCCGACGATGACGCCGACGTGACACTCACCGCCGATGCCGACACGTTCGAATCGATCCTGCAGGGCGATCTCGACCCGACGGCGGCCTTCATGTCGGGCCGTCTGAGTGTCGACGGCGACATGGGGCTAGCGATGAAGCTGGGCAGCGTTCTCGCTTGATGGACACGGCACCGTTCTTCGCAGATGTGGCCGAAGGGCCCGAGGGCGGTGCCGCTTGGTGGATCACGGCGCGCGATGACGTGCGCCTGCGCGTCGGCCTCTGGAACCGCGAGGCCCCCCGGGGCACGGTCCTGCTCTGGCCCGGACGCACCGAGTATATCGAGAAATACGGCCGCGCCGCGACACGGTTCGCCGCAGGGGGATATGCCACCTTCGCCATCGACTGGCGCGGCCAGGGATTGGCCAGCCGCCTGCTTGACGATTCGATGTCTGGCCATGTGCATCAATTCATCGACTACCAGCACGATGTCGCCGCGATGATGCAGGCCGCCGAGAGGCTCGACCTGCCGCGCCCGTGGCATCTTCTGGCGCATTCGATGGGCGGCTGCATCGGGCTGCGCGCGGTGATGCAGGGGCTCGATGTCGCAAGCGTCGCCTTTTCGGGTCCGATGTGGGGGATCAGGATGGCCGACGCGCTGCGCCCGGTGGCGTGGTCGCTATCCTGGGGCAGCCGTCAGGTCGGAATGAGCCATCGCTACGCCCCCGGCACCGCCGCGGAACATTACGTGCTGAGCGAGCCGTTCGAGACCAACAAGCTCACCAATGATCAGGACATGTGGGCCTATATGGGGCGGCAGTTGCGGGCGCATCCCGCGCTTGGCCTGGGCGGCCCCAGCCTGCACTGGCTGCACGAGGCGCTGCGCGAGACCCGTGATCTCGCGCGCCGCCCCTCGCCCGACCTGCCCTGCCTGACCATTCTGGGCAGCGACGAGGATATCGTCGATGTGCCGCGCGTGCATGGTCGCATGAAACGCTGGCCGGGCGGACGGCTCGAACTCGTGCCCGGCGGTCGCCACGAGACGCTGATGGATACCGAGGCGACGCAGGCCCGCCTCTTCAGCCTGCTCTGCGACTTCTACAGCAGCACCGGCCCGTCCGACGCCGTGGCGGTGTCCTGACAGCCCATCCCAAACCCCGCTGCAACGAAAAAGGCCCCGCCAACCGGCAGGGCCTTTTCGATGAGACGGGTTAATCTCAGGAAGCTTCGGAAATGAACTTCACCGCATCGCCCACGGTCTGGATGGTGTCGGCGGCGTCATCCGGAATCTCGATGCCGAATTCCTCTTCGAAGGCCATGACCAGCTCGACCGTGTCAAGGCTGTCTGCGCCCAGATCGTCGATGAACGAGGCCTTGTCCACGACCTTGTCCTCTTCCACGCCCAGGTGTTCCACAACGATCTTTTTCACGCGGTCTGCGATATCGCTCATGTCTTACTTCCTCATATTGTCTTGGGCGGCTTGCCCGTTCTCTGCCCCCGCCCGGCGCGGGAAGCGGCTTTGATTGTGCCCCTGCGGGCGGCTCTCGACTGCCTGAAAGCACAGGCCACCGGGAGAAACCGCATATCCCTCCGGCAAATCTGCGTGGCCTATAGCATATGCGCCGCCGATGGCAAATGCTTTCACTCGCCCCGTCGGTCACGATTTGCGACGCTTGGCTCAGATCATCGCCATCCCGCCATTGACGTGCAGCGTGGCCCCGGTGACGTAACCCGCCTCGGGGCTGGCCAGATACAGCACCGCCGCCGCGATCTCCTCGGGCGTGCCCATGCGACCTGTCGGTATCTGCCCGTTGATCGCCGCTTTCTGCTCGTCGGTCAGCTTTTCGGTCATCGGCGTGGCGATGAAACCGGGGGCCACGACATTCGCAGTGATCCCGCGCGTCGCGACTTCTTGGGCGATGGATTTGGTCATGCCCGTCAACCCGGCCTTGGCGGCGGCATAGTTCACCTGACCGGGGTTGCCGGTGCTGCCCACGACCGAGCCCACATTGACGATCCGGCCCCAGCGGGCCTTCATCATCGGACGCACCGAGCCACGGCAGAGCCGCATCGCCGAGGTCAGGTTGACGTTGAGAACATCCAGCCAGTCGTCATCCGACATCCGCATGAACAGCTGGTCGCGGGTGATGCCCGCATTGTTCACAAGGATATCGAGACTGCCCATGGCGGCAATCGCCTCCTTCGGCAGCGCCTCCACCGCATCCTTGTCGCCCAGATTGCAGGGCAGCACATGCGCGCGCTCGCCCAGGTTACCGGCCAGTGCCTCCAGCGGCTCCACCCGGGTGCCCGACAGGCCCACACTCGCCCCCGCGCCATGCAGCGCCCGCGCAATCGCCGCCCCAATGCCGCCCGACGCACCAGTCACCAGCGCGCATTTTCCCGTCAGATCGAACATGTTTCCGAGCCTTCTTTCTACATACTTCGCGGGTGATTAACACATTGTCCGCTTTTTGCCAGCCTGCAGCCGCAACATCGCCGAAATCCGCGCATATCCGATATGATCTTGCATTCGGACTGTTACGATGATCGAACAAAACCCATTCTTCGGCCCGTTTGCCGGTGGCGATCTGGGATCGGTGCCGCATATCGTGATGGCCATGCTTGTCGCGATCCTGGTTCTTGGCGTGCTGACAAAACATTGGCGCAGGTCCGGGCGCCGGGGCCACGGACGTCGCAGGCATGCCGCAGGTGCCGTGATCCTGCCTTTCCAGAAAGCGCGCCAAAACACATCGACGACCAATACCCAAAACATGCATCTTCCAGAGCAACAGATGATCGCGGTCGCGGCGGCAACCTTTGAAACACAGCCGCTTCTCAACAAATCCGAAGCCCGCCTGCTGCCTGTTATCGAAGCCACTCTGGCAGAACTCGGACGCGGTCATCGGGTGATGGCGCAGACAAGCGTCGGAGAGGTTCTTCGTCCATGCAATGATCAGGATGCAGCCACGCGCGATGCCGCCCATGCCGCGATCAACTCGAAGCGGTTCGATTTCTCGGTGATTGATTGCTTTGGCCGCCTCGTGGTCGCAATCGAATACCAAGGAGGCGGCCATTACCGCAAGACTGCGTTCATGCGCGATGCCGTAAAACGCGAGGCCTGTCGCAAAGCGGGTGTGGCGTTCATCGAGGTGCACACCGACACCCTACCCCACGAACTCAAGGAGCAACTTGTGAAGCTCATTGGCTTTAAACCCGCCGTCGGGTCCGCGCCCTAGGGCATATCTGCAGTTCAGAGTGATGCCGCTGCCGCCGCCGCATCGTCCGCCGTGCCGACCGCCCGGCAGGCGATCTCGCGGTCGATCCTGCGGATCATCCCCGACAGCGCCTTGCCCGCGCCGATCTCCCAGATCTCGGTCACGCCCGCACCGCTCATATATTGCACCGACTCGCGCCAGCGCACCGATCCGGTGACCTGCTCTATCAGCAATTGGCGGATCTCCGCAGGGTCCGAAACCGCGCTTGCGCGGACATTTGCCACCAGCGGCACGGCGGGGGCCTTGATCTCGACCTGCGACAGCGCCGCCGTCATCGCCTCGGCAGCGGGCTGCATCAGCGCGCAGTGAAACGGCGCGCTCACCGGCAACAGGACGGCACGCTTGGCGCCCTTTTCCTTGGCCAGTTTGATCGCGCGCTCCACCGCCGCCTTGTGCCCCGAGACCACGACCTGACCGGGATCATTGTCGTTCGCGGCCTGACAGACCTCGCCCTGTGCGGCCTCTTGGGCCACGGCGCGCGCCGCCTCGAAATCGAGCCCCAGCAGCGCCGCCATCGCGCCCACGCCCACCGGCACGGCCTCCTGCATGGCGCGGCCCCGGATGCGCAACAGCCGCGCGGTATCGGCAACGCTCAGGCTGCCCGCCGCCGCCAATGCGGAATATTCGCCCAAGGAGTGCCCCGCCACGAACGCCGCCTGCCCGATCTCGACCCCCTCGGCCTCCAGCGCACGCAGCGCTGCCAGGGACGTGGCCATCAAGGCGGGCTGCGCGTTGGCGGTCAGGGTCAGCTGGTCCTGCTCCCCCTCCCAGATCAGCGCCGAGAGCTTTTCACCCAAGGCCGCGTCCACCTCGTCGAAAACCGCCCGCGCGGCCGGGTAGGCCTTCGCCAGATCGGCCCCCATGCCTATCACTTGCGCGCCCTGTCCGGGGAATACGAATGCTCGGCTCATCTGCCCCTGCCTCCCTTTGAAAAAGTGCCCCCCGATACATCGCCATGCCCCCCAAGGCAACGTCAAAGCCCGTTCCCGCAGTAATGCACGAGCCATGTGCGCGCGCGGCGATTGTCTCTGGCGTCGCATCATCTAGTTTGACGCGAAACCCGCAACAGGACGAGTGCGATGCCCCTGACCAATTCCGCCGACACCTATGGCCGCGTGACCAAGACATTTCACTGGCTCACCGCGCTTCTGATCCTGTCCAACATCGCGCTTGGCTGGATCGCCTCGGATGTCGCCCACGCGGTCGAGGGCGGCGCAGACGAGACGCTGATCGCCCGCGCCACCCTGCTCTTCTCGATCCACAAGACGCTTGGCGTGACGATCTTCTTCGTCGCCCTCGCCCGCATTCTATGGGCACTGGGCCAGACCAAGCCGGGCCTGCTGAACGGTGACAAACCCGCCGAGGCGTGGCTTGCGGAAACCGTGCACTGGCTGCTCTACGGCTCGCTCGTGCTGGTGCCGCTGTCGGGCTGGGTGCATCACGCCGCCACCTCTGGCTTCGCGCCGATCTGGTGGCCGTTCGGGCAGACCCTGCCCTTCGTTCCCAAATCCGAACTGCTGTCACAGGCCGCCGGGACGGCGCATTTCATCCTGCAATGGGTGCTCACCGGGGCGATCGCCGCGCATATGGCAGGCGCGCTCAAGCATCACCTGATCGACCGCGACGCCACCCTGCGGCGCATGCTGCCGGGGCAGGTCTCGGCCCCGCCCACGGCGCGCCAGCCCGGTCATGTGCTACCCTTCGTCACCGCACTCGCGGTATGGGGCGCGGCCATGGGAGGTGCCACGGCCCTCGGCTGGTTCGCCACCGAACAATCCGGCGGCCCTGCCCTCGCGCAGGTCGAAAGTGACTGGCAGGTCGAGAGCGGCCAGTTGCAGATCGCCATCCGTCAGATGGGATCCGAGGTGACCGGCAATTTCGCCGACTGGACTGCCGACATCACCTATGCCGAAACCCCCGACGAAAGCGGCCAGCATGGCACGGTCGAGGTGACGGTCAGCATCCCGTCGCTCACCCTCGGGTCGGTCACACAGCAGGCAATGGGCGCGGATTTCTTCAACGTGAACGAATACCCCACCGCCACATTCGCCGCCGACCTGTCGGCAGAGGGCGACGGCCACGTGGCGCGCGGCACGCTCACCATCCGCGACCAATCCGTGCCGGTCGAGATGCCCTTCGATCTGACCATCGAAGACGACACCGCCACCGCCTCGGGCGGCCTCACCGTGGACCGGCGCGATTTCAACATCGGTCAGGGGGTCAGCGACGAGGGATCACTGGGCTATTCGGTCGAGATTCGCTTCGACCTGACCGCCACGCGAGAGGGTGGGGCGTGAAACGCCCTGTCTGACGCCGGTCTGATGGCATCGCGCGACGCGGTTGTCTTGGCGCTGTCGCTGCCGCAACCCAAACCCGGCACCGCCCGACAGCCCCTTGCCCTAGCTCTCCTGCACCGGCCCAACGGCCAGCACGTCGCCGGTCGGCGCGCCCGTGGGCGAGCCACCTTCGGGCTCGTCGGAAATGGCCAGCACGGCCCCGGCGACGCGCCCGCGCAGATCGTCCGCAACCCGCAGGACCGCCTGCGCATACTGCGGCATCACGCCAAGCGACACCGGCGCATCCTCACCGGCGATCAGCCACAGTTCCAGCGCCCGCCCCGGGGCGGCACCTCCGGCCTCGCGATCGACAAAGAGCGTGCCGGTCGCATCATCATAGACCGCCTGCACCACAAGACTGCCATCCTCTGCCGCGATCTGCGCCACATAGGGCGGATCGACCGGCGGCACCGGCCCGCGCTCCACCAGATCGGGCAGGAACACGGCCAGCACCAGCACAGCCGCCGCCGCGATCCCGCCACCCCAGAGCGTCAAGCGCCGCAGCCACGACCCCCGCTCGCGGGTGCCGAACAGCCCCGCCTCGATCTGCTGCCAGACCCTCGCGGGCGGCGCTTGCGGCGTTATATCATCGGTCAGCCCCGCGAAATCCTCAGCCCATTGCGCATAGAGCGTACGCAGTTCAGGCTCGCGCACCATGCGCGCCTCGAACGCGGCCGCATCCTCTGCCGAGAGCAGCCCGAGGGTGTATTCCCCCGCAAGGACCCGATCGTCCCGGTCTGGCTGGTCCTGATCGCTCATCGCGTCAGACACTCCCTCAAGCTCAGCAGGCTGCGGCGCAGCCAGGTTCGCATCGTGTTCAGCGGCACGTCGAAACGCGCCGCCAGATCGGCATAGGTCTCACCCTCGAGATAGGCGCGGCGCACCGCCTCGGCATGTTTGGCGGCAAGTTCCTCGAAACAGGCCACAAGGCGGCCCCGCTCGGACGCCGCGACGGCGAGGGCCTCGGGCCCCGCGCCGTCATCGGCGATCCGCTCTTCCAGTTCCGCCGGTGTCTCGGCCCGTCGCAGCTTGCGCAAGCGGTCCACGGCGCTGTTGCGAGCAATGGTAATCAGCCATGTCATCGGGCTCAGCCCGTTGACAGTATACCTGTCCGCATTGTGCCAGACTTTGACATAGATCTCTTGCAACACCTCTTCCGCCTCCGCGCGATCGTTCAAGACACGCAGCGTCACGCCAAAGAGTTTCGCCGAGGTGGCACCATAAAGCGCCTTGAACGCGGCCCGGTCCCCCTGAGCCACGCGCGCTATCAGATTTTCAATGTCCGCGCGTGTCGTCATTCAACCGCCGATGTCCTGTTCGCAGCACCAACCTAACACGCCTGCGCCATATGACCAGTCCTGCATGCCCTTGAGGCCAATCCAATCTTGCCCCTTCCCCTTGCCCTCACCTGCGATATGTTGCACCACGAGACGCAAATAACGACCCGATTGAAGGACCGGCGACATGGCTGACGGCACGATTGACATCAATGCGAAACCGACCGAGGAAATCTCCGTCCGCGACACCTTTGGCATCGACACGGACATGGTCGTCAAGGGGTTCCCGGACCGCAGCGAGCGCGTGCCGGAATTCGATTCGACCTACAAGTTCGACCCCGACACGACGCTGGCCATCCTCGCGGGGTTTTCCCACAACCGCCGGGTGATGATCCAGGGCTACCACGGCACCGGCAAATCGACCCATATCGAGCAGGTCGCGGCCCGGCTCAACTGGCCCTGCGTGCGGGTCAATCTTGATAGCCATATCAGCCGGATCGACCTCATCGGCAAGGACGCGATCAAGCTGCGCGACGGGGTGCAGGTCACCGAGTTTCACGAGGGCATCCTGCCCTGGGCGCTGCGCAACCCGACCGCCATCGTCTTTGACGAATACGATGCGGGCCGCGCCGATGTGATGTTCGTCATTCAGCGCGTGCTCGAGGCCGACGGCAAGCTGACACTGCTCGATCAGAACGAGGTGATCACGCCCAACCCGTTCTTCCGCCTCTTCGCCACCGCCAACACGGTGGGTCTGGGCGACACCACCGGCCTCTATCACGGCACGCAGCAGATCAACCAGGGCCAGATGGACCGCTGGTCGCTGGTCGCGACGCTCAATTACCTGAGCCACGACGCCGAGACCGCGATCGTGCTGGCCAAGAACCCGCTCTATAATACCGCCGAGGGGCGCAAGACCGTGAGCCGCATGGTGACGGTGGCCGATCTGTCGCGCACCGCCTTCATGAATGGCGAACTCAGCACGGTGATGAGTCCCCGCACCGTGATCGCATGGGCGCAGAACACCAATATCTTCCGCAATGTCGGCTACGCGTTCCGCCTGACCTTCCTCAACAAATGCGACGAGTTGGAGCGCCAGACGGTGGCGGAATTCTACCAGCGCTGCTTCGACGAGGAACTGCCGGAAAGTGCGGCGAATGTGAGCGTGCAGTGAGCGACGGCAGTTGGTTAACCGCTGATTATGCGCTGATCATCAGCCTTTTTTCCTTGTGCTTAGCTTTCGCCGCGTTTGTTTGGAATGTCTGGTCAAAATTCATTTTTCCAAAAGCAAAGGTTCGAGTTTTTCTATCAGTGGTACATTGCGATCTAGCAACCGGACACATCATTGCAGAGAATAATCAGGGTGATTTTCCGGGAGGGTGGAGTAAATCGGACTTGGAATACCCTTGTGTGCGTATATCGGCTACCAATTTCGGCCCGGGCGCGATCAAGCTGCAATCCGCGATAGCCAAAAAAAGCAGATTCAGTACTTTTTCTCCGGGTGCAGTAGGCCTCCTGAACCCTTACAATAATTATCCATCAAATTTGTCTTCAAATGGCCCATTTAGTGGAGGACTACCAGCCAACCTCGAAGTGGGAGAGGAATTTTCAGTTTATTTTCCTATTGAACCTGCTTGGACGAGCACAGAGAACCTCACAAAGTTTGGTTTTCTGGACGTTTTCGGAAGATACCACTATTGCAAAACTAGGGATGTCCAATCTTTACGAAGAGCCGTCTTCAGGCATGGAAAAGAGGCCGCGTCATGAACAAACCCTCCGACAACCCCGCCGACCCGTTCAAGAAGGCGCTCGCCAATGCCACCAAGGTGATGGCAGACGATGCGGATCTGACCGTCAGCTACTCGGTCGATCCGGCGGGAATTTCGGGCGATGCGATGCGCCTGCCGCAGGTCAGCCGCCGGATGAGCCGCGAGGAGGTGCTGATCGCACGCGGCACCGCCGATGCGCTGGCGCTGCGGCACAAGTTCCACGACGCCAGCACCCATGCCCGCTACGCCCCACCCGGCGATATGGCCCGCGATCTCTACGAGGCGATGGAAACCGCCCGCTGCGAGGCCGTGGGCGCGCGCGAGATGCCCGGCACCGCCACCAATATCGACGCCAAGATCGCGCAGGACGCGACCCGTCTGGGCTTCGAGCAGATCACCAATTCCGCCGATGCGCCCCTGCCCGCTGCCGCGGGCTACCTGATCCGCCACCTCGCCACCGGGCGCAACATGCCGCCCGGCGCGCAGAACGTGATGGAGCTGTGGCGCGGCTTCATCGAGGAGCAGGCCGGCGGCACGCTGGAAAACCTTCAGGACACGCTTGCCGATCAGACCGAGTTCGCGCGCTTCGCGCGCCGGATCATCGAGGATCTGGGCTATGGCGATCAGTTGGGCGACGATCCCGACAGCGCCGAGGACGATCAGGAAGACGACGCCGAGGAGACCGGCGAAGAGCAGGAAGAGCCCGATAGCAGCGGTCAGGATGACAGCGACGAGGAAGAGGCCGAGGCCGACCCCGAGCGCAGTCAGGACGAGCAGCAGGATGCGCAACAGGCGCAGGTCAGCATGGACGAGATGTCCGACGAGGACATGGACGAAGAAACCGAACTGCCCGAGGGCGAGGCCCCGCTAGAGCCGCCCGCACCGCAGCCGATTTCCGACGCCGACCCCAATTACATCGTCTACAGCACCGAGCATGACGAGGAAATCCGCGCTGAGGATCTGGCCGATCCGGTGGAACTGGAACGCCTGCGCGCCTATCTCGATCAGCAGCTGGAACCGCTGAAAGGCGCTGTGTCACGTCTCGCCAACAAGCTGCAACGCCGCCTGCAGGCACAGCAGAGCCGCTCTTGGGAATTCGACCGCGAGGAGGGTATTCTCGATGCCGGTCGGCTGGCCCGCGTCGTCGCGAACCCCACCACGCCGCTCAGCTTCAAGGTTGAGAAGGATACCGAGTTCCGCGACACGGTGGTCACACTTCTGTTGGACAATTCCGGCTCGATGCGCGGGCGCCCCATATCCATCGCCGCCATCTGCGCCGATGTCCTCGCGCGCACGCTGGAGCGGTGTTCGGTCAAGGTCGAGGTGCTGGGCTTCACCACCCGTGCCTGGAAAGGCGGGCAGAGCCGCGAGAAATGGCTGGCCGAGGGCCGCCCGCAACTACCCGGTCGCCTGAACGATCTGCGCCACATCATCTACAAATCCGCCGACGCCCCGATGCGCCGGACGCGCGACAACCTCGGGCTGATGATGAAAGAGGGGCTGCTCAAGGAAAACATCGACGGCGAGGCGCTGGAATGGGCGCATAAGCGCATCACCGCCCGCAAGGAGCAGCGCAAGATCCTGATGGTGATTTCCGACGGCGCGCCGGTCGATGACAGCACGCTCAGCGTGAACCCCGCCAATTACCTTGAGAAACACCTGCGCGACGTGATCGCCATGGTCGAGCGGCGCAAACAGGTGGAACTGCTGGCCATCGGCATCGGCCATGACGTGACCCGCTATTATGAGCGCGCGGTGACGATCACCGATGCCGATCAACTCGCCGGTGCGATGACCGAGCAACTGGCGGCGCTTTTCGACAGCGACCCGCGCGCACGGGCGCGGATGATGGGGATCAGGAAGGCGGTCTGAGGGCTGGTTTTGGGCTGGAACTGACTTTGGAGTGAGCCGCGTATCGCGCGGGTGCTTTGGTCCAACGACGGTTCAAGGCCAAAAATCTGCCTCGCCCATCACCGCGCCGTCACATCCCCATCCAGTTTACGCGCCTCGTCGATCAGCATCACCGGAATCCCGTTGCGAATCGGAAAGGCCAGCCCCGCCGCGCGGCTCACAAGCTCCTGCTGTGCCGCGTCATACTCCAACGTCCGGTGCGTCTGCGGGCAAATCAACCCGTCCAGCATGCGCCGGTCAAACCCCGGTGCCTCACCCGTCTCGCTCATTGCATGACCCCTTCGTCATCGCCGCCACGCAGCGTGTATTCGATCAGCGTCACCAGCGTCTCGCGTCGCGTGCTCAGCGACGGCGCCTCCAGCAGCGCCTGCTTGTCCTCCGGCTCGAACCCCAGCAGCATCGACAGCGAATTGATCAGCAACTCGTCCTCCGCCTCGCGCAGCGATTCCCAATCGGTCTCCAACTCGCGCGCTTGAAAATACCGCGATAACAGGTTCATGAACCGATCCCGGTCAAAGCCCGGATCGCTGTCCACCGGCCCCATGTCCCGCTCGAAACCCGACCACGACACCTTGGCCCGCCGATAGGGCGTGAACCCCTCGACCTCCTCGACCACGCGAAACCGCGACAGACCGGACAGCGTGATCATGTAGCGCCCGTCCTCGGTCTCCGAGAATTGCGTCACCCGCCCGACGCAGCCGATGGTGTGCAGCCCCGTGCCACCATCGCGGCCCGGCACCTTGTTGGGCTGCACCATCCCGATCAGCCGCCCCGGCGTCTTAAGCGTGTCATCGAGCATCGCCAGATAGCGCGGCTCGAACAGATGCAACGGCAAGCGCGAGCGCGGCAAGAGCAGCGCGCCGGGCAGCGGGAAAATCGGAATGATCTCAGGCAGATCGACGTTATATGTCATGCCGATTACCTAGCCCGCTGCATGGCTCAGGCAAATATCATCGAGCTGAGTTTTCTGCGTCCGTTCAACAGCACCGGATCATTCGGCTTGAGCGCCTCGAATATGGTGAAAAGCTGCGTCTTGGCGGCCGCGTCATTCCACTCGCGATCGCGGCGGAACAGCTCCAGCAATTCGTCCACCGCCTCCTGCGCCTCGCCCTTGGCATAGAGCGCCTGCGCGAGGTCAAAGCGGGCCTGATGATCGTCCGGATCGGCCTCCACGGCGGCGCGCAAGTCCCCGACCGGCCCGGCATTCTCCGCCTGCCGCGCCAGTTCGAGCTGCGCATGCGCGGCCTCGATCTCGGGCGATTTGCTGATCTCGGCCGGGGCCCCGTTCAGGATCGCCTCGGCCTGATCCAGATCCCCCGCCGCGATCTGCGCGCGCACCATCCCGGCATAGGCGCGGGCGTTCTGCCCGTCCTCCTGCAGGATCGCCGCATAGGTCTGCGCGGCATCCGTCACCGCGCCCTGCTCCAGCATCTCGTCGGCGGCATCGAGCGCCTCATCCAGCCCGCCGCCCTCGGCCGCACCGCCCGCAGCCTCGATCACCCGGGCCACGAAGGCGTCGATCTCCGACGGCGCCAGCGCGCCCTGAAAGCCGTCGATCGGCTGGCCTTGCCAGAACGCATAGACCGTGGGCAGCGACTGAATCCGCAATTGCCCCGCGATCATCTGGTTCTCATCGGCATTGACCTTGGCCATCTTCACGGCCCCGCCCGCGCGCGTCACCGCCGCCTCGAGCGCCGGTCCCAGCGTCTTGCACGGCCCGCACCACGGCGCCCAGAAATCCACGATCACCGGCACGCTTTGCGACGCCTCGACCACCTCGGCCATGAAATCGGCCTCGGAGACGTCCTTGATCAGGTCGCCTGCCGCTGGTTTCGCTTGTCCTTGACCCAATTCGAGCATTGTCACCATCCTTCAGCTTTGTGTTGCGCCTTATATGAGGGGCAGCGGCGCGGATTCAAAGGTCGAATTGCGCAAAGACCGGTGCGTGATCCGACGGCTTCTCCCAGCCACGCGCATCGCGCAGGATGCGGCTGCCATGCGCGGCGGCGCGGATATCGCCACTGGCCCAGACATGATCCAGCCTGCGGCCCTTGTCGGCGGCGTCCCAGTCACGCGCGCGATATGACCACCAGCTGTAAAGCTGTCCCTCGGGAATGTCGGCGCGGGTCACGTCATGCCACCCGCCCGCCTCCATCACGTTATCCAGATGCTCGACCTCGACCGGCGTGTGGCTCACGATCTTCAAGAGCTGCTTGTGCGACCACACATCATCCTCGCGCGGTGCGATGTTGAGATCCCCCACCAGAACCGCCTTTTCCGGACGGCTGTCGCGAAACCAGTCGCGCATCTCGGTCAGGTAATCGAGTTTCTGGCCGAATTTCTCGTTCTTCTCACGGTCGGGCACGTCGCCCCCGGCAGGCACGTAGAAATTATGGATGGTGACCCCGTTCTCCAGCCGCCCCGCCACGTGACGCGCATGGCCAAGGGATGCGAAATCCATGTCGCCCGCATCCTCGATCGGCAATTTCGACAGGATCGCCACGCCGTTATAGCCCTTCTGCCCCCGCGCGACCATGTGGGTGTAGCCAAGCTCATGGAACCGCTCCAGCGGGATCTTCTCGACCGGGCTCTTGCATTCCTGCAGGCACAGGATGTCGGGGGCCTCGTCCTCCATCAGCCGCGCCACCAGCCCCTCGCGCAGGCGAACCGAATTGATGTTCCATGTGGCGAGGGTAAAACTCATGCGCGATCTCCTGTCTGCGTTCGCGCAGACCCTAAAGCGCGGCGCGCCGCGTTTCCAGATGCGATTGTGCGGGCAGGGTTTCTTCTGGCCGGAAATTTCCCGGGGCGCGGCACCACGACGCCGACGGCAGCGCCCCCAACCGACCGGCCAGAAAGAAAAAAGCCCCGGCGCGATGCCGGGGCCAGTCCAACAGGGAGGTTCATGTATAACCATACATGAGCTAACATTAGCAGATTATTCGTGATCCTCAGATAAGACTTTGATCGAAGTCAAGCGAGCGTGTCCTTTAAACCACAAGGCGATATCCACCCGATTCCGTTACCAGAAGGCGAGCGTTGCCGGGATCGGGCTCGATCTTCTGACGCAGGCGGTAGATGTGGGTTTCCAGCGTGTGCGTCGTCACCCCGGCATTGTAGCCCCAGACCTCGTGCAACAGCACATCGCGCGCCACCACCCCCTCGGTCGAGCGGTAGAGGAACTTGAGGATGTTGGTTTCCTTCTCGGTCAGCCGCACCTTGCGCTCGTCATCCGTGATCAGCATCTTCATCGACGGCTTGAACGTGTAGGGGCCCAGTTGAAACACCGCGTCCTCGGATTGCTCGTGCTGGCGCAGTTGCGCACGGATGCGCGCCAGCAGCACCGGGAACTTGAACGGCTTGGTGATATAGTCGTTCGCCCCGGCATCCAGCCCCAGGATCGTATCGGCATCGCCGTCATGCCCGGTCAGCATCATGACCGGGGCCCTGATGCCTTGCTTGCGCATCAACCGGCACAGTTCGCGCCCGTCGGTATCTGGCAGCCCGACGTCAAGGATGATCAGATCATAGATCATGTCCTTGATCTTGTTCATCGCATCCGCGCCGTTGCCCGCCTCGAAGACGTCGAAATCCTCGGTCATGATCAGTTGTTCGCCCAGCGCCTCGCGCAGATCGTCATCGTCATCGACCAGCAGAATTTTCTTGACCTGTGCCATATACTCTTCCTCTTCTTCTTTCCGAACATGCGCCACAAGCGCGGCTGCGACAAGATGTGCAACATCCGCCTCACGCCCACGTGTTGCCCTGCGAGCGTTTCTTTCATTTCATTACAAAACGCTCTACATGACCGATAGACGCAACCGGAGACCCGCAGCATGAGCCTTTCGCCCGACATCACCGAGATCATCGCCCGTGCCCGCTCGGACCTGCGGATGGGTGTGCCGGTGGTGCTCTGCGCGGCGGATGGCAGCGCCGCTCTGGTCATGGCCGCCGAAACCCTCGATGGCCAGCGCCTCGCCGACCTGCGCGCGCTCGGTCAGAGCCCCGTGCTGGCGATCACCGCGCGCCGCGCCGCCACGCTCAAGGCGCGCGCCTATGACGGAGATCTGGCGCGCGTGCTGCTGCCGCCCGATGCGCGGCTCTCGTGGGTGCTGGCGGTGGCCGATCCGGCGGACGATCTCAAGACCCCGATGAAAGGTCCGCTCCAGACCCAGCGCGACGGCGATGCCGGGCTGCACCGGCTGGCGCTCAACCTCGTGAAATCCGCGCGCCTGCTGCCCGCCGCCGTGGTGCTGACGCTCACCGACGGCGAGCAATTTGCCGCACGCCACGGGCTGACCCGCGTGACGCTCGATCAGGCCACGCCGCAACTCCTGCGCACCAGCCCGCTGCACCCGGTGGTCAGCGCGCGCCTGCCGCTCGAGGTGTCCGAGGCGGGCCGGTTGCACATCTTCCGCCCCGAGGATGGCGGCGAAGAACATTACGCCATAGAGATCGGCCAGCCCGACCGCGCCGTGCCGGTTCTGGCCCGGCTGCATTCGGCCTGTTTCACCGGCGACCTGATGGGCAGCCTGAAATGCGATTGCGGCCCGCAACTGCGCGGCGCGCTCCTGCAGATGGGCACCGAGGGCGCGGGCGTGCTGCTCTATCTCAACCAGGAAGGGCGCGGCATCGGCCTTGCCAACAAGATGCGCGCCTATTCGCTGCAGGATCAGGGCTTTGATACGGTCGAGGCCAATCACCGGCTGGGATTCGAGGATGACGAGCGCGATTTCCGCATCGGCGCGCGCATCCTGTCGCTGATGGGCTTCTCCGCCGTGCGGCTGCTGACCAACAACCCGGCCAAGATCACCATGATGGAGGACAACCACATCAAGGTCGTGGAACGGGTGCCGCTGAAACTGGGCGAGAACGCCCATAACCACGCCTATCTCGCGACCAAGGCGTCTAAATCCGGCCACCTTTTATAGGTGCGTGATTTGGCCTGATGCTGCCGTTTAGGTGCAGCTCCAATGCGCGGAATCAAGGTGCCGTAGGCACCGTCGCGCAGCGCCCGACCGCCCCTCCCCCCGCTTCTCGAACCAGATGATCACCTCGCCCACCTCGACGCCGTACTTGTCCATATAGGCGCGGTTCAGCACGCGGTCCTCACTCACCTGCCACATCCAGTCGTCGAAACTGACCCGCAGCGTGCCATCCGGCACCGGCAGATCAATGGTATATTGCCAGTTGAACGCGTCGCCCCGCTCTTCACCGCTGGCCTGCCCGATCACCCCCGGCGCGCTGCCCTCCCAGGTCTCTGCCCCGGTCTTGGTCAGGGTCCAGACCCGGCGTTCGGTACTGGCATCCTCGTAGACGAAATCCTCGGTCAGGGTCAGCACCTCGCCATCCCAGTCTCCCGCCACCTGCACCTCGAAGCGCCGCCGCACGGTGCCGAACCGGTCCTGAAATTGACCATAGCCCACCACATGCCCGTCGAAAAACTCTTCCAGCTCGAAATCCCGCTGGCTCAGCTTTTCATCCGCCAGATCCGGTCGCCCGGCACAGGCGCTCAGTATCATCAGGGAAAGGATCAGAACAACGACACGCATGAAAAAGGCCCCCGGGGTGATCATCTACCCCCGGGGACCTATCGCGAAACCGCCGCACGGCAAGGTTCAGGCCCGGCGCGCCCCGCTCAGCACGGCGGCGAACCCCACCGCCAGAACCGCCACGCAGATCACCAGCAACTGCTCGTATTTGTGCCCCTCGGGCAGGAGCGCCACGGCCCAGTCCGCACTTCGCGCAAAGTATGTCACCGCCCCCGCCATCGCGGCCCCGAACGCCACCAGGTAGGACCAGAGGGCGATCTGCCGCCCCATCACCAGACCCACGACCAGAACCGGGCTCAGGAACATGCTCGCCGTGCCGCTGACCGCCACGGCATCAAACAGCGTCTGATTGCCCCAAAGCGTCAGCAGCGTGCCGAGGACCATGAACACCACCATCGCGCCCCGCCCCGCCATCAGCGACCGGGTGCCGATCTTCAGCTCATCCACCACCAGCCGCGCCGCACTGGCCAGCGCGGAATCCAGCGTGCTCAGCGCCGAAATCAGCAACGACACCAACAGCGCGATGAACAGCCATGCCGGGAACATCCCCGCCCATGTGCCGATCAACTCGCCCTCGTATTCCGCCCCGACCAGCCCGGCCTGAATGCCGAAAAACCCGAACCCGATGATGCACAGGGTCGAGATCCAGAACGCATGCAGAAACGATTTCCGCGTCGTCGCCGGATCGGCGAGAAAGCCGCGATCCATCATCACCGGGTCATGCGCGGGGTATGAGAACACCTGCAACAGCGCCACCACCAGCAACACCTGCCCGTTCCATGCCCCCGCCGTGCCCGGCGCAGTCAGCACCGCGCCGATCTGGAATCCGGGGCTCACGACGAGCGCGATAAACGCTGCAGCAAAAACCCCCAGAAACACCACCATCTGCAACACATCCGTGCGCAGCGCCGCACTCAAGCCCCCCCAGGCGCTATAAGCCAGCCCGAGGGCGGCGACGATCAGGATTGAGGCCTCGCGCGCCACGCCGACCTCTGGCAGGACGGCGGCAAAGATCAGCCCGACCACCAGCAGGTTGGCGAACACCTCCGACAACAGGCGCAGTCCGATCACTAGGTTATAGCAGGCATTTCCCGTGGCCCCGAACCGCGCGCCCAGCCAGTCCTGCACCGATCCGGCACCGCCCGCGCGCAACCGGCCCACGATATAGCCCCCGGTCAGAAACGATCCGTAGTAGGCGGCATAGGCCAGCGTGCCCCAGATGCCGTAGAAATAGCCAAGGATTGCCGAGTTCATCAGCGACCGCGCGAAAATCCACGTCGTGACCTGGCTCAGCACCAGCACCCACAGACCCGGCGCGCGCCCATCAACACCCGCGCCGCTGAAAAAGCCGCCGATCGTGGCGCGCCGTGGCGCAACCAGCAGGCTGGCCAGAATGACCAGCCCGAAAAGGCCAATGATCACCACTGCTTGCATCTCATTCGTTCCCCGTTGTGAAGAGCCCACCAATCGCTACCAAGCCGCGCAGGGCACCGCCACGCCCCGGCGCAGCTTGTGACGCAAACGTGATCGCAGCCCCCCGATCCGGCGTCACAGCGTGGCATTCACTCCGCCGCCATCGAGCAGGATATTCTGCCCCACGATGAACCCGGCATGCTGGCTGCACAGGAACGCGCAGGCCGCGCCGAACTCATCGGCCGTGCCATAGCGCCCCGCCGGAATCCCGGCACAGCGCCGCGCCTTGGCCTCGTCCATGGAAATCCCCTGCGCCTCGGACACCCCCTTGTCGAGCGCATTGGCCCGGTCGGTGGCATGAATGCCCGGCAACAGGTTGTTGATGTTGACCCCGCTGCCCGCCACCTGCCGCGCGGTCCCCGCGACATAGCCGGTCAACCCCGCGCGCGCCGAATTCGACAGGCCCAGCACCGGGATCGGTGCCTTCACCGATTGCGAGGTGATGTTGACAACCCGGCCCCAGCCGCGCTCCATCATCCCCGGCACCAGCGCCTTGATCAGCGCAATCGGCGTCAGCATGTTGGCATCGAGCGCGGCAATGAAATCCTCACGCTCCCAATCGGTCCACATCCCCGGCGGCGGCCCGCCCGCGTTGTTGACGAGGATATCCACCGCGCCCGCCGCCTTCAGCACAGCCGCGCGGCCCGCGTCATCGGTGATATCGGCGGCCACGGTCACGACCTCGACACCGAACTCCTCGCGAATTGTCGCCGCCGACGCCTCCAGCGCCTCGGCCCCGCGCGCGTTCATCACCAGATCGACGCCCGCCCCGGCCAGCGCCCGCGCACAGCCCAGCCCCAGCCCTTTCGACGACGCACAAACCAGCGCCCGCTTGCCCTTGATGCCAAGATCCATCTCACCCTCCGCTTGTTTCGATGCTTTACCGCGACTTAACACCCTGTCGAGCAACATGGCCAGTATCTTGCAGGGCGTGTGCGTGGCTCTCGCCGCCAAATCTCGCAGCGATTGACCACATGCTGCCACAATCCTAAGCTAGCCCTCTGGTATAGATACTTATGCCAATCACCTTTTCAGAATGACCGCTCTCGAATGACCCAAGACGCACCCCGCCCCGCCCAATCCATTCCGGTCTATCAGGCCATGGATTTCCGTGTCGTGAGCGGCGCCAACCTCGGCGATGCGCTGTCCTTCGCCGCCGAACTCGATCTCGACGACGTGTATGAACTGACCGCGCAGGCGCGCCCGGCGCGGCTGTCTCTGGTCATGCATGGCACCGGCCCCTTCACCATCGGGGCCGAATCGGAAATCGGCCTACCCGGCGCGCATGTCCATCTCGATTGCGCGCTCACGCTGATGTCGGCGACCGGCGGAACCACGGATGTGCTCGTCTTCGTCGAGGTGGATGACGCAGGCCACGTTGCCGACATCTACGCCATGCCGCTGGCACAGATCGCGCCGCGCACCGGCTATGCGCTGGTCGGCGTCGACCGGGACGGTGCGCTGCGCAAATTCGCGCAGGCCGCCTGCGTCTCCTTCACCCGGGGCACCCATATCACCATGGCCCGGGGCGAGCAGATACCGGTCGAGGACCTGCGCCCTGGCGACATGGTGCTCACCCGCGACGACGGCCCCCGCCCGGTGCGTTGGATCGGCCATTCGACGGCCCGCGCCGTGGGCGATTTCGCCCCCGTCCGCATCACCGCCGGGGCCCTGCACAATGAAAACGACCTGCTGGTCAGCCCCGATCACCGGCTCTTCATCTACCAGCGCTCCGATGCGCTCGGGGCCGGCCGGCACGAGGTGCTGGTCCGTGCCCGTCATCTGGTGAACGGCGACACCGTCCGCCGCGAAACCGGCGGCTTCGTCGATTACTACCAGATCCTGTTCGACGCGCATCAGATCATCTATGCCGAAGGCATCGCCGCCGAGACCCTGCTGGTCGATCCCCGCACCCGCGCGGCCCTGCCCGCCGAACTCGAAGAAAAGCTGCTGGCCGAGGCCGCCGCCCACGGCAATAGCACCCATCTGCAATTCGAGGTCGGCCGCGCCCTGCTCGACCACCCCGACGCCGCCGACCTGCTCAAACGCGCCTCGACACGGTAAGCCGCGCGGCGCGGACCGTCCGAAATCCACGGTCCTGCCCACCGACGCGATACCGACAGAATACCGACGCGATACAGACAGCCCTGATCCACCCCTCGCTTGCGCCCCTCACCTCCCCCCTCTATATGGCGAGCCATGTTGGACACCCGCACAAATCGCCCCGATCTGCCCGCCGAGATTGCCCGGCGGCGCACCTTCGCCATCATCTCCCACCCCGATGCCGGCAAGACCACGCTGACGGAAAAATTCCTGCTTTATGGCGGGGCCATCCAGATGGCCGGACAGGTCCGCGCCAAGGGCGAGGCGCGGCGCACGCGCTCGGATTTCATGCAGATGGAAAAGGACCGGGGCATCTCCGTCTCAGCCTCGGCGATGTCCTTTGATTTCAAAGACTTCCGCTTCAATCTTGTGGACACGCCCGGACACTCGGATTTCTCCGAAGACACCTATCGCACGCTGACCGCGGTCGATGCCGCCGTGATGGTGATCGACGGGGCCAAGGGCGTCGAGAGCCAGACCCGCAAGCTCTTTGAGGTCTGCCGCCTGCGCGATCTGCCGATCCTGACCTTCTGCAACAAGATGGACCGCGAGAGCCGCGATACGTTTGATATCATTGATGAAATTCAGGAAAATCTGGCCATCGACGTGACCCCCGCCAGCTGGCCCATCGGTCAGGGCCGCGATTTCGTCGGCTGCTATGACATGTTTAACAACCGTCTTGAACTGATGGACCGCGCCGACCGCAACAAAGTGGCGGAATCCATCAAGATCAACGGGTTGGACGATCCAAAACTTGACGAACACGTGCCCGAAACCCTCGTCGCCAAGCTCCGCGAAGAGGTCGAGATGGCGCGCGAACTGTTGCCCGAACTCAACCCGCAATCGGTGCTTGAAGGGCATATGACACCCATTTGGTTCGGCTCCGCGATCAACTCCTTCGGGGTCAAGGAACTGATGGAGGGCATCGGCACCTACGGCCCCGAACCGCAGCCCCAACGCGCCGAACCACGCCAGATTTGCCCTGAAGAATCAAAGGTTTCCGGGTTCGTGTTCAAGGTGCAGGCCAATATGGACCCCAAGCACCGCGACCGTGTCGCCTTCGTCCGCCTCGCCTCTGGCCATTTCAAACGCGGCATGAAGCTCACCCATGTGCGCTCCAAGAAACCGATGACGGTCTCCGCCCCCGTGCTCTTTCTCGCCTCTGACCGTGAACTCGCCGAAGAGGCATGGGCCGGTGACATCATCGGCATCCCCAACCACGGGCAATTGCGCATCGGCGACACTCTGACCGAGGGCGAGACGCTCAAGGTGACCGGCATCCCATCCTTCGCGCCGGAACTGCTGCAACAGGCCCGCGCGGGCGATCCGATGAAGGCCAAGCACCTTGAAAAGGCGCTGATGCAATTCGCCGAGGAAGGCGCCGCCAAGGTGTTCAAACCCGCCTTCGGCTCGGGCTTCATCGTGGGCGTCGTGGGCGCGCTGCAATTCGAGGTTCTGGGCAGCCGGATCGAGCTGGAATACGGCCTGCCCGTCCGCTTCGAGGCGTCACAGTTCACCTCCGCCCGGTGGGTGCAGGGCGACAAGCAGGCGGTCGAAAAATTCACCGCCGCCAACAAGCAGCACATCGCCCATGACAATGACGGCGACGTCGTTTACCTCACCCGCATGCAATGGGATATCGACCGGGTGGAACGCGATTATCCCGACATCACCCTGACCGCGACCAAGGAAATGATGGTCTGAGACCGGTCAGAGCGCAGCCGCACCGGCGCGTCCGAAATACCCCTCGCCCAGCTTCACGCGCTCGACGATGCCCAGGCGTGGCGACCAAAGTGGCGGCGCGAGAGGTGCAAGCGCCTTCATATCCTTGAGCACGGCCATCAATCCACGCTGATCGGCATGGCCGAGCGCGCCGCCCCGGCTGCGGGCATAGCCAAGACCGCGCACCATGATCACGTCCAGATCAGAGGCCCGCTGCACCGCGCCCGCTGCCAGCAAACGCTCCGACGCATTGACAAGGGCGGCATGCAGCGCATGGCGCGGGGCCATGCCGCCGGGCAGCGCCGCCTCGCCCATCTCGGCGAATTCGCGTGGCGTGCGCGGCCCCTCGGGCGGATGGTCGTAAAACCCGCGCCCGACGGCCCGCCCCGATGCGCCCTTGGCGATCCGCCCGGCCAACGGGGTCAGCGCGTCTCCGGGCAGGCCCAGCATATCCGCCACGCGGCGCAGGCGCGCCTCGGCGGGCACCAGCCCCTCGAGGTCCATCATCAGGAACGGACCCATGCGCAGCCCCAGATGCCGCGCCGCCTGATCGACGCGCTGCGGGGCAAATCCGGTCTGCACCAGCGCCACACCGGCCAGACACAGCGCACCCCCCAAAACATGACCCAGCCCCGGTCCGGCTTCGGGGCGCGCCGCGCGCACCACCGTCACCCGCAGCGCCGTCAGAAACCGCGCAAGGCTGGCAACCTCATCGGGCGCATGGCCCTCGGGCACGCCGATCTCGGCGCATCGGGCCGTCTCGGCAGGCGCGAAGAGCCGCAGCGCCAGTCCCGGCCCGGCAAAACCCGCCCCAAGATCAAGTCGCGCCGCAAGGCCCGCGCCCGGTTCGACCGCATCCGTGCCCAGCCACAGGTCGGCCCGCCGGTCGTCGGCGTCATCACTCAACCGTGACAGCCACTCCTCCTTGGTGCCCGCCTGCATCTGACCGCGCGCGACCCGCGAATCGAGGGTCCGGCGCAACGTGGCGGGCAGGTCGGGATCATCCGACCAGACCGCACGCCCGGCAGCGAGGCAGAGCAGCGCCACCTCCTCCAGCCCACGCCCCGACAGCCCGACGCGCCCGATCTCGCGCACCTGTCCCCGGCGCAATTCCGGCAAAACAGCCGCCCGCCGCTCGGCGGCATAGACATGACGCTGCGCGCGCGCCTCGGCGCTGTTGACGCGTTCCTCAAAGAGCACCTCCTCAAAATCGAGGCCCTGCGCGAAAGGCAAAAGTTGCGCCGCCTCGGCCGCGCGCAGGATATCCGCCGCAGCACCGCGCTGCGCGCCCAGCTTGTCGCGCACCGAGGCGATGGCGCGCTGATACCCCGCAGGGTCCGACAGACCGCGAACCATGTCGCCGCTCCGCGACCACTGGCCCGCTGCGGCCAGACGTGCAGCGAAGGTGCAGGCCTCGGCCTCGGGCGGGTCCTCGGTGATCTGGTCAAAAAGACGCCGCAAGCGCGCATCCTCTGCTGGCACGGCTTGTCCCGACAGCATCAGTTCCAGTGCGGCCTGCGCCCCGACAAGACGCGGCAGACGCTGCGTTACACCCGCACCCGGCATCATCCCAAGGCTGATTTCCGGCAGCGCGATCCGAGTGCCGGCCTGCGCCACCCGCCCATGCGCCGCAAGCGCCAGCCCCAGCCCCGCCCCCAGGGCCGAGCCGTGCAGCGCCGCGACCACCGGTTTGGAAAACGCGTCGATCCGCTTGCAGATATCGCCGATCCGCGGGGCCGCCAGCGGCCCGTCATATTCCGTGAGGTCAACCCCCGAGGAAAATCCGGTGCCGGTCCCGGTCAGGACAACCGCGCGACACGTCGCATTCGCCTCGGCCGCATCGAGCGCCGTCATCAAGGCCGCGCGCAGGTCAGGCGCAAGTGCATTGGCCACCGGACGGTCGAGCCGCAGCACGGTGATCCCGTACTTCTGGTCTGTCTGGATCGTCCCGCTCACACCCGCTCCACTCGCTCTGCATTGCCATTGGAGCAATTACTACGAAGAATTGCTCCATACGCAAGCACAGGCGGGATATGGGCGTCGCCTCAGACCGGCATATTGTCGAATTCAGCCTCGATCGCCTCGCTCAGCAAGGTCTGGTGCAATTGCTTGATCCGGGGCGGCACGGCCTGGCCCTCGGCGCGCAGATGGTCGATCGCCCGGCGCAACCGGGGCTCATGGCGATAACGGGTGTTCAACCCCTCCTGACCGACGAGGGTCTGGATCTGGTCAAGTTCGGCAGTGACGTTGATCATGACATTCCTCCCTGATGGAAGACAACCATAGCGGGTCTTTTCCACGCGACCTATAGGTAGATGCGATGCGCGACAGAATTGTGAACGCGGTCAGGACATTTGCGCGGCACATGACCGGCAAACAGGCGTTTCCGGAAGAATGTCGAGCCGATCAGCGGCAATCTGCTCACCACACGACGTGCAGAGTCCGAAACTGCCATCGCGCAGACGGCCAAGTGCCGCCCTGATCCGCGCGATCTCCAACTCGCCGCTGTGGCCAAGCTGTTCCAGCACCTCGTCACCTTCCCGCTCGACCGCCAGTTCTTCCCAGTCGCGGGATTTCGGCGCATCCAGTTCGGCCTCGATGGCGTGCAGCCGTGCATCCAGCAGCTTGAGACGCTGCAACAGCGCCTCGCGATATGTCGATTTGTCCAGCATGAATTATCCTCCGCAATTCGGGGTTATCCTAGCAGAACCACACGTGGCGGGCCTTGACACATGTCAACCCTGGCCAGAGCGCGGGCTCACGCGTCCTGCTTGGCGTGTAACGTCAGTGCCGTGCCGGGGGCTGGTTTGGTCGTGCTTTGCTCCGGTTCGGCCTTCGCGTCGGGCAGAGGCGCGGCGGCGGAGGATACAAGGCGCAGGGCACGCCAGCCGTTGAGTTGCCCCAGTCGCGCCTCGGCCACAAGATGCGCGCCCGCTCCGGTCACCTGGATCGCGCCCAGGCTTTCGGGGGTGAGCGCCAGCACCTGGCCTCGCGATAGCGCGCAGGCCTCGCGCAACGGCAGGGTGATCCGCGCCATCACCGCATCAAGCACCACTGGCGCGCCAAGCGCCACATCGCTCATCAAGGCGCGGGCAGGTCCACCCGCGTCGGTCCGGGGGCCGGTCTTGGTGGCGAGCGGACGGCGCGCAGGCACCAGCAGATCAAGCCGCCCGGTCCGAACACCCGGCCCCAGATCAGCGGTCACGCGAAAAACATCGAAATCCGGCGCGTCGAGCAAGAGCCCCAGAGCGCGCCGATCCTCAACCCGGTCGCCAAAGCGAAAACCGCGCGGCACGTATCCCTCCACCTCGGCCAGCATTTCGCTGTCGACCCCGTCAAGCACCGCATCGACCAGCGGCGCCACCATCGCCGCATCGGTGCGCGTTGCCCGCCGCGCAGGGGCCGCACCGGGCCGCACCTTGCCGGTGGTCTGCACTTCGATCAGCGCCGCCATCATCTGTGCGTCGAGGGCCAGGGCCCCGCGGGCCCCGCCCGCACCGTCCAGCAGCAGGATAAGCCCCTCGTCCGCAACCGTCTCCGCGACCTGCGCAAGACTGACCCGCCGCTGTTCGACCGTGGCCACGGTCAGCGCCAGGTCAAGCAGCGTATCAGCGGCCCGCGCCACCGCGAGGCGCAGCGCCTTGGCCGGCGACATCGCCCGCGCGTCAGAGCCGTCGCGCGCTGCGCGGGCCTTGCGGTGGATGACCGAAGCTGTGTCTTGGGCTGTCATGGCGCGCGATATCCCTCCGTCGCGCCATCCTAGGTCAGGCGTGGTTACGATTCCCTTACCGCCCAACCTCTCATTGCGCCGCCATACGCCGCGCCTGCGGCAGGCTCACGCGAAACGCCGCGCCGGTCTGCCCCGGCAGATAGCTGACCGATCCGCCAAGCCGCGCCATGATCTCGCGGCAGATCGCAAGACCCAGCCCCGCGCCCCCGGCCTTGGTCTCGCCGATGCGCGAGAATTTCTCGAAGATCACCGCCTGTTTCTCGGGCGGAATGCCCGAGCCGTTATCTGTGAAATCGACAACCACATGCCCGTCCGCAACGCTCGCCCGGATGCTCAGCACCGGCGGCGTGCCGTCACAATATTTGCGCGCGTTGGCGATCAGGTTGATGAAGACCTGCGCCAGCCGGTCAAGGTCCGAGGTCAGCTCCACCGCCTCCGCCGCACGGTCGCGCGCGACCGTGAGACCGCTGTAATTCACCCCCGCCGCCCGCTCTGCCCGGTCGAGCAGGTCCGACAACAGGCCGGTCTGCGTGTTCAGCACCACCTGCCCATTCTCGAGCACGCTCAGGTCCAGCAGATCGTCGAGCAGCCGGGTGAGCCGCACCGCCTCGTCATGAATGATCGAGGCGTATTTGCTCTGCTCGTCCCCCGTCAGATCGCCGGTATCGCGCAGAATCTCCGAGAACGCCCGGATCGAGGTCATCGGTGTGCGCAATTCATGGCTGATCTGGCTGAGGAACCCGTCCTTCTGCACCGACAGCTGGGTCAGCTTCTCGTTGGCCTGCCGCAATTGCCGCGCCGTGCGCGCCAGTTCCTGGCTCTTGGCCTCGAGCTGGCTGGAATATTCCATGATCTGCGCGGTCTCGTCCGCCACCGCCATCAGATCCTCGACCGACACGGCGGCCCCGCCGACGATCTGACTGATCATCGCATGCGCCGTCGCCGCCCCCACCGAGCCTGAAAGTGCGCGTTCCAGCTCCTGCAGGAAATCGGGGCTGGGTTCGGGCAAATAGCCCGCCACGCCCTGCCGCCCGGCGGCGGCGGCAAAGAGCGCCTGCGCCTCTCGCGCGCCCATGATGCGCTGCGACATGATCAGCAGATCCTCGCTCTGCGCCATGCCGCCAGTCCAGCCGCCGGGTGTCCCGGAATGATCGAACACATTGACAAATTGTGCGCCCTGCAAGCGCTCCAGCGGTTGCGGAAAGCTCAGCAGAGATCCCAGAATGAACGCAGTCGCATTGAGCAGCATCGACCACATCAGCGCATGCAGCACCGGGTCCATCCCCTCGGCCCCGAAAAGCGCGTAGGGCCGCAGCCAGGCAAGTCCCCAGAGCCCGTGATCGAACACCCCCTGCGGCAGGAGAAGCGACGGACCAAAGCTGGGCAGGAAGAGACAATAAAGCCAAAGCGTCGCCCCGACACTCAGCCCCAAAAGCGCACCCGTCCGCGTGGCCCCACGCCAGAACAGCCCGCCCATGAGCGCAGGCAGGAACTGCGACACCCCGACAAAGGCGATGAGCCCGATCGCCGCGAGTGCCGTGCCGCCCCCCGACAGGCGAAAATAGAGATAGCCCAGAAACACCACGCCCGCGATGCTCAGCCGCCTTGCCAGAAGCGCCACGTTGCGCACGTCGCCCGAGACCATCGCCGCACCGCCCGAAAAATGCAGCCAGATCGGCATCACCACATGATTCGACACCATGGTCGATAGCGCGATGGCCGCCACGATCACCATCGAGGTGGCGCTTGAGAACCCGCCCAGAAAGGACAGGATCGCCAGCCCGTCGCGCCCGTCCATGAGCGGCAGGGTGAGCACGAAGAGGTCCGGATTTGCCCCCTCGGGCATCATGTCGAGCCCGACGGCGGCAATCGGCACGACGAACAGGCTCATCAGCATCAGATAGGCCGGAAAGGCCCAGGCGGCGGTGCGTAGATGGTCCTCGTCCTCGTTCTCGACCACCATGACCTGAAACATCCGCGGCAGGCACAGGAAGGCCGCCGCCGACAGCGCGGTCAGCCCGACCCAGCGTCCGCCCGACACATCGAACCTCGAAATCGCCGAGGCCTCAATTCGTTCAAGCGTGCCTTCGATGCCGCCCGCCAGTCCCCAGACCACGAAAATGCCCACTGCGAGCAGCGCGCACAGCTTGACCACCGCCTCCATCGCGATGGCCATGACCACACCGTGATGACGCTCGTTGGCATCGAGGTTGCGGGTGCCGAAGAGGATGGTGAACAGCGCCAGCCCCATCGCCACCCAGAGCGCGGTGGACTGCATGTCGGGCAGCGTGGTGGCGGCCAGATCGGTCTCGGCGAAGGCGGCGAAGGACAGTGTCACCGATTGCAGTTGCAGCGCAATATAGGGCGTCGTCCCCACCACCGCGAGCACCGTCACCAGCACCGCGAGCAGGTTCGACTTGCCATAGCGCGACGAAATCAGATCGGCGATCGAGGTGATGCGCTGACTGCGCCCGACCCGGACCAGACGCCGCAGCGTCCACCACCAGCCGATCATCACCAGCGTGGGGCCCAGATAGATCGTCACGAATTCGAGGCCCGACCGTGCCGCGAACCCGACCGCGCCGTAAAACGTCCAAGCCGTGCAGTAGATCGACAACGACAGGGTGTAGACAAGGGGCGATCCCAGCCAGCTGCCCCGCCCCTGCGCCGCTGCCCGGTCCGCACCGAATGCCACCACGAAGAGCAGCACCACGTAAAATACACAGACCAGAACAAGGACGTTGAGGATCGCCATCAGCCCTCCTCACCGTCCGCAGCACCCTCTTCGGTATCGCTGGCGCGCAGGTGACGCGAGATCACCCCCGAGATCGCGACGAGAACCGCCCAGAGCCCGAACACGTAAAGCATCGTCACGGCCGTGCCGGGCGCGCGTTCGCCGCCCTGCCACAACAGCGGCACACAGAATAAAAGGCCGCCCAGCACCGGCAACAGCCGCGCGCCATCTGACAAGCGGCGACGCCTGTAGGTGCGCCGCGCCAGAAAGACCGGGCCGCGCTCGGGGCTCATGCCCCCACCAGATCGCGCACCGCCGCCAGCACGTCTGCATTGGAAAACGGCTTGGTCATGTATTGGCTGGCTCCCGCCTTCTCGGCCATCTCGCGATCCTTCATCTGACCGCGCGCCGTCAGCATCAGCACGGGGATCTCCGCGAACTCCAGATCCCCCCGGATCTCGGCCAGAATGTCAAAGCCACTCTTGCCGGGCAGCATCACGTCGAGAATGATCAGGTCAGGGCCGCGAAGGCGCACCGCCTCCATCGCATCATGCCCGTTGGAATGGGTCTTCACCTCCCAGCCATCCCGCGACAGGATAAAGCTCACCGCCTCGATTATATTCGGCTCATCCTCGATCAGCAGAACCTTTTTCCCCATGCAACCGGCCTCCCCTCCGATGCGTGCGCGGTCAGACGCACCGCGCAACTATTCCCAATCTCGGGCCCCAAGTCAAAAGCCCTCTGCGATGATCGACGGCTCGCGCCGCGCCACACAGTCCTTGATCGGGCAAATCCGGCAACTCACGCCCAATTCGTGCACACCTCCCGAAGCCTCGCCCGGATCGGGCAAGAGCAGCATATGCGCCTGCATCAGCGCGGGCCGGTCAAAGCCCGCAGGTGCCGCCAGACCGGCCACGGCGAGCGCGCCCACCACCTCGCCACCACGCCCGACCTGCCGCACACGGGCGCGCAGCGGCACCTGCGGCTGTGCCATCACCTGATAGAGCGGCCAGAGCGCGCAAGCCCCGGCCAGCCGCGGCATGTCGAACCCGTCAATCGGCTTGCGGAACACCAGCGTGCCCGAGGCATCGCAGATTACCAGCCCGACGGGTCCAACCTCATCTTCGGGCAGTGCGGCAAGACGGCGAAAGACCTGTGCGATCTCCACGCCGGTGGCGTCTGCCAGCCGGTCGGGACGCAACCCGATGGTGCGGACACGCGCCAGAAACGGGCCGAGCGGCAAGGCCCGCGCATCCGCCAGATAGCGCAGCAACACCTCCCGGGTCAGGCTCTGTGCCGGGGTCGACATCGCTTGCGCCGCCTCGTCCTTCAACAGCCGCATGACATCACGCGGCCCGGCGACATCGCGCTCCAGCTCCTCGAAATGATACCCGCGCGCCGCCAGAAAGGCGTGCATCTCGTCCTGCGGCGATTGCACCTCGGCGTCGCGATTGGGCGCGCCCTCCAGATACTTGACCAGCGCCTGTGCGCCCTCGGTCAGCCGCGCGCTGTCCTCGTTGATATTACGGTGAAAGCGCGCCTGCCACTCGGGCTCCAGCGCCTCGGTTTCCACCAGGATCGACGAGGTTGAGCGAATGGCCGTCACAGATGAAATCACCTCGTGCAGCGAATCCGCCAGAAAGGGATCATGCGCCAGCCGGTCGGTCAGTGTCTCGATTGTGCGCTCCAGACCTTGCGTGCGCCGGTAAAGATCAGTGAGCAATCCCGCCCATCCCGGAAAGCGCCCGGCAAACTCCTCGATCCGGCTCAGTTCAGGGCCATCGACACCCGGCTCTCCCGCGGCTTCGCGCAGGGCTGAGATGAGCGTGGCCTCGGCCCCTTCGGACAAGACCTGCGGCTCCACCTCCAGCGCCTGCGCCAGTTTGAGCAGGGTCTTGCCGCCGATTCTGCGGCGGTTATGCTCGATCAGGTTGAGGTAGGAGGGCGAAATTCCCGCCTGTTTCGCCAGCTCTGACTGCCGTATACCACTGAGCACCCGACGCTCGCGAATTCGTGTTCCGATCATAAGCCGTTCCGGCATCTGAATTTTCCCTGCCTTCAACTGGACTTGCCGCAACTGCGCGAGAATTTCTTTACAACATGAAAACCAAACCTGTCTATAAATTTACAAAAAAATTGTTTCACGAAAACCAGTTGTTGCGTAATTTTCTAAGCACCCCGCATACTTGAAAAGCACACTTGTGCTCAGGGGAGGCGCAAGAGGAGGCCCTTCCCGCGATTTTCATAATGGGAGGAATCCATGTCCAAATCGAACCTGACGCGTCGGGGTCTGATCAAGACCAGCGCCATCGCCGGTGCCGGCGTCGCGCTGCCGACGATCTTCACCGCATCCAGCGCCGCAGCCTTCACCAACGAGCCGACCGGCGGCTCCGTGACGCTCGGCTTCAACGTGCCCCAGACCGGTCCCTATGCCGATGAGGGCGCGGACGAGCTGCGCGCCTACGAGCTTGCGGTCGAGCACCTCAACGGGGGCGGCGACGGCGGCATGATGAACACCTTCAGCTCCAAGGCGCTGCAAGGCAACGGCATCATGGGCAAGAAGGTCGAGTATGTGACCGGCGACACCCAGACCAAATCCGACGCCGCGCGCGCATCGGCCAAGTCGATGATCGAAAAAGACGGTGCGATCATGATCACCGGCGGCTCGTCTTCGGGCGTGGCCGTGGCCGTGCAGGGCCTCTGCCAAGAGGCTGGCGTGATCTTCATGGCGGGTCTGACGCATTCCAACGACACCACCGGCAAGGACAAGAAGGCCAACGGCTTCCGCCACTTCTTCAACGCCTACATGTCGGGTGCCGCTCTGGCTCCGGTGCTCCAGAGCCTCTATGGCTCGGACCGCAAGGCCTACCACCTGACCGCCGACTACACCTGGGGCTGGACGCAGGAAGAGTCGATCGTCGCCTCGACCGAGTCGCTGGGCTGGGAAACCGTCAACACGGTCAAGACCCCGCTCGCCGCGACCGACTTCTCGTCCTACATCGCGCCGGTTCTGAACTCGGGTGCCGATGTTCTGGTCCTGAACCACTACGGCGGAAACATGGTCAACTCGCTGACCAACGCGGTCCAGTTCGGCCTGCGCGACAAGCAGGTGAACGGCAAGAACTTCGAAATCGTCGTGCCGCTCTACTCGCGCCTGATGGCACGTGGTGCGGGCGAGAACGTGAAGGGCATTCACGGCTCGACAAACTGGCACTGGTCGCTGACCGATGACGCCTCCAAGGCATTTGTCAAATCCTTCGGTGAGAAATACGGCTTCCCGCCCAGCCAGGCAGCGCATACCTGCTATTGCCAGACGCTGCTCTATGCGGATGCCGTCACCCGTGCCGGAAGCTTCAACCCCTGCGCCGTGGCAGAAGCCCTCGAAGGCTTCGAGTTCGACGGTCTGGGCAACGGCAAGACGCTCTATCGCGCCGAAGACCACCAGTGCTTCAAGGACGTGCTCGTTGTGCGCGGGAAAGAGAACCCGACCAGCGAATTCGACCTTCTCGAAGTGGTCGAGGTCACACCCGCCGCACAGGTCACCTACCCGCCCGATCACCCGATGTTCGCCGGCGGCGAGCTTGGGGCCTGCAACCCGGGCGCCTGATCTGACGTGACTGACCGGTCGCGCGCACGCCGCGCGCGGCCGACTCCCCTGGCGGTTCGCTTTCGCACAAGACCACCATCGCCTCTAACCCATGGGTGGGAACAATGGACGCAATCATTCTTCAAATTCTCAACGGGCTCGACAAGGGCTCGGCCTATGCGCTCATCGCGCTTGGCCTGACGCTGATTTTCGGCACGCTCGGGGTCGTCAATTTCGCCCATGGCGCACTGTTCATGATCGGCGCGTTCTGCGCCGTCACGTTGCAGCGCATCTTCAATATCAGCTACGAAACCATAGACGAGTCCAGGACCGATTTTCTCGGCAACCCGATGACCGTCAAGACGCCGTATATCGAGCATTGGTTCGGACCGGAAATGGGCGGTGCGATCATCGACTGGTCGGTGCCGCTTGCAATCCTGTTCTCGATCCCGATCATGATCAGCATCGGCTTCATAATGGAACGCGGGCTGATCAAGCATTTCTACAAGCGTCCGCATGCCGATCAGATCCTCGTGACCTTTGGCCTGGCCATCGTGTTGCAGGAGATCATCAAATACTTCTACGGGGCCAACCCGATCCCCACCGGCGCGCCCGAAGTCTTCCGCGGTTCGTTCGATTTCGGGGTCATGCTCGGCTTTGATCCTAACGCGATCATCTATCCCTACTGGCGTCTGGTCTACTTCGCCTTTGCTGCCGTGATCATCGGTGGCGTCTTTGCCTTCCTGCAGTTCACCACCTTTGGGATGGTGGT
Source organism: Roseovarius tolerans (assembly GCF_900109855.1). Classification (GTDB taxonomy): domain Bacteria; phylum Pseudomonadota; class Alphaproteobacteria; order Rhodobacterales; family Rhodobacteraceae; genus Roseovarius; species Roseovarius tolerans. Next base: position 110,517 of record NZ_FOBO01000004.1, on the reverse strand, counting down.
CCGCGCCGGCATGGCCGACCGCGAGACGGTGCAGCTTCTGGGCATCAATATCGACAAGCGCTTCACCATCATGTTCGGCATCGCCGCCGCCGTGGCCGGGCTCGCCGGGGTGATGTACGCGCCGATCAACTCTCCGAATTATCACATGGGCATGGACTTCCTGGTGCTGAGTTTCGTGGTCGTCGTGGTCGGCGGCATGGGCTCTCTGCCGGGTGCGGTGCTTGCGGGCTTCCTTCTGGGTGTGCTCGAAAGCTTTGCCTCGATGAACGAAATCAAGTCGATCCTCCCCGGTATCGACCAGATCATCATCTACCTCGTGGCCATCATCATTCTGCTGACCCGTCCGCGGGGCCTGATGGGCCGCAAGGGCGTGATGGAGGACTAAGACAATGCTCGGACTGAACAAAAGAGACTTTTCACTACTGCTCATCGTCGCCATTCTGGCGCTCTGCGCACCCTTCCTCCTCAACCCGTTCCCGGCCGACAGCGCCATGGCGCAGTTCAACGCGGGCTATCCAGACCTGATGCAGCGCTTCGTGATCTTCGGGATATTCGCCATCGGCTTCAACATTCTCTTCGGCCTGACCGGCTATCTCAGCTTCGGTCACGCCGCCTTCCTCGGGGTGGGCAGCTATTCGGCGGTATGGATGTTCAAGCTGCTCAGCATGAATGTCATCCCCGCGATCCTGCTCAGCGTGGTCGTGGCGGGGCTCTTTTCGCTGCTGATCGGTTTCATCTCTCTGCGCCGATCGGGCATCTACTTCTCGATCCTCACGCTCGCCTTTGCGCAGATGAGCTTCAACCTCGCCTATTCGGTCCTGACCCCGATCACCAACGGCGAGACCGGCCTGCAACTGACCCTTGACGATCCCCGCATCCTCGGTGTGAGCCGCACCGAGGACGGCTCCATCCCGGTGACCAATTTCTTCGGGCTGGAAATGCGCGACACCTACGAAATGATCGTCGGTCCGTGGTCGTTCCAGTTCAACAACGGCTACTATCTCTGCGCGGTCCTGATGCTGCTAAGCTTCTACATCGCGATCCGCATCTTCCGGTCGCCGTTCGGCATGATGCTGCGGGCGATCAAGTCGAACAACACACGGATGACCTATACCGGCCTCAACGCGCGCCCCTATGCGCTCGCGGCCTTCGTAATCTCGGGCATGTATGCCGGGCTTGCAGGCGGGCTTCTCGCCTCGATGGACCCGCTGGCAGGCGCAGAGCGCATGCAGTGGACGGCATCAGGCGAGGTCGTTCTGATGACCATCCTCGGCGGCGCTGGCACGCTGATCGGCCCGGTTCTGGGCGCAGGCTTCATCAAGTATTTCGAGAACATCTTCTCGAAGATCAACGACAGCGTTCTGCACAGCTGGTTCAGCTTTATGCCCGACGGACTCGAGAACCTGTTGGTGACCCTCGTGCATCCCTTCGTCGGCAAGGGCTGGCACCTCACGCTCGGGCTGCTGTTCATGCTCGTCGTGATCTTCCTGCCCGGTGGCCTTGTCGAAGGTGGCCAGCGCATCGCCCGGCTCTTCCGCCGCAAGAAGCCGGATGATGCCAAGAAATCCACCCAATCCACCCCCGCCGAATAAGGAGCGCATGACATGGGCATTCTCGAAGTCAAGAACGTCAACAAGCGCTTCGGCGGATTGCAGGCCCTGGGGGACGTGAACCTCAGCGTTGCGGAAAATACCGTGCATGCGATCATCGGGCCGAACGGGGCGGGCAAATCCACCCTGCTCAACTGCCTGATCGGCAAGCTGATCCCAGACACCGGCTCGGTCATGTTCCAAGGCCAGTCGGTGCTGGGGCGCAAGCCCTACGAGATCAATCAGATGGGCATCAGCCGCGTGTTCCAGACACCGGAAATCTTCGGCGATCTCACGGTGCTGGAAAACATGATGATCCCGATCTTCGCCAAGCGCGACGGCGTGTTCCGGATGCATGCGCTCGAAAGCTCGCACAATGAGAACGAGATCATTGATCAGGCCGAGGCGATGCTTGAAGACCTCAACCTTCAAGATCAGCGCCACATGCATTCCGCCTCGATGTCACGCGGCAACAAGCGGCGTCTGGAAATCGGCATGTGCCTCGCGCAGACCCCAAAGCTACTGCTTCTGGACGAGCCGACAGCGGGCATGGCGCGCGCCGATACCAACAACACCATCGACCTTCTGAAACAGATCAAGGACGAGCGCGACATCACCATCGCGATCATCGAGCACGACATGCATGTCGTGTTCTCCCTCGCCGAGCGGATCACCGTGCTGGCGCAGGGCAGCCCGCTGGTCGAAGACACCCCCGAAAACATCAAGGGCCATCCCAAGGTGCGCGAAGCGTATCTTGGCGAAACGGCAGCCTGACAGGAGCGCGGATCATGAACGTCAAACCCGACTTTTCCAAAGGCAGGAACTACGCCGAAACCGCCCCCGCCTTCCTCTCGGTGTGGAACATGGAGAGCTATTACGGCGAGAGCTACATCGTCCAGAACATCTCGTTCAACGTCCACGAGGGCGAAATCCTCGCCCTTCTGGGCCGCAACGGTGCCGGAAAGACCACGACCCTGCGCTCGATTGCCCGGATGGACAGCCCGCAGGTCACGCATGGCGAGATCTGGCTCGACCACCAGCCGCTGCACAACATGAAAAGCCACGAAGCGGCGGCGGCGGGCATCGGCCTTGTCCCCGAGGATCGCTGCATCATCTCCGGTCTCACGGTCGAGGAAAACCTGCAGCTGGCGCAGATCGCGCCGCCCATCGGCTGGTCGCTCGACCGCCTCTACGAGCTCTTTCCCCGGCTCGCCGAGCGCCGCAAGCAAGAGGGCACGACGCTTTCGGGCGGCGAACAGCAGATGCTCGCGGTTGCCCGCGCGCTCGCACGTGACATCAAGGTCCTGTTGCTGGACGAGCCTTACGAGGGCCTCGCCCCGGTGATCGTCGACGAGATCGAGAAAACCCTGCGCATCATCAAGGAACAGGGCATCACCACCATCCTCGTCGAACAGAACGCCGTGCGCGCACTGGAGCTGGCCGACCGCGCCGTGATCCTTGACACCGGCGGGATCGTGTTTGACGGTACGGCAGCGGAAGTGCTCGATAACGAGGAACTCCGCTCCGAATATCTGGCCATCTGAGGCCGGAACGCCCGCCCTTGGCTGTTTCTCCCTGTAACAAACGGGGCGGGCTCGAATTTCTATCGACCGCAGACAGCAAGGGTTTGTTCAAATGTCCGACACCACCTATCCCCCCTCCGCAGAGTTCGCGTCGAACGCCCATGTGGACGCCGCGAAATACAAGGAAATGTATGCCGCCTCGATCAATGATCCGGTGGCGTTCTGGGGCGAGCATGGCAAACGGATCGACTGGATCAAGCCCTACACCCGCGTCAAGGACGTGAATTACGACTTCGGCAACGTCTCGATCAAATGGTTCGAGGACGGCACGCTCAACGTCGCCGCCAACTGCATCGACCGCCATCTCGAGGCGCGCGGCGACAGCACCGCCATCATCTGGGAGCCGGACAACCCCGAGGATGCGGCGCAGCACATCACCTACCGCGAGCTGTATGAGAACACCTGCCGCATGGCCAATGTCCTCAAGGATATGGGCGTGGGTCGCGGCGACCGCGTGGTGCTCTACCTGCCGATGATCCCCGAGGCGGCCTATGCGATGCTCGCCTGCGCCCGGATCGGCGCGATCCATTCCATCGTGTTCGCGGGCTTCTCGCCCGACGCGCTCTCGGCGCGGATCAACGGCTGTCAGGCCAAGGTCGTGATCACAGCCGACGAGGCCCCGCGCGGCGGGCGCAAGACGGCGCTCAAATCCAACACCGACGCGGCCCTGCTGCATTGCTCGGACAAGGTGAAATGCCTCGTCGTCAAGCATACCGGCGGCCAGACCACGTGGATCGAGGGGCGCGACCACGACTATAACGCACTGGCCAGCGAGGCCGCCACCGATTGCCCACCCGAGGAGATGAACGCCGAAGACCCGCTTTTCATCCTCTACACCTCCGGCTCCACGGGCCAGCCCAAGGGCGTGGTGCACACCTCCGGCGGTTATCTCGTCTATGCCGCGATGACGCAGGAACTGGTCTTCGACTACCACGAGGGCGACGTATTCTGGTGTACCGCCGATGTCGGCTGGGTCACCGGCCACAGCTATATCGTCTACGGGCCGCTGGCCAACGGAGCCACCACCCTGATGTTCGAGGGCGTGCCGACCTACCCCGACGCAAGCCGCTTCTGGGAGGTCTGCGAAAAGCATAAGGTCAACCAGTTCTACACTGCCCCCACCGCGATCCGCGCGCTGATGGGCCAGGGCACCGAATATGTCAGCAAATGCGATCTGTCGTCGCTCAAGGTGCTGGGCACCGTGGGCGAGCCGATCAACCCCGAGGCGTGGAACTGGTATAACGACAATGTCGGCCAAGGCCGCTGCCCCATCGTCGACACCTGGTGGCAGACCGAGACCGGCGGTCACCTGTTGACCCCCCTGCCCGGCGCCATCCCGACAAAACCCGGCAGCGCCACGCTGCCCTTCTTCGGGATCGAGCCGGTGGTGCTGGAGCCGGAATCGGGCAAGGAAATCACAGACACCGAAGCCTCAGGCGTGCTGGCCCTCAAGGATAGCTGGCCCGGTCAGATGCGCACCGTCTGGGGCGATCATGAACGGTTCGAGGCGACCTATTTCCAGCAATACAAGGGCTATTACTTCTCCGGCGACGGCTGCAAGCGTGACGCCGATGGCTATTACTGGATCACCGGCCGTGTCGATGACGTGATCAACGTGTCGGGCCACCGGATGGGCACGGCAGAGGTCGAGAGCGCCCTCGTCGCGCATGCCAAGGTCGCCGAGGCGGCGGTGGTGGGTTATCCGCATAACATCAAGGGCCAGGGCATCTACGCCTATGTCACCCTGATGAACGACGTGGAACCGACCGAAGAGTTGCGCAAGGAACTGGAAACCTGGGTCCGCACCGAGATCGGCCCCATCGCCAAGCCCGACCTCATCCAATGGGCCCCCGGCCTGCCGAAAACCCGCTCCGGCAAGATCATGCGCCGCATCCTGCGCAAGATCGCCGAGGATGATTACGGCGCGCTCGGCGACACCTCGACCCTGGCCGACCCCGGCGTCGTGGACGAGCTGATCGAGAACCGGATGAATCGCGGCTGAGCCACATTTCTACGTCATCCTCGGGCTTGACCCGAGGATCTCCAGACTGAGAGATCGCCCGGTCAAGCCGGGCGATGACACCCTTACCCCCACCCTCTGTCATCCTCGGACTTGATCCGAGGATCTCTCACAACAACAGATCGCCCGGTCAAGCCGGGCGATGACGGGTATATGGCCCCCGCCTGCGGGGTTTTTCGTCCTTTTGTCGCTATCGGACATGAAAGTCGCAATCGGCTCCTGTAGCCGGACCACAGTGGCCACTGCGCCCACCCCCGACAGACCTGTGAAAGACCGCTTATGGCGATGTTGTCCGCGCATCCCGCCCCGGTGCCGTCCCGTGCGCTTCAGGGCATTCTCTGTGTCGAGATCGGCATGCTTCTCTTTGTCGGGCAGGATGCGATGATGAAATCGCTGCTTGCCATCTACCCGGTCTGGATGCTGATCTTCGTGCGTTCCGTGGTGACGGTGCTGGTGCTGACGCCGCTGATCCTCTGGCTCGGCGGGCCGCACCGGCTACTGACCCCGCTCTGGCCGCTGCACATGGCGCGCGCCTTTCTCTTCGCCTCGGGCTTCTCGATGTTCTACGCGGCCTTTCCGTTCATGGGGCTCGCGGAGGTCTCGACCATCTTCTTCTCGGCCCCGCTGATCACCGCGCTATTCGCGGCGCTCTTTCTAGGGGAAACCATCGGCCTGCACCGGACGGCGGCGCTGGTGGTAGGCTTTGTCGGCGTGCTCGTCGCAATGAACCCGGCGGGCGAGAATTTCTCATGGGTCGCGATCCTGCCGTTTTTCTGCGCCGTCACCTACGCGCTGTCGCAGATCATCGCGCGCCGCATCGGCGAGCGTGAAAGCACGCTCACGGTCGGGCTCTACACGCTCAGCTTTGCCGGGCTGATGATCCTGCCGATGGGCTGGGCCGTGTCGCATCTGATCCCCCTCGGCCCCGAGACGCATCACCTGCGGTGGGACATGTCGGTGGCGGGCACGGACGCGCTGCCGCAACTGGCGCTGTTGGGGCTGGTTGGCATGGCGGGCTACATGCTGCTGTCGCGCGCCTATCAGATCGCCAATGCCTCGCTGATCGCCCCGTTCGACTATACCTACCTGCCTTTCGCCGCCGTGCTGGCCTACCTGCTCTGGGATGAGCGCCTGGCGCTGAGCACGCTGGCGGGCATGACGCTGATCATCGGATCCGGGCTCTACCTTGGCTGGCGCGAGTTGCGCGCCGCACGGCGCAGCGACGACACCCCCTACACCGCCGAGGCGATCTTTGCCCCCGGCAGCCCGCTGCCCGCGCAAATCCCCGAGGACGAGGCCCTCAAGTGACCCTCGCCGTCCCCCTGCCCGAGCGCGACCTGCGCGGCTATGCGCTGGTATTCTTCGCGGGCGTGCTGTGGTCCACGGTGGGCCTCGGCATCCGCCTGATCGACGAGGCACAGGTCTGGCAGATCCTGTTCTACCGCTCGATCTCGATGAGCCTGCTGCTCTTCATCGTGATCCGCCTGCGCACCGGCAAAAACCCGATCACCCTTGCTATGCGCATGGGCTGGCCGGGCGTGATCGGCGGGCTGTCGCTGGTCGCGGCCTATACCGGCGGCATCTACTCGGTGCAGACCACCTCGGTCGCCAACGCGATGATGCTCTTCGCCTCGGCCCCGCTGATGGCTGCCATCCTCGGCCGGCTGATCCTGCGCGAGAGCGTCCGACCCGCCACATGGGTTGCCATCGCCGTGGCCAGCATCGGCATCGCGATCATGGTCTGGGACAAATCCTCGGGTGCCGCGCTCAAGGGCAATCTCGCCGCCATCGGCTCGGCCCTTGGCTTTGCCAGCTTCACCATCACGCTGCGCTGGGGCAAGGCCACCGAGATGATGCCGGCGGTGTTTCTCTCGGGTCTTTTCGCGATTGTCATCATGGGGGCGATCTGCGCGGCACTCGGGCTCGGCTTCGCACTCTCGCTCAATGATACCGGTATTTCCCTGGGCATGGGAGTGTTTCAGGTCGGCGCGGGCCTCATCTTCTACACCATCGGCTCAAAAACCGTGCCCGCCGCCGAATTGACGCTGCTGTCATTGGCCGAGGTGGTTCTGGGCCCGGTCTGGGTCTGGCTGGTGCTGGGCGAGACCGCGACGCCGAACACGCTTATCGGCGGCGCGGTGTTGCTGACGGCCATCGCGGGCAACGCGCTTTCAGGCGCACGGCGCAGACCGCCACCGCCGATGGTCTGACCGCTCGCACTCGGCAATCCCCTGCCGAGACGCATTTTTCCTCGGGAATAAATCGTCCTATCCTGCGTCATCATACATGACGCGCAACCACGGAAAGGAGCCCATCATGAAACGCGGCCTGATCCTTGCCAGCATCACCAGCCTGACCCTTGCGGGATGCATCGACACCACGGACAATCGCGAAATGACCGGCGCAGCGCTTGGCGCGGGCGCGGGCGCGGGGTTGCTCGGCGCGGCGGCGTTCGACGCCAATGCCGGATGGACCGTGCTCTCGACCCTCGCAGGCGCTGCCGCCGGCACGCTGATCGCGCGCAACACCCGCACTGACCAATGCGCCTATTCCAACGGTGATGGCACCTATCGGACGGTGCCTTGCTGATCGGGTCGGGTTCGGGGGGCGTATTCGTGCGATGCGCGGCTTATATCAACATTCGCGTCCCGGACCCATCCACACTGTCCCGGTGTAGCGGGGCAATGCAGCACTGGACCTTTGCCGCCAAATCCGCCATATCGGGTGAGGATAACGCCGGAGGGTCTGATGGGTATTCTCAACACGCTTTTGCGCGCCGTGACATGGTGGCACGGGCAGACGCTCAACACGCAGTTCTACACCTGGCGCAAGGGTGTCAAGGTGGGTGAGGACGCGCAGGGCAACACCTTTTATCGCACCCATGACGGCAAGCGTCGCTGGGTGATCTTCAACGGCGAGGCCGAGGCGAGCCGCGTTGATCCCGACTGGCACGGTTGGCTGCACCACACCTACAAGGAACCCCCGACCGAGCGCCCACTCAAGCACAAGCCGTGGGAAAAACCGCATAGCGAGAACCTGACCGGCACACCGCTGGCCTATGCGCCCGCGGGCTCGATCCGCCGTCCCGAACCGGTCGAACGGCGCGATTACGAAGCCTGGACCCCGGAATAAAGGCAGCTCTCATGTCCGAAAGCAAAACCGAAGTTCTGGTTGGCGGGATCGTCCTGGCCGTGGCCATCGGATTTCTCGTCTATGCAGGCAAGACCACCGGCATGACACGGGCGGGCGACGAATACACGCTCAATGCCAGTTTCCGCAGTGCCGACGGTGTCAGCATCGGCACCGATGTGCGCCTCGCAGGGGTCAAGGTGGGCCGGGTGGCAGATATCGTGCTCGATCCCGGCACCTACCGCGCCAAGGCAGTATTTACCGTGCAGGACAACATCGAGGTGCCCGATGACAGCGCGGTGGCGATTTCCTCCGAGGGGCTTCTGGGCGGCAACTACGTCGAGATCATGCCCGGCGGCTCGCCCTTCTATTTCGAGCCCGGCGACGAGATCGAATTCACCCAAGGGTCGGTCAGCCTGGTATCGCTCCTGATGAAATTCGTCTCGGGCGGCAGCGAGGACGGGGCAGCGCAATGATCCGCGCCTTGGCTGTCGCGATCATCCTCGCCTCCGCCAGCCACGCGCAGGAGGCGGCGGTGCAGGGCCAAGGTGCGATACTGCGCGGCCTCGACAAGGTCAACGGACAGGCCAGCGACCTCGATCTCGACAATGGCACGGCCACAGAATTCGGCAGCCTCACCGTGGAGTTGGCCGAATGCCGCTACCCGGTGGAAAATCCCGATGGCGACGCCTACGCCTTTCTCACGATTCGCGAGACCGAGCGCAATCGCGAGATCTTCTCAGGCTGGATGCTGGCCTCTTCGCCTGCGCTCAACCCTCTGGAACACGCCCGCTACGACATCTGGGTCCTGCGCTGCAAGATCTGATCAGGGTCGCTTGAAAACGGCTCTGCATGGATATGCGCGTCAAGTCCAAGCGCCTGCCGCAATAGCCCGCGATACTCCGCACGCGGAATTTCGACCGCACCAAGCCGCTCCAGATGCGGCGTGATGAACTGGGTGTCGAACAAAATAAACCCACAGCGCCACAGGTGATCGGTCAGATGCGCCAGCGCAAGTTTCGACGCGTCTGTGCAGCGCGAGAACATGCTCTCGCCAAAAAACGCCCCGCCAAGCGCCACGCCATAGACCCCGCCCATCAGCACGCCCTCCTGCCGGATTTCCAGCGAATGCGCATTCCCCATCCGGTGCAGCGCCATATAGGCGGCATGAATGGGCGCGCTGATCCAGGTATCATCGCGGTCGGCACAGCCCCGCAGCACGCCCTCGAAATCCGCGTCGAGCGTCGCCGTATAGCCACCCCGTCGCATCCGCCGCGCCAGACTGCGTGAAATGTGGAACCCGTCGAGCGGCAGCACCCCGCGCATATGCGGATCGACCCAGAACACCTCGGGGTCGTCGCGATGCTCTGCCATCGGAAAGACCCCCGCCGCGTAGGCCTGAAGCAAAAGCGGGGGGGTCAGGACATGCGACATGCTCAGGCTTGCAGGTTGGTTTCCAGCCAGTGTTCCAGCCAGTGGATGTTGTAATTGCCGGTCTGGATGTCCTCTTCCTGCAACAGCGCATGAAAGAGCGGCACGGTGGTATCGACACCGTCCACGATCAGTTCTCCCAAGGCCCGTGCCAGACGGTTCAGCGCGCTTGGCCGGTCCTTGCCGTGGACGATCAGCTTGGCGATCAGGCTGTCGTAATAGGGCGGGATCTTGTAGCCGTCATAGAGCGCGCTATCCATCCGCACGCCCAGACCACCCGGCGCGTGAAACTGCGTGATCGTGCCGGGCCGCGGTGCGAAATCGGGCAGTTTCTCGGCGGTGATGCGCACCTCGATGGCATGGCCGTTGATCAGCAGATCCTCTTGCGTGAAGGACATCGGCAGGCCTTCGGCCACGCGGATCTGCTCCTGCACCAGATCGACGCCGAATATCGCCTCGGTGACGGGATGCTCCACCTGCAACCGGGTGTTCATCTCGATAAAGAAGAACTCGCCGTTCTCATAGAGGAACTCGATAGTCCCCGCTCCGCGATAATTGATATTGGCGCAGGCATCGGCGCAGATCTTGCCGATCCGCGCACGCTCTTCCTCGGTGATGCAGGGGCCCGGCGCCTCTTCGAGAACCTTCTGGTGACGGCGCTGAAGCGAGCAGTCGCGCTCGCCCAGATGCACGGCGCGGCCCTTGCCATCGCCAAAGACCTGGATCTCGATATGGCGCGGCGTGGTCAGGTATTTCTCGATATAAACCTCGTCATTGCCAAAGGCCGCCTTGGCCTCGGACCGCGCGGTCAGAAACGCGCGCTCAAGCTCATCCGCGTTGCGCGCCACTTTCATGCCGCGCCCGCCGCCGCCTGCCGTGGCCTTGACGATCACCGGAAAACCGATCTCGGCGCAAAGCGCCTTGGCCGCAGCCACATCGGCGATACCGCCCTCCGATCCGGGCACGCAGGGCACGCCAAGCGCTTTCATAGTGTCCTTGGCGGTGATCTTGTCGCCCATGATGCGGATATGCTCGGCCGAGGGGCCGATGAAGGTCAGGTCGTGATCCTCGACGATCTGCACGAAATTGGCGTTCTCGCTGAGAAAGCCGTAACCCGGATGGATTGCCTGCGCGCCAGTCACCTCGCAGGCGGCAATGATCGCGGGGATCGACAGGTAGCTCTCGGACGAAGAGGGCGGGCCGATACAGACCGACTCATCAGCCATGCGCACATGCATCGCATCGGCATCGGCGGTGGAATGCACGGCCACCGTCGCGATCCCCATCTCGCGCGCGGCGCGGATGACGCGAAGGGCGATCTCGCCCCGGTTGGCGATCAGGATTTTCTCGAACATGCGCGGGTGCCTTATTCGATGATCATCAGCGGCGCGCCATATTCCACCGCCGCGCCATCCTCGATCAGGATACGCATGACGGTCCCGGCGCGCGGCGCGGGAATGTGGTTCATCGTCTTCATCGCCTCGATGATCAGCAGCGTGTCGCCCTCGGCCACCTGCTGACCGACGCTGACAAAGGACGGCGCGCCGGGTTCGGCCTGCATGTAGACGGTGCCCACCATCGGTGAGGTCACGGCACCGGGGTGGCTTGCGGGGTCCTCGGCGGGCTCGGACGGCGCGGACGCAGCCGGGGCCGCCGCGGCATAGGCGGGGGCCGGGGCCGCGCTCATCTGCGTGGTCACGACCTCACCGCGTCGGCTCACCCGCACGTTGAGTGTGTCGTCCTCGCCGTATTCGCGCTTGACCGACAGTTCGGTCAGATCGTTCTCGTTCAAGAGTTCCGCAAGCGCCTTGATGAAGGCCACGTCCGATTCATGGGATTTGTTCGACATAGGATTCCTCGACCACAGCAATGATGCCCGCACGCGGGCTCGTTGCGTTTGTTTTCGCCGCTTATAGGGCAAGCCAAAGCCTGAGAAAAGCGGCCATTGCCTTGCAACTTGGGGTTTGATGGGCAAATTTGCGAGGATAGCGCGCCTCAGAGTGGCATCCCCGACAGTTTCGCCACCAGTTCCGCCAGCTTGCGGGCATGGAATTTCTCCAGCAGCCGGGCGCGATACACCTCGACGGTGCGATAGCTCAGCCCCAGTTCCAACCCGATTTCCTTCGAGGTCATGCCCCGGCAGGTCAGGATCGCCACCTCCCGCTCACGCTGTGTCAATGCCACCAGCGGGCGCTCCTCGGAAAGATCGGAGAACGACCAGATGCCGCGCTGAAACGGGGCCTCGGGCGTGAGCGATTGCCCCCGCACCCGGCACCAGAACAGCGTACCATCCCGCCGCTTCATCACCCGCTCGTCCGAATAACGCCCGGTCTTGCGCATCACCGCCAGCGCGTCGGCCCCGATGCGGCGGTAATCCTCGATCGAGGGGTAATAACGCGCCAGAGGAATATCGGTGTAATCGGCAGGGGTGTCGCCGAAGATGGCGGCGAATTGCAGATTGCAGGCCCGGATGATGCGATGCTCAAGCAGGGCCAGCCCCACGGGCGCGTGATCAAAGGCGAGGTGTCCGATATCCATGCCCGACCTTATGCCGCGCCGCCCGCGCCGCGCCAAGCGCTTTGCGTAGATATACGGAATTGTGCGCCGGGCCCGCAGGTGCTTTTCTGCCCATCGGGAGGACCGGCAATGAATATCGGCATCTGGCTCGAACGCACGGCAGAGGCCATGCCCGACCGCGCCGCGCTTTTTCTCGGGCGCGAGCGGGTGATGGATTACGCGGCCTTTGATCTTGCCGCGCGCGAGGTGGCGGGCGCACTCGTGGAACAGGGCGTGACACCCGGCGACCGGGTAGCGATCCTCATGGGCAATGCGCCCGAGTATCTGCTGGCGCTCTATGGCATCTGGTATGCCGGGGCCGCTGCGGTGCCGATCAATGCCAAGCTGCACGCCGCCGAGGCCGCCTGGATCATCAAGAATGCCGCCGCGCGCCTGACCCTCGCCGACAGCACCGGCCAAGCAGCCCTCGCCGCGCAGGGCGTCACCGCGCAGCACCTCCCGCGCGGCACGCCGCTGCCACGCCCCACCGCCCGCGCGCCCGATGATCTGGCGTGGCTCTTCTACACCTCCGGCACCACCGGGCGGCCCAAGGGCGTGTGCATCACCCACCGCATGCTGATCGCCATGTCGCTGAGCTATCTTGCCGATGTGGACGAGGTGAGCGCCGGGGACGCCACGCTCTACGCCGCCCCGATGAGCCACGGTGCAGGGCTCTACGCGATGGTCCATGTTCTGCGCGGCGCGCGCCATGTCTGCCCGGCCTCGGGCGGGTTCGACGCGGGCGAGATCCTCGATCTGGCGCAGCATCACGACCGCCTGCACATGTTCGCCGCGCCGACCATGGTCAAACGCCTGACCGCCCATGCCCGCGCCACCGGCACGCCCGGCACGGGGCTGCGCAGCGTGGTCTACGCAGGCGGGCCGATGTATCTCGCTGATATCTTCGAGGCGGTCGAGACCTTCGGCCCGGTCTTTATCCAGATCTACGGGCAGGGCGAATGTCCCATGGCGATCACCGCCCTGCCGCGCCACGACGTGGCCGACCGCAGCCACCCGGACTGGCGCGCGCGGCTTGCCTCGGTGGGCCGCGCGCAATCCATGGTCGAGGTGCGGATTGCCGATGAAACAGGGGCCGATGTGCCGCCCGGTGAGGTGGGTGAAATCCTCGTGCGCGGCGACACGGTGATGCCGGGCTATTGGCAGAACGCGCAGGCCAGCGATGCCGCGCTGCGCGGCGGCTGGCTCTGGACCGGCGATCTGGGTCGGATGGACGCGCAGGGCTATGTCACGCTGCAGGACCGTTCCAAGGACATGATCATCTCCGGTGGCTCCAACATCTACCCCCGCGAGGTCGAGGAGGTGCTGCTCACCCATCCTTCGGTCTCCGAGGTGGCCGTGGTCGGCGCGCCCGATCCGGAATGGGGCGAAATAGTTGTCGCCTTCGTGGTCAGCGACGGCCCCCTGGACGAGACCGCGCTCGACACCCATTGCCGGGCCCATATCGCCCGGTTCAAACGCCCCAAACGCTATCTGGCCATCGAGAGCCTGCCCAAGAACAACTACGGCAAGGTGCTCAAGACCGATCTGCGCGCCCGCCTAGACGCCTGACCGCAATCGTTTTCGAAAACGATTGCAAGGCGTTTTCAAACGCCTTGCAAGGGCCTTCCCCACCAAACGACACTTGTTCTTGCAGGCCAAAGGCGCTAGACGCGCGCCCAAGCGGTCGCAGCCTACCCGCTTTAAAAAACAAGGATGACACCATGAAGACGATAGTTATCTGCTCGGGCGGGCTCGATTCCGTGTCGCTCGCCCACAAGACCGCCGCCGAGCATGATCTCGCGGGGTTGGTGAGCTTCGATTACGGACAGCGCCACGTCAAGGAGGTGGAATATGCCGCCGCCTGCGCGCGCCGTCTGGGTGTGCCGCATAAGGTGGTGGATATTCGCCAGATCGGTGCCGCGCTCTCGGGCTCGGCGCTGACCGATGATGTGGACGTGCCCGACGGCCATTATGCCGAGGACACGATGAAGATCACCATCGTGCCCAACCGCAACGCCATCATGCTGGCCATCGCCTTCGGAATGGCCGCGGCGGAAAAGGCCGAGGCCGTGGCCATGGCGGTGCATGGCGGCGACCACTTCATATACCCTGACTGCCGCCCCGGCTTTGTAAACGCCTTTCAGGCGATGCAGGACGCCGCGCTCGAGGGCTATGCCAACATCACCCTCTACACCCCCTATCTGCACGGCTCCAAGGCCGATATCGTCACCGACGGTGCGCGCCATGGCACGCCCTTTGCCGAGACATGGTCCTGCTACAAGGGTGGCGCGCGGCATTGCGGGCGGTGCGGCACCTGTGTGGAGCGGCGCGAGGCGTTTCATCTGGCGGGTGTGGCCGATCCAACCGACTACGCTGATCCCGACTATTGGCTCACCGCCGTGGCGAAAGGAGGCGCATGATGTACCGGATCACCAAGGAATTCCATTTCTCAGCCTCGCATCAATTGCACGGCCTGCCGCCGGAGCATCAATGCGCCCGGCTGCACGGCCATAATTACATCGTCGTGGTCGAACTCGCCGCCGACGACCTCAACCCACATGGCTTCGTGCGCGACTACCTCGATCTGGCCGAATTGAAGCGCTATATCGACGACGAGTTGGACCACCGGCACCTCAATGACGTGCTGGGCGACGATTGCGTCACCGCCGAGCGCATGGCGAAGCATTTCTACGACTGGTGCCGCGCCCGCTGGCCCGAAGTGACCGCCGTCAAAGTCAGTGAGACGCCAAAGACATGGGCGGAATACCGACCGTGAGCGAGGCGATCCGCATTTCAGAGATTTTTGGCCCGACCATTCAGGGCGAGGGTGCGCTGATTGGTGAGCCCACGGTCTTCGTGCGCACCGGCGGCTGCGATTACCGCTGCTCATGGTGCGACAGCCTGCATGCGGTCAATGCGGAGTATCGCACCACTTGGGCCCCCATGCCGCCCGCCGAGGTGATGGCCGAGGTGGCGCACCTCTCGGGCGACCGGCCCTTGATGGTCACGCTTTCGGGTGGCAATCCGGCGATCCAGCCGCTTGGGCAATTGATCGAGATGGGCAAGGCACAGGGCTACCGCTTTGCCATGGAGACGCAAGGGAGTGTCGCGCGCGACTGGTTCGCGGCGCTCGACATGCTGGTGCTCAGCCCCAAGCCACCTTCGTCAGGCATGACCGTCGATTGGCCCGTGTTCGAGGACTGCGTGACAGCGGCCGGCACCGCCCCGGCCGTCCTCAAGATCGTGATCTTCGACGAGACGGATTACCTTTGGGCGCAGGACGTGGCGGCGCGCTGCCCGGCCCTGCCGCTCTACCTGCAACCGGGCAACCACACCCCACCGCCGCCCGAGGATGACAGCGCGGTCGTGGATCAGGACGGCATTGATGACCGCATGCGCTGGCTGGTGGAACGCGTGGTGGCTGACGGATGGTTCGCGGCGAAGGTGTTGCCGCAATTGCATGTCATGCTCTGGGGCAACAAGCGCGGGGTTTGAAGGAGAAAGACAATGAGCGACGATATCTACAAAGACCTCAAACAGTTGGGCGGCACAACGCAGGTGCCGCAACACCCCGAAGAGGCGGTGCTGGAACGGGTCTCCAACCCGCAGGCTGACACCGTCTATAACGTGCGCTTTACAGCGCCGGAATTCACCTCGCTTTGCCCGATGACCGGCCAGCCCGACTTTGCCCATCTGGTGATCGACTACGTGCCGGGTGCCTGGCTGGTCGAGAGCAAATCGCTAAAGCTCTACCTCACCTCTTTCCGAAATCACGGGGCCTTCCACGAGGATTGCACGATCACCATTGCTCGGCGTCTGGTCGAGTTTCTCGATCCTCAATGGTTGCGCATCGGCGGCTACTGGTATCCGCGCGGCGGTATACCGATCGACGTGTTCTGGCAAACTGGGCCCATGCCCGAGGGCGTATGGATCCCCGATCAGGGCGTGCCACCCTATCGCGGGCGGGGATAAGAGCGCGCTCTTTCCTGAATCTGCCATTTGCGTGATCGGCGCGTTGCCGACGCGCGCGGTGGCGATCTCACCTTGGTTCAGCCGGTCTTTATGCCAGCCAAATCCGAAAACGGATTGATCGCAAAACAGGTTGCAGCCGAATCGCCGCCGCTGGGGAGCGCGTCGGGGATGCGCGGCGGCCTGAAGGCCGCGTATCGCGCGGGGCGTCAATCAAACGTCAGTTCCAAGCCAAACGCAACGCCCCACAAAAAAAGCCCGCGCATCACACGCGGGCCTCATCCAGACTAGGCGGTGCCGCGCTTCACCCCGCGCTCGCGCCCTCTTTCTTCTTGCCCTTGGATTCCGCGTAGATGATCAGCGGTGCCGCGTCCGAGTTCACAGCCTCCTCGTTGACGACCACCTCTTCGACATTCTCCAGGCTCGGCAGATCGAACATCGTGTCGAGCAGAATATCCTCGAGGATCGAGCGCAGGCCCCGCGCACCGGTCTTGCGCGCAATCGCGCGTTTCGCGATCGCGGTCAGCGCATCATCGGTAAAGCTGAGCTGCGCACCCTCCAGTTCGAACAACCGCTGATACTGCTTCACCAGCGCGTTCTTGGGCTGCGTCAGGATCGTCACCAGCGCGTCCTCGTCGAGATCCTCCAGCGTCGCCAGAACCGGCAAACGCCCGACAAATTCCGGGATCAGACCGAACTTGAGCAGATCCTCCGGCTCCAGATCAGTAAAGATTTCACCGACGCCCCGCTCGTCATTGCCGCGCACATCGGCGCCAAAGCCCATTGCGCTGCCCTTGCCACGCTGCGCGATGATCTTGTCGAGCCCGGCAAAGGCCCCGCCGCAGATGAACAGGATATTGGTGGTGTCCACCTGCAGGAATTCCTGCTGCGGATGCTTGCGCCCGCCCTGCGGTGGCACCGCGGCGACGGTGCCCTCCATAAGCTTGAGCAGTGCCTGTTGCACCCCCTCGCCCGACACGTCACGGGTGATCGAAGGATTCTCGCTCTTGCGGGTGATCTTGTCGACCTCGTCGATATAAACGATGCCGCGCTGCGCGCGCTCGACGTTGTATTCGGACGACTGCAACAGCTTGAGGATGATGTTTTCCACATCCTCGCCCACGTATCCCGCCTCGGTCAGCGTCGTGGCATCGGCCATCGTGAAGGGCACATCGAGGATGCGCGCCAGCGTCTGCGCCAGCAGCGTCTTGCCACAGCCGGTGGGGCCGATCAGCAGGATATTCGACTTCGACAGCTCGATATCGCTCTTGCCGGAATTGTTCAGGCGCTTGTAGTGGTTGTGCACCGCGACCGACAGCACCCGCTTGGCCATCGCCTGCCCGATCACATAGTCATCGAGCACTTGGCAGATGTCATGCGGCGTCGGCACACCCTCGCTCGACTTCAGCCCCGCGCTCTTGGTTTCCTCGCGGATGATATCCATGCAAAGCTCGACGCATTCATCGCAGATGAACACGGTCGGCCCGGCGATGAGCTTGCGCACCTCGTGCTGGCTCTTGCCGCAAAAGCTGCAATAAAGCGTGTTTTTGCTGTCGCCGCCGGAATTCGTTGCCATCACGTACCTTTCAGACCCTGCGCCGCTATGCGTCATGCGGCGCGGTCAGGGCCTTTGCTCTGTCTTTCGTGTCTCCCACCAGCTTAGGACAGGCGGAAAAGCACCACAATCCGAAAATCGCGGCACCCCGATCCGGGTGCCGCGATCGCCTTATTTTTCCTCGTCGTCGCCGGTGGCGCGGCTCTCGACGATCTCGTCGATCAGGCCCCAGTCCTTGGCCTCTTCGGGCGACATGAAATTGTCACGCTCCAGCGCATCCACCACCTTCTTCATGGTCTGGCCGGTATGCTTGACATAGATCTCGTTCAGCCGGTCCTTCAGCTTCTGGGTTTCCTTGGCGTGGATCATGATATCCGTCGCCTGGCCCTGATAGCCGCCCGAAGGCTGGTGCACCATCACCCGGCTGTTGGGCAGCGAGAACCGCATGCCCGGCGCGCCCGCCGTCAGCAAGAGCGATCCCATGCTCGCCGCCTGCCCCACGACCAGCGTGCTGACCTTGGGCTTGATATATTGCATCGTGTCATAGATCGACAGGCCGCTCGTCACCACACCGCCGGGGCTGTTGATATACATGCTGATTTCCTTCGACGGGTTCTCCGCCTCCAGATGCAACAACTGCGCCACGATCAGGCTCGACATGCCATCATGCACCGGGCCGCTCAGAAAGATGATCCGCTCCTTGAGGAGGCGCGAGAAGATGTCATAGGCGCGTTCCCCCCGGCTGGTCTGCTCGACGACCATCGGCACGAGGGTGTTCATGTAGGTATCCATAGGGTCGTTCATCGGGGCCCGCCTGCTGTTTTGCCCGGGCCTGCCTGCCCGGGTAGATGGGATTTGCCGACCGTAGCCGGTCAGTTGCTAAAGGAGTCTTAGTGTCGCGCCCAAGGGGCTGCAAGGGCGTCGCATTAATTTGTGGCACGCGGCCGCGCCGCCGTCGCTTTCCCCGCCACAGCCGCTCACTTTTTCGCGCAGACGTCCGCACATGTTTTGCAGAATGCGGAAAAACGCCCTAAATACCACTCCAACGCTCTCAATGGATGCACATGTCATGCCCCTGCCCGTTCTCGATGACCAGATCTCCCCCGAAGAAATGGACCGCATGGTCGAAAACGCGACCACGGCGGCCAATTTCCTCAAGGCGATCAGCCACGAGGGGCGGTTGATGATTCTGTGTCATCTGGTCTCGGGCGAGAAATCCGTGACCGAGTTGGAGGAATTGCTTTCGGCCCGGCAGGCGGCGGTGTCGCAACAGCTGTCGCGGCTGCGCCTCGAAGGGCTCGTGAGCACCCGGCGCGAGGGCAAGGCCATCTATTACAGCCTTGCCGATGAGCGCCCGCGGCGCGTGCTCGAAGTGGTCTATGACCTGTTTTGCGCCCCCGACGCGCAGGGGCGCAATGGCTGATCAGGCGGCCTTCACGGTCTTGTCCACCGCATAGGGCGCAAACGCATCATCCACATCCGTGTGGTTCACATGGTTGGAATAGTTGCTGATCGTCTTGACGGCCATCGCCAGGATGATCTCCAGCACGTGGATATCCGAATAGCCTGCGGATTTGAACGCCTCGGCCTCGGCCTTGGTCGGCAGGCCACGCGTCTCCCACATGTGATGGGTGAACCGGCGCAACGCCTCCAGTTTTTCATCGTCCAGCGATTTGCCGTCGCGCAACGCCTGCGTATGCGCCTCCGACAGCTTCGAGACATTGATCGCCAGCATCGAATGCGCGGCGGTGCAATAGTCACAGCCATTCGCCAGCGAGATGGTCAGAAACACGACCTCCTGCTCCGGCGGTGTGAAATTGGCCTGCTCGCGGAAATGCGCATAGCCGTGCAGATAGGTGCTCAGCAGGCCCGGATTGACGGCCATGCCGCGATACATGTTCGGCACGAAACCCAGCTTTTCGCGGGCCCCGTCCAACAACTCCTTGGCCAGACCATCGGCCGTCTCATCACTCACGGGGGTGGCGTCCACCTTGAGTTCAGCAGTCATTTAACCCTCCTTTGCTTGCGGTCAAACCCAAGGTAATCTGGGCCCGTGTTGGATGAAACCGCCGCGCCGGTCACCTAAGCGTGAGGCCGGTGCGCGGGCGCAGACCGGACTGTGCGGCGCAACACCGCTGCCGCACAGGCCACGCCATGCGTCGCATTCCCCCATTTCCCGCGCGGCCCCCACATGCTACCCAAGCGCCGATATCGGAAAGGACCCCGTGATGAGCCACGAAATCCGCCTCGCCTTCGAGCATCCCGCCGCGCGCGCCTCGGCCACGGCCCCCGATGGGCCGCTCGATCGCATTTCGGTGCGCGATCACACCGTCGAGGTGGAGATCGGTGCCTTTCAGGCCGAGCGCGGCACCACGCAGCGGATCTGCTTCAACGTGGTGGTCGAGGTACGCCCGATGACCGGCACGCTCGACGACGATGTCGACCGCATCCTGTCCTATGACAAGGTGACCGAGGCGATCACCGCCGAGTTGGCCGAGGAACGGCTCAACCTCCTGGAAACGCTGGCCGAACGCATCGCCGAACGCATCCTGTGGGAGCCGCAGGCGGTCCGCACCTTCGTGCGTATCGAGAAACTCGACCGTGGCCCCGGCGCACTCGGGGTCGAGATCGTCCGCTCGGTCGATGATCTGGCCACCAAGCCCGCTAGCCCGCATCACGACACAGCACCGCATCCGCATGTGGTGTTCCTGACCAACGCGGCGGTGCGTTCGCCCAACTTGCCCCGCTGGCTCGATCAGCTCGAGGCGCGGGCAGAGCCGGTGATCCTCTGCGTCGGCCGCCCCGACGTGGACAGCCCCAAGACCGGACACCGCATGACACAGCGCCGGGTCGACCTGCTGGCAATGGAACAGAACGCCTGGGTTCTGGCGGGCCGTGATGACCGCTGCGTCGTGGTCGCCACCCGCACCGAACTCGACTGGGCGATGAAGAACGGCCAGATCAGCGTCTGGGCCCCGTCCAAGATCGTGCTCGACGCCGTCGACGGCCCCACCGTCGGCCCCGACAAGCCGGTCGATCTCGCCGCGTGGTTTGCTGGCCATATCGAGGCCTCGGACCTGCTGCTCATAGGCGAGGCCCCGCCGTCCTCCTGCGACGTGCCGGTGCTCATTCAGGACATCGCCCGCTCCGGCCTGTGATGCTCTATTACCGCCCCATCCCCCGCACTGACCCCGCCCGCCCCGAAGGTGCCCTGCCGCTCGCGGGCGGCTGGTGCTGGTTCGACACGGTCGAGGTGCTGGCACGCGACGCCGCCCCGCGGCTGATGCCCGCCCGCGACCTGCCCGATGAGGCGATGACCCGTCTCACCGCGCCCCGCGCGCCCATAGCCTCGCTCGACATGACCGCGCCGCAGATCATGGGCATCCTCAACGTCACCCCCGACAGCTTTTCCGACGGCGGCCAGCATTTCGATCCCGCGCAAGCGCTCGCCCATGCCCATGCCATGACCCGCGCCGGGGCTGCGATCCTCGATGTGGGCGGCGAGTCCACCCGCCCCGGGGCCGCCCCGGTCCAGATCGACGACGAAATCCGCCGCACCGCGCCAGTGATCGCCGCCATCCGCGCCGAGATCGCGACGCCTATCTCCATCGACACTCGCAAGACCCCCGTGGCGCAAGAGGCCGCGCGCGTCGGGGCCAATCTGATCAACGACGTGGCAGGCTTCACCTTCGACCCCGCCCTCGCGCCCTTCGCCTCGCAGCACGCCCTGCCGGTCTGCGTCATGCACGCGCAAGGCAGCCCCGAGACCATGCAGAGCGACCCACGCTATGACGACGTGACGCTCGACGTCTATGACTGGCTCGGGCAGCGCGTGGAGGCGCTCATCGCCCTTGGCATCCCGCGCGGGCGCATCGTCGTCGATCCCGGCATCGGCTTCGGCAAGACCCAAGCGCACAACCTGCGCCTGCTGCAAAATCTCTCGCTCTTTCACGGCTTCGGTTGCCCGGTCCTTCTGGGGGCCTCGCGCAAACGCTTCATCGGCGACATCAGCCACACGCCGCAGGCCTCCGACCGCATTCCCGGCTCCCTCGCCGTGGCGCTCGGCGGCGTTGCCCAAGGCGTGCAGATCCTGCGCGTCCATGACGTCCCTGAAACCCGCGCAGCCCTCGACCTCTGGCGCGCCGTCACCTTCGCGGCCCGCTGATCACCTGTTTGATCCCGATCTGAACGCAGCATTTATCCACAGATCTTGCCCGGTTTCTTTAGAAAAACCGACAGCACCAGGCGTTATCCCCACCCATGTGACATTGGGCTTTGATCTGCGCCAACCTGCCCGGCTCAACCCCGTGCGAACACCCGCCGCAAGGCGCGCCATTGACTGATCGCTACCCCGCCCAGAATGAGCGCCATCGCCGCCAGCAGGCTCGGTGGCAACGGCTCGAACAGCACTGCCGCCCCAAGGATCACCGACCAGACAGGCACCATGTAATTGACCAGCCCGAAAAAGCTCGGCCCTGCCTCGCGATTGACCTGCACCAGCAGCAGTTGCGCCACCCCGGTGGGTAAGATTCCAAGGTAAAGCAACGCCAGAAAACTCTTTGCACTCAATGTAGTTGGCAGCCCTTCTTGAAGCAGCGCATAGGGCAGGATGATCACTGCCCCGATCAGCAGCACGGTGGCAGCCAGGGCCAGCCGGTCCACTTCGGGGCAAAGCCGCGTGGCGATGGTGCCCATGGCATAGCAGCCCGCCACACCAAGGCATGCCAACCTTGCCAATGATTCCAAATCCTTGCCGGTCGAAGCGAATGCGTCAGGCCCGATCAGCACAACCACCCCGACGGTTCCCATGACGAACCCCACCAGCTTGCGCAGACTCATCCGTTCACCCGGCACCAGAAAATGCGCCAGCGGCAGGATCAGGAGCGGCACCGCCGCCATGCAGACCCCGGCAAAGCCAGACGCCACCGATTGCTGCGCCCAGGCCAGAAGGGAAAACGGGATAACGTTTGAAAACAATGCCATGAAGCCCGAAAACGCCCAGATCATGCGCCCGTTGGGCTGGCGCGGATCCGGCAGAGACCGCCCCTTCAGCCGCACCAGTGCAAGCAGAAAAACCGCCCCAAGGGTGATCCGCGTCGCCGCGATCATCAGCGGCCCGGTGTCGCGCAGCGCCACCGAGATGAACATGAAAGACGCCCCCCAAATCAACCCGAGCGCTCCGATCCGGAGGAAGTTTATGGGCGCGATTTCAATAATTTGACCAATCCTCGACTGATGGGAGACAGCCCTGTGACCGGATGCCTCGGTTGACGGGACGGTTGGGCGATGCAGGTGGGGCGGTAGTGAAACGAAAGGAGGACCATCATGGATATCTATCTGCTACCCGGGTTGGCCCTGATCACACTGGTACTGGTGCTGATACTGGCCTTGCGCAGCAAGCGCAAAACCGATGAACGGCGCAAATCCGCGGAGACCCCCAAGAGCGCCCTCGCGCGGGACGGTGATGCCCACAAGAAGGCTCCGTAAACAGGACGCGATCCGGCCCATGCAAGGGGCCGGATCGGGCTTTGTGAGTCGGGACTCAGTTCTTCTCGCGATCGACCATCTTGCCCGCGCTGATCCACGGCATCATGCCGCGCAGTTTCTCGCCGACTTCCTCGATCTGATGCGCGTCGTTCATCCGGCGTGTGCCCTTGAAGAACGGCTGACCGACGGTATTCTCCGTCATGAAATCACGCACGAACTTGCCGGTCTGAATGTCGTGCAGGATCGCCTTCATCTCTTTCTTGGTCTGCTCATAGGGCAGCACGCGCGGCCCGCTGACATACTCGCCATACTCGGCCGTGTTCGAGATCGAGTAATTCATGTTGGCGATGCCGCCCTCGTAGATCAGATCGACGATCAGCTTCACCTCGTGCAGGCACTCAAAATACGCCATCTCCGGGGCATAGCCCGCCTCGACCAGCGTCTCAAAGCCCATGCGGATAAGTTCCACGAGACCGCCGCAGAGCACCGCCTGCTCGCCGAAGAGATCGGTTTCGCATTCCTCGCGGAAATTGGTCTCGATGATCCCAGAGCGCCCGCCACCGATGGCCGAGCAATAGCTGAGGCCGATTTCAAGCGCCTTGCCAGAGGCATCGTTGTTCACCGCCACAAGGCAGGGTACACCGCCGCCCTTGACATATTCGCCGCGCACGGTGTGGCCGGGGCCCTTGGGGGCCATCATGATGACGTCCACGCCCTCTTTCGGCTCGATCAGGCCGAAATGGATGTTCAGCCCGTGGGCAAAGGCAATCGCCGCGCCGGGCTTGATGTTGTCATGCACGTATTTGCGATAGGTCTCGCCCTGCAACTCGTCGGGCATGGTGAACATCATCAGGTCGCACCAGGCCGCCGCCTCGGCGATATCCATGACCTGAAGGCCCTCGCCTTCGGCCTTCTTGGCCGATGCCGACCCTTCGCGCAGCGCGACAACGAGGTTCTTCGCGCCTGAATCCCGCAGGTTCAGCGCATGGGCATGGCCCTGGCTGCCATAGCCCAGAATGGCGACCTTCTTGTCCTTGATCAGGTTGATGTCGCAGTCACGATCGTAATACACGCGCATGGCGTTCTCCTTTTTGCTTGACTGGCGTCAGGATAGGGCCGCGCTATAGATTAGGGGATCAAATGTGATTTATTTCTGTCATTTCTCGTGATATTCATTCGTGAAAATATGATTTGGATAAATTTTCATGCTCGACGACACAGATCGGCGTATCCTGCGCCACTATCAGCACGCCCCCCATCTCGGCCCCGCGGAACTGGCCGAACTTGCGGGCGTGACCCCCGCAACCTGCGCCCGGCGGCTCGACCGGATGCAGGCCACGGGCGTGATCCGCGCCAATCGCGCGGTGATCGACTGGCGCGCGCTCGGCTACGAGGTGGAGGTCAGCCTGCGCGTCACTCTCGACAAGACGCAGGTCCGCGCCTTTGACGAATTCATGGACGCCGCGAGGAACGTGCCGGAAGTCATTGAAATACAAACATTCCTTGGTCGCGTCGATCTGCGCCTCTCGGTCATCGCGCGGGACATGGCGCATTATCAGGACCTGTACCGCCGCGCCATCCTGACCCTGCCGCATATCGCCGATATCGAGGCGCTGATGCATGTGGCGCGGATCAAGTCCGACGAGGTGCTGCCGGTATGATCGACCTCGATACCACCGACCGGCTGATCCTGCGCGCGCTCACCGAAGACGCCACCCAATCGGCAAGCGCCATCGGCCGCCGTCTGAATCTCTCGCAACCCGCCGCGTGGCGGCGCATCCGCAAGCTGCAAGACAGCGGCGTCATCAAGGCGCAACGCCTTGATCTCGATCACGAAAAACTGGGGTTCGGCGTCACTGTCTTTCTCGGTGTGAAGCTCGCCACCAAGGGGCGTGTCAGCCTCGAGGATTTCGAACGCGCGGTCTCGGCCATCCCCGAGGTGCAGACGGTCGAACATATCCTCGGGCTTTACGACTACCGCCTGCGCGTCGTGGCGCGTGACATCTCGGATTTTGAGCGCGTGTTGCGCCGCCGGATCATGACCTTGCCCGGTGTCGGCAACGTCGAGGCGAATGTGCTCTTGTCCGAGGAACGCCGCCCCGGCCCCATCGGCTAGCCCCGAGACTGGACATCCCCGGGCCTGCACTGCATCTTGGCCGCAACCCAACAGGAGACGCCCCATGACTGCCCTTCTCGACACGGTCGATCCCGACGGCCTCTTGGAATATTCGGTCGTGTTCACCGACCGCTCGCTCAACCATATGAGCCAATCTTTCCAAACGGTTATGCGCGACATTTCATCCATGCTGAAGGAGGTCTATACCGCCGATGCGGTTGCGCTCGTGCCCGGTGGCGGCTCTTACGCGATGGAATCCGTGGCCCGGCAATTCGGGCGCGGCGCACATGCTCTGATCGTGCGCAATGGCTGGTTCTCCTTCCGCTGGAGCCAGATTTTCGACGCGGGCCAGTTCACCTCTGACACCACCGTCTGTATGGCGCGTCAGACCGGCAACGGTGCTGCCACGCCCTTTGCCCCCGCCCCGATCGAGGAGGTCACCGCCAAGATCCGCGAGGCGAAACCGGACGTGGTCTTCGCCCCGCATGTGGAAACCTCCGCCGGGCTGATCCTGCCGGATGACTATGTGACAGCCTTGGCCGAGGCCGCACATGAGGTCGGCGCGTTGATGGTGCTCGATTGCATCGCGAGCGGGTGCGCGTGGGTGGACATGAAAGCCACCGGCGTCGACGTGCTGATTTCGGCGCCGCAAAAGGGCTGGTCAGCCTCCCCCTCGGCCGGTCTGGTGATGCTCTCGGCGCGCGCGATGGCGCGACTGGAGGAGACCTCCTCGGACAGTTTCGCGCTTGATCTCAAGAAATGGCGCGCGATCATGCAGACCTATGAGGATGGCGGCCATGCCTATCATGCCACCATGCCCACCGATGCGCTGCGCGCCTTCCGCGACACGATGATCGAAACGCGCGACTACGGCTTTGAAAAATTACGCGAGGCGCAATGGGAATTGGGCGACGGGGTGCGCGCGATGCTGGCCGCGCGCGGCGTGACCTCGGTCGCCGCCGAAGGCTTTGGCGCGCCGGGGGTGGTGGTCAGCTATACGAGCGACCCCGACATCCAGAACGGCAAGAAATTCGCCGCAGAGGGTATGCAGATCGCCGCCGGCGTGCCCTTGCAGGTAGGCGAACCCGATGGGTTCCGCACCTTCCGGCTGGGCCTCTTCGGGCTTGACAAACTCTACGATGTGCCCGCCGCGTTGAACCGGCTGGAGACAGTGCTCGACCGGGTTTTGTAACCTTCGGGGCTAAAGGCTGATTTTGGCCTGGAGCGGACCTTTGCCGTGAGCCGCGCATCGACGGGCCGCGGTACGGCGATCCAACATCAGATTTGTAGCGCTTTATATCAGCCAAGCCCGAAAAACATCCGCGCACAGAGCAGGTTGCAGCCAAATCGCCGTGCCAGGGGGCGGCCCGGCGATGCGCGGCGGCCTTCGGCCTTGTTCCGCGCAGGTGCTTCAATCTAACGTCCCCTCCAGGCCAAATCACCCATACCCTTCGCCTCAGCCCGGCGTCACGGCCCATTCTCACCCGCGCGCGCCAAGCCCCATCTGCATCAGCGTCTTGCGCACCGGCGCCAATGAGTAGATCGCATCGAGCGCCTGCGCACGCGCATCCCGCAGGGGCTGCGCGCGCATCATCGAGGCCCGGTTGAGCAGGTCAATCCCGGTCACCCGCGCACGCACCTCCAAATGCCGACGTCGGTGATAGGTCTCGAGCATCGCGCGGTCGCCCAGCCTCTCGGGTGCCGCCTCGGCCAGTTCCAGCAGCACGCGCATATCGCCAAGCGACATGTTCAGCCCCTGCGCGCCAATCGGCGGCACCACATGCGCGGCCTCGGCGACCAGCGCCACGCGCTCTGCACACATCCGCTCGGCCACCTGGCTGATGATCGGCCAGACCGTCCGGCGCGAGGCAAGCGTCAGCGGCCCGAACAGGTGACAGGAGCGGATGTTCATCTCGGCCTCGAAATCCTCCACCGGCAGGGCGGCCAGACGCGCCACCTCCGGCCCCTCCTCCATCCAAACGATGGCGGACGAGGGCCGCCCCTCGTGATCGGGCAGCGGCACCAGCGTGAACGGCCCGCCGGAGCGATGAATCTCGGTCGAAACATTCTCATGTGGAATCGGATGGGTGACCGCAAAGGCCAGCGCCTTTTGCCCATAGCGTGTGGTCTTGACCTCGACCCCCGCCGCCTCGCGGATGGGCGAATTGCGCCCGTCGGCGGCGATCACCAGCCGACAGCGCACGCGGCTGCCATCGCTCAGCCCGACGCGCGCCTCGCTCTCACGAGTGAAGAGCGTGGTCGTGCCGGTGCCGGGGCGAAATGTGACCGAAGGCAGGCTTTCCAGATGCGCGACCATTTCGCGGCGCAACAGCCAATTGGGCAGGTTCCAGCCAAACGGCTTTTCGGAAATATCCGAGGCGTCGAACTCGCGCGTCACACGCGGCTCCGGCACCTCACCGCCCGCATCGACGATCCGCATCACCTGCAGATCGGCGGCATGAGGCGCGAGCGGCGCCCACACCCCGGCCCGGTCCAAGAGCGCCTGCGCCGGTTGCAGAAACGCCGTGGTGCGCAGATCCGAGCCCTCGGCATCGCGCGCGGTAATGGGTGGTGCGGGATCGACGCAAAGCACGGAAAACCCCGCGCTGCCAAAGACCGAGGCTGCGGCAAGACCGGCCACGCCCCCGCCAGAGACGACGATGTCATACTCCGCCTGCGTCATGTCGGCCTCCCTCGGGGCGCGGCCAACCTCAGCCGCGCGAAATGATCAGCAGCACCACCCACATCACCGGGACCAGCGCCAGCGCGGGAATATAAAGCCCCGGAATGCCCCAGAGCGCAATGCTCGTTCCCCACCCGGCGATGAAAATCGCAAGGCTCAGCAGGATCGGGCCGACGGCACCCGCGTCCGCATCGTGATGGGCGCGCGGTACGTCGTGCGCGGGGGTAGTGTCGGTCAGGGTCATGAGCGGCCTCATTGTGAAAAGGTGACTGTTTCATTCACGTATTTATGACCGCGCGCCCGCACCGCAAAGGGGCGTTTCGCCGCAGCGCTCAGACCAGCCGCGCCAGAAACCCACCCAGATCGTCGGTATGGTGATGAATATGCGCGGCTTCAACGCGGTCCGGTGCCACATGCACGGTGCGCATCCCCATGGCATACGGCGCCGAGAGGTTGCGCGGATCGTCCTCGAACATCGCCGCACGCGCCGCCGCACTGCCGTCGCGCCGCAGCACCGTCTCGAACGCCTCTGCCTCGGGTTTGGGGCGATATTCCGCATGCTCGACGCCGTAGACCGCATCGAATGCGCCGGCCAGCCCACGCCGGTCGATCACCCGCTCGGCATAGGGCGCGGAGCCGTTGGTGTAGACGATCCGCCGCCCCGGCAGCGCACGGATGGCCGCACCCAGATCGGCATCGGGTTCCAGATGATCGAGCGAGATGTCATGCACCGCGTGCAGATAGGGACCGGGATCGAGATCATGCAGCCGCATCAGCCCGGCCAGCGTGGTGCCGTGATCGCGCCAATAGGCATGACGCAGCCGGTCGGCCTCGGCATGGCTCACGCGCAGCGTCTCCATCACGAAATGCGTCATCCGCGCCTCGATCTGATCAAAGAGCCGGGCAGAGGGGGGATAGAGCGTGTTATCGAGGTCGAAAACCCATGTCTCGACATGGGTGAAATCCTGTTTCGGCATGGCGCGATCATAGGCGGGCGCGACAATGGGTGCAATCGGGCAAGGCTTGATCCCGCGCACAATCCGCGTAAGGTCTTGCCTCAACGCAGGAAACGAAACGGAACCGCCCATGAAACCGCCCAGCACCGATGCCTATTCCCTGATCCTCGAGGCGATCGACATCGGCGTGTTCAAGCCCGGCGACCGGCTGGTCGAAAGCGATCTGGCCGAGCGGTTCGGCGTGTCACGCACCCCGATCCGCGAGGCGCTGCAACGGCTTGAGACACAATCCATGCTGACGCGCGACGGGCGCAGCCTGATCGTGGCCTCGCTCGATTACAACCAACTGGCAGAGCTTTACGTGGTGCGCGCCGAACTCGAAGGGCTGGCCGCGGCGCTCGCCGCACGCCACGCCACGCCCGAAGAGGTGCGTGTGCTGCGCGACATGGTCGAGGATGATCGCGCGCTCTTGGGCAAACCGTCTGATATGGCGCGCGCCAACCGGCGCTTTCACAAGCAGATACATCTGTCGTCCCATAACCGCTTTCTGGTGCAGCAGCTTGATCTCGTGCATCGTTCCATGGCGCTTCTGGCGACCACGTCGCTGGCCGCCGTGGGCCGAGACGAGGATGCGCTCAAGGAACATGACGCCATCGTCACCGCGATCGAGGCGCATGACGGCGAGGCGGCGGCACAGGCGCTGCGCGATCACATCTCAAAGGCCTTCGTGACCCGGCTCAAGCTTGATTCCGGCGAGGTCCAGTCCGCCGTCTGAGCCACGCTGCCCGCGTGCCGTCACCGACAGACCATGCGCCGTCTTGTCCCAGAAGAACGGCTTGCACACCAGTTCATAGAGCGCCTTGTAGGCCGCCACCGCGCCAAGCGGGGAATAGAAATGCATCACCGGCACCCAGGCGATCAGATGCCGGTGCTTTGGCCGCGCGACAGACACCGCGTGAATACAGGCATTCAACACCTCGACGGTCAGGAAAAGACTGCCGATGGCAGTGAGCACCGCGCGCGGCAGGACCGGGTCGAGCGGGTGCGGCAGACCGAACAGCACCAGCCAGAACGACCACAGCACCGGCGCGAGCAGGACCTGTGACACGGCACTGACGAAATGCGCCTGAAAGCCCCAGAATTTCCACGCCCCCATTTGCGCATGCAGATGCCGGGGCGCCCGCATATGCACCAGATAGGTTGTCATATAACCCTTGAGCCAGCGTGAACGCTGCTTGATCCAGGGCCAGGGGCGGCAATTGGCCTCTTCTTCGGTCACCGTCTCGATCATCTCGGTCCGGTAGCCGTGGCGCGCCAGCCGAAAGCCCAGATCGGCGTCCTCGGTCACGTTATGGGCGTCCCACCCGCCCAGCTCCTCCAGCACGTCGCGCCGGAAATAGAGCGTCGTGCCGCCAAGCGGTATGGCCAGCCCGAGCCGCGCCATGCCCGGCAGCATGGTGCGGAACCAGGTCGCGTATTCGATTGTGAAACAGCGCGCGAGCCAGTTCTGCGTCGGGTTATAGTAGTCGAGAATGCCCTGCAGGCAGGCCACCTCGCGCGGGACCTGCTGAAAACGGCGGGCGACCTTGGTGATCTGATCGGGGTCGGGCGCGTCCTCGGCGTCAAAAATGCCGATGATATCGCCCCTGCAGAAATCGAGCGCGTAATTCATCGCGCGCGGCTTGGTGCGCGGCTGCCCGTCCGGCACGACCACGGGCCGCACCCAGGGCGGCAGGTCGATGCCCGCAAGGGTCTGCTGGGTCAGTTGATCTTCTTCCTCCAGCACGAGGATCACGTCGAGCAGGCATTTGGGATAGGTGAGCCGGCTCAGGCGCGCGATCAGTGCATGCGCGATCTCGGTCTCGCGAAAAAGCGGCACGAGGATCGACACGTGCGGCAGGGCCAGGTTCGGGCGCGGCACGGGCGCCGATCGCACGCCCGTCAAATGCGCCGTGAACGCCGCAGTCTTGAGCCCCGCCGCGACCACCAAAGTCACCACGGCCCAGCCTGCCAACAGGCCGAACAACGCGACCGGAAAGGCAAGGCACAGCAACACGAGACACAAAAGCGCGGCGAGGGTCAGGCGCAGGCGTCGCGCAGCCGTGCCGCCCCACGTGCGACAGCTTTCGCTTTCGGGAACCCGCGCGGTGGCCAATGCGCGCAACTCCGCCCTGTACTCCTGCCCGAGCCGCGCCTGCACATCCGCACGCGGGGCCATCAGCGAGCGGGCCTCCGCCAGGTCCGGCGGCAGAGCACGGCGCAGGGCGACAAGGCTGTCGCCACCATCGGCCACAATGCGCGGCGCGCCATGCCCGTCCCGGATAGCCAATGCCCCATGCTTCAAGAGCACGCGAGGATCGAGACCGCTATCTATGGTTGGGGAGGTGGCGAGAGCCTCGGGTGTGATCCGTCGGGTGGCCAGATGGCGGGCATGCGCGGCCAGCAGATCATCCTCGCTGGCCAGCCCCTCGGCGCGCAGGATACGGTCGAGCGAAGTGTCGCAATGCCGCCGCATCAACTCGGCAAGCGCCATGTCCGACGTGCTGACCGTGCCTGCCCGGACCAGTTCGCGCCCCAATGCACCGGTCCGGCGCAGCGTCGCAACCCCATCATCCCAACCCGGCCCGAGTTGGCGCAATTCAGAAATCCCCATGCGGCAACCTTCCCTCTCTGCCTTGAGGAAACGCTAGCGCGCGGATGGTTAACGATCTTTTAACGAGTGGTTAACGCGAGAGGAAATACTCAGGGTTTATCGCGCCATCGAGGCCGCGAACCGCTCGAAAAGGTAAAAGCTGTCCTGCGGGCCGGGGCTCGCCTCGGGGTGATGCTGCACGGAAAACACCGGGCGGTCCTTGATACGGATGCCGCAATTGGAGCCGTCGAACAGCGACACATGGGTCTCCATCACGTCTGTGGGCAGGCTCTGGCCATCGACCGCAAAGCCATGGTTCATAGAGGTGATCTCGACCTTGCCGGTCTCCAGGTCCTTGACCGGGTGGTTGGCACCATGATGGCCGTGGTTCATTTTCACGGTCTTGCCGCCCAATGCCAGCGCCAGCATCTGATGCCCGAGGCAAATCCCGAACAGCGGCAGCCCCTTGTCGAGCACACCCCGGATCATCGGCACCGCATATTCGCCGGTCGCCGCCGGGTCGCCCGGACCATTGGACAGGAACACACCATCGGGCGAATGCGCCAGCACATCCTCGGCGGTGGCCGTCGCGGGCAGCACCGTCACCTCGCAGCCCGCACTTGCCAGACAGCGCAGGATATTGCGCTTGGCCCCGTAGTCCACCGCCACGACCTTGTGACGCGCGTCAGTCTGACGGGCATAGCCCTCGGGCCAGGCCCAGCGCATCTCGTCCCAGCGGTAGGACTGCGTGCAGGTCACGTCGCGCGCGAGGTCCATGCCCTCCAACCCGGCAAAACCGCGTGCCTTGGCGACCAGCGCCTCGGCGTTGAAATTGCCCTCGGGGTCATGCGCCAGCGCCACATGCGGCGCGCCCTGCTGTCGGATCGCGCGGGTCAGACGGCGGGTATCGACACCGCCGATGGCGATCCGCCCGCGCCGTGCGAGCCATGCCGCCAGATGCTCCTGCGCGCGCCAGTTCGACGGATCGGTCGGGTCCCACTTGACGACCATGCCTGCGGCCACCGGATCGACGGTCTCGTCATCTTCCGTGTTCACGCCGGTATTGCCGATATGCGGGAACGTGAAGGTCACGATCTGCCCGGCATAGCTGGGATCGGTCATGATCTCCTGATAGCCGGTCATCGCGGTGTTGAAGCACAGTTCCGCCACCGTCTCGCCCACCGCGCCAAAACCCTGACCATAAAAGAGCGAGCCATCGGCAAGCGCCAGGCAGGCAGTCGGGCGGGGGCGGGTCGCATGGGCCATCTGGGCGAGTCTCCGGTCTGAGCAAATTGGCGCATACCTACGGCTGCGCCCCGGTCGGGTCAAGGGCCGGTTCGCCCGTCCGCGCAGTCCTCTGACGGTTGCCATGCCCGTGGCTTTTCAGTAGCCTTGGCATCTTGTGTAGAGACCATGGGGATGGAACGAATGGAATTGCGCGACCGGGTCAATCAGGCCCTCAAGCAGGCGATGCGGGACAAGGATGCCAGCCGTCTGGCCACGCTCCGCCTGATCAACGCCGCGATCAAGGATCAGGAAATCGCCGGGCGCAGCGCCGACGGCGCGACAACCGTGGGCGATCCCGAGATCATGGCCATCCTCGCCAAGATGACCAAGCAGCGCAACGAGAGCGTGCGCGCCTACGAAGAGGGTGGCCGTCTCGACCTTGCCGAGCGCGAGCGTGCGGAAATCGAGGTGATCGAGGAATTCCTGCCGCGCCAGCTTGACGAGAACGAGGTCACCGCCGCCATCGACAAGGCGATCACCGATGTCGGCGCGAACTCGATCCGCGACATGGGCAAGATCATGGGCAAGCTGAAAGAGCGCCATTCCGGGCAAATGGATTTCGGCGCAGTCGGCCCGCAGGTCAAGGCCCGGCTGGCCTGAAGCCAGCTAGCCGATCCGCTCGCCAAGCGCGGCAAGGGCGGTGGACAGAATGGCCTCGGGGTCGTGTCGGCTGACCGGCACGCCCTGCGCCTCCAATGCCTCGGCATGCCCCGCACCGCTCCCGCCGCCGTCGATCAGGGCCACGCTCTGGCCCAGCCAATAGGGCCGTGCCGCGGCCAGTTCCGCACCGATCAGATAGCCCGAAATCGCACCGGCCCGGCCCGACACCTCGGCACTGCGCAGATGCGCGGCAAGGCGTTCAGGGCGGCTCAGGCTGTCGCCAAGCGCACCCATATCGGCAGGCAGCGTGCCCCCAAGGGCCGCGATCAGGCGCGGGGTCAGGAAACTCTGGCAACTCACCGCCTCGCGCGCGCTCAGATGCACCCAATGGCTGAGCTGATCCGTCAGCACCAGCGCCACGCCGTCCCAGTCGGGCTGCGCTTCGACAAAGCCCAGTAGCAGCAGGCGCACCCAGCCATCGAGCACATCCGCCGGGCTGTCCTGTGTCAGGGCGGGCAAGCTGCGCCCCGGGGTGATGGGCAAAAGGGGGGGTGGGCAGATTGTCAGGCGCGCCGTCGCCGATGTGAAAGACCCGCTCCGGCACCGCTACCAATGCCGCGAGCGCCGCGTCGCGGTCCGGACCATGGGCACTGTCTACTACCCTGCCGCCGCGTTGCACAAAGGCCCGCGCGCGGTGGCCGTCATGGCCGACAATCGCGCAATCGCTCATGCTTGGCGGTCAAGCTGTGCCACGAGGCCTGACATGTCATAGCCTGCATCCGACGTGGCGCGCAGCACCTCGTCGGCCCCCAGATCGTCGTATTTCACAAGGCTCCAGATCATCGTGCAGCGCGTGCCGGTACGGCAATAGGCCAGCACCGGGCGCGGCATCTCGGCAAGGGCTGTCTGAAACTCCTCCACCACGCCTTGGGTCAATTGCCCCGAGGAAAACGGCACGCAGCGCACCTCGAGCCCCGCCGCACGAGCCGCATCGGCCACGGCGTCATAGGGCGTCTGGCCGAACTCTTCGCCATCGGGCCGGTTGCACAAGACCGCGCGAAACCCGGCCTCGGCGATGGCTGGCATGTCCTCGGGCGTGATCTGGGGCGAGACGGAGAAATCTTCGGTGATCTTGCGCAGGTCCATGTGGCCCTCCCTGAAAGCGTTGCCGACATATGCGCGAGAATCGCCCGCGAGATCAATGCCGCGCGCGGCTTGCCGCGCATGCGCCCCCACGCTATGCAGGCCGAAACATCACATGAGGAGCGGCCACAGATGAGCGATTTGCCGGGTATCGTGATCACCGGGGCCTCTGGGCGGATGGGGCAGATGCTGATCCGCACAGTCAGCGACAGCCCGCGCGCGCGTCTGATCGGCGCGGTCGAGCGGCCCGGTCATTGCTGGATCGGGCAGGACGTGGGCGCGGCCATGGGCGGCGGCGATCTTGGGGTGACGGTCAGCGACGACCCGTTGGAACTGGTGGCGGGCGCGCATGCCGTGATCGACTTTACCGCACCCGACGCGACGGTCGAGATGGCGACCCTGACCGCGCAGGCGCGGGTGGTGCATGTGATCGGCACCACCGGGTTTGACGACGGCCACCTGAAAAAGCTCGAGGCCGCCGCGCGTCATGCGGTGATCGTGCGGGCGGGAAACATGTCCCTCGGCGTGAATCTGCTGACGCAGCTGACGAAGAAAGTGGCGCAGGCGCTGGATGAGGATTTCGATATCGAGATCGTCGAGGCGCATCACAACCAGAAGGTCGATGCGCCTTCGGGCACCGCCCTCATGCTGGGCGAGGCGGCGGCCGACGGGCGCGGCCTGCTGCTCGATCACGTCAGCGACCGTGCCCGCGACGGCATCACCGGCAAGCGCGAGCGCGGCCATATCGGGTTTTCCGCCATTCGCGGCGGCGATATCGTGGGCGAGCATGACGTGATCTTCGCCGCCGCGGGCGAGCGCATCGTGCTACGCCACATCGCCACCGACCGCGCGGTTTTCGCACGCGGCGCGCTCAAGGCCGCGCTCTGGGGACAGGGGCGCAAGCCGGGGCAATATGACATGATCGACGTGCTCGGCCTGAACGACAACTGATCCAGATCCCGCCCTCACACGTATCTCGATACAACCTAGTGTGAGGGTTTTGATATGCGTGCCGTACTGATTTCCATCTTGTGTCTAGGCCTTGCCGGCCCGGTGGCCGCTGAGGGCTTCAACAACATCACCGACCGCGCGCGGTTCGTATCGCTGATCAAGGATCGCGACCTGACGCGCTTTGGCATTTCGCTCAACGTCACCCCCGAGGGCCAGATCAAGGGGCGCGCCTTTGGCCGCGACGTGACCGGGGCATGGAAATGGAACGGCGATTACTTCTGCCGCGACCTCTACTGGGGCAGCACCAATCTCGGCCCGAACTGTCAGGCTGTGCGCCTGCAAGGCAACAAACTGCGGTTCATCTCCGACCAGGGCAGCGGCCGATACGCCGACCTCTACCTGAAATAACGCGGCCTCAGACCAGACCACGCCCTTGGGAACATGTGCCCAGTTGTGCGCGGTAGCGCGTGGCGCGCTCTCCCACTTCGCCCGAGACCCGCAACAGCCACGGTTTGCCATTATAGCTACCGCGCGAAAAGCCGGTGCGCCCTTCGTGATAGGCAAGATACTGATTGCGCGCATCCAGCGGCGAAATCCCGAGGCGTTCGGTCGATTTCGCCATGTACCAGCCGATGAAATCCGCCGCGTCATGAATATCGCTGCGCCGTGCGGCAAAGCGATTGGTCTCGCGCTTGTACTCGTCCCAAGTGCCGTCGAGCGCCTGACTGTAGCCATAGGCGGAACTGACCCGCCCGGTCGGGATCACGCCAAGCGACCAGCGAAACGGCGTGCGCGCGTCGCTGATGAATTTGCTTTCCTGATAGATCGTCGCCATCTGCACATGGGCGGGCACGCCCCATCGTCGCGCCGACGCGTTGAATGCGCGCGCGTATTCGGGTCGCTCCGCGAGGATCGCACAGGCGTTATCGAGATTGCGCGGGGCCGTACCGTAACCCGTTCCGCCGCCACAGGAGGACAGCAGCAAAAATACGACCAAAGCGCGAAGAGTTCTGCTCATTTGCCTCTCGCTTTCTTCTTTTTTGCCAAGTCTAGCGGAAACGTGGGCCGGGGGGAATCACGAATTCGCGGATCGCGCCGCGGCGGTCTGTCCCGGTCCGGTTCACAGACTGTTTCCCTTATGTTTCAGCCGATGATTCGACAAACCGGCCTTGCACCGTCTAGTATGTGTGATAGGGGCACACTCGTTATGATTAAAACACGCGCGAAATATCACTTGGGCCAGGTGGTCCGTCACAAGAAACACCCGTTTCGCGGTGTGATCTTTGACGTGGACCCCCAGTTCTCGAATACCGAGGAGTGGTATGCCTCGATCCCCGAGGACAGCCGCCCCTCGAAGGAACAGCCGTTCTATCACCTGCTGGCCGAGAACGAGCAAAGCTACTACGTCGCCTATGTGAGCGAACAGAACCTCGTGGCCGACTACTCGGGCGAGCCGGTAGATCATCCGGACATCCCCGATCTGTTCGGACCGTTCGAGGACGGGCATTACCCGCTGCATTTCCAGTTGAATTAAGGCCGGTGCGGTGGGATCGCCCCCACCAGACACCGCCCCTGCACCCTCAATTCCCGAGCGCGCAACCATCCTTGCGCGGATCGCTGCCACCTTCCAGCACGCCATTCTCGTGAATATAGATCGCCTGCGCGCCGCCGATGGCCTCGGGCGGATCATAGACCGTGTGCCCCAGATCGGTCAGCGCCTGCGCTACATCCGGCGCGAAACCGCGCTCGACCTTCAGCCCGGTGTGATCGGCAAAGGCGCGCGGCGCGTCGATGGCCGTCTGCACATCCATCCCGAAATCGCGCAGGTTCGACACCATGCGCGCATGTCCGGTCGACTGATACGAGCCGCCCATCACGCCAAAGGGCATCGTCACGCGCCCACCTTCGGTCAGCATCCCCGGAATGATCGTGTGCATCGGGCGCTTTCCGGCCCCCAGTTCATTGGGGTGCCCCTCTTCCAGCGTAAAGCCCGCGCCGCGGTTTTGCAGCAGCACGCCAAACTTTTCCGATGCGATGCCCGAGCCGAAGCCATGAAAGATCGAGTAGATCAGCGAAACGGACATGCGGTCCTTGTCCACCACGCTGATATAGACGGTATCGCGATGCACCTGCTCGCTCAGCGGGGATGCGGCCTCCATTGCACGCTTTGGGTCGATCAGCGCGGCCAGCCGCGTTGCGGTCTCCGCTGACAGCATGTGATCCAGCCGCGCGGTATGGTCCGGGTCGGCGATAAAGCGGTTGCGCGCGTCATAGGCCAGCTTGGTGGCCTCGGCCTCGATATGCAGGCGCTCGGCTCCCATCGGGTCCATCCCGGCGATGTCGAAATGCTTGAGGATATTGAGCAGCAGGATCGCCGTGGCCCCCTGCCCGTTCGGCGGATGCTCGACCAGATTGGCGCCCTTGTAATCGCCGCTCACCGGCGTGGTGTAGTCGCAGCGTTGCGCGGCGAAATCCTGCGCCTGATGCACACCGCCAAGCGCGTTGAGCGCGGCCAGGATATCCTCGGCCACCTCGCCCTCGTAGAACGCGGCGCGGCCGTCGCGGGCCACGCGGCGCAGCACCTCGGCCTGACCGGGCGCGCGGAACATGTCGCCCACCCGTGGCGCGCTGCCCGTCGGCATGAAATGCGCGCGCCCATGTGCCTGAAGCGCCTGGCCCGCCGTCGGCCAGTCAAAGGCCACGCGCGGTGCCACCGGCACGCCCTCTTCCGCATAGCGGATCGCAGGGGCAAGCAGCGCATCCAGCCCCAGCTTGCCGTGATCGGCACTCAACTGGCAAAACGCGTCGATGGCCCCGGGAACGGTGACGGCATGCGCGCTGCGGAGCGGGATCACATCATGGCCCTCGGCACGCAAGGCCGCCGCCGAGGCACCGGCAGGTGCCCGGCCCGAGCCGTTGAGCGCATGCACAGTCTGGTCACCGGGGGTGTTGAACAGCACAAAGCAATCGCCGCCGATACCGGTCATCTGCGGCTCGCAGATGCCCAACAGCACCGCACCGGCAATCGCGGCGTCCACGGCGTTGCCACCACGTTCGAGGATGTCGATGGCGGTCTTGGCCGCAAGTGGATGAGACGTGGCGCACATCCCGTTCGTGGCATAGGTGGCCGAGCGGCCCGGCAGGTGAAAGTCGCGCATGTCGTTGCCTCATCTTGTGAATGGGGCAGACATTAGGACCTATCGCGCGCTTTGCCAATCGTCCGAACTGAAGAAGGGGAGAGACCTCGACGCCGCGCACTGGGTGGGGGCAATTACGCACGACGTCGAGGGAAGCCATATGCAGCTACAGGACCTGTTGTGACGGGGCCGTGCGGCACCAGTTTGCCTGGATTGCGGTGATAATGCGGCATGTTCCCCCATAGATTGAATCAGGCCGGGTTAAGGTTGAATTCCAGCGTCAGACGGTTCTCGCCGTCGCGGCGTTCATAGCTCAGCCGACTGCTCAGGGTGCGAATCAGCGACCAGCCGAATCCCCCTTCCGGCAGGCTTTCGCGCGGGCCGTCGATGGGTGGCAGGCCGGTATCGGGCGGACCAAGGCCCGGCAACGCCGCCCCCTGATCGCGCAATTCACAGCGCAGACCGGCGGCGGTCAGTGCAAGATCGAGCGCGATACCACCCGGCAGATCCGCCGGGTAGGCATGTTCCACGACGTTGTTCAGCGCCTCGGCAAGGGCGATCTCCACCGTGCCGCAGTTCTCTTCCGACAGGTTCGCAGCCCGCAGCCACGTCCGAATGCCGATCAGCAGCCCGCGCACGGCGGTCTGGGTGGCGATACACTCGACATGGATGGTGTCTGCCATGATCTGGGTCGGTCTCCGGGTCCTCTAGGGCTCGATGTGGCAGAGCGCCATCACCCGGTCGCGCGGGGGATAAGCCGGTCGAGGTTGCGGTGGATGGTAAAGATGGTGTCCATCCGCGTCAGCCGGAACACCTTGGCCACGTCCGGCGTCAGCCCCGCAAGATCGAGCCTGCGCCCCGCCTCATGATGCTTCATCGCCGCGACAATCGCCCCGAGCCCGCTCGAGTCGACAAAGGTGACATGCGACAGGTCAAGCACGACACGCGCAGGCCCATCCGCCACGGCAGCGCGCATCGCATCCTTGAAGGCGATGGCGGCGGCGGCGTCGATACGCCCGGCGTTGACCGTGATGACTGTCATGTCAGGATAAGGGGTGGTCGCGAGATCCATACTGCCTCCGGGATGATACGTAGTAATACAGGGCACGCTAGACCTGATTCGTTACCATCCGGTATTCAGGCGCAGAATTTCAGTGGGAGGATGCGAAATGAAAGAGGTTTTGATCGCCGGGGCGGCACGCACCCCGATGGGCGGATTTCAGGGCGATTTCGACGGCGTCGCGGCCCCTGTTCTGGGCGGTACGGCGATTGCGGCGGCGCTCAATGATGCGCGCACGGCAACGGTCGATGAGGTTCTGATGGGCTGCGTATTGCCCGCAGGACAGGGCCAGGCCCCGGCACGGCAGGCCGGGTTCCTGGGCGGCCTCGGCGAAGAGGTGCCCGCCACCACACTCAACAAGATGTGCGGCTCGGGCATGAAGGCCGCGATGACGGGGTTTGACCAGATCGCGCTTGGCCAGGTGCAGACGATTATCGCGGGCGGCATGGAATCGATGTCCTGCGCCCCCTACCTGCTGCCCAAGATGCGCGGCGGTGCGCGGCTGGGGCATGGACAGGTCGTCGATCACATGTTCCTCGACGGGCTGGAGGATGCCTATGACACCGGCCGCCTGATGGGCACCTTCGCCGAGGATTGCGCCGAGAAATTCCAATTTACCCGCGAGGCACAGGACGACTATGCCATCGCCTCGTTGCAGGGTGCGCTCGACGCACAGACATCCGGGGCCTTCGAGGGCGAGATCGCACCGGTCACGCTAAAAACCCGCAAGGGCGAGATGGTGATCACCGCCGACGAGCAACCCGCCAAGGCACGCCCCGAGAAGATCCCGCAACTCAAGCCCGCCTTTCGCGAGGGCGGCACCGTGACGGCGGCCAATTCAAGCTCGATCAGCGACGGGGCGGCCGCGCTGGTGCTGGCCTCGCGCGAGGCGGCGCAGGCGCAGGGGCTCAACATCCGCGCCCGCATCCTCGGCCATGCCAGCCACGCGCAGGCCCCCGGCTGGTTCACCACCGCGCCGGTTCCGGCCGCGCAAAAGCTGCTCAAGCGGCTGGGCTGGGGGATCGAGGATGTCGATCTCTGGGAGGTGAACGAGGCCTTCGCCGTGGTGCCCATGGCCTTCATGCACGAGATGGGTCTGCCGCGCGACCGGGTGAACGTCAATGGCGGGGCCTGCGCATTGGGCCATCCCATCGGGGCCTCGGGTGCGCGGATCATGGTCACGCTGCTCAATGCGCTGGAAAAGCGCGGGCTCACGCGCGGCATCGCCGCCATCTGCATCGGCGGCGGTGAAGGCACCGCGATCGCCATCGAGCGGGTCTGAGAGGGTCTAGCCGTCCAGATCGCGCCGCATCGTGGCCATGCCGCCGCGGCGCGAGAGTTCCTCGTACCCCGCCTTGCGGTAGAGGTTTAGGGCAGGCTCATTGTCGAGTTCGACCTTGAGCGTGATCGACAGCGCGCCGAGATCGCGCGCGGCGTCTTCGGCCAGCCGCGCCAGCTCCTCACCGGTGCCGCCGCGCATGCGTTCCTCGACAAAGACATATGTCAGGTGCCGCACCTCCGGCCCTACGCCCACGCGCAGCGCGAAGAAACCCACCTCGCAGCCTGCGTCGTCGAGCAGGTAGAAGGTCTCGTCATCCCGTTCCCCAACCCATTTCATCGCCCATTCGCCGGGGTCGAAGGGCTGTGCAGCATGCGGATTGACGAGCGCCAGATCGTCGGGATCGGCAAGAAGGCGGGCGAGCGGGGCAAGGTCGCGGGCGTGGTTGCGATGCAGGGTGAGCAGGGACATGGCCTCTCCTTGATATGGGATTCGGGTGTCGGGGCAAGGACTTGCCACGAGAGGCCGGTGGGATGCAACCGGTGGCCGTCGCCGCGAAGCTTTGGAGGTGAAAGGCGTTGAGTTGCCCTTGAAGCCTGTCCGCGCGAAACGCACCGAAGGTGCCGCGCGATCGTCATGCCAGAGGCATGCCTCCGGCATGACGCCGTCCCGCGGCCTGGCGATTTGATAGGGTGTGCAACGTGTCGAGGTTACAATGACTTGGCTAGCATAAAATACCCGCCACGAGCGTTGCATCGCCAGTCCCCGGCCCTGCGATCACGCAGCACCTTCTGGCGGGGTGCTATGTCTGCTCCAAGCCCACACTTCCAATCCTCTCACGGGACCCGACGCTTTGCACTCCCAACGCAACCCCCCTGCGAGGGGACTGGCCCCCGCCTGCGTGCCGTGGCATATCGCGACCATGACCATTGATTACGACAGCATCACCAAGACCATCGCCGCCCTCACCGAGGGCGAGACCGACACCGTGGCGCTGATGGCCACCGTGGTCTGCGAATTGCACCACGCCGATGACCGCTTCGACTGGACCGGGTTCTACCGCGTCACCGCGCCCGAGATGCTCAAGATCGGCCCCTACCAGGGCGGGCATGGCTGCCTGACCATTCCGTTTTCGCGCGGGGTCTGCGGGGCGGCGGCGCGCACCGGCGAGGTGCAGCGTGTCGATGACGTCGACGCCTTTCCCAGCCATATCGCCTGCGCCTCCTCGACCCGATCAGAGATCGTGCTGCCGGTGCGCAACGGGACAGGCGAACTGATCGCGGTGCTCGATATCGACAGCGACCGGCCCGGCGCTTTCACGCAACAGGACGCGGACCATCTGGCCCGCATCCTGTCACAAGTCTTCGGCAGCGTGTAAAAAAACCGGCCGGACCCGCCGGACTGCCTCAGCCGTTGGCGGCGACGTTCCGGTTGGCAGGCTTCGGCGCGGCTTTGCGCGCGCCTTTCTTGCGCCCGGCATTCGCGTCGATAAAATCGAGCACCAGCGGGCGGATGTTGTTGCGCCAGGACCGGCCGGCGAAGATACCGTAATGGCCCGCCTCAGGCTCCAGGTAGCTGGCCTTCATGCTGTCGGGAAGCCCGGTGCACAGATCAAGCGCGGCGACGCATTGCCCGGGCGCGGAAATGTCGTCCTTGCCGCCTTCGACGGTCTTGACCGCGACATCGGTGATCTTGCCCAAATCGACCGGGTGACCATCTACGACAAAGCGGTTCTGCGCGATTTCCAGCCCCTTGAAGATCCGCTCCACCGTCGAGAGGTAGAATTCAGCGGGCATGTCCATGACGGCGAGATACTCGTCGTAGAACCGGTTATGCGCATCGTGATCGCTGGCATCGCCTTGGCTCACACGCAGGATCTGATCGGTAAAGGCCTTGGCGTGCCGTTCTGCGTTCATCGACACGAAAGAGGCCAGTTGCAGCAGGCCGGGATAGACCTGACGGCCCACCCCCTTGTGGCTGAAGCCGACACGCTGGATCATGGTTTCTTCCAGCTGGCCCATGGTCACGCGACGGCCGAAATCGGTCACGTCGGTGGGGGTCGCGTCGGGGTCGATGGGGCCGCCGATGAGCGTGAGCGTGCGCGGCTGCGCCTCGGGGTCGAGTTCGGCGAGATAGGCAGTCGCGGCCAGCGTCAGCGGCGCGGGCTGACAGACGGCGATCACGTTGATATCGGGGCCGAGCGCCTTCATGAAATCGACAAGATAGAGGGTGTAATCCTCGATATCGAACTTACCCTCGGACACGGGAATGTCGCGCGCGTTATGCCAATCGGTGACATAGACCTCGCAATTGACCATCAGCGACTTCACGGTCGAGCGCAGCAGCGTCGCGTAATGGCCCGACATCGGTGCCACGAGCAGCACCTTGCGCGCCTGCTCTTCGCGGCCAGCGACGTTGAAATGGATCAGGTCACCGAATGCACGCGAGACGACGGTCTCGATGTTCACCAGGTGATCGCGCCCGTCCTCGTGGGTAAAGGTGCGGATACCCCAGTCGGGCTTGGCGGTCATCCGTTGAAAGCTGCGTTCCGTCACTTCGCCCCAGGCGGCCATCCATTGCAACGCAGGGTTTGGCACCATGCTGAACATCGGATAGGATGCCATGGAGAGGGCGGAG
The DNA here is from genome assembly GCF_900109855.1 of Roseovarius tolerans. Taxonomy (GTDB): domain Bacteria; phylum Pseudomonadota; class Alphaproteobacteria; order Rhodobacterales; family Rhodobacteraceae; genus Roseovarius; species Roseovarius tolerans. The sequence continues at coordinate 66,717 of NZ_FOBO01000004.1, read as the reverse complement.
GCTCCCAGCCATTGGTTGGCATTGCGGAGGGATTCCATCAGATCGTAGGTGGCCATGTAGCGCATATTCGTCTCCTGTTTCGGGTGGGCACCCGGTTCCATTCGTCGCACTGCCCCTCCGGCCTTGACGACGATATGCTGCATAGCAGAAAATGTTAAGGGGAAATGATTGAAATGACAACGCATGACGATATCGCAGGCGAGAACGTTGAAAAGCTGAATGAAAATCTCGCTAAGGTCGAGCAGTTGTCACAGCGACTCATCCAGGCACTCGCGGCGCGCAAGCCCGCAAATCCGACATTGAACGCCCCCTCGCAAGAGCTGTTTTCCAAGGCGGCGTCGTCTTACTGGACCGAAATGTTCGAAAACCCCGGCAAGATCTACGAGCAGCAACTGGAATACTGGGGCAAGTCGGTGCGCCACTTCATGGAGGCGCAGCAGATGCTGGTGCGCGGCGAGGTGGCCGAGACGGAGGACGGGCCCGATCCGCTGGCGGGCGACAAGCGCTTTGCCAACCCGCTCTGGAACTCGCACCCCTATTTCAAATACATCAAGCGCCAATATGCCCTCAACGCGCAGGCGATCGAGCAGGCGCTGGAGGATATCGACGAGGATCTCCCCGCGAAGGACCGCCGCAGGCTGGACTACTTTGCGCATCAGATCATCGACATGATGTCGCCGACGAATTTCCTCGGCACCAACCCCGACGCGCTCGAACGCGCGATCGAGACCGAGGGCGAAAGCCTCGTGAAGGGGATGGAGAACCTGATCGCCGACCTTGAGGCCAATAATGGCGAGTTGGTCGTGCGGCTCGCCGATGACAAGGCATTCGAGCTGGGCACCAACATCGCCACCACGCCCGGCGAGGTGGTCTATCGCAACCGCATGATGGAGCTCATTCAGTACAGCCCCACCACCGAACAGGTGCGCGCCATCCCGCTGGTGATCTTTCCGCCCTGGATCAACAAGTTCTACATTCTCGACCTCAAGGCGCAGAACAGCATGATCAAATGGATCACCGATCAGGGCTATACCCTCTTCGTGGTCAGCTGGGTCAATGCTGATGCCAGCCATGCCGATGTCGGCATGGAGGACTATATCGACGAGGGCTTTCGGACGGCGATCCGCGAGGCCAAGGCGATCACCGGCCAAAAGCAGGTCAATGCCGTGGGCTACTGCATCGCGGGCACCACGCTGCACCTGACGCTTTCGCTGATGGCCAAGCGCGGCGACAAGTCGGTCAAATCGGCCACCTTCTTCACCGCCCTCACCGATTTTGCCGAACAGGGTGAATTCACCCCCTTCTTGCAGGACGATTTCATCGACGGGATCGAGGAGGAAGTGGCCGCGCAAGGCATGCTGCGCTCTTTCATCATGGGACGCACCATGTCCTTCCTGCGCTCGCGCGATCTGATCTATCAGCCCGCCGTGCGCAGCTACATGATGGGCGAGGCACCGCCCGCCTTCGACCTGCTATACTGGAACGGCGACGGCGCCAACCTTCCCGGGCGCATGACCGTGCAATACCTGCGCGGGCTGTGTCAGAGCAACGATTTCGTGACCGGCGGCTTCGATCTCTGCGGCGAGCGGCTGCATATCGGCGACGTCAAGATCCCGCTGATGTCGGTCACCTGCGAAAGCGACCACATCGCCGCCTGGAAAGACTGCTATCGCGGTTTTCAGCAGACCGGCTCCAAGGATCGCACCTTCATCGTGTCCGAATCCGGCCATATCGCCGGCATCGTCAATCCGCCCTCGAAAAAGAAATACGGCCACTACGCCAATGAGGATCTGAGCGGGTCCGCAGATGAGTGGATGGCCAACGCCACCTATCACGAAGGGTCGTGGTGGCCCCGCTGGGAAGCATGGCTCGCCAAGCGCTCCGGCAAGATGGTCGCGGCCCGAGAGCCGGGCGATTCGGAGCATCCCGCCCTTGCCCCGGCCCCCGGCACCTATGTGCGCAAAAAGGCAACCACCTGATTTTCATGGGTTCTTGACCTTGGGTTACTCAAAAATGCTGCAATGCAGAAAAACATCTTGAAATGCTGCACTGCAGCACGTATATTTCTCTCAGTTGCACAACACAGCGGATCACCCCGCTTAACCCGAGAGGACTTTACCAATGGCTAAGACCCAAGATTACACCGCGATGTTCAAAGACGTCATGGGCGCATTCCCCGTCGACACCAAGGCGATGGAAGACGCGTTCAAGAACCAGGCAACGCTCAGCGAGAAGCTGTCCGGCGTCGCCCTGACCGCAGCCGAGCAGTCGGCTGAAATCTCGAACAAATGGACCAAGGAAACCTTGGCCAAGATGTCCGAGATGGCGAAAGCCAAGGCAGAGCCCGCAGACTACGCCAAGTCGATGACCGATTTCGCATCGGCCAACGCCGAAGTGGCCGCCGAGAACATGGCCGCCTTCGCCGAAATCGCGAAGAAGGTTCAGATGGAAACCGTCGAACTGATGATGGCTGCCGGCAAGACCATGCAGGAAGACGCGACGAAGGTTGTCAAGAAAGCAACCGACGACGTGACTGCCGCGACGCAGAAAGCGACCGCCGCAACCAAGTGATAGCAGAATACATGCCCCGTCCCCTCCCTAGGGGCATGGACTGCGAAGGGCGAGCCGAAAGGCTCGCCCTTTCTTTTTTCTGCACATGCGTCTACTCTGTGCTGCAGCCGCATTCCTCGGGAGGGACATCCTTTGGCCGACACCCAAAAACCGTTACTTATCAAACGCTACGCCAGCCGCAGGCTCTATAACACCGAGACCTCCGATTACGTCACCCTGGAGGATATCGCCGAATTCATCCGCGACGGGCGCGAAGTTCAGATCATCGACCTGAAATCCGGCGACGACCTGACCCGGCAATACCTGCTCCAGATCGTCGCCGAACACGAAAGTCGCGGCGAAAGCGTCTTGCCGATCAACGTGCTCAACGACCTCGTGCGCAGCTACACGACGCAGGCCACCAGCGTGGTCCCGGAATTCCTCGCCGCCAGCTTCGAGATGCTGCGCGACGGGCAATCCAAGATGCTGGAGAACATGACCAAGGCCAATCCGCTCGCGGCGATGCCCGGCATGGAGGCGATGCGCGCTCAGCAAGAGGCGTTCATGAAGGCGATGACCGGCGGCATGCCCGGCATGGGCAGCACGACGCCGCAATCCGACGGCGATGCGCCGCGGGACGACGAAGATCTCGACGACATCAAGAAACAGCTTGCGGAGTTGCAGAGCAAGCTGTCGAAGATGGGCAAGTAACGTCCCATGGTCGAAAGCCCGGGCCGGATCACCCTCTGGGGCATAGAGGTGTTCATGGCCGCCGCCGACGAACGCTCGATTTCCGCCGCCGCCCGGCGTCTCGGGGCCAGCCCTTCGGCGGTCAGCCAGCAACTCACCAACCTCGAAGGCGCGGTCGGGGCCACCCTGCTGCAACGCAACGCGCGCCCCATCCGCCTGACCCCTGCGGGCGAGATCATGCACCGCCGCGCGCAGGTCATTCTCAACGAGGCCGCACAGGCGCGCGCCGAGCTCGCGATGTCGCATCTCTCGACGCTAACCCGCTTTCGCCTCGGCATGATCGAGGATCTCGAGGCGGATGTGACCCCGCAACTGCTGACCCACATGGCCGGAGAACTGAAAGGTTGCCAGTTCCTGCTGGAAACCGGTGCGAGCCATCATCTCTACGATCAGCTTGACGCCCGCTCGCTCGATATCATCGTCGCCGCCGAACTGGGCGGTGCCGCCGACTGGACCGAGGTGCACCCGGTGCTGCGCGAAGGCTTTGCCGTGGTCGCCCCGCGCGGCGTGATCAAGCCCGACCGCGACGTGCTGCGCCAACTCAAGCGCCTGCCGCTCATCCAGTACACGCAGCGCCATTACATGGGGCGGCTGATCTCATCGCATCTCGCGCGGGAAAATCTAAGCCTGCCGCACCGGTTCGAACTGGACAGCTATCATTCCATCCTCGCGCTGGTCGGACAGGGCACCGGCTGGTCGATCCTGACGCCGCTGGCCCTGATGCGCGCGCGCCGCTTCGCCGATCAGATCGACGTGCTGGAACTGCCGCTGGCCCCGCTGACCCGCACCATCAGCGTGACCGCGCGCAAGGGCATCTTGCAAGACATGCCCGAAACGCTGGCCGCCAAGCTAAAGCCGATCCTGCAGGAAACGATCGTCGATCCGGCGATCCGGCAGCACCCGTTCCTAGCCAAGGGCATCACCCTATTCTGAGCCGCGCCGCGCGGCAAAGAACGCCTTGAGCAGCGCCTCGGCCTCGCGCGCGCCGATCCCGTCGTAAACCTCCGGCACGTGGTGGCATTGCGGATGCGCAAACACCCGCGCGCCCTGTGCCACCCCGCCCGATTTCGGATCGTCCGCCGCGTAATAGAGCCGCGCGATCCGCGCCGCCGCAATGGCGCTCGCGCACATCGCACACGGCTCCAGCGTGACGTAGAGATCGTGCCCCACCAGCCGCTCCGAGCCGAGTGCAGCACAGGCGGCGCGAATCGCGAGGATCTCGGCATGCGCCGTGGGATCGTTCAACTCGCGTGTGCGATTGCCCGCAAGCGCCACGATCTCGCCCGAGGGGGCCACCACCACCGCGCCCACCGGCACCTCGCCCCGGGCACCCGCGGCACGGGCCTCATCCAGCGCCCGGTCCATATGTGTCGTATCTCTCATGTCGCCTTACGGCTCCAACCGGCCAAGGGAGAATTCCGCCAATGGCGCGGACCGCGTGACCTTGCGCACCAGATCGGCATTGAACTGGGCCTGAAGCGCAACATTCAGCTTGGCCGATTTCCCGAGCAGGCGACGCAGGTCGGCGGCCTCCCATTCCAGCACCCGCGCCCCCGGTTCCAACGAAACCGACGCACTCGCCGGGGCCCCTGTGAGAAACGCCAACTCGCCCACGAACATGGTCGTCTCGACCCGGGCCTCCCGACCGCCCTTGCCGATCCGCAGCGCCCCCTCATGCACATACCACAGCCGGTCCACCGCCGTGCCCGCACGGGTCAGGCTCAGCGGCTCCACGGCCTCGACCTCGCGCGCCGCCTTCAGCAACCTGCGGAACTGTCCCGGCGTCAGCATCGGAAACTGGCGAAACAGCGCCTCGGTTTCCTTCGACATGTAAAAGGTCGTGCGCTCCAGCACCACGACAAGGATCACCGCGATGTTCACCGTGGCGAGGATCGAATTCGCAAGGATGGCATCCCAAAGCGGAACCGAGGCGACATTGTAGTAATAAACCAGGTACAGCGCGCTCGCCGCCAACATTAAGAGCCGCAGCAGCAATTCATCCCGTGCCAGAAACCCCATGACGCCAAAGGCCAGCGCCCCATAGATCAGCCCGCTGATCCAAAGCTCACTTTGCCATTCCATCCTCTGCCCCCTCGCCGCGCGCGGGCACCATAGCCGCGCGCCGACGCCGCTGATAGGGTCTTTTTCACCACCGCAGTTTGCTCTATGGCCTGTTCTCATGAACACGTCCCCCACCCCTCCCCCGGGCGACCGCATCGCCAAGGTCATCGCCCGCGCAGGCCGCGCCAGCCGCCGCGAGGCCGAGCGCCTGATCGAGGCGGGCCGGGTCACCGTCAACGGGCAAAAGATCACCTCGCCCGCGCTCAACGTGACATCTGCGGACAAGATCGTGGTCGATGGCCGCGCCCTTGCAGCGCCCGAGCCCGCGCGCCTCTGGCTCTATCACAAGCCCGTGGGCCGCGTGACCACCACCCGTGACGAGCAGGGCCGCCCGACGATCTACGACGATCTGCCCGAAGACATGCCGCGCGTGATGAGCATCGGGCGGCTCGATCTCAATTCCGAGGGGCTGTTGCTGCTGACCAATGACGGCGAGTTGAAGCGCAAGCTGGAACTGCCCTCGACCGGCTGGCTGCGCCGCTACCGCACACGCGTCAACGGGCGGCCGACCGAGGCCACCTTCGATCCGCTGCGCAAGGGGCTGGTGGTCGAGGGCGAGAAATTCCAGCCGATGACGGTCACGCTCGACCGCCAGCAGGGGGCAAATGCCTGGGTCTCGGTGTCGATCCGCGAGGGCAAGAACCGCGAGGTGCGCCGCGCGATGGAGGCGGTGGGCCTCGTCGTCAACCGCCTGATCCGCCTGTCCTACGGACCGTTCCAGCTGGGCCAGCTCAAACCCGGCGCGGTCGAGGAGATCCGCCCCCGCGTGCTGCGCGACCAGTTGGGGATGCCGGACGAGCCCGAGCCCGACACGAAGAAGTCGCCCACAAAACCGCAGCGCAAACCGCAGCGCCGCCGCCGCTGATCCCTTCATCTTGCCAAAAGTATCCCGGGGGCGTGGGGGCAGCGCCCCCACTCCGCGCTCAGATCGTGATCGCCGTCATCACCTCGGGCTCGATCACATCGACGCCGGGCAATGCCTTGACCAGCGCCTCCGCCGATTGCTCCAGGATCGGAAAGGTCTTGTAGTGGCACGGGATCACGGTCTTGAAGTCAAAGAACCTTTTCGCCGCATAGCCTGCCCGGCGCATATCCATCGTGAAATGCCCGCCCGCACACAAGATCCCGATATCGGGCGCATGCAGGTCGTGGAACACGCCCATATCTGCCATCACGTCGGTATCGCCCGAGACATAGATCACATGCCCCTCGCCCGCGATCATGAAGCCGCATTCGCTGCCCGGCACATGCGGTCCGGCATCTGTGCCAAAGCTGGTGGAATGGGTGGCATGCACCATCGTCACCTTGACGCCCTCCAGATCGACCGTGCCGCCCTTGTTGAAGCCCACCGTCTCGATCTGCTCGGCCTGCTCCCAATGCGCCATCAGGTCAAACTGTCCGACCACCGGGATGCCAAGGGATTTGGCCAGCGGCAGCACGTCGTTGACGTGATCGAAATGCGCATGGGTCAGCAGGATATGCGTGGCCCCCCTTGTGGCCTCGTCGTGGCTGTCCTCGGGCAGCATAGGGTTGCCGTTCAGCCACGGGTCAATGAGCAGCACCTGTCCCCCTATCTCGATCCGGAAAGAGCTGTGTCCGAGCCAGATGATATTCATGTGTCGTCTCCCTGTGTTGCGATTTGACGCGACTGTAGCAAGGCTTCGGCCAGAATAAAGGGGGTGCCGGGCCCGCACCCGTCTTGCACCCATATCGCGCGGGCGCTAAACGCGAGGGCAACCGGACAAGAGGAGTGGCTCATGTCGATCGATCTGGAAACCGCGGCCAAGGTGGCCAAGCTGGCGCGCATCCGCGTGGACGAGGACGCGCTGCCTGCGCTGGCAGAGGAATTCAACACCATCCTCGGCTTTATCGAGCAATTGGGCGAGGTGGATGTCGAGGGCGTCGAGCCGATGACCTCCGTCACCCCGCAGCGCCTGAAACGCCGCGAGGACGTAGTGACCGAGGGTGACCAGCAGGACAAGATCCTCGCCAATGCGCCCGACGCGCGCGAGGGCTTCTTTGCCGTGCCGAAGGTGGTTGAATAATGACCGATCTCAACAAACTTACCATTTCTGATGCCCGCGACGCGCTGCGCAAGGGCGATGTGACCAGCGTGGAATTGACCGAGGCGTGTCTGACGGCGGTGCAGGGCGCAGGCGCGCTCAATGCCTTTGTCCATGACACACCCGATCTGGCCCGCGCACAGGCGCAGGCAGCGGATGCGCGGATCGCGCAGGGCGATGCGCCCGCGATGTGCGGCATTCCACTGGGGATCAAGGATCTCTTCTGCACGCGCGGCGTGCCCTCGCAGGCCGCGAGCCGCATTCTGGAAGGCTTTACGCCGGAATACGAATCAACCGTCACGCAGAACCTTTTCGACGCCGGTGCGGTGATGCTGGGCAAGCTCAACATGGATGAGTTCGCCATGGGCTCATCGAACGAGACCTCCTGCTACGGCAACGTCGTCAACCCGTGGCGGCGCGGCAATGACGAGGCACAGCTCACCCCCGGTGGCTCCTCCGGTGGCTCGGCCAGCGCCGTGGCGGCAGATCTCTGCCTTGCCGCGACCGGCACCGATACCGGCGGCTCGATCCGCCAGCCTGCGGCCTTCACCGGCATCACCGGCATCAAGCCCACCTACGGGCGCTGCTCGCGGTGGGGGATCGTGGCCTTTGCCTCGTCATTGGATCAGGCCGGGCCAATGACCAAGACGGTGCGCGACAGCGCGATCATGCTGGGCGCGATGTGCGGCCATGACCCCAAGGACAGCACCTCGGCGGATATCCCCGTGCCGGATTTCGAGGCGATGCTGACCGGCGACATCAAGGGCAAGGTGATCGGTATCCCCAAGGAATACCGCATGGACGGCATGCCCGACGAGATCGAGAAACTCTGGGCCGATGGCACCGCGATGCTCAAGGACGCAGGCGCCGAGATCCGCGACATTTCCCTGCCGCATACCAAATACGCCCTGCCCGCCTATTACGTGATCGCCCCTGCCGAGGCATCCTCGAACCTCGCGCGCTATGACGGCGTGCGCTATGGCCACCGGGGAAAACTGGCGCAGGGCGACGGCATCACCGAAATGTACGAGAAAACCCGCGCCGAGGGCTTCGGCCACGAGGTGCAGCGCCGCGTGATGGTCGGCACCTACGTGCTATCGGCCGGGTTCTACGACGCCTATTACAACCGCGCCCGCAAAGTCCGCACCCTGATCAAGCGCGACTTTGAGGAGGTCTTCGCCGCCGGTATCGACGCCATACTCACCCCCGCCACGCCAAGCGCGGCCTTCGGTCTGGGCGAGATGACCGATGCCGATCCGGTGCAGATGTATCTCAACGACGTCTTCACCGTGACCGTCAACCTGGCCGGTCTGCCGGGCATCGCGGTGCCTGCGGGGATCGACCGCCAAGGCCTGCCGCTCGGGCTGCAACTGATTGGCCGGCCATGGGAAGAGGGCGATCTGCTTAACACCGCCTATGCGCTGGAGCAGGCGGCAGGCTTTGTGGCCAAGCCCGCCAAATGGTGGTAAACGCCCCGACAAAAGGGCACATGGCAGGATAAAAATGATGCGGATCGCAGTTGCAGTGGTGACGATGTTGGCGCTCGGGGCCTGTGCCCCGGCGATCCCCGAAAGCGGCGCGGGCGTCGGCTTTGAGGATTACAGCGACTATCAGCGCGAGAAAGCGGCGCGCGAGGCGGCGCTTGCGGGCAATGCCCTGCCCGCGCCCGATGCGGTCTCGTCCGAGCCGCTCGACGCCACCGGGCAGGCGACCGGGGGCAGCGAGGCAGAGCGTCTCGCGGCGGAAACCGAAGCCGCGCTCGCCGCATCCAATTCCGGCGAGGCGCCGCTGCAGGCCAGCCCGTCGAACCCGCCCCCGGTGCTCAATTCCGCAGGTATTTCGCAGGAAAACGATTTCGACGCCGTCGGCTCGGAGCGCTCCATCGAGGAGGACGCCGCCCGCATCGCCCGCAACCGCGAGCAATATCAGGTCATTCAGCCCGAAGCGATCGGCGCCCGCCCCGGCGATGTCGGCCCCAATATCGTGGCCTACGCGCTGGCCAACCGCCACCCGGTGGGCACCCGGCTCTATAGTCGCGGCGGCTTCAACGCCGAAAGCAAGTTCCGCCGCAACTGCGCGCAATACCCGTCCTCGGATCAGGCACAGATCGACTTTCTGCGCCGGGGCGGGCCGGACCGTGACCGCCTCGGGCTTGATCCCGATGGCGACGGCTATGCCTGCGGCTGGGATCCGAGCCCGTTCCAGACCGCGGTCGGCGGCTGATGCGCGGCTGCGCCGACGCGCAGCTTGCGGTGATCCCCCACCCCTCACCCAATGTCGGGCCGCGCCGGAATGGTGCCACGCCCGACATGATCGTGCTGCATTACACCGCGATGACGACCCCCGAGGCGGCGCTCGACAGGCTCTGTGATGCGGGGGCCGAGGTCTCCGCACACTACCTGATCAGCGAGCGGGGCCGCATCTGGTGCATGGTCGAGGAAGAGATGCGCGCCTGGCATGCCGGGGCCGGGCAATGGGGCAATGTCAGCGACGTCAATTCCCGCTCCATCGGCATCGAGTTGGCCAATACCGGCGCGCATCCCTTTCCCGCCCCGCAAATGGCGGCGCTGGAACGGCTCATGGCGGGCATCATGCCGCGCTGGCAGATCGCGCCCGCGCGCGTCATCGCCCATTCCGACATGGCCCCCGCCCGCAAATCCGATCCGGGGCCGCGCTTTGACTGGCGCGGGCTGGCGCGGTCGGGGCTCTCGGTCTGGCCCGAGGTGCCTGCGCAGGGCCGCGTCTCGGAGGCGGAGTTCTTGCACAACGCCGAGCGCTTCGGCTATGCCTTGCGCGACGACGTAACGGCCGACGACATCCTGCGCGCCGTCCGCCTGCGCTTTCGTCCCCAGGCCACCGGGCCGCTTGACCCCGAGGATTGCGCGATGATCGCCGATCTCGCCCGTCGCTTCCCCGTTGACCGGGACGCCGCGACCGCCTAAGTCGAACCTCGCGCGGAGGGTCGGATGGCCGCGGCACCCCGCAAGGGGCGTCGAGGAAAGTCCGGACTCCACAAGACAACGGTGCCGGGTAACGCCCGGCCGGGGAAACCCGAGGGAAAGCGCCACAGAAAACAGACCGCCCGACCTTTGTGGCCGGGTAAGGGTGAAACGGTGGGGTAAGAGCCCACCGCGGGACGGGCAACCGGACCGGCACGGCAAGCCCCACCGGGAGCAATGCCAAATAGGGACCGCACGCGGGGACCGGTCGGGCAACCGAAACCGCCCGCAGGCACGTCTTGGCCCGGCGGTCCGGGTTGGCAGCTTGAGGCGCGCGGGCAACCACGCGTCCAGATGAATGGTCATCCAAGGGGGCAACCCCTGGACAGAATCCGGCTTACAGGCCCTCCGCGCACCCTTTTCATTTTCCATCCAAGGGCTACAAACGGGTCATGCCGTATGAATGGAGCACCCCGCCGCGCGGGGCAGACCGAGATATCAGCCTTTCGCTCTGGCCGCACCGGTCGCTGCCGCGCCGGGGCTTTGCCGCGTTCGTGCTGGGAACCTTCACGCTGATCACCATCCCGCTTTATCCGCTTCTGGGGACGGTGGTGCTCTGGGGGTTGTTGCCCTTCATACTGGCGGCTGTGGGCGGCATCTGGTGGGCGCTGGAGCACAGCTATCGCAGCGCGCGCGTGACCGAGGAGCTGGTCATTTCACCGGACGAGGTGCACCTGACGCGGACCAATCCGCGCGGCGACGTGCAGGAATGGGACTGCAACCGCTACTGGGCGCGGGTGCAGATGCACCCCAAGGGCGGCCCGGTCGAGCATTACATCACCCTCAAGGGCAGCGACCGCGAGGTCGAAATCGGCGCCTTCCTGTCCGAGGACGAGCGCAAGGCGCTTTATGGCGAGTTGAGCGATGCGCTACGCCCGCCCGCCCCAATGGCGGGATAGGCGCGCCGCGCTATCGTTCAGAACGCAGGCCGCAGCACATGGCCCGCGTAGATCTGCGCCAGCTTCTCCACCGCCGCTTCGGGCGGCAGTTCCTCGCTCTCGCCGGTGCGACGGCTGGTCAGTTCCACCACCCCGTTCTTGAGGCCGCGCGGACCCACCGTGATCCGCCACGGCAGACCGATCAGGTCCATCGTCGCGAACTTGCCGCCCGCGCGCTCGTCGCGGTCATCGTAAAGCGGCTCCAGCCCAAGCGCCGTGAGCGACGCATAAAGCGCCTCGCAGGCGGCATCCGCCTCACTGTCGCCCTGCTTGAGATTGACGATCCCAGCATGGAACGGCGTGACGCCCTCGGGCCAGATGATGCCCTTGTCATCATGGCTCGCCTCGATGATCGCACCCACCAGACGGCTCACCCCGATGCCGTGGCTGCCCATGTGCACCGGCACGGGCTTGCCGTCGGGGCCCTGCACCGTGGCGCCCATCGGCTCGGAATACTTGGTGCCGAAATAAAAGATCTGCCCCACCTCGATGCCCCGGCTGGAGCGGCGACGATCCTCGGGTATGGCGTTGAATTTCGCCTCGTCATGGGTCTCGTCGGTGCGGGCATAGGGCGTCGTCCACTCGGTGACGATGTCCTCACACTCGGCGCGGCTGTCGTAATCGACAACGCGCTCGCCCAGCTTCAGATCGGTGATCGCACTGTCATAGAACACCTCCGACTCGCCGGTTTCGGCCAGCACCAGAAATTCATGCGTGTCGTCGCCACCGATCGGGCCACTATCGGCGCGCATCGGAATGGCCTGAAGGCCCATCCGCTCATAGGTGCGCAGGTAGCTGACCATGTGGCGGTTATAAGCGTGCAGCGCGTCCTCTTTCGTCAGGTCGAAATTATAGCCGTCCTTCATGAAGAACTCGCGGCCGCGCATCACGCCAAAGCGCGGCCGCACCTCGTCACGGAATTTCCACTGGATATGGTAGAGCGTCAGCGGCAGATCCTTGTAACTGCCCACATGTGCGCGGAAGATGTCGGTGATCAGCTCTTCGTTGGTGGGGCCGTAGAGCATGTCGCGCCCGTGCCGGTCGGTGATGCGCAGCATCTCGGCACCGTAATCGTCATAACGTCCGCTCTCGCGCCACAAGTCCGCCGATTGCAGCGTCGGCATCAGCATCGGCACATGGCCCGCGCGCACCTGCTCTTCGTGGACGATGTTTTCCAGCTTGCGCAACACCTTGAAGCCCAAGGGCAGCCAGGAATAGATCCCGGCAGTCGCCTGCTTGATCATCCCCGCCCGCAGCATCAGGCGGTGACTGGCGATCTGCGCCTCCGAGGGCGTTTCCTTGAGGACGGGCAGAAAATATCGGCTGAGACGCATGTTAGGGCCTTCATGGGTTGGGTCCGGATCGTCGCCGGTTCTAGGCGAGATCGCAGAACGGAGCAAGCCAGCACTGCGCGCACGCGCCTTTCCCCTTGAAACCCGCCCGCCCAGAGGTGACATAGTGCGCGACGAGCAGGAGCACGCATCATGGCATTGCCGGTCAGGGAACAGGCGAAATACTGGGGCATCGCCACGGCGGTGTTCATCCTGCTGCTGTGGTTTCTGGGCAACGTGATCCTGCCCTTCGTGATCGGCGGGGCGCTGGCCTATTTCCTCGATCCCGTCGCCGACCGGCTGGAGCGGATGGGGCTGAGCCGTATGGCGGCGGTCGTGGTGATCACGCTGGTGGCCATTCTGATCTTTACCCTTGCCCTGCTGCTGGTGATCCCGACGCTGGTCAACCAGGCCATCGCCCTCTTCGAGACCGCGCCGCAACTGGCCCGCGACCTTCGGGACTTTCTGAGCACGCATGTCCCGTCGCTGTTCGATCCCGGCTCGGCCGCGCATCAGACGCTCACGTCCTTTGGCGAGACGATCCGCGACCGGGGCGGAGAGGTGTTGCAAACCGCGCTCAGCTCCGCCGCCTCGCTGCTCAACATCGTGGTGCTGCTGGTCGTGGCCCCCGTCGTGGCGGTCTATCTGCTCTATGACTGGGACCGCATGATCGCGAAGATCGACGATCTGCTGCCGCGCGATCATGCCCCGGTGATCCGCCGCCTCGCGGGCCGGATCGACGCCACGCTCGCCAGCTTCATCCGCGGCATGGGCACGGTCTGCCTGATCCTCGGCACCTATTACGCGGTGGCGCTGATGCTGGTCGGGCTGCAATTCGGCCTTGTGGTGGGGGCGCTGGCCGGGCTGGTGACCTTCATTCCCTATGTCGGTGCGATCCTCGGTGGCGCGCTGGCGCTTGGCCTCGCGCTCTTTCAGTTCTGGGGCGACTGGGTCAGCATCGGCCTTGTGGCTGCGATCTTCGTCTCCGGTCAGGTGATCGAGGGCAATTTCCTCACCCCCAAGCTGGTCGGCTCCTCGGTCGGGCTGCACCCGGTCTGGCTGATCTTCGCGCTGTCGGCCTTCGGCACGCTCTTCGGCTTTGTCGGCATGCTGGTGGCGGTGCCGGTGGCGGCCTCGCTCGGGGTGATCACCCGGTTCGTGCTCGACCAGTACAAGGACAGCCGCCTCTATCGCGGACTCGACAGCCAGGGCGACGAGTGATGGCCCAACAGCTGAGCTTCGATCTGCCCATGCGCCCGGCGCTGGGGCGCGAGGATTTCTTCGTCTCCCCCGCCAATGCCGAAGCCGTGGCGATGATCGAGGGCTGGCAGGGCTGGCCCTCGCGCAAGCTGATCCTCGCCGGCCCCGCAGGCGCGGGCAAGACCCACCTCACCCATGTCTGGGCCGCGCTTTCGGGCGCGCACATCATCGCCGCGCAGGATCTGCCCGACGCCGATATCCCCACCCTCGCCCAAGGCCCCGTCGCGGTCGAAGATGCCCATCTGATCGCCGGTGACCGCGCCGCCGAAGACGCGCTCTTTCACCTGCACAACCTGACATTGGCCGAAGGTCACACGCTGCTTGTCACCGCCCGCACCGCGCCGCACCTGTGGGGCCTGACCCTGCCCGACCTGGCCAGCCGCATGCAGGGCACGCTGCTCACCGAGCTGCGCGCGCCCGACGACGCGCTGCTCTCGGCGGTGCTGATGAAGCTCTTTGCCGACCGCCAGCTCAGCCCCAGCCCCGACACCATCCCCTATCTCGCCCGCCGCATCGAACGGTCCTTCGACGCCGCCCGTGAGACCGTCGAGGCGCTCGACCGGGCCGCGCTGGCCCAGGGTCGCGCGATCACCCGCAGCCTTGCCGCACGGGTGCTGGACAATCCCGGCGAATAGCGCCACCCTGCGTCACCCAACCGTTACATGCCAAAGCCATAAGGCCGCCATGACAAACGCAGATTTTCTCAAATCCCCCGCGCCCGAACCGGTCGACCTGCCCGATCTCGACGTCACCGGCCCCGGTCGTTTCTTCAACCGCGAACTCAGCTGGCTGGGCTTCAACTGGCGCGTTCTGGAAGAGGCGCAAAACCCCCGCGTGCCGCTGCTGGAACGGCTGCGCTTCCTGTCGATTTCCGCGACCAACCTCGACGAATTCTACAACGTGCGCGTCGCGGGCCTCCGCGAACTGGCCAAGGCGGGAAACACGACGCCCGCAGCCGACGGGCTCACCCCCGCCGAGCAACTGGTGCTGATCAACGACAACGCGCGCGGCCTGCTCGAGTCGCAGCAAGACACCTACGAGGCGTTGCGCGTCGAGATGGAGGCCGAGAACATCGCGATTCTCGATCACACCTCGCTCAGCGACGCCGACAAGGACGTGCTGGCCGACGTGTTTCTACACAAGGTCTTTCCGGTGCTCTCGCCACTGGCCATCGACCCGGCGCATCCGTTCCCGTTCATTCCCAACCTCGGCTACAGCCTGGCATTGCAGCTTGAACGCAAGTCCGACAAGCGCCCGCTGCAGGCGCTGCTGCCGATCCCGCAGCAGATCGACCGGTTCGTCGCCCTGCCCGCCCCCGAAGGCGAATTCCGCGTGCTGCCGCTCGAGGAATTGCTGCTCCTGCATCTCTCCAGCCTCTTTCCCGGCTACAGGTACAAGGGGCACTGCGCCTTCCGCGTATTGCGCGACAGCGATCTCGAGGTCGAGGACGAGGCCGAAGACCTCGTGCGCGAATTCGAGGTGGCGCTGAAACGCCGCCGCCGGGGCGAGGTTGTCCGCATGAAGATCTCCGCCGGGGCGCCAGTGGCCCTGCGCGCGGTCATCATGGAGGAATTGCACGTCATCCCCGACGAGGTCGTCGAGGTCGAGGGCATGATCGGTCTCGCCGATCTCAAGGAACTGGTGCTCGACGCCCGGCCCGACCTGCTGTGGCCCTCCTTCACGCCGCGCGTGCCCGAACGGGTGCAGGATCATGACGGCGACATGTTCGCCGCGATCCGGCAAAAGGACATGCTGCTGCACCACCCCTACGAGACCTTCGACATGGTGGTGCGCTTCCTGCAACAGGCGGCGCGCGACCCGGACGTGGTGGCGATCAAGCAGACGCTCTACCGCACCTCGCGCAACTCGCCCATCGTCGAGGCGCTGTGCGAGGCGGCCGAGGACGGCAAATCCGTCACCGCGCTGGTGGAACTCAAGGCCCGCTTCGACGAGGCCGCGAATATCCGGCAATCCCGGCGACTGGAGCGCGCGGGCGCGCATGTGGTCTACGGCTTTCTCGACCTCAAGACCCATGCCAAGATTTCCACCGTGGTCCGCCGCGAGGGCGACAACCTCGTCACCTATACCCATTACGGCACCGGCAACTATCACCCGATCACGGCGCGGATTTACACCGATCTCAGCTTTTTCACCTGCGACGCCACCCTCGGACGGGACGCCACCAAGGTCTTCAACTACCTCTCGGGCTACGCGCAGCCCGACAGCCTCGAAAACCTGGCGATCTCGCCCACCACGCTCAAACCCCGCCTGATCGACCTGATCGGCAAGGAAGCCGAGCACGCCCGCGCCGGACGTCCGGCAGCGATCTGGGCCAAGATGAATTCGCTGATCGAGCCGGATGTGATCGACGCGCTCTATGCCGCCTCCGAGGCCGGGGTCAAGATCGACCTCGTGGTGCGCGGCATCTGCGGGCTGCGCCCCGGCATCAAGGGCCTGTCCTCGAACATCCGCGTCAAATCCATTGTCGGGCGCTTTCTGGAGCATTCGCGCATCGTTTGTTACGGCAACGGCGCGGGGCTGCCCTCCAAGAAGGCGCGGGTCTTCATCTCCTCCGCCGACTGGATGGGGCGCAACCTCAACCGCCGTGTGGAAACGCTGGTCGAGATCGAAAACCCCACCGTCAAGGCACAGATCGTCAGCCAGGTGATGGCCGCCAACATGGCCGATGTCGCCCAAAGCTGGGTGATGGCACCGGACGGCACCTTTTCACGCATGGTCAAGCCCGAAGGCGAATTCGCCTTCAACTGCCACCGCTTCTTCATGGAGAACCCGTCGCTGTCGGGCCGTGGCTCGGCGGGCGCGTCGGATGTGCCGAAACTCACCCATACCGGTGATTGACCCGCGCGCGCCCCTGACGCATAGAGGGGGCGCACGAGACTGGGACGGATATGGACGGCACCAACGATCCTGCGGAACCCGATGGCGGGCCTTTCGGCCGCCCGCTCTTCGATAGCGACACAGCCCGTGCGCTCAGCCGGGTGGGCGTGGTCGATGTGGGCTCCAACTCCGTCCGCCTCGTGGTGTTTGACGGCGCGGCGCGCAGCCCGGCCTATTTCTACAACGAAAAGATCATGTGCGCCCTCGGCTCCGGCATGACTGAAACCGGGCGGCTCAACCCCGAAGGACGCAAGCGCGCGGTCGAGGCCCTGCGCCGCTTCCAGATGCTGGCCAATGGCATGGATACCGGCCCGCTGGTGACCGTGGCCACGGCAGCGGTGCGCGACGCCGAGGACGGCGCCGATTTCTGCGCCGAGGTCGAGCGCGAGACCGGCCTCAAGCTCTGGGTCATCGACGGGCGCGAAGAGGCGCGGCTTTCGGCGCAGGGCGTGCTTCTGGGCTGGCCCGGGTCCTACGGTCTGGTGTGCGATATCGGCGGCTCGTCGATGGAACTCGCGGCAATCGACGGCGGCACCGTCGGCGCGCGCATCTCCTCGCCGCTCGGGCCCTTCAAGCTGGCCGATCTCAAGGGCGGCAAGAAGGCCCGCAAGACGCACATCCAGAAGACGCTCGCCGCCATGCAGAAGGAACTCGGCGAACAGCGCAACCGGCTCTTTCTCGTCGGCGGCTCCTGGCGCGCGATTGCCAAGATCGACATGGCCCGGCGTGGCTATCCGCTGCACGTGCTGCACGAATACCGCATGCGCCCCGCCGACCTGCGCGCCACGATCAAGCATATCGAGAAAACCGATCTCGACACGCTGCGCAACGCGTCCGGCGTCTCATCAAGCCGGATCGCCCTCGTCCCACTCGCGGCCGAGGTGCTGCGCGAGGTGCTCAAGACCTTCAAGCCGCGCGACATCGCCGTCTCCAGCTACGGCATCCGCGAAGGGCTGCTCTACGAACAGATGCCGCAACTCCTGCGCGACCGCGACCCGCTGATCGAGGCTTGCCGCTTCGCCGAGCACAAGGACGCTCGCCTGCCGGGCTTCGGCAAGGTGATCTATCACTTCCTGCTGCCGCTCTTCAAATCCGCCAGCCCCGAACGCCGCCGCCTGATCCGCGCCGCCTGCCTCTTGCACGATGTCAGCTGGCGCGCCCATCCCGATTACCGCGGCGAGGTCTGTTTCGACAACGCCACCCGCGCCAACCTCGGCGGGCTCAAGCATTCCGAGCGCGTGTTCCTCGGCCTTGCCCTGCTGCACCGCTATTCCAACAAGCGCGACAACAGCCGGTTTTCCGATCTCGACAGCCTGATTTCCGAGAAGGACAAGGATGACGCCGAAATCGTCGGCAAGGCGATGCGCTTCGCCGCGATGCTCTGGCTGAAAAAGAACGCCCGCCTGGGCGAGTTGCGCTGGTTCCCCAAGAAAAAGGTGCTCGAACTGCGCCTCTCGGACGAGGCCGCCCCGCTCTACGGCGAAGTGGCGCGGTCGCGCTTCGCCGCACTTGCCTCGGCCCTGGGGGCCGAGGCCGTGGTGCGCTGAGCGCGCGCGCCCCTGCGTCACCTGCCCTCTTGCGCCGCCTCGCGCCGCCGCGTAAACCCCGCCCGGTAAAAACGGCTCAGGACAGTGCGCATGCCCGTTCTCGTGATGAAATTCGGCGGCACGTCCGTCGCCAATATCGACCGCATCCGGCGCGCCGCCAAACGCATCGGCGTCGAGGTCGCCAAGGGCTATGACGTGATCGTTATCGTCTCGGCCATGTCCGGCAAGACCAACGAGCTGGTGAACTGGGTGGGCGAAATTTCACCTCTCTATGACGCGCGCGAATACGACGCCGTGGTCAGTTCCGGCGAGAACGTGACCGCCGGGCTGATGGCGCTGACCTTGCAGGAAATGGACGTGCCCGCGCGCAGCTGGCAGGGCTGGCAAGTGCCGCTCAAGACCAACTCGTCGCATTCTTCCGCCCGGATCGAGGATATCCCGCCCGAGAACATCACCGCCAAGTTCAATGAGGGCATGCGCGTCGCCGTGGTCGCGGGCTTTCAGGGCATCAGCCCCGAGGGCCGCATCACCACGCTCGGGCGGGGCGGCTCCGACACCACCGCCGTAGCCTTTGCCGCGGCCTTCAACGCCGAGCGCTGCGACATCTACACGGATGTGGACGGCGTCTACACCACCGACCCGCGCATCGCCTCAAAGGCCCGTAAACTCGACCGGATCGCCTTCGAGGAAATGCTCGAACTGGCCTCGCTCGGGGCCAAGGTGCTGCAAACCCGCTCGGTCGAACTGGCCATGCGCTATAACGTGAAACTGCGCGTGCTCAGTAGTTTCGAGGAACAATCGGATGAGGCCGGCACGCTTGTCTGCGCCGAGGAGGAAATCATGGAATCGAACGTCGTAAGCGGCATCGCCTATTCCCGGGACGAGGCAAAGATGACCCTCGTCTCCGTGGCCGACCGGCCCGGCATCGCGGCGGCCATCTTCGGCCCACTATCCGAGGCCGGGATCAACGTGGACATGATCGTGCAGAACATCTCCGAGGAGGGCCGCACCGACATGACCTTCTCCTGCCCCACAGATCAGGTCAAACGCGCCGAAAAGGCGCTTCTGGCGGCCAAGGACTCGGGTCAGATCAACTATCATGACCTGATTGCCGACACCGACGTCGCCAAGGTCTCTGCCGTGGGCATCGGCATGCGCAGCCAGTCGGGCGTCGCTGCCAAGATGTTCAAGACGCTCAGTGATGAAGGTGTGAACATAAAGGTCATCGCAACCTCCGAGATCAAGATTTCCGTTCTGATCGACCGGAAATACATGGAACTCGCGGTTCAGGCGCTGCATGATGCCTTCGAGTTGGACAAATCGGCCTGAGTCTGCGCGCGGATAACCGGCGCACCGGGCGGGCCAGCCCTGAAACGAGCCCGGGGGACCGCCACCCATGAGCGACAGCTTCAAGACCGACAGCCGCCAGATGCTGGGCCGCCTGCGCGCGGTCATGGCCGAGGATGCGGGCGGGCAGACCCGGCTCGACCAGATCACCCGGCTGATCGCCGAGGAGATGCACACCGAGGTGTGCTCGATCTATCTCTTTCGCGACGAGGACACGCTTGAACTCTGCGCCACCGAAGGCCTCAAGGCCGAGGCCGTGCACCAGACCCGGATGAAGCTCGGCGAAGGTCTGGTCGGTCGCGTCGCGCGCTCGGGCGAGGTGATCAACACCGACAATGCCCCCGCCGCCAAGGGCTTTCGCTTCATGCCCGAGACCGGTGAAGAGGCCTATTCCTCTTTCGCGGGCGTGCCGGTGCAACGGCTCGGCGAGAAACTGGGCGTTCTGGTGGTCCAATCGAAACAGGCGCGGCTGTTCTCCGATGAGGAAATCTACGCGCTCGAAGTGGTGGCCATGGTGCTTGCCGAAATGGCCGAACTCGGGGCCTTCGTCGGCGAGGGCGCGGCGATGTCGGCGCGCCACAGCCAGGCGGTGCTCTTTCGCGGCAGCTGCGGACAGGAAGGTGCGGCGCAGGGTCATGTCTGGCTGCACGAACCGCGCGTCGTCGTCACCAACCCCATCGCCGAAGACCCCGCCCGCGAGTTGGAACGCCTGCACGAGGCGGTCGAGGCGCTGCGCGTCGGCGTCGACCGCATGCTCAGCTCCGCCAAGGGCGGCGAAAAAGAACATCTCGACGTGCTCGAAGCCTATCGCATGTTCGCCAATTCCAAGGGCTGGATGCGCCGGATGGAGGGCAACATAGACAGTGGCCTCTCGGCCGAGGCCGCCGTCGAAAAGGAACAATCCGCCGCCCGCGCCCGGATGAGCCAGGTCAGCGACGCCTACCTGCGCGAACGCCTCCACGATCTCGACGATCTCAGCAATCGCCTGCTGCGCATCCTCACCGGACAGGGCCACGAGACCGGCGCGGAAATGCCCGCCGACCCGATCCTCGTGGCGCGCAATATCGGCCCCGCCGAGCTTCTGGATTACGGGCGCGCACTCAAGGGGATCGTGCTCGAGGAAGGCGCGGTCGGCTCTCATGCCGCCATCGTCGCCCGCGCGCTCGCCATTCCGCTGATCATTCATGCCGCCCGCGTCACCACCGAGGCGCTCAACGGCGATCTGATCCTGGTCGACGGCGATCAGGGCATCGCCCATCTGCGCCCCGACGATTCGGTCGTCTCGGCGTTTCGCGACAAGATGGCGATGCAGGCACAGGCGCAGGAGCGCTATGCCTCGATCCGCGACAAACCCGCCAAGACGCTTTGCGGCGCGCACATCAAGCTCAAGATGAATGCCGGTCTGATGGCCGATCTGCCCAGTCTCGAAAGCTCGGGGGCCGAGGGCGTCGGCCTCTTTCGGACCGAGTTGCAATTTCTCATTCGCAACCACATGCCCAAGCGCGCCGAACTGTCGGAGCTTTACGCCCGCGTGATGGACGCGGCCAAGGATCAGCGCGTGGTGTTTCGCACCCTCGATATCGGGTCCGACAAGGTGCTGCCCTACATGAAGGCCACCGACGAGCCGAACCCCGCCATGGGCTGGCGCGCGATCCGGGTGGGGCTGGATAAACCCGGCGTCATGCGCATGCAGCTTCAGGCCCTCATCCGCGCCGCGCGGGGACGGCCGCTGACGATCATGTTCCCCTTCGTGGCGCAGCGCGACGAGTTCACCGCCGCCCGCGCCGAGATGGACAAGGCACTGGAGCGCGAGCGCATTCTCGGCCACCCCATCCCCGAGGTGATCGAGGTGGGCGCGATGTTGGAGACGCCCTCGCTCGCCTTCGCGCCCGACAGCTTTTATTCCGAGGTCGATTTCCTCTCGGTGGGCGGCAATGATCTCAAGCAGTTCTTCTTCGCCGCTGACCGCGAGAACGAGCGCGTCCGCCGCCGCTACGACACGCTCAACGTAAGCTTTCTCAACTTCCTCGAAGGCATCGTCTATCGCTGCGCCACGCTCGACACCCCGCTCAGTTTCTGCGGCGAAGACGCAGGCCGTCCGGTCGAGGCCGCCTGTCTCGCCGCCATCGGTTTTCGCACGCTTTCCATGCGCCCGGCCTCCATCGGCCCGGTCAAAAGCGTGTTGCGCCGCATCGACCTTGGCGAATTGCGCGACGTGATCCACGCCGAACGCAGCGTCGGCGCGCAAAGCGTGCGCCCGGCCGTGATGGAGTATCTGCGCGGCAAGCTGTGATGGTTGGTGGGTGCGTGGTGGATCGTGATGTGGGGCGGGGGTGGCCTGAAGCGATCGTTGCAGTAAGCCGCGCATCGACGGGCCGCGGTGCGGCGATCCAACGTCAGTTTTGTAGCGCTTTATCTCAGCCAAGCCCGAAAAAGATCAGAGCGTAGAGCACGTTGCAGCCAAATCGCCGTGCCGGGGGGCGGCCCGTCGATGCGCGGCGGCCTTCGGCCTTGTTCCGCGCAGGTGCTTCAATCTAAGGTCCTCTCCAGACGCCCCCACCCCCCTGTGCACCCCCGCACGCCCCCTGCGCGGTGCTACGGCTTATCCCCGCCGTCCTGCCACCCTACCTTCGCCTCAAAGAAGGAGGGCATCCCCATGGGCCAACTGGTCAACGGCGTCTGGCACGACACCTGGTACGACACCAAATCGACGGGCGGAAAATTCGTCCGCTCCACCGCGAAATTCCGCAACTGGATCACCCCGGATGGCAGCCCCGGCCCGTCGGGCGAGGGCGGCTTCAAGGCACAAAGCGGGCGCTATCACCTTTACGTCGCCTATGCCTGCCCCTGGGCACATCGCGCCCTGATCTTTCGCAGCCTCAAGGGTCTGACCGATCACATCGACGTGTCGGTCGTGCATCCCGACATGCTGTCCGAGGGCTGGGAATTCCGTACCGATTTTCCCGGCACCACCGGCGACCGGCTCTACGACCTGCCCTTCGCCCGCGACATCTATCTCAAGGCCGATCCCGAGATTTCCGGCCGCGTGACCGTGCCGATCCTGTGGGACACCGAGCGCGAGACCATTGTCTCCAATGAGAGCTCCGAGATCATCCGCATGTTCAACTCGGCCTTTGACGGGATCACCGGCAATACCGACGACTACTGGCCCAAAGACCTGCGCGACGCCATCGAGCCGGTCAACGAGCGCATCTACGACACCGTCAACAACGGCGTCTACAAATCCGGCTTCGCCACCTCACAAGAGGCCTATGACGCCGCCGTGCATCCGCTCTTCGACAGCCTCGACTGGCTGGAAGAGCGCCTGTCGCAGAACCGCTACCTGATGGGCGACCGGCTGACCGAGGCCGACTGGCGGCTCTTCACAACGCTCATCCGCTTCGACCCGGTCTATCACCTGCATTTCAAATGCAACCGTCACCGGATCGTCGATTACCCCAATCTCTGGGGCTATGTCCGCGAGCTATATCAATGGCCCGGCGTGCGCGAGACGGTGGATTTCGACCACATCGTGCGCCACTACCATTACAGCCACGACACCATCAATCCGCACCGGATCATCCCGATCAACCCGCGCCCCGATTACGACGCACCGCACGGGCGCGGCTGATCGCGGCGCCCGCGTGCCGCGTTTGCAAAACCGGGAAAACTTGCTAAGGCACGTGCAACGCAATTTGGTCCAAGGATTCCCGCCCATGAGCAGTATAATCGACATCCATGCCCGCGAAATTCTCGACAGCCGGGGCAACCCCACGGTCGAGGTGGACGTCACGCTCGAAGATGGCACCATGGGTCGCGCGGCGGTGCCCTCGGGGGCCTCGACCGGCGCGCATGAGGCGGTGGAACGCCGCGACGGCGACGCCGCGCGCTATCTCGGCAAAGGCGTGCTCGAGGCCTGTGCCTCGGTCAACGGCGAGATCGCCGAGGAACTTCTGGGCATGGACGCCACCGAGCAGGTGGCGGTCGACATGACGATGATCGAACTCGACGGCACCCCCAACAAGGGGCGTCTCGGCGCGAACGCGATCCTCGGTGTCAGCCTTGCGGTCGCCAAGGCGGCGGCGGATTATTCCGGCCAGCCGCTCTATCGCTATGTCGGCGGCACCTCGGCCCGCACCCTGCCGGTGCCGATGATGAACATCATCAATGGCGGCGAACATGCCGACAACCCGATCGACATACAGGAATTCATGATCATGCCGGTCAGCGCCTCCGACATCCGCGACGCGGTGCGCATGGGCGCCGAGGTGTTCCACACCCTGAAGAAGGAACTGTCAGCGGCGGGCCTTGCGACTGGTGTGGGCGACGAGGGCGGCTTTGCCCCGGCCCTGTCCTCGACCCGCGACGCGCTCGACTTCATCCTGAAATCCATCGAAAAGGCGGGCTACACACCGGGTGACGACATCTGCCTCGCGCTCGATTGCGCCGCGACCGAATATTTCAAGGGCGGCAAATACGAGTTCTGCGGCGAGGGTCTCAGCCTCACCAGCGACGAGAACGTGGCCTACCTGCAAAGCCTGGTGAACGACTATCCGATCATCTCGATCGAGGACGGCTGTTCCGAGGATGACTGGGACGGCTGGGTGGCCCTCACGCAGGCGATCGGCGACCGCGTGCAACTTGTCGGCGACGATCTCTTTGTCACCAACCCCACGCGCCTCACCATGGGTATCGAGAAAGGCGCGGCCAACGCGATGCTGGTCAAGGTCAACCAGATCGGCACCCTCACCGAGACGCTTCAGGCGGTCGAAATGGCGCATCGCGCGCGCATGACCAATGTCATGTCGCACCGCTCTGGCGAGACCGAGGATGCCACCATCGCCGATCTGGCTGTCGCCACCAATTGCGGGCAGATCAAGACCGGCTCGCTCGCCCGCTCGGACCGGTTGGCAAAATACAATCAGCTGATCCGGATCGAGGAAATGCTCGGCGAAACCGCAATTTACGCAGGCCGCTCAATCCTGCGCTGATCCAACGTTGCAGCACGCAAAACGGGCCGGGCTTTCTCAAAGCCCGGCCCGTGTCTGTCATCCGTCTCGATATCAGCGGCAGGGGGCGGTGTAATAGGTGCCGTCACCGCGCGCATAGGCGCAATTGCCGTTCTGCGTGTTCTGCGCCACGACCGTCCCGGCAGCGGCCCCGCCGAGCGCCGAGATCACTCGCCAATTGTCATCGGCGTCAAGCACCTCCGCCGCGATCAGGCCTGCGGCGGCCCCGCCTGCGGCACCGGCGACTGTGCGCCCCTCGGTTGACATGTTCGCACAGGCCCCGAGTGCGAGCGTGGTCAGACCTGCGGCGAGTAGCATCCAAAGTTTCATCCTGATCTCCTTTCTATGGTGCACGGCAGGCCCTTGCGGCACCCACCGGGGCGGCACATCGCGCCACCTCTCAACGTTGGAACGCGCGCGCCCGCCCACATGTTCCATCGCCGCCCAAAAAGGCTTCGGCAAAGGTCCGAGTCAGCCCCCCTCACCTCACTCCTCCCCAATGACCCAGCTTCATGCATGCCGGCGCAAAAAAATCTCCCCTGTCCTGAAACTCTCACCCCCACCAGACGTGAGTCTTGATGTGCGCCGCCGAACGGGTCGCGGTGCCCGCCTCGCGCAGCATCCCAAATGACGCGCTTGGAACGGGGCCGAGACCTGTGCGGTGCGCTCATGTGTGACCCAGTGGCGTGTACGTTTCCGAGTTCTGATGGTTCAGAGACACGCCAATCCCCCGGAGGTATCAATGCCCCCACTCCCGGGGGGAGGCGGCTCAGCCCGTGTATGATTTGCAGAAGTGAACCAGTTGACGGGTTGAGCCGTCCTTGCGGGTGGTGTCGCTCCCCTCCAGCAGCGGCACCATCTCGCCCGCCAGAACCTTGCCCAATTCCACCCCCCATTGATCGAAGGAATTGATCCCGAGGATCACCCCCTCGACAAACACCCGGTGTTCATAAAGCGCCACGATCTGCCCCAGCCGCCGGGGCGTCAGCCGGTCATAGGCCAGCGTCACCGAGGGCCGGTTGCCCGGAAACACGCGGTGTGCGGCCTGCCGCTCCAACTCGGCCCCGGCAAACCCCGCCTCGCGCATCAGCGCGCGCGCCTCGTCGATCCCGCGCCCGCGCATCAGCGCCTCGGATTGCGCCAGACAATTGGCCACCAGCAGCCGGTGATGATGCGCCAGATCCGGCTCATGCCCCTCTGCCGCCACCAGAAACTCGCAGGGCACCACTGCCGTTCCCTGATGGATCAACTGATAGAACGCGTGCTGCCCGTTGGTGCCCGGCTCACCCCAGACCACGGGGCCCGAGGGGCGTGTGAGCGGCGCGCCATCCATGCGCACCCGCTTGCCGTTACTCTCCATCTCCAGCTGTTGCAGATAGGCGGGCAACCGCGCCAGACGCTGATCATAGGGCAGCACGGCGCGGGTGCCGTATCCCATGCCCTGATGATGCCACAGCCCGACCAGCGCCAGCATCACGGCCATGTTCTCCAGCGGTTCGGCGTCCTGAAAATGCCGGTCCATCGCCTCGGCCCCGGTCAGGAATTCCTCGAACCGCTCCGGCCCGATTGCGATCATCACAGCGAGGCCGATCGGCCCCCAGACCGAATAGCGCCCGCCCACGTAATCGCCAAAGCCAAAGACACGGGCCGGGTCGATCCCCCAGTCGGCGGTCTTCTCCAGCGCCGAGGACACGGCGGCGAATTGCGGCCCCGGATCGACGCCCGCGCGCTCCATCCACGCCCGCGCGGTGGCGGCATTGGTCATCGTCTCGATGGTGGTAAAGGTCTTGGAGGCGACGATCACCAAAGTGGTCGCAGGATCGAGCCCGCGCAGCGTGTCGGCGATATCCGCCCCGTCCACGTTCGACACGAAATGACAGCGCGGCCCGTCGTGATAGGGGCCGAGCGCGCGCACCGCCATCTCGGGGCCCAGATGCGAGCCGCCGATGCCGATATTGATCACATCGGTGATCGACCCCTGCCGGATCTCTTCGGCAAACGCGGCCATCCGGGCGCGGGTGGCGTGGATGCCGGGCATGATATCCTCGCCCTCGACCATGACCGCCCCGCCCGAGAGGTTGCGCAGCGCGCTATGCAGGACCGCGCGCCCCTCGGTCTCATTGATCGGTGCACCGTCGAACATCGCCGCGCGGCGCGCCGCAACCCCGGCCGCCCCGGCCAGCTGCACCAGCGCGGCGCGCGCATCCTCATCGAGCGCGGTCTTGGAATAATCCAGCAGCATCCCGTCAAAGCGCACGGAAAACGCCTCGGCGCGGCCTGCCGTCTCGAACAAATCGGCAATACTGCGCCCTGCTGCGGCCTCAGCCGCACGCTCGACCTCGGTCCACATTTCACACACTCCTGTCACGGGGCCCAATGCACGGTCATGTCGTCCAGCACGGCGGCGACCGGGGCCTCGACGGCCCGCATGTGCTGCGCGCGTTCCACCGCGCGGCGCTTCTTGTCGCCGGTGATCACCAGATGCTTGGCCACCGCCCCGTTCAGCACCCGCGCCGACAGCGTGACACGCGGCTCCTCGGCCCCGTCCACGCGCATCGGCACAAGGATCGGCGCGCGCCGCGCCAGCGCATCCTCCAGATTGTCGGCCCCCGGGAAAAGCGAAGCGGTATGCATGTCCTCGCCCATCCCCAACAGGCAGACATCAATCGGCAGCGCGGGTGAGATATTGGCCTCCAGTTCCGCCAGCACCTCCTCGGGCTCCTCCGCCTTGGCATAAAGCGGCAGATAGCGCGCCGCCGCCGCACGCCCGGTCAGCAGCCGCTCGCGGATCAGCCGCGTGTTGGAGCGCACATGCACCTCGGGCCGCCAGCGTTCGTCGCTCAGCAGCACATCCACCCGGTCCCAGTCCAGACTTGTCTCACAGAGCGCATCAAAGATCGGGCCGGGCGTCGTGCCGCCGGGCACCACGAAAAGCACGCGCTCCTCATTGGCAAGCGCGGTGCGCAGGGCGCTGGCCAATTCATCGGCAAGGCCGATGGCCAGCATTTCGGCATCCGGATAATCAATGATGTTCATGGTCGTATCTCCCGCCAGCGCCGCCCGTCGCGATGCATCAGCATGAGCGCGTCATCCGGCCCCGAAGAGCCGCTCACATAGGGCAATGGCGCATCTGATTGCGCGTCCCACTCGGCAATGACCGGATCGGTCCAGGCCCAGGCGGCCTCGACCTCGTCACCGCGCATG
Source organism: Roseovarius tolerans (assembly GCF_900109855.1). GTDB lineage: Bacteria > Pseudomonadota > Alphaproteobacteria > Rhodobacterales > Rhodobacteraceae > Roseovarius > Roseovarius tolerans. Next base: position 38,700 of record NZ_FOBO01000004.1, on the reverse strand, counting down.
AAAAGCGTCTGATTGCCACGGATCACATCCATGATCAGCCGCTCATAGGCATCCGGGAAATCGGCCTCCTCGGGCCCAAGCGCCTCGGCAAAGGTCATGTCGAGTGGCACATCTATCAAACGCATGCCGCCCGGCCCCGGTTCCTTGATCGTGACCCCCAGTTCGATCCCCTCATTGGGCTGCAACCGGATGGTCAGGATATTGTGATGCCGCCCGGCATCGGCACCAAAGATCGAATGCGGCGCGTCCTTGAACATCACCGCGATCTCGCTCGCCCGCTCCTTGAGGCGCTTGCCAGTGCGCAGGTAGAACGGCGTGCCGGCCCAGCGCCAGTTGCTGATATGCGCCTTCAGGGCCACGAAACTCTCGGTCAGGCTGTCGGCATTCTCGACCTGCGCGCGATAGCCCGGCTGCGCGTCACCGCCTTCGTACTGGCCCCGCACCACGTTTTCCGGCTCCACCGGATCGAGCGCGCGAATGACCTTGAGCTTTTCGTCGCGCACCGCGTCGGGCTCGAACTTGGCGGGCGGCTCCATCGCAATGAGACACAAGAGCTGCATCATGTGGTTCTGCACCATGTCGCGCATTGCGCCCGAACTGTCATAATAATCGCCACGCCCGCCGACGCCCACGCTCTCGGCCACGGTGATCTGGATGTGGTCGACATACTGGCTGTTCCACAGCGGCTCGAACAGAACATTGCCGAACCGGATCGCCATCAGGTTCTGCACGGTTTCCTTGCCGAGATAATGGTCGATCCTGTAGATCTGCCCCTCGTGAAAATGCTGCGCCAGCGTCCGGTTGAGCGCGCGGGCGGTCTCCAGGTCGCGGCCAAAGGGCTTTTCCACCACGATGCGGCTCTCGTCATCGGCCATGCCATGCTTGTGCAACCGCTTGGCCAGATCCCCGAACAGCGACGGGGCCACCGAGAAATAGAACGCGCAGATGCGATCGGTGCGCATCTTGCCCGCCAGATCGGCCCAGCCCTGCGTGCCCTTGGCATCAAGGGTCACATAATCCAGCATCTTGAGAAACGCCGCGAGCTCGGTCTTGCGGCCTGCCTCGTCGCCACCGAACTCGAGGATCGCCTCACGCACCATCTCGCGATAGGCCGTCGCGTCCATCTCGCTGCGCGCCGCCCCGATCAGGCGCACGTCGCCCTCGATCTGCCCGGCGACATAACGGCGAAAGAGCGCAGGCAATATCTTGCGCCGGGCCAGATCGCCCGTGCCGCCGAACACCACCAGATCGAACGGATCGACCGGGATCACCCGAGACGCCATGCCTGTCTCCTCAGATTGCCGCGCGCCCATCTTCCGGGCGATCCGCGTATCGGCATGACTGTAACATGTCGCTGCGGCTTCACAATGGCGTCAGAGCCCTTCCCTTGCCAGATCGTGAGAGATAGCTCACACATATTCGGAAAGGAGCGATCCAACGCATGAAAGACAGCCTCAGTATCCCCGCCAATCAAGGCAAGTTTCAGGATGCCGCGCGCACCGCCGATGGTCAGCCGCGCGCCACCGTGCCGCTCAGCCATCCCGAAACGCTGTGGTTCAACACCGGGACCTTGTGCAACATCGAATGCCGGAATTGCTATATCCTGTCCTCACCCTCGAATGACGCGCTCGTCTATATCACCGAATCGGAGGTGCGCGACTATCTCGACCAGATCCGCGCGCGCCACTGGCCGGTGACCGAAATCGGCTTTACCGGCGGCGAGCCGTTCATGAATCCGCAGATGATCGGCATGGCACGGGCGGCCCTGGAAGAGGGGTACGAGGTGCTGATCCTCACCAACGCGATGCGCCCGATGATGCGCAAGACGATGCGCGCGGGCCTGCTCGACCTGGCGCAGACATGGCGCGACAAGCTGACCCTGCGCATCTCGGTCGATCACTGGTCCGAGGCCTGCCATGACGAGGAACGCGGGCCGGGCACCTTTGCCAGAACCATCGACGGCATGTGCTGGTTGCGCGACAACGGCATCCGCATGACCGTGGCAGGCCGCACCGTCTGGGACGAGACCGAGGCACAATCGCGCGCGGGCTATGCCCAGCTCTATGCCGAACACGGCTTCGAGATCGACGCCTATGACCCCGGCGCGACCGTGCTCTTTCCCGAAATGGACGAGAGCGCCGAGGTCCCCGAGATCACCACCGCCTGCTGGGACATCCTCGGCAAGTCACCGCGCGACGTGATGTGCGCCTCCTCGCGCATGGTTGTGAAACGCAAGGGGGCCGAAAAACCGGCCGTGCTGGCCTGCACGCTGCTGCCCTACGCGCCGGAATTCGAGCTGGGCGAAAGCCTCGCCGAGGCCGAGCGCGATGTCGCCCTCAACCACCCGCATTGCGCCAAGTTCTGCGTCCTCGGCGGGGCCAACTGCTCGGGCTGACCCGGCCCACCGCGCAAGGCGCTTGCAAAGCGCGTCTCGCCCGGCTCAGGTCTCGCCCAGAAACCGCAGCACTTCCGCGCCGGTCTGTTGGGGATGGGTCATCGGCCCCATATGCCCTGCCCCCGCGATCACCGCGCGCGCGGCCTGCGGCAAGCGCGCCGCCAGCCCCTCGTTGATCGCCGTGATGATCGCAGGCGACGCGCTGCCCTCCAATAGCAGCACCGGTGCTGCGACCCGGGCCAGCGCACCGCTGGCCAGCATGCCGCCCGCATCCTCGTAGAGCGCCGGGGCCGCCGCCTCGATCAGCGGCATCTGCGCCGCCAGCCCGGCGCGCACCGCGCCGGGCAGATCGTCCCAGGCGCGCCCGTCGCCCCAGACCCGCAGAAAGGCTTGCGCCGCCGCCGCCATGTCCCCCGCTTCGATCCCCTTGGCATAGCCCGACATCTCGAGCGCGTGGCGCGCCCGCATCTGCGGATGATCGGCCAGCGCCACGGCAAAGAACACCGGCTCGTAGAGGATCAGCGACCGCACCAGCCCGGGATGCTCGACCGCCAGCCGCAGCGCCACCGTCGCGCCAAAGGAATGACCGATGATATCGGTGGGGCCGGTCAGGAACTCCGCCGCGATCGCGGTGCTCAGCGCCTGGATCTCTGTCGCGCCATCCCAGGGCGCGCTCTGCCCGTGTCCCGGCAGATCGGGGGCCGTCAGGTGCAGCACGCCTCCGAGGCCGCGCATGATCCCGCTCCAGCTGCCGGAATGCGACAGCGAGCAATGCAGCCCAAGCGCCGCGCGCCGTCCGCGTCCGAACTCGGTCCAGTAAATCGGATGGCCCGCGCGGCTCGCCTTCGGCATGACCTCAGAGCTTGCCCGCCAGATGCAGGTCGAGATCCTCCAGCCGGTCCTGCCCCCAGAACGACTGACCGCTGTCGACCACGTAGAACGGCGCGCCGAACACGCCCGCATTCACCGCCTCTTCGAGATTGGCGGCATAAGTCTCGGCCCCGCTCAGCAGACCGGTGTCGGCCAGCGCCGGATCGAACCCCGCCTGTTGCAGGCAGTCGCGCACCACCGCATCCTCTGCGATATCACGCTCCTCGGCCCAGCAGGCGCGCAGCACCGATTGCACCAGCGCGCCGACATCGCCACCGCCCGCATTCTGCGCGGCGATGATCGCATAGGACGACGGCGCCGGGTTGGTCGGCCAATGCGCCGGTTTGACAGTGAGCGGCAGGCCGCGCTTTTTCGCCTGTCGCGGCAATTCCTGCGCGCGATAGGCATTGCGCGACGGGTGCCGTTCGGCGGGTGACGTGCCGCCGGTGCGCGCAAACAGCGCCATGATGTCGAGCGGCTTGTAGGTGACGCCTGCGCCATGCCGGGCCGCGATCTCCTCCAACCCCGAGCCCGCCAGATAGGCAAAGGGCGACAAGGTCGAGAAATAATAATCTATATGGGCCATTTCACCGCGCTCCCCGTTCGCATCGCTTTGCGCGACGTTAGGCGCATGCTAAGCGGTGTGCAACATCACGAATCTGTCACATGGATCATTCCGGGGACCACATCATGCCTTCCACATCGCAACCCAAGCTGATTTCCGGCAATGCCAACATGCCACTCGCCAAGGCCATCGCGCGGCGCATGTCGATGCATCGGGGGGTCGATGTCGGGCTCTGCGACGCGCGCATCGAACGGTTCAACGATCAGGAAATCTTTGTCGAGGTCTACGAGAACGTCCGCGGCGAGGACATGTTCATCATCCAGCCCACCTCGAACCCGGCCAATGACAACCTGATGGAACTGCTGATCATGTCCGACGCGCTGCGCCGCTCCTCGGCCAAGCGCATCACCGCCGTGATCCCCTATTTCGGCTATGCACGGCAGGATCGCCGCTCCAAGGCGCGCACGCCGATTTCGGCCAAGCTGGTGGCCAACATGATCGTCGAGGCCGGGATCGAACGGGTGCTGACCATGGACCTGCACGCCGCCCAGATCCAGGGCTTCTTCGATATCCCGGTGGATAACCTCTACGCCTCGCCGATCTTCGCGCTCGACATCATGACCCAGTTCAAGGGCACGATGGACGACGTGATGATCGTCTCGCCCGATGTGGGCGGCGTGGCACGCGCCCGCGAGTTGGCCAAGCGGATCGAGGCACCGCTCTCGATCGTCGACAAGCGCCGCGAAAAGGCCGGTGAAGTTGCCGAAATGACGGTGATCGGCGATGTGAGCGACAAGATCTGCATCATCGTCGATGACATGTGCGACACCGCCGGCACCATGTGCAAGGCGGCGCAACTCTTGATCGACAACGGCGCACGCGAGGTGCACGCCTATACCACCCACGGCGTGATGTCCGGCCCGGCGGTCGAGCGGATCACCAATTCGGTGCTGAAATCCATGGTCATCACCGACACGATCCAGCCCACCGAGGCGGTCAAGGCCACGCCCAATATCCGCATCATCCCGACCGCTCCGGTCTTTGCGCAGGCGATCCTCAATATCTGGAATGGCACCTCGGTCTCGTCGCTCTTCGAGACCCCCACGCTGGAGCCGGTCTACGAGGGGCAATTCGCGGGCTGAAGACGGGGGCCTTGGGCCGTCGCGCATCGCCGTAGAGGGCTACGGCTCGCGCAGCGCCTCCTGGCTCTTGTAAAGTGGCTTGAGCAGGTATTGCAGCACCGTCTTCTCGCCGGTGTGCAATTCCACATCCGCCTGCATGCCGGGGCGGATCTCGATGCCCGCCTGCCGCGCGGTCAGCGCCCCCATATCCACCCGCAGCGTCACCTTGTAATGCGGGTTGCCGTCCGGGTCGCGGGCACGCTCATCCTTGAACGTGTCGGCGGAAATGAAATCCACCCGGCCCTTGAGGGTGCCGTAGATCGTGTAATCATAGGCCGTCAGCTTGATCGTCGCCTCCTGCCCGCGCCGGATATTGGCGATGTCGCGCGGCTCGACCCGCGCCTCGACATGCAGCGCCTCATCGAGCGGGATGATCTCCAGGATCTCCTCGCCGGGGCGCACCACCCCGCCGATGGTGGTCACGCTGAGATTGTTGACCACCCCGCGCATCGGGCTGCGCAGCACGGTGCGGTTCAGCTGGTCCTGACTGGCCTTGAGCGTCTGGCGCAGCGTCGCCAACTCCTTCAGAACCTCGGAATAGGCCTCGGCGCGTTCCAGTTCGGCCTGCGTGACGATCTCGTCATAGCGCTTTTCGGCATCGGCATGGGCCTTGCGTGCGCGTGTGACCTCAATCAGCGCGACGATCTTCTGTGCCAGCAGGTTCTCCAGCAGGCGCTTTTCCTCGGCCGCCTGCACCATCACCCGCGCCGCCCCCTCGCTGCGCTTGACGTAATCCTCCTGCCGCGCCTTCAGCAGCGCGCGCTCCGAGGCGACCATCTCGGGCGCCCGCCCGGCCAGCGCCTCGGGCACCTCGAAATCGAACTGCCCGGCCAGTTCCGCCTCCAGCCGCAATTGCCGCACCTCCAGCGCCGCGATCTGGTCGCGCATATCGGCGACCTCGCTCTGGAACCGGGTGTCATGCAGCCGCGCCAGCACATCGCCGCGCTCCACCACGTCGCCCTCCTGCACCTGCAACTCCGCAAGGATGCCACCTTCGAGGTTCTGGATGATCTGCGGGCGCGAATTGGAAATGAACTCGCCCGGCGCGCGCACGATCTCGTCGATCCAGGCCAGCGACGCCCACAGAACAAACGCCCAGACCGTCAGCGCACAAAGCCAGATCATCAGGCTCGGGCCGCCCAGCCGGGCATTGAGATCGGCGATCACATGGGCCGCGTTGCGCTCTGTGGTGTCGCTCATCTCATGCCCCTCCCGCCGTGGCACCGACCTGCGCCAGATGCGCCAGCACCTGATCGCGCGGGCCATCGACGGCCATCCGCCCGGCCTGCAGGATCAGGGTGCGGTCGGTCAGGCTCAGGATCGGCATGCGGTGCGTGGCGATCACCGCCGTGCGCCCCGATAGCCATGTCTCCAACCGGCTCACCAGCGTGCGTTCCAGCGTCTGATCCAGCGCCGCCGTCGGCTTGTCCAGCAGGCAGATGGCCGGGTCCTGCAACCACAGCCGCGCCCAGCCGATGCTCTGCCGCTGGCCCTGGCTCAACCCCTGCCCGCCGTCGAGAATTTCGAGGTCGAGCCCCTTGGGATGGCCCTTCACGAACGGCCCCAACCCGGCGAAATCCAGCGCCTGCATCAGCCGCGCGTCGTCACGCTCCAGCAGCGTCAGGTTCAGGTTCTCGCGCAGGCTGCCGGTGAACAGCCGCACATCCTGCCCCAGATAGCCGACCAGCCGCCGCAGGTCGCGCGGCGCGATCTGACCCATATCGGTGCCGTCCAGCATCACCCGGCCAGAGGACGGCGCATAAAGCCCGGCCAACAGCTTGAGAAAGGTCGACTTGCCCGACCCATTGGTGCCCAGCACCGCGATCCTCTGCCCCGGCTGAATGGCCAGCGCGGGAATATCCAATATATCTTGATGTATAGGCCAGTATTCGGCCTACCACTCCACACGCCTGAGTCGATTATGCAACAGGCAGCACAATTATCACCCACCACGCTCGGCAAGATTTCCCCGGACAAGGACTTGACGGGGCCGCTCAGGATCAACAAGGTCAGACAGTTTTCAAACCGCCCTACTGACCAAGGACATCGATGTGAGCACGCAACTCTCCGATACCGTCGCACTCCTGCGCGATCTCATCGCCTTCCCGACGATCTCCGAGGTCAGCAACCTCGACATGATCGCCTATCTCGCGCACCGGCTCGAATCCCACGGCGCGCGGGTCGACATCTTCCACGACGAGATCGGCCACAAGGCCAATCTCTTCGCCACCATCGGCCCCGATGACGTCGATGGCGGCATCGTGCTCTCGGGCCATTCCGACGTGGTGCCGGTGGCCGAACAGGACTGGGCCAGCGACCCGTTCGAGTTGATCGAACATGACGGTCACCTCTACGGACGCGGCACCTGCGACATGAAGGGCTTTATCGCCGCCGCCTGCGCGATGGCCCCGATCTTTGCCGAAAAGGTGCGCGACCGCCCGGTTCATTTCGCCTTCACCTATGACGAAGAGGTCGGCTGCTTCGGCGCGCAGGCGCTGGTAGACAGCCTGAAAAAGCGCGGCATCCGTCCCGGCGTCGCGATCATCGGCGAACCCACCTCGATGCGCATCATCGAGGGCCACAAGGGCTGCTACGAATACACCACCCATTTCTGCGGCCTCGCCGGGCACGGCTCGCATCCCGCACGCGGCGTCAACGCGGTCGAATACGCGGTGCGCTACGTCAACCGCCTGCTGGAACTCAAGGAATCGCTGCGCTTCCGTGCCCCCGAAGATAGCCGCTTCGAGCCCCCCTGGACCACGATCAACACCGGCTCGATCAAGGGCGGCGTGGCGCATAACGTGATCGCCTCGAACGCCACCATCGAATGGGAAATGCGCCCCGTCACCCTCGCCGATGCCGAATTCGTCAAGGAGGACATGCGCCGCTATTGCGAAGAGGTGCTGCTGCCGCGCATGTGCGGCGTCCACCCCGAGGCCAGCATCACCACCGAGGTGATCGGAGAGGTCGACGGGCTGGAACCCACCGAGATCAACGAGGCCAAGGACATCATGATGGAACTCACCGGCCGCAACGGCGCAGAACTCGTGCCCTTCGGCACCGAGGCGGGGATCTTCCAGCAATACGGCATGTCGGCGGTGGTCTGCGGCCCCGGCTCGATCGACCAGGCACACAAGCCCGACGAATACGTGGCCCTCGACCAACTGCAGCAATGCCTCGACATGCTGGGCCGCTTGGGCGACAAGCTCGCGGCCTGACGCCTCAGACCCGCCGGAAGGTCAGGTAATGCGGCACCCGGCCCTCGCGCAGGGCCTTTTGCTCGTAGCGTGTGGATATCCAATCGCCCCACGGCTCCCGCCAGTCGGCAGGGCGCTCTGCCAGCCACTCGAACCCGTGGCGCGGCACCTCTTCCAAGGTCTGGCGCACGTAATCGGGGATATCCGTCGCGACCCGGAAAATAGCGCCAAGCTTCAGGCACTTGGCAAGCGGCGTCAAATGCTGCTCGGTCACGAAGCGCCGCTTGTGATGGCGTTTCTTGGGCCATGGATCAGGATAAAGCAGGAACGCCCGCGAGATGGACTGCTCCGGCAGCACGTCAAACATGTTGCGGACATCCCCCGGATAAACCGCAACATTCCGAGCATCGGCATCGCGGATCTTGCCCAACAGCATCGCTACGCCGTTGATATAGGGCTCACAGCCGATGATCCCCACGCCCGGATTTTCGACGGCCTGATGCACCATGTGCTCGCCCCCGCCGAACCCGATCTCAAGCCAGACCTCCCGATCCCCGAAAAGCGCCTTCAGATCAATCGGTTTCCGCGCGGGGTTCATGTCCCAATCGACCGGCCCGGGCGACAGTTTGCCCAGATCCTCAGCCAGGTATTCCTCTTGCTTGGGACGCAGGGCCTTGCCCTTGAACCGGCCGTGAAAGTTGCGCCACGGCGCGCCGGTCGGGTGCTTGTCTTGGCTCATGCAGCTAAAACTGGCGCGTGAGGTTCACGCACCAGCCCCTTGATCAAACGGATTTTTTCAGCGCATCGACCAGATCGGTGCGCTCCCAGCTGAAGCCGCCGTCATCGTCGGGCGCGCGCCCGAAATGACCATAGGCCGCCGTGCGCGCATAGATCGGACGGGTCAGCGACAGATGCTCACGAATGCCGCGCGGCGTCAGATCCATATTCTGCGCAACCGCTTTCTCGATCTCCGCCTCATGCACTTGGCCGGTGCCATGCGTATCGACATAGATCGACAAAGGCCGCGCCACGCCGATCGCATAGCTCAGTTGCAGCGTGCATTTCTGCGCCAGCCCCGCCGCCACGATGTTCTTCGCCAGATACCGTGCCGCATAGGCCGCGGAGCGGTCCACCTTGGTCGGATCCTTGCCCGAGAACGCGCCGCCGCCATGCGGGGCCGCGCCACCATAAGTATCCACGATGATCTTGCGCCCGGTCAGGCCCGCATCGCCGTCAGGCCCACCGATCACGAAGGTGCCCGTGGGGTTCACGTGCCATTCGGTATTGCTGGTGATCCACTCTTTCGGCAGCACGTCCGTGATATAGGGCTCGACGATGGCGCGAATATCATCGCTCGTCTGCGCCTCGTCGGTATGCTGCGTCGACAACACAAGCTGCGTCACCTCGACCGGCTTGCCATCCTCGTAGCGCAGGGTCAGCTGCGACTTGGCATCGGGCCCAAGCGTCGGTTCGGCCCCCGATTTGCGCGCCTCCGCCAGCCGCTTCAGGATCGCATGCGAGAACAGGATCGGCGCCGGCATGAGCGCATCGGTCTCATCGACGGCAAAGCCGAACATGATGCCCTGATCGCCCGCACCGTCGCGATCCACGCCCTGCGCGATATGCGCCGACTGCGGGTGCAGCATGTTGTGCAACTGCAAGGTATTCCAGTGAAATTCGTCCTGCTCGTAACCGATATCACGCACGCAGTCGCGCACGATACCGTCGATCCGGCCCATGAAATCCGCGAGCCGCGACTTGTCCGACAGCCCCACCTCACCGCCGACGACCACGCAATTGGTGGTCGCAAAGGTCTCGCAGGCGACCCGCGCGTTCTCTTCCTCGGCGAGGAACGCATCGAGGATCGCGTCGGAAATCCGGTCGCAGACCTTATCCGGGTGTCCCTCCGAAACGGATTCGGAGGTAAAAAGGTAATTCTGTCTTGCCATGAAAGTGCTCCATTGTGTTTCAGCGCCACGCCAGGAAGCCGTTGTGACGATTGTGGCGTGTCGTTACGCCCCCCACCCGGTGGCGTCAATGGAGAACTGCACCGGTCTGCCGCGCCCTGTGGCGCAGCCGCGACAGCCCCAGCAGAGCCAGAAACAGCAGGATCATCGGCGCATCGCCCAGCCGCGCATATAGCGTCGGCGGCAAGGGCGGCGGCAGGGCCGCATCGCGCCATCCCGCCTCGCCCATCGGGATACGCGCCGTGACGCGCCCGGTCGCGTCGATCATCGCCGACACGCCGGTATTGGCGACCCGGATCATCGGCAGCCCCATCTCGGCGCTGCGCAGACGCGCCTGCGCCAGATGCTGATAGGGGCCGGAAATCTTGCCGAACCACGCATCATTGGTGATCAACAACAGGAAATCCGCGCGCTCGGGGGCCGCCCGCAGATCGCGCGAGAATACACCCTCGTAGCAGATCAGCGGCAGCGCCCGCCCCACGGCGCCAAGGTCGAGCACCTGCGCGCCGGGCCCGGCGGAATAGCCCTGCCCGGCATTCGACGCGAGGCCGTGAATCCCCCAGTCCGCCAGCAGATCGCCGAACGGCATGTATTCCCCGAAGGGCACGAGGTGATGCTTGTCATAGACCGCCGCGACAGCGCCCCCCGCCTCCACATAAGCCAGCGAATTATAGAGACGCGGCCCATCGAACCGCTGAATGCCCAGCACCACCGGCACCCCCCCCGCCGCGCCGGAAATGCTCTCCAATGTGCGCCCGGCATGGTTCAGCAGCACCGGCACGGCCGTCTCCGGCCAAACGATCAGATCGGGCCGCGCCCCCTCGCCCACCGCCGAGAACCGCAATTGCCGCTCGTAAAACCCCTGAATCTTGTCGGGGTCCCATTTCTCGTGCTGTGGCGCATTGGGTTGCACAAGTCGCACCGTGAGGGCCCCGGGCGCGGCACCCGCCTCGGGCGTGCGCCATGCCCCCAGCGGCCAAAGCGCCACCAGCACCAGCAGCCCCAGCACCGAGGGCACATGCCGCGCCGTCGCCACCCGCCAGATGAGCGCCGACGCCAGCAGCACCAGCGCCAGCAATCCCGGCGCGCCCAGCCACGCCGCCCAGTGCAAAAGCGGCGTGTCGATCAGCACATGCCCCGGCTGCGCCCATGGAAAGCCGGTAAAGACAAAGCCGCGCGCCAGTTCGGCAAGGCCCATGCCGCCGACGAACCCGGGCAAACCACCGCCCAGGGCCCGCCCCACACCCAGGCCCAGCGCCCAGAATAGCGCCAGCCCCGCGCCCAAACCCATCAGCGCAAAGGGCGCCATCCAGCCATGCCGCGCCACATCCACAAGGAACGGCTCGACAATCCAATTGAGCGCCAGCAGGAAATAGCCGGTGCCGATCAGCCAGCCCAGCCAGGCCGCCTGCCGCCATCCCTCGGTCATCCGAAAGAGGCCAAAGACCACCGCCAGCGCCAGCAGCGTCACCGGCCACGCCCCGACCGGGGCCTGCCCGAGCGCCGCCAGCGCCCCGATCAGCAATAAAAGCATAACGCGCCGCCCGCGCGGCATCAGGGGGATCTGCGCGGCCATGCCGGCCACGCGCCCCTGCTCAGCCATGCGCCGCCTCGACTAGCCGCACCCGCACCCGCTTGATCCGGCGCGGGTCGGCCTCCATCACCTCGATCACCGGGCCCGCGGGATGCTCGATCACCTCACCGCGCACCGGCACCCGGCCCAACAGCATGAAGACCAGCCCGCCGATGGTGTCGATCTCTTCCTCGTCCACCTCGTCCACGTCGGTCAGCGACTGGCCGATCTCGGCCTCGAACTCCTCCAGCGGGGTCTTGGCGAGGGCGATGTAACAGCCAGGCTTTTCCTCGGTCCAGTATTGGCCCTCGTCGATATCGTGCTCGTCCTCGATCTCGCCCACCACCTGTTCGATCAGGTCCTCGATGGTGACAAGCCCGTCCACGCCGCCATATTCGTCGATCACCAGCGCCATGTGCCGCCGCTCGGCCTGCATCTTCTGCAACAGCACCCCGATCGGCATCGACGGCGGCACGAACAGCAGCGGCCGCAGCATCTTCTTCAGCGAAAACGCGGGGCCATTGCCGTTGAACCCGTGCTTGAGGGCGAAATCCTTGAGATGCACCATGCCGATGGGGGTATCGAGCGTACCCTCGTAGACCGGCAGCCGTGTCATGCCGCTGTCACGGAACACATGCACCAGATCATCCTTGGTAATGTCCGACGGCACCGAGACGATCTCGGCCTTGGGTATGGCCACATCCTCGACCGCCATGTGACGCAGGTTGCCGATACCCGGCGCACCATTGACGTACTCGGCGTCGTCCTGCGCTATCTCGTCGATATCTTCGCCCGGGTTGAATATCCCGATCACGCGACGGAAAAACCCGCCCGTTTCGTCACTCTCGCTATGGCCCTCCGGCTGCGCGCCCTGCGCTGCGCTAGAAGACCCGTCCGTACTCTCGTCCATCCGTCTCTTTTCCAAATCACAGGGGTCTAGGCCCCTCAATAGCTAATATGGGTCACCAACCCCCAGTTTGCCAAGTATGGCGACTTCGGTCGCCTCCATCAAAGTGGCATCTTGGTCACGGATGTGATCGTAACCCAACAAGTGCAACACCGCATGCACGATCAGATGTGTCACATGATCACCCAGCGGTTTGTCGCCTGCCTCGGCCTCGCGCGCGCAGGTCTCATAGGCAATCGCGACATCGCCCAGTTCCGGATCAGGCCCCGCCTCGGGCAGTGCAGGCCGCGCGCCGGGGCGGTCAGCGCCGCGCTCCGCGCTCGGCCAGCTCAATACATTGGTGGCTTGCGGCTTGTCCCGGAAATCACCGTTCAGGACGGCAATGCGCGCATCGTCACAGCCCAGAACGCTGATCTCCCAATCACCGGGGGCCAGCCCCAGATGCACCAGCGTGGCCTCCGCCGCGCGCGCCGCCAGCCCCGCCAGCCCCACCGCCTGCCAGCGGTCGTCCTCGATCATCACCTCGGTCAGCATGTGCGCCTAACCTTCAGCCTCATAGGCTTCGATGATCGCCGCCACCAACGGGTGCCGCACCACGTCCTTGGCGGTGAAATAGTTGAAACTGATCTGCGGAATGGTCGTCAGCAGCCGCTCCGCATCCGCCAGCCCCGACGGCACACCGCGCGGCAGGTCGATCTGCGTGCGGTCGCCGGTGATGACCATGCGGCTACCTTCGCCCAGACGGGTCAGGAACATCTTCATCTGCATCGAGGTGGCGTTCTGCGCCTCATCGAGCACGACAAACGCATTGGCCAGCGTCCGCCCCCGCATGAACGCCAAGGGCGCGATCTCGATGCGCTTTTCCTCGATCAGCTTGGCCAGTTGCTTGGCGGGCAGAAAATCATTCAGCGCATCATAGAGCGGCTGCATGTAGGGATCGACCTTGTCCTTCATGTCGCCGGGAAGATAGCCCAGCTTCTCGCCCGCCTCCACCGCCGGACGGCTCAGGATGATCCGGTCCACATGCCCCTCGATGAACATGTTCACACCGACCGCCACCGCGAGATAGGTCTTGCCGGTGCCCGCAGGCCCGATGCCGAACGCCAGCTCATGCGCAAAGAGCGACCGCACATAGGCTTTCTGCGCGTCGGTGCGCGGCTCCACCAGCTTCTTGCGGGTCTTGATCTCGACCGTGCCGCCCTTGAACATCTCAAGCTGATCACCGTCCAGACCGCCCGAATCGCCCTCGTCGTCGCCCATGCGCAATTCGCGGTCCACGTCGCCGCGCTCCACGCTCTTGCCGCTTTCCAGCCGCTCGTAGAGCGCGGCCAGCACCTCCGCCGCCGCCTCGCGCGCATCCGTCTCACCCACCACGACAAGCTGATTGCCCCGGCGCAGGATCTGGATTCCAAGGGATTTTTCGATATCGGCGAGGTTGCGGTCATATTCGCCGCAAAGCTCGATCAGCAGACGGTTATCGGGAAATTCAACAAGGGTTTCGTGGCCTGCGGCCATGTCCGGGGCGGGGGGCGGTGCGCTATGGACCAAACATGTCTCCCACTGCAAAAGGTCTGCACTCAGAGTGCCAACATGCGACGCGGGGTGCAAGCGCCGACATGCGCTGCTGCCCTGCGTCTAACAAAAAAATGCGGGCCGTCCCCGGCCCGCATCGGATATTGCCCTGATCGGCGTCACATCAGATCGGATCGCCGAACGTCCCGGTCGAGCCCTGCTTGAAATCTCCGGTCGCCACCGTGGGCGGGGCCGAGCCGGAACAGACCGGCTTACCGAACTTGTCGAGCCGCTGCGACAGATACCCCTCGACGCCGTCGTCGATGATCCAGTGATCGCAGCCGTTGGGATCGACCCAGATACCGGCCCGCATCGTGCTCAGGTGGTCCTTGTCGAAAAAGTTGCGGTCTTCGGTCTTGTCCGGTCCCGCGTCACAGGCCGCCAGAAGGCCGACCACCGGAAGGGCGAGTGCAATTTTAAGCGTGTTCATCATCAGTCCCCTCAGCGCCAGCACAGAATTTCGACACGCCGGTTCTGCGCCATGCCACCGGCGGTATTGTTCGACGCTTTCGGCATCCGCTCGCCATAGCCGCGCACATCCGCGATCTGCGCCCCGGTGCTGGCCGCCACCGCGGCCACCGAATTGGCGCGACGCAGCGACAGGTCCATGTTGTATTCATCCGACGCGCGGCTGTCGGTATGGCCCACGATGGTATAGGAAATCGCCTGCGTATCACGGAAGAATTGCGCCAGCCGGTCGCGGGCCGAGGCGTGAATGCGCGCGCTGTCGGTGGCAAAATGCTGATCGGTGTTGACCACGCCGCACAGGTTTGCCTCGCGGCACACCGGGATGCCCTGACGGCTGACATGCGGGCTCATGTAGCCCTCGACGCCGTCATCCATCACCCAATGCTCACAGCCATCGGGATCGACCCAGATGGTGGGAATGTATCGCTCGCCACTCACGATCCGATCACCGCTCTGGGCAAATGCTGCCCCTGCCGCCAGGCCCAGAGAGAGCGCCGCGACCGCAGACCCTTTCACCAGACCGTGCAGCGTTTCCGAAGTCAATTTCGCCACGACCACTGTCCTTATATTACCCTATGCCGGGTCACCCGACACGCCGGCACACCCAACTCAAATGCAATGAAAGTTTAGCAAGAAAGCTGTCAAAGTGAAGCATATTCCACCAGATATTGTGGACTAAGCAGAAACAATCCCAAGTCAGCGCCGCATTTCCGCCGCATTTCATGCAGGCGCGCGCGTATCAGACCGAGACGATTCGCCCTGAAAGAGAGTTCGGCCCGCTCTCGATGATTTCCACCTGCGCCAGATCGCCCGGCTGCACACGGTCATCCGTCACGTGAACCGCGTGCAGGTAATCCGACTTGCCGACCATCTGTCCGGCCATGCGCCCGGGTTTTTCAAAGAGCACGCCAACGGTGCGCCCGACCATCGCATCCTGCGCCGCGCGCTGTTGCCGGGTGATCAGCGCCTGAAGCCGTTGCAGACGCTCGGATTTCACGTCCTCGGCCACCTGCGCGCGTTCCGCCGCCGGGGTGCCGGGGCGCGTGGAATACTTGAATGAGAACGCGTAGCCGTAATTGACCGCCTCGATCAGGTCCATCGTGGCCTGAAAATCCTCTTCCGTCTCTTCCGGAAACCCGACGATGAAATCGCCCGATATCAGGATATCTGGCCGCGCCGCGCGGATACGCTCTATCAGCCGCAGATAGCTTTCGGCGGTGTGGCTGCGGTTCATCCGCTTGAGGATGCGGTCACTGCCCGACTGCACCGGCAGATGCAGATAGGGCATCAGCTTGGCACACTCGCCATGCGCCGCGATCAGATCGTCATCCATGTCGTTGGGGTGGCTCGTGGTAAAGCGGATACGCTCCAACCCGTCGATGTCATTGAGCGCCCAAATCAGCCGCGCCAGCGACCAGTCGCCGCCCTCTCCCACGCCATGATAGGCGTTGACGTTCTGCCCCAGCAGGGTGATCTCGCGCACGCCCCGCTCGACCAGATCACGCGCCTCTTCCAGCACGCGCGCCGCCGGGCGGCTCGCCTCGGCGCCACGAGTATAGGGCACCACGCAGAAGGCGCAGAACTTGTCACAGCCCTCCTGCACGGTCAGAAACGCTGTCGGGCCGCGCTTGGCCTTGGGGCGCTGCCGCAGCGTGTCGAACTTGTCATCGAGCGGAAAATCGGTGTCGAGCGCCTTTTCGCCCCCGCGCACCCGCGCCTCCATCTGCGGCAGGCGGTGATAGCTCTGCGGCCCCACCACCAGATCGACCAGCGGCTGACGGCGCATGATTTCCTGCCCCTCGGCCTGCGCCACGCAGCCCGCCACACCGATCTTGAGATCGGGCTTTTCCTCCTTCAGCGCACGGAACCGTCCCAGTTCCGAATAGACCTTCTCGGCGGCCTTTTCGCGGATATGACAGGTGTTGAGCAGGATCATGTCGGCCTCGGCCGCATCCTCTGTGGTGACATAGCCCGCGCCGCCCATCGCCTCGGCCATGCGCTCGCTGTCATAGACGTTCATCTGACAGCCATAGGTCTTGATATAGAGCTTTTTCACATCCGCCATGCGCCGGGCCTCCGCCTGAGGGTTCAAGCCGGGTGACTACATCACTGCAGGGGGCACTTGCAATGCCCGCGCGTTTGACGGAATCTGCCGCCAACAAGAGGACAGAGCAGCCGATGACCGCCCCGACCCTGACCGAGTTTCTCGCCGCCCCCGACACCGCCCTCGCCAAGGGGCCGGTGGCAATGGTCTTTGCCGAGGATGAGGTGGAGCTTGATTCCACCCTGCGCCACCATGTCGATTCGGGGTTCAACTCGGTGCTCTTCTTCGCCCCCGACAGCTTTACCCTCGCCCCCGACGTCACTGAAAACCCGCTCATCCATCGCATCGCCTATGATCTGCCCTCGGGCGACAGCCTGACCGGGGCGGTGGACGCGGTGATCAAGGCCGCGCCGGGGCTGTGGATGTATTACTGCTACAATGCCGAATACCTCTTTTACCCGTTCTGCGAGACGCGCACCATCGGCGAGCTTCTGGCCTTCCACACCGAGGAACGGCGCGACGCGATGCTGACCTATGTCATCGACCTCTATGCCGGCGATCTCGCGCGCCATCCCACTGCTGTCTCGCTGGAAGAGGCGCATATGGACAAATCCGGGTATTACGCGCTCGCCCGCAACGACCCGGCCAATCACAACCACCCGCGCGAACGCCAGCTCGATTTCTTCGGCGGGCTGCGCTGGCGCTACGAGGAGCATATCCCCGCCGCCCGGCGCAAGATCGACCGGATCGCGCTTTTTCGGGCCAAGGCCGGGCTGACCCTGCGCGACGATCACACGTTTTCGGACGAGGAATACAACACCTATGCCTGCCCGTGGCACAACAACCTGACGGGGGCCATCGTGTCATTCCGCACCGCCAAGGCGCTCAAGCGGAACCCCGGCTCGACCTTCGATATCGAGGGCTTCCACTGGCACAACTCAATCCCGTTCGAATGGCACTCCCGGCAATTGCTCGATCTGGGGCTGATGGAGCCGGGGCAATGGTTCTGACGCGGGTGGCCTATTGCTGCCGTTGAAGTTCAGCCCCAATGCGCGGAATCAAGGTGCCGCAGGCACCGCCGCGCAGCGCCCGACTGCCCCCTCGGGCGGGCGCTGCACGGCTCATTTCTGAAACCGTCAACGGCAGTTCAAGGCCACTAACAACATCCGAAAACTGTCATCGGCAGCCCCTACCCGCGCCCCTGCTCGCGCGCGCTCGGATGCTCTGACGCCACGAACGGCACCTCCGACACCACCGCCGCAACCGACTGCCCCGAGGTCTCCTGATACATCTCCGGCAATTCGACCTGCAACTGCGTGCCGACGGCGGACTTGTCCCACGGCACATAGGCCAAGGCGATATTTTGCTCCAGTTCCGGCGAATACCACGGCGAGGTGACATAGCCGCAGCGCGCGCCTTCGGCATCCCCGACCAGCCAGAAATCAGGCGCATAATCGGTGATCGGCAACCCGCCCATCTTCAGCCCGACCAGCTTGAGCGAGAACGGATAGCGCCCCGCCTCGATCTCGTCGCGCTGCGCCTCCAGCGCCGCCTTGCCGATGTAATCGACGGGTTTCGCGCGCGGCACCTGATAGGCGAGATTGACCTGAAACGGTGAGGTCTCTGAGTCCATGTCCTGCCCCCAGGACAGGATCCCGGCAGCGATCCGGCGATGATGGCCCGGCGCGATCACCCGCAGCCCGTAACGCGCCCCCAGGCCGCGCAGCGCATACCAGACGCGCTCTGCGGTCTCCGAGGCATCGCGCACGTAGATTTCATAACCCTTCTCGCCGCTGAACCCGGTCTGACTGATGACCACCGGGCAACCCTCGATCTGCGCCTCCATCAGCCCATAATAGGGGATGTCGCGCAGCGCCTCGCCGATCAGGTCGGCCATAAGATCCTCCGAGAGCGGCCCCTGAACCTGCAGCGGCGCGACGTCCAACTCGCGGATATCCACATCCCAGCGGCGCGGCGTGTTCACCCCCTGCAGCCACAGCATCAGGTCGCTATCCGAGACCGAGAACCAGAACTCGTCCTCGGCCAGTCGCAGCAGGACCGGATCGTTCAGGATGCCGCCCTTGTCATTGCACAGGATGCAATACTTGCCATGCATCGGCTTGATCCGCGTGGCGTCGCGGGTGATCACGGTGTTGACGAACGCCTCGGCATCGGGGCCCTTGACGCGGATCTGTCGCTCGACCGCGACATTCCACAGGGTCACGCCATTGACCAGCGCGCGATACTCGGCCATCGCCCCGCCATCTTCGGGGCGGGCATAGCCGCGCGGATGATACATCCGGTTGTAGATCGTCGCGCGCCAGGCCCCGGCCTCGATCGACAGGTGCCAGAACGGCGATTTCCTGACCCGGGTCGAGACCAGCATCTGCACAGGCGTCGGCCCGGATTGGCGAAGATTGGCGGGCACGGTGCGATCCGACTGATCCACGCCGGGCACATTCGGGTGGGTGCGGTTCTGGTAGGTCATGCAAATGACGTGGGGATCGCCTAGGGCGCGGTCAACACGCGCGCGGCAGAATCCCGATCACGGACCTTCAAGCGGGACACCCCCGCCCCTCAGACGCCCGAAGCCGCCTCGCCCTTTTCGGTCGCCGCGCGCTGCGTTTCAGGATCGAGCACCAGCCGCGCCACGTTATTCACCACCAGCGTCATCCCGGCATGTACCGGCGGCGCGATCTCCGGCTCCTGCCAGATCGCTCCAAGACAGCAGCCGACCATCGCAAGATTGACCACCCGCGCCCATCCGCGCGCATTTTGCGCCCGCTGTCGGCAACGCGCCTGTCGTGGCGTAAGATATTCGGTGCGATCAAACATGCCGGAAGTCTGGCATCACAGCATGGCAGCAATATGGCGCTGCCAGATCAGAGGTTTTCGGCCTGCGGCATGCCCAGCACGTGATAGCCGCAATCCACATGGATGATCTCGCCGCTGGTGCAGGCACCTGCGTCGGACGCAAGGTAGACCGCCGTGCCGCCGATCGCCTCCAGCGTGGCATTGGCCCGCATCGGCGCATTCATTTCCGTGTGCTTGAAGGTCTTGCGCGCGCCACCGATCGCGGCCCCCGCCAGCGTCCGCATCGGGCCGGGGCTGATCGCGTTCACGCGAATACCCTCGGGGCCCAGATCGTTGGCCAGATAGCGCGTCGCCGCCTCAAGCGCGGCCTTGGCCACGCCCATGATGTTGTAATTCGGCACGACCTTGTTCGACCCCTGATAGGTCAGCGTCAGCAGACAGCCGCCATTGTCGCGCATCATCGGATGCGCCCGGCGGGCCACCTCGATAAAGGAATAGGCCGAGATCTCCATCGAATGCTTGAAGTTCTGACGGCTGGTGTTGAGGAACCGCCCGGTCAGTTCCGACTTGTCGGAATAGGCGATGGCATGGACCACGAAATCAATCGTCGGCCAGCGGTCGGCCAGCGCCGCAAAGGCCGCATCGAGCGAGGCGTCATCGGTCACATCCACATCCAGCAGGATATCCGAGCCGACGCTCTCGGCCAGCGGGGCCACGCGCCGCGCGAAATTCTCGCCCTGATAGGAAAACGCCAGTTCCGCCCCCGCCGCGTGCATTTCCCGGGCAATCCCCCACGCGATGGAGCGGTCATTGGCCACCCCCATGATCAGGCCGCGCTTGCCCTGCATCGAATTTATCATCTGCGTGTCATCCGTGATACTTGCTCAGCAGCATGCAGCCATTGGTGCCGCCGAAGCCGAAGGAATTGGTCATCACCGTATCGAGCCCGGCATTATCCACCCGGTCGGTCGCGATCTCGGCCGCGTCAAGCGCAGGGTCGAGCGTCTCGACATTGATCGACGGAATGATGAAATCGTGCTCCAGCGCCAGCAGGCAATAGATCGCCTCCTGCGCGCCGGTGGCCCCCTGGGAATGACCGGTCATCGACTTGGTGGAACTGATCGGCGGGGTGGTGCCGTGCCCGAAGATGCGGCGCACCGCCTCGACCTCGCCGACATCGCCCACGGGGGTCGAGGTGCCATGCGCGTTGATATAGCTCACCTTGCGGTCCTCAGACAGCGTCGACAGCGCCACGCGCATCGCGCGCTCACCGCCCTCGCCCGAGGGCGCAACCATGTCGGCCCCGTCCGAGGTGGCCCCGTAGCCTGTCACCTCGGCATAGATCTTGGCACCCCGGGCGCGGGCGTGCTCCAGATCTTCCAGCACCACGATGCCGCCGCCGGCCGAGATCACGAACCCGTCGCGATCGGCGTCAAAGGCACGACTCGCACGCTCCGGCGAGTCGTTGTATTTCGACGACATCGCGCCCATCGCATCAAAGAGGCAAGACAACGTCCAGTCCAGCTCCTCGCCGCCACCCGCGAACATCACATCCTGCTTGCCCATCATGATCTGCTCGGCGGCATTGCCGATGCAATGCAGGCTGGTCGAACAGGCCGAGGTGATCGAATAGTTTATGCCCTTGATCCGGTAGGCGGTGCTCAGATTGGCAGAGATCGTCGAGCACATCGTCTTGGGCACCGCGAACGGCCCGATGCGCTTGGTCGATCCGGTTTTCAGAACCGTCTGATGCGCCTGCAACATCGCCGAGGTCGACGGCCCGCCCGAGCCCGCGACCAGACCGGTGCGCGGGTTGACGATATCGGCCTCCTCGAGCCCGCTATCGGCGATCGCCTGCCCCATGGCGATATGCGCATAGGCCGCCCCCGGCCCCATGAAGCGCAGCGTGCGCTTGTCGACATGCTCGGCGACATCGAGGTCGATCGCCCCCGCGATCGTGCTGCGAAAGCCGTGTTCGGCCATCGCCTCATTGGCGGTGATGCCCGATTTTCCCTGCCTGAGAGAGGTCAGGACCTCTTCGGCGTTGTTGCCGATGCTGGATACGATCCCCAGCCCGGTGACGACGACACGACGCATAGGCGCTCTCCTTGTTTCAGCGCGGATCAGTTTTCCGAAAGGGCGACCTTCATGTCGCTGACCTGATAGATGACCTCACCATCGGCCTCAACCCGGCCATCGGCAACCCCCATCGTGAGACGACGGGTCTGCACCGCCTTTGTGAAATCCACGTAATAGGTCAGCATCTTTCTGTCAGGGCGCACCATGCCCGTCAGCTTGACTTCGCCGACGCCGAGCGCATAGCCGCGCCCCTGCCAGCCGCGCCAGCCGAGGTTGAAACCGGTCAACTGCCACAGACCATCAAGGCCCAGACAGCCGGGCATGATCGGATTGCCCGGAAAGTGGCATTTGAAGAACCAAAGATCGGGGTCGATGTCGAATTCGGCCACGATATGCCCCTTGCCATGCGCCCCGCCATCGCCCGACACCTCGGTGATGCGGTCCATCATCAGCATCGGCGGTTCGGGCAATTGCGCATTGCCCGGCCCGAAAAGCTCGCCGCGGGCGCATTTCAGCAGATCGTCGCGATCGAAACTGCTTGGATAATCGGCCATTCGGGCGGCCCCTTTCATTGCTTGCTTCGCAAAAGAACTTGTCCTGAAACCCTCTAACACCGGGCAAAAGCCCCTTGCAAGCCTGCCGCAGTGTTGCGGCCTTGTTTCGCGGCAGATGAATTTTGTTTGAACTCGGGGGGGGCGCGGCCCTATATTACAGACAAAGAAGGGAAAGGCGATCCATGACAACGCAAGCGACGACAGTGGCGACCGATTGGCTCTCGGGGGCCGGGCTGCGGCCCACGCGGCAGCGCGTGGCCTTGGCGCGTCTTCTCGTGGGGGATGGCCAGCACCGGCACGTCACCGCCGAAAGCCTCTTTGCCGATGTGCAGACCCAGGGCGAAAGCGTGTCGCTGGCCACCGTCTACAACACGCTGCGCGCGTTCTGCGAGGCCGGGCTCATTCAGGAAGTGACGGTCGATGGCTCCAAGAGCTATTTCGACACCAACACCCATGACCACCCGCATTTCTTCTGGGAAGACGAAAACCGCCTCAGCGACGCCCCCGCCGACGAGCTGGAAATCTCGCGCCTGCCCTCAGCCCCCGACGGCGCCGAGATCAGCGCGGTCGACGTCGTGATCCGCCTGCGCCGCACGGCGCAGTAAGGTCACTCCGACGGCGCGATCCCCGACAGTCCGGCCTGCGTGACCCGGCGGCGCGATGCCTCCAGCCCCGCCTCGAACCCCTCGGCATCGCCATAATCCACGAATTGCGCGTAATAGGCATGATGCGTGCCGACGCGGGCGGCGTGCTTGATCGGGCACCAATAGGCCTCGGTCCGGCCCGCGACCTCCTGCACATAGCCGATCAGCCCGTTGCAATAGCCGCAATAGACACAGTTCAGCTTTTGCAGCGCGTTGAGATAGGCAAGGTGGTGCCGGTCCACGCGGATGAAATCGGCGCGGCGCACCTTGTCGATGCCATAGGCCGGAAAACAGATGGCCTGATAGAGCGTGACGAAGAGATCCAGCAGCACGAAGGGCACGATCAGGCTGTAGATCACCGGCGCGGTGATCACCGTCAGGGGCCGGGTCTGGCGCAGGAACGTCAGCAGGCGCACCCTCATCTCGCGGTGACGTCGGCGCACCTCGGCCTCGAACACCACCCGCCCGTTTTCGAACCCGTAGCGGAACGCGGCACGGCGGCGGGCGAATTCCTCGTCCAACTCGTCCTGCAGCTCACGGATACGGGTCAGAATCTTTTCGGTCGCGGACATGGCGGGCCCTTTCGGCGTGATGCGATCGGGATCATCCTAGAGGGCTTGTCGTCGAGTCTGCAACGAGTGGCCTTGAGCGGACCTAAGAGCCAACCGCGCGAATAGCACCGAAGGTGCCGCGCGATCGCCGGGCCGTCCCGCGGCCTGGCGATTTGATGGGGCGCGCAACGTGTCGAGTTACGACTGACTTGGCTAGGATAAAGTGCCCGCCACGACCGTTGAATCGCCAGTCCCCGGCCCTGCGATCGCGCGGCACCTTCTTGCAGTCATCCGTTGCCCACTTCAGGCCAACACCCCCCTAAAACGCAACACGCCGGGCCAAGGCCCGGCGCGTGCACTCATTCAAACCTGCAAGCGAGATCAGGTGATATCCACCAGCTCGATAGCAAAGGTCAGGTCCTTGCCCGCCAGCGGGTGATTGGCGTCGAGGATCACCTGCTCCTCGGTGACCTCCACCACAGTCACCGGCATCACCTGCCCCTGCGGCGTCTGCACCTGCAGCTGCGTGCCCAGATCAAGCGGGATATCCTCGGGGATCTCGGCGCGCGGCACGGCCTGCTGCGCATTGGGGTCGGGCTGGCCATAGGCCTGATCGGCGGGCACGTCGACGGTCTTCTTCTCGCCGACGGCCATGCCTTCCATCGCGGCATCGAGGCCGGGGATGATCTGGCCCGAGCCGACCACGAATTCCAGCGGATCGCGGCCTTCACTGGAATCGAAGGTCTGACCATCGGTCAGGGTGCCGGTATAATGTACGCGAACTGTATCGCCCGATTTGACTTGCGTCATGGCTGTTCCAATCTGTTGTGTATGGGGAGTGCGTGAGTTTGCAAGGCCGCGCCGGTCGCGCGGGTGCTTGTGTGGCTGGCGCGAATCGTAACCGCCTATGGCCAGATTTGCAAACCGATCCTTGGCCGCTCACTGCGCCGTATGCGCATGGGGTCTTTCCCCCCCGCCCCGTCCATGCCAGTCTGCGCGCGAAATCACCCGCACGATCACCCAAGAGGGGATACCATGCCGATCACCACCTGCATTTTCGACGCCTATGGCACGCTCTTCGACGTCGCCGCCGCCGCGCGCAGCGCCGCGTCCGAGCCAGGGCGCGAGACCTTCGCCCGCCACTGGCCCGCCATCGCCGAGAAATGGCGCCTTAAGCAGTTGCAATACACCTGGCTGCGCGCCGTGATGGGCGAGCATGTCGGCTTCTGGCAGGTCACGCAGGACGGGCTCGACTGGACGCTAGAGGCCGAAGGTCTGGGCGATGACGCCGACCTGCGCGAACGCCTGCTGCAACTCTACTGGGAACTCGAGGCCTACCCCGAAGTGCCCACCATGCTCGCCGCCCTCAAGGAGGCGGGAAAGGACACCGCGATCCTGTCCAACGGCGCGCCCGACATGCTCGACGGTGCGGTGAAATCGGCCGGTATCGGCGCGCTTCTCGATGATGTGCTCTCGGTCGAGAGCGTCGGCATCTTCAAGCCCGCCCGGGTGGTCTATGACCTTGTCGGCCAACGTTTTGGCTGCGCCCCCGAAGAAGTGCTCTTTGTCTCCTCCAACGGCTGGGACGCCTGCGCCGCCGCCGGGTATGGCTTCAACACCGTCTGGGTCAACCGCGCGGGCGATCCGGTGGACCGCCTGCCCGCCGCCCCCGACCGGCAACTGACCGATCTCTCCGGCATCCCCGATCTGGCGCGCAGCTGATGGCACGTTTCACGACGTCGGACGGGCTCTCGCTCCACTACACCGATGCAGGCCACGGCCAACCCGTGCTCTGCCTTGCTGGCCTCACCCGCAACAGCGCCGATTTCGGCTTTCTCACCCCGCATCTCTCGGGTTGCCGGATGATCTGCATGGATTATCGCGGGCGCGGACAGTCCGATCACACGCCCGATTTCATGTCCTACAACATCCTGCGCGAGGGGCAGGATGCGGTCGAGTTGCTCGATCATCTCGGCATCGACCGCGTCACCCTCATCGGCACCTCGCGCGGCGGGCTCATTGCCATGGCCCTCGGTCACACCGCCCATGACCGGCTGGCAGGTGTCGTGCTCAACGATATCGGCCCCGAGGTCACCACCGAAGGCATCGAACGCATCATGGATTATGTCGGGCGCGAACCCGCCCTGCCCGATCTCGACGCCGCAGGCGGCGCGCTCGCCCATGTCAACGCGCGCGCCTTTCACGGCGTGCCGCTGGCCCGCTGGCGCGCACAGGCCGAGGCGATGTTCTTTGAGAAACCCGGCGGCGGGCTGGGCCTGCGCTATGACCCGAAGCTGCGCGATGCGCTCGTCGGTCAGGCGGGCGCAGGCGAGGCCGCGGATCTGTGGCAGCTTTTCGATGCGCTGGACGGCCTGCCCCTTGCCGCGATCCGGGGTGCCAATTCCGATCTGCTGAGCGTGGAGATCTTCCAAAAAATGCAGGACCGCCGCCCCGACATGATCGCCGCCACCGTGCCTGACCGGGGCCACGTCCCGTTTCTCGACGAAACCCAATCCCTCACCGCCATTCGCGCCCTTCTGGACCAGACAAGATGACCGATATCACCATGATCCGCAGCGCCGCCGCCCGCCTCGCAGGCCACGCAAGGCGAACGCCGCTGCTCTCCTCGCCCTTTCTCGACGAGATCGCCGGGCGGCGCGTCTTCGTGAAACCCGAATGCCTGCAACACACCGGCAGCTTCAAGTATCGCGGCGCGCGCTCCGCCATCTCCGCACTCGACCCCGACACCCGCGCCCATGGCGTGATCGCCTTTTCCTCTGGCAACCACGCGCAGGGCGTGGCGCTCGCCGCCAGCGAATTCGGCGTGCCCGCCGTCATCATCATGCCAAGGGACGCGCCGCGCATGAAGATCGACAACACAAGCGCCCTCGGCGCCGAGGTGGTGCTTTATGATCGCGCGGCCGAGGATCGCGACGCCATCGGCGCGCGGCTCAGCGCCGAGCGCGGCCTGACCCTGATCAAACCCTATGACGAGCCACAGGTGATCGCAGGCCAAGGCACCACGGGGCTTGAGATCGCCGAGGATGCGGCGGCCCTCGGCATCGAGACGGCGGATGTGCTCGTGTGCTGCGGCGGTGGCGGTCTCACCTCGGGCATCGCCCTGGCGCTCGAGGCCGACGCACCCGGACTGCGCGCCCGCCCCTGCGAGCCGGAGGGGTTTGACGACGCCACCCGCTCTCTCAGCCATGGCAGGATCATGCGCAATGCGCAGACCACGACCGGCCTCTGCGATGCCATCGTCACGCCGCAACCGGGCGATATCACCTTTCCCATCCTACACCGCCTCTGCGGTCCCGGCCTTGTGGTGAGCGACGACGAGGCGCTGCACGCCATGGCGCTCGCCTTTTCCCGGCTCAAGCTGGTGGCTGAACCCGGCGGCGCGGTGGCCCTCGCGGCAGCCCTCTTCCGCACGGATGAGATCGAGGGCGATGCGGTGATCTGCACCATTTCCGGCGGCAATGTCGATGCGGATGTTTTCCAAACGGCGCTAAGCCAGTTCGCCTGAAGGAGCAAGAATGCCTTTCGCAGAGTTCGATGATGTAACGATCCACTACCTCGACGAGGGCACGGGCCCGGCGCTCGTGCTCGCCCATGCGCTCGGCACCGGCACGCATCTGTGGGACAATGTCGTGCCGCTGCTGCCGCCCGGCCTGCGCGTGGTCCGCTACGACGCGCGCGGCCACGGGCAATCCTCCACCCCGCCCGCGCCCTACACGATGGGCGCGCTGATCCGCGACGCGGAACGGCTGATGGACCATCTCGGCCTGCGCGACACGATCTTCGTCGGTCTCTCCGTCGGCGGCATGGTGGCGCAGGGGCTGGCGGTAAAGCGCCCCGACCTCGTGCGCGCACTGGTGCTCTCGAATACCGGCGCCAAGATCGGCACACCCGCGATCTGGGCCGAGCGCATCGCCACCGCCCGCCGCCCCGGCGGAATGGAGGATCTGGCCCGCGGCTCGTGCGAGCGGTGGTTCCCCCGCGCCTATGTCAAAGCCGGCCACCACCAGCCGTGGTATGAGCATCTCTGCGCTCATGACCCCGAGGGATACGCGGGCTGCGCCGCCGCGATTTCCGGCACCGATTTCTACACCCCCACCTCCGGGTTGCGCATCCCCACCCTCGGGATAGCGGGGGCCGAGGACGGCTCCACCCCGCCCGATCTCGTGCGTGAAACCGTCGATCTCATCCCCGGCTCGCAATTCCGCCTGCTGCGCGGTACCGGGCATGTGCCACCCGTGGACGCACCCGCCGATTATGCCGCCTGCCTTGGGGATTTCATCAACGCCACGGGACATCTGCGCGCCGCGCCGTCAGGGCATTGAGGGGACTTTTGGCTTGGAGCGGACAGAAGGGGCAACCGCGCGAAACGCACCGAAGGTGCCGCGCGATCGCCGGGCCGTCCCGCGGCCTGGCGATTTGAGGGGTTGTGCAACGTGTTGAGTTTAGAATGACTTGGCTGGGATAAAGCGCGGGCAACAACCGTTGCTTCGCCAGTCCCCGGCCCTGCGATCACGCGGCACTTTCTGGCAAAGTGCAAACGCCCGCTCCAGCCCAACCCAAACCCCCACAAAATTGCCCTTGAACCCTCCCCCGAATCCCCCTCACCTGTGAAAAAACGAGGGAGAAATTCATGCACACCATCAAGGCCGCCGTCTGTCACACATTCGGCGCTCCGCTCACCGTCGAGGACGTCCACCTACGCGCCCCCGAGGCGGGCGAGGTCCTCGTCGATCTCGACGCCGTGGCGATCTGTCATTCGGACATTTCCTATGCCGATGGCGGCTGGGGCGGATCGCTCCCGGCGGTCTACGGCCACGAGGCGGCAGGCCGGGTGCGCGGCATCGGGGCCAGTGTCACAGGGCTGACCGCAGGCGACCCGGTCGTCGTCACGCTCATTCGCGCCTGCGGCCAATGCCCAAGCTGCGGCAGCGGGCGGCCCACGGGATGCGAGACGCCCTATGACGGCGATCACGGCCCCCTCACGACCACGGATGGCGGCAAGCTGCATCAGGCCATGGCCTGCGGGGCCTTCGCCGAAAAGGTCGTGGTGCATCACAGCCAGGTGGTGAAACTGCCCGAAGGCATCGACATGGCGGCGGCCTCATTGCTGGCCTGCGGGGTGATCACCGGCGTCGGTGCGGTGGTCAACGCGGCACATCTGCGCGCGGGGCAGGACGTGGTGGTGATCGGCGCAGGCGGCGTCGGCCTCAACGCCATTCAGGGCGCGCGCATCGCGGGCGCGCGGCGTATCGTGGCAGTGGACATGAACGAAGAAAAACTCGCCATCGCGCGAGAGTTCGGCGCGACCGACGGCGTGCTTGCCACCGAGGACAAGCCGTGGCGCGCGGCCAAGGCGGCGATGGGGCGCGGGGCCGATGCGGTGCTCGTCACCGTGGGGGTCGCGCGCGCCTATGACGAGGCGCCGCGCTACCTCGCGGGCGGCGGCCGGATGATCATGGTCGGCATGCCCCATAGCGGCGCCGAGAGCCACTACGAGGCCGCCAATTTCGCCGCCATGGGACAGGCGCTTGTCGGCTCCAAGATGGGCGAGGCGGTGATCCGCCGCGACATCCCATGGATGGTCGATCTCTACGAACAGGGGCGGCTGAAACTCGACGAGCTGATCTCGGGCCGCTGGCGGCTCGACCAGATCAACGAGGCCATCGCCGACACCAAGACCGGCGCCGCCAAGCGCAACGTGATCGTGTTCGACTGACGGCACCGGCACCGACGCGATACCGACGTAATACCGACACGATACCGACCGGCAAAATCAGCCCCCCGGAGACCCAATGAAACTGCAAGACCTCGACATCATCGTGACCTCGCCCCCCGCCCCCGGCTGGGGCGGGCGCTATTGGATACTGGTGAAACTGACCACCGATAACGGCATCACCGGCTGGGGCGAATGCTACGCCGCCTCCGTCGGGCCGGACGCGATGCGCGCCGTGATCGAGGACGTGTTCACGCGCCACATGGCAGGTGAAAGCCCTGAAAACATTGAACTTATGTTCCGCCGTGCCTATTCCTCGGGCTTCACGCAGCGCCCCGATCTGACGGTGATGGGTGCGTTTTCCGGGCTGGAAATCGCCTGCTGGGACATCTTGGGCAAGGCGCGCGAGCGTCCGGTCTGGGCCTTGCTCGGCGGCCGGATGAACGACCGCATCCGCGCCTATACCTATCTCTACCC
This sequence comes from Roseovarius tolerans, assembly GCF_900109855.1. Taxonomy (GTDB): domain Bacteria; phylum Pseudomonadota; class Alphaproteobacteria; order Rhodobacterales; family Rhodobacteraceae; genus Roseovarius; species Roseovarius tolerans. The sequence goes on along the minus strand of NZ_FOBO01000004.1, from coordinate 9,108 downwards.
CCTGCCGCACCACGATCTGAGCCAATTCTGGACCTCCCCCGAGATGGCCGCCGAGAGTGCGCTCGACTGCGTAAGTCGCGGATATACCGCGATAAAATTCGATCCAGCCGGCCCCTACACGATGCGCGGCGGGCATATGCCCGCGATGTCCGACATCACCATGTCGGTCGCCTTCTGCCGCGCCATCCGCGAGGCCGTGGGCGACCGCGCCGACCTTCTCTTCGGCACCCACGGGCAATTCACCACCGCCGGTGCCATCCGCCTCGGACAGGCGTTGGAGCCCTACTTTCCGCTCTGGTATGAAGAGCCCATACCCCCTGATAACATTGAAGAAATGGCCCGTGTGGCCCGGGCCGTGCGCATCCCCGTCGCCACCGGAGAGCGGCTGACCACCAAGGCCGAATTCGCCGCCGTCCTGCGCGCGGGTGCCGCCGAAATCCTGCAACCCGCCCTTGGCCGCGCAGGCGGGATATGGGAGATGAAAAAGGTCGCCGCCATCGCCGAGGCCCATAACGCGCAACTGGCCCCCCACCTCTATGCCGGACCCGTGGAATGGGCAGCGAATGTGGCCCTCGCCACCTCCATCCCCAACATCTTGATGGCCGAGACCATCGAAACGCCGTTTCACAGCGCGCTCATCAAGGGCGGTATCACGGTCGAGGACGGCTTCATCACCCCGCCCGACACCCCCGGCCTCGGCATCGACGTAGACGAGGCCCTCGCCCGCGCGCACCCCTTCGACGGGGACGGCCTGCACCTGGAAATGCAGGACGCCCCTTGCGATTACGTGAACGGCAACAGCTTCGCCGGAGGCGCACCGCTAAAGACGGAGTGAGTCGGCGAAGCACGGGCAAAACTGGAAAAGTGCTTTCTAAGGAAGCACTTGCAGCCACAGCCAAGCCGTCACCACCGTCAGCGCCGTCGAGATCAACACGCTCGACGCCGCCACCCGCTTGGCGTGGCCGTAGATATTGGCGAAGATATAAGCGTTGACCCCCGGCGCCATCGCCGCCGTCACCACCGCCGAGCGCAGCGCATCGACCGACAGGCCAAGCCCCCGCCCGAGGCCATAGGTGACCAGCGGATGCGCCAATAGCGAGGCGGCACAGACATAGAGGATCACCCGCATATCGCCCTCGGGCTTGTATTGCACAAGGATACCCCCCAACCCAAAGAGAGCCGCCGGAAGCGCCGCGCGCACCATCAGGTCAACCGCATCATTGAACGGCACCGGCAACGGCAACCCCGAGAGATTGACGGCGAACCCCGCGCCGATGCCCATGATCAGCGTGTTCGAGAACATCGCCCGCAGCACCTTGCCCACGACCGTGATCCCCGCCTGCCCGCGCGCCTTCACAACCTCCATCACGGTGATGCCGATGCCGTAGCAAAAGGGCGAATGGATCGCGATGATCGCGAAATTCGCCGAAAGCGCATCTACACCGTAGGCGCGCTCCATGATCGGCAGGCCCAGAAGGACCGAGTTGGAAAACAGCCCGCAAAAGCCGATGGCGACCGCGTCCTCCCAAGAGCGGCCAAACAGGAACCGGCCGCCCAAGAGGCCCAGTAGGAACCCCGACAGCGCCCCCACGTAGAAGCTGAGAAGTAGCCGCCATTCAAAATTCTGCCCCAGATCGAGCCGGGCAATAGCGGCGAAAAGCAGGCAGGGAATCGCGAATTTCTGGGTGAAGGTCATCAGCCCCTCGACCCCAACCTGACTGAACCAGCCGCGCCAGACCGCGAGATAGCCAAAGCCGATCACCAGAAAGACCGGCAGGATGACTTCGATCAGCGCCTGCATCGCATCAGACCGCGTAGCGGATGATCATCCCATCATAGGCCGGGGTGATATGTTCAGGCGTCTCGTCAGCGACGGTCTGATAGTCAAGGTCGATATGCATATTGGTCAGCACGGCCCGGCGCGGGGCCGCCCGCGCGATCCATTCAAGCGCCAGTTCAAGATGCGCATGCGTCGGGTGCGGCGTGCGGCGGAGCGCGTCGAGTACCCAGCAATCAAGCCCCTGAAGTGTGGGCCAGACCGCTTCGGGGATCTCGGCCACATCGGGCAGGTAGGCCAGATCCCCCACCCGAAAGCCAAGCGCATCAATAGAGCCATGCCCGACCTGAAACGGGGAGAGCGGAATAGCACCCCCAGCCCCTTCGATCTCGAAAGGGCCATCAATCGTGTGCATGTCGAGGATCGGCGGATAGGGGCTATCCTCGGGCTGGGTGAAGGCATAGCCGAAGCGCGAATAAAGCGCGTTCTGCGTGTCACCATCGGCATAGACCGGCAGGCGTTGGCGCATGTTGAACACGATCATCCGGAGGTCGTCGATGCCATGCACGTGATCGGCATGGGCATGGGTATAAACCACCGCATCGAGCGCGCCTATGCCCGCATCCAGCAGCTGCGCACGCAGGTCGGGCGACGTGTCGATCAGCACGCGGGTCACGCCGCCTTCTGTCTCGCGCTCGATCAGTAGCGAACAGCGCCTCCGCGTATTGCGCGGCTCAGACGGGTCGCAATCGCCCCAATGCCCACCAAGGCGCGGCACACCGCCCGAAGAGCCGCAGCCGAGAATGGTAAAGCGCAACTCGCCCATCACAGCACCGCCTTGGTGAACAGCCGCTCGAAATTGGCCTCGGTCTGCGCGGCGAATTCTGGCCACTCCATGCCGAACACCTCGGCCCCCTTTTGCGCGGTATGCACGGTATAGGATGGCTCATTGCGCTTGCCGCGATAGGGCGGCGGCGCGAGATAGGGCGCGTCGGTCTCGACCAGAATGCGGTCCACCGGGGCGGCCGCGAAGATATCGCGCAGCGCTTGGCTCTTGGGAAAGGCCGCGATGCCCGACATCGACAGGTAAAACCCGAGATCGAGCGCCGCCTTGGCCAGATCCGGCCCCGAAGAAAAGCAATGCATGACGCAAGTGTATGCCCCGTTGCGATATTCCTCGGTCAGGATGCGCGCCATGTCCTCGTCGGCATCACGGGCATGGATGATGAGCGGTAGGCCGGTGTCCCGCGCCGCCGCGATATGGATGCGCAGGCTCTGCTGTTGCACCTCGGCGCTCTCGGCGGTGTAATGGTAGTCGAGCCCGCTCTCGCCGATGCCCACGAATTTCGGATGCGCGGCGAGCGCCACCAACTCCTCCACCGACGCCATCGGCTCGGCGGCGGCGCTCATCGGATGCGTTCCGGCAGCGTAGAACACCTCCGGATACGCCTCGGCAATGGCGCGCACCTGAGGTTCCTGCCGCAGCTTGGTGCAGATCGTCACCATACGTGTCACGCCCGCCTTCACTGCGCGGGCGATCACATCGTCACGCTCGGTGTCGAAGTCGGGAAAGTCGAGGTGGCAATGGCTGTCGGTGATGCGGATCTCGGTGCTCATGCCTCTCCCTCGGCGGGCGCTCAGCCCTTCGCGGTTTGCTGAATTCTGAACACCGTATCTAGGACTAGGCTGGCAGGGTCAAGGTTGACCGCCCGGCCATGCCGCGCCCGCGCGCCGATCTCTTGCGCGCAATCCGCCCAATCCCGCGCGCGCTGCGGATCAGGCGCAAGACGCGAGAGCAACGCGGCCTCACCCGGGGCGGCCTCTGCCCCCGGCGGATGACCGGTCGCGCCGGTGCGCGCGAGGCGGATCATGAAGAGATCGGTTAAGGAAAACAGCAGGTCTCGCCGCTCTTCCGCACCTCGCATCGCCGCCGCCTCGGCCAGCTTCAGCGCGCGCGCCCGATCAAGGCGCGGCAGGCTTTCCATCAGGCCGACAAGCTCCGAATAGGTCTTGAGACCGCCCAGATTGAGCAGCCGCACCGCAGCCCCGACCGAGCCACCCGACAGTTCCGCAAGCGCCAGAGGATCGCCCTCAAGCGCGATGCCCGCCTGTTCGAGCGCAGTGGCCATGTCCTCGGGGCCGAGCGGGGCCAGCCGCAGCGTGCGGCAGCGCGAGCGGATCGTCGGTAAAAGGCCAGAGGGTTGATGTGAAACGAGCAAGAGAACTGTGCGCGCGGGCGGCTCTTCCAGCATTTTGAGGATCGCGTTGGCCGCCTGCGTGTTGAGCTCATCCGCCGCATCGACGATCACCACACGCCGCCCGCCATCCGCCGAGGACAGCGCGAAGAAATTGCCCAGCTTGCGCACCTCGCTCACCCGGATTTCGGCGGCGAGTCGGTCGCCCTTGTCATTGGGACCACGCCGCAGCAGGAAAAGCCCCGGCTCCGACAACGCGAGCATGCGCCGCGCAACAGGGTGCTCGGGCTCCACATCCAGCGACGCGGGCGGCGGCGGCGCCCCGAAAAGCCCGTCACCCTGCGCCTCCTGATTGGCCAGCAGAAAGCGGGCCAACCGCCAGGCAAAGGTAGCCTTGCCCACCCCGCGCGGCCCGGTGATCAGCCACCCATGATGCAGCCGCCCACTGTTGAACGCATCAAGGAATTCCGTCTCTGCGGCCCCCTGCCCGATCAGACGCGCGGTCTCGCGCGGGTGCGGCGCGCCTTCGACGCGATCAGGATCTGGCAGGAACTCGTCACTCATGGCAGCCGCGCCTCCACCGCGCGCGCCACATCCCCGGCAACCGTCTCTACCCCACGCCCGCCGTCGATCACGACGAAACGCCCGTCGAATTCCTTGGCCAAAGCCAGAAACCCGGCGCGCATCCGCGCCTGCAGCCCTTCTCCGAAGGATTCGAATCGTTCCTCGCCGCCGCCACGCGACAGAGCGCGGCCCAGCCCCACATCGGGCGCGATGTCGATGAGCACCGTCACATCCGGCTCGCGCCCGATCATCAACTCGTGCAACTGATCGACCAGCCCGCGCAGGTCGGCGCGACCAAGGCCCTGATACATCCGCGTGCTGTCGGCGAAACGGTCGCAGATCACCACCTGACCGGCGGCAATCGCAGGCAAGATCACACGTTCCAGATGGTCACGCCGAGCCGCTGTAAAGAGCAAAAGCTCGGTCTCGGGCGACCAGCGATCCTTGTCTCCCTCCAGCACCAGACGGCGGATCTCTTCGGCCCCGGCACTGCCGCCCGGCTCGCGGGTCAGCACCACGTCGCGGCCACGCTCGCACAGATGTTCGGCCAGCAGGCGCGCCTGCGTGGACTTGCCCGACCCGTCGATGCCCTCGAAACTGACGAACAGGCCCGACCCGCTCAAAGCGCGCCCCCGGGACCTTCCTGCAACCGTTTGATCAACAGCCCCGAGACCGTCCGCAAACGGGTCACGAACCCGCCCTGCGCAACGGCTTCGGCAGCCACCAGCGGCACCCGCGTCTCGGGCAGCCCCTCGGGTGTCAGCACCAATTCAGCCAGTTGATCGCCCGCTGCCACAGGCGCACGCACGGGGCCGGTATAGACCACCTGTGCCGCAACCTGATCCCCGCCCAACACCGGCAAAAGCGTTTCGACGTCCTCGGCCGGGGTCAGCCCCACACTCTGCGCCTCGCCCATCCAGACCGGCGCGCGCGCCACCTCGTCTCCGGCCTTCACCACGGATTTGCGCGCGAATTGGCGAAACGCCCAATTGACGATCGCCTCGGATTCTCGGGCGCGGGCGGAGGCACTGTCGAGGCCGGAAATCGCAAATATGACCCGGCGGTCACCCTGCCGTGCCGAGCCGGTGAGGCCATATCCCGCCTCCTGCGTGTGCCCAGTCTTGAGCCCGTCCGCCCCGATGCCCAGACCCAGAAGCGGATTGCGATTGTTGATGTTGCTCGGCGCACGCCCGTCGAAGCGGTACTCGCGCTCGGCGAACATCTCGTAGAATTCTGGGAAATCCTGAATGATGTGCCGCGCCAGCAACGCCAGATCACGCATGCTCATGACATGGCCATCGGCAGGCCAGCCGTTGGAATTCTTGAACACCGAATTGGTCATGCCCATCTGCTGCGCGCGCTGCGTCATGAAGCGGGCGAACCCGGCCTCGGTGCCATCCGGGCTCAGCGCCTCGGCGATCACCGCGCAGGCGTCATTGCCCGACAGCACGATGATCCCGCGCAACAGATCCTCGACGCTCACGCGGTCAGTGGTGTCGAGAAACATGGTTGAGCCACCATAGCTCATGGCATGCTGCGAAACCGGCAGGCGTTCATCCAGTGACAAGCGCCCACTGCGCACCGCCTCGAAGGCCACATAGAGCGTCATCAGTTTCGACATCGAGGCGGGCGGCAGCGGCGTGTCGGCGTTCTTGTTGAGCAGAACCGTGCCGGTGGTGACATCGAGCACATAAGCTGCGCGCGCGCTCGTCTCGAACGCGGCGGCGGGCCAGGCCAGCATCAGCCCCAGAAGACCGGCAAGGATAGGGCGGATCAGGCGCATACTCCCCTCCATTGATCAGTTGGTGACGGGATAGGCATCGTCAAAGCCGATCCCCTGAATCTTTTTCAGTACGGTGCCGCGCTCCGACGTGCTGGTGACGGGACCGACGATGACCCGCCAGAACGCCTTGCCCTGTGAAGACTGTTCCAGCACGGTGGGCACCATCCCCGCCTGCCTCATCGCGGTTGCAGTGTTCTGGGCGTTCTCCTCAACACTGAATATACCGACCTGGATAAACGGCTTTTCCAGCGCAGATGCACGCGGGGCGGGACGCGGTTTGGGCGTCTCGACCGGGGCGGGGGCGGCTGCGGTCTCAGCCTGCGCTTCGGCGGCCTCGATGGCCGCGGCGGCGCCCGCGACCGGGTCAAGCGCACTTTCTTCGATGTCCTGCGTCTCGGCGAGCGGTTCAGTCGCGGCCTCCGCCTCGGGCTCTGGTGCGACCGGAGTTTCTTCGCGCCGCAGGGCCGTGACGTTGAGCTGCGTCGGCGCGCCTGCCAGCATGCCAAGGGCGGCGGCGGCATCCGATGACACCTGCAACGCAGGCCCCGGCGCCTCGCGCTCGCGCCGGAACAGTGCGCCGATCACAAAATTCGAATTCGACGTATTGCGGATGATCACCCGCTCGGGCTCTTTCACGTCAGGATGCGCCACCCAGACCCCGCCAAGCGACGGACGACCGTCCCACAGGCCCATGTCGGTGACCTGAAACACATCCGGAGCCTCGACGTCGCGCTCCACCAGCTTGACCGAACTGCCGGAACGCGCCGGGACTTCACCGCCGCGCGTATCGGGCTGGAGCGAGAAATTGCCATTCTCATCGCATCCGGCCAGCACCGCGAGACCAAGCCCCGCCAGCATCAAACGGCACCACGGTGCCCGTCCGCCCCCAATCGCATATGTCATGTTCTGCCCCTTGCCTGTAGCTCACGCCCACCCGGCCTGCGCCGGTTTTCCGGTCGCGCCGCTCGTTATTCCGGCATGATCCCGCGCACACTCTAGCGCCTCACCCGCGACGTGAAAAGTGCGCAGGCGCGGCATGGGCGATTTTCCACGCGAAACAACATCTTTCAGAATCGTGCGCGGCGCTGTAGGAGCATCCGGGCCGGAGGAGTGGCAGAGTGGTCGATTGCACCGGTCTTGAAAACCGGCGTGCGTGAGAGCGTACCGTGGGTTCGAATCCCACCTCCTCCGCCAAAGTATTTATCGTTATATATCATATACTTAAGCGGTACGCGAATCATCTTATTGGACCCCTTATTGGACCCGCTGGTGTATAAATAGGCTCCTCACCCTAGGCACAGGTTGTTCGCGCCTGCAACTGGCCACTAGTAGCCTGAGCGCTTTCCGTGCTACATGATGTGTAAGCCGCTAAAAATCGATAATATATGGTGTTTCAGGAGCGCGATGTGACATATAAAAAGACGCTTTGGAGGCCGCGCAACGTGCTCAAACCGCCCAAGAAGGTGCACAAAGCTCTTGACGGCATTCAAACCGAACTTGTCCGAGTTGCTGTGACGAAACTGATCAGCTCCGCGCAATTGAATGACTATCGGCACCTTGGTATGCCGGAAGAGGAAGGCGCTGTAGTTTCGACTTTGCCTCTCGCAGAAATGGGTAAATGGTCAACGCGGAACCGTGAGGGGTGGATCGAACGGCGTACCGACCTACCAAAGATCACCAAGTCTCGAACCTTCGAGACGCCCAATTTTGGCGATGCCGCAACATACGGAACACATGTCCACTACCTCGAACAAGAGGTATACCAGCGCGAACACCATGAACCCCGCTTCTACGAGTTGGAAGCCGAACTTCTTAAGGCAGGCAAAGAAAATGCAGCCGGATTGTTCCGCTTTGCCTTGGACCGCGATCTTGATCGCACTAGCGAAGTATTCGAGGATGAGTTGTTGCTGGCGCTGAACCTGCTGCAAGAAAACGTCGGAACTTGTAGCGTGTTCGCGAGCGACGCCAGCCGTGACGACTATATACGGACTGTCCAAATGGACTGGCAGTTCTTTCCACCCGGAACCCGTGATGAGGTTGTCGAACGCCTACTTGATGGAGGCAGGATATCGGGCGAAGCTGCACGCACAGTTGCAGAAAGAGTAGCGCTATTTGAACGCCTAGAACCTCAGCAATACATTCGCGGAGCGGGCGGATTGCATGCGTATGTCGGGGCAAAGTTCGCGGACAACCTAGTGGTATTTGAGAACGTCAGATACGGGAACGCACTTTATGTTCTCTACGACGATTGGGAGGACGTATCTCAACGCTCGCGACTTGAACTGTTGAAGGGGACCGATGAGCGTTTTGACCGCTTCGTTCATACCGAGGGATGGGAAGAACGCTTTCTTGAGTTGCTGCGGACAAAAAAGCGGGAACGCGGAATATAGAGGGAATGGAGTTTAGGGCATTGTCAAAGGAACTTGGGTTGAGGCGGAGTTGATGCCGCCCTACCCTGCTCGGATGAAAAACCGAGACCCTTTCAAATACTTCAAGACGAGCCCTGAGATCATCCGCCTGGCGGTTATGATGTATGTGCGGTTCCCTTTGTCTCTCCGGAACGTCGAGGATCTGCTGCATGAGCGCGGCATAGATTTAAGCCATGAAACGGTGCGGTATTGGTGGCATCGGTTCGGGCCATTGTTTGCAGCAGAGATCAAAAAACGCCGTGTGGCCGGATTGAAATCCAGCCGCTGGCGCTGGCACCTGGATGAGATGTTCGTGAAAATCAACGGTGAGAGACATTATCTGTGGCGAGCCGTTGATCACGAAGGCGAAGTTCTGGAAAG
>NZ_FOBO01000007.1 GCF_900109855.1 Roseovarius tolerans | reverse complement strand
ATGCCGACCTGGCGACCCAGCAGGATGTGCTCGCGGGTTTGCGGCATCGGGCCGTCGGCGGCGTTCACCACCAGGATCGCGCCGTCCATCTGCGCCGCACCGGTGATCATGTTCTTGACATAGTCGGCGTGGCCGGGGCAGTCGACATGCGCGTAGTGACGCGTGTCGGTCTCGTATTCCACATGCGCCGTCGAGATCGTGATCCCGCGGGCCTTCTCCTCGGGCGCGCCGTCGATCTGGTCATAGGCCCGGAAATCCCCAAAATACTTCGTGATCGCCGCCGTCAGCGTCGTCTTGCCGTGGTCCACATGCCCGATCGTGCCGATGTTCACATGCGGTTTCGAACGGTCAAACTTTTCCTTTGCCATGGTCGTGGCTCCTTTTTTCGTTGCGGATGGTGGGTTTACACCCACCCTACGGTTTGGGTAGGGCGGGGGTCTCCCCGCCACCCGGTTATGCGTATTTCGACTGGATCTCTTCCGAGATGTTCTGCGGCACGGGATCGTAATGCGAGAACTGCATCGTGAACTGCGCGCGGCCCGAGGACATCGAGCGCAGCGTGTTGATGTAGCCGAACATGTTGGCGAGCGGCACGTTCGCATTGATCGAGATGGCGTTGCCGCGCGGCTCCTGACCCGAGACCTGGCCGCGCCGCGACGTGAGATCGCCGATAACGTTGCCGGTATATTCCTCGGGTGTCACCACCTCGACCTTCATGATCGGCTCAAGCAGCTTGGCCCCCGCCTTGCGCAGACCTTCGCGCATGCACATCCGGCCCGCGATCTCGAATGCCATCACCGACGAGTCAACGTCGTGGAACTTACCGTCGATCAGCGCCACCTTGAAGTCGATCACCGGGAAGCCGGCGAGCGGGCCGCTATCCATGACTGAGCGGATGCCCTTCTCGACGCCCGGAATGTATTCCTTGGGCACCGAGCCACCGACGATACGGCTCTCGAAGCTGAAGCCTTCGCCCGCCTCGGTCGGCGAGATGATCATCTTGACCTCGGCGAACTGACCCGACCCACCCGACTGTTTCTTGTGGGTGTAGGTATGCTCGACCTCGTGACCGATGGTCTCGCGATAGGCCACCTGCGGCGCGCCGATATTGGCGTCGACCTTGAATTCGCGCTTGAGACGATCCACCAGAATATCGAGGTGAAGTTCGCCCATGCCCTTCATGATGGTCTGGCCGCTCTCCATGTCGGTTTCGACGCGGAACGACGGGTCTTCGGCGGCAAGCCGCGCCAGACCGGCGGACATCTTTTCCTGGTCGCCCTTGGTCTTGGGCTCGACCGCGATCTCGATCACCGGATCGGGGAAGGTCATGGTTTCCAGAACGACCTGCGCCTTGGGATCACACAGCGTGTCCCCGGTGGTGGTGTCCTTGAGACCGGCAAGCGCGATGATGTCGCCAGCGAAGGCCTCGTCGATCTCTTCACGGTTGTTGGAGTGCATCATCATCATCCGGCCGATGCGCTCTTTCTTGCCCTTGGTCGAGTTCTGGACTGTATCACCCTTGTTGATCACGCCCGAATAGATGCGCGTGAAGGTGAGCGAGCCCACGAACGGGTCGTTCATGATCTTGAACGCCAGGCCCGAGAACGGCATCGAATCGTCGGCGCGACGCGGAATGTCACGGGTCTCGGTCTCGTCATCGGGGCTGAAGCCCATGTAATCGACCACGTCGAGCGGGCTCGGCAGGAAATCGACCACGGCGTTCAGCAGCGGCTGCACGCCCTTGTTCTTGAACGCCGAGCCACCCAGAACCGGCACGAAGCTGAGCGACAGCGTGCCCTTGCGGATCAGGCTGCGCAGGGTGGGGATGTCGGGCTCGTTGCCTTCGAGGTATTCCATCATAGCGTCGTCGTCCATTTCGACGGCGTTCTCGATGAGCTTGGCGCGCCACTCGTCGGCGGTGTCCTTGAGCTCGTCACGGATCGGCTGACGGGTCCAGGACGCGCCCAGATCCTCACCTTTCCAGGTCCACTCTTCCATGGTCACCAGATCGATGATGCCCTCGAGCTCGGTCTCGGCCCCGATCGGCAGCGCAACAGGCACGGCCCGCGCGCCGGTGCGATCCTCGATCATCTTGACGCAGTTGTAGAAATCGGCGCCGATCTTGTCCATCTTGTTGACGAAGACGATACGCGGAACCTTGTACCGGTCGGCCTGACGCCAGACGGTTTCGGTCTGCGGCTCGACACCAGCATTGGCATCCAGCACGCAGATCGCGCCGTCGAGCACGGCGAGCGAGCGCTCGACCTCGATGGTGAAATCGACGTGGCCGGGCGTGTCGATGATGTTCATCCGGAACTTGGTGTCGTCGGTCCCCTCCTTGGTGGGGTCCTCCTGCCACTGCCAGAACGTCGTCGTCGCAGCCGAGGTGATCGTGATCCCGCGTTCCTGCTCCTGCTCCATCCAGTCCATGGTGGCCGCACCATCGTGCACCTCACCGATGTTGTGGGATTTGCCGGTGTAGAACAGGATCCGTTCCGAGCAGGTGGTCTTGCCTGCATCGATATGGGCCATGATGCCGAAGTTGCGATAGCGTTCGAGCGGATAGTCGCGTGCCATGATTCAGATGCCTCTAAAGGTTTACCAGCGGTAATGGCTGAACGCTTTGTTCGCGTCTGCCATCTTGTGGGTGTCTTCGCGCTTTTTCACGGCCGAGCCGCGGCTCTGGACAGCGTCGACCAGCTCACCGGCAAGACGCTCTTCCATGGTGTTCTCGTTGCGGGCGCGCGACGCGTTGATCAGCCAGCGGATCGCCAGGGCTTCGCGGCGCTCGGGGCGGACCTCGACGGGCACCTGGTAGGTGGCACCGCCGACACGGCGCGAGCGCACCTCGACCGAGGGCTTGATGTTGTCGAGCGCCTCGTGGAACACTTCCACCGGTGCGCGCTTGATCTTGCTCTCGACGCGCTCCAGCGCGTTGTAGACGATCTTCTCTGCGGCGGACTTCTTGCCGTCCACCATCAGGTTGTTCATGAACTTGGTCAGAACCCGGTCGCCATACTTGGCGTCGGGCAGAATTTCGCGTTTTTCAGCGGCGTGACGACGGGACATCTGATATTCCTCTTGTTCCTCTGCGGGCGAGGCCCCGGGCCGATGCCGGGACGCCCGAAATCCTTATTTCGGACGCTTGGCGCCGTATTTCGAGCGGCGCTGTTTGCGATCCTTGACGCCCTGCGTGTCGAGCACGCCGCGCAGGATGTGATAACGCACGCCGGGAAGGTCTTTCACACGGCCGCCACGGATCAGGACAACCGAGTGTTCCTGAAGGTTGTGGCTTTCACCGGGAATGTAGCTGATGACCTCGAAGCCATTGGTCAGGCGCACCTTGGCAACCTTCCGCATGGCCGAGTTCGGCTTCTTCGGCGTCGTGGTGTAGACGCGCGTGCAAACGCCACGTTTCTGCGGGCAGCCCTGCAGGTGCTGTGACTTGGTGGTTCTGACTTTCGGCTGCCGCGGCTTGCGGATCAGCTGTTGGATCGTTGGCATTCCGGTTTTTTCCCCGTCTCTCAACACATGTGTCTGCACGAGGTGACCCGTGCGGTTAATCAAAAGCACACTGCGCGTCCGCAATACGCAAAAACCGCAATCGCACCCCATATTTCGGGTCCGACGCGGTGGGTTTCCAGAGGATCGGGGCATCACGCCCGGATCTTGACCACTTCAGTTCTGATACAGGCGGTGGGGCGGCCCCCTTTGCCTTGGATGGGGCGCGTATAGGGGGAGTCGCGGGGGTTGTCAACAGGCCCGCCCGGTGCTTGCGCAATGGCTTTGCGAATGCGATGTATCGCACAGGCGAAACGCTGCCAACCCACCCTGTCCGGAGTGTCCGACATCATGCGCGTCATCGGAATTTGCCGGTTCTCCTACCCCGCGCAGGGCGGGTTCAAGCGGATGCATGACAGCATCGAGGCGCGCGAGGCCTATCTCTACGATCCCGCGCGCATGGAGTTGCGTTTCCGGCATTTCGAATGCCTCACCCTGCCCTCCATCGCCGCCCAGCAGAACCCCGATTTCACCTTTCTCATCGTTGTGGGCGAGAGCCTGCCGAAACCCTATCGCGACCGCCTTCACGACCTGACCGCCGCCGTGCCGCAGATCAGGATCGTCGCACAGCCCCCGATGCGCCACCGCAGCGCCATGCAGCTTGCCATCAAGGAAGAGTTGGGCGAGGACGAAACGGAATCCATCCAGTTCCGGCTGGATGATGACGACGCCGTCGCCGTCGGCTTCACCCGCAGCCTGCGCTGGTCCGCCAAGGCCAGCCGCACCATGCGCAAGAAGTGGCGCACCGTGGCGTTCGAGTATAATCGCGGCTACTCGGTCGGCCTCTCGGATCAGGGCATCAGCGCCGAAGAGGTCCAGTCCCCGTTCTGGGCCTGTGGTCTCGCCGTTCTCTTTCGCCCCGGCGATCCGCGCACGGTGATGAATTACGGCCATCACAAGCTGCACCTGGAAATGCCGATGATCTCCAACCCGACGCCGAAGATGTATCTGCGGTCCAAGCATGACGACAACGACTCAGGCGCCAATTTCGAGCCGCGCAGCCTGCAGCCCCTCACCGACAAGGAGCGCGCCTTCTTCAAGGCGCAGTTCAACGTGGACGAGGACCAAGTGAAAGCTGTCTTTTCTGCGCCGCCCGTGCCCGTCGGCTGACCTGCGCCTCGCGGTAGAGCGTGAACAGCCCCGAGGCCACGACAATCGCCGCCCCAATCAGCGTGACGGTCTGCGGCCAGTCACCGAACACCACCCACCCCAGGATCAGCGCCCAGATCAGGCTGGTATACCGAAACGGCGCGACAAAGCCGATCTCGCCCACCCGCATCACCATGATCGAAAAGAGATACCCGCCGATGATCATCACCGCAGCCCCCCCGATCAGCAGCATGGCGCGCCCGTCGACCGGGGCCCAGTCCCCGGTCAGGCTCGCCAGACCAAAGAATACCATGATGAAAAACGAGGTGATCAGCGTCACCAGCATCGACGGCACATCGCGCGACAGCTTGCGCGTCGCCAGATCGCGCAGCGTGACAAAGGCCACCGCCGCCAGACCGTAGACCGAATAGACATTGAACCCCTCGGTGCCGGGCCGCACGATTAGCATCACGCCGATGAACCCCGCAAGGATCGCCGACATCCGCTTCCAGCCCACCGGCTCGCGGAAGAACAGCGCGGCGGCCAGCGTGATCGTCAGCGGCAGCGCCTGCATGATCGCGCTGATATTGGCAATCGGCATGTTAAAGAGCGCCGAGACAAAGAAATAGGCGGAGCCGATCTCGCCAACCATGCGCCAGAATACCGGCCCCCAATCCTCTCGCGGCAGGCGCTTCGTCAGCGCCCCCATCCGCCAGGCGATCACCGCCACCAGCACCGTCGTCACCACCCCGCGCAGGAACATCACCTGAAACAGCGGCACCTGCCCCGACAGGCCCTTGATCATCGCATCGTTTATGGTGAACGCCGCCATCGACCCCATCATCAGGAGCGCGCCGGTCAGGTTGTCGGAACGGGGCATGGTCTGCCTGTTTTTTGATCACAAGTCCCGCGCATTAGACGCGGATCGCACCCGGGTGCAAGGGGGGATCAGAGCGCGTCAGTCTGCCAGTGCCGCGTGCAGCGCGCCGTGCAGCGCCGGATTGGCCGCCAGCACCCCGTCGAGACGCGGCACCGGGTTGTTGAACCGCAGCGGCGCCTTCCGCCGGTCGGATGTCACCGCCCCCGCCTCGCGCAGGATCAGATCGCCCGCCGCGATATCCCATTCCCAGGTCGGGCGCAGCGTCATCATCGCGTCATAGCGCCCCTCCGCTACAAGGCTCAGGCGATAGGCCAAGGAAGGGCGAAAGCCGCGCGTCACTTCCGGCGCACGCCCCTCGCGCCAGACCTCGGGGGCAAAGGCGGGCGTGGCCGCGAGCAGCGACGCGCCCCCCAGATCAGCCCGCGTCGTGGCCCGGATCGGCGCGTCGTTCAGCGTCGCACCCAGCCCGGCGCCTGCCGCATAGAGCTTGTCGCGCATCGGCAGATAGACCGCCGCCGCCGTCACCACGCCACGCTCGGCCACGGCGATGGAATGCGCCCAGATGTCATTGCCCTCGATGAAACTGCGGGTGCCATCGATGGGATCGACGATGAACACCCGTTCGGCGCTCAGCCGCGCGGCGTCGTCCTCGGTCTCCTCCGACAGCCAGCCGTAATCGGGCCGCGCGTCGCACAGGATCTGTTTGAGGGCGGCATCGACCGCAAGATCGGCCTCGGTCACCGGCCCCGCCCCACCGGGCTTGTCGCGGATATCGAGCGGCGCGCCGATATAACGCGTCGCAATCTCCGCCGCGTCCTGCGCGGCCTCGATCAGCAGGGAAAGGTCACTCGCCGGCAAGCGTCAGCCCCTCGACCAGAAGCGACGGCACCACCCGGCTCAGATGCGGGCGCGCGTCATTGGCGGGGATCACCGTGCGCAGCATCTCGGGAAGGCTGCCCGCGATGGTGCATTCATTGACCGGATAGGCAATCTCGCCATTCTCGATCCAGAACCCGGCAGCGCCCCGCGAATAATCCCCCGTATTGGGGTTGATCGTCGCCCCGATCATCGACGTCACCAACAGGCCCGTGCCCATCTCGTGCAGCAGATCCTCGCGGCTCTGCGCCCCTTGGGTCAGCGCCACGTTCCACGTCGCGGGCGACGGCGGCGCGGATGTCCCGCGCGACGCGTTGCCGGTGGAGCGCATCCCCAGCTTGCGAGCATTCGCCAGATCGAGCGTCCAGCCCATCAGGCGGCCATTCTCGACAATCGCGCGCGGCGCGGTCGGCAGACCCTCGGCGTCAAACGGGCGCGATCCGGTGGCGCGCGGGCGGTGCGGATCCTCCAGCAGCGACAGCGCCTCGGGCAGCACCTGCTCGCCCAGCCGGTTCATCAACCAGGACGATCCCCGCGCCACCGACGCGCCACTTGCCGCCACCAGCAGATGCCCGATCAGCGAGGACGCGACGCGCTCGTCGAACAGCACCGGATAGGCCCCGGTGCGCGGGCGGCGGGCATTCAACCGCTCGACCGTGCGTTCCCCCGCAATCCGCCCGATTTCCTCCGCCCCGCGCAGATCGCCGGCAAAGACGCGGCTGTCGGCATCATAATCGCGCTCCATCCCCGACCCGGTGCCGCCAATGGCCACGCAGGACAGCCCCGTATCGGTGCGCGCATAGCCACCCGAAAACCCGTTGCTCGCCGCGATATGCGCCGCATTGTGCGAATAGGCCGCGCTCGCCGATTGCACCTGGCTCACGCCCGCCACGCGCAGCGCCGCCGCCTCGGCCTCCTGCGCCATCTGCATCAGCGCATCGGGCGCGGGCTCCGCCGTCGGGTCGCACAGCTCCAGCCCCGCCAGATCCCAATCGCGGGCAAGCTGCTCAGGTTCGGCCAGCCCGGCGTAGGGGTCCTCGGGGGCCTCGCGCGCCATCGCCACCGCACGGGTCGCCAGCGCCTCGATGGTCTCGGGCCGGGTGTCCGAGGCCGAGACATTGGCCTGCCGCCCGCCAATCAGCACGCGCAGCCCGATATCGGTGCCCTCGGCCCGCTCCGCCTGCTCCAGCGTGCCGCCGCGCATGTCGACGATCACCGATTGCCCCCGGATCGCGATGGCATCAGCCGACTGCGCCCCGGCTTTCAGCGCGGCGCCGATCAGGGCATGGGACAGATCATCGAGCGATTGGGGCACGGGCGTCTCCTGAATGCCACACTCAGGTAGACCGGCCCGGCCCATGGTGCAAGGCCATGCCACGTGAAAAGCCATACCGCGCGCCGGCCCTTGCAGATATTTCGACCGGGCCACACATCGGGGGCGTCCCCGGCGGGGCGCGCGGGGACAGAGCCCACCACGCGCAACAAGGGGCCGCCTGCCATGACCTATTTCCAGAGCCTCTCCGCCGCCGGTTTCGCCGCAACCGCCATCAGCTTCGGCCCCGGTCGCATGGGCTTTGGCCTGTTCGTGCCCGAATTCAAGGCGACATTCGCGATGTCCGACACCACCGTCGGGCTGGTCTCGGGCCTTGGCTTCCTCGGCTTCTTCGTGGCACTCCTGCTCGCGCAGGCGATGCTCGGACGCAAGGGCCCGCGCGCGCCGGTGGCCCTTGGGCTCCTTGCCGCCTCGATCGGCATGGCACTGGTCAGCCTCGCCCAGGGCGTGCCCACGCTCGCACTCGGCGTCTTTCTGGCGGGGTCGAGCGCGGGCTTCGCCTGGACACCGTTCAACGACGCGGTGCACCGCAAGATCCGCGATATGAATCGCCCGAAAGCCCTAGCCGAGATCAGCACCGGCACCAGCCTCGGCGTGGCCCTCGCCGGGCTCGCCGCCCTCGGGCTGATCGCAACGGACCTCTCGTGGCGGGCCTGCTGGGCCGGGTTTGCCGTGGCCAGCCTGATCGCCCTCGCCGCCAACTGGGCGGCGCTGCGCGAAGTGGAGCCGGGCGGCGCACCCCGCCCCCGCACGGCATGGGACGAGCTGTGCCACGCCGCCGCCCTGCCACTCTTCGCCGTGGCCTTCGTCTACGGCACCACCTCGGCGATCTACATTTCCTTTGCCGCCGACCACCTCCGCGCCGCAGGCGGCACCCTCGGCCTGCCCGCCTCGGCCACACCCGGACTGGTCTTCGTGATCTACGGGCTTTGCGGTCTGGCCGGGCTCGCCACGGCACGCATCAACGCCGCCATCGGCCTGGCCACCCTCCTGCGCCTCCTGATGGTGGCGGGCGCAGGCTCGCTCGCGCTGGTGGCGCTGATCCCCGGCACATGGGCCGGGCTGGTCCTGTCGGCGGGGCTGCAAGGGCTGCACGTGATGATGGTCAGTGCGGTGCTGGCGTCATGGTCGGAACGGCTCTTCCCGGCGCTGCCGTCGCTCAGCTTCACCGCCGCGCTGCTCGCCACCGCAGGCGGCAGCATGATCGGCCCCGCCCTCGCAGGCGTCGCCGCCGATACGTTCGGCACGAAGGCGATGTTTCTGGCGTCAGCGGCCCTGCCGGGCGCATTGACGCTGGCATTGCGCCCGGCAGGGATTCGGGAACGCGCGGCGATGCTGGACGATCTGGAACCCGGCTGAGACCGCGCCCGAGACCGCGCAGCCTACTTGATCCGCTGTCCGTTCGCCAGAACCTGCCCGTCCTCGGTCACTTCGATCTTGGACACCAGCTCATCCTCGCCCGGGCCGGACCGCGCGAACAGCCCCATCATCATCCGCACGCCGGTGGCCTGATCCTGCGGCACGAGGCCCATGGCGATCAGCTTGTCCAACAAGCCATTGCCACCCACGAGGCGCAGATCGACCTCGCCTTCCGGCGCGGGCGCGCCGCCAAAGCTCTCGGTGTCGGTCTGATCAAACTTAAACGCCCCCTCGCCGGTCAGCGTCGCCCCCGCCACATCGAGCGTCAGGTCATGCAGGGTCAGGCTCTCGACCTCGCCCGGCGCGGACTCGCTGCTTTCGATGTTCGCCATCTGCTCGGGGTCGAACAGATCGACGAACAGCCGCCCCTTGCCGGACAGGTCCAGCTTCAGCGTCGCCGGATCACGCGGCAACTGCGCGCCGGGATCGAACAGCGACCACAGCTGATCCGGCATGGTGAACTCGGCCAGTTCCATCCCAACCGCATAATCCTGCATGGTCTCGCTCTCGATCACCGGCATCGCGATATCGAAGCCCATCCGCGCCATGCTCAGATCGACCGGGAACGGCATGTCGCTGGAACTGATCGCGATCGTCACACCCTCGCCCGCGCCGCCATAGCGCAGACCATCCGGGCCGATGGAACTCGTTATCGTGCCCCGATCGGAACCGTTTGCCCCCTCCAGCACATCGCCATCATCCTCGAACCGGTAGACGGTGCTGCCGGTCTGATATTCCATGCGGCTATCGAACCGGAACCCGTCACGCAACGCGGCGGACATGTCATTGGTGTCAAAGCTCTCGGGGATCGCCCCGGTCCCGGCGAACGTCGCATTCGCCAGAGAGCCGGAAAACACCAGCGTGCCGCCCTCGGTCGGATCGGTGAAATCCAGATCATAGGTCACCGGGCCCGCCGTCATGTTCTGTTGCACCGCACGCGTCGTCTCGCCAAGCGCGGTCCGGCTCGTGCCGTTGAGATCCTCAAGGCGGATCTGCGCGGCGCGAATCTCCGGCGTCTCCTCGCCGGCCCGAAGGTCGGTCAGCGCCATGGTCACCGCCTCCGCGTCATAGCTGTATTGCATCGCCTCGGGCGTGCCCGACACGATCATCTCCAGCGCCTCGTGCGTCATCTCCAGCGTCATCGTGACCTGCTGCGCCTCGTCATCCGAGGCAGCAATCGCGATCGGCATCGTCTCGGGCAGGACCACCGTTACGGTGCCGTCGCCGTTCTCGACGAACTCCACCTGCCCCATCCGCATCGACACCGCACCCTCACCCTCGGGCAAGGCCATCTCCATCGCCAGATCGCGGATCGTCAGCGTGTCACCGGACCGGCTCTCGTCGGCGGTGATCCGATAACCGAACTCCTCCAGATAGGTCGTCCAGTCCTGCCAGACCTGATCGGCGGTCAGATCGGCCAGCGCGGCGGTGCCGGTGACACCGAAGAGAACGGCCGACGCGGCCAGCGGGCGAAGATAAGACATGCAAGGCACCTTTTTCAAATACGGGTTGCCGATAACTTCGGGCCTCGGGCGCGCGGGGTCAAGGGAGGATGTCACTGGAACTCCGCCCGCCGCACGGCTATGCAAGGCTCCGTATCACAGGGCCAAAGGGGGCAAGCCATGACCATGCAAGGCAAATGCGTTCTCATCACCGGCGCGAGCAAGGGCATCGGCGCCGCCGCTGCGCGAGTTTTCGCCGAGGCGGGGGCCAATGTGGCTCTGGTGGCGCGCAATCGCGACGCCATCGCCAATCTCGCGGGCGAAATCGGGCCCAGCGCCATCGCCATCCCCTGCGACGTCAGCCGCTACTGGGAAGTCGAGGCCGCGGTCGAGGCCTGCCACACCGCCTTTGGACAGCTTGACGTGCTGATCAACAACGCGGGCGTGGTCGAGCCCATCGCGGGACTGGCCGACGTCGACCCCGGCGCATGGGCCCATGCCATCGACATCAACCTCAAGGGCGTCTTCAACGGCATGCACGCCGCCCTGCCCGGCATGATAGAGCGCCGCTCCGGCACCATCCTCACCGTCAGTTCCGGCGCGGCGCATAATCCGCTGGAAGGCTGGAGCGCCTATTGCACCTCCAAGGCGGGGGCAGCGATGCTCACCCGTTGCGCCGATCACGAGGCGCGCGCAGCAGGCCTGCGCGTCATGGGCCTCTCGCCCGGCACCGTCGCCACCGACATGCAGCGCGAGATCAAGGCCAGCGGCGTCAACCCGGTCAGCGCGCTCGACTGGTCCGACCACATCCCCGCCGACTGGCCCGCCAGGGCGCTCTTGTGGATGTGCAGCCCCGAGGCCGATGAGTTCGTAGGCCAGGAAATATCCCTGCGCGACGAGGATATCCGCCGCCGGATCGGCCTCGCATGATCCGGCTCGACAAGGACGGCGGCCTCTGGATCGCCACGCTCGACCGCCCCGACAAGGCCAACGCCCTGACCGAGGCGATGCTGTCGGAGCTTGCCGATATCGCTGAAGCCGCCGCATCCGAGGCGCAGGTTTTCATCCTCACCGGCGCGGGCAAGGTGTTCTCCGCCGGGGCCGATCTCGAGGCCGCCCGCGCAGGCCTCGCCACCAGCCCGGTCTGGGAACGTCTCTCAACCGCCATCGCCGCCTTTCCCGGCCTCAGCATCGCCGCGCTCAACGGCACGGTGGCGGGCGGCGCAATGGGCATGGTGCTGGCCTGCGACATCCGCATCGCCGCGCCGGGGTCCAAGGCGTTCTACCCGGTGATGAAACTGGGTTTTCTGCCCCAGCCCAGCGACCCCGCGCGCCTCAGCGCGCTGGTCGGCCCGGCCCGTGCCAAAATGATCCTCATGGCCGGGCAGAAGATCGACACCGAAACAGCGCTCGCCTGGGGCCTCTTCGATCGCGTCCCCCCGGACGCCGAAACCGTGCTCGACACCGCCCGCGCACTTGCCGCCGACCCGCTCGCCGCCGACCCCGCCCATGTCGCGGGGATCAAGGCCCTCTGCCGCCCCTGACCCGCGCCCCGTCTTGCAAAAGATTTGCCGCATCACGCATTCCGTGACAGGGTAAACCGCGCCTGTTGCGGAGGGCAGGTGCGTAGTTCAGGGAGGACAACCAGATGACCTTGCGGCCCGATCCGACATTTCACGCCACACCCAAACTCGCGATGGAGGCGCCGGCGGAAACGCTCGCCTTCACCCTGATGCTCAGCCCCGACGGCAGCCAGCCCGACGGCCTCGCCGTGGTGGACGTGGATCCCAAGTCCAAGACATACGGGCAGATCGTTCATAGCCTGTTCATGCCCAACACCGGCGACGAGTTTCACCATTTCGGCTGGAACGCCTGTTCCTCAGCCCTTTCGCCCCTCACCGGCCACGCATTCCTCGAACGCCGCTACCTGATCATCCCCGGCATCCGCTCCAGCCGCATCTACATCATCGACGTCAAGGAACCGCTCAAGGCGAAGATCCACAAGATCATCGAACCCGAAGAGGTCTTTGCCAAGACCGGCTATTCGCGTCCCCACACCATCCATTGCGGCCCCGAGGGCATCTATGTCTCCACCCTTGGCGGCGGCGGCAAGGACGGCACCGACGGCCCGCCGGGCATGTTCATCATGGATTGCGAGACCTTCGAGATCCTCGGCCGCTACGAGATGGATCGCGGCGTGCAGGACAAGCAATACGATTTCTGGTGGAACTTGCCGCGCAACTACATGGTCAGTTCCGAATGGGGCCTGCCGCCGCAATACGAAAACGGCATCGTCCCCGAGGACCTGCTCAGCAACAAATACGGCCATTCCATCCATTTCTGGGATTTGCGCGCGCGCAAGAACGTGCAGACCATCGACTTTGGCGAAAATCACCAGATGGCGCTGGAAATCCGGCCCGCCCATGACCCGGCCAAGCAATACGGCTTCTGCGGCGTGGTCGTCGACACCACCAATCTCGAAGGCTCGATCTGGACATGGTGGCGCAAGGACGACGGCACCTTCGACGCAAAGAAAACCGTCACCATCCCGCCACATCCCGCCGCCGCCGACGATCTGCCCGAATTGCTCAAGGGGTTCGAGGCGGTGCCGCCGCTGGTCACCGATATCGACCTCAGCCTTGACGACAAATACCTCTACGTCGCCTGCTGGGGCACCGGCGAGATGCACCAATACGATGTCTCCGACCCGATGAACCCCACGCTTGCGGGCAAGGTCGAACTGGGCGGCATCGTCGCCGACACCAAACACCCCAACGGCCGCGATTTCGCCTATGGCCCGCAGATGGTGGAAATCAGCCGCGACGGCAAACGCGTCTACTGGACCAACTCCCTCTATTCCTCGTGGGACGATCAGTTCTACCCCGAGGACGAGGGCGGGCAGATGGTGATGGCCCATGTCGGCGAAGACGGCGGGCTGACGCTCGACCCGGATTTCTACGTGGACTTCCCCAAGGGCTACCGCGCCCACCAGATCCGGCTCGAAGGCGGCGACTGTTCCACCGACAGTTTCTGCTACCCCTCCGTCTAAGGCGTGGTGGATCTCAATAGCACGGCGGCCCTGTGGTGGGCCGTCGTCGCCTCGGGCATCTATCACGGGGTCAATCCCGGCATGGGCTGGCCGCTCGCGGTCTCGGCGGCACTGATGGAGCGCAAGCGCAGCAGCCTGTGGATGGCATTGCTGGCGCTGGCGGGCGGGCACCTGCTCGCAATGGCCGCGATCCTATTCCCGTTCTCGGCGTTGATGGCCCTCGCGGCATGGCAGCGCGAAATCCAGATCGGCGCGGCCTGCCTCGTGATCGGCCTCGGCCTCTACCTGTTGATCAATCGCAGGCACCCCCGGTTCCTCGCCCGGGTGCCGCCCTCGCGGCTGGCGCTCTGGTCGTTTCTCGCGGCAATGGCGCATGGCGCGGGGCTGATGCTGGTGCCGATCTATCTCGGCATCTGCGGCACGGTCGACACCGACACCGGACACGCCGCCGCCGACACGCTGATCGGTGGCAACGTCACCATCGCAGCCGCCGTGGCCCTGCTGCACACAGCCGCGATGATGCTCTCGGGCGGCGCGCTCGCCTTCGGCGTCTATCGCTGGCTCGGCCTCAAATTCCTGTCGAAAAGCTGGTTCAACCTCGATCTGGTCTGGGCGCTCAGCCTGATCCTTGTGGGCGGCCTCTCGCTCTGGCACGTGCTCTGACGCCCCTCACCGTTTCCGTCTCGGCCCCGGCGTTCTCGAATGAAACTCCGGCGGGCGCCGCCCCACCCAGTCGATGAACTTCGCCAGACGCGGATGCGCGCGCAGCGCCTCCACCGTGCTGTAATCCCGCGCCAATTCCACTTCCGTCAGCGTCGCGTGGATCTCGTTGTGACAGATCTGATGCAGGCGCACGACCGCCCCACCCTTGCCGCCCTTCAGCTTGGGCACAAGGTGATGCAGGCTCTGCCTAGTGCCGGGCGGAATGGGCCGCAGGCAGAGCGGGCAAATCGGCGCGTCGGTCAGTTTGTCTTGATCCTATCCCAGAGTGCGGGCAAGAGACTGGCACAAAGGGTCAAGATGACAAGGGGTGTGTGATGGAGGGGCAACCGGAGATCTTGCAGACGGCCATCGGCTACGGCCTGCAGGGCTGGGACATGGCCAAGGTCTGGCTGCTCAGCCCGGCGGCATGGTCGCAATTCGCGATTCTGGTGGTGGCCTGGCTGCTGGCCGTGCTCATCACCGGGCGGATACGCCCCGCGCTCACCCGCCTGCTGACCCCCGCCGCTGGCCAAGACGGGCCGATCGCCTCGGCGCGGCGCTTCATGCTGATGTTCCTGCCGCTCCTGATGCCGCTTCTGGCCTACGGCCTCACGGGCATCGGCGAGAGCGTGACCCGCTCTATCTTCGGCTCGGGCGACGTGATCGCCTTCGGCAAGCGGCTCTTCATGGTCCTCGCCGCCCGCGTTCTGGTGCGCGAAATCGTCACCGACCCGTTCCTCAAGGTGCTCGGTCGCCTCGTTCTCATGCCCGTCGCGCTGCTCTACCTCTTCGATCTTCTGGGGCTCGCCAACGACCGGCTCGCCGCCATCTCGGTCGATCTCGGCAATATCAGCTTCTCGGCGCTGTCCCTCATCCGCGGCGCGGTCTCGGCCGCGCTCTTGTTCTGGCTTGGCCGCTGGTCCAACAGCCAATCCGAAGACTTCATCCGCCGTCAGGAAGATCTGCGCCCCGCCACCCGCGAACTTGCGATGAAGGCCAGCCAGATCGCCATTTTCGGCGCGGCCTTCCTGCTCCTGATGTCGATCATGGGCATCGACCTCACCGCCATCGCCGTTCTCGGCGGCGCGCTCGGCGTCGGCATCGGCCTCGGGCTGCAACAGATCGCTGCCAATTTCGTCTCCGGCGTGATCCTGCTGCTGGAGGGGCAGACCACCGTGGGCGACTATGTCGTGCTCGATGACGGCTCCGAGGGCACCATTGTCAAGATGACCGCCCGCGCCGCCATCCTCGAGACCCCCGATGGCCGCTGGATCGTGGTCCCGAACGAGGATTTCATCACCTCCCGCGTCATCAACCTCTCCGACGCCGGCTCGCAACGCCGCTACGAGGCCGATTTCTCCGTGAGCTACGACACCGACATCAACCGCATCCCCGCCCTGATCGAACCCGCCGTTGCCGCGCTCGATTTCGTTCTCACCGAAGGCGCCCGCGCCCCCGAATGCGAGCTCAAGGCCTTCGCCGACAGCGGCGTGGACTTCTCGGTCGAATACTGGGTCGAGGGGATCGAGGATGTCACCGGAAAATACCAGTCCGACGTGCTCTTCGCGATCTGGAACGCGCTCAAGGCCGAGGGCATTGAAATCCCCTTCCCGCAGCGCGTGCTGCATCATGTCGGGCTCAACAGCCAACCGCTCGTCGAGGCCGGAGATGCTGCATGACCCCGGACCCCTTCACCGCCTACCCGGCGCGCGGATGGCTTCGTTTCAGTGCCGGTATCGCGTTCATGATCGGGGGGCTCGTGGCCGCGTTCGCGGTCTTCATGACCACGCAGGGGATCGACTTTTTCGACCTGCGCTTCATCTCGGTCCTGTTCCTGATCGCCCCTCCGGTCCTGCTGGTCTCGGGCGCATTGCTCTGGCGCATGTCCAACTGGGCCGACTGGGTCTTGCGCATCGACGAGACCGGCCTCACCTTTCGCAGCGCGACCTCCCGGGGTCGCCTTCGCGTGCCTGACCATATAGCCTGGCACGCGTTCGCACGGGCCGAGTTTTCCTGCGCGCCCAAGAACATCGAAATGATGCAACTCAGCGATATGGACGGAAACCGGCATAAACTGAACATATCGAACTTGACCTTCAGCCGTCCCCGCATCGTCGCCGCATTGGAAGACTGGCTTAACAGCGCGCGCGTGCCCTACACCAAACGCGGCTGGGACGTCGTCCTGCTTGATCGTGTCGTGATCGAACGGGTCGCGCAGGCATGACCGACGCGCTCGTCATCGGGGCCGGGCCTGCGGGTCTCATGGCCGCGCGCGAACTCGCCCGCGCCGGTCTGCGCGTGACGCTGGCCGAAGCCAAACCCTCCGTGGCACGCAAATTCCTGATGGCCGGTAAATCCGGGCTGAACCTCACCAAATCCGAACCCTTCGAAGACTTCCTCGCCGCCTACGGTGACAGCGCCGAGGCCCTGCGCCCGATGCTCACCGCCTTCGGGCCGGACGCGGTGCAGGACTGGGCGCGTGCGCACGAACAGACGCTCTTCACCGGCTCCACCGGCCGGGTCTTTCCGCGCGTAATGAAGGCCTCGCCACTCCTGCGCAGCATGCTGGCCGAATTGCGCAGCCTCGGCGCCCAGACCCGCACCCGCTGGCGCTGGACCGGATGGGATAGCTCGGCGGTCATCTTCGACACCCCCGAGGGGCCACAGCGCCTCCCCCCCACCGTCACCGTGCTGGCCTGCGGCGGCGCAAGCTGGGCCCGGCTCGGCTCCGATGGGGCTTGGAGCGCGCATCTCGACCCCGAGACGCTCGCCCCCTTCCGCCCCGCCAACATGGGCTTTCTCGTGGACTGGTCGCCGCATATGACCCCGCATTTCGGCAACCCCGTCAAAGGCGTGGAACTGCTCGCAGGCACCGCCCGCTCGCGTGGCGAATGCGTCCTCTCCGCCACCGGGCTCGAGGGCGGCGGTCTCTACGAGATCAGCGCCACCCTGCGCGACGGCGCCCCCCTCACGCTCGACCTCGCACCCGACCTCTCAACCGCGCAAATCGCCCAACGGCTGGCCAACACCCGCCCCCGCGACAGCCTGAAAAACCGCCTCCGCAAAGCGCTCAACCTCGACCCGGTGAAATGCGCACTGGTGATGGAGTTCGCCCGCACCGCCCCGGACCTGCCCGCCACGCTCAAGGCGCTGCCCGTCCCGCTCCTCGGCCCCCGCCCGATGGACGAGGCCATCTCCACCGCAGGCGGCCTACGCTTTAACGCCCTGACTGACGGCCTGATGCTGCACACCCGCCCCGGTACCTTCGCCGCCGGTGAAATGCTCGATTGGGAGGCTCCCACCGGCGGCTACCTGCTGACCGCCTGCCTCGCCACGGGGGTCTGGGCCGGTCGCCACGCCGCCGCCTACGCTCAGGGCAGCGCCGCCGCCCGCTGAAACGCGGGCCGCGCCATCATCGCATCGAGATACGCCGCCAGCCGCGCAGGCGGGGCCGGAAAGCCCGCCTTGCCCGCCCACATCAGGCAATGCGCCAGCAGGATATCGGCGATGGTCATGGTCTCGCCCTGCAGGAACGGACCCTTTAGGACCGCTTCCAACCCATTGACATTACGCGCATATTCCCACTTGAGCGAGTCCTTGACCGCAGGCACCCGGTGCTCCTCGGGCAGCACAAAGGAATGCCGCGCCGCCGTCCAGAGCACGGCATCGACCTCATCGAGGATCTGATGCGTCAGCGCATCCTGACGCGCCCGGGCGGGAGTGCCCGCAGGATGGGTCATCCGGCCATGCTTGTCAGCCAGATAGGTCATGATCGCACTGGAATCGGTCAGCACCTGATCGCCTTCCCGCAGCGCCGGGATCTTGCCCGACGGGTTCACCGCCAGCGCCTCGGCCGAGCGCGGGGCGACGGGCAGGTGATTGTACTCCAACCCCATTTCCTCAAGCAGCCAGAGCACACGAAAGGCCCGGCTGGCCCGCGATCCGATAACGTCATACATGGAACGGTCCCCGTTCGGTTTGATTTGCGGCAGCATTGCGCAAAGAGCAGGCGAAGGCAACGGCGGCAGGGCCAGTCGTGCGCACCTGTGAAGGTTTGGTGATGATTGGCCTGAAGCACTCATAGCACCCCGCCAAAAGGTACCGCGTGATCGCAGGGCCGGGGACTGGCGAAGCAACGGTCGTGGTGGGTACTTTATGGCAGCCAAGTCATTCTAACCTCGACACGTTGCGCGCCCTATGAAATCGCCAGGCCGCGGGACGGCCCGGCGATCGCGCGGCACCTTCGGTGCGTTTCGCGCGGGTGGTGCCTATGTCGGGTTTAGGCCACACCTTACCCCGTTCCATGGTGTGCTTTGAACCGACGCCGAAAACCCGAACCCGCACCGGTGGCACCGCGTAGGGTGGGTTTCCAACCCACCCCCCTCACCTAGCCGCCAGCATCGCCAACCGGATAAGCGCCCGTTCCATCAGCGCCATCTCGGGGGCCCGCTGCGCCGCCGAGCGCAGTTGCAGGTCGGTGTCTGTGAGGATCGTCAGCCCCTGCTGCAGCTTGTCCGCTCCCCAGCCCTGCGCCTGCCGCAGCATGCGGTCACGGCGCGGGCCAAAGACCGGCGGGCGCATCCGGGCGATGCCCTGCGCCGCCCCCCCGGGGTCCGAGGCCGCCGTGTAGAGCGCCCTGAAATGCCGGGTCGCCCCGATGCACAGCCCCACCGGCTGCACCCCCTGCGCCTTCAACCGCCGCAGCACCGGGCCGATCTCGCCCGAGCGTCCCTCGGCCACGATATTGAGGATGTCGTCGAGATCGGCCTCGGTCGAGGCGGGCGCGCAGGCGACGATATCCTCCGAAGACAAAGGGCCATCCTCGCCCAGCTTGTAGAGCGCCAGCTTCTCCATCGTCTGACGAAAATCACCGGGGTCGAGATCGCGGGCAAGCGCCGTGAGGTCATTCATCACCGGGCCGGGAATATCCCGCAGACCGGCCTCTCCCAACACCCGCTCAATCTCCTCGCGCGTGGGCGGTTCGTCATAAATTCCAACGGCATAGGCATTGGGATGCGCCTCGAACGCCTTGCGGATCTTCGACGTCGCCTTGAGCTGACCTGCGGTGACGATGATCTGCGCATCGCCCTCCTGCCAGTCACTCAACGCAGCCAGGATCGCGTCGGCGGCCGCGTCATTGGCATCCTCGACAAAGGCCGCGCGCGGCCCCGGAAAAAAACCTTGCGCTTTGACCGCATCCATCAGCCGCGCGGCATCCTTGCGCAGATCCCCGCCCGCCATCCGGGCAAGGCGCATTTCCTCTTCGGCGTCAGGACCAAGCAGCGCCGCGATCACCTGCTGCCGCTTGAGCGCCACGCGCATCGCATCGGCACCGTAGATCAACAGTCCCGTGCGATGCGCCTCGGGCTTGGCGAAATAGCGGGCCGCATCGCGCGCACTCAGCTTCATCGCGCCGCGTCGGGCACAGTCGCCACCAGACGGGTCACAAGCTGATCGGCGAGGATGGTCATCAGCCGCACCTCGGCATCGCGCTCGGCGGCCTGCGTCGCGACCGGCGTGCCGGTGGCAGAAAAGGCGGTAAAGCTGTCAACCGACCCGGTGGTCACGGTCAGGCCCGTCTCCCGGTCGACCAGCGCATATTCGACGCGCCCCAGCATGTTGAACCTTGATGCGACGTTGCTGCGATCAATGGAAATCGCCTCGGTCGCAAGGCTGATCGCGGGGCGCAACTCGTAGCGCGCCGAGGGGGCCCGGCCCAGACGACCCTCAAGCTCACGGGTCAGCAGGTAACCCGCCCGCGTCTCCGGCTCGCTCACCTCGACCTGCCCCATCAGCGCAGCCCCGGCGCCCCCCGGCGCATAGGCAGGCGCAAAGCCGCAGCCCGCCACCAGGGCCAGCCCCGCGCCGAGCAGCAGGCGGCGGCTATACGACGACATTCACGATCCGTCCCGGCACCACGATCACCTTCTTGGGTTGCCCCCCATTCAGGGCCTTTTGCACAGCTTCATGCGCGAGCGCGGCTTTTTCAACCTCGGATTTCTCCATGTCGGCGGGCAGCGACAGCTCACCCCGGCGTTTGCCGTTGATCTGAATCGGCAGGATCACCGTCTCGTCGATCAACATCGCTGGGTCCGCCTTGGGCCAAGGGGCGGTCGCCACCAGCCCCGCGCCGCCCAGCATCGCCCAGACATCTTCGGCCAGATGCGGCGTCATCGGCGACATCAGCTGCGCCAGCGTGCGCGCGGCGGTGGTCTTGGCCGCCTGCCCCGCCTTCGATTTGGCCAGCGAGTTGGTGAAGGCGTAAAGCCGCGCGATGGCGGCATTGAAGCCGAAACTGTCCACGCCCTTGGTCACCTCGTCGATGGTCTTGTGCATCTCGCGCAAGAGCGCCTCGTCGGCTTGCGGATCGGCCTCGCCGGGGGTCTGCGCGATCTCGGATGCGATGCGCCAGACGCGGGCAAGGTGCCGATGCGCCGCCTCGGCGCCCGAGGCTGTCCATTCCACGTCGCGCTCGGGCGGGCTGTCGGAAAGGACGAACCAGCGCGCGGTATCGGCCCCGTATTCCGCAATGATGGTCGAGGGATCGACCACGTTCTTCTTGGATTTTGACATCTTGGCGGAGGGGATGACATCAACGCCATAGTGAGGAAAAGAGACAAAGCTTTTTGCAATTGCTTCTCTAATGTTGCTGTCACCATTTTCCCAGCCACGTTCGGTCAACTCGGATTTCAGGACGTATACGCTCTTATCCTCGAAAGTGACCTTTTCGACCTCCTCGGGCAGGTGATAGACTGGGCGGCCCTTGGCATCCCGCGTCTGGTAAATCTCATGCGTCACCATGCCTTGGGTGAACAGAGCATCGAAAGGCTCAATCGCCTTCTCGGGCAGATGCCCGCAGATCTTCATCGCCCGGGCGAAGAACCGCGAATACAAGAGATGCAGGATCGCGTGCTCGATCCCGCCGATATACTGATCCACGTTCATCCAGTACTCGGCCTCGGCCATGTCCGTGGGCGTCTCGGCACGGGGCGCGGTGAAGCGGGCGTAATACCAGCTCGAATCCACGAAAGTATCCATCGTGTCCGTCTCGCGCCGGGCGGGTTTGCCACAGGCCGGGCAGGCACAGTCACGCCACGTGGGATGCCGGTCGAGCGGGTTGCCGGGGATGGAGAAATCAATCGGCGTGCCGCCCTCGTCATACGGCAGCTGCACCGGCAGGTTCTCTTTCTTCTCGGGCACCACGCCGCAGGTCTCGCAATGCACCACCGGAATGGGACAGCCCCAATAGCGTTGACGGCTGAGGCCCCAATCGCGCAGCCGGAACTTGGTCACCCCCTGCCCCACGCCATTCTGCTCGCAGAACTCAATCGCCGCCTCGACACCCGCCTCGCCGGTCTGCTCTTCTTCGCCCGCCACCAGCCGCGTGTAGCGCACCCGCTCGGATTTGAGCGGCACATAGGGTGCGGCTTCGATGTCGTGCTCAGCGTCAAGCGGCAGGAAGGTGTCGAGGATCGGCAGGTCATACTTGCGCGCGAAATCATGGTCGCGCTGATCGTGGCCGGGGCAACCGAAAATCGCGCCGGTGCCGTAATCCATCAGGATGAAATTGGCGATATAGACCGGCAATTCCCACGACGTGTCGAACGGATGGCGGCAGGTCAGCCCGGTATCGAACCCCAGCTTCTCGGCCTTTTCAATCGCCTCGGCGGTGGTGCCCCCCTTGCGCGCCTCGGCGCAGAACGCCGCCACATCGGCGCGCTCACGCTCCAACTGGCGGGCCAGCGGATGATCGGGCGAAATCCCGATGAAGGACGCCCCCATCAGCGTGTCGGGCCGGGTGGTATAGACCTCCACCCGGTCATGCCCGTCAGGGCCGTCATTGAGGCCAAAGGCGAATTGCAGACCACGCGATTTGCCGATCCAGTTCTCCTGCATGGTGCACACCTTGGCGGGCCAGTCGTCGAGGCTGTCCAAGGCCTCCAGCAACTCCTCAGAAAAATCCGAGATGCGGAAGAACCACTGCGTCAATTCACGCCGCTCCACCTCGGCGCCCGAGCGCCAGCCCTTGCCGTCGATCACCTGCTCGTTGGCCAAAACGGTCATGTCCACCGGGTCCCAGTTGACCACGGCGTTCTTGCGGTAGACCAGCCCTTTTTCGAGGAAATCCAGGAAAAGCGCCTGTTGCTGGCCATAGTATTCAGGATCGCAGGTGGCGAATTCACGGGACCAGTCGATGCTCAGGCCCAGCGGCCGCATCTGGTCGCGCATCGTGGCGATATTGGCGTAGGTCCAGTCCTTGGGATGGCCCCCGCTTGCCATCGCGGCATTCTCGGCGGGCATGCCGAACGCGTCCCAGCCCATCGGGTGCAGCACGTTATGCCCCGTCGACAGCTTATAGCGCGCCACAACGTCGCCCATCGTGTAATTGCGCACATGACCCATATGGATGCGCCCCGACGGATAGGGGAACATCTCCAGCACGTAGTATTTCGGCTTGGCCTCATCCCGGCGGGCGCGAAAGATATCCGCATCCTGCCACGCCTGTTGCCATTTCGCTTCGATTTCCGCCGGTGCATAGCGCGACATGGGCCGGGCCTCTCTTGCTCTGTCAGTTGTTGGAACGGGTGATAGGCGCTTGTGTGGGGCGGGTCCAGACTCCGGCTGCAAAAATGCGGGGCTTTGCGGCGCTGGCCCGGCACGACTATAAGCACTTGAGGGGCACCAGACAGGCATATCCGTGAAAATCCTTTTCATCCATCAGAACTTCCCAGGCCAGTACAAGCATCTGGCGCCGCTTCTGGCCCGGCAGGGGCATCACTGCGTGGCGCTGACGCTGCGGGTCAAGGAGGCCACGACCTGGCAAGGGGTGCGCGTGGTCCCCTACACCCTGCCCAAGCGCGAGGGGCAAAAGCTGCACCCCTGGCTGGTCGATCTCGACACCAAGGTAACGCGCGGCGAGGCGTGTTATCACGCCGCACGGCAGCTGCGCGACAAGGGCTATGTGCCCGATCTCATCCTCGCACATCCCGGCTGGGGCGAATCGCTGTTCATGCGCGATGTCTGGCCCGAGGCGCGCATGGGGCTCTATTGCGAACTCTATCACCTCGCGGGCTGGCCACATCTGAACTTCGACCCGGAATTCGCCAGCAAGACGCCCGAGACCGAGGCCCTGCGCATCCGTATGAAGAACCTCAACAACCACCTGCATTTCGATCAGGGCCATGCCGGGATCAGCCCGACCCGGTTTCAGGCCGATACCTTTCCGCAGCCCTTCCGCGACCGCATCACCGTCAGCCATGACGGCATCGACACGCTCACCGCCTGCCCTCTGCCCGATGTCCGGCTCGAGGTGGAGGGCGCAGGCACGCTCAGCCGCGACGACGAGGTGATCACCTTCGTCAACCGCAACCTCGAGCCCTATCGCGGCTATCACATCTTCATGCGCGCGCTGCCGCACCTCCTGCGCGAGCGGCCCCGCGCCCGCGTGCTCATCGTCGGCGGCGACGAGGTGAGCTACGGTGCCCGCCCGCCCAAGGGACAGACCTGGAAACAGATCTTCATCGACGAGGTGCGCGGGCAGATACCCGACACCGACTGGGCGCGCGTGCATTTTCTGGGGCGCATCCCCTATGACCGCTTTCTGCGGCTGTTGCAGCTGAGCCGCGTGCATGTCTACCTCACCTACCCTTTCGTGCTCAGCTGGTCGCTGATGGAGGCGATGAGCTGCGGCGCGGCCATCGTGGCGGGCGATACCGAGCCGGTGCGCGAGGTCATCACCGAGGATGAGACCGGGCGGCTGGTGGATTTCTTCGACGGCGCGGCACTGGTGGGCGAGGTCTGCGCGCTGCTGGACGACGCGGCCGCGCGGCGACGCCTGGGGGTGGCGGCCCGCGATCTGATCCGCGCGCGCTATGATCTGCAAACCACCTGCCTGCCGCGTCAGGTGGCCTGGGTGCATGAGGTGGCGGCAGGCGACATGTAAGGCGGTCGCCCGTCACGGCCTTTGCAGCACCTGCGTCCGGGGGCTGTGGTCGAGGGGAGGTTTGGGCGGCGATTTCAACTGATCGCCGCACCAACCGTTGAGTCGCCAGTCCCCGGCCCTGCGATCGCGCGGCACCTTCTAGTGGGGTGCTATGTCCGCCTCAGGCCAACCACGCCCCATCACCCACGCTCATGTTCCGCTGCCCCCCTTACCACCACACCAATCCATTCCCGCAAGGGTGGCATTTCACCCATCCATCGGCGCGTGATCGTGGTCGCACAACTCGTGATCGGCGAGCGACGCCAGCACGTAGCATTCGCGCGAGACCCCTGTGCCCGTGCAGCCCGCCGTGATCCGCTCCAGCTCGGCCTCCAGCGCGCGCAACCGGCCAATCTTCTGACGGACGGCCTCGAGCTGATCCTGCGCGATCCGCGTCGCGGTCTCGCAGCCGCGATCCGGGTGCTCCTGCAACTCGATCAGCGACGAGATCGCCCCGAGCGAGAATCCCAGATCGCGGGCATGGCGGATGAAGCGCAGCCGCTCCAGCTCCGCCTGCCCATAGCGCCGCTGATTGCCCGCACTGCGCAACGGCGCATCAAGCAGCCCGCGCGCCTCGTAGTAGCGGATGGTGGGCACCTTGACGCCGGTCCGCCGCGCGAGATCGCCAATCGAGAAAAACATCATGCCTCCTCTTGAAGCTATAGTCGCTAGAGAGATTACATGTCCCTCAGGCAAGATGCAAAGGAGGCCCGGAATG
The DNA here is from genome assembly GCF_900109855.1 of Roseovarius tolerans. Lineage (GTDB taxonomy): Bacteria > Pseudomonadota > Alphaproteobacteria > Rhodobacterales > Rhodobacteraceae > Roseovarius > Roseovarius tolerans. The sequence continues at coordinate 158,891 of NZ_FOBO01000007.1, read as the reverse complement.
GCGGGATGTTGTGACCACGATGCGCGGTTCGACGGCGTGTCGGACGCCTATAAGCGGCGGCTCTGGCTGGTCATCGCGATCAACGCGGCGATGTTCGCGGTCGAGATGAGCGCGGGTCAGGCCGCGCAATCCCAGGCACTCAAGGCCGATGCGCTCGATTTTCTGGGCGATGCGCTGACCTATGGCCTGTCGCTGGCCGTGATCGGCATGTCGCTTCGGGTGCGCGCAACGGCGGCGCTGGTCAAGGGGATGAGCCTGATGGCAATGGGGCTCTGGGTTCTGGGCACCACGCTCTACCGCGTGCTCTATACGGGCGTGCCCGAGGCCGAGATCATGGGGCTGATCGGGTTTCTGGCGCTTGGCGCCAACCTGGCGAGCGTGCTCTTGCTGATGGCCTACAAGGATGGCGATGCCAATGTGCGCTCGGTCTGGCTGTGTTCGCGCAACGATGCCATCGGCAACGTGGCCGTGATGCTGGCCGCCCTCGGGGTCTGGGGAACGGCCTCGGGCTGGCCCGACCTGATCGTGGCCGGGCTGATGGCCGCGCTCTTCGTCAACTCGTCGGTGCAGATCATCCGGCAATCCTTGCAAGAGCGGCGTGACGCCGCCCTTGGAGATCAGAACCGGGCTGCCTGAATGCGCAACTGCCGTGCACGGTTGAGAATGGCATCCTCGACCGCGCGCTCAGTCGCGGCATCGACCGGCCCGCGGCGCGATTGCAGGGCCACGTTGAGCGACCGCGCATCAAGTGCCGGATCGCTGATCAGGATCGTCGCGCGATACGCCTGACCGCCACCCGGCGGCGTGCCGTAGCCCGTGCTGATCACGCCGGTAAAGGGATCAGCAGCCTCGACCGGCAGGAAGTCGAGCACCTGCAGCGAGGCGGTCCACAAGAAGCGGTTGACCTTGGTAGTGTCCTTGGCGCCGCGGAACGCATCGAGAATCGAGCCTTGCTCGGCGGAGGGCCGGGCCTCGCGGCCACTTTTCACGCGCGTTGCATCAGGGTCTAGCTTGGCGTTCTGAAACGCGCTGCAGCCGCCCAGAATTGCAAGGGCTGCGGCGGCTGCAGCGGCCAGTTTGATACGCGAATGGGTCATGGCACCGTCCGAGATTGTTTCCACCCCTACTATCCAAGCGTGGCGGCATGGGCAAGCCGTTTGCGCCGATCCGCACACTTGTGCGCGGGGGGCGCACTGTGGCATGCACTGCGCACGTCATCCGCCGGGAGGGTCATCATGGGGCTGCAAGAGATCGAGGCACGGCTGCGCAAAGCCGCCGAGGACGCCGGGCGCGCGCCCGAAAGCGTGGACCTGATCGCCGTCTCCAAGGTCCAGCCCAATGAACGGGTCGAGGCGGTGCTGCGCGACGGCCATCGGATCTTCGGTGAGAACCGCGTGCAGGAGGCGGCGGGCAAATGGCCGGACTTTCGCGAGCAATTCGAGGGAATCAGCCTGCATCTGATCGGGCCCTTGCAGACCAACAAGGCGCGACAGGCGATGGACCTCTTTCAAGCGATCCACACGGTCGACCGCCCGAAACTGGCCAACACGCTGGCACGTCTGGCACAGGAGATCGGGGCGTGCCCTGACCTTTTCATTCAGGTCAACACCGGCGAAGAACCGCAGAAGGCGGGTATCCTGCCTGCCGATACGGATGCATTCGTGGCCGAATGCCGCACGCTCGACCTGCCCCTGCGCGGGCTGATGTGCATTCCCCCTGTCGACGAAGAGCCAAGCCTGCATTTCGCCCTGTTGGCCAAGATGGCAGCGCGCAACGGGCTCGAGGGGCTGTCGATGGGCATGAGCGGCGATTTCGAGCAGGCGATCGCGCTTGGCGCGACGCATGTGCGCGTCGGCTCGGCCATCTTCGGAGAACGTGATTACGGGTAGCGCGCCGTTATCGGCACGAGGGCATGGGGACCTTTCTGGCCGGGAGCTGACCTTGGCGGTTTCAAAGATGAGCCGCGCGGTGCCCGACCGCCGGGTGGGCGCAGCAACCTCGGTGGACCGCACTTTATGCCCGCCAGACACTCCCGCGTTTTCAATGGATTGAAAGGTTGCAAAAGCGCCCGCCCGAGGGGGCGGTCGGGCGCTGCGCGGCGGTGCCTGCGGCACCTTGATTCCGCGCATTGGGGCTGAACTTCAACGGCAGCTTCAAGCCACCCCTCTACCCCGCACTCACCTCACGATCAGCCGTGTCTCATAGCGGATCGCCGCCGCGATCCGTCGCAGGTGATCGGGCCGCAGCCCGATGCACCCCGCCGTCGGATACCCCGGCCTGCGCCAGCGATGGATAAAGATGCATGATCCGCGCCCACGCTCGGCCCTTGGCCAGTTCCAGTCGGTCACAATCACCAAATCGTAGAGCGGATCGCCCCGGCGCAACGCCTCGTGGCTATGCCCATAAGGCGCGCGCACCATGAGGTTGTAATCCTCGTCACCGGGGTCGTCCGACCACAGATCGCCCGGGCGGATCGGCAGCGCCCAATCGGCGGGCCGCGCCATGCGGTCGGGACGGTAGAGCATCCCGACGATGCGATGCGCACCGCGCGGCGTCGCCCCGTCCCCCTCGCGCTTGTCCATGGCAAGACCGCCACGCCCGATCGTGCAGGGATAGCACCGCCCCTGAAACCGCAAACCGACGCGCGTAAGCACCATGTCATGCGGGCTCATGCGATATTCCCAGATACTGATTCTCTCACCAGCGGCGCAGCGACCGCCTCGACCGGGTTGCCGACATCGGCACAGCGCATTCCGACCATTCGCCGTCTTTCACTTTCGCGCGTGTTCATTCTGCACACTCCTTCAGCGCACCTGCCCTCAAAGAGAGCACTCTCTCATCCACTGGCACCATTCATCCCCGAATTGACCAAAAAATCCAGAGATTGCCTAACCTTACGTCACCTTTTTCATATGCATTTGCTGCATAGCAGCATTGCTTAACCGGGGTATTGTGCAGATGCAGAAACGAGTTATTTTGAACTCAACAAAGGCGAAACGAACCGGGTCGCCTGATCAAACGAATACGTCCGCAAGGATACGAACGATGCCAACCACGATCCACATGCGCCGCTCGGCTCTGCACATTCTCGGCGAAGACCTGAGTGCTGCAGTTTATGCTGCGGTGCAGCGGCTTGCCGATTACCGCATGTATCGCCGCACGCTGCGCGAACTGCAAGACCTGACCGCGCGCGATTTGGTCGATCTGGGCATGCATCGCAGCGAAATCAAGCGCGTCGCCCACGATGCGGTCTACGGCCATCGGCCGTAACAACAGAATCGGATGCATCTCTCCTCCTCCCTGATGCATCTGCTACGGTAACGGGCTTCTCTCCTCCTCCCTGAAGCTCGGGACCGGACATAGGGATCACCTGATCCCGAAAGTTTGCGAAAGGCCCCCCTCCTCCTCCCTGGGGCCGGACGTACAGGAAACGGCGGCACCTCTCCTCCTCCCTGGTGTCGCCGTTTTTTGTTGTCTGACGCGAACTTGTGCCCGACCCGCCCTGCCGCTTTGCTTTGCGCTGCTCCGCGCCTAGATTGCCCGGCATGTCCAACCTGCCCGCCCCCCTCGATCATTGGTTCGCCGCCCGCGGCTGGCAGTTGCACCCGCATCAGGCCGAAATGCTGGCGCGGGCGCAGGCCCCCGCAACGCTGCTCATTGCGCCCACCGGCGGCGGCAAGACGCTGGCAGGCTTCCTGCCGACGCTGGCCGATCTGGCGCAGGGCGATCACGCCGGGCTGCACACGCTCTATATCTCGCCATTAAAGGCGCTGGCGGCGGATATCCGGCGCAATCTCACGCGCCCGGTCGAGGAAATGGGCCTCGCCATCCGCATCGAGGACCGCACCGGCGACACCTCATCGCATGCCAAGCGTCGCCAACGCGCCGACCCGCCGCATATCCTGCTCACCACCCCCGAAAGCCTTGCGCTCCTGACCTCCTATGAGGACGCCCCGCGCATCTTTGCCGGGCTGAAACGCGTCGTGGTGGACGAGGTGCACGCCTTGGCCGAATCAAAGCGCGGCGATCAATTAATGCTGGCGCTCTCACGCCTGCAAGCGCTCTGCCCCGACATGCGCCGCGTCGGCCTCTCGGCGACGGTCGAAGACCCGCCCGCACTCGCCCACTTCATGGCGCATTGCGACCATCCCTGCGACATCCGGCACGCCGATCCCGGTCCCGACCCCGATATCGCCATGCTGGAGACGGCCGAGGCGCCGCCGTGGTCCGGCGGCGGGGCCGCCTATGCAATCCCCGCCGTGCTCGATCAGGTACGCCGCCACAAGACCACGCTGATTTTCCACAACACCCGCGCCCAGGCCGAGATCTTCTTTCACAACCTCTGGCTCGCCAATGAGGACGCGCTGCCCATCGGCATCCATCACGGCAGCCTCGACCGCGCGCAGCGCGAACGGGTCGAGGGTGCAATGGTGCGCGGCGAGTTGCGCGCCGTGGTCTGCACCGGCAGCCTCGATCTGGGGCTCGACTGGGGCGATGTCGATCTGGTCATTCAGGTCGGCGCGCCGAAGAACGTCAAACGCCTCGTGCAGCGAATCGGGCGGGCCAATCACCGCTATAACGCCCCCTCCAAGGCGCTTCTGGTGCCAGCCAACCGGTTCGAGGTGGTGGAATGTCTGGCCGCGCTACAGGCCGTCAAGGATCGCGATCTGGATGGTGAGGCGCGCGGGCCGGGCCCGCGTGACGTGCTCTGCCAACATATCCTCATCCGCGCCTGCGCCGGACCGTTCCACGCGGATGATCTATATGCCGAGGTCGCCTCCGCCGGGGCCTATGCCACGCTCACCCGCGATGAATTCGACGCCTGCCTCGAGTTTTGCGCCACGGGCGGCTATGCGCTCAGGGCCTATGACCAATGGCAGCGGCTGAAGCAGCGCCCCGACGGCCTGTGGCAGTTGCGCGACCCGCGCAGCCCGCGCCTCATCCGGATGAATATCGGCACGATCCAGGACACCGACACGCTCAAGGTGCGGATGCGCCGGGCACGCGGCGGCAAACCCCTTGGCGAGATCGAGGAAGGCTTTGCCGCCACCCTCAGCCCCGGCGACACTTTCCTGATCGGCGGGCAGATCGTGCGCTTCGAATCCCTCCGCGAGATGGTCGTCGAAGTCAGCCGCGATCCCGGGCGCACGCCGAAAATCGCCACCTTCATGGGCACCAAATTCGCCACCTCAACGCAACTCTCCGAACGCATTCTCGCGATCCTCAATCAACCCGACTGGCCCGACCTGCCCGCCCATATCCGCGCCTGGCTGGAGTTGCAGCGCCGCCTGTCGGACATGCCCCAGGCGGGCCGCCTCCTGATCGAGAGCTTTCCGCATGACGGGCGCGAGCATGTCTGCATCTACGGCTTTGCCGGGCGCAACGCGATGCAGACGCTGGGCCTGCTGGTCACCAAGCGGATGGAGGAAGAGGGGCTTGCCCCCCTGGGCTTCGTCTCGACCGATTACGCCACGCTGATCTGGGGGCTGGAGCCGTTGACCGACGCCGCCCCGATCTTCGCGCGCGACGCCCTGCGCGACGGGCTTGAAAGCTGGCTGATGGGCAACGCAGTGATGAAACGCACCTTCCGCGCCTCGGCCACCATCGCAGGGCTGATCCAGCGCAACAGCCCGCAGGCGCGCAAGAACGGGCGGCAAACCACGATGTCGTCTGATATCCTCTATGACACGCTGGTCAAATACGACCCCGACCACCTCCTGCTCGACATCACCAAGGCCGAGGCGATGCGCGGGCTGGTCGATTTCGGTCGCATCGAAGAGATGCTGCACCGCATCAACGGCCGCATCACCCTGCGCCGCCTCACGCGCGTGAGCCCGCTTGCCGCCCCCCTCTTCCTCGAGGCCGGTCGCACCCCGGTCGAGGGCGCGGCACAGGAACGGCTTCTGGCCGAGGAAAGCGCGCGGCTCATGCAGGCGGCAGGGCTGGCATAGGTCGGTCCGGCGCAATGACCGGCCTTGCCATTCGTCACGGCACAGGCCACCAATGCAGCATGGACGGTTACAGTTTTACCCTTGCGGGCGCTGCGCTTACGGCCCTGCCCTCGGGCGCGCTCTATTGGGAGGCGCGCAACCTGCTCTGCGTGTCGGACCTGCATCTTGGCAAATCCGAGCGCCGCGCGCGTCTGGGCGAACCACCCCTGCCCCCCTACGAGACGCGCGATACCCTCACGCGACTGGAAGAGGACCTGCGCCGCACCGGGGCGGCCACGGTGATTTGCCTGGGCGACAGTTTCGACGATGCCGCCGCGGCCCACGCCCTGCCCGACGCCGAAAAGCTGTGGATCGCTAAGTTGCAGGCCGGACGTCGATGGGTCTGGATCGAGGGCAATCACGATCCCGGACCGGTGGATCTGGGCGGGGCGCATATGGCCGAATTGCCCAGTCCCCCGCTGGTCTTTCGCCACATCGCCCGGGCCCGGCAATCGGGTGAGATCTCGGGCCATTACCACCCCAAGGCGCGGCTTGCCCTGCGCGGCCGCAGCCTCAGCCGCCCGGCCTTCCTGATCGACAGCGACCGGGTGATTCTGCCCGCCTACGGCACCTATACCGGCGGCCTCTGGAGCGATGACGCCGCCTTTACCGGGGGGCTGATGCGCGACGAGGCGCTCGCGGTGCTCACCGGGCCAATGCTGCACGCGGTGCCGATGCCGCGCCGTTCGGCGGGCCGCTGACACCCGCCCCACATCCGGTTGCACGGAACCGGGCCGCTGCCTAATGTGCGCCCGACCGCATCCCACCAAAGGACCACGCCGATGACCGATCCCCTGCCCCTCCTGCGCGCGATGTTCGAGCGCGCCGTGGCCGTGGCCGACCCGATGCAAAGTCTCGCCGTGCATCTGCCACCCCGCCCCGAGGGGCGGCTGGTGGTGATCGGCGCGGGCAAGGCCAGCGCGCGCATGGCCGAGGCGGTCGAGGCCGTCTACGGCCCCTGCGAAGGGCTGGTGATCACGCGCTACGGCTACGGCCGGCCCTGCACCGGCATCGAGATCGTCGAGGCCGCGCACCCGGTGCCCGACACGTCAGGCATGCAGGCCACCGCACGTATGCTCGATCTGGTGGCGGGCTTGGGCGAGGCCGACATGGTACTGGCGCTCATTTCCGGCGGGGCCTCGTCGCTGCTGGTGCAGCCCGCAGGCACGATGACCCTGACAGAGAAACAGGCCGTCAACGCCGCCCTGCTCGCCTCGGGCGCACCCATCGGCAAGATGAACCTGCTGCGCAAACATCTCAGCCGCGTGAAAGGCGGGCAACTGGCCGCCGCCGCCTATCCGGCCCGGATGCTGGCGCTGATGATCTCGGACGTGCCCGGCGATGACCCCGCGATGATCGGCTCCGGCCCCACCGTGGGCGAGGCCTCGACACCCGAAGACGCGCGGGCCATCGTGGCGGCCTATGGCATCGACCTGCCCGCCTCCGCGCAGGCGGTGCTGGACGCGAAAACCGGCGTGATCGCCCCGGGTGATGCGCGCCTGTCAAAGGTCGAGAACGTGATCTACGCCGCCCCCGCCCAATCGCTCGAGGCCGCCGCCGAAATCGCCCGCGCCGAAGGCATCGAGGTCCGCAGCCTCGGCGACGCGCTGGAAGGCGAAGCCCGCGAGGTGGCGCGCGACCACGCCGCCGAAGCGCGCGCCGTTCAGGCCACGCTCAAACCGGGTGCGGCCCCCGTGCTGCTGCTTTCGGGAGGGGAATTGACGGTGACCCGGCGCGGCGATGGCGTGGGCGGTCCCAATGCCGAATACGCGCTCGCACTGGCGCTTGCCTTGGATGGCGCACCGGGCATTCACGCCATCGCCTGCGATACCGACGGCGTCGACGGCGCGGCCGAGGTGGCCGGTGCCGTGATCCACCCGGGCACGCTCGCCCGCGCCGCGAAATGCGGCGCCGACCCGCAGCACGCCCTTGACCGCAACGACGCGCACAGCTTCTTTGCGGCGCTTGACGATCAGGTCGTTCCCGGCCCGACCCTGACCAATGTGAACGATTTTCGCGCCATCCTGATCGCCCCCGCCTGACGCCAGGTCACCCCGCCAAAACAAGAACAGACCGAGAATAGAGTCGCAATCACAACGGCAATTTGCAATAGTGAGGACCACTTTCGAAGGGAGTTCTCTTATGAGACGCCGTATCCTGATCGCCGCCGCGATGTCGGCGGTGCTGGTCTCAACCATGCCTGCCACCGCCGACATCGTCCGGCTGACCGCCCCGGAGATCAAGACACTTCTGGCAGGCAACACGATCACTGGCACATGGTCGGACACCGGCTATCGCCAGTATTTCAATACCGACGGCACCACCGTCTATATCTCCGACGAGGGCCGGGTCGAAAACGGTCAATGGCGGTTGAACACCGAAACCGATGACTACGAAAGCTGGTGGCGCAGCACCGGCTGGACACCCTACGCCATGGTCCGCACCGAAGCGGGCGAGTACGCTTGGGTCAATGGCGACCGGCTGGAGCCGTTCACCGTGCAAGCCGGACGCCAGATCGAGTGACCGGCCACCCGCCACGCGTCACCGCCACAGCACCACCGCAATCACCGACAGCGTGATCAACGCGATCCCCCAGCCTTCGCGCCGGGTGATCCGCTCGCCGAAGAACAGCACCGAGGCGAAGAGCGAAAAGATCACCTCGACCTGCCCCACGGCGAACACCATCGCCGCGTTTTCCAACGTGAAGGCGGTGAACCAGCACAGGCTTCCGGCCATCCCGGTCAGCCCCATCCAGACGGCTGTGCGCCGCGCCGCGATCACCCGCCCCACCTGTCCCGGCTCGCGCCATATCAGCCACAGCGTCAGCGCCACCGCCTGCATCATCGTGACCACCGCCAGTGACAGCCCGGCGCGCAATAGCGGATCGGCGCTCGCGATCTCCAGCGTCGCACCGCGATAACCCACCGCCGAGACCGCAAAGAACGCCCCCGACGCCAGCCCCAAAAACGCCGCGCGATTGGCGAAACGCCGCCACCACCGCCCCTCCAGAACCGGCGTGTCCGACAGGATCAACACGCCCACAAGGCCCAGCATGATCGCCCCCACCCCCCAGACGGTGATGCGGTCGCCAAGCACCACAAGCCCCACGAGCGCGGTCTGCACCACCTCGGTTTTCTTGAAGGTGATACCCACGGCGAAATTGCGCTCCGAGAACAGCGCAACGACGCACCATGTGGCAAGGATCTGCGACAGCCCGCCCGCCACGGCATAAACCCAGAACAGCGGCGTGTAGCCGGGCCAGACCGCGCCCGAGACCCAGAGATACCCGACCGCCAGCGTCACCACGAAGGGCGCGGAATAGAAAAACCGCGCCAGCGTCGCGCCCCCGGCGCTCAGCGCCCCCATGCTGAGATGCTTTTGCAGCATGAACCGCAGCGTCTGAAACGCCGCCGCCGCAACCGAGAGGATGATCCAGAGGTCCATGCCCTCTCATGCAACGGATCGCGCGCCTTGACCAGCGCTGCGCTACTCGGCGACCCGCGCGACTTGGCCCGGTCGTGGCCGCGGGCGCACCGCCGACAGCGGCTTGCAATAGCTTTGCCCACGCAGCCACCGTTTCATGTCCTCACGCTTGGCGCGGCTGTGCAGCGGCCCCCAATCGGCGGCGACCCCGCGCATGCCCTCCGAGACGACCCCGTCGCGCGGTACGGTAAACGCCATGATCCTGATCGCGCAGGACAGGTTGTCGGGGCCATGCCGCAGCCCCGCACCGTCGCCCGCACGACATCCATAGCCGCGCGCCGTGGCAGGAAGGATCTGCAACAGCCCATGCCACCGCCCGCCACCGCCGACAGCCCGCGCATTATATGTGCTTTCATGCTTGGCAAGCGCCGACAGGAAGCCGACCCAAAAGGCGCGCCGCCCCCGCTCTGCCGCCTGCGGATAGGCCGGGCACCACTCCGCGATATCGCGCGGCACCCGCTCGACCAGCACCGCCCCATGCGCCTTGAGCGCCGACAGCGCACTGCGCGTCCAAAGCGCCCCTTGCGGCTGATGCTCCCACCGGGTGCGCGGAATATTGCCGTCACGTGCGGCCTGCGGCGGCGGCAAAATCACGGCCTGCGCCACCTCCGACAGGGCAAGGGAAGGCCAGAACACCAGACAAAAAAGGGCCAGAACGCGTTTCATCGGCAGAGTTTGCCGCAGGATGCGGGGTTTGGCAATCTTGTCCGTCCCGTTGCGCAATTCCCCGCCATCACCCAAGGCTTGCCCTCTTTTCGTCGAAATGCCGCGTCAGTCTGATCCGGATCAAAGCTGCCGGAGACACCATGACATTCGACCCGCTCGCCCCACCGGAATCCCTTTCCGACAGCGCCCGACCTGCCCGCACCGGCCTCGCCCGGCTGCTGGACGGTCTGACCGGCCTGTTCGGGTGCAAGCCGGAGCTGGACATCGACAGTCTGACCAAGCGTATCCTGTTGCCCGCGCTCCCCGTCACCGACGAGGAAATGGCCCGCGCCACGCATCAGGACAAAGGTCAGAAATTCGCCCGTCAGGAACAGTGGGAAGACCTGGCAGAGATTATCGAATACGCCGATTCCGCCCGATTGCGCACGCCCGGCGGCGAGGCGGCAACCGGGCTTCTGGCCTACGGCGCACGCGCCGACGTGGTCAGCGCCGCCGAAGATGCGCTGCATGATGGCGCAGAGCCCGACGGCGACGGCATCGACGCGCTGGAAGAGATTCGCGCCGACCTGCCGGACAGTTACCCGATGGCGCTCGTGCTCGCCCTCGCTCATGTGGATATCGGCCTCGCCTGGCGCGCAACGGCGACCGACCTGACCGCAACCAGCCATGAAGCACGCTTTCTGGAGCATTTCAAACGGGCCGAGGATCTGCTCGCACCCTTCGACGGGCCCGACCTCGACGCGCCGTCGCTCGCGGCCGCGCAATGCGCCCTTCTGGCCGCACGCCCCACGCCGCGCCTGCGAGTGGCCGATGATTACGCCACGCTGATCGATCTGGACCCCGACACGCCGCGCCACATGCGCGCCCTTGGCGAGGCGCTCTTGCCGACCCGCTACGGCGATTACGAAAGCCTCGATCTGGAGGCCCGGCGCACCGCGTCGCGCACGCAGGATGTCTGGGGGACCGGCGGCTATACTTGGGTCTATCTCGACGCGCTCGCCCGTGACCCCGGCGCGCTCGCCCGGCTCGAGGCCGACTTTTTCATCGACGGTCTGCGCGACATCGTGGCCCGGCGGCACAATCAGCACGTGATCAATCAGCTGGCAGCGTTCTGCGGGCTGATCATGGCGCCGAAAATCGGCACATCCCGCCTCCCCGCCGCACAAGAGGCGACCCGCGCCCGCATCCATGGCTGTCTCGACTGGCTGCTGGAAAACCACCTTCAGGAACTGCACCCGCTGATCTGGTCGCAAACCCTGCTCAGCCCGGGCCTGACCCCGGCCTTGCCCTCGCGCCGCGCCCTCGTCGCACGCGGGCGGCAGGCAGCCTTGCGGGTGATCGCCGAACGCTTCGCAGAAGAGATCGCTGACGGCACCTCGATCGCCTTTTCCAGTGCGGGCATGTATCGGCTGCCCGCCCTCTGATCGCCTTGCCCGCCCCGGTGAAACATGCATTGATCGGCCCGACAAAAGGCCGATCAAGCAGGGGACACCAATGCCACTCACCATGAACCGCGAGGTTTTCATCACCTGCGCCGTCACCGGCTCGGGTGCCACCCAGGACCGCAGCCCGCATGTCCCCCGCTCGCCGCAGCAGATCGCCGACAGCGCCATCGCGGCGGCACAGGCGGGGGCGGCCATCGTGCATTGCCATGTGCGCGACCCCGATACCGGCGCGCCGTCGCGCGACCCCGCGCTCTTTCGTGAACTGACCGATCGCATCCGCGACAGCGCCACCGACGTGGTCCTGAACCTCACCGCCGGGATGGGCGGCGACATCACCTTCGGAGGCGTCGAACGCCCACTGCCACCCCATGAGGCCGGCACCGACATGGCCGGCGCCACCGAGCGCGTCGCCCATATCGCCGACTGCCTGCCCGAGATCTGCACCCTCGATTGCGGCACGATGAACTTCGCCGAATCCGATTACGTGATGACCAACACGCCCGGCATGTTGCAGGCCATGGGCCGGATGATGACCGATCTCGGCGTCAAGCCCGAGATCGAGGCGTTTGACACCGGCCACCTGTGGTATGCCAAGCAACTCGTCGCCGATGGCGTGCTGGCCCCCGATGCGCTGGTGCAGCTGTGCATGGGGGTGCCCTGGGGCGCGCCCGACGACCTGGGCACCTTCATGGCGATGGTCAACAACGTGCCTGACACATGGACCTTTTCCGCCTTCGGCCTCGGGCGGCACCAGATGCCCTATGTCGCCGCCACGGTCCTCGCGGGCGGCCATGTGCGCGTGGGCCTTGAGGATAACCTGATGCTCGACCGCGGCGTGCCCGCCACCAATGCGCAGCTTGTCGAACGCGCCGCCCGGATCATCGAAAACCTCGGCGCGCGGGTGATCGGCCCGGATGAGGTGCGCGCACGCCTCAAGCTCACCAAGCAGGCCCCGCAATGACCCGCGTCGCCGCGATCATCGGCGGTGGTGTGATCGGCGGCGGATGGGCCGCGCGCTTCCTGCTCAACGGCTGGGATGTGCGCGTGTTCGATCCTGACCCGCAGGCCACGCGCAAGATCGGCGAAGTGCTGGACAATGCCCGCCACGCCCTGCCGATGCTCTACGATGTGGCCCTGCCCGACGAGGGGCGGCTCTCCTTTCATCCCACCATGTCCGAGACCGTGGCAGCGGCCGAGTGGATCCAGGAAAGCGTGCCCGAACGCCTCGCGCTCAAGCGCAAGGTCTTCCAGACCATTCAGGAACATTGCGCCCCGGACGCGGTGATCGGCTCGTCGACCTCCGGCTTCAAACCGTCGGAATTGCAGGGCTGCGCCACACGCCCCGAACAGATCGTCGTCACCCACCCGTTCAACCCGGTCTACCTGCTGCCCCTCGTGGAACTGGTCACCAGTCCCGCGAATGACTTAGGCCTCGTCGCCCGCGCGCAGGACACGCTGACCGCACTCGGCCTCTACCCGCTCCATCTCACGCATGAAATCGACGCCCATATCGCCGACCGCCTCCTCGAAGCCGTCTGGCGCGAGGCGCTCTGGCTGGTGCATGACGGCATCGCCACCACCGCCGAAATCGACGACGCGATCCGCATGGGTTTCGGCCTCAGATGGGCGCAGATGGGCCTCTTCGAGACCTATCGCATCGCCGGTGGCGAGGCGGGGATGAAGCATTTCATCGATCAGTTCGGCCCCGCCCTCGCCTGGCCCTGGACCAAGCTGATGGACGTGCCCGAAATGACCGATGACCTCGCCCAGCGCATCGCCGATCAATCCGACGCACAATCCGGCCACCTCTCGATCCGTCAGTTGGAACGCAAGCGCGACAACAATCTGATCGCGATGATGCGCGCCCTGCGCCAGCAGGGCAACGCCGCCGGACGACTGATCAATACCCACAATGCGCAGCTGCCGCGCCCCGTCCCCGCACCGGACGGCCCGCTTGTCACCCAGGATCGCGTGATCCCGGTGGACTGGACCGACCGCAACGGCCACATGAACGAAGGACGCTACGGGCAGATCTTCTCGGATGCCGCCGATGCCGTGCTCGACCTCATCGGCGCAGGCCCCGATTACATTGCCGCCGGGCACAGCTATTTCACGGTCGAGACCGGTCTGCGCTTTCTGGCCGAAACCCGCGCCGGCGAGCGCGTCGAGGTGCAGACCCGGATCACCCAGGGCACCGGCAAGAAACTGCGCTGCTGGCACGAGATGCGGCGCAAGACGGATGGCACGCTGCTCGCCACCTGCGATCAACTGATGATCCATGTCGGCCTCGACACGCGGCGCAGCTGCGACCCAAGACCAGATATTCTTGCAAAGGTTGAGGCGCTCGCCGCCGCGCATCAGGGGCCCGCGCCGCTCACATCCGGCTGAACCCCGGTGACAAGCGCGTGAATACTGCGGTCTAGCCATTGCTTTTCACGCTCCGACTGTCAGCTTGGTAAGGGGCTGCTATCGGGAGGGCCGCAATGCGGCACAACCTATTGGCGACTCTAACAGCACTCTGCCTGCCCGGCACGCCAGGGCTGGCGGGAGATGCCGCGCGCGGCGAACGGCTCTTTCGAGACTGTCTCGCCTGTTATTCTGTAATCGACGAGACCGGCGCAACGGTGGCGCGCGGCGGGCGCACCGGCCCCAATCTCTTCGGCGTGATCGGGCGGCATGCAGGCAGCGTCCCGGATTTCCATTACTCCACCTCGATGGTCGCGGCGGGTCAATCCGGCCTGCGCTGGAACGAGGCCGATTTCGTCATCTACGTGAAAGACGCCACCGCCTTTCTGCGCGACTATCTGAACGATTCCGACGCGCGAGGAAAAATGGCCTACAAGCTGCGCGACTCCGAAAAGGCGCGCGATGTCTGGGCCTATCTCGGCACCATCGCAAGCCCCTAGGCGCAGTTTCGGATCACCCGACATCCCGCAACGTCGCCCGCGTCTCCGGGCCGTGCGGGTGGATCATGTAGCACCCGCGCCCCGCCTCCTTCGCCGCGTAGAGCGCCTGGTCGGAATCGGCCAGCATCCGCGCGATATCGGCGTGATCGTAAAGACAGCGCAACGTGGCCCCGATACTGGCCGAGATCCGGCATATCCGGCCGTCATGCTCAACCGGCTCTTCCAACCGCCGGATCAGACGTTGCGCCACATCGGCCAGCCAATCGCGCGCGTTCGATCCGACGAAAAGCAGGATGAACTCATCCCCCCCAACCCGCGCGATCACGTCGCTCGGGCGGATCAGCGACAGCATCCGCCGTGCGACCACTTGCAACACATGATCCCCCGCCGCATGGCCATGGGTGTCGTTCACCCGCTTGAAGTAATCGAGATCGAGATGCATCAGCGCGAAATCCTCACCTCCCTGCACCATACGGTATAGTATGTGATCCAGCGCACGCCGGTTCTTGAGCCCGGTCAGCGTGTCGGTATAGGCCTGTTCCTGCGCTGCGATCCGCGCCCCTTCCAGCCGCAGGTTTAGCTTGCGCGACTCCTCCATCGCCGCCGATTTCGCCTCCAGCATGTAGAGCATTTCGGTCGCAAGATCGGTCGCCGCGAAATCCGCCCCGGTAAGGCCAAAATCCCGCACCGCCTCGATCACCGAAATGCCGAAGGACAGGTTGACCAGCGCGCCGCGCGCCCCGGCCATGTCGAGCGGGGCCAGAACCCCCTTGAACGCATGGCGCGGCCCCGCGCGCAGCCGCAGCCGCAGCCGCGCCGCGTCAAGCGCCAGCAACCCCGTCATGTCCTGAACATACGCCGGGCGCACAAGCTCGAACAGGTCGAGAAACCGCGTCCCCGTCACCGCACGCGGCATGATCACCTTGGCCAGGGTCGGCCCGGCCTGCACGATATGGCCGGTCGGGGCCAGCACCGCGTGCATCGGGCAGATCCGGTCCAGTACCGCCAAGAATGCCTCATGTGACACCCGGCTCATCCCGCCTGCTGCCGCGCTGCCAGATCGAACGCCCGACCACTGGCAAAGCCCTCGTCCAGCAGCCGCACCTCGATCAGTTCCGCCGCCTCGGTCGCACCGCGATGCTCCAGGACGACCAGCGCGCCGTAATCGTCGGCCATCGCGCGCAGCACCCCCATCACCACCGGGCCAAACCGCAACCCCTTGCACTCGTGCAAGCCGACCTCCAGCCGGTAGAGCCCGGCACCATCGGCATGCAGGCAAATCGGCGGCAGATCGAGGTCCGCCACGGCCAGCCGCGCGCGCTCCGGCAGATCCTCCAGCGAATGCAGGAAATCGGCGAAATCGACCCCGCTGAACCGCAACAGCCGTCGGATCGGCTCCACCTTGGGATGCGACACCAGATAGGTGCCCACATCCTCCAGCAGATCAGCCCGCGCGCGCCCCAACCGGGCACCCAGCGCCGTCAGCACCCGCTCCGTCACCTCCGGCTCATAGCGCATCAGCGGCTCGAACGCACTATAGCCCAGATCGAGCCCCGACATCACCTCCTGCCACAGCTCGTCGCCATAGCTGTCGCGGGTAAATCTTTCCAAGGCGCGGTTCACCAGCCCGTGCATGATATCTCTCCCCTCGTAACCGCGCAGCATGGCAAGAAAATCTTAACATTCGCTGAACGGCTGATCGCCGGCACCGGCGCACCGCTTGCCAAGAGCCGCCCCCGTTGTTACATCTGACGCATCCGTTGGGGTGCCCCTTGGGGCTGAGAGGCATACGTGCCAACCCACCGAACCTGATCCGGCTCGCACCGGCGTAGGGAACGGAGACCGCGCACCCGCGCCCCTCCCCCATGCCCGCGTTCCGGCCGAGAAGAGAGGCCGCCCATGCGCCCCGACGCGCCCGCGCTCATGCTCGACGGCACCGCCCATATCGGCGGGTTGCACGTCTTTGGCCCGCTGCACCTGAGGGTGCCCGCCGGGCGCATCACCTGCCTGCTCGGCCCCTCCGGCGTCGGCAAGACAACACTCCTACGCCTGATCGCGGGCGTCGATGACGTGACCGATTTCACCGGGCAGATCACCGCCTCCGACGACCGCTCCCTCACCGGGCGCATGGCGCTGATGGCGCAGGGCGATCTGCTGATGCCATGGCTCGACGTGCTCGGCAATGTCACCCTCGGCGCGCGGCTCCGGGGCGAGGCGCGCGATCGCACCCGCGCCATGCGTATGCTCGCCCGTGTCGGGCTCGAGGATCACGCGCACAAACGCCCCGGCGCGCTCTCGGGCGGCCAGAAGCAGCGCGTCGCCCTCGCCCGCACCCTGATGGAGGACCGCCCCATTATCCTGCTCGACGAGCCGTTCTCGGCACTCGACGCCCGCACCCGCACACAGATGCAGGACCTCGCGGCAGAACACCTCAAGGGCCGCACCGTGCTCATGGTCACCCACGACCCGGCCGAGGCCGCGCGCATGGGCCACGCCATCGACATTCTCACCGAGACGGGGCTGGAGGACGTGACACCGCCCCCCGGCACCGTGCCCCGGCCCGTGGACGATCCCGAAACCCTCACCGCGCAGGGCCGACTGCTCGCGCGCCTGCGCGCCCCCGCCTGAAAGGACAGCCCATGCGCCCCACCGATCACCTCAAATCACTCTGCGCCGAGGACTGGCAGGCCGCCACCCGCCACGCCTTCACCGATCAATTGGCGGCGGGCACCCTGCCCGAGGACCGCATGCTGGCCTATCTGCGGCAGGATTATCTCTTCATCGACGGCTTCGTGCGGCTTCTGGCCTCGGCCATTGCCCATGCCCCCACGCTCCCCGACGCGATTCCGGCTGCGCAGTTCCTCGGGCTGATCTCGGGCCCCGAAAACACCTACTTCCTGCGCGCCATCGAGGCCTTGGGCGGTCAGGCAGAGCCGCCCGCACCGGCGCACCCGGTGACATCAGAGTTCCAGACCGTCATGCGCGAGGCGACGCACTCGGGCCGCTATGAACAGATGCTCGCCGTGCTGGTGGTCGCCGAATGGTCCTATCTCGACTGGGCCACGCCGCATGCCGACAAGGCGGATGACCTGCCGTTCTGGTTCGGCGAATGGATCACGCTCCACAGCGGCGACCGCTTCGAGGGCGTGGTCGCCTACCTGCGCGGCCAGCTTGATGCGGTCTGGCCCGGCCTGTCACCCGAGGAGCAGCGCGCGGTCGAGGCGACCTTCACCCACGCCACCCGGCTGGAGCGCACCTTCTTCGACGCCGCCCTCGCGGGTTATCCCGAAACATGAGCCGCCTTGTCACCATCACCACCTCCACCGCGCTTGCCCTTGCGCTCTGGCAGGCGCTGGTGGTGCTGGCAGCACTCCCCCCCTTCATCCTGCCCGGTCCTGCCCGCGTGGCCGAGACGCTGTGGGCAAGCCGCGCGCTCATTCTCGAACACGCGGGCATCACCGCCGCCGAGGTGCTGATCGGGCTGGCCTTGGGCGCTATCCTCGGCGGGCTCTCGGCCATCGGCCTCGCCGCCTCGCCAATGGCCCGCCGCCTGATCCGCCCGATGATGGTGTTTTCCCAAGCCATCCCGGTCTTTGCCCTCGCCCCCATCCTCACCCTCTGGCTGGGCTACGGCCTCTGGTCCAAGGTCGCCATGGCGCTGCTGATCATCTATTTCCCGGTGACCTCAGCCTTTTTCGACGCGCTGATGCGCACGCCGCAGCACTGGCTCGACCTTGGGCGGATTATGGGGGCCAACGGCCCGCGCCTGATGTGGCATATCCGTGTCCCCGCCGCCCTGCCCGGCTTCGCCTCGGGGCTGCGGCTGGCGGCGGTCTACGCCCCCATCGGCGCGATCATCGGCGAATGGGTGGGGGCCTCCAAGGGGCTGGGCTACCTCATGCTCCTCGCCAACGGCCGCGCCAAGATCGACCTCATGTTCGCCGCCCTCATCGTGCTGGCGGTGTTCACCCTGCTGCTGCACATGGGGGTGGACCGCGCCTGCCGGAGGTGGCTGGATGGCACGGCGATGGGGTGAGTGCGAAGATTTGCGCAGGGTGAGGCGGCGTTCGGCTGAAGTCCGCTTCGAGCCAAATTTGATGGTCGCTGCTTCTCGTCCGGATGGCCGCTCTGCACAAGACGCGAGTTTGCACAGCACGTGACTCGGAGAGGTGGGACAGGATGAACGGTCCAGCCATGCCAAATGGAGGTACTATGCGCCAACCGGAGGCGGACATAAGCTGCTGTCTCAGCCGTTCTGCCGACGGCACAGGGCGCCTGGTCGAACGCCTTACACATCCGCCTCACGCCATTTCAGTCGTCTCTTGGAACATGCGGCAATTTATGGGCGATGCCTTTGTGACAATCAATGCAGGTTGACCCGTCCCCGAGATATTCCCCTGTTGCCACCGGTTCCATCTTGTCGCGCGCCCGAGACGACTGGTGTTCGAAATCCATCGCCTCAAAGCTGTGACAGTTTCGACACTCGCGAGAATCATTGGCCTTCATCGTCTCCCAGACATGGGTGGCCAGTTCGAGCCGCTTGGCCTCGAACTTCTCCGGTGTATCAATCACGCCTGTGAGCTTGCCCCACAATTCGCCCGAGGCCTGTATCTTGCGCACCACTTTGGGCCCCCACTCGTGTGGAACGTGGCAATCCGAGCAGATGGCCCGCACCCCGGACGCGTTTCGGTAGTGCGAACTTTCTTTGTATTCGACATAGACTGTGTCACGCATCTCGTGGCAGGAAACGCAGAACGCGAGGCTGTTTGTGGCTTCCATGCCGGTGTTGAGCCCACCCCAGAAAATGATCCCGGCGACAAGCCCGATGCTCAGCAGCACACCCTGCCCGATCTGTATGCTGGGCCGTGCATACCAACGCCACAGTTTCCCAATCCATCTGAACATCGGCACAAGCTACCTTCTCTAACGCCAGACTGCCGGGGCGGTTTCTAGAACCGGCCGCGAGTTTCATCCTGTGTCTGTCGAGTGCCGTTATTCTTTCGGAAGTGTTGCCAGGTAGGCCAGGACATCGGTCGCGACCTGATGGTCGATTGCGCGCAAGGCGGGCATCCGTTCGTTCGGCTGACCGTTCAAGGCCTTGTGCATGATTTCCCATGGGTTACCCATAAGCGAGCCAAGAGGCGGCATCTCTTTGGGCAGCTTGCCGTCGAGCCCGTGGCAGTTGGCGCAGACCGTATTGTAGACCTGCTCCCCTTGCACGGCGTTGCCCTTGGGGGCTTTGGTCGCGCGGTCGATGTAAACGTCCATGTCGATCTGACCGGCTGTGACAAAGTTTGCCATATCCGTGAGATCGACTTCCGACAGCTTGTCGCCATAGCCATGCGCGTCGCCTGTCAAAACCGCAGTCACCGCCGCCGGATCACCGCCCGCCATACCGTTGATGCCCTTGATACCGGTCGCGTGCTTACCCGAGGCATAGGCACCATCGACACCCATTCCATCCCATCCATGACATTCCTTGCAGCGCCAGTTGGCGCCTGGATTGTCGGCGTATTTTTCGTTCGCTGCGGGGTAAAGCTTATGGGATTCTGTCGGGACCTCCGCTTTGATCTCTTTATACCACTTATCATAAAGCCGTCCGCCGCGCGCGATGGAGCCCTGATCTTGTGCCATCACCGAAGGCGCCATGAAAAATGTGAGGAGAAGTCCTGTGGTTGTGGCTTTCAGTACTGTTTTCATGAGGTAATCTCCAATTCGGTGCCAGAAAATGAATCGCTACGGCCCATTCCACCGAAACAGGCTGAGCCAGAGAACACGGATCAGAGATCCGTGCGAAAGTAGGACTTTGATTTTCTTCGGTATTTGATCGGGATCATTGCGGGCAGGTGTGCGCACAGGCAAGAGTGAATGCATATGAGCCCTGAGGAATGGAAGCGCACCTAAACCGAGGTTTAGAAAACTGAACCGAGGTCTAGACGCTGGACCCGGCGCTTCTGCAAAACACTTTGGGCACATTGGAGGAGTTGCATTGCTGCTCAGAGCAAGAAAAGAGCCCGGAATAGAGCGAAGCGCTATGATCGTCGCGCTCTACTTCTTCTGTGCGCTGGTATTTGGAATAGACATCATTCTAGAGATCGGCCACGAAATGCGTGAAGAGCAACACCCGTCCTTTTCGTCGACGGTCCATTTAGTCATGGAACTGTTTGCCGAAGCAGCACTGATCTTCGCCGTGATCCTATCGTGTCAATCCTACTTTCGACTTCGGGAAATTTCAAAACACGAGCACGACCTTGGGCATGCAATTCGCACAGGATTCGACAAGATCCTCATGGCAAAATTTCATGCCTGGAGCCTGACCAAGAGCGAACGCGAGATTGCAGTTCTGGCCATCCGGGGCGTCAGTATCGCGGAGATTTCCGTTCATCGAAAGTCCAAGGAAGGCACTGTCAAAAGCCACTTGCACAACGTTTATGTCAAAGCCTCGGTGGGGTCGCGTTCAGAGCTCCTTGCGGTGTTGATGGACGAATTGTTGTACAGCCATGATTTGTCACTGGACCCTGTGCATACTCCGACCATGGTTCATGATATCAACCAAGCACGGGGACAGTCGGTCGGATAGGTTGGCATATCTGTTGGGTGCACAAGCAGTGTCGTTGCATCGTGAACAGCCTTGTCCCGGCCTTCATCCACATCGCTATAGCTTGTGCCGCGCAAAAGTGAATATCGGCTCTTATGTCGGAAGCAGACGTCGCCGTGAGCGGCACCCCGCAAAACTGTCGCTCAGAAATTTATTCCCAAGCCTCCCCAACCCTCTTCATCTTGCCCGAAATACTCAATCCCAGACCAGCCCCACGCGCACCGCCGGAATACCGACGCGATACCGACGCAATACAGCCCCCGGCTTCACCCCCGTCTCAGAAATCCGTCGGGGCCCCGCCCTCGGCCTTGCGGCGTTCCACGAAACCCGCCAGTTCCTCGCGGACGGTCTCGTCCATCTGCGGGGCCTCGAAGCCTGCGATGATGTCCTGAAACACCTGGTGCGCCCGCGCGGGTGTCCAGACGCCCCCCGCCGCCTCCCACGCCTCGTAGTTGCGCCAGTCGCTCAGGAAGGGCGCGTAGAACGCCGTGGTATAGCGGTCCTGCGTGTGCTGGATGCCAAAGAAATGGCCCTTGTCCCCGACCTCGCGAATCGCGTCCACCGCGATCTCGTCAGGCCCGGTCGCCGTCAGCATCGGGTCCATATACCGCTGAATATGCTGCAAAATTTCGCAATCCATGATGAATTTCTCAGGGCTCGCGATCAGCCCGCCTTCCAGCCAGCCGGCGGCATGATAGACCATGTTGGCCCCCGCCTGCACCGCCGACCACAGGCTGTTCGAGGTCTCCCACATCGCCTGCCCGTCGGGCACATTCGCGGCGCACACCCCGCTCGCCCGCATCGGCAGGCGGTAGAACCGCGCCAACTGCCCCGTCATCTGCGTCGCGCGCATGTATTCCGGCGTCCCGAACGCGGGCGCACCCGATTTCATGTCCACATTCGAGGTAAACGTGCCAATCGCACAAGGCGCACCGGGCCGGATCACCTGCGCCAGCACCACCGCACAAAGCGCCTCGGCGAGGCTCTGCGCCACCGCCCCCGCCATCGTCACCGGCGCCATGGCCCCGGCCAAGGTAAAGGGCGTCACCACCAACCCTTGCCCCCGCCGCGCCAGCCGCATCCAGCCGTCGAGCATCGGGTAATCATGCTTGAGCGGCGAGGTGGAGTTGATGTTGGTATACATATGCGGCGAGGCCTCGAACTCCTCATGGCTCAGCCCGCCCGCGATGCGCACCATCTCCATCACATCCTCGACCCGCTCCTTGCCCAGACAATAGGCATGCGCCACCTTGTCGGTCAGCGTCAGCTTGTCATAGAGCACGTCGAGATGCCGCACGCTCGCGTGGATGTCCTGCGGCTCGACGGGATAGCCGCCGACAAAATGGATGCAGTTGAAATACTGGCTCAGTTTCAACAGGTTCTGGCACATCTCGCGGGTGCCGGTCACCTTGCGCCCGATCTTCATGTCCCAGTAGCTCGGCGGTGAGGAGACGTTGCCGAAATTGAGATGATTGCCGCCGATGGTCAGTCGCCGGGCCGGGTTGCGCGGCGTGATGGTCCAGCTCTCGGGGGCCTTGCCGATCATCTCCATCACGAAATCGCGGCCCATGCGCACGTTCTCGCCATTGATCTCGCAGCCGCCTGAGGCGCGCAGGATCTCCACCGCCTCGGGGTTCAGGAACTCGATCCCGATCTCTTCGAGAATGCGCATCGCGCCGTCATGGACCGCCTGCACCCCCTCGGGGCGCAGCGGTTCGGTGGGTCGGTCGGTATTCACCGGCGGGTTCCACGGCATCTGTTCGATCACCGCAGTGCCACGCCGCGCGGCACTGCCCGCACGTCCGCCCGTCCGTTTCCTGCGCTTGAGATCCTCGGCCATGTCACGCCCTCCCGGTGCTCGTCTCCTTCAACGAAACACCGCGCAGATGCGCTCTACATGCCGCTTTGCGACTTATCTTGTCGTTTTTGCCTTGGCCGGTTTCACGTTTGCAGCGCGATCCGCCGCCGCCCCGTATGCCAGAGGTAAATGGCAAGGCTGCCGACCACGATGACACCCCCCACCAGCATCATCGGCGTCGGCTCCTCGCCCACTCCGATCCAGACCCAGAGCGGCCCCAGCACCGTCTCCAACAGCAACAAAAGGCTGACATTCGAGGCATGAGTGTAGCGCGAGGCGAGCGACAGCGAGAAGAACGACACCGGCAGGATCACCAGACCGCAGACCACGATCGCCCAGACGGTGCCCTCGGCCATTTGCGCCGGACCGGTGATCACCACGCCCGTCACCCCGGCAAGCGCCGCCCCAAGCCCGATCAACAGCGGAATCGGCAGATCGGGGCGCGCCCGCAAGGTCACGAAGTTGAGCGCGAGCACCATTGCCACGCCAAGCCCCGCAAGCGCCCCCAAAAGCGCGTCGGAGGTCAGCGTCACCGCACCCTTGCCACCAAAGACCGCGAGCGTGATGCCGAAAAGAACAACCCCGATCGTCACCCATGTGGCGCGGCGGGTCGGCTCTCCGATGATGATCCGGGCGAAGATGGCGGCAAAGACCGGCACCGTCGCCACCGCCAGCAGCATCACCGCGACCGGTGCATGCGCGATCCCGAGGCTGAAAAGCGTCGCATTGAAATACTGACAGACCACGATAGCAAGGCCAAAGCCGGTGCCCAAAAGCGCCACATCGCGGCCCCGCCGATGCGAGGTGATCGCCCAAAGCGCCACCATCACAGCGCCCATCAACAGGCCGCGCCAGCCGACCATCTGATACCCGCCCATGCCAGACCACCGCATGAAGAGTGCATCAGGCGTGAGCGTCAGCGCGCCGAACGTGGCGAGGAACAGGCCGAACAACGGGTGTCGCGTCATGCCAGAAGCCAATCCGGCAGATGTCCGATATCAGGCATGACCACATCGGCCAGTGGCGCAAGATCGGCCTCGACCGCCGTGCCGGTCAGCACGCCCACCGTCTGCATCCCCGCCGCGCGCCCCGCGATCAGGTCATGGGCGCTGTCACCCACCATGACCACGCGCGCGGGCTCCAGCCCCATGGCCCGGGCAAAAGCCAGAAGCGGTCCCGGTGCAGGCTTGGCCCCGTGCCCCGAGTCGAAACCCGCGACGAAATCGAAATGCCCCAGAACACCGGCCGAGGTCAGATGCGCCTTGGCGCCGTATTCGGTATCGTTGGTCATCACGCCCAGTCGCAATCCACGCGCTGCCAGCCCCTCGAGGAAAGGCGCAAGCGGCACGGCGGGGGCAAGCGGCGCACCGGCCGCGCTCAGCATGAGATGGGTTTCGATATCCTCGACCAGACGCCCCGGCAGCGCGCGGCCCAGACATTCGGCGGCCTCGCGATTGGTGCCCGCGACGATCGGGCTCGTGGGCCGGAAGCAGCGCGCTGCCAGATCGTAATGCGCAACCTCGGCGATCCGCGCCATGACCTCAGCCTCACCCTCGGCCAGATCGTGGATCACCTCATGCGCCCAGACACTCCAGGTCGCGTGAAAATCGAAAAGCGTGCCGTCCTTGTCGAAGAGGACCCCGTCGGCGCGGCTCATGTCCAGCTCATCTGCGCGCCGCCCGGCAGGGCCACACGCGCCATCATCGGCGTCTCGTAGCTCAGCCCCTGACCGTCGCAGAACGCGACAACCCAGGCATCGTCCATCATCAGGAAATCCAGAACCGACCCGAGGAATTCCGGCTCGGTCGCGCGGGCCCGCAGATCGGCCTCCGACGCCCCGGTCGCCCCCAGAAACACCGGCAAGAGCTCTTCATTTCCAGCCAGCCAGCCCAGGGCCTGCAAGGCGATCGTTTCGGCGGATTCCTGCTGCATCTTCATCTCGGTTAATTTCTGGAAAGGTTTTCTTAACCTCTGCCATGGATAGTCGATGACGTGCAAAGGGCAAGTCAGAAAGGCGCTCCGCCGATGTCAGGGAAAATTCTGATCGTCGATGAGCTGGCCACCAACAGGATTGTCCTGAAGGTGAAGCTTTCAGCGACGCCGTATGACGTCCTGCAAGCGGCCAGTGCGCAAGAGGCGCTCGACATCGTAAGGCGCGAGCGGCCCGATCTTATCCTGTCCAGCAGCCAAGTCGCGGGTCTGGCACTGGACGACTTCATCGCGGCGCTGCGCCGCCTCACCGGGGCGACAGGCACGCCGATCCTGATACTGCAAGCGCATGATTGCCGTGACGAACGGCATGCCGCCTTGCGCGCCGGGGCCGACGACATCCTGACCAAGCCCGTGACCGAACCGCTGCTGCTTGCGCGTCTGCGCAATCTCCTGCGCCAGCATCACACCGACCACGAACTCGCCGCACAGGCCTCGGGCGGACGGATTGAACCGGGCTTTTCCGATCAGCGATCCGATTTCATGACCGCAGGTCGCATCGCAGTGATCGGGCAGACCCGGGCAGAGGCGATTCAGCTGCGCGACCGGGTCACGGCGCATAGCGCGCATGCCTGTACGGCTCTGACACTGGACGCCCCGACGGCACCGGGACTGACCGATATCTACATGGTCCGCATTTCCATGGCTCAGGCCGAGGACGGTTTGCGTCTGCTGGCCGATCTGAAGGCGGCTCAGCGCACCCGGGGCTGTCCGGTCATCGCCCTGCTTGACCGCGATGCCCGCCCCCTCGCCGTGACCTTGCTCGATATTGGGGCCGACGACGTGATCGCCGCGCCCATCGACCATACCGAACTCGCCTTGCGGCTCGACAATCATCTGCGCCGCAAACGGCGCAACGAGGGATTGCGCGCCCGCTTGCTCTCGGGCTTGCAGGCGGCCATTGTCGATCCGTTGACCGGGGCCCATAACCGCCGCTATGCCCTGCCGTTTCTTGAGCGCCAGATCAGCGAAAGTCGCGCCAGCGACACGCAGACCGCCGTCATGATCGCCGATCTCGATTTCTTCAAACGGGTCAATGACCGCCACGGCCACGCTGCGGGCGATGCGGTGCTCTGTGCCATCACGCAGCACCTGCGCAGCCAGTTGCGCGACGGCGATGCGCTCGCCCGGATCGGCGGTGAGGAATTTCTGCTCATCCTGCCCGATACACCGCGCATGCGCGCGCTCCAGATCGCCGAACGCCTCTGCCACAGCGTGCGCGAAACACCGATCCCCCTGCCAGGCAGCGGCACGTCTCTCACCGTCACGATCTCGATCGGCGTGACCATCGGACGGCATCGGCCCGGCCTGCCCGCACCCACCGTCGAGGGGCTGCTCAACGAGGCAGATCGCGCGCTCTACCTCGCCAAGGCACAGGGCCGCAATCAGGCCAGCTTCTGCGCCCGCTCCGCCGCCTGATCACCTCGCGCCTGAAACACGCGGGTCGAGGTGCCGCGGCTGGCAAAGATCTCCGGATTGGACAGGGGCATGTCAGAGCCAAGCGTCCGGTTGGCGAACTAATCAGACTTTCGTCTCTCCGACCTTATCAAGTTTGCGCCATCTCGGAGTTTTCAACACGATGCCGATCGAGCCGAGAATGAAGCCCAAGAAAACAGATTGCAAAACAAGCGGACCGACGAGAATTGCAAACCCTAGCAAGATGGTCGCATACGAGTTGATCGCAATATCGGCAAGCATGACGCTCAGAGCTAGAACGACACCCAAACGCCTCTTTCGGGACAGCAAAACGACGACCACCAGTATATCGATCCAGATCAGGCTGCTCCAGAACACTTCAATTGGAAGCGGGGCGGCCTTGTAAGGACGCCAGCCGTAGTAGATGAAATCTTTGCCGTGTGAGAGCGCGCCTATAGCGAAGCACAGAACATAGATCGCGATTATGAAACGCTCTTTGGAGATTGGGCTGCCAATCATTGAGCCCGCTTAGCGACATCAGCATATCCGTCAAGTTGGGCTCGTTCCAGGCCGCCTCCAAAGCGCAGCATTCAACAAGCCCCGCGCTGGCCGACACAGGTTGAAGAGACACCTGCCCCCCGGCTACCGCAGGGCTCCACCCGGGCATTTTCTTTTGCGCCAAAGCCGCGTAACCCTGTGCGGGACAGCGACCAACAGGCAGGGATGGCATGCGATGGCAAAGACGATGATCGGGGTGATCGGCGGCTCGGGGCTTTACGAGATCGACGGGTTGGAAAACGCCACCTGGCAAACGGTCGAGACCCCGTGGGGCCCGCCCTCCGACGCGATCCTGACCGGCACGCTCGGGGCCGTGCCGATGGCCTTTCTGCCCCGCCACGGGCGCGGCCATGTGCACACCCCCTCTTCGGTGCCTTACCGCGCCAATATCGACGCGCTCAAACGCCTCGGCGTGACCGATGTGATCTCGGTCTCGGCCTGCGGCTCGTTCCACGAAGAGATGGCCCCTGGCGACTTCGTCATCCTGGATCAGTATATCGACCGCACCTTCGCCCGAGAGAAAAGCTTTTTCGGCCCCGGCTGCGTCGGTCACGTCAGCGTCGCACACCCCACCTGCCCGCGCCTCTCGGAGGCCTGCGAATCCGCCGCGCGCGATGCGGGCATCACTGTGCATATGGGCGGGACATATCTGGCCATGGAAGGCCCGCAATTCTCGACCGTGGCGGAATCGAAACTGTACCGCGAGGCCTTCGGCTGCGACGTGATCGGCATGACCGGCATGCCCGAGGCCAAGCTCGCCCGCGAGGCTGAACTTTGCTACGCCTCCGTCGCGATGATCACCGATTACGACAGCTGGCATCCGCATCACGGCGAGGTCGACATCTCCGACATCATCGCCACGCTCTCGGGCAATGCCGACAAGGGCCGCAACATGGTCCGCCGCCTGCCCGCGCTGCTCGGGGCAGAGCGCGCGCCCTGCCCGCATGGCTGCGACCGCGCGCTCGAGTTTGCCATCCTGACGGCCCCCGACCAACGCGACCCGGCCCTCGTGGCCCGACTCGATGCCGTTGCGGGCCGGGTGCTCGGCTGATCGCGCGCCGCTCAACTCTTCGCGCGCGGGCTGTCACATCACTGGACGCCCGCGCGCGGCATCCCCATTAACAAGGGCATGACACAGATCATCGACACCCTCGCGGACCAGAACTGGCGCTACGGAATGGGCCGCCGGTTCGAGGCAATGACCGACGAGATTTTCCAGGTGATCCGGTGGGTGCTGGTGGTGGGGCTAGCCAGCTATCTGGCGAAGACCCACGACGCACTGATCCTGAGCCTGACCTACTGGGTGCTCTCGGCCCTGCTCTTCGGCTATATCGCCTCGCGCTTTCTCCTGCGCCCCGAGATCCCGTTTCTCGGCACCCCCTCCGGACGCATGGGTCGCCTGACCCAATCAGCGCTCAATTTTCTGCTCTGCGTCGTGGTCTTTGGCCTCACGATCTACGCCGTCAGCGCCCTGACCGAAGCCATCGCCGCCTATCGTGGCGCGCTCTGACCCCTTGCGCCATCCGCGCCGCTGCGGCAGAAGCGATGCGCAACCGCCCGGAGAGCCGCCATGCCGCCGCCCAAGACCGTCAAGGATTACATCCGCACCATCGTCGATTTCCCGCATGACGGGATCATGTTCCGCGACGTGACCACGCTCTTCGCCGATCCGCGTGGCTTTCGCATCGCCATCGACCAGATGCTGCACCCCTATGCCGGTCAGCCGATCGACAAGGTGGTGGGACTGGAGGCGCGCGGCTTCATCCTCGGCGGCGCGATCGCGCATCAACTATCGGTCGGTTTCGTGCCGATCCGCAAGAAGGGCAAACTGCCCGGCGCGGTGATCTCAGAGGAATATCAGCTTGAGTATGGTGAGGCCGTGGTTGAACTGCATGACGACGCGATCAGCGCGGGCGAGCGGGTGCTCCTGGTCGATGACCTGCTGGCCACGGGCGGCACAGCGGCGGCGGGCATCCGGCTCGTCGAACGTCTGGGCGGTGAAATCACCGGCTGCGCCTTCATCGTCGATCTGCCCGATCTGGGCGGTCACGCACGCCTGACCGAGATGGGCATGGAGGTGCACACGCTCTGCGCCTATGACGGGCTCTGAGCCGCCGAACCTAGCCGATCAGTTCGAACCGCGTCACATCCACCAGCCCCCGGTCGGTGATCTTGAGCGCCGGAATCACCGGCAGCGCCAGAAACGCCAGTTGCAGAAACGGCTCCTGCAACGTGACGCCAAGCGATTTCGCCGCCGCGCGCAGTGCCTCCAGCCGGTCGCGCACCGCCTCAAAAGGCTCAAGGCTCATCAGCCCCGCCACCGGAAGCGGCAGTTCGGCCAGCACTCGCCCCCGATGCGCCACGACAAAGCCGCCCTCGATCTCCGACATCCGGTTCACGGCAAGGGCCATGTCGTCATAGTCCACCCCGACGCAGGCGATATTGTGGTGATCGTGACAGACGGTCGAAGCGATGGCCCCGGCCTGAAGCCCGAAACCACGCACGAAACCCGTGGCGATATTGCCATTTCGCCCATGCCGCTCGACCACCGCGATGCGCACCAGATCGCGGGCGGAAACGGGGCGCTTGTCGCCATCCTGCGGTGCGATCTCCTCGTGCAGGTGCTCGGTCAGGATCTTGCCCTCGAGAATGCCGATCACGTCGGTCTCAGCGCGGTTGCCGGTGTGGCGGAAATCCTGCGGCGTCACCGCCCGCGCCTTGACCGAATGGCGGCCCACCGGCTCGACGCTCCCGCGCGCGTCAAACGCCGCATCATCCGCCACCACGCCGCCACACAGCACCAGCCGCGCGTCGCACGCCTCCAGCGATCCGACGGCCACGATATCCGCCCGCCGCCCCGGCGCGATCAACCCCCTGTCGCGCAGCCCGAACGCCTCGGCCCCCGAGAGCGACGCCGCGCGATAGGCGGCAAGCGGCGAGGCACCATGTGCAATCAGCATGCGGATCATGTGATCGAGATGCCCCTCCTCGGCGATATCCAGCGGATTGCGGTCATCGGTGCACAGGCACATGTAAGGCGCGGTGATATCGCTGAGCAGCGGCGCAAGCGCATCGAGATCCTTGCTGACAGAGCCTTCTCGGATCAGCACGCGCATCCCCTTTTGCAACTTCTCGCGCGCCTCCTCTGCCGTCGTCGCTTCATGTTCGGTGCGGATGCCCGCCGCGCAATAGGCGTTGAGATCGCGGCCCGAAAGCTGCGGACAATGGCCGTCGATATGGCCCCCCTTGAAGAGCCGCAACTTGGCCATCATGCCGGGATCGCGATGGATCACGCCGGGGTAATTCATCACCTCTGCCAGCCCGATGCCCGAGGGGTGGCTCATCACCTGTCGCAAATCGTCAGCGCCGATCTCGGCCCCCGCCGTCTCCATATCCGTCGAGGGCACGCAGGAGGACAGCTGCACCCGGATATCCATCACCGTGTGCTCTGAGGCGGCTTGAAAATAACGAATGCCGTCCAGACCCATCACATTGGCAATCTCGTGCGGATCGCAGATCGCGGTGGTCACCCCACGCGGGGCGACACAGCGGTCAAATTCAAATGGCGTGACGAGCGAACTTTCGATATGCAGATGCGTGTCGATGAGCCCCGGCACGAGGATGAGGCCGGTGACATCGATCACCATTTTCCCCTCATACTGGGCGCCAATGCCGACGATGGTATCACCGCAGATCGCCACATCGCCCGTGATCATCGCGCCGGTGATGAGATCGAACACCTCGCCCCCGCGCAGCACCAGATCGGCGGGCACGTCGCCCCGGCCTTGCGCAATGCGCTGTTCAAGATCGGCCATATGTCACCCTCCGGCTGTCACGAGCCAAGTGTCGCGCGAGTGGCGACGCGGGGCAAGCCCGCAGGTGGGGTTGGAAAGGATTATGCGTGTCACATGTTGGCCTGGAAATGGCGTTGCCGTGAGCCGCGCCGGCTCTGCCGCGCAAAGGTCCGCTCAAGGCCAAACCCGCCCCCAACCCTCCACGCTAGAACCCGGAAATCACCACCGCCTCGACCCGGCGGTTCAGATCGCGACCGCTGTCGCTGTCGTTGGGCGCGCGCGGCGACAGAAAGCCGATGCCATGCGCCTCGATGCGTCCGCCCTCGACGCCGTAGGTCTCGATCAGCAGGCTGCGCACCGCCTGCGCGCGGGCGCGCGACAGGTCAATATTCGTCTCGAGCGCACCGACCGCGTCGGTATGTCCGACCAGCGCGATACGCATCTCGGGCCGAGATAACAGCAGCTCGGCCAATGCGGCGAGGCTGTCATGCGGACCCGGCCCCAATGTCGCGGCCCCGGAGCCGAAATCGAGGCCACCAAGCACGGCATGAACCTGGCTGCGCAGGGTCTCGGCCAGCGGTGCGCGGCCGTTGACCTCTGCGCCGCCGTCGCCTGTCGGCGCGACCGGCGCCGACATGGTCGACAGATCTTCCGGGCGCACATGGGTCGCCTGCACATAGCCCCGCCCACCCGCGCCGCTGACCATCAGCATCGCGTGTTCCATTGCCGCCCCCATCCCGCGCCGGGCCAGCAGGTAGCGGTAATCGAAAAGATCGACGAAGATCGCGGGCGCGGGCAGAACCGGGGTGTTGAAGCGGAAATCGAAGCCACCGCATTCCTCGGCGGCGCAGTCGAAGAGCACCTCCCATCCGGCCTTTTCCAGCGCCTCGCGCAGCGGGGTGAGCACTTGCAACGTGGTCAACCCGCGATCCGGCAGGCGCCAGGCGCGGCTTTGGATCGTGCCATCGAGCCGCAGCCGCGGCAGTGCGCCGTCCGCGTAGGGCCCCGAGGGCAGACGGATCGTATCGGCCTCGCGCAGGGTATCTGCGGTCTGCTCGGAGGTCTCCGGCAGCGGCAGGTCGAGCGCGTGAACAGGAAGTGCCAGCCCGATCAGCAGGGTTGCGAGAACGACGCGCACCGGCCTTACCGGGCCTGCGCGTGGTAGTCGGGATTGGGCTGCATGGCCGTGGCCGAGGCGACCCGGTTGGTCATGTTGAAGAACCCCGCGACATTGGCGATGTCCCAGATATCGCGATCGGCGAAGCCCGCCTCGCGCAAAGCCGCGCGATCCGCCTCGGTGATCTCGGACGACGCCTTGGTGATCTTCTCGGCAAAGCCCAGCATCGCGGTCTGGCGGGCATCGAGGGTGGCGGCGCGCCAGTTCATCACCATCGCCTCACCCAGCGCCGGATCGCCCGACAATTGCCGCACCGCCGCGCCATGCGCCACCTGGCAATACCAGCAGCGATTGATCGAACTGACCACCACGGCGATCATCTCGCGCTCCAGCTTGCTCAGCCCCGAGGGGGCGAGCATCAGGTCATTGTAAAGCGCGGTGAAGGCGTTGAGCTTGTCGATATCGAACGCGTAGGCTTGCAGCACGTTTGGGATCATGCCCAGCTTGTCCTCGCAGATATCGAAATATTTGCGGGTCTCGTCTGGCAGCGGGTCGACCATCGGCAGGTCGAGGGCTGTGGGCGGTGAGGTCTTGGTCATGGCTCAGTCCTTCTGGCGATAGTGATACTCTCCCACAGGTGCAAAGCCCATGGAAGCATAGAGGCCGTTGGCAGCAGCGTTCTGCTTGGTGCAGAGCACAGCGATATGTGCAGCGCCGTGACGGGCCGCCCAATGCGCGGCCTCGATCATCATCCAGCGGCCCATGCCTGCCCGCCGGTGCGCCGCGCGCACCTCGAGCGCGTGGACCATGGCGATGCCGTCATGCAGCCCGGCATAGCCCACGGCGGCGGGGCGGTTATCATGCCGCCCGAAAAGGCCGGTCTTGGCGCAGGCCGCGCGCTCTATCACCGCGATGCGGGCAGGGCCGATGCCGCCCTCGGCCCAGATCTCGCGCATGATCTCGAGCGGTTCCCAGACCGAGAAGGTGGTGACACGCGGCGGTGTCTCGACCGTCAGTGCCGCGACCGGGGCGACGTAGAGATTGACCGGATCGACCACGCGGTAGCCATTATCGGCCAGCATGGCATCGAGCGCGTCGTCGCCTGCGCGGATCTGGAACAATGCCCCCTGCCCCAGCCCGCGCATCGCGGCCTCGGCGTCGGTCAGTTCATCGGGCGTCAGCGCGCGCGTCGCCGTCGCCGCCGAGACCCGCTTGCCGCCGCCCGCGCCGTCGCGGAGGGTGACCGGGCCCCGCGTCTCGATCCGCGCCGGGGGCCATGTCGCCTCGGTCACGGCATAGAGCGTCTGCGCATCGGGCCTCATCCGGCGAACATCTCGGAGAGTTTGGCCATCGCCGCGTCGACCTGTGCCCCGTCCTGTCCACGCACCACGACATTGGCCCCGTGACAGCCGTCGCGGATGAACGGGTAGGAGCCGAAGGTGAGATCCGGATAGCGCGCCGCAAGATCGGTGAGCGGCCCGGCGATATCGCCCTCGCCGCGCCGCACCTCGAGCGTCTGCGACAAAAGCGGCGCGCCGCCGGTGATCGTCGGCAGGACCGAGGCCAGCATCGCCTGAAAGATCGACGGCACCCCGGCCATGACATGCACGTTCTCGATGGTAAAGCCCGGCGCGGCGCTGATCGGGTTGTCGATCAGCGTGGCCCCATCGGGAACACGCGCCATGCGCAGACGGGCCTCGTTCAACTCCTGCTCGCGCGCGGCGTAATGCGCGACGAGAATGCAGCGGGCATCGTCGCGCACCGCGATGGGCCGATCAAAGGCGCGGGCCACGTTCTCGGCGGTGATGTCGTCATGGGTGGGGCCGATCCCGCCCGAGGTGAAGACCACGTCATGGGCCGCACTCAGCGCCTGCACCCCCGCGACGATGGCATCGGGGTCGTCACTGATCACCCGGACCTCGCGCAGGTCGATGCCTGCGCGGGTCAGCTCACCTGCCAGATAGTGCATGTTGGCATCGCGCGTCCGGCCGGAGAGGATTTCATCCCCGATGACAAGCATGGCGGCACTCGGGTTGGGCATGGGGGCCTCCTTGATCTGCGGATGCCTAGGGTATAGGCGCAGCGCATGCGCTTTCAAACCCCTCTCGTGCCCGCGCGGCTGATCCGTCGCTACAAGCGGTTCCTGGCCGATATCCGGCTGGACGATGGTGCCGAGGCGGTGGCGCATTGTGCCAATCCCGGCTCGATGATGGGGCTCGCGGAACCGGGCACGCGGATCTGGGTGGAGCCCAATGACGACCCCCGCAAGAAGCTGAAATACGGCTGGCGGCTGGTCGATCACGAGAACGGGCATTTCACCGGCGTCGATACCGGCCTGCCCAATCGCGCGCTGCGCGCCGCATTGGAGGCGGGCGAGATCGCGGAACTGGCGGAATATGCGACCGTGCGGCCGGAACAGAAATACGGCGAAAACAGCCGGATCGACTTTCTGCTGTCGGGCGCGGGCCTGCCCGACGCCTATGTCGAGGTGAAATCGGTGACACTCTCGCGGCAGGCAGGCGTGGCCGAGTTTCCCGACAGCGTCACCGCGCGCGGCGCGAAACATCTCGGCGAATTGGCGAGAGTGGCGCAGGCGGGGCACCGGGCGGTGCTGTTCTACCTCGTGCAGCACACCGATGCGCAAACGGTGCGAGTGGCGGGCGATATCGACCCCGGCTATGCACGCGCGCTCACGGCGGCGCGCGCGGCGGGGGTCACGGTGCTGTCATACCGCGCCGATATCAGCCCCGATCAGATCACGCTCGGCCCCGGCTTGCATCACGACTAGGTACGCGCCTCTGGTCCTTTGGGGCAAATGGGCCTAATTAAAGACAAAACAGACCACGACATGAGGCCAGATGTGAACAAACACCGGGGACGTACCACGCGCGAAGGCATCCGCATCCACGAGGCGGCGGATTTCGCGGGCATGCATGAAGCAGGGCGGCTGGCGGCGACGATCCTCGACGAGATCGCCGACCATGTGTTCGTGGGCCAGACCACCGGGGCGATTGATGCGCTGATCGAGGAAAAGGTGACCGCCGCCGGGGCCAAGTCGGCGACCATCGGCTACAAGGGTTATCAGCACGCCAGCTGCATCAGCGTCAATCACGTGGTCTGCCACGGCATTCCGGGCGACAAGGTGCTCAAGGATGGCGATATCCTGAATGTCGACGTCACCGTGATCGTCGATGGCTGGTTCGGCGATACCAGCCGGATGTATGTGGCGGGCAAGCTGGGGCGCAAGGCCGAGCGGCTCATTCAGGTGACGCATGACGCGCTGATGAAGGGGATCGAGGCGGTGCGGCCGGGCAATACCTTCGGCGATATCGGCCATGCGATCCAGGCCTATGTCGAGGCGCAGCGCATGTCGGTGGTGCGCGATTTCTGCGGCCACGGTCTGGGCCGGGTGTTTCACGCGCCGCCCAACGTGCTGCATTACGGGCGCGCGGGTGCGGGGGCGGTGCTGGAAGAGGGCATGTTTTTTACTATCGAGCCGATGGTGAACCTCGGGCGGCCCGAGACCAAGGTGCTGGCCGATGACTGGACGGCGGTGACGCGCGACAAGTCGCTCTCGGCGCAGTTCGAGCATTCGGTGGGGGTGACGACAGAGGGGGCGGAGATTTTCACGCTGTCGCCTGCGGGGCGGTTTCATCCGACATGGGGCGGCTGAGCGGGGGGCTTGGTCTGAAGGGGGCATAGCACCCCGCCAGAAGGTGCCGCGTGATCGCAGGGCCGGGGACTGGCGATGCGACCGTCGTGGCGGGCGCTTTATGCCAGCCAAGTCATCCTGAACTCAACACGTTGCGCGCCCTATCATATCGCCAGGCCGCGGGACGGCGTCATGCCGGAGGCATGCCTCTGGCATGACGATCGCGCGGCACCTTCGGTGCGTATCGCGCGGGAGGCGCTTATGTTCGCACAACGCCAAACCCGATCCAGCACATGTGCCGCATTCACGACCCCGCATGTTCTTTCAAGGGGCCCGTAAGGCGTGGACCGCCCCAGCCGCGCCGCAGCGCGCCGTTCACGCTGTCGTGCAGGCGTTCGGACGGATCGCGCCCGACCAAGCGGGGGCGGCGCATCAGCAATATCTTGCCCCAGCCGATCCATGTGCCGACCGACGGCGCGTCGGCATCCTGCGGAAACCGGGCGCGCCAGCCCTCGGGCAGAGGCAACGCGCAGCCCTCGGCCCGTTCCAGCATCCACACCAGCGGGATATTGGCCAATGGGCGCGCCGCGTGCACGCCGCATAACTGGCCCCCGACATCCGAATGACAGCCCCTGAACCAGACCTGCTCCAGATGGCCGTCGAAATCCGGCAGCGTTTCCCACAGGACCGGCCAATAGGCGTTGCGCGTCTCGTCCAATGCCAAGGCGTGAAAGCCGTGCCGCGTGGTGTGCCCCAGATGGTGACTGTGAAACCCGTGCTGATCGACGCGAAAGCGCCACAGGATTGGAATGCGCAGGCCAAGCGCCTTGACCGTGTCCCAGACGCCGACCATTTCGACATGGCAGCTGGCGTGGCAATGGGCGCGGGCGAAGGCCTCTGCCACCTTGGAATGCGGCGTGCAGCGGTAATGCCGAAAGGCGAGGCGCACGTTGCGCTCGGTCGCGGCCTCGGTCCGCACCAGGCCGACCCGGTCGATCACCCCGGCCAGCGAGCGCACCGCATAGGCACCACGCGAATAGCCGATCAGGAAAATCCGGTCGCCGGGGCGGTAGCGGCTGGCGAGATAGCCATAGGCGCGGCGGATCTGCCGGTTGATGCCGCGCCCCAGGATGATGTCGCCGGTCGCGCGCCAGTCGCGCCATTGAATCCCCGCCTCGTAATAGAGCGACAGGTCCTGCCCCGCCATTTCGCGCAAAAGCTTGAAGGTGAGCCCGGCATTGGTTTCATAGCCTTCGGCGAGGCTCGACATCGTGCCATCGAGGATGAGAACATGCGTAACCGGGCCGCGTCGATGGGCAAAGGCGGTATGCTCGGCCCGCGAGCCGGGACGCAGCCAGTCGTATACGCTCTTGGTCCAGTCACGCCATGACATGCGACACCTGTTTCGACGGGCCGCAGGCGGCGGCCCTCACGCGATCAATATAAGCCCAGTCTGCGCCGAAATAACTGACATTTCATGAAAATTCGCGTGAGCGTTGCGTCAGAGCCGCGCCACCGTGACCACATCGCGCAAGCCGTAGCCGTTGAAATCGGTGCTGAGGCTTCGGGTGTAGGCGCCCATGCCGTGGATCAGCAGGTAGTCGCCCTCGGCCAGATCATCCGGCAGGGGCAAGGGGGCGGGCAGCCGGTCGATGCTGTCGCAGGTGGGCCCGAAGACGACGCGCGGCTGCGGGGCACCGCGCCGGGCGGTGCCATCGGGGGCGATCACTTCGATCCGGTCGGGCGCGCCGATGTCGCGGATCTCGGTCAGGCCGCCATAGACGCCGTCATTGACGAAAATGGCACCGCTGTCGCGCAGCGCCTTGACGCGGACCGCCATGCTGAACGCCTCGGCCACCATGGCGCGGCCCGGCTCGCAGACAAGCTGTGGCGTGTCCGCGCCGAAGTGCTGCGCCACCCGGCTGCCGATATGGGTAAAAATCACGCTCAGGTCCGGCGCGGGCCCCGTGCGGTGCGAGGCAAAGCCGCCGCCGACATTGAGCCGGTGCAGCCGCACGCCCGCGCTGCGTGCCACATCGGCCGCGGCGGCGATATAGCTGCCCCAGGCTTTGGGGTCGGCGCATTGGGTGCCGGGGTGAAAGGTCATCGACGGGGTGAAACCGCGCGCCACCACGGCGCGCAGCAATTCCGCCGCGCGGTCGGGGCCGACGCCGAATTTCTCGCCGAAATCATAGGCCGCGCCCACCACAGGCAGGGCAAGGCGCACACTGATCTCGGACCCATCGACGACATGGCCGGTCAGCTTGTCCAACTCGTGCAGGCAATCGACCGAGAAGGAGCGCACGCCCATTTCAGCGGCGACCGCCACCTCGGCGGGGGAGCGCACGGGGTTGTTGTAATGCAGCGCGGCATCGGGGGCGACGGCGCGCACGGCGCGCATCTCGGCGGGGCTTGCCACGTCGAATGCGGTGATGCCGGCGCGGGCGAGATTGGCCAGCACCTCCTCACCCGGGTTGGCCTTGACCGCATAGGTCACGAGGCCGGGGAAGCCGTGCCGGAACGCCCGTGCCGTGGCCTGAAGCCGCTCGGGGTTGAAATAGAGCACCGGCGCGTCGGGGGCATGGCGCAGCAGATGCGTGTGCGGATCGGGGATCGGGGGGGTGTTTTCCATGGGTATTTTCCCTCTTGGCCTGCTCTTTTTCACAGTGTCACCCGAATTTGCATCGATTCATCGCGTTATTTCGTCTAATCTTGCGGCAGAGTCAGACGAAACGACAGCATGACACAGCAGATCGACGAGACCGACCGTAACCTGATCGCCCTTCTGCAGGATAATGCCCGCCTGCCGGTGGCCACGCTCGCGCGCCGTCTGGGGCTGGCGCGCACCACGGTGCAGGCACGGCTGGACCGGCTGGAAAGTTCAGGCGTGATCGCGGGGTACGCGCTGCGGCTCGGGCAGGCCGCGCGGGCTGCGCTGCGCGCCACGGCCTTGCTGAGCATCGAGCCACGCACCGGCCCGGCGGTGCTGGCGCGGCTGAAATCCCTGCCGCAGGTGCGCCGGGTGCATACCACCTCGGGGCGGTTCGACCTGATCGTGACCATCGAGGCCGAGACCACCGAAGCGCTCGACGAGACGCTCGACCGGATCGGTGAGGCCAAGGGGGTGAAGGGGTCGGAGAGCCTGATTCACCTGAGCACGAAACTTGATCGGGGTGCGTGAGACACGCGGTGCGATTCGAGTATTTTCGCCATAAAGAAACCGGGGAGGTCAGCGACGGCCAAGCAATCCGGCATGGCGGAACCACAGCACGAGCGCGAGGCCGATGAGCACCAAGCCCCCGCTCACGATCCAGAAGGCGCGCGGATCCTCTGCCCCCGGCATGCCACCCACGTTGATCCCCAGAAGCCCGGTCAGAAGCCCGAGCGGCAGGAAGATCGCCGCCACCACCGACAGGATCAGCATCTGCCGGTTCATCAGTTCGGCGCGCGCATCCATGATCTGGTCATGCACCACCTGCGCACGGTCGCGGATCGCGTCGAGTTCCTCGGCGAGCCGGGTCATGCGTTCGGTGGCCTCGCGCAGGCGCGCGCGGTCGTGGGGCCGAATCCACGGCATATCCTCGATCCCGAAGGTGCTGAGCGCGTCGCGCTGCGGGGCCATGTGCCGCCGCAGCAGGATCGCCACCCGCCGGATATCCGCCAGCCCGCGCCGGTCGAGCACGCTCAGCCCCTCAATCACCTGATCCTCCAGCGTGTCGAGCTTTTCGTTGAGACCCGCAATCACCGGTTCGGCGCGATCAGCGAGCCGCAGGGCGAGCCGTGCCACCAGTTCCGCCGCGCCATCCGGACCCTGCCCGCGCGCCACGCCGTCCATCACGTCGCGCACCGCCATCAGGCGGCGCAGCTGCACGGTGACGACCACGCCCGCCGTAACCCACATGCGCAACGACACCATGTCCTCGACCTCGTCGCCGGGGTTGAGATTGACGCCGCGCAGGTTGATCAGCACGCCGTCGCCATGGGTGGTGCAGCGCGGGCGCGTCTCGGGGGCCAGAAGCGCGCGCTTGACCAGCGGGTCGAGCGGCACGGCGTCGAGCCAGTCGCGCGCACCGGGCCGGGCGCAATCCACATGCACCCATGTCAGCGCGCCCTCCGCCGACCAATCCGCAGGGGCGGTCGCATCGGTCTCTGCGACCGTGCCCACTCCGTCCGGGGCGATTCGCCATACTGTCACACCGTCCATTTGCCCGTCTCCTGCCACCTGCGCCAGCCCGACCATGGGCCATATCGCGGCCCCTGTCACGCCGCCGCAGACAGAAGAAAATGCGTCGCCCGCCTTCCCCTTGTGGCGCGCATTCGTTAGAGCATCGCAAAACCCATAACTGGCAGGACCGACACGTCATGGCGATGGACAAGACATTCAACGCAGCCGAAGCCGAAGCGCGGCTATACGAGGCCTGGGAGAAGGCTGGGGCCTTTGCCGCCGGGGCCAATGCGAGAGAGGGGGCCGAAACCTTCTCGATCATGATCCCGCCGCCGAATGTGACCGGCAGCCTGCATATGGGCCATGCGTTCAACAACACGTTGCAGGATATTCTCATTCGCTGGCACCGGATGCGCGGGCATGACACGCTCTGGCAGCCGGGGCAGGATCATGCGGGCATCGCGACGCAGATGGTGGTGGAGCGGCAGCTGGGGGAGCAAGGGCAGCGCCGCACCGATTTCACCCGCGAGGAGTTTCTGGCCAAGGTCTGGGACTGGAAAACGCAATCGGGCGGCACGATCATCAATCAGTTGAAGCGCCTCGGCGCCTCCTGCGACTGGTCGCGCAACGCGTTCACCATGTCTGGAGCGCCCGCAGCACCCGAGGGCGAGGACGGCAATTTCCACGATGCGGTGATCAAGGTCTTTGTCGACATGTACGACAAGGGCCTGATCTATCGCGGCAAGCGGCTGGTGAACTGGGACCCGCATTTCGAGACCGCAATTTCCGATCTGGAGGTCGAGAACGCGGAGGTGCCGGGCCATATGTGGCACTTCAAGTACCCGCTGGCGGGGGGCGAGACCTATACCTACACCGAGCGTGACGAGGATGGGGCTGTGCTCTTCGAGGAGGAGCGCGATTACATCTCCATCGCCACGACGCGGCCCGAGACGATGTTGGGCGACGGTGCGGTGACGGTGCATCCCTCGGACACGCGCTACGCCCCCATCGTCGGCAAGCTGTGCGAGATTCCTGTGGGGCCGAAAGAGCATCGCCGCCTCATTCCGATCATCACCGACGACTATCCCGACCCGAATTTCGGCAGCGGTGCCGTCAAGATCACCGGCGCGCATGATTTCAACGATTACGGCGTCGCGCAGCGCGGCGGCATCCCGATGTACCGCCTGATGGATACCCGCGCACAGATGCGCGACGATGGTGCTCCCTATGCCGAGGCCGCCGCTCGCGCGCAGGAGATCGCGACAGGTGCGGCGTTCACTATCGAAGAGGTGGACACGCTCAACCTCGTGCCCGATCACCTGCGTGGGCTGGAACGGTTTGCGGCGCGTGAAAAGGTTGTAGAGGAGATCACCGCCGAGGGTCTTGCGGTTATGACACGCGCAGACGATCCGCGTCTTGGCAAGGCGGCGCAGAAACCCGCCACCCCGGAAGAGGGCGAAGAGACGCGCGATGCCGAATGGGTGCCGCTGGTCGAATCCAAACCGATCATGCAGCCCTTCGGCGACCGCTCCAAGGTGGTGATTGAGCCGATGCTGACCGATCAGTGGTTCGTCGATACCGCCAAGATCGTGCAGCCCGCGCTCGACGCCGTGCGCTCGGGCGAGGTGACGATCCTGCCCGAGGCCGACCGCAAGGTCTATTTCCACTGGCTGGAGAATATCGAGCCGTGGTGCATTTCCCGGCAGTTGTGGTGGGGGCATCAGATCCCGGTCTGGTACGGGTTTGACCTCAGTTCACCGGATTTCCGCGATGACGAGGGCGATGGTGCGCTTGACCTTGTGGAGATGCTGCGCGGGCTGAACGAGGGGCATACCGGTCACCTCATGCAATGCGGCGCGGATTTCGACACGGTGCCCGACGCCTGGCACGACACGCTGGCAGGGCTGCCCGTGCCGCTCGCCGCGATGCAGGTGGTCGAGGTTGCGAGCCGGGAGGACGCCCTGCACCGGCTGGCCTCGTCGCTGGCCGAGTATACGGCGACGCAAGACCCGACGCATCTGGTCTATCCCATCTGGCGCGATCCGGATGTCCTCGACACCTGGTTTTCCTCCGGGCTCTGGCCCATTGGCACGCTGGGCTGGCCCGAGGACACGCCGGAATTGCAGAAGTATTTCCCCACCTCGGTGCTGATCACCGGCTTTGACATCATCTTTTTCTGGGTCGCCCGGATGATGATGATGCAATATGCCGTGGTCGGACAAAAGCCGTTTGCCCATGTCTATGTTCATGCCCTTGTGCGTGATGAGAAGGGCAAGAAGATGTCCAAATCCTTGGGCAATGTCCTCGATCCCCTCGATCTGATCGAGGACTACGGTACCGATGCCGTGCGGTTCACCTTGACGTCGATGGCCGCCATGGGGCGCGACCTGAAACTGAGCAAAGAGCGCATCGCCGGCTACCGCAACTTTACCACCAAGCTGTGGAATGCCGCGCGCTTTGCCGAAATGAATGGCGCGGTTGGCTCAACCGGCATGGTGCCAACGCCGACGGCCACGGTGAACAAATGGATCATCGGTGAGACGGCCAAGACCCGCGCCTTGGTCGATGAGGCGCTGGAAAACTTCCGCTTCAACGATGCGGCGAACACGCTCTACGCTTTTGTCTGGGGCACGGTCTGCGACTGGTATGTGGAGTTTTCCAAGCCGCTACTGATGGATGGTGACGATGCGACAAAGGCCGAGACACAGGCGACGATGGCCTGGGTGATCGACCAATGCCTGATCCTGCTGCATCCGATCATGCCCTTCGTCACCGAAGAGCTTTGGGGCACGCTGGGGCAGCGCGCCAAGATGCTGGTGCATGCCGATTGGCCCACCTACGGCGCGGACATGGTGGACAGCGCGGCAGATCGCGAGATGAACTGGGTGATTTCGCTGATCGAGCAGATTCGCTCGGCGCGGGCGCAGATGCATGTGCCCGCCGGGTTGCATGTGCCGCTATTGGTGACAGAGTTGAACGAGGCGGGCCGTGTCGCCTGGGCGCGCAACGAGGTGATGATCCAGCGTCTGGCGCGGATTGAGAGCCTGACCGATGTGGATGCCTTCCCCAAGGGCTGCGTGACGGTGACGGTGGAGGGCGGCAGCTTTGGCTTGCCCTTGGCCGATATCATCGACGTGGGCGAGGAAAAGGCGCGGC
The DNA here is from genome assembly GCF_900109855.1 of Roseovarius tolerans. Lineage (GTDB taxonomy): Bacteria > Pseudomonadota > Alphaproteobacteria > Rhodobacterales > Rhodobacteraceae > Roseovarius > Roseovarius tolerans. The sequence goes on along the minus strand of NZ_FOBO01000007.1, from coordinate 116,098 downwards.
TGGAAAAGACGCTGGCCAAGCTGGAGAAAGAGCTGGGCGGGCTGCGCGGGCGGCTGAAAAACCCGAAATTCGTCGAAAGCGCACCGGAGGCGGTGGTCGCGGAAACCCGCGAGAACCTTGCCCTGCGCGAAGAGGAAGAGGCCAAACTGCGCGCGGCCCTCGACCGGCTCGCCGAGCTGGGCTGACAGGACACCTCCGGTGGGGATATTTAAGGCAAGATGAAGGGTTTATACGGCTTCATCTTGCCAAAAATATCCATGGTCCGAACGTTTGGACCACTCAGAACGGCACGTCGTCGGCCCCTGTGATGAAGCGGGCGACCACCTTCTTGATGCCTGCCTTCTCGAACTCGATTTCCAGCTTGTCGCCTTCGATGCCGAGAATGGCCCCGTAGCCGAATTTCTGATGAAAGACACGCTCGCCCACGGTATGTGAGCTGAGCGCCTGTGCGTCGATCACCGGGGAGCGGGCCTCGGTCGGCTGACTCATGGGACGCGCGCCGCTGCGCGATTGCAGGCGGCGCCAGCCGGGAGAGTTGTAGACATTGGCCTGCGCCGCGCGGGTCTCGATCCCGCTCGCCGCCGCGCCGTAATTGCCGCCGTAGAGGCCGGGGGGGGTGAGCACCTCGACATGCGCCTCGGGCAGCTCATCAATGAAGCGCGAAGGCATCTGCGATTGCCACTGGCCATATACCCGCCGGTTTCCGGCAAAGGAGATGGTGCAGACCTCCTCGGCGCGGGTGATGCCGACATAGGCCAGCCGCCGTTCTTCCTCGAGGCCACGCGTGCCGCTTTCGTCCATCGAGCGTTGCGAGGGAAATAGCCCGTCCTCCCAGCCCGGCAGGAAGATGACGGGAAACTCCAGCCCCTTGGCGGCGTGAAGCGTCATCAGGGTGATCTTCTCGCCCGCCTCTTCGGTTTCATTGTCCATGATCAGGCTGACATGTTCGAGAAAGCCTTGCAGGTTCTCGAAGCCTTCCAGCGCCTTGACGAGTTCCTTGAGGTTTTCCAGCCGCCCCGGCGCCTCGGGCGTCTTGTCGTTCTGCCACATGGTGGTGTAGCCGCTCTCATCGAGGATGATCTCGGCCAGTTCCATATGGGTAAGGTCGTCATCGCCGGTCATGCGGCCCCAGCGGGCGAGGCCCACGATCAGGTCGCGCAGGGCCGCCGCGCCCTTGCCCTTGATCGCGCCCTGCTCGAGCGCCAGCGCCGCACCATCGACCAGCGAGACGCCATTGTCGCGGGCGATGCGCTGAATGGTCTGCTGCGCCTTGTCCCCGAGGCCGCGTTTGGGGGTGTTGACGATCCGCTCGAACGCGAGATCATCGGCGGGCGAGGTGACGAGGCGGAAATAGGCCATCGCGTCGCGGATCTCCATCCGCTCGTAAAAGCGCGGGCCGCCGATGACGCGGTAGGGCAGGCCGATGGTGAGGAACCGGTCCTCGAAGGCGCGCATCTGGTGTGAGGCGCGCACGAGGATGGCCATGTCATCGAGACCGAAGGCGCGCATGCCGCGTGTGCCGCGGTGCATCGACTCGACCTCTTCGCCGATCCATCGCGCCTCTTCCTCGCCGTCCCAATGGCCGATCAGGCGGACCTTTTCGCCCGCCTCGGCTTGCGTCCACAATTCCTTGCCCAGCCGGTCGCGATTGCCCGCGATCACGCCACCAGCGGCGGCGAGGATATGCGGCGTTGAGCGGTAATTCTGTTCCAGCCGGATCACCGCCGCGCCGGGAAAATCCTTTTCGAACCGAAGGATATTGCCCACCTCGGCGCCGCGCCAGCCATAGATCGACTGGTCATCGTCACCGACGCAGCAGATGTTGCGATGGCCGCCCGCGAGCAGGCGCAGCCAGAGATATTGCGCGACGTTGGTATCCTGATATTCGTCCACGAGGATGTATTTGAACCAGCGCTGATATTGAGCGAGCACGTCGTCGTGTTTCTGGAAAATCGTCACCACATGCAGCAGCAGGTCGCCGAAATCGACGGCGTTCAGCTCCCTGAGCCGGGTCTGGTAGTGGCGGTAGAGCGCGGGGCCCTTGCCGTCATAGGCCGAGGCCTCGCCGGCGGGCAGGTTGTCGGGGGTCCAGGCGCGGTTCTTCCACTGGTCGATGATCCCGGCGAGCATCCGGGCGGGCCAGCGTTTGTCGTCTATGTCTGCGGCCCGCACCAGTTGTTTCAGCAGGCGCAGTTGGTCATCGGTATCGAGTATGGTGAAATTCGATTTGAGATCAACGAGTTCGGCGTGACGCCGCAGGAGCTTGACGCAGATCGAGTGAAAGGTGCCGAGCCATGGCATGCCCTCGACCCGCTCGCCCATCAGGCGGCCGACGCGTTCTTTCATCTCGCGCGCGGCCTTGTTGGTGAAGGTCACGGCGAGGATTTCGTTGGGGTGCGCGCGGCCGGTATTCAGAAGGTGCACGATGCGCGTGGTCAGCGCCTTGGTCTTGCCGGTGCCCGCGCCTGCGAGCATCAGGACGGGGCCGTCGAGCGTCTCGGCGGCGCGACGTTGCTCGGGGTTCAGATCATCGAGATAGGGCGCGGGCCGCGCGGCCATGGCGCGGGCGGCGAGGCTGGCGCCTTCAAAGGCGTCGGATTCGTCGAATGTGCTCATAGCCGAGACAATAGCGCGGGGCGTGTCGGAGATAAAGAGATGTTCGGGGATTGTTCCGCGCCTGTCGTGGCACTGGACAAGCCCCTGAAAACCCGCGCAAATGCGGGGCATGGACCTGCACGCACAATACCCCGCCCTGAGTGACCTGCGCGCCCGTGCGCGCACTCGTATCCCGCGTTTCGTGTGGGAGTATCTCGACAGCGGCACCGGGGTGGAGGCCACCAAGGCGCGCAACCGGGCGATGCTGGATCAGGTGCGATTGAGCCCGTCGATCCTGCATGGCGAGATCGCGCCGGACCTGAGCACGCGCCTGCTGGGCGAGGACTATGCCCTGCCGGTGGGGATTGCGCCGGTGGGCATGTCGGGGCTGATCTGGCCGGATGCGGAGCGGCATCTGGCGCGGGCGGCGACGGCGGAGGGGGTGCCCTATACGCTGTCGACCGTAGCAAGCCAGACGCCCGAGGCTGTCGGCCCGCATCTGGAGGGGCGCGGCTGGTTTCAGCTTTATCCGCCGCGCGATCCGGAGATTCGCCGCGACATGCTGGCGCGCGCGCGCAACGCCGGGTTCGGGGTGCTGGTGCTGACGGTGGATGTGCCGGTGGGGTCGCGGCGCGAACGGCAGGTGCGGTCGGGCCTGACGCAGCCGCCGCGCCTGACGCCCCGGTTGATGGCGCAGGTGGCGCGTTGCCCGGCCTGGGCGAGCGGCATGGCTCGGATGGGCATGCCGCGGATGCGGCTGATCGACGATTATGCCGGGCAGACCAAGGGGCTGCCGTCGAACAAGCACGCGGGCTACCTGCTGCGCACCTCGCCGGACTGGGAGTATCTGCGCTGGCTGCGCGACGCGTGGGACGGGCCGCTGGTGGTCAAGGGCGTGCTGCGCGGCGACGATGCGGCGGCGCTGGAGAAAGCCGGGGCCGATGCGATCTGGGTGTCGAACCACGCAGGGAGACAGTTCGACGCCGCCCCAGCCACGATCGAGGCGTTGCCCGAGGTGCGCGCGGCGACCACGCTGCCGGTGATCATGGATGGCGGGATCGAGGGGGGGCTTGATATCCTGCGGGCGATGGCGCTCGGGGCGGATTTCGTGATGATGGGGCGGGCGTGGCACATGGCGCTTGGGGCGCTCGGGGTCGGAGGCCCGGCGCATCTGGCCGATATCCTGCGCGATGATCTGAAGGCCAATATGGGGCAGCTGGGGTTGCACCGGGTTGCAGACGCGCCCTCTCGCCTGATCGGGTCATCCTGAGCGGGTATTTAATGCTCTAATTAAACGGGTTATGTAGATGTATTACAATGTATATACAAAGTATATGCATTGTGTCATCATGTCAGCCGACAGGAGACAGACGGATGCCCGCAGACGGACGCAAGAAACCGGATCGCAAGGACAGCCAGTTGATCATTCGCATCAGCAAGGCGGATCGCGATGCCTTTGTCGATCTGTGCGAGACGCTCGATACCAGTGCCGCGCGCGAGATCCGGCGTTTCATCCGGGATTTCACCCTGTCGCATCAAGGTGCCCCCGACGAGAGCGGTGCGGCACAGGACATCACTGAAAAGGAGCCAAAGCCATGGCCAAAAAAGCGAAAATCAAAGAGCTCAAAAAAGAAGTGAAGCAGCGCGAAGCCAAGGTGTCGCGGCAGAAATCCAAGCTGAAGTCGGCGCGCAAGGCGCTCAAGAAAGCGGCCTGACCGTGCCATCACGCGGCGGGCGCCTTCGGTGCACCCGCTATTTCTCATTTTCCTCAGAGACAGGAGACTGCTGTGTCCTCACTGACAGATATTCGCGGGATCGGGCCCGCCCTTGCCAAGGCGATCGAAGCTCTTGGCATCACCAGCCCCGAACTGCTGGCGCGCGCCGACCCGTCGGCGCTGACGCAGGTGCGCGGCATCTCGCCGGCCCGCGCGCAGGGGTTCATCGACGCCGCCGCCGCACTTGACAAGGCCCCGGCGGCAGCCACCAACGCCGAGGCCAAGCCCGAGGCAAGCGGCAAGAAAGCCGCGAAGAAGAAGGCTGCCAAGAAGAAGACGTCGAAAAAGGCCGACGCGAAGGCCAAAGACAAGAAGGCCGACGCGAAGAAGACGTCCAAGAAGAAGGACGACAAGAAAAAAAGCAAGAAGGACGACAAGTCCTCTGGCAAGTCCAAGAAAAAATCCGGCAAGGAGGCCAAGGGCAAGGCGAAGAAAAAGAAGAAATCCGGCAAGTGACCGCCTGCGCCCCTAGCCCTGCCGGGTAGGGGCGCCCACCCTTTGGGACAGGAAATTCCCCCACCCGGCGAATACCGAGAATGGCGGATTGCGCAAAGCTTTCACAAATCTTACAAGGTCATAGCGCCGCAGCGCGGCATCGCCGCGGGTGGCCCAAGACGTGACCAACCGGGGGTAAAGGCCATGGCCGACTTCAAGAAAATCCTGATCGCCAACCGGGGCGAGATCGCCATCCGCATAATGCGCGCCGCCAATGAGCTGGGCAAACGCACCGTCGCGGTCTTTGCCGACGAGGACAAGCTGAGCCTGCACCGGTTCAAAGCCGACGAGGCGTATCGCATCGGCGAGGGGATGGGGCCGGTCGCGGCCTATCTCTCGATCGAGGAGATCATCCGCGTGGCCCGTGAATGCGGGGCCGACGCGATCCATCCCGGTTACGGCCTGCTGTCCGAGAACCCCGATTTCGTCGATGCCTGCGACGCGGCTGGCATCACCTTCATCGGTCCCAAGGCGGAGACCATGCGCGCGCTTGGCGACAAGGCGAGCGCGCGGCGCGTGGCCGTCGAGGCGGGGGTGCCAGTCATTCCCGCGACCGAGGTGCTGGGCGAGGATATGAAGGCGATCCGCAAGGAGGCGCGTGAGGTCGGCTATCCGCTGATGCTCAAGGCGTCCTGGGGCGGCGGCGGGCGCGGCATGCGCCCGATCAACTCCGAGGACGAGCTTGAGGAGAAGGTGCTGGAGGGGCGACGCGAGGCCGAAGCGGCCTTTGGCAATGGCGAGGGCTATCTGGAGAAGATGATCCTGCGCGCGCGCCACGTCGAGGTGCAGATCCTCGGCGACAAGCATGGCAATATGTATCACCTCTATGAGCGGGATTGCTCGGTGCAGCGGCGCAATCAGAAGGTCGTTGAGCGCGCCCCTGCCCCCTATCTGAGCGAGGCACAGCGCGAGGAAATCTGCCAGCTGGGCCATCGTATCTGCAAGCATGTCGATTACGAATGCGCGGGCACGGTCGAGTTCCTGATGGATATGGACACCGGCGCATTCTATTTCATCGAGGTCAATCCGCGCGTGCAGGTCGAGCATACCGTGACCGAAGAGGTCACCGGCATCGACATCGTGCAGGCGCAGATCAAGATCGCCGAGGGCAAGACCCTGACCGAGGCCACCGGCAAGGCGTCGCAATACGACATCACACTGAATGGGCATGCGCTGCAGACCCGGATCACCACCGAGGATCCGCTCAACAATTTCATCCCCGATTACGGCCGTATCACCGCCTATCGCAGCGCCACGGGCATGGGCATCCGGCTTGACGGCGGCACCGCCTATTCGGGCGGCGTGATCACCCGCTATTATGACAGCCTGCTGACCAAGGTCACCGCATGGGCCCCCACCCCCGAGGCCGCCATCGCCCGGATGGACCGCGCCCTGCGCGAGTTCCGCATTCGCGGGGTGAGCACCAACATCGCCTTTGTCGAGAACCTGCTGAAGCACCCGACGTTCCTGAACAACGAATACACCACCAAGTTCATCGACACGACGCCGGATCTTTTCAAGTTCTCCAAGCGGCGCGACCGGGGCACCAAGGTACTGACCTATATTGCCGATATCACGGTGAACGGGCATCCCGAGACGACGGGCCGTGCGAAACCGGCGGACGTAAAGCTGCCGCGCCCACCCGCGCTACAGGGCGAACCCGCCCCCGGCACCCGCACACTGCTGGACGACAAGGGTGCCAAGGCCGTCGCCGACTGGATGCTCGCGCAGGAGCGGCTGCTGCTGACCGACACCACCATGCGCGACGGACACCAATCCCTGCTGGCGACCCGCATGCGGTCCATCGACATGGTGCGCGCGGCCCCGGCCTATGCCGCCAACCTGCCCGATCTCTTCAGTGTCGAATGCTGGGGCGGGGCGACGTTCGACGTGGCCTACCGATTCCTGCAGGAATGCCCGTGGCAGCGCCTGCGCGATCTGCGCGCCAAGATGCCGAACGTGCTGACGCAGATGCTGCTGCGTGCCAGCAATGGCGTGGGCTATACCAACTATCCCGACAACGTGGTGCAGGAATTCGTGCGCCAGGCCGCCGAGACCGGCGTCGACGTGTTCCGCGTGTTCGACAGCCTCAACTGGGTCGAGAACATGCGCGTCGCGATGGACGCGGTGAATGAAAGCGGCAAGATCTGCGAAGGCACGATCTGTTACACCGGCGATATCCTCGATGCGGACCGCGCCAAGTATGACCTGAAATACTATGTCGGCATGGCCCGCGAGTTGCAGGATGCGGGCGCGCATGTGCTGGGCCTCAAGGATATGGCTGGGCTGCTGAAACCGGCCTCGGCCAGTGTTCTGGTGAAGGCGCTGAAGGACGAGTTGGACATTCCCGTCCATTTCCACACGCATGATACGTCGGGCATTGCCGGGGCGGCCATCCTCGCCGCTGCAGAGGCGGGGGTCGATGCAGTGGACGCGGCAATGGACGCGTTTTCGGGCGGCACCTCGCAGCCTTGCCTGGGCTCCATCGTCGAGGCGTTGCGCAACACGCCGCGGGATACCGGGCTGAATATCGAGCGTATCCGCGAGATGTCGCATTATTGGGAGGCGGTGCGCGCGCAATATGTGGCGTTCGAGAGCGGCCTCGCGGCGCCTGCGTCGGAGGTCTATCTGCACGAGATGCCGGGCGGGCAGTTCACCAATCTCAAGGCGCAGGCGCGCAGCCTCGGGCTGGAGGAAAAGTGGCCCGAAGTGGCGCGCACCTACGCGGATGTGAACCAGATGTTCGGCGATATCGTAAAGGTCACGCCGTCCTCCAAGGTGGTGGGCGACATGGCGCTGATGATGGTCAGCCAGGGCCTGACGCGCGCCGATGTGGAGAACCCCAAGACCGATGTGGCGTTTCCCGATTCGGTTTTCGACATGATGCGCGGCAATCTTGGCCAGCCTCCGGGCGGTTTTCCCGAGAGCATCGTGAAGAAGGTTTTGAAAGACGAGAAGCCCAATACCGAGCGCCCCGGCAAGCATCTCGAGCCCGTCGATCTTGAGGCCACGCGCAAGGATGTGGTGGCGCAGCTGGAAGGCAAGTCGATCGACAACGAGGATCTCAACGGCTACCTGATGTATCCCAAGGTGTTTCTCGATTACATGGGCCGCCACCGGATGTATGGCCCGGTGCGCACGCTGCCGACGCGTACGTTCTTTTACGGCATGGAAGCGGGCGAGGAAATCAGTGTCGAGATCGACCCGGGCAAGATCCTCGAAATCCGTCTGCAGGTCGTGGGCGAGACCAACGAGGAAGGCGACGTCAAGGTGTTCTTCGAACTGAACGGTCAGCCCCGGGTGATCCGGGTGCCCAACCGTCTGGTGAAATCGAGCACCGCCACGCGGCCCAAGGCCGAAAACGGCAACCCCAACCATATCGGCGCGCCGATGCCGGGTGTGGTGGCGAGCGTCGCGGCGCAGGCCGGGGCCAAGGTTGGGGCGGGCGACCTGCTGCTGACCATCGAGGCGATGAAGATGGAGACGGGCATTCATGCCGAGCGCGACGCGGTGGTGAAGGCCGTCCATGTCCAGCCCGGCGGGCAGATCGACGCCAAGGATTTGCTGATCGAGCTCGAATAGGCGCGGCGCGCGCCTCAGGCACCGTCACCCTCGGGCTCGACCCGAGGGTCTCATGGCCAACAGATCCTCCGGTCAAGCCGGAGGATGACGGGAAGTGGGCGGGCGACCGTGGGGCTTCCTCTTCTGCGTTATTTGGGCCATCTTACCAGCGGTATCCCCGGCGCAGGCAGCCCATATGCAGAAAGTCATCGTCTTCACCGATATCCACCTCGTGTCCGAGGGCAAGACGATCATCGGGATCGACCCGTTCGCGCGGTTCATGCAGGGGCTTGCCCATGCGCTCGACAATCACCCCGACGCGGCGCGCGTGGTGCTGTGTGGCGATCTGACCCATAACGCCGCCCAGCCGGAATATGCCCGGCTGCGCGCCGCCCTCGATAACTGCCCCCTGCCCGTCTCGCTGATGCTGGGCAATCACGACCGGCGCGCGCCGTTCCTTGCGGCCTTTCCCGAGGCCGAGCGGATGGAGACGGGCCATATCCAGCATCACGCCGATATCGGGGACTATCGCCTGATCTGCCTCGATACGCTCAATGAAGAGGCCGAGGACACGCATTCCGGCTGGCTCTGCGCGGCGCGGCTGGACTGGCTGGAGGAGCGGCTGACCGAGGCGGGTGACCGGCGGGTGATCGTCTTTACCCACCATCCGCCCATCGAGACCGGCTTCAAGGGGATGGACTGGATCGGGTTGAAGAATCGCGCCGACCTGACCGCGCGGCTTGTGGCGGGCAATGTGGTGCAGATCGTCTCGGGGCATATCCACCGCACGATCCAGGGATCGGCGGGCGGTATTCCGGTGGCGATCCTCAAGAGCCCCTGTCACCAGATGCCAATGGCCCTGGGCTACCGCGACCCGAGCCTGTCGATCGACGAGCCCGGCGCCTATGGCCTGTTGCTGCTGACCGAGGCGGGCGTGGTCGTGCATAGCGAGGATTTCACCCTACCGCCCGGAGAGACGCAGATTTACACCTGAGCGCGCTGCGGGCTTTCCCAGTTGGAAAAAATCGGCCATGATCTTAATTCGTACTGAGGTCCGGCGCGGGGCTGACTGCCTGCCGGACGAGGGAGGACTGAGACATGTGCCGAATATTCGCCGGGCAGGACCCGGACCGCTACACGTTGGAAACCCGCCGCATGCGCCTGAATGGCCAGAGCACGAGCATCCGGCTTGAGAAATCGTTCTGGGGCATTCTGGATGAAATCGCAGCGAGCGAGGGGCTGAGCACGCCCGGCTTCGTCTCGAAGCTGCATGCCGAGGTGCTGGAATTGCACGGGGAGCCGGCCAATTTCACCTCGCTCCTGCGCTGCACCTGCCTAGTGCACCGCGAGAACCCGCTGGAGGCGGAGACACGGCAGATGGCAGCGGAGTGAGGGGCTCCCTTGCAGGCATCGCCCGCCGTTAACCTGGCCAATCCCTTTAAGGACGGTGGGCCGTCCCCTATGTCTTGCATAGCCAAAGGAGGTGCCCATTGAACACCGAATACGCGAAACTCCCCCCGCTCGACCCGTCCCGCACCGCCACGATCGAAGCGTTCGGCGCGCGCATTGCCGCGCTGGAGCCGATCGGAGCGGAGGTGTCGGGCATTGATCTTGCCGCCGAGACCGCCCCGCCGCGCGAGGTGCTGGATGCGCTGGAGATGGAGATGGCGCAGCGTGGCTTTCTGGTGTTTCGCAACGAGGCCGAGATCGGGCATGAGGCGTTTCTGCGCGCAAGCTGCTGGTGGGGCGGGCGCGAGTTGCACAGCACCCACGGCGTCCATCCCGCCACGCCGGATGGCAACCCGCATATCTTTCGCCTGTCCAATGATCGCCGCCACGGCATCCCCGATGTAGGCCCGCAATGGCACAACGATGGCAGTTTCATCCCCGCCACCTTTTCGCATTCCGGTTATCACATCATCCGTCCGCCCGAGCGCGGCGGCGGCACGCATTTCGCGCATCAGGGCATCGCGCATGACGCCTTGCCCGAGGAGACGCGGGAGCGTTGGGCGCGCCTGTCATCGGTCAATTCCGCATCGGGCGTCGTGCATCCGATGGTGCATACCCATCCGCTGACGGGGTGCCGCTGCATCTGGCTGCATCTCGGCATGACCGGCGCGATCATCGAGAAACTGCCGGGGGCTGAGGGCTTTCGCCTGCTCGACGCGGACGAGATGACGGAAGTGTGCCATACCTATAACGACATCCTCAATGCCGGGCTGGAGAACGGCTATGCCACGACGTTCGAGTACCGGCAGAACGATTGCGTGTTCATCGACAACCTCGCCGTCGCGCATCGCGCCGCCCCCGAGGCGCATATGCCCGCCGAGCAGCAGGGCCTGCGCATCATGCATCGCAGCACCACAAGGGGCACCCACCCGCTCGCCCCCGGTTTCGGCCTGCCGCAACATGTCGAGATCGACGGCGGCAACCCGTTCGGCAGCGGTGTGTGGCAGGGCGGCGGCATCGGGTTTCGCTGGGAGGAAGGGATACCGATGCGGAATTGAGGGTGGGCAGAAATGGCCTTGAGCGGACCTTTGCCGTCAGCCGCGCATCGACGGGCCGCGGTACGGCGATCCAACGTCAATTTTGTATCGCTTTATATCAGCCAAGCCCGAAAAACATCCGCGCACAGAGCAGGTTGCCGCCAAATCGCCGTGCCGGGGGGTGGCCCGGCGATGCGCGGCGGCCTTCGGCCTTGTTCCGCGCAGGTGCTTCAATCTAACGTCAGCTCCAGGCCAAAAAACCCCCTACCCCCCTGTAGTATCCCCTTACTACCCGCTCACCCGGCCCTTTGGTAAACTTTTCATACCAACTGCAATGATCCGGAGGGCATGATGGCCAAAGCCATTCACAGCATGATTCGCGTTCTCGACGAGGCGCGGTCGGTTGATTTCTACAAACGTGCGTTCGGTCTCGACGTGGCCGACCGGCTGGATTTCGAAAAATTCACCCTCGTCTACATGTCGAATTCCGAAAGCCCTTTCGAGGTGGAACTTACGGTCAACAAGGGCCGCACCGAGCCCTATGACCTGGGCGACGGCTATGGCCATCTGGCCGTTCTGGTCGAGGATCTCGAGGCCGAACACGCGCGGTTCATTTCCGAGGGCCTCAACCCCCGAAAAATCGTCGAATTTGCGCCCGACGGCAAACTGGTGGGCAAGTTCTTTTTCGTGGCCGATCCGGACGGCTACGAGATCGAGGTCCTGCAGCGGGGCGGGCGCTTCAAATGACAGCACGGGCGCGGCCGGGGAGGGCCGCGCCCGTTTCATTTCATGGGAGGAGAACCAATGACTGATACCAAAGCCCGACAGGGGCTCTCACGGCGCGACTTGCTCGCAAGATCGATGGCGGCGGGCGCAAGTTTCGTCGTCGGCAGCAGTTTCGTGGCAAGCCATGATGCGGCCTGGGCGACCGAGATGAACGCGCTCAAGCCCGAAACCTTCGCAACACTGGTGCAGATGGCGCGGGATATCTATCCGCATGACCACCTGAGCGACGAATATTACGTCGTCGCCGTCAAGGGATATGACGTGCCCGATGCGGTGGACACGACCGAGGCTGGCATCGAGATGCTGAACGCCGCTGCGCGCGGCAAGGGCCATGCCGATTACCTGAGCATCGGGTGGGAGCGCGACCGCGTCGATATCCTGCGCGGCATCGAGGACAGTCCGTTCTTTCAGCAGGTGCGCGGCGGGCTGGTGACCGGCCTTTATAACCAAAAGGCGGTCTGGCCGCTGTTTGGCTATGAGGGCGAGTCCTATTCCAAGGGCGGTTACATCAATCGCGGTTTCGACGACATCACCTGGCTCTGAGCCATAGCCAACTGAGGAGGACCCAACTATGGCTGCACCTTTTGATCTGAACGACGACTCTGTGATCGTCGTAATCGGCACCGGCGCGGGCGGCGGCGTGCTGTCGAACGAGTTGGCGCAACGCGGCGTGTCCGTGGTGGCGCTTGAAGCGGGCGGGCGCTACCTGCCCGAGGATTACGTCAACGACGAGTGGGATAGTTTCGGGCAGTTGGCCTGGCTCGACCCGCGCACCACAAGCGGCGACTGGCGCGTGGCACGGGATTTTTCGGGGCTACCCGCATGGATCGTCAAGGCCGTGGGCGGCACCACGACCCATTGGGCCGGGGCCTCGATCCGGTTTCAGGAGCATGAATGGAAGGCCAAGACTAATTACGGCCCGGTGCAGGGCGCCAATCTGCTCGACTGGCCCATCGACGGCGCGGAGATGGCGCCGTGGTACGACAAGGCCGAGAAAAAGCTGGGCGTGACCCGCACCAACGACATGCCCGGCCTGCCCGGCTGCAACAATTACAAAGTGTTCGAGGCCGGGGCCAAGGCGCTTGGCTACAAGGAAGTCCATACCGGGCGCATGGCGATCAATTCCGAGGAATATGACGGGCGCATGGCCTGCCAGCAGACCGGGTTTTGCTTTCAGGGCTGCAAATGGGGCGCGAAATGGTCGGCGGCCTACACGGATATCCCGCGCGGCGAGGCGACGGGCAATCTCGAAGTGCGCGAAAAGGCGCATGTGGCGCGCATCCTGCACGATGACAGCGGCAAGGTGACGGGTGTCGAGTATTTCGACGCCGACGGCAATCTGCAGATGCAGAAGGCGCGCGCGGTTTGCGTCGCGGGCAACAGTTTCGAGTCGCCCCGCATATTGCTCAATTCCGCCTCAACGATGTTCCCTGACGGGCTTGCCAATTCCTCGGGTCAGGTCGGGCGCAACTACATGCGGCACATGACCGGCTCGGTTTACGGCATCTTCGACAAGCCGGTGAAGATGTGGCGCGGCACCACGATGGCAGGCATCATCCAGGACGAATCTCGGCACGATCCCTCGCGCGGGTTCGTGGGCGGCTACGAGTTGGAAACGCTGGCGCTTGGGCTGCCCTTCATGGCGGCGTTTCTCGATCCCGGCGGGTGGGGGCGCGAATTCACCACCGCGCTCGATTCCTACGAGAACATGGCGGGCATGTGGATCGTGGGCGAGGACATGCCGCAGGAGACCAACCGCGTCACCCTCAACCACGAGGTCAAGGACCAGTACGGCCTGCCGGTGGCGAATGTGCATTTCGACGATCACCCCAATGATATCGCGATGCGCAATCACGCCTACAAGCAGGGGGCGGCGATCTACGATGCGGTGGGGGCCACGCGCACGCTGCCGACGCCGCCCTATCCGTCGACGCATAACCTCGGGACCAACCGGATGTCCGAGAGCCCGCGCGACGGGGTGGTGAACAAATGGGGCCAGACCCATGACATTCCCAACCTCTTTGTCTCGGACGGGTCGCAATTCACCACCGGGGCGGCGGAGAACCCGACGCTGACGATCGTGGCGCTTGCTATCCGGCAGGCGGATCATATCGCGGGTGAACTGTCACGCGGCAACCTCTGAGACGAGGCGGCCCGTTCTCTCCCGGTGCCCTCCTCTCCCCAGGGCACCGGGGGAAAGTATGGGCTGGCTGCGGGGAGAGTTGGCCTGTTGCTGCCGTTGCCGTGAGCCGCGCATCGACGGGCCGCGGTGCGGCGATCCGGCGTCAGTTTTGTAGCGCTTTATATCAGCCAAAACCGAAAAACATCTGAGCGCAGAGCAGGTTGCAGCCAAATCGCCGTGCCGGGGGGCGGCGTCATGCCAAAGGCATGCCTCTGGCATGACGATGCGCGGCGGCCTTCGGCCGCGTATCGCGCGGGTGCTGCAATCTAAGGTCCAGTCAAGGCCAGCATCGCCCTGCCCTACCCTTTCGGCAGATACGGGATCGAACCGGCCACATCGGTATCGTCGATCACCCAGAAATGCCCCTCGCTTCCGGCCTGCCGGGCCTGTGCGAGCGGCGCATATTCGGCATCCTCGGCAAAGGCGCGCGCCGCATCCGCCGAGGGAAACTCGATCAGCGCGATCAGCGTGGTATCCGGGGCCGCGCCCTCGAGCGTCTCGATATTGGCGCTGCGCGACAGGTAGCGCCCACCATGCTTTGCGGCAATCTCGTGGGTGCGGGCCGCATAATCGGCCACCCAGGCGTCATCGGTGATCTTGACCTGCGCAATCAGATAGGCGGGCATGTGGTTCTCCTCCAGTTACCATGGGCGGGCCCGTGGCCCACCCGACAGCGCAGCAGCCTAGTCACCCTGCGGCAAAACCAAAGACACGTTTGCGTCAGCACCCGGCCCCGGCCCGCCCCCAAAAAATTCAACCCCCTGCAATTTTCCTCTTGCAGCCGACCGCCAGAGTTTATAGATCACGCCTCACCCAAGGATGCGGGCGTAGCTCAGGGGTAGAGCATAACCTTGCCAAGGTTAGGGTCGGGCGTTCGAATCGCCTCGCCCGCTCCATTTTCTCTCTCAGACCAGACAGATATGGGGCGATCCGCCGGGGCGGTCGTGGCCTTCCCTCTTGGCCTGTGGACCAAGCCGCAGTATAGAGCGCCAAAGCATCAGCGGAGGCCCCATGCGCAACGCCACAATCACGCGAAAGACCGCAGAGACCGAGATCACCGTCGAAATCGCCATCGACGGCTCTGGCCTCTATGACAATCAGACCGGTGTCGGCTTTTTCGATCACATGCTGGATCAGCTGGCGCGGCATTCGCTGATCGACATGACGGTGCGTTGCACGGGAGATCTGCATATCGACGATCACCACACGGTCGAGGATGTGGGCATCGCGCTTGGGCAGGCGCTGAGCCACGCCATTGGCGACAAGCGCGGCATCCGCCGCTATGGCGCGTGCCTGTTGCCGATGGATGACGCGCTGGTGCGTGCCGCCCTCGATCTGTCGGGGCGGCCCTATCTGGTGTGGAACATGGACCTGCCCACGGCCAAGATCGGCACGTTCGACACGGAGCTAGTGCGCGAATTCTTTCAGGCGTTCAGCACCCATGGCGGCATCACGCTGCATGTGGATGCGCTGCACGGCATCAACAGCCACCACATGGCCGAGGCCGCGTTCAAGGCGGTGGCGCGTAGCTTACGCGAGGCGCTGGAAAGCGATGCGCGCAAATCGGATGCGATTCCTTCGACCAAGGGATCGCTGTAACCCATGACCACCGTCATCGTCGATTACGAGAGCGGCAACCTGCACTCGGCGGAAAAGGCGTTTCAGCGCATGGCGCGCGAGACCGGGGCGGGTGAGGTAAGCGTCACCTCCGATCCCGAGGTGATCCGCCGCGCGGATCGCATCGTGCTGCCGGGCGACGGGGCGTTTCCGGCCTGTCGCAACGAACTTTATGATCATCGCGGCGTCTATGAGGCCATCGAGGAGGCGGTGATCGGGGCCGGTCGCCCGTTCATGGGCATCTGCATCGGGATGCAGATGCTGGCGACGCGCGGGATGGAATACGAGGAGACGCCCGGCTTTGACTGGATCGGCGGCACGGTGGAGCACATCGCGCCCTCCGATCCGGCTTTGAAGGTGCCACATATGGGCTGGAACGATCTGGTGATCGACCAGCCGCACGCCATCTTCGACGGGATCGAGACCGGCGACCATGCCTATTTCGTGCATTCCTACCATTTCCGGGTGGATGATCCGGCGCATCTGCTGGCCCATGCTGAGTATGGCGCGCCCGTTACCGCCGTTGTTGGGCGCGACACCATCGTCGGCACGCAGTTCCACCCCGAGAAAAGCCAGGCCACCGGGCTGCGCCTGATCGCCAATTTCCTGACCTGGACCCCCTGAATGGCGGTCGATCCGTTGCAGGGTATCCTCGACGAGATTGCGGCGGAGGCGCGCGACGCCTCCGAGCGTGGCAAGGTCGCCGATTACATCCCCGAACTGGCCTGCATCGACCCCGATCAGTTTGCCATCGCCATCGCGCGCCCCGGTCAGCCGACACTGACGGCGGGCGATGCGGGCGTGGCCTTTTCGATTCAGTCGGTGTCCAAGCTCTTCATGCTGGCGCTGGCCCTTGGTCGGCTGGGCGACCGGCTTTGGACGCGCGTCGGGCGCGAGCCATCGGGGCAGGCGTTCGATTCGATGCTGCTGCTGGAGTTGGAAAAGGGCCGTCCGCGCAACCCGTTCATCAACGCAGGCGCCATCGTCACCACCGATGCCGTGCTCGAAGGGGCCAGCCCGCGTGAGGCGCTTGGCGCGCTGTTGCGGTTCATCCGGGCGGCGGCGGGGGATGAAGCCATCCATATCAACGACCGGGTCGCCGCATCGGAAACCGCGACCGGCCACCGCAACCTGGCGCTGGCGCATTACCTGCGGTCGCATGGCAACCTGAGCAACCCGCCCGAGATGACGCTGGGCACCTATTTCCACCAATGCGCGGTGGAAATGAGTTGTGCGCAACTGGCCGATGCCGGACGTTTTCTGGTGGGTGGCCCAAGAGTGCCGCGCCTTGTGTCACAGGCCCGCATCCGGCGGATCAACGCGCTGATGATGACCTGCGGGCATTACGATGGGTCGGGCGATTATGCCTTTCGCGTGGGCCTGCCGGGCAAGAGCGGCGTGGGTGGCGGGATACTCTCGATCGTACCGGGGGGGGCGTCGGTGGCGGTATGGTCGCCGGGGCTCAATCACTACGGCAATTCCAAGCTGGGGACCGAGGCTATGGAACGACTGACGGCGCGCACCGGATGGTCGGTGTTCGGACCGGAGGTGGCGGGCGGCTGAGAGACGCATGTCTTGGATTGGCCTGTTGCTGCCTTACAGCCTACCGCGCCCACAGCCGTGGCTCTGCCATCTCCAGCGAATTGCCCGCCGGATCCCGGAAATAGATCGAGCGCGCGCCGTTTGGCCAGTGGAAATCCGCCTCGATCTCCACGCCTGCCGCGTCCAGCCGTGCGCACCAATCGTCGAGCGCCGTGCCCTCCACCGCGAAGCAGAAATGCCCAGGCCCCTGTGCGCCATGGGGCGGCACCGGCAGGTCTGGGTTGCCCGGCGGCTTGCATGTCTCGGATGGGTTAAAGATCAGCAGCACGCCGCCGCCCACGCGATAGAACACATGCCGCGCATCCACCCGGACGATCCGCTCCAGCCCCAGCACATCCCCATAGAATCGCTCCGCCGCATCCAGATCATCGGCGTAAAGCGCGGCTTCGAGAATGGCGGCGGGCGGGGCGGCGTCAGGCAGGGACTGATCTTTCATAAGGCCATGTTAACGCAAAGGGCGGGCCGACAAAACAGCACCGCCCAATACGACCGCGCCGCTTATTGCACCTTTTTCCAGGTGCCCCCGTCACGGCAGATGAACATCACGCAGCCGCTGACCTTGAGCCGATCTCCCTGCAATTCCAGCTTGGAATTGTAGGTCTCGTCGCGATCCGGGGCATAGACCTTACCCTCGTATTGGCCGTCCCCCACAGGCACGGTCTCAGAAATGATGTTGCGCCCGATATTGTCGCTCGCCGTTTCCTGACCATTGGCGTCAAATGATTTTACCAGTTCACCGCAGAGCGCATTGCCGCAGGGCTTAACCTCGATCAGCCCGGAATTTCCGTTGTCATCCTTGGCGGTCTGCCACGTGCCCAAAAGCGGCTCGGCCATCGCCATCCCGCCCACCAGGCTCAGTGCCGCACTTATCATAACCAGTTTACGCATGTCTCGTCCTCCCTGAGATATGCATCAGAGCCTGAGCCAACCGGGCGCGTCAAATCAAGTCTGACGTAGGGTCGCGTTGCATTTCGCGCGGACGCATGCCAAATGGCCCGCGTCACAGCCTGCACGGAGCCCGGCCCATGATCCTCTACCCCGCAATCGACCTTAAGGACGGCAAGGCAGTGCGCCTCCTGCGCGGCGACATGGGTGCTGCCACCGTATTCAACGACGACCCGGCGGCGCAGGCGATGGAATTTGTCGAGGCGGGCTGCGACTGGCTGCATCTGGTCGATCTCAACGGCGCCTTTGCCGGTGCGCCGGTGAACGCAGCCCCCGTCGAGGCCATTCTGGAGCGGTGCAAGGTGCCCGCACAGCTTGGCGGTGGCATCCGCGACATGGCCACGATCGAGGCGTGGCTGTCAAAGGGGCTGGCGCGGGTGATCCTGGGCACCGTGGCGGTCGAAAACCCCGCCCTCGTGCGCGAGGCCGCACGCGCCTTTCCCGGTCAGGTGGCGGTGGGCATCGACGCGCGCAATGGTCTGGTCGCGACCAAGGGCTGGGCCGAAGAGACGGATGTGGATGCCACGGACCTCGCGAAATCCTTTGAGGATGCGGGCGTCGCGGCGATCATCTATACCGACATCAACCGCGACGGCGTGATGCAGGGGCCGAATGTCGAGGCCACGGCGGCACTTGCCCGCGCCGTCTCGATCCCGGTGATCGCCTCGGGCGGGGTGTCGTCGCTGGACGACCTGATCGCGCTACGCGATTGCGGCGCGTCGCTGAATGGTGCGATTTCGGGCCGAGCGCTCTATGACGGGGCGCTCGACCTGAAGGCGGCGCTTGCCGCGCTCAAATCCTGAGCGCGGCACAGGGCCTTACTGCCCCGCCGCTTTACCCGTCAGCTTGCCAAGCGCGCCACTCATCATCTTGAGGTACTCCGCGTCGTCCGAGATCGAGAGATCGTCGAACATCTCCTTGGGATCTTCATAGGCGAGCCACGTCTGGCCTGCGCCATCCTGATAAACCAGTACCTTCATCGGCAGGAACAGCCCCGCTACCGGATCGTCCTGCATCGCTTGCGTACCGATCTTGGGATTGCCGAAGATCAGCACCTGTGTCGGGACCAGGTCCATGTCCACCGAGGCCGCCCCCGCAGCGTGATCGACGCGGGCAAAGACATTGGCCCCTGCGCCGGTGACCGCCGCCTCGAGCCGGTCCATGGTGGTGGCCACGTCGCCGGAGGACTTGACCTTGACGATATCGTCATTGCTGGCCAAGGCAGGCAACCCGGCCAGGGTGATCGCGGCTGCGACAAGAAAACGCTTCATGGTAAACTCCCTCAATTCATAAACAGATAATGGCTGCATCCTCTGGCATCTTGACCTGAAAGCCCATAAACAACGCCGTGAAATTCCTGTAACAGCGACAATATGCTCAAGACCCGTATCATCCCCTGTCTCGATGTCGCCGATGGCCGCGTGGTCAAGGGCGTGAATTTCGTGGGTCTGCGCGACGCGGGTGATCCGGTCGATGCCGCGCGCGCCTATGATGCGGCGGGGGCGGATGAGCTGTGTTTCCTCGACATTCACGCCACGCATGAGAACCGGGGCACCATGTTCGACGTGGTGCGCCGCACCGCCGAGCAATGCTTTGTCCCGCTGACCGTGGGCGGCGGGGTGCGCAGCCCGGAGGATGTGCGCGCGCTGCTGCTGGCGGGGGCGGACAAGGTCAGCTTCAACTCGGCGGCGGTGGCCGACCCGGATGTTGTGGCCCGCGCCGCCGACCGGTTCGGCAGCCAGTGCATCGTGGTGGCGATCGACGCCAAGACCGTGAGCACCCCTGCGCCCCTCCGGGGCGACCCCGGCAAGTGGGAGATTTTCACCCATGGCGGGCGCAAGCCCACAGGGATTGACGCTGTGGAGTTCGCACGGCTTGTCGCCGAGAAGGGCGCGGGCGAGATCCTGCTCACCTCGATGGATCGCGACGGCACCAAGGCGGGGTTCAACCTCGCCCTCACCCGTGCCATCGCCGATGCGGTGGACATTCCAGTGATCGCGAGCGGTGGCGTCGGCACGCTCGATCATCTGGTGGAGGGTGTGACCGAGGGCCATGCCTCGGCCGTGCTCGCCGCCTCGATCTTTCATTTCGGCACCTACACCATTGCAGAGGCCAAGGCACATATGGCCGCCGCAGGCATTCCCATGAGGCTCGCTGCATGACGCTCGACGATCTGGCCCGTACCATCGCCGCCCGCGCGAGCGTCGATCCCGACAGCAGCTGGACTGCCAAGCTGCTCGCCAAGGGCCCCGAGAAATGCGCCGAGAAATTCGGCGAAGAGGCCGTTGAGGCGATCATCGAGGCGGTGAAAGGCGACCGCGCGCGTCTGACCTCCGAGGCGGCGGATGTGCTCTTTCACTTGCTGGTCATGCTGCAATCGCGCGGTGTCGCGCTAGATGACGTGATGGCCGAACTGGCGCGCCGACAGGGCACCTCCGGCCTATCCGAAAAAGCCTCTCGTTCGAAAGACTAGGACATGATCCGCCATATCGTTTTCTTTTCCGCTGCCAATCCCGAGGATGTGGATCGCGTCCGCGAGGGCCTGATGATGCTCGCCGAAATCCCGCATTCGAGCCATTTCGAAGTCGGGCGCAACCTGCAAAGCGATGCGATTTCGCAAGAGCGGGTGGATCTCGTGGTGTATGGCGAGTTTGATGATGAAGACGCGCTTGCGGCCTACAAGGCGCATCCGATCTATGCCGAATGCATCGCGCTGGTGCGCCCGATGCGGGAATTGCGGATCGCGGCTGATTTCAAGGCTGGCTGAGCGCCGACGGAGCGGTAAGAGCCTCACATGGCGAGGGTGGGGTTTGGTCTGGAACTGTCATTGCAGTGAGCCGCGCCGGGGTCCGCCGCGCAAAGATCCGCTTCAGACCAAACCCCACCTTCGCGGACAAACCGTCCGAACGCTCACGTGGTCCCAAGCGCGGCTTCCACCGCCGCTGCAACCCGCAGCAGGCGCTCTTCCTGAAACGGTGTGCCGCAGAGCATGATCCCGCAGGACGCAACGCCCGTGGGCAGCGTCACGGCGCAGAGCCCCATCAGGTTGCCGACCCGGGTGTTGCGCAGGGTCAGCAGGTTTTCGGTCACGTAATAGTCTTCATCCTGCATCAGCCGGGCATGATCGGGAGGCAGGTTCGGGGCGGTAGGCATCAGCGCCGCGTCATAGCCCGCCACCCGCGCGTGCCACGCCGCGCGCAGCCCTTCGAGCCTGTGCCAGCCCGCCACGTAATCCGCCGCCGAGATCGCCTTGCCGCCCCGGAACCGTTCGCGGATGGGGGCGAACATCTTGTCGGGGTCGGCCTCGATCACGTCGCGCCACAACCCATAGGCTTCGCCGGAAAAGAGCGCGGGCGAGAGCGGCATAGCCTCGGCCACTTCCGGGGCTTCGATCTCCTCGATCACGGCACCGGCGTCGCGCAGCCGCGCGCAGGCCGCGGCATAGCCCGCCTCGGGTTCCGACCGTATATCGTCCATCACCACGGTTTGCAGCGCGGCAAAGCGCATCCCCGAGAGCGACGCACCGCGCAAATCCGCCGCCTTGCCGCCTTCGAGCGCCGCGAGCATCAGGGCGGCATCCTGGACCGAGCGCGCCAGCGGGCCCACGGTATCGAATCGCAGGCAGAGCGGCACCACGCCTTGCAGCGAGACGCGGCCCGAGGTGGTCTTGAGGCCCACCAGATCGTTCCAGGCCGCAGGAATACGCACCGAGCCGCCGGTATCGGACCCGATTCCGCAGGCCGCCAGATCGAAGGCCACGCTGGCCGCCGCCCCCGAGGAGGAGCCGCCGGGCACCGCGTCCGCGTTGTTCACGCAGGGCGGTGTCGCGGTCACCGGATTGAGGCCCAGACCGGAAAAGGCCAGCTCGCTCATATGGGTCTTGCCGAGGCAGACGAGCCCCGCCGCCGTGCCGTTGCGCAGCACCTCGGCATCGCGCCCGGGCACGCGGCCCTTGAGCAGGGCTGAGCCCGCCTCGGTCGCCACGCCCGCGCTGTCGAAGAGATCCTTCCAGCTGACCGGCACGCCATCGAGCGGCCCAAGCCGCTGTCCGGCCTTGGCCCGGGCGGCCGCCGCGGCCGCCTCGGCGCGGGCGCGGGTCTCGGTGACGGCGCTGTAGATGCGGTCGCGCAACGGATGGGCGCTGATCGCGGAAAGGTAGGTATCGCAGAGCGCCTCGGGGTCGATTTCGCCCCGGTCAATGCCGCGTCCCAGATCGCCCGCCGTCAGTCTCAGCCAGTCCTGCATCGTGCCGTCCCCTCTCATTATCCTGAAAACAGTGCTAGCGGCAGACCGGCGCATGGACAATCCCGCACACACGGACATATTGAGGGCCATGGAACATGACAGCGATATCCTGATCGTCGGCGGAGGGCTGAATGGCCCGGCACTGGCGCTCGCCGCCGCCCGGGCGGGGCTTTCCTCGACCGTGATCGACGCCCTGCCCGAGCCCACCCGCAAGAATGCCGGTTTTGACGGGCGGTCCTACGCGCTTGCGCTGGCCTCGGTGCGGCTGTTGCACAATCTTGGCCTCTGGGAGCGGGTGGCGGAGAACGCGCAACCGATGCTGGAAATCAAGGTCTCGGACGGGCGCGCGGGCGAGGGCCCCTCGCCGTTCTTCCTGCATTTCGACCATGCCGAGATCGAGGAAGGGCCGATGGGCCACATGCTCGAAGACCGCTTCCTGCGCCGCGCACTGATCGAGGCGATGGCCGAGGAGCCGCTGATTGCGCAGGTATCCAGTGACACGGTGACGGCGCAGGAGGCGGGGGCGACCGGCGTCTCTGTCACGCTTGCGTCGGGCAAGGTGCTTGCCGGGCGCGTGCTCATCGGGGCTGACGGGCGTGGTTCGGGCACCGCTGGGCGGGCAGGTATCAGCCGCACGGGGTGGGGCTATGGCCAGACTGCGCTTGTCGCGGCCATCGAACATGACCTGCCGCATCACGGGATCGCGCATCAGTTCTTCATGCCGCCCGGGCCGCTCGCCATTCTGCCGCTGCCGGGGAATGTCAGCTCTATCGTTTGGAGCGAGACAGACGCCACCGCTGCACGCTTCGCCGCGCTGCCGGATGCCGAGTTCATGGAGGTGCTGCGGCCCCGATTCGGTGATTTCCTCGGCGGGATCAAGCTGCGCGGCAAGCGCTACACCTATCCGCTCAGCCTGACGGTGGCGAACAGCTTTGTCGCCGACCGCCTCGCCCTGATCGGCGACGCCGCCCACGGGATGCACCCGATCGCGGGTCAGGGGCTGAACGCCGGGCTGCGGGATGTGGCGGCTCTTGCGCAGGTGATGACCGAGGCCAGTCGCCGGGGTGAGGATATCGCC
This sequence comes from Roseovarius tolerans, assembly GCF_900109855.1. Classification (GTDB taxonomy): domain Bacteria; phylum Pseudomonadota; class Alphaproteobacteria; order Rhodobacterales; family Rhodobacteraceae; genus Roseovarius; species Roseovarius tolerans. Next base: position 92,731 of record NZ_FOBO01000007.1, on the reverse strand, counting down.
GCCGCCGACGTTCTCGCCCGCTATCAGCAATGGCGGCGGTTCGATACCGCGACACTGGCGATGGCGACGGACCTCACCAACCGGCTGTTCTCCAACGACAATCCGATTCTGCGCGCGGCGCGTGATCTCGGGATGGGGGCGATCAGCCAGATGCCGGGGCTGCGCCGGGGTTTCATCCGCGAGGCGGCGGGGCTGACGGGGGATCTGCCGGAGTTGATGAAGGGGTGAGGTGGGGGCTGTTGGCCTGAAGCTGCCGTTGACGTGAGCCGCGCATCGACGGGCCGCGGTACGGCGATCCAACGCCTGTTCTGCAACACTTTATCTCTGCCACGTCAGGAAAACATCCACGCGATGCACAGGTTGCAGCCAAACCGCCGTGCCGGGGGGCGGCCCGGCGATGCGCGGCGGCCTTCGGCCTTGTTCCGCGCAGGTGCTGCAACCAAACGTCCGCTTCAGGCCAAAACCCCCTCTGAACCCTCACCTATCCCCGCTCCAGAAACCGGATCATCGTGTCGCCGTAGCGCCGCTCTTCGATTAGGCGCAGGCCGTCGGGCGGGGTGATCGCGGCGCTCTCTTCCCAGACGATCAGCGCCGCCTCGGACATCCAGCCCCCGGCCAATGCCGCCGCCAATGCCGCCTCGCCCAGCCCCTTGCCATAGGGCGGATCAAGAAACACCAAGTCATGCGGCACGCCGGGATTGGCCCCCGGCTTGCGTGCGTCGACCGCAAACACCCGACACGCCGCCTCTGCCCGGCAGAGCCCGATATTCTGCCGCAAGAGCGAAAGCGCCTTGCGCCCGCTCTCGATGAAGCTCACCCCCTCGGCCCCGCGCGACAGCGCCTCGAGCCCAAGCGCGCCGGTGCCCGCGAAGATATCAAGCACATGCGCCCCCGTGACCGGATCGCCATAGCCCCCCGCGAGCACGTTGAAGAGGCTCTCGCGCACCCGGTCGGAGGTGGGCCGCAGATGCGCCGCCGCATCGCCCTTTCCGACACTGGCGAGCGCCCGCCCGCGATGCGCGCCGCCGATGATCCTCACGGTTTCAAGAGCGGTTTGAGATCGGCCCCGGCATCGGCCACCAAGACCGGGTCGGCGGATTTCCCGGCGTCGATCAGCCGCTTGCCGACCATATAGGCGCGCGGGTCGTTCATCGCGTCCACGGCCAGCAATTGATCGCCCCGGTAATACCAGAACGACATCGCCGCGCCGCCGTCGCGGATGACGATCCGGTCATAACCGGTGCTGAGCCCGGCGATCTGCAATTTGACATCATATTGATCCGACCAGAACCACGGCTGCGGCACGTAGTCCTGCGCGCGGCCCATGATATTGCCCGCCACGCACTCGCCCATGTCGATGGCATTGGGAACGCTTTCCAGCCGCAGCCGTCCGCCCTGATGCGGGAACGAGGCGCAATCGCCCACCGCCCAGATCGCCGGGTCCGAGGTGCGGCCCTGCGCATCGACAGCGATGCCGTTGCAGGTCTCAAGCCCGGCGGCCTCGGCAAGCTTTGTGTCCGGGGCGATACCGACGCCGACGATCACCATATCCACATCCAGATCAGACCCATCGCTGAGCCGCGCGCCGCTGACTTGGCCGTCGCCCAAGAGCCGCTCCAGCCCCACGCCCTCGCGGATATCCACGCCGTGGCGGGTATGCAGCGCGCGAAAGTAATCCGAGGTCTCCTTTGCTGCCACCCGTTGCAGGATGCGCTCGGCCATCTCGACCAGAACCACCTGCATGCCGCGCGAGGCCGCCACCGCCGCCGCCTCAAGCCCGATATAGCCGCCGCCGACGATGAGCACCTTTGCGCCCGGCTGAAATCCCGGCGCCATCGCGTCCACATCCGCGAGCGTACGTACCACGTGGACGCCGCCCAGATCGCCACCGATTGCAGCGGGCAGACGGCGCGGGAGCGAGCCGGTGGCCAGCACGAGGTGCTCGTAGCTGAGCCGTTCCTCGCCCATCACCACCTCCTGCGCCGCCCGGTCGATGCCGGTCACGCGCAGGCCGGTGCGCAACTCGATCCCGGCCTCGGCGTAATAGCTTTCGGGCCGCAGATAGAGCCGCTCCAGCGCCATATCGCCCAGCAGATATTTCTTGGACAGGGGCGGGCGCTGATAGGGCGGCACCGGCTCCTCTCCGAACAGGGTCACCGGGCTGTCGTAACCATCATTTCGCAGCTTCGCCACCAGAGCAGCACCCGCCTGCCCTGCCCCCACCACAACGACACCTGCCATCTTGATCTCCCGAGTTTCCCATGGTCACCTGCCTACCATCCGCCTATATCTACATCCACACGCAATCCACCGGAACGACAAGGAGCGACCATGACCCTTTCCACTGGCGACAAACTGCCCGACGCGACCCTGCTGACATTGGGCGAGAATGGCCCCGAAGAGGTGGCGCTGAGCGCCAGGACCGCGGGCCGCAAGGTGGTGATCTTCGCCGTGCCCGGCGCCTACACGCCGACCTGTTCGGCCGCACATGTCCCCAGCTTCATCCGCACCAAGGACCAGTTCGACGCCAAGGGCGTGGACGAGATCATCTGCATCAGCGTCAACGATCCCTTCGTGATGAAGGCCTGGGGCGAGGCCACCGGCGCAACCGAGGCGGGCATCACCCTTCTGGGCGACCCGCAAAGCGCCTTTACCAAGGCGATCGGGATGGAGTTCGACGCGCCGCCGGCGGGCCTGCTGGCGCGCTCCAAGCGCTATGCGATGTATGTCGAGGACGGCACCGTCAAGGTGCTGCATCTCGAGGAAAGCCCCGGCACCTGCGAAGTGACCGCGGGCGAATCACTACTGGCTGAAATCTGACCCTGACACCGGGTGCGAGGGGTAAGGACCCTCGCACGCTCCGGGACATTTGCGGCCAGAAGAAATAACGCCCTGTTTCTTTATGGCCCAAATACTCGGAACGCGACGGCTCAGCCCACGAGCCCGTCAAACTTGCGCGCAAGCTTGACGTCGAGCGAACTGAGGCCATCCACGTCATGCGTTGTCAGCGTGACCTGAACCTTGTTGTAGACGTTGAACCATTCCGGGTGGTGATTCCATTTCTCGGCCCAGATCGCGGCGCGTGTCATGAAGCCGAAGGCCTCGGTGAAATCCCCGAACTTGAATTCCTTGTGGATCGCGTCGCGCCCCTCGACCATGCTCCAGCCATTTTCCAGCAGCGGCTCCAGAGTCGTCTTGCGCGCGGTATCGCTCAGCTTGTCGCTCATTCTTGATCCTCCATCGTGGTTTTTCGGAACGGGCCATAGCCGGTGAGGATCTCGATATCCTCGTCCACGGCGGCGCGTTCGGCCTCCAGATATTGCGCGACGGCCTCGGCAAATCCCGGGTCGCGCAGCCAGTGCAGCGAGTGCGTGGCCACAGGCAAATAGCCGCGCGCCAGCTTGTGTTCGCCCTGCGCGCCAGCCTCTACCCTTTGCAATCCGTGATCAATGGCGAATTCCATGGCCTGATAGTAACAGAGTTCGAAATGCAGGCAGGGGTGATCCTCGATGCAGCCCCAGTAGCGGCCATATAATGCCGACGCGCCGATCAGGTTCATCGCGCCCGCCACCGGCTGCCCGCCGCGCAGCGCCAGCACCAGCAGGATATCGTCGCGCAGGGTCTCATGCGCGCGCTCGAAAAAACGGCGGGTGAGGTAGGGCGTGCCCCATTTGCGTGCGCCGGTGTCTTGGTAGAAGGTCCAGATCGCGTCCCAATGCTCCGGCTTTATCTGATCGCCGGTCAGCGCCACTATCTCGCCGCCGAAAGCTTGCGCACGGGCGCGTTCCTTGCGGATGGTCTTGCGCTTGCGCGAGGACAGATCGGCGAGAAAGGCGTCGAAACCCTCGTAGCCGCGATTGATCCAGTGATATTGCTGCGTGCGGCGGGGCATCAGGCCAAGGGCTGCACCTGCCTCGGCCTCCGCCTCGGTGCAGAAAGTGACATGCAGCGAGGAAATCCCATTTCGTTCGGCCACCTGGCTGGCCCCTTCGATCAGCGCCGCGCGCCCCGCCGCCTCATATCCTGGCCGGGTGAGAAAGCGCCGCCCGGTCACCGGCGTGAACGGCACCGCCATCTGGAATTTTGGATAGTACCGCCCGCCCGCGCGCTCATAGGCATGCGCCCAGTTGTGATCAAAGATGTATTCGCCCTGGCTGTGGGATTTGAGGTAGAGCGGCGCGCAGGCGATCACTTGCCCCTGCGCCTCGGCGGTCATGTAATGCGGATGCCAGCCGCTGCCGGTGCCGACCGAGCGGCTATCCTCCAGCGCCTTGAGAAAACGGTGCGTCGTGAACGGGTCCTCGGGACGGCCATCTGCGGCCTCTGGGCAGGCACAGGCATCCCAGACCGCCGCCGGGATATCGGCGATCCGCTCGTGCAGGCTGATCGTGATCTCGCTGTCGCTCATGCTATTGGCCCCGTGGCATGCCCGGCTCTATCTGGGCCGCGCGCAGCGCGGATCAAGCCGGGATGTCGGGCAGATAGCCCTCGAACGTGATGTTGTCGGCGACCGCGCGGGCACGAGCCTCTACCTCGCGGCCGCGCACCGTCCAGCACAGGATCGCGGCCGCATTCGCGCGCAACGCGGCCAGCCGGGGACTGTCCAGATCGTTCACATCATGGCTGACGAAGACAGACCCGCTCGGGCCATACTCCGCCACCGCGCGCAGGTGCTCGCGGATTTCGGCGCGCAGCAGCGGCCAATCCTCGGGCGTGTAGCCGCAGGTCACGATGCCGCGCGGGATATCCGGGGCGAGCGCCGCCATTCGCAGCACCATATGCGGGTTGAAGGACATCACCGCCACCGGCCCGGCATAGCCTGCAAGAGCCTGCGCCGTGGCCGTTTCCAGCGTGCCGCAGGTCTCGCCCATCTGGCCGTGCTGGTCTTTCAACTCGATCAGGAGCGGCACACGCCCTGCCACGAGGCCGAGGATTTCGGGCAGGCCGGGAATGCCCTCCTCGCCGCCCTTGAGCGGTATGGCGCCCAGATCGGCGGCGTCGCGCTGGCGCACTGGGCCTGTCGCCTCGGTCAGGCGGCCAAGGTCGTAGTCGTGAAACACCATCGCCTGCCCGTCGCGGCTGAGTTGCAGGTCGATCTCGATACCGTAGCCCGCCGCTATCGCCGCCGTGATCCCGGCGCGCGAATTCTCGGGGCGGGCGTCGGCCACGTCATGCAAGCCGCGATGCGCCAGCGGCACGCGGCGAAAGACCTCTGGCAATGCGCTCATCTGATCTGGAACACCCCGTCGATCTCGACCGCGACACCGAAGGGCAGCGAGGGGGCCGAGACGGCCGCGCGCGCGTGCTTGCCCGCGTCGCCCAACGCCTCGCCGATGAAATCCGACGCACCGTTGATCACCGCCGGTTGCTGGGTGAAATCGGCGGTGGAATTGACGAAACCGGTGAGTTTCACCACCCGCACCAGCCGGTCGAGATCGCCGCCGCAAGCCGCCTTGACCTGTGCCAGAAGGGCAATCGCGCAAACCTTTGCGGCGGCGGCCCCCACCTCGACATCCATGTCATGCCCCAGCTTGCCGGTGAGCAGCGTGTCGCCGTCCTTGGCGATCTGACCCGAGACATAGAGCATGTCGCCCGCTTGTACGTAGGGCACGTAATTGGCGGCGGGGGCCGGGGCCTCGGGCAGGGTCACGCCCATCTCGGCAAGCTTTTTCTCGAACTGGCTCATGTTACTTTCTCCCGTGATGTGTTTGCGCCGAACGCTAGCGGCACTTGCCGGGGAAGGAAATCCAAAAATGCCCGCGATATCATCAGGCTGCCGCAGGCAGTTGCGCGCGTTTGCCGATGCCGGGGCGCACCGATTTATGTGATCGCAATTCGTGGCCCCTTAGGCTATTGGGTAGGGTGGTTCAGGAAATGGACCGAGTCGCGACCGCTGTCTCCAATCTGCCACATCATCGTGATGTGACGTGTCGGCATGGTGGGTTTGCTCCTGAAATCGATTATGTAACAGAGACTCATCTTCAATCTGCGGATATTACAGTGCTGCCAATCCCCGCCATAGTTACCCGTCGTATCGTCCAGTCATGTATGCTGTGCGGTGTTCTTGTGCTTGCCGCCTGCGCGCAGCCCACGGCCGATCAGGCCTCGCGCGGGACGTTCGATCCCTATGAGCGGGAAAACCGCAAGATACACGAGTTCAACCGAGGTCTGGATCGCGGGCTCGTGCGGCCGGTGGCCAAGGGCTATGACACGGCGATTCCCGACGATATCGAGAACGCCATCGTGCGCTTTGCGGTCAACACCTCACTGCCCAGTGATATCGTCAACAACGTGCTGCAATTGAACATGCGCGGCGCGATACAGGATACCGCGCGGTTTGTGGTGAACACGACCGTGGGCCTTGGCGGGCTGTTCGATCCGGCCAGCGAAATGGGCATGCCCGCCGGCACGAATACCGATTTCGGCCAGACCCTGCATGTGTGGGGCGCGCGGGAAGGTGCCTATGTCGAATTGCCGCTGCTCGGGCCCTCGACCACGCGTGACACCTACGGCATCTTTGTCGATCTGTTCACCAATCCGCTGTCCTATGTGATCGAAAGCCCCGAGAATCTGGTAATCACTGGGGCGGGCGTGGCGGCGGGCCTGTCGCGGCGCAGCAAGTTCTCGGAAACGATCGACCAGATTCTTTATGAGAGCGCGGACAGTTACGCGCAGTCGCGTTCAATTTACCTGCAGAATCGCCGCTTCGAACTGGGCGGCACCGAGGGGAGCACCTATACTGATCCCTATGACAGTATCGCACCCGCTGCCCCCACGTTGGAGGACCCCTATGACCAGTAACCCATCCCGCCGCCGCTTTGTCGTCTCCGGCCTCGCCCTCGCTGGCGCGGCGCTGGCACCGCTGCCGCTGCATGCGCTGACCGAGGCGCGGGCGCGCGCGCTCGTCGATCAGGTCGTGAGCGAGATCAACCGCGTGATCGCCTCGGGCAAGGGGTTATCCTCGATGATCCGCGATTTCGAACAGATCTTCTCGCGCCATGCCGATGTGAGCATCATTGCGCAATCCACGCTCGGGGCCGACGCCAGGCGCGCCTCCAGCGCGCAGATGCGCGCCTATACGGAGGCGTTCCGTGGCTATGTCGCGCGCAAATACGGCAAGCGGTTCAACGAGTTCAAGGGCGGGCGCATCGAGGTGAACGGCGTGACACAGGTCAAGTCGTGGCACGAGGTGAAATCGACGGCCTATCTGCCCGGCGAGTCACCCTTCGAGGTCAGTTTTCTGGTCTCGGACCGGTCCGGGCAGGACAAGTTCTTCGACATGATCATCGAGGGCATCAGCCTTCGCCTGAGCGAACGCACCGAGATCGGCGCGATGCTCGACCGGCGCAACGGCGACATCAATGCGCTGATCCAGGACCTCAAGCAGGCGGGCTGAACAACAGGCCCAATGGATGGATTTGAACGGCGTCCCCGGCGGGTGCCGTTTTCAGTTTCCGAAGATGCTGCGCAGGATGTTCTCGATCGGGTTGCCGCCTGCCACAGGGGCGCGGCGTTGCGGGGCGGGGGCCGGGTCGCGGCGCGGGGCGGGGCGCAGCATCGGCAGGGGCTTGGGCGGCACGCCCTCATGCACCCGCACCATCGTCTCGTGCCAGATCTCGGCCGGCAGGCCACCGCCGGTCACGCCGGTCAGGGGCGTATTGTCGTCATAGCCCATCCAGACCCCGGCCACGTAATCGGCGGTAAACCCCAGAAACCACGCGTCGCGCGCGGCCTGCGTCGTGCCGGTCTTGCCCGCCGCCTCGCGGTCGGGCAGTTTCGCGCGGCTGCCGGTGCCGCCATCGACGACGCGGCTCATCATGTAGATCAGTTCGCGCGCGGCCTTTTCCTGGATCACCCGTTCACCGATGCCGCCGCCTGCGCCCATCAGGGGCTCATCCTCGCCCAGCAGTTTCAACTCGGTCAGGCCATAGGGGGTAACCGATGAGCCGCCATTGAGGATGCCGGCATAGGCGCCCGACATCTCGAGCAGCGTGCTCTCTGAGGCACCCAGCGCCAGTGCGGGACCAGCGGCCAGATCGCTTTCGATGCCGAAATCGCTGGCGACCTTGCGCACAAGGTCCCGGCCCACGGTCTCGGACACCTTGACCGCCGGGACGTTGAGCGACTGGCGCAGCGCCTCGGCCAAGGTCACCCGGCCATAATGCTTGCGGGTGTAATTCTCGGGGCACCAGCGGCCCGAACCGGGCACGTCGAGGCAATAGGGTTCGTCCACAACCACCGAATCGTAGCTGTAGCCTAGTTCCAGTGCCGTGGCATAGACGAAGGGCTTGAACGCCGATCCGGTCTGCCGATTGGCCTGCGTGGCGCGGTTGAAGGCCCCGATCACCTTGGTCTTGCGCCCGCCCACCATGGCGCGCACCGCACCATCCGCGCTCATCACGACGATGGCGGCCTGCGCCTTGGAGCCGTCGCGCACCTTTTCGTCGAACACGGTCTTGAGCGCCTCCTCGGCGGCGCGTTGCAGGCGTTGATCGAGCGTGGTGCGGATGATCACGTCCTCGGTGGTGTCCCGGGTGAAGAATTCCGGCCCCGAGGCCATTACCCAATCGGCGAAATAGCCGCCCGCCTGACGCTGCGCGGCCTCGGACAATTCGGCGGGATTGGCGAGCGCGACGGCGGCGTCATTGGCGCTCAGATAGCCCTGCCGCCGCATCAGCCCGACCACGACTGAGGCCCGGTTCTGCGAGCGTTCGAGATTGGCGGTCGGCGCGAGCGTCGAGGGTGCCGTGAGAAGGCCTGCGATCATCGCCCCCTCGGCGGCGTTCAGCCTGGCCGCCGATTTGCCGAAATAGCGCTGCGCGGCCGCCTCGGCCCCGTAAGCGCCGCCCCCGAGATAGGCGCGATTGAGATAGACGGTCAGGATCTCGTTCTTACTGTACTTGGCCTCCATCGCCATGGCGTAGACCGCTTCCTTGGCCTTGCGCCATAGGGATGTGCGGCGGCAATCGGACACGTATGCGGCCTCGCTTTCCCATTCGCTCTCGTCATATTCGACGCCGAAGCAGAGCAGTTTCGCGGTCTGTTGCGTGATCGTCGAGCCGCCATTGCCCGACAGCGGCCCGCGCCCCTCGCGCAGGTTGATGCGCATGGCGCTGGCGATGCCGATGGGGTCGACGCCGGGATGCATGTAAAAGCGGCGATCCTCGGTGGCGATCACCGCGTTCTTGAGATGCGGGCTGATCATCTCGGCGGTGACGACGCCGCCGAACTGATCGCCGCGCCAGGCGAACACCTGCCCTTCGCGGTCCAGGAGCGTGACCGAGCCGCGCGCACGCCCGTCCATCAGCGCCTTGTATTCCGGCAGGGTCGTGTAGGTATAGGCCACGGCCAGTCCGACGACGATGGCCACAACCGCTGTCACCCGCCAACCGATGGCCCAGAGCACGCGCAGCACCCAGCCGACGATGGCACGCACCATCCGCACCAACGGGTTGCGCGACCGCGACCGGCGCTGCGGCTTGCGCTTGGCGGTGGTGCGCCGCGCGGATTTCGGCTTGGCCACCTTGCGGCTGCGCTTGGGGGCCACCAATGGCGGTTTGCGCCGTCCTGAATTGCTCATGCTTGCCCTGCCCGGCCATCGTTTGTTTGCGCCAGTTTATAGTGCGCGCTGCCAAATGTAGAGACCCGGCAGGCGGGTCGTGGCGTTTTCCATGTGCCTATTTATTGCGCATTATTTATTTTCTGCCTGCTTTTTGCACAACATGATCCGCCAAACGGGTCAAAATCCGCGCTTCTCCCTTCCAGACTCTCCCGTCAGCGCCTTTTCTGCACCTGCAAACAGCGCGCTGAGTGAGAGAAAACGGAAAGGGACCAACGTGAAACTCATCATTGCAACGATCAAGCCGTTCAAGCTGGAGGAGGTCCGCGAGGCGCTGACCGATATCGGGGTGCGCGGCATGATGGTCACCGAGATCAAGGGCTTCGGCTCTCAATCGGGCCATACCGAAATCTATCGCGGGGCGGAATACGCCGTGAACTTCGTACCCAAGATCAAGCTCGAAATCGCGGTATCTGCCGCGATGGCGGATCAGGTGGTGGAGGCCATCACCAAGGCCGCACGCACCGGCAAGATCGGCGACGGCAAGATCTTCGTGCTCGACATCCAACAGGCCATGCGCGTGCGCACCGGCGAAACCAACGACGACGCGCTTTGAGCCGTAAGGGGGAAAGACCAATGAATATGAAAAGCTTTACGAAAAAGGGCCTGGCCTCTGCGGCGATGATCGCCGTGCCGTCGCTGGCCCTCGCGCAGGATGCTGCGGCACCGGGGTTCGACGAGATTGGGCCCTATATCATGACAACACTGCTGTTCTGCATGGCAGGGTTCCTGGTGTTCTTCATGGCGTGCGGTTTCGCCATGCTGGAAGGCGGGCTGGTGCGCTCGAAGAACGTCACCATGCAGATGACCAAGAACATCGCGCTCTATTCGGTTGCGGCGATCATGTACTGGCTGATCGGCTTCAACACGATGTATCCCGGCGACTTCAATGGCTACTTCGCCATTGGTGGGCAGACTGTTCTGGACGCGGTGGGCGTAGCTGCGGCCGATGCCGACCTTGGCTATGCCTCAATCGGCTCGGACTTCTTCTTCCAGTTGGTGTTCGTGGCCGCCACCGCCTCGATCGTGTCGGGTGCTCTGGCCGAGCGGATCAAGCTCTGGCCGTTTCTGGCCTTCGTGGTCGTGCTGACAGGTGTCATGTACCCGATCTCTGGCTCCTGGCAGTGGGGCGGCGGCTGGCTCAGCGAGGCAGGCTTCTCGGATTTCGCAGGTTCGACGGTGGTTCACTCCGTGGGGGGCTGGGCCGCTCTGGCCGGTGCCATCGTTCTTGGGCCGCGCATCGGCAAATACAGCAAGGACGGCAAGGTCATCCCGATCCCGGGCTCGAATCTGGCCCTTGCCACGCTGGGCACATTCATCCTGTGGCTGGGCTGGTTCGGCTTCAACGGCGGCTCGCAGCTTGCGATGGGCACCGTGGGTGATGTTTCGGACGTGAGCCGCATCTTCGCCAACACCAACATGGCCGCTGCCGCCGGTGCCGTGACCGCGCTGATCCTCACTCAGGTGTTGTACAAAAAGCCGGACCTGACCATGGTTCTCAACGGTGCGCTGGCCGGCCTCGTGTCGATCACCGCCGAGCCGCTGGCACCGACGCTCTTCGGTGCGCTCTGGATCGGTGCCGTGGGTGGCGTCATCGTGGTCTTCACCGTGCCTCTGCTCGACAAGCTCAAGATCGACGACGTTGTCGGCGCGATCCCGGTTCACCTCTGCGCCGGTATCTGGGGCACCATCGCCGTGATCTTCTACAACAGTGACGCGAGCCTTACGACGCAGCTTCTGGGGATCGCCGCCTACGGTGTCTTTACCTTCGTCGGCAGCCTTGTCCTGTGGTTCATCCTCAAGGCCGTTGTCGGTATCCGGGTCGGCGAAGAGGAAGAGATCAACGGGCTCGACATGTCCGAACTGGGCATGGAGGCCTACCCCGAATTCTCCAAGAGCTGACGTTTCTCCTTCCCGTCAGCTTGAAGAGATCACCCCCGGGCGTTCGCGCCCGGGGTTTTTTCGTGGGGGATTACCCGGTGACCGCCTGCGGTGCGCCGGTGGCCATGTTGGTGCCGATATAGGGCTGACCTGCCTCTTTCCATGCGCCGAAACCACCTTCCATATGGGCGATTCGGCCGATTCCGGCGGCGATCGCGGCGCGGGCCATTTTCTCGGATCGCACGCCGGAGCCGCAATGGATCACGAGGCGCTTGTCGCTCTGGCCAGGCAGTTTCTCGGGCTTGAAGAACGGCATCGGCAAGAGCAGCGCGCCCTCGATATGCTCGAACATGTATTCCTGCGGCGTGCGCACGTCGATCAGCACGATCTCGTTGGCGTCCCATGCGCAGGCCACCTCCTCTATCGTCCATGTCTCAAATATGGTGCCGTCGATATCTTCGGTTTTCATCTTGCTCTCCTTCGTTCAGAAACGATTGGCGGGGATCTTGAAATAGCGGTGCCCGTCGCTCTCGGGGTCGGGCAGGCGGCCACCGCGCAGGTTGACCTGCAAGGCGTAGAGGATGCGGTCCGGCAGGCCGAGCGTTGCGTCGCGGTCGTCGCGCACCCGCATGAACGCGTCGCGGCTGGCACCGCCGCCGACATGCGGATTGTCGCGCTTGTGTGCGGCCACCGTCGCCTCCCATGCCGGATCTTGCCGGTCACCCACCGGCGGGTAGTCATGGCCGACGAAAAGCCGCGTCTCGTCGGGCAGCGCCAGGATCGCCTGCAAGCTGTCATAGAGCATGCTGGACGAGCCGCCGGGGAAATCGGCGCGCGAGGTGCCGACATCGACATGCATGAACGTGTCATGCACGAAGGCCGCGTCAGAACCCACCACATAGGTGATCGAGCCGAGCGTATGCCCCGGCGAGAGCATTACGCGCACCTCCATTTCGCCGATCCTGAACTGCGCGCCATCATCAAAGAGCCGATCGAAATCGCGATCCGGGTCAAAGGCGCCGGGCGTGTGATAGAGGTCTTCCCAGATGCGCGCGATGTCGCGCACTTTGGCCCCGATGGCGTTCGGCGCGCCGAGTTTCTCGCGCAGCCAGCCCGAGGCCATCAGGTGATCGGCATGGGGGTGGGTATCGAGAATCCATTCGACCTCCAGCCCTTCACGGGTGACGAAATCGAGAATTTCCTGCGCGCTGTCGTGGTAGGATCGGGCCTCGGCGGGGTCGAAATCCTGCACCACGTCGATCAGCGCCGCCTTGTTCGTGGCCGGGTCGGCGATGACATATTGAATGCTGCCCGACGCCTGATCGTAAAAACCGGTGACGTTTGGGGAGCCGGGGCCACGGGATGGGCTGGTCTGACTGAACATGATCAACTCCTTTGGATTTTGCATTCACATAATGGAATGTTACAGCCATCCAACCCGAGGCACCGGATTTCTTTTGCCCAAGTCCTGGAATGCGGCATTGGGAATATGGCAGAATCGCTCTGATCCGTGCTAGGTATTGGGGAATGAATAAACCTAGCCCCAATATAAGCCAGCCCTCCCCGGTGATCCGCCAGTTGGATGAGGGCGCCGTCAACCGCATCGCGGCGGGCGAAGTCGTGGAGCGTCCGGCCTCTGCGGTCAAGGAACTGGTGGAAAACGCGCTCGACGCCGGGGCTGGCCGGATCGAGGTGGCGGTGGCGGATGGCGGCAAGACGCTGATCCAGGTGAGTGACGATGGCTGCGGCATGGCGCCCGATCAGTTGCCGCTGGCGCTGGCGCGGCATGCCACCTCCAAGATCGACGGCAGCGATCTGCTGAACATACATTCCTTCGGCTTTCGCGGCGAGGCGCTGCCCTCGCTGGGCGCGGTCGGGCGGCTGACCATCACCTCGCGCGCCACCGGGCACGAGGCCGGTACGATCACCGTGGCGGGCGGGCAGATGGGCAGGGTCACGCCTGCCGCGCTCAATGCAGGGACGGTCGTGGAATTGCGCGATCTATTCTACGCCACGCCCGCGCGGCTCAAGTTCATGCGCAGCGACCGGGCCGAGGCACAGGCGATTGCCGACACGGTCAAGCGCCTTGCCATGGCGGAGCCGCATGTGGGCTTTACCCTGCGCGATGTCTCGGGCGGGGGCGAGGCGCGGATCACCTTCCGCGCCGACCCTGAGTCGGGCGATCTGTTCGATGCGCTGCATGGCCGTCTGGCGCGCATTCTGGGGGTGGAGTTCGCCGACAACGCCCTACGCATCGAGGCCATGCGCGAGGGGCTACGGATGACCGGCTATGCCGCCCTGCCCACCTATTCGCGCGGATCGAGCGTGGCGCAATATCTCTTCGTCAATGGCCGCCCGGTGCGCGACAAGATGCTCTATGGTGCGCTGCGCGCTGCCTATCAGGACGTGCTCAGCCGCGACCGGCACCCGGCGGCGGCGCTCTTCATCGACTGCGATCCGGTGCTGGTGGATGTGAACGTGCATCCGGCGAAATCCGAGGTGCGGTTCCGCGATCCGGGGTTAGCACGCGGGCTGATCGTCTCGGGGCTGCGCCATGCGCTGGCCGAGGCCGGGCATCGCGCCTCATCGACCGTGGCGGGGGCCACATTGGGCGCGTTCCGGCCAGAGCCGCAAGGCGCGCGCGTCTACCAGATGGACCGCCAGTCGCCGCAGGCACGCAGCCTTGCCTATCAGGCGCAATCCCCCGGTTTCGCCGAGATGGCGGCTGATTGGAGCGCGCGGGTCGAGCCCGAGAGCCAGACACCGGAGCCGGAGGAGGTGTCCGCGACCACCCTGCCCCTCGGGGCCGCGCGCGCGCAGATCCACGAGAATTACATCGTCGCCCAGACCGAGACCGGCATGGTCATCGTCGATCAGCACGCTGCCCATGAGCGGCTTGTCTATGAACGCCTGAAACACCAGATGGCCGAAAATGGCATCACGGCGCAGGCGCTGCTTATCCCCGAGATCGTGGACCTCTCGGAGACCGATTGCGCGCTGCTGGCCGATCATGCCGAGGATCTTGGCACCCTCGGCCTTGTGGTCGAGCCGTTCGGCGCGGGGTCCATCGCCGTGCGCGAAACCCCGGCCATCCTGGGCGAGGTCAACGCGCAGGCGCTCTTGCGCGACATTCTTGACGAGTTGCACGATCAGGGTGCCAGCGACACGCTCAAATCCCGCATCGACGCGATTCTCAGCCGCGTCGCCTGTCACGGCTCGGTCCGTTCCGGCCGCCGGATGAGCGCCGAGGAGATGAACGCGCTCTTGCGCGAGATGGAGCGCACGCCGCATTCCGGCCAGTGCAATCACGGGCGGCCCACCTATGTCGAGTTGCCGCTGTCGGACATCGAACGCCTGTTCGGTCGCACATGATCCAGATCGGTCCCTATTCCCTGTCGCTTGACGATCCCCTCACGCTGATCGCGCTGATTGGCGCGGGCGTGTTGCTGCTGATCGTGATCCTGCTGATCACCGCCGTGCGCGCCGCCACGCGCTCGGCGCGCATGACGGAACCGCTGGCGCAGCAGATGAGCCAGCTTGGCCAACGCGTGCAGGGGCTGTCGGACGGGCAGCATCAGCTTGCGGGCGGGCTCAACCACGTCTCCGAGGCGCAGGCGGCCAGCCAGTCGCATATGCTGCAACTGATGGAAAAACGCCTTGCCGAAGTGGGCAACCAGATGACCGAGAACCTGCAAGGCTCGGCCCGCCGCACGGCGCAGAGCCTGGGCGATCTGCAACAGCGTCTGCAGACCATCGACAAGGCGCAGGACAATATCACCAAGCTCTCAGGCGATGTGCTGTCGCTGCAGGATATCCTGTCGAACAAGCAGACGCGCGGGGCGTTCGGTGAGATTCAGCTCACCGATATCGTGACCAAGGCGCTGCCCTCGGACAGCTATACCTTGCAGGCGACGCTCTCGAACGGCAAACGCGCCGATTGCCTCATCCACCTGCCGAATCCTCCGGGGCCGATCTGCATCGACAGCAAGTTCCCGCTGGAGGCCTATGAGGCGCTGCGCCGGGCCAAGACGGATTGGGAGTTGAACGAGGCCGCGAAATTCCTGCGCACGTCGGTCAAGAAGCATCTCCGCGACATTTCCGAGAAGTACATCCTCGATGGGGAGACCGCCGATGGCGCGCTGATGTTCCTGCCATCCGAGGCGGTCTATGCGGAACTGCACGCGAATTTCCCCGAACTGGTGCGCGAGGGGTTCGCGGCCAAGGTCTGGATCGTCTCACCCACCACCTGCATGGCCACGCTCAACACCATGCGCGCGATTCTGAAAGATGCGCGAATGCGCGAACAGGCGGGCGCGATCCGGCGCGAGTTGGGGCTGCTCTTTGCCGATGTGGACCGGCTCGGAAGTCGCGTCGAAAATCTAGACCGGCATTTCCATCAGGCGGCCAAGGATATCTCGGATATCAAGATTTCCGCAGACAAGGCCGGTCGGCGCGCGCGGCGGCTTGATAATTTCGATTTCGAGGAACTCGCGCCCGAGTCCGAGCCTGCCCTGCCCGCCCCGCATGAGGGGCTGGCGCGCAAGGGCTAACCGCCGTCGCTGACAAGGCTCGCGAGATCACGGGCGGCGGCATGCATCTGCTCGCGAAACTCCAGCGCCCGCGCGATATCGAACCGCTGCGTCGGGGCGTGGAACGCCAGCGTCGCCATCAAGCGGCCGTTGACGTCTGTAATCGGCACGGCGAGTGCGATCATGTCGCGCATGAATTCCTCGCGGTCAAGGGAATAGCCCTGCGCGCGAATGTCGCCAATCTCTTCGACCAGCCGATCGCGGTCGGTGATGGTGTTGGGGGTGCGCGCCTCCAGATCGGTCGCCGTGAGGTATTTCATCAGATGGGTGCCCGCCAGCGAACTGAGATACATCTTGCCGCTTGCCGTGCAGTAGAAGGGTACGCGCGTGCCGATGGGCAATTGGATGCGCAGTGGCCATTCTGTCTCGACCCGCTCCAGATAGATCATCGCGTCGCGATCCGGCAGTGCGATGTTGCAGGTCTCGCCGATCTCGCTGCTGAGCCGCTTGAGAATGGCCTGCCGCGCGGTGCGGATGCGCAGCGACGACAGGATGCCGCCCGACATGGTCCGCAGCCGTGGGCCGGGCGAATAGGTGCGCCCGTCCATGTCGCGTTGCAGGAAGCCCTCTTCCTCCAGCGTGGCAAAGAGCCGGTGGATGGTCGGCTTGGGCAGACCGAGGGCCACATTCACATCCGTGGGCGTGACCGGCACACCTGCCCGGGCGATCTCTTCGATCACCAGAAGCAGGCGCAGGTTTGTCGGGATCGTTCCCGTGCTGTCACCGTCCATGAATACCCCATCGTCAGCGGTTCGGAAGCAGGGCCGTCGAAAGCTCCGGTACGAGGGCCACGATGAACCAGACCGAAAGCAAAGCCACAAGATAGGGGACCGTGTAGCGCAACAGGCGGAAATAGGGAACGCCCGTCACACCGGATGCGACATAGAGATTGAGCCCGTAGGGCGGCGTGATGAATCCGATGGAAGCGCCGACAAGGAAGATCACCGCGAATTGCACCGGCTCGACGCCTACCTCATGCGCGATGGGGGCCAGAATGGGCGCGAGGATGATCGTCACCGGCAGGCTTTCGAGCACCATGCCGCAGACGAAGACAATCGCCATCGAGGTGAAGAGCACCGCGTAATAGCCACCCATCGAGGTCACGAAATTGCCGATCAGTTCCTGTGCGCCCAGAACCGACAGGATCTGCTGCATCACCACCGACACCGCGATGAGCGGTGCAAGGATACCGGTGATCTGCGCCGAGCGCATGGTGATCGAGGGCAGTTCCAGCGGGCTGAACCCTTCGACGACGAGCATTTCCGAGACCCGCTTTTCACTGACGTCGCGGCCCTTGGCCCCACCCATCATCTTGTAGAGCGGGAGGCTGATGAACCCCACGATCACGCAAAATCCGACGGTTACGCCCGCTGCTTCGGTGGGTGAGAATTTGCCCGTGTAGATGCCCCAGAGCACGAGGCCGATGGCGAAGAAGCCGAGCCAGGCACCGATCGCGGTCTTGAACACCCGCATCGGGCTGAGCGCGATCAGAATGCCCCACTTGTTGCTAAAGCAGATCAGGAAGGCGGCGAACATCATCGCCCCGACCATCAGCGCGCCTGGAATGATACCGGCGACGAACAGGTCCGAAATCGGCAGGTTGAGCAAGAAGCCGTAGACGATGAAGATGATCGAGGGCGGGATGATGATGCCCACGGTGCCGCCTGCCGCCGCCGTCGCGGCCGAAAATCGCTCGTCATAGCCGCCTTTGACCATTTCAGGATGCAGCATCGAGCCGATGGTAGCCGTGGTGGCGGAGTTAGAGCCGGAGATCGCGGCGAAGAGCCCGCAGGCCCCGAGCGACGCCATCGCCAGCCCGCCGCGTATCCATCCAAGACAGGCATAGGCGAAATCCGAGAGCCGTCGGGCGATACCGGAGCGGTTGATCAGGTCGCCGGTCAGAATGAAGAGCGGCATGGCCAGAAGCGCAAAGCCATCGGTGAACACATCCGCCAGCGCGCCACCGATATTCTGCAAGGGCATGCCAAGGACGAAGGACACACCGATCACCCAGTAGCCGATCACCAGAAAGACCGGCACGCCCAGCATGAAGAGCAGCGTCACCGCGATGGAAATGAGCGTGACGAGGGTCGAAGGGTCGGTCATGTCAGTCGCCTCCGATCACGGCTTGGGTGATGAGCGTGTCGCCACGTCGGAAATTGGCGATGTCACGCAGCAGGTTCTCGATCACCCGCGCCACCAGTGTGGTGAAGGCGAGCGGCACCGACAGGAGGAACCACCATTGCATGATATTGTCTGTGCCCAGCATGATCTGAAAATTGGCGGCGGAATTGGCCACTACCTTGGTCGAGGTGACGACCACCACCCAGGAAAACCCGATCCACAGCAGCGCATCGAGCATCAGGCAGCCCATCTGCCCGGCACGCGGCATGGCGGTGCGGAATTCGGCAAAGGCGAGGTGGGTGCGCAACTTGACGTTATAGGAGCAGCCGAACCATGTCATGATCAGAAATAGGAACGGCGGCAGCGTGGTCGACCACGGCGCCTGTTGCGACAGCACGAAGCGGCGGAACACCTCGACAAAGATGATCCCGCCGATGGCGAGATAAGAGATGACCATCAGCGATTGCTCGAAATTGCGCTCGGCCCATGGCACGATGCGGTAGAGGATCAGAAATCCGACCGCCACGACCAGCATCGCGATCAGGCCCAGCGGCCAGACCGAGGGCGCGCGCATCGCTTCGCTCAACATCCATGAATCGCCCGAGGCGAGGGCACTGAAGATCTCTCCCGTGCCCTGAAACCAGCCGGTCATGCCCACTCCTCCCTTTGGGTTGCCGTATGTCTTGGCCGCACGTTTCGGCGGCCTGGGGGTCGGGCCGCGCAG
The DNA here is from genome assembly GCF_900109855.1 of Roseovarius tolerans. GTDB lineage: Bacteria > Pseudomonadota > Alphaproteobacteria > Rhodobacterales > Rhodobacteraceae > Roseovarius > Roseovarius tolerans. The sequence continues at coordinate 73,794 of NZ_FOBO01000007.1, read as the reverse complement.
ATGGCGCTGCCCGACCCAAACCTAGCGTGTCAGGCCGACCGCCACCAGCGGCGCGGCTCGACATTCTCGGGCAGGGTATCAATGGGGATCTCGCGCGCGGTGTCGTAGATCTCCTGATAGGTGTCGATGCCCCCGGCCCAGCCGTTGAGCCGCTCGCGCCATTGCGCCCAGGGCTCGGGGTTGAACTCGGGTGAGCACATTTCCTCGGCCATCTTGATCTGATCGTCGGCGAGGAAGGCAGGCCGCACGTTGTTCTCGGCAAAGATCGTACCGGGAAGCTGCGGATCGGAGAAGCCCACGGTCTTGACCAGCGCCGCCTCGTTCGCTGCCTGCACATGAACCTGCGCCAGATAGGCCGATTCCATGATCGCATCCTGAAGATGCGGCTCCATCGCGTCGAAGACGCGCACCGACATGGAGGTGTGCTCGGTCCCGCAGAAGAACTTCAGGTCGACCGATTGGCTGACCACCGGCGACATGTTGGCATAGGCCACCGCCGATGCCCACGTCTCGGCCCCGTCGATAAGGCCTTGCTTGAGTCCGTCGAGCGTCTCTTCCCAGGCCACCGGCACCGGGTTGAGGTTCAGAAGCTGCATCGCGATGCGGCCCAGCTGCGTACCCGTCACGCGGTTCTTGGTACCGAAGAGTTCCTCGATCTTGGTCACGGTGGGCTTGTCGGCAAAATTGTTGCCCATCTGAAGCCCGCGCAATTCGCAATGCGAGAACAGGAATTTCAGACCGTGCCGCTTTTCCAGCGGCTCGCGCAGCACGCGCTGCGAGGCCGGGGAATAGAGGAAATGGTACTGCGCCGCACGGCTGGGGAACATGTAGGCATAATCGAGCACGTTGAGATAGGGCGCGCCGCCTGCCGAGTTCTGGGTTGACGCGGCATACATGTCGACCACGCCGGTCTGGGTTTTCTCGACACAGTTGAGCTGGCCGCAAATCTGGTTGTCACCGATGAATTCCACACGGATTTCGCCCTCGGTCCGCTCCTCCAGATCGCGGGCGAATTCAAGAACGCCGGCGCGCTCGATCAGCAGGTTGCGCGCGTTGAAGCCGGCAGCACCCAGTTTCAGAGTGTGCTTGGGCTCCTTGGCAAAGCGCTTCTCATAGGTGCTTTCGGCGGCGCGTGCGAGGGAGGGCAGGCTGACCGCCCCCGTCAGCGCGCCCGCGCCCAAGACCACGGATGACAGGCCGAACTGACCCGACAGACGGAATAAATCCCGCCGGGAAATCCCGGCTAGGGCTTTCGATGCTTTCATGGTTTCCTCCCTGATTTTGCAATTTTGATACTTGCAGTCTCAATATTGCTCGACTTATGGTCGATCTGGCAAGGAAAAACTTTTTGACTCTCACGCAGCTTGAAAGGTCATTTGGAAATGTCGGAGATATCAGCGGATTACGTGATTGTCGGCGCGGGCTCTGCCGGGTGCGTTCTGGCGAATCGCCTCTCCGCCGATCCCAAGACCAAGGTCGTGCTGCTGGAGGCGGGCGGACGCGACTGGAACCCGTGGATTCATATTCCGGTGGGTTATTTCAAGACCATGCACAACCCGTCGGTGGATTGGTGTTATCGCACCGAGCCTGATCCAGGCCTCAATGGCCGCGCCCTCGACTGGCCGCGCGGCAAGGTTCTGGGCGGGTCATCGTCGCTCAACGGGCTTTTGTATGTGCGCGGACAGCCGCAGGATTACGACCGCTGGGCGCAGATGGGCAACCCGGGCTGGGGCTGGGACGATGTGCTGCCGCTCTTCAAACGCTCCGAGCGGCAGGAACGCGGCGCAGATGATTATCACGGAGACCAGGGGTCTCTGTCGGTGTCGAACATGCGCCTGCAACGGCCCATCTGCGATGCGTGGGTGGCCGCCGCGCAAGAGGCGGGCTATCCGTTCAACCCCGATTACAACGGGGCGACGCAGGAAGGCGTGGGCTATTTCCAGTTGACCACGCGCAACGGGCGGCGGTGTTCCTCGGCGGTGGCCTTTCTCAACCCGGTGCGAGGACGCGAGAACCTGACCATCCTGACCCGCGCGCAGGCCAGCCACATCACATTTGACGGGACGCGCGCAACCGGAGTGGCCTATCGCGACCGCGGAGGGGTGTCGCATGTCGTGCGCGCCGGGCGCGAGGTGATCCTGTCGTCAGGGGCCATCGGCTCGCCGCAACTGATGATGCTGTCGGGACTGGGCGAGGCCGCGCATCTTCAAGAGCACGGCATCGAACCGCTATGCGACCTGCCCGGCGTGGGCCGCAACATGCAGGACCACTTGCAGGCGCGGCTGGTGTTCAAATGCAATGAGCCGACGCTGAACGACGAGGTGCGCAGCCTGTTCGATCAGGCGCGTATCGCGCTGAAATACGCGATGTTCCGCGCCGGGCCGATGGCCATGGCCGCGAGCCTTGCCACCGGCTTCATGCGCACCGGCGATCATGTCGAAACGCCCGATATCCAGTTCCACGTGCAGCCCTGGTCCGCCGACAGCCCGGGCGAGGGGCCACATCGCTTCTCGGCCTTCACCATGTCGGTCTGCCAATTACGCCCCGAGAGCCGGGGGCAGATCCGCCTCGCCTCGGCCGATCCGCGCACCTACCCGAAAATTCACCCCAATTACCTGTCGACCGAGACCGATTGCCGGACCATCGTCGAAGGCATCAAGATTGCCCGCCGCATCGCCCAGCACGCGCCGCTCAGCACCAAGATCTCAGAGGAATTTCGCCCCGACGCGACGCTTGATCTCGATGACTACGAGGGCACGCTCGACTGGGCGCGGAATTATTCCACCACGATCTACCACCCCACCGGCACCTGCAAGATGGGGCAAGGCGAGGGTGCGGTGGTGGATGCGCGGCTACGCGTCCACGGGGTCACGGGGCTGCGCGTCGCCGATTGCTCGATCATGCCCGAGATCGTCTCGGGCAACACCAATGCGCCCGCGATCATGATCGGGGAAAAGGCCTCGGAGATGATCCTCGAGGATCACGCCGCTCAGCCGTCCTTGTAGTAGTAGCTGTAGCCGTTGAGCGCGGGCGCGCCGCCGAGATGGGCATAGAGCACCTTTGATCCCTTGGGGAAGAACCCCTTCCTGGCAAGATCAATCATGCCCTGCATGGATTTGCCCTCATAGACAGGGTCGGTCATCATCGCCTCGGTCCGGGCGGCAAGGCGGATCGCATCGTTGGTTTCCTCGGAGGGCACGCCATAGGCGGGATAGGCGTAATCGGGATTGATGTGAATCTCATCCTCGCGCACCTTGCGGCCAAGCCCGACCAGATCGGCGGTGTTGTCCACGATCGAGCGGACCTGATCACGCGTCTGATCCACCGTGCACGAGGCGTCGATCCCGATCACCCGGTCGGCGCGGTCCTGCGCGGCAAAGCCGACGATCATTCCAGCCTGCGTCGAGCCGGTGACGACGCAGACGACGATATAGTCGAAGGTAAAGCCAAGCTCGGCCTCCTGTTCGGCCACCTCTTCGGCAAATCCGACATAGCCGAGCGCGCCGTATTTATGCACAGAAGCGCCTGCGGGAATCGGGTAAGGCTTGCCGCCCGCATCCTCGACGGACTTGATCGCGTCTTCCCAGCTCTTGCGGATGCCGATATCGAACCCGTCATCGACCAGCCGCGAATCCGCGCCCATCAGCCGGGTCAGCATGATGTTGCCCACCCGGTCATAGACGGCATCGTAATGCGGCACCCATTTTTCCTGAATGACCACGCATTTCATGCCGATCTTGGCCGCCGTCGCCGCGACCATGCGTGTATGATTGGATTGCACCCCGCCGATCGAGACCAGCGTGTCGGCGCCGCTCGCGATGGCATCGGGCACGATATATTCCAGTTTGCGCAGCTTGTTGCCGCCAAAGGCCAGCCCCGAATTGCAATCGTCACGCTTTGCGTAGAACCCCACGCCTGCGCCAACAGCCTCGGTCAGGCGCGGCAAATGCTCGATGGCAGTCTTGCCGAAGGTGAGCGGGTAGCGGTCGAACGTGTCGAGAAGCGACATGGGGCAATCTCCTGTTTTGCTTTACGAGAGAGGTTAGCAAGAAGACTGCGAAATGTGTGCTCGAAATGATTGGTTTAATTGAGATAATCTATCTATCTATTGCACATATTGTGTTGTTTTGAGATCTTGTGATTGTAGAAACGAAAGAATCTCTCATGGCAGCACTGGACCGAATCGACAAGAATATCCTGCGGCACCTGCAATCAGACGGGCGGCTGACCAATGCCGAGATTGCCAAGGCGGTGAATGTCAGCCCGGCCACCTGTCACAGGCGCACGCAGGCCCTGTTCGAGGCCGGGCACATTTTGCGGGTCATGGGGCATGTGAACCCGGCCTCGGTCGCGCGGGGCACATTGGTGATGGTCGGTGTCGTGCTCGACCGCTCGACCCCGGAAAGTTTCGCCGCGTTCGAGGCGGCAGTGTCGGAAATGAAGGAACTGCTCGATTGTCACCTGGTCGCCGGAGATTTCGACTATCTTCTGAAAATCCGGGTAAGCGACATGAATGATTTCAACACGATGCACAACAAGATGCTGATTGCGCTGCCCGGCGTCCGTCAGATTCGCACCTTCTTTGTCCTGAAGGAGATCAAGGAAAATGCACCGCTTGCGTTCTAGGCTGGCCGTTTGATGATGTTCTGGCAGTGGCCAGTAGAAATAAAAGTACCGTGTCGGGATTGGCTCGGATACGCATGCAGCTTCATATTGTGTCACACCTATGTGTCACACCACTCTAGTATTCAGCTAACATATTGATCTGTAATGTTTTGGTGGAGCCTAGGGGGAACACTTACCTGAGGCAGGTTTCTTTTAACTTCAGTAACTTATCTGTACACCATTGGACGCAATGTGTCACCTCACTGTAACACTTTTTTGCAGAAAAGTCCCTCGTATCTTCGACTTCAACAGCAACAACATCCGCGTCATCGACATTGACGGTCCGCCTTGGTTCCCGGCGAAGGACGTGTGCGACATTCTTGGGATCACCAACACAAGCGATGGCTCATACTCCATCTACCTTGATGTCTCCAATAGCACAAACCCTGCGAGGCGGCCTGCCCAGCAATCATTAAAGTTTGAGATTTTAGCGAAGTCCTAGATGCAAACCACCGCGGCTAGCGACCGGTCTTTTCTAACCGAGAACCCCCGCACCTCGCTTCTAATCTCAGGCGTGGCATGAGCGATACGCACGCCCCTGTGCCACGGGGTATTTCAAACTGGGATAAGCACACCGTCGTCGCGCGAGATTGGGAAACAGGTCAACCATGGCGTCGCGCGCTCTGACGTCCATCAGGCTTATCGCCTTGGGTGAAGGTCGGAAACTTTCAATCGGTAACCCTTCGGCGCAAAAGACTTCGTGGCGGTCAAAAACTAGATTGTAGAAGATCACCTCTTCCACCGCACGATCCATATATGCGGCATCGCTGACCAATGCGACCGCATCAATGCGCATAATATATGATTTGTCATCCGGCACACCTGCAATCAGATATCCTGGGATCAGCCCGCGGTGACCACTTGCAATGCGCAAATCCCGGGTTGGCATCATAGGTCCGATAGCGCGTGGCTTCAGGCGAATGGGGGCGAGATCGGGTTGGACGCGCATGTCAGCGGCGTTGACGGTTCTGGTCCAGATCATGCGGACCGGTTGAAGACCATGGTCGCGGGTTACAACCATGTCACCCGGGTTCAACATCTCGACGCGTCTGGGGCCAAGCGGCGTACGAATGTTCGCATCTCCACAGATGCCGGTCAGATACCGACGATCCACCTTTTCAACCATAGCAGTCTTCTGTGCGAACCCCACGAGCCGTCCCTCCGAAATTGAGCTTTTCGGATTAACAGTTGTGAAACAATGTGCCGGAACTGAGGTGTATTGATGAAATAAACATGAACGATCCCAAAATCACCAAGCAAACTTAGTAAATTGTCTACAAATCTAGGGTTACCTCAAAACCTTTAAGAGCAAACACTACCACATGAGAAAGCGCACACCCAAACGAGTGTACTTCTCAATCCCTGCAGTGCGATCAGTTTCTGCTTCATGGCCCTTGTGCGTTAGGGTCACGGCACGAACTTGTTCAGTTGGCACTGATAATGGCTGTTAAGAAAACCAGTGCCGTTAGTGTGAGGGTCACGATTTCAGCCTGATTGGCTGACGAGCCAGTTGTATCGGCCACAATCACTGATGGCTCCATGACCGGAGCTGCCATGTTTCCAGCGGTGACGGGAGCCGCTGCCATGGTGACGGCGACGATGACTGCGAGGTGAATTTTCTTCATTTTGGATACCCCAATGTTGTAACAGACGCTCCCCAAGCGCAGCGCCTTATAACTCATGTTGCCCGCATCAATTGCCTCAATCAACCCATTGGACCTAGCCACTTTGGAAGCCGTCATCCCGTAGACGCTCACATCAGCGCTGAACGCGTGCCGGACATGCCCCAAACGTGCCGGTATAGGTTCTCGCACTTTCTATTGAACACGCCCGGTTCATAGGCTTCGGGAAGTCCACGATCCAGTATCACCTCGATGGCTTGTCGAACGGTACCGCGAGCTTGTTCTTTCTTGGTCCAGTCTCGAACCATCTTCTCATCCTTGAGCGTCTGCAGGAGAGAAACGAGACAACAAGGTGCGCGTTATGTTCCAAAATGGTGACTCTGCAACGTTCACGCTCAATGGCTCTTCCAAAGCAATTGGCGAGTGCATAGCGGACTTTTGGAAATAGCTGGCCGCAATTTCTAGGACTGCGAAGATACGTCATAGCGCCCCGGCCCAGATAAAAACCGGACCAGATAAACTCTCTAATCGACAGATACGCCACTCGTTCAGACGGCTCTTATTCAGAACCTTTTCACTAGTGAAGCGCCGAACCGGGACGATGTTATGGTAGATGGCCATGCTTGTGTGTCAACCTATTGTTGTGCAGCGCAGATCAAGGCCATACTTGCTGCGTCTCCAACTTCGTTTTCGTCGTCGATGACAAAGAGTCAGAATTGGTTACCCTTTAGGAGCCACCATTGAGAGAAAACCGGCGTGACGACGCCGAGCGTGCCGCTACCGCCTAAGCCTATGGTTTAGGTGGTTTCCAAGCATTTCCTTCAGTTGGTCCGTTGTTGCCAAGGGCGGCTTCAGTCGTCTAGCCACGAATGAATGCTATTTTTTCGCTGAAGTCGCCACAATATCGCCATGGTCTGCTTTTAGTTGTTGCAAAGCTGTGAATGCACATTTTTGAGACATCAAGTCGCGGAAAGCACAGTAATGTTGCGACGGAGCGAGGCACAAGATGCATCTGCTTGTTGTAGACGACGAACCTGCGATCCTCGAACTCATCGAGCAGCTGGTTCGATTTATCGGAGGGCACACAGTATCGACGGCATCATGTGCGGTTGATGCGCTTGACGTGTTGGTACAGCCCGACGCCGGGCCAATTGACTGCTTCTTGCTAGATATTCAGATGCCCGGAACCGACGGGATTGAACTTTGCAAGATCTTGCGTGATCGGCACGACTATAAGAAAACACCGATCCTGATGTTGACGGCATTGTCTGATAAAACACACATTGACCGGGCCTTCTCCGCCGGTGCCACGGACTACATAACCAAGCCCATCGAAATAAATGATCTGCGGGACCGTATCAGACTGGTGGACGATACTGTCACTGGTCGAAAGAGGCAAAATCAGCAGTCTGCTCCGGGTGAAGCAGGTGCGAGCGAGATCGACGAAACGCTGGCATTGCACGAACCGTTTCACGTGCGCAATTTAGACTGGGTAATCGATTACCGGTCCCTGAAGAGCTATACTTCCCTTGTGGCACGCAAGAAGCTGTTTGGGGCAGCTGTCTTCGCTTTCAGCATTCGCGATATCGAAGACCTGTTCCAGAAAACCTCGCGCTATGAATACGAATGCCTCGTGGTCGACGTCGCCGAGGCCATCACGATGTGTCTGAGTGAACATCGACATATGATGTCATACGCTGGGAACGGCACTTTTGTCTGCATTGTCGAAGACGGGTGGCAGCCAAATTTGGAGGCCCTGAAGGACAAAGTAAACTTGACCATTCACAACCTTTGTCTCTGTTTCAACGACGGTAGGCTGATCCCCGTCAAGGTGTCGACGGGCGATGTCATCCACTTGGCTTGGAAAAGCGGTAGCAACGCAATCAACGCTTTGTCAGAGGCACATCAGAGCGCTGAGAAGGAAGCCCAACGTCACGCGAAAAACCTCGAAAACTTCTGGTACGACAGGCACACCCAACCACGATGATTAGATGTTATCGAAGGTGGGTAGTAAAACCCACGGTTGATTATCACTCGTAATATAAGACGACTTTGCAATCGCTTGCTGTTCAACAAAAAGGGGCGTTGTGGACCTAATAGTGTAGAATGGAGCGAGCTTCGAAACACCGATTTCGGACACTGTAATCTGTGATGGCGCATGGCGCGCCTATACAAGCTGGTCATGCTGAGCCGCAAGCCTGAAGCCGAGGCGTTCCAAGACTGGGTTGCTGAGGGTGTTCTCCCTGCGATCCGCAAGGACGGTGGCTAAGTGAAAGGCCCACCATCTCGTTCTCCGTCAACGTCACCACCAGTGACAAAATCCATCACCCAACCTGCCACCTGCAACCCAGCTCTTCAGCCTTTCCAATTCAGCCGGAAACGGAGATTCAAGGTTAATGGTGATGGTTTCATCGAGCCTGGGAAGGTCCGCGGGCTTGGGAAGCTCGGCTATTATCTGTTCGCGCACGCTTCTGGCGGCCTTCTGCCCAGCGCTCAAACGCAGCGGACAGCAAGGGAGCAGAAGCAGCGGAAGAAGCCCACACAGACTGCTGTAACGGCTCTAGGGGCGTTTGCACGACGTCACCCGCATTGCGTTTGCGTTGGGCGTCTGCAGCCTCCACAGAGGCCTCCTGAAGCGCCCTCACAACCCTCCGCCAATCAGATGAATGTGAGGCCAATCGCACCTCGATACCTTCCCAGCTCAAAACCTCCTCGGCCTCATCTTTGAAGAAGTCGTCTTGCTTACCGCGAGCGAGATTTCCTCGCGTCACCGCGTCCATGTCTTCAATCAGCTCTTCGCGTTCCTCGAATGAGGGACGTGGCTCATGCTCCATGGGTTCTTCGCCCGCAACAGTGGCGTCAGGCTCTTCAAACCCATCCAACCTGACCTCCTCATCCTCCTCCAAGAGGTGACGCAAGTAGGCCTGTTTGATCGTCTTGAGTTGTTCCGGCGTGAGGTGATCCACACAAGGCGCGTTCTGCGCCTCCAGCCTGCGCCGATGAGCCGCAAATTCCTCATCCACTCGCACGGCTTCGATCCGAACACGTCGCAAGGCTTCAGCGTGATCCTTCGTCTTGAGAGAGAAGGTTTCTTCGGCTTTCGGATAGGTGTCTGCGATGTCTTTTGGGATCGCTGCGCGGTGATAGTAAACAGCGCCGCGACGGTACAGACGGGTATGACCGGGCATGTTTTCGAGGGTCCTCACTGTAACACCTCAGCGTAACAGTTCCCGAAAATTACCACGAAAAATCACCAACTTACTGGCCTCAAAGGGTTTTGGTGGTGGATGGTGGAGCCTAGGGGGATCGCCGCCAGACCACTAAGATACTGTTAATGAACACTAATGAGGTGTTGTGTTTCCTCGTGTGTCTCACCCTAGTGTCAGACTATATCGTTATGCAACCCGTACGCCAGCCGTTGAAAGGAAATAGATGGTTGAGGAGATGCGGGCGAGGCTTGCGCCCCGCCCTTCATCATATTTCCAGACACTCAGAGTAGGTGGGCATCGGTCGGCCCTCAACCCGAGCAAGCAGTTCAGTCTGCAGCAGCCCTGTCGGGTTGACCGACCCGCTATTCACCTTGCCCGACAGGAGCCAGTTGAGCAGCAGGTTTCGCATGCGTTGCGACGGGATATACACTGTAACACGTCGGCGTGGCTTGTACTGGCGACCTGTCGAGTTGAGGCCCCCTACCCTAATAGCGGAGCGAAACAGCCACTGCACCAACTCCGTCAGCGCATAGGCGTCACAGAACTGGTAAGCATCTTGTGAGTTCCGAGCCATCCCGAGGAAGGTAAGCAACTGTGGATTTGGATGCTGGTCGTACAGGTACACAGCGTGAGTGCACCCGGCGTGGTCGTTAGTCCCTCTCGTCGTGTTGGGAACGAACCTGACCCCGTTGGTGGACCACTTGTCCACGTACCTCTCGGTCTCATGGTCAAAGTCCTCCTCCTTCACGGCGCGGCCAAACATACGTGTGTGCTTGGCTAGGCGGCCAGCTGCTGGCTTCTGACCCGATCTGTTGTCATGCCAGAGGTCCCGGGCGCAGGTCAGCATCACTGAGTTGAGGTTGACCCCTTCCAACTCGCCGTCCTTGAACTTGCGCAACTCATGCCCGATGGACGCGCATTCGGAATGCTTCTTGATACCCTTCAACTGTGCTGTGTAGTTCCAGAGTTGCTCTTCCAATCCCGGGATGGAGAGGACCGTCAGTGCATTCGCCACGTCCTCACGCCAAGCGGCCTCTTCGGCTTGCCCTATATACTCCACTGTCAGTGAAAATAGGCCCGGACGGTCTTGCTGCACCTTCCTCAGGAACTTGAGAAGCAGTGATCCTTCTGAGAGGTACGTGTAGATCGTGACCGACTTTGGCTTCAGGAGCAGCTCGATTGGGATGGTCAACACGAACAGCTTCTCTTCCAACCGGTACAGGCCGCCGGATTTGGCCTTCTCATACAGCGCCGGGCTGAAGGTCTTGCTGCCCTGAAAGTACTTCAGGTCCCATGCGGGTGTCGGCACAACTCGTCCGTCAGCGTGAACTTCCACAAGTCCCATGTCCAAGTAATCCTGATCGAAGTCGACGCTTCTCACCGTCTGATCAAGCTCGAAGGGATTGATCACCTCGTCAATGATCAGGTTGTATCCGTCCAGGAGGTGCTCAACTTCGACACTGGGAACGGTACCGGGCTCAAAGGCGACACAACGTGCCGCACCTGTTGAGAACGTCGCAAGCGTGCCGAGGCGATAGAACATGGCGTGAGTTGTCGCGATTGACTTACCGGCTCGGAGCAGCTTCTCACAGTGATCGCTCTTGTTGCTGCTTCCGCTGACGGGTTCTGTCAGGATCATCTTGGATTTCTCTTGCGCATCCGAAATGAACCGCTTCACCTCGCTCAGGTATGGTACGACTGCGATGTATTTCTCTCGCTTGTCGAAGCTGCTTACGATGCGGGACGACTTGCCGTAGCCGCAGGGCATATCGACAATATGAATGTGGGCCATGACTGGCTCCTGTGTTTGACCCGTTGGGTCGGATTTAAGGGAACCCCCGTCGGGGCATCTGGAGACGGCCACGATCAGACCGGGCAGCCGTATTGAAAGCAGTGCCAACGCCTGCTCGCGGAAAGCCAACAAGGGGGCAGACTGATCTATGACCTATCTATCAGGTCAGTGCGCTTTTTTTGTTATCTGTCAATGCCTTGCCATGACCTCACTCCGCTCACAACGGAGAGGCTTTGAAAAACCGGGCTAGGGCCGGGTCGGTATCTCTGTCTGTGAGACGAAGGGTTAACCACTCGCGACGCCTCTCGCCCGTCTGGCCGGTTGCGATCGAGAAAGCCTGACACAGCCATCCGGACCGATGTGTGCTGGTTCTACCTTGAGACGGAGGGTTAAGCCCGTCAGCGACCCATGACGGCAATTGGGTCGCCAACCTCGGTTGCTGGCATCGGTGGGGCTGTAACTATGAAACGAGGGATTAAGCCACCATCAAGAGCGCCAGCTTCGCGTTCATGCCGATGCCAGAACCCGATAGACTGACGCGCGCCCGATCCCGAGTTGGCGGGCGATGTCTGAAGCGCCCACGCCTGCCTTGTGCAACTCCACGACCTCCGCCGCTTTCGCCTGCGCCGTTGGCTTCCTGCCCTTGTACTTGCCTGCTGCCTTTGCCTTCGCAATGCCCTCGCGCTGCCGCTCCAGCATGATCTCCCGTTCGAACTCCGCTACGCCTCCAAGGATCGTCAGCATCAACTTGCCGGTTGCAGTCCCCGTGTCGATCCCCATCGACAGTATGCGGAGGGCGGCCCCCTTGCTTGATATGACCTCCAGTACCTCCAGCAGATGCGCCACAGAGCGCGCCAGACGGTCCAGCTTGGTTACGACAAGGGTATCCCCCTCCCGGATATAGTCGAGAGCCTCAGCGAGCCGCTCACGCGCTTTCACATCAACGGAGGAGACCTGTTCAACGAAGACCTTCTCACACCCCGCTGCGCTCAGTTCTGTTTTCTGGGCTTCGAGCCCGGCTTTCTGGTCCAAGGTGGACGTTCTGGCATACCCAACGATCATGACTGCACTCCGATTGTCTCAATGATGTCTAAGACCCTGATAGTCAGAGTGTCTCAAAATCGCAAGAGGTCTTTTGTGAGACACCTTACGGACAAGCCCGGGACGCCTCACTAGAGCAGGCCCTGTGAGACAGTTGTCAACGACATCAGGTGAGCGTAACGTGCAGCCAAAGTGGTTGCAGCGGACGTTGTAGGCGATGACCCAGAACATGACTGACCAGTCAGAAGCCCCGGGTACCATCGCCGAGATGAAAGAGGCAGTGGGCTCTTTGTTCATGCTCTGGTCGAGGGTTGAGGCCGATCTGGTGAAGGCACTTGCCGAGTTGAGCGGCCCGCCGAAAGCAGACACGCCGCACGGCATCGGTCGCACACTCGCAGCGTGGAAGGCACTGCACGAGGACATCGCCGGGAGAGGCACGGATCACCTGGAGGTCGTGTGTGCACTGCACGGGCATCTAGCCGGTGCGCTCAGAGTGCGGAACGCCATTGCGCACGGCTTGGAGAGCTACGGCATAGCCGGTAGCGATGGCTCAGGCGAGGCGTATTTCCAGTGTCGGTTGAAGGACGCACCCGAGGTCATCACGCTGCGGCACCTGAAGGCCTGCCTTAGCCGCTTGGCAGGAGCGAGGATGCATATCAGCAGGCTGACATACGCAGCATTGCATCCGGGCGAGCGAGGGTTGCAGAGCCTGTACGATGACGTGACGGACTTGATGCGGCGTCACGAGGATTGAGGCTGGGCTGCTATCGGGAGGGCCCTATGGGGGAAAAGGGTTCGGCAGCTATGGTATATGCACCCTCGCAAAAATGTGCGGAGTTTTTCGGAGGACATTGGTACTTCCCGGTTCTCACTCGCATTCCATGGGTCAGCGATGGTTGTGAGCGTTACAACGCCCGCTTCGGAGGTAAGGGCGGGGCGCTACGGGGGCAAATCCCGCACTCGGATGAGTAGATAGGGGCACACAAAAATCTGTCACTTATTTGCGAGAGCCCTTCATATGGGTAGGGTGGCCACACAGTTACCGCTCTCGGAGGTGCGCCATGACACTTATTCTCACAGTCCAAACCAAGGGATCGATCTGGCTGGTGGCAGATCGGCGGCTGTCCGCATCAGGCCAAGCACCGATAGACGACGCCATCAAGTGCACCATTGTCGAAGTAGCGGATGGGATCGCCTTACTTGGATACGCTGGCCTCGGCGCCACAGCTCGCGGAAGTCAGCCATCGCAGTGGGTGAGTAACGTACTGCGCGGCAGGCATCACCCTCTCGAACAAATGCTGCAAGTCGTGTCAGACGCCATGAAGCGAGAGTTCCTGCCACATCTCGAAGGCATCCGAGACGCCAAGCAACGTCAACACAACTTCGTGGTGCCGGCGTTCCTGAACGAAATGCACCGCGTCTACACCATCGATCTCGCCTACACATCTTCCGCATACAAGTATCGCTACACTAGGCACATCATGGGTGGCGCCCTGACGCCAATGCAGGTGACCACACCCATCGGATTGGCCGGTTCCGGCGCTGGAGCATTGCCCAACCGGCAGGACTGGCAGCGTCCCCTCCTCCGGCTGGTTAAAGCCTACAACGGCAAACGCATAACGGCGGCAGTGGTAGCGCATCACCTTGCTAAGCTGGCGTACCGATCATGTCTCGGCACTCCCGACGGTAGCGTTGGGCCTGACAGCTTAGTGGTATGGCGCAATTCGAAGGCAGGCTTGCATCGGGGAGGCGGAGGACACTCCTTCTTTGCTAACGCTCAGCCAAGCAGTCAAAGAGCAGATATTCCCTCAATATCTAAAGGCATGGACATGACCGCTTTGGTGAAGACCATGATGGAGGTGATCATACCACAGTTCGAAGAGATGTCGGCTGCCAAGGATAGAGGTGAAGAAATACCTGAGTTCGACGGCGGCACAGACGAGATCAATCGGCGCCTTAGGCGATTGCCGTCTACGCCCGACGAGAAGCTGCCGTGAAGCCGTCCGGTTGCGCCGAGGCGACGGATGAGGCAAAAAGGTGAGACAAATCGCAACCGACCCGCTTAGCGGTTGCGGCCACATCAATGGTTTACCGTGATGGCAGGCGATCCTAGGTCGCCCACCATGTCGACTGCCGTGTAATGTGGCTACGGGTGTTGTCTGACGCACTCCAACGATAGCCCCGGATATGAGACCTTAAAAATAGCCTCCTGCAAGACCGACAAAGGCGCTTTGCCGTCGCCGTACCTTCCCGACATGCCATGAAGCGAATGTCCCTGAAGGATGTCGGCAATATCCGGCTGCACCCCACCACTCCGGCAAGCATCCTTGAACCCGTGCCGGAACGAGTGGAAGGAGGTCTTGTCGGTCTTTGCGTTGATGCCCTTGAGGTATGCGGAGAAGTCCTTTGACGGTCGGTCAGAGTAGTAGCCGGTCGGGCCCACTTGCAGGGTTGGGAATAATCGCTCCTCTCCGCCACGGCGTTGGGTTTCAGCATATCTCAGGATGCCAAGGTCAATCAGCTTTGGGTGCAGAGGCACCACACGGCCTATGCCGCTCTTGATCCTCTGGCCCTGTTGCCCTTCACGGAGGTGCAGGAATTGTACTCCATCCTCCTTGTCCAAATCCGTGAGATGTAGCTGGCATAGCTCGTTGAGGCGTGCCCCGGTGTAGAGGCCTAGCAATGGAAGCCAGTACCAGCTTGTTCCACTCATATTGGTGTCGCCAGCCTGCGTTCGGAACCGGTCCGACTTGCAACCTGTGAAAAGCGGCCCGGAGAATATGGCTTTCAACTGGCCCTTGCTGAACGGGTCTGCTTCGTCTCGTGCGTTCACTCTGGCGGCAACCTTCATGGGTCCGAAGATGTCGGGCAAGTCGTCATCCAACTGCTTGTCCGCCCACTTCCAGATCGCCTGTAACCGACCAAGCGCCTTGTTCACGGTGCTGGTGGAGATGACGGCAAGACCGTGCTGCTTGCCTGCTTGTACAGCTTCGCGCGGGCCTAGGCCGTCTGTCTCGACGTACTTCGTTCGGTTCACAGGGAGTTCCTGCAACACCTCCTTGAACGCTCGGGCGTCCGCTTTGCGGTAGCTTAAGATCGACCGATCCCCGGCCAGTTCCAAAAAGAGCCCCACCCAGACCGAATAGTCAGCGCATAGCTTGGCCGACCACTCTGCGCCCCGGTTCGCTTCGGCCTGACGGGCAGCAAACATATCAGACAACAGCGTGCCAGACACCCCATTTGCGAGCCGCTGAGCGGCCTGCTCGGTTCCGCTGCTGCCGGTCCCTGCTGGCGGCGAACCCGCCGCCTGTGCCCCGCTCTGAGCCTCTGAGAAGTCGTAGCCATCCAACGTACCGGCGAAGGCTAGGATTTCTTTGGCAGCACCGATCTTGCCCTTTCTGATCTCGTCGAGAACCCGCATGGCGTGAGGCCAGAATTCGTCCCGGGATAGCCCAGTGGTTTCAAAGAACCGGCCCAACTCTTGCTCGGCTTGATCGCGCCCCACGAGTTGCCAGAACTCGATATTGCCCTCTTCGAGCATACCAACTGTATCCAAGACCCGCTCGCGCTCCTTTGGTGTGTAAGGCCCAAGAGATACACGGCGCACTTTCGCGTCGGCTAGTTGTTTTTGGAAGTAGTCAATGACTGCGGCTCGGAGTGTTGCGTGGTCCATGCTTACTTCTTGTAGCTGTTGTTTCAACGCGAACCCGCAACTTGCGAGATGCCGTGCCAACATACCAGCCTCTTCTGGGCATCTCGTGTTCAATGACAATCGAAGGCTTTTTCGGGTGGCCCGGTGGTCATGTGTTGGCAGTGGCCAGCGGAAGTAAAATATACCGTGTCGTGATTGGCTCAGATACGCATGTAGCTTCATCTTGTGTCACACCTGTGTGTCACACCACTCTAATGTTCAGCTAACATGTTGATCTGTAGGGTTTTGGTGGAGCCTAGGGGGATCGAACCCCTGACCTCTTGCATGCCATGCAAGCGCTCTCCCAGCTGAGCTAAGGCCCCGAAAACAAGCCCACGTCGGGCCGTGCGCCGCTATCTAGGCAAAGCGGCAGGCGGGATCAAGAGGAAAATCCCGCCCGGTGATCATTACATCTCGTTGTCTTCAGAGGCGACGTCGGCGATATCGTCGAGCGAGACATCATCGTCTTCGTCATCCTCCAGCAGGTCGTCGTCGATATCCACATCGACACCGTCCTCATCCTCGACCAGGTCGCTGCTTTCCTCGGACGTGCCGGTCTTTAGCTTCTTGGTTTCCGCGTCCTCGGCATCGGGCCGCATGGAGCGGGTCTTGCCGGTGGCCAGTTCTACCACCTCGCCGGTATAGGGGCTGACGATCGGGGTCTTGTTCAGGTCGTAAAAGCGCTTGCCGGTGGTCGGGCACAGACGCTTGACGCCCCATTCTTCCTTGGCCATGGGTGATCCTCTTTCACTGACATCTCTTGCAGGTGATCCGCGTCCCCTGCCATAACGCCTTTACGCTGTCAAAGGCTTTGCGGCGGCATGCGACACCCGGTTAGGAGGCCATATGGGCCAACATCTCCTTTCAGGCAACCCCCCTGTTGCCGTAAGCCTGCGGCACAGCCCCCGCGCGCGGCGGATTTCGCTGCGGGTCTCGGGGCTTGACGGGCGCGTGACCCTCACCGTGCCGCGCGGGGTAAGCGAGGCCGAGGCGCTGACATTCGCGGCCTCCAAGGGCGATTGGCTGCGCGCGCAACTGGCCGGGCGGCCGGACAGCCTGCGCGTAGCAGCAGGGATCGCGTTGCCGGTCGAGGGCCGACTGCTGCGAATCGGCTCCGGGACAGGGCGGGGCGTGCGCCTGACCGGCGATGCGATCGAGGTGCCCGGCCCCGAGGCGCAGTTGCCTGCGCGGCTCGAAGGCTGGCTCAAGGCGCGCGCGCGAGACCGGTTGGCGGCGGCGTCGGACGCCTATGCGGCTCAGCTTGGCCGGGGCTATTCCCGCATCACCCTGCGCGACACGCGCTCGCGGTGGGGGTCTTGCTCGTCGCGCAGTGCGCTGAGCTATTCTTGGCGGTTGATCATGGCCCCGCCCGAGGTGCTCGATTACGTCGCCGCCCACGAGGTGGCGCATCTCGCAGAAATGAACCATTCCCCCGCCTTCTGGGCGGTGGTGGCGCGGCTCTTGCCCGATTACGAGACGCCGCGCCGCTGGCTGCGCCGCGAAGGCGCTGCGCTGCACCGCTTTCGTTTCAGCGATTGACCCCGGCACGATTTGTGATCACATGGTCGCATGCTGATTTCGCCCCGCCCCGATCCGGCCCCGGCCGCCCATGACCGCGTTTATCGCGGCTTGCGCAGCCGCATCATGCATGGCGAGATCGCGCCGGGAAAGGCGCTGACCCTGCGCGGCATCGCCGCCGAATTCGAGGTCTCGATGACGCCCGCGCGCGAGGCGCTGCGCCGTCTCTCCGCCGAAGGCGCGCTCACTATGTCGAACTCGGGCCGCGTCTCGACCCCGGAACTCAGCAATGAACGGATCGAGGAGTTGGCCGCCCTGCGCTCGCTCTTGGAGGTGGAACTGGCGAGCCGCGCGTTGCCGCGCGCGCATATCGCGCTGATCGACCGGCTTCAGACGATCAACGCCCGGATCACCGAGGATATCGCGCGGCAGGATGCCGTCGCCTATATCCGTCGCAATCTCGAATTTCACCGCACGCTCTACCTGCGGGCGCAGGCCCCGGCGATGCTGGCCATGGCCGAAACCGTCTGGCTGCAGCTTGGCCCGACCATGCGCGCGCTCTACGGGCGGCTGCGGCGCAAGGATCCGCCGCATTATCACCGCCTGATCATCGCGGCGCTCAAGGCAGGGGACGAGCCGAGCCTGCGCCTCGCGGTGCGCTCGGACGTGACACAGGGCCTGCGCATGCTGGTGGGCTGAGCGATGGAGCTGGCACCGCTTCTGATCACGCTTGGCGCACTGTTCCTCGTCGGGCTTGCCGCCGATACGGTCGGGCGGCGCACACGGCTGCCCCGGGTCACACTGCTCCTGGCCTGCGGGATCGTGGTGGGCGGCTCTGGCCTCGACCTCATCCCGCCGGAAATGCGCTCGCTCTACGATTTCCTCTCGGTCATGGCACTCACCATGGTGGCCTTTCTTCTGGGCAGTTCGCTGACCCTCGACCGGCTGGCACAGCATGGCCGGGCGATCCTGCTGATCTCAGTCTGCATCGTTCTGATCACCATGGCGGCCGTCAGCCTCGGTCTATGGCTCGCCGGCCTGCCTGCCCCGGTGGCGCTGCTTCTGGGGGCCATTGCCACGGCGACCGCCCCCGCCGCTACACAGGACGCAATCCGGCAGGCGGGGGCCGAGGGGCCATTCGTGGATCTTATCCTCGGAATCGTGGCCATTGACGACGCCTGGGGGCTGCTGGCCTTTTCACTGGCCGCCGTCGGCGCGCATATGCTCTCGGGGGGTGCAGGCGCGGGGCTGCTCACCGGCGCACTGTGGGAGATCGGCGGCGCGGTGGCGCTTGGCGGCCTCATCGGCTGGCCCGCCGCCTATCTCACCGGGCGGCTCAGCCGGGGCGAGCCATTGGAGACCGAGGCCATCGGCCTGGTCTGCCTCACAGCCGGGCTCGCGATCTGGTTTGACGTCTCGTTTCTGATCGCGGGCATGGTGGCGGGCATGCTGATCGCCAATCTCGCCCGCCATCACGAGCGTGCCTTTCACGAGATCGAGCACCTGCAATGGCCGTTCATGGTGCTGTTCTTCCTGCTGGCGGGCGCACGGCTTGATTTGTCGCTGCTGGCCGGGATCGGCCTCATTGGCGGGCTTTTCATCCTGTTGCGCAGCGCGGCGCGCATCGCGGGCGGATGGATCGGCGGGCGGCTTGCGGGGGTTCCGGCGCTGGAACGCAATTGGTGCGGGGCCGCACTCCTGCCGCAAGCGGGGGTCGCCGTGGGCATGGCGCTGATCGCGGCGCGTGAGTTTCCGCAGCATGGCGAAATGATCCTGACGCTGACCATCGGCTCTACTGTGGTGTTTGAGCTGATCGGCCCGGTGATGACCCTGATCGCCATTCGCCGAGTGCAGGGGGCGCGGCGCTGAACACGCTCAGGCCGCGAGGCCCTTCTTGCCCAGATCGAGAAACTTTTGGCGGCGGTCATTGATCAGCGCCTTGCGGTCCTTCTTGGACAATTCGCTCAGCATCGCGTGAATGGTCTTGCCCACCGCCTTGATCGCCGCGCCGGGATCGCGATGCGCGCCGCCCAACGGCTCGTCGATGATCCGGTCGGCCACACCCAGCTTGATCAGGTCCTGCGCGGTCAGGCGCAGCGCCTCAGCGGCTTCGCGCATCTTTTCAGAGTCCTTCCACAGGATCGAAGCGCAGCCCTCGGGCGAGATCACCGAATAGACCGAATGTTCCAGCATCGCGACGCGGTTGGCGCTGGCAAAGGCCACCGCCCCCCCAGATCCACCCTCGCCGATGATCACCGACACCAGCGGCACACCAATGCCCAGGCACGTCTCGGTCGCGCGCGCGATAGCCTCGCTTTGCCCGCGCTCCTCGGCGCCCTTGCCGGGATAGGCGCCGGGCGTGTCCACCAGCGTAATCACCGGCAGGCCGAAGCGGTCGGCCATCTCCATCAGGCGCACCGCCTTGCGATAGCCCTCGGGGCGCGCCATGCCGAAATTGCGGGTCAGGCGGCTCTTGGTATCGTTGCCCTTTTCGTGGCCAATCACCATCACCGGGCGATCATTCAGGCGCGCAAGCCCGCCCATCACCGCCTCGTCCTCGCCGAAGGCACGGTCACCGGCCAGCTGCGTGTATTCGGAAAACAGCGCGTCTATGTAGTCGCGGCAATGCGGCCGCTCGGGATGGCGTGCGACCTGGCATTTGCGCCACGGGGTGAGGGTCTTGTAGAGATCGCGCAGCAACTCGGCAGCCTTGCGGTCGAGCGCGCCCGCCTCGTCCTCGACATCCATCCCCTCGCTGGTGCGCGCCAGCGCGCGCAGTTCTTCGGCCTTGCCTTCGATTTCCGCCAGAGGCTTTTCAAAGTCGAGGTAATTGGTCATCGCGCTCAGCTCATCCCGTTTCGTGTCGCGGCGTTATATGGCTGGCTTGGGCCGGTTTTGCAATGAGAACCCGTTGCGCGGCTGATCGACCTAATCCCGAGGAGACGAGACTGGCCTGACGCTGCCGTGGTCGTAAGCGGCGCATCGTCGTGCCGCAGTGTGGCGATCCGACGTCAGTTTGGCAGTGCTTTATGCCAGCCAAGCCGGAAAAACATCCGAGCGCAGAGCAGGTTGCAAACAAATCGCCGCGCCGGGGGGGGGGGCACGGCGATGCGCGGCGGTCTTCGACCGTGTATCGCGCAGGGTGCTTCGATCGAATCCCCCCTTCACGCCACTCGCAACACCCTCAGCCCACGGGCCAGAGCACAGGCACCAGCGTCGCCACCAGCAGCACGGCCATCACCCAGTTGAACACCCGGAGCCGCGTGGGGTTCTTCAAGAGGCGGCGCACCTGCTGGCCCAGAACGGTCCAGCCTGTCGTGCTGATCGCCGAAACGCCCACGTACACCCCCGCAACCCACAGCACCGCCATCAGATCCCGCCCCGCCGCATAGAGCGTGATCGCCGAGAGCGCCATGCTCCAGGCCTTCGGGTTGACCCATTGGAACGCCGCCGATTGCAGGAAGGTCAGCGGCTTGCCTTCCGCCGGCCCCTCGGTCGCCCTCGGCGGTGCGGCATTGGCGATTTTCCACGCCAGAAACAGCAGATAGGCCACCGACACCGCCTTGAGCAGCGTGTAGCTGAGCGGCCATATGTCGAAGACCCGCATCACCCCCATGCCCACGCAAAACACCATCAGCGGGAAGCCCAGACCGATCCCGAGCATATGCGGGATGGTGCGGACAAAACCGAAATTCGTCCCCGACGCCATCAGCATCAGGTTATTCGGCCCCGGCGTGATAACCGTGACGAAGGCAAAGGTTGCGAGTGCGGTGAAAAGATCCAGTGTCATGTATGCAACCATATGCGATATTTTGCGCATTTGAATTGCGTTTTATTGTGATTTGGTCGTAATTATGCAACTTATTACGTCTATGGATCATATAAGCGATCGCATATTGCAGGAGTTGACCTGCGACGGACGGATGAGCAACCTGGAATTGGCCGGCCGGGTTGGCCTCTCGCCCTCGGCCTGCCTGCGCCGGGTGCAGGATCTCGAACGGCGCGGGGTGATCGCGGGCTATCGTGCGGTGCTCGATCGCGCGGCGCTGGGGGTGGGGTTCACCGCCTATGTCACCGTCGGCCTCAACAGCCACACCAAAGCCAGCCAGGAGGCATTCGAGCGCGCCATGGCCCGCGCCCCCGAAGTGGTGGAATGTCACAACATCACCGGTGCCGTCGAATACCTTCTGCGGGTCGAGGTGGCCGACCTGCCCGCCTACAAGAACTTTCACACCGAGGCGCTCGGCACCCTGCCGCAGGTCAACGCGATCACCTCCTATGTCGTGATGGGCTCGCCCAAGGACGCGCGCGGGTGATGGCGATCAGCACGATCCCGAAAATGAAAGGGGGCCGTTGGTTCGGCCCCTCGATCATTCCTGCCATCGTAACCTGTTCTGCGTTCCGGGTTCGTCATCCGCCGGGCAGGTTGATCACCTGCCCCACTAGAAGGCGCGCGCCCGCCCCAAGCGTATCTGGATTGACCGCGACGATATCCGACTGCCGGTTGAGATCGCCGTAGAAGCGATAGGCGATCGCGGCGAGGCTGTCGCCGGTGGCGACGGTATAGCTGGGCGGAACGCGTGGGCGGGCGGGCTGCGACAGCGCGCTCAGCAGCACGGCGGTATCGACCCGTCCCTCGGGCGTGACCAGCGCGCTGGGCACCTCGACCCGGCCCTTTTGCGCCGCGTCATTGACCAGCGCGTCGATATAGCTTTCGGACTGGCCCTGCCCCAACGCCTCGATCACCATGCCTTCGAGACCACTTGCGGCTTTCGGGGCGGCCTGTTCGGGGCGTGGGGCCTGTGCTGACGCTCCCAGGTCAACCGCCGCCTGCATGCTCTGCACCAGCGGATCGGTCGGCTTGCCCAGCGGGGTGCCGACCTCGGCCAGATCGGGGCCGCTGCGTGTGACCTCCTCGGTCAGGGGCATCTCAGGCGCGGCCATAAGGCGCGGTTTGCCCGGCTGCATCAGCACCAATGCAATAGTCACCGCCAGAAAGGCCGCCGCGATCAGGGACGCACGCAACATGGAAAACTCCTAAATTCGTCAATGACGTTCGGCGACAGATGTGGGGCAAACGCAGGCGCTCGGGCGCATGTCAGCCGTCCTTTAGCGCATGAATGCACCGTATACCCCCATATATGCCAGGGCCACAGCGATTAGAGGGCCCTCGGTTTGAATATCACAAGATATAGTCCAGACAGGACGAATCCGTCAATAAGCACTGATTCGAAAAATGTGGATCGCGCCGGATAACCACGCGACCCGCCGCTTTCCAGGCATTTTTTCTGGGCAATCAGGCCGCCAGACCGCGCCCGCGCAAGAGCGCCTCGACCCCCGGAAGCCGTCCACGGAACGCGGTATAAAGCTCTGCCGGGTCCGACGATCCACCCTGCGACAGGATATGCCGCTCCAGCGCCCGCGCCTGCGCGGCATCGAAGGCACCCCCCGCCTCCTCGAAGGCGGCGAAGGCATCGGCATCCATCACCTCGGACCACATGTAGCTGTAATAGCCGCTGGAATAGCCGTCGCCCGAGAACACATGCGCGAAATGCGGGCTCGCGTGGCGCATTGTGATCGCGTGGGGCAGCCCCAACCGGTTCAGCACATCGCGCTGCGCCGCGATCAGGTCGTCGGGCGGCGCGCCTTCGTGAAAGGCGAGATCGACCAGGGCCGAGGCCACATATTCCACGGTCTGGAAGCCCATGTCATAGGTCGTCGCCTTGAGCAGCCGTTCCAGCATCTCGGGCGGCATCGCCGCGCCGGTCTCGACATGGGTGGCGTAGCGTTCCAGCACCTCCGGCACCTCCAGCCAATGCTCATAAAGCTGGCTTGGAAGTTCCACGAAATCGCGCGCCACGGAGGTGCCCGACAGGCTCTCATAGCTCACATCCGACAACAGGTGATGCAGCGCGTGGCCAAATTCATGAAACAGCGTGCGCGCGTCGTCATAGCTGAGCAATGCCGGATCGCCCTTGGCGAAATTGCACACGTTGATCACCACCGGCCCCTGCACATTTGGCAGTTTGGCCTGACCGCGCATCGAAGAGCACCACGCGCCAGAGCGTTTGGAGCCGCGCGCGAAGTAATCTCCGATGAAGACCGCCACATGCCGCCCCTCGCGCGTCACCTCCCACGCGCGGCAATCTGGGTGGTAGAGTGCGATATCGAGCGGTTTGAATTCGAGGCCAAACAGCCGATTGGCGCAGCCGAACGCCGCCTCGATCATCGCGTCGAGCGAGAGATATGGCTTGAGCGCGGTCTCATCCAGATCATGCTCGGCCTGTCGCCGCTTCTCGGAATAGTAACGCCAGTCCCAAGGCTCGAGATCGCCGTTGATCCCGTCGGCACGCATCATCGCGGTAAGCGTGTCCGCATCGGCCTCGGCCTGCGTCTTGGCCGGTTCCCAGACCGCCATCAGCAGATCACGTACCGCCTCCGGCGTCTTGGCCATCTCGGTTTCCAGCTTGTAGGCGGCAAAGTTCTCGTAGCCCAGAAGCGCTGCGCGCTCGGCCCGCAGGCGCAGTATCTCCTCGGCGATGGCGCGGTTGTCGGTCTCGCCGCCCATGGCCCCGCGCGAGACCCATGCCTCAAACGCCTTTCGGCGCAGGTCGCGGCGCGGAGAGAATTGCAGGAATGGCACGATCAGCGAACGCGAGAGCGTGATAACGGGGCCATCTGCCCCTTTCTCCTGCCCCGCCGCGCGGGCAGAGCGGATCACGAAGTCCGGCAGCCCTTCCAGATCACCTTCGCTGAGTTCCATATGCCAGCCGGCCTCATCCGCCAGCAGGTTCTGCGTGAAGGCGGTGCCCAGCTCCACCAGCCGCGCCATGATCGCGCGCATGCGTTTGTCCTGCTCGCCGGTCAGCGCCGCGCCCGCCCGACGAAAGGCGCGATGCGTCAGCATCAACAGGCGCTGCTGCTCGGCTGTCGGGTCGAGCGCCTCGCGCGCCTGCCAGACCGCCTCGACCCGCGCGAAAAGTTGCTTGTTGCCGTATAACTCAGACGAATACGCGGCCAGTTTCGGGCCGAAGTCGCGCTGAAGTTCCTGCCGCCTCGGGTTGCTGTCCGCGCCCGCCACGGTGAAGAACACCGACAACACCTTGTCGAGCGCCTTGCCCGACGCTTCCAGTGCCTCGATCGTGTTGGCGAAGGTCGGCGCGTCGGGATTGTCGGCAATCGCCGCCACCTCCGCGCGCGCCTCTTGCATCGCCGCATCAAAGGCGGGGGCGAAATCCTCGTCGGAAATCGCGTCAAACGGCGCGAGGGCAAAGGGCGTCTTCCACTCAGCCAGCAACGGGTTGGTCATGTCTCTCTCCTTTGTCGCCGCAGATCGGGCAATCCGCGCGGCGGCCTACCGCGATCTTGCGGCTCTCGCCATAAAGCGCGTCGTAAATCAGCATTTCCCCGCGCAAGCTCTGCCCCGCCCCGGTGATCAGTTTCACCGCCTCGGCGGCCATCATCGCGCCGACCACGCCGGGCAAGGGGCCAAGAACGCCCGCCTCGGCGCAGGAGGGCGCAAGACCGGGTGCGGGGGCCTCGGGAAAGATGCATTGATAGCAGGGCGCACCATGGGCGGGATCGAACACACTCAACTGCCCCTCCCATTGCGACAGCGCGCCGGAAATCAGCGGTTTGCCCTGTGCAACGGCGGCGGCATTGGCCAGATAGCGCGTCTCGAAATTGTCGGTACCGTCGAGGATCAGATCGTAGTCGGCAAAGAGATCCCCGGCGATCTCGGGCGACAGCCGTCGCCGGTAAGGGCGCACCACGACATTGGGGTTCTGCGCCTGCATCGCGGCCATGGCCGACTGCACCTTGGGCAGGCCGATATCGTCATCGCGGTGGATCACCTGCCGTTGCAGGTTGGAATTGTCGACCTCGTCATCGTCGATCACACCGATGGTGCCGACCCCGGCCGCGGCCAGATACAAGAGCACCGGAGAACCGAGCCCCCCTGCCCCGATCACCAGCACTCGCGCGTGCTTGAGCGCCTTCTGCCCCGGCCCGCCGATCTCTCGCAGCACGATATGGCGGGCATAGCGGCCCAGTTCGGCCTCGGAAAAGAGCGGCTTGGGGCTGGTGTCCGCCTCGGCCTCGCGCCGCCCGGCCCGGTCCCGCAACCGTCGCAGCGCCGCACGATAGACCAGCACCAGCACCGCGGCGCCGCCTATCATCAGCCACAGCGCCGCCCTCTCACCGGTGGCGAGCCGGATGGGATGCCCTACAGGCAAGACCAGATGCGCCAGCGTGACCCCGGCCCAGAGCGCCGCGATCATGCCCCAGCGCAGCCGCCGAGGTGTGCCCATCGCCGCCCCGATGCCCCAGAGCACCGCCGCCATCACCAGAACCAGCAGCATCAGCGCACACCCGTGGAGCCGAACCCACCGGCACCGCGCGCAGTGGCCTCAAGGCTTTCGACCGCCTCAAACCGGGCCTGGATTACCGGGGCGACCACCATCTGCGCGATGCGCGCGCCATGCTCAATCTCGAACGGCTCCTCGCCCGCATTCATCACGATCACCCCCAAGGGGCCGCGATAGTCGGCGTCAATGGTGCCGGGGCTATTGGGCAGGGTGATCCCGTATTTGAGCGCCAGCCCTGAACGGGGGCGCAGTTGCACCTCGTATCCCGCAGGCACCATCAGCCGCAGCCCCGTCGGCACCAGCGCCCGCGCCCCCGGCTCCAGCATCACCACGCCGCGATCCGGGAAATTCGCGCGCAGATCGGCCCCCGCCGCCCCGTCTGTCTCATAGGCAGGCAGGCCCAACGCGCGATCCGCTCCTTCCTCCCATTGAAACGCGACGGTCAGCATCCGCAGTCCCTTTTCATCTTTCTAAAAACACTCAAAATCCTCAGGCCAGCGCCTGCGCGATGCGCTCGGCCAGTTGCCGCGCCACCTGATCCTTGCCCATGCGCGGCCAACTGTCCGCGCCCTCTTTGGTGATCAGGGTCACGGCATTCTCGGCTCCGCCCATGATCCCCGTGGCATGGCTCACGTCATTGGCGACAATCCAGTCACACCCTTTGCGCGCGCGCTTAGCGGTGGCAAGGTCCACCACGTCATGCGTCTCGGCGGCAAAGCCCACCACCAAGGCCGGGCGTCCCTCGGCCATCCGGCTCACCGTCGCCAGAATGTCCGGGTTCTCGGCAAATTCCAGCAGCGGCAACCCGCCCTCGGTCTTCTTCATCTTGCGGTCGCTTTCACTGGTCACGCGCCAATCGGCCACGGCGGCGGCGAACACGGCGGCATCGACGGGCAGCGCGCCTTCGACCGCCGCCAGCATCTCCTGCGCGGTCTCGACGCGGATCACCTCGACGCCTTCGGGGGTCGGCACGGTGGCGGGACCGGTGACAAAGACCACCTCCGCACCCAAAGCCGCCAGCGCCCGTGCAATCGCCGTGCCCTGCGCCCCGGAAGATCGGTTGGCGATATAGCGCACCGGGTCGATGGGCTCATGCGTCGGGCCGGAGGTCACCAGCACGCGCCGCCCGCGCAGCGGGCCGTCGGCCAGCGCCGCCTCGATCGCCGCCAAAATTCCGGTAACCTCGGCCATCCGCCCCGGGCCATACTCGCCGCAGGCCATACCGCCCTCATTCGGGCCAACAAAACCGATGCCGTCACCAATCAGCGTCTCGATATTGCGCTGCGTCGCCGCGTGCTGCCACATCCGCACGTTCATCGCCGGGGCCAGCAGCACCGGCGTATCGGTGGCCAGCAGCAGGGTCGAGGCCAGATCATCCGCATGGCCATGCGCCATCTTGGCCATCAGGTCGGCGGTGGCCGGGGCCACGACAATCAGATCGGCCGAGCGGCTGAGCTCGATATGCCCCATCTCGGCCTCGTCGGTCAGGTCGAAGAGGTCCGAGAAGATCTTGCGCCCGGCCAGCGCCGACACCGATAGCGGCGTGACAAATTCCGATCCCGCCCGGGTCAGCACCGGTACCACCTCGGCGCCGCGCTCGCGCAGTCGCCGGATGAGGTCGAGCGACTTGTAGGCCGCGATTCCGCCGCCGATGATCAGAAGAATGCGTTTCGAGGCAAGCATGGGCGTTCCTTCCAGGGCCGCGCTGACAGTAGGGCGCGGGCGGCGCGCGTGCAAGAGCACGGGGCCGCTACTGAAACGCCACGCAGGGGTCGGGTCGCTCGGCGGCGGGGGCGGATTTGACCGTGTCGAACCCGCCCTCCAGCGGGCGCCCGTCCTCGGTTTGCCCCAAGACCCAGACATCAAGATCGGGGGCCACCTCGGCCAGCACTGCAGGCACGCCCCAGTCACGGCGCGCATGGCCGTTGCCGGTGATCACCGCGACCGGCCCGCCGGTTTCATCAAGCGCGCGGACCACCGCCCGTGCCAGCACCGCGTCACGCAGGCGTTGGACGGCGACCATGTCGGGCAGCATCTCCTTGGGCAGCGCGTCGCAATGGGCGGACATCTGCATCGCTTCGCGGGTGGCCTGCTCTGCCGGGTCGAGATCGCGGTGCAGGCCGTAGCGCGCGGCCTCGTCACCGAATGCCTCCGCCGGGCCGATGTCAAACACCTCGCGCGCCACCGGACGTGGAACCAGCGCGCCGTAAATCGCCGCTTCGGGGGCTGCGGTGAAAATCGGATGATACATGGTGAATTCGGGCCAGCCGCTCTCGGCCCAGTCAAGCGCCTCACCCAGCGCCTCGGCATCGTCGCGCAATTCGGGGGTCACGCGCGCGGCTTGTGCCTCGGTCAGCATTTCAAAGACGATGGCCGAAGGTTGAAGGCGCGCCACCTGCGCGGCCTGTTCGGCGTGGTGGTCGGGATTGTCATGCTCCTCGCCCAGTATCACCACGTCCTGCGGAGCCGCCGGACCGGCGGCGCATAGTGCGACTGTGAGGGCAAGGGCGCGCAAGCTCATGCGAGCAGGTTCTGCACCTCGCCGCCGTGCTTTTCAAGATGCTTGCGCATTTTCTGGAACGCCGCTGCCTCGAGTTGGCGGACACGCTCTTTCGAGAGGCTCAACTCCTCGCCGAGGCTTTCCAGCGTGCGCGGCGCATCGCGTAGCTTGCGTTCACGGACGATGAACCGCTCGCGTTCGTTGAGCTTGCCCATCGCGTCGCCCAGCCAATCGCGCAGCGCCTGCAAATCGTGATCCTTCTCGACAAGCTCATCGCCGCGTGCGCCCTCATCCTCGATCGTGTCGATCCACTCGCGCCCCTCATCCTCCGACGATTGCGTGGCGTTAAGCGAGAAATCGGAGCCGGACAAGCGGCCTTCCATCATCTCCACATCGCGCAAGGGAACACCGACTTCATGCGCGATCATCTCGCGCAGCTGGTAGCCGTCAAGCTCCTCGCCATTTGCCATCGCCTCGCGCTCGATCCGCGCCTGAACCCGGCGCATGTTGAAGAATAGCGATTTCTGGCTGGAGGTTGAACCGGTGCGCACCATCGACCAGTTGCGCATCACGTAATCCTGGATGCTGGCCTTGATCCACCACACCGCATAGGTCGAAAAGCGAACGCCCCGGTCAGGGTCGAACTTGTCGGCGGCTTTCATCAGGCCAAGCCCTGCCTCCTGGATGAGGTCGTTCATGGGCGCGCCATAGCGTCGGAACTTGGACGCCATCGAGATTGCCAGCCGCATATAGGCGGTGATCAGGCGGTGCAGGGCCGCCTCGTCACGGTGGTCGCGCCAAGCATAGGCGAGCGCAAGTTCGGTTTCGGCGTCCAGCATTTCTGCCTTCATCGCGGTGCGGGACATGTTGCTTTGCTGCGGTGCATCGAGTGGCATGTGATCCCCCTGTCATGCATCTGTTGCCGATGTGGTCTTTCTGAGTATTTCACGAGGTGTTACGACGCCAGATGCGAACCGGATCAAAATAAGCGAGGTTTGAGAGTCATGTTACCGTCACTGACCCTGGTGCTCGGAGGGGCCGCGTCTGGCAAATCGGCCTATGCCGAGAGGCTGGTCATGGCGCATGGGGGACCGCGCGTGTACCTCGCCACCGCCGAGGCTCATGACGCCGAGATGCGCGCCAAACTCGACCGGCACCGTGCCCGGCGCGGGCCCGACTGGCGCACCATCGAGGCCCCGCGTGATCCTGGCCCGGCGCTTGGGCAGGTGGGGCCGGACGATGTCGTTCTGCTCGACTGCGCGACGATGTGGCTTTCCAATCACTTAATGGACGAGGGCGATCTGACACAAGCCGAGGTGGCGCTTTTCCACGCGCTCGACACCTGCGCTGCGCCGGTCGTGGTGGTCTCGAACGAGGTCGGTTTGTCGGTGGTGCCCGACAACGCCCTCGCCCGCCGTTTTCAGAATGCGCAGGGCGCGCTCAACCAGCACCTCGCGGCGCGCGCGGGGTTGGTGGTGAACGTGATCGCTGGGCTGCCGCAGGTGCTCAAGGGTGCGCTGCCATGAGCCGCTTTTTCTGGGTCCGGCACGGGCCGACACATGCCAAATCCATTGTCGGCTGGTCCGACATTCCCGCCGACCTGAGCAATACCGCGCAGCTGGCGCGGCTCTCGGCGCATCTGCCGGAGGGGGCTGTGATGGTCTCCTCCGATCTTGTCCGCGCACGCGCCACCGCAGATGCCATCGCCGGGCCACGCCTGCGCCTGGCCGACGAGCGTGACCTGCGCGAAATCCATTTCGGCGACTGGGAATTACAGGGTGTCGACACGATCCCCGATCAGGATCACTTGCGCGCCTTCTGGGAACGTCCCGGTGATATTCGCCCACCCGGCGGCGAAAGCTGGCACGACGTCTCGGCGCGCGTCTCGGGTGCCGTGGCACGCCTGCGCGCCGCCCATCCGGGGCGCGATATCGTCGCGGTGGCGCATATGGGCGCGATCCTTACGCAGGTTCAGGCGGCGCTCGGGATCAGTGCCTATGACGCCTTCGCCCACCGGATCGACAACCTGTCGGTGACAGAACTGCACTGGGAGGAGAGCGGCTGGCAGGCACGCGGGGTCAATCATCTTCCCTGAGAGGCCGTCGGTTCTCTGACCTGTTGCTGACCTGCAGTCGATGCAACGGTGCTACCGCTGCCCCTCGCCCAGAGATAGCGTATGCGCGCGCAGCCATTCCATGAAGCCGCGCGGATCGCTTTCGAGCATCTTCATCCTCTCGTCGCTGACCGGGGGACCCACCACCGGACGCTGGGGCCGGTTGCAGCTATGCACCACCTCGTGCAGCAGGAGGCCCTGCCGCAGGGTCGCCGAAACACGGTTGGCCATCTGATACCAGCGCGAGTTCGACCCTGGAAAGAAGATCGGCACCACCCGCGCGCCGGACCGCCGGATCATCTGTGCGGTGAACACGTTCCATTCCCGCTCCACCGCCGGGCCGAACATGGTGTCCGAAGAGGCCACCACCCCCGAAGGAAAGACGCTGATCACGCCGCCTTCCTTGAGATGCGCCATCGCCTTGGCGCGCATTTCGACGGATTTTCGCTGCGCGTCGGGCTCGTGCGGGAACGGCACCGAGATCATGTAGGACGCCGCCACCTCGTCGATGCCGGTCAGCAGGGCGCGCGTCAGGATCTTGTAATCGCTGCGCCGCCGCCCGATCAGATCAGCCAGGATCATCCCGTCGACCAGCCCATGCGGATGATTGGCCACCACCACCACAGGACCGTCGGCGGGAATATTCTGCACTTCCTCATCAGGGGTCAGCAGCGGAATCCCCATCGTATCGAGAGCGGCCCGCCAGAACGGCTGTCCGGTGGGGGCCCCGCGTTTCTCGAACTGGCGGATCATGCGGACGATGGTGATCTTGCCGGTCAGCCATTCCATCGACCGGATGATCGCCGATGTCATGGGCGAGTCGAAACTGTTGGCATAAGTCAGGCTGCGGCGGTCATACTTTGTGAATAGGACCGTTTCGCCGGCCTCGGTGCCGGTCTCGTTCTGCGCGTTGGTGCTCACTGCCCCGTCCCTGCTCCGCTCTTCATCCCCGCTTGGGGGGTCTCCCGCGCGTTCACATGTCCTCGCCGAAACGATCCGCGACCAGCGCCGCCATCGCATCGGCGAGCGGTTCCGCATCGGACCCGGCGATTTCGACGTCAATAGTGCTTCCTTTGGCCGCTGCCAACATCAAAAGCCCCATGATGCTGTCGCCCGATGCCGATTGCCCGTTATGCGACACCTCGGCGGTTGCGTCAAACCCCTCGACCACCTCGACCAGTTTGGCTGCCGCGCGGGCGTGCAGCCCCTTTTCGTTCACGATCTTCAACTGACGCGTGACCTTCTCCGTCATCTCGCCGCCCCTTCTTATTCCGTGGTCACATTGTGACTGTCGATATATTTGCGCCCCGCATCCAGCGCGGCGCGCACCGCCTCGGATACGCTCAGATGGCGGCTCTTGGCCAGCTTGATCAACATCGGCAGGTTCGCCCCGTAGAGAATCCGCCGATCATCGGGGCGGCAGGCGCGAAGCGACAGGTTCGACGGCGAGCCGCCGAAAATATCGGTGACCAGCACCACCCCGCCCCCGGTATCGACGGAATCCGCGGCAGCGCAGATCTCGTCCTGCTTGAGCGCACGGTCGTGATCGCCCTCGATGGTGATCGCAACAATACCGGATTGGCGGCCGACCACATGTTCGACCGCCCTCAGATATTCGCGGGCCAGCCCGCCATGCGCGACGATAACGATGCCGATCACGACTTGGGTCACTCCTCAGATGGGGGCGGCGCGGCCCGCTCAGGGCCGCGCCGCTCCAGTTCGCGATGCCTTATAGACACTTGCCAGCCGTCCTGCGCAAGGGTTGCCGCGAGGGTTTCTGCCATCGCCACGCTCCGATGCTGCCCGCCGGTGCAACCAAAACCGATGGCGAGATAGGCCTTGCCCTCGGCCTCGTAGGCGGGCAGCAACTCTTCGACGAGCGCAGTCACCTTGGCGCGAAAGCTCTCGAAACGCGGATCAGACCGCACGAAATCCGCCACCTCGGGCGCGCGCCCGTCGAGGCTGCGCAGCGACGGCTCCCAATAGGGATTGTTCAGGAACCGACAATCCAGCGCGATGTCGAGCCCGCGCGGCAGGCCGCGCTTGTAGGAAAACGAATGCACCGATACGGCCAGCCGCACGGCACCGCGCGGGATGAACCAGCGTTCCAGGTCCGCGCGCAGATCATGCGGCGACATGTCGGATGTGTCGATCACCAGATCGGCGCGCGCGCGGACCGGCCCAAGCAGATCGAATTCCCGCGCGATGCCCAGTTCGGGACTTTCCGCAGGGGCAAGGGGATGGCGGCGACGGGTCTCGGAAAAGCGCCGTTGCAGCACCTCGGGTCGGCAATCGAGATACAGGACCTGCAAGGGCAGCCCGGCATGCCAGTCGCGCCGGTCGATTAACTCGATCAATGCATTGGTCGAGAAATCACGGTTGCGTACATCAAGACCCAGCGCCAGCGGCTTGTCCGGCGGTGCGCTGCCCTCCAAAAGGCGGGGCAGCAGGCTTAGTGGCATGTTGTCGATCGCCTCGAACCCCATATCCTCGAGCGCCCGAATGGCGGTGCTGCGTCCGGCCCCGGATGGGCCGGTCACCAAGACAAGCCGTGGGCGCCCGTCCCCGGTCACGTCGGTTGCTTCTCTATCCGTCTTGATGGTCATCCTGGCATCTGGCCTCAACTCATCGTTCCATACCTGAGATATAGCAGGATCGCGGCAGGAAAATGCGGATGCGGCGATTTTCCGAAGGACGGCAGGTGCAGATCCATCACGGTTTCGTGACGAAGGGGCGGCAGCCGGTCGGTTTCATTGCGGTCCAGATCGACCACGCAGGCCACGGGCGCGGGCCCGGTCTGCGGCAGATGCAGGATGCCCAAGCCGCGCGCCTCGATCCGGCCACGGATCGTGTCGGGCGCATCGGCCATCAGCCGATCCCCGTCCCGCCAGAGCCGGGTGCGATCATCGGCGACCAGCGTGGCCCCTAGCGCAATGAGTTGCAGCGCCAGCCCCGACTTGCCCTGTCCCGCCATACCGCGAATGAGCGCGGCGCGTCCCTCCAGCGTCACGCAGGTGGCATGAACGATAGTCTCTTGCGCGGGCGCGTGGGTGGTCACCGGATCAGACCGGCAGGCCCACGACAAAGCGCGCGCCGAGCGGATCGGAGGTTGCATCGGCATGGGTAGGGCGAATGTTCTCGGCCCAGATCACACCGTCATGCGCCTCGACGATCTGCTTGGAAATCGCAAGGCCCAGCCCTGAATTGTTGCCAAAATCGCCCTCGGGCCGCTCGGAGTAGAAGCGTTGAAACACCTTTTCCAGCGCCTGATCCGGAATGCCGGGGCCGGTATCTTCAACCACCACCAGCACCCGGTTGGCGCGCCGCCGGGCCCAGACCCGGATCGCGTCACCCTCTTCGCAGAAACTGATCGCATTGGTGATCAAATTGACGAACACCTGCGCCAGCCGCGCCTCCAGCCCGGTGATGACAATGGGCTGCTCAGGGAAATCGGTGATGAAATCGACGCCCTTCTTCTCGGCCTCTTCGCCCAGATACTGACCCAGATTGCGAAGCATCGTCAGCAGGTCGAATGCTTCCTGCTCTTCCTTGACCAGTTCGCTGTCCAGCCGCGATGCGTTGGAAATGTCGCTCACCAGGCGGTCGAGACGGCGCACGTCATGTTCAATCACCTCCAATAGGCGCTCGCGCTGATCCTCGCGCTTGGCGATACGCATCGTGCCCACCGCCGAGCGCAGGCTCGCCAGCGGGTTCTTGATCTCATGCGCCACGTCGGCGGCGAACTGCTCGTTGCTCTCGATCCTGTGGTAAAGCGCGCCGACCATGCCCCGGAGCGCGCCCGAGAGACGCCCGATCTCGTCGGGCCGCGCGGTGAGGTCGGGAATGCGGATGCGCCCGCCCGCGCCCTTCTGGCGATTGCGTTCGCGCCCGATCTCGGCGGCTGCGGCCAGATCGGCCAACGGGTTCGAGATGGTCGAGGCGAGGATCAGGCTGAGCCCAACCGAAATCAGCGTGGCGATCAGGAACATCTGCAAGACGCGCTCGCGCTCTATCCGCGCGAGCTTGTCGATCTCGCCCGAAGCATTGGCCAGCGCCACCACTGCAACCGGAGTATTGCCCTGCAAGACCGGGGCCGCCGCCGACAGGATCGTGCCGCTCGGTCCGGCGGCACTGCGCACCTGCACACCGTCGGCCACCGCCGAGTCAACCATGTCGCGCACCATGTCCTCAAGGCTGCGCACTGCGTCGGCGTCAGTACCGCCCGAGAACGGGGCCGACATCCAGTCCCAGAACCGTCCGAGGAAATCCGTCATCGGCGTCGCCGGCAGCGCGCGCTCTGCGTCGGGGCGTGCCACGTCGCCGGATTTTTGCCCCAACAGCATGCCGGTGCGATCAAACAGCAACAACTCGGTGCCGGTCTCGACATTGAGGCGCGCCAACGTGTCCTCCACATCAAGCCCATCACCGGTTGCGAAATTGACCGGTGCGGTCGCCGGCAGCCGCGCCTCGACCACGTCCGACATCAGCGACGCGCTCTGCGTGAGGCTGTCGACGCGCTGTCGGACCATCGTGTCATGCGACCCGCTGAGATAGAGGATGCCCACGACCAGCACGTTGAGCGCGATGAGGTTGAAGGTGACGATCTTGCGCGTCAGCGAGGATTCGCGCAGCGATAGAAAGCCGCGCCGCGCGCGCCGCGCGGTCAGTTCGGCCTCATCGACACGGTCGGGGGCCACGAAATCATCCCCAAGGACGAGATCGCTGTCTTTTCGCGGCGGCAAATCGCGCACGTCTATCCCCTCGGCAAGGGTCATTATTCTTCGTTGTACCGATATCCGATACCATAAAGCGTCTCGATCGCCGAGAATTCGGCATCGACCACGCGCAATTTCTTGCGCAGACGCTTGATATGGCTGTCTATGGTGCGGTCGTCGACATAGACCTGATCGTCATAGGCCACATCCATCAGTTGATCGCGGCTCTTGACGAAACCGGGGCGCTGCGCGAGAGCCTGCAACAGCAGGAATTCGGTCACCGTCAGCGACACGTCCTGCCCTTTCCAGCTGACCGCGTGGCGCAGCGGGTCCATCCGCAGATAGCCACGCTCGATCACCTTGGTCTCTTCGGTTTCGGCCACGACCTCGCCGTTCTGCGCATCCTGACGCCGCAGAAGGGCGCGGATGCGCTCCACCAGAAGCCGTTGGGAAAACGGCTTTTTCACGTAATCGTCGGCCCCCATGCGCAGGCCAAGAACCTCGTCGATCTCGTCATCCTTGGAAGTCAGGAAGATCACCGGCATCTGCGATTTCTGGCGCAGACGCTGCAACAGGTCCATCCCGTCCATCCGCGGCATCTTGATGTCGAGCACGGCCATGTCCGGCAATTTCTTGCTGAACGCGTCGAAGGCCTGTTGCCCGTCATTATATGTTTCTACCTCGAACCCTTCGGCCTCGAGTGTCATGGCTACGGATGTCAGAATATTCCTGTCATCGTCCACAAGGGCGATCCTGGACATTGTTTTATTCCTTATTGCTGCTCAGATTACCTGCATTTTTTGTGCCATTATGTGCCGTTTCCCACTGCGTTATCAATCCAAAACTGCGAATCACCGGTGTCGCGCCGTCCCATTGGGGCAAAAAATTGTTGCGAATGGCTAAATTGACTCACTTTTCCCCGCGAGGGCGACCCGCGTTTTCGCAAACATCCACGTGGTTGCGCTAACTTGACGTTGGTTGCGCTAACTGCGTGAAACCGTCCTGTTATTTTACGGAAACGTCATGTTAAGACGCGCGCAGCCGGGCAAGGTGCCCGACCGGCGCCGCCCGCCGGCGCCCCCTCTCTGATCCCGCGTTTCCGCGGATTCGACGAACAGGAGCAAGGCAACATGACATTCGGACGGGTCAACCCGCAATTCCGGCTGGAAGATCAAGGCATCACCGGGCTGGGCAATGTCTACTACAACCTCATCGAACCGGCGCTGATCGAGGCCGCACTCAAGCGCGGCGAAGGCACCCTCGGCAATGGCGGCGCATTCCTCGTGACCACCGGCACGTTCACCGGCCGCTCGCCCAAGGACAAACATATCGTCAAGACCGACAACGTCGCGGACAGCATCTGGTGGGAGAACAACGCCGCGATGTCGCCCGAGGGGTTCGATGCGCTCCATGACGACATGCTGGCCTATATGAAGGACGGCGACTATTACGTGCAGGACCTCGTTGGCGGGGCCGACCCCGCGCATTCGATCAACGTGCGGATGATCTCGGAGCTGGCCTGGCATAGCCTGTTCAACCGCACCATGCTGCGCCGTCCCGAGCGCGAGACGCTCGACAGTTTCATTGCCGATTTCACGCTGATCAACTGCCCCGGCTTCAAGGCCGACCCCGCCAAGCATGACTGCCGGAGCGAAACCGTCATCGCGATGAATTTCGAGCGCAAGATGATACTCGTGGGGGGCACCGAATACGCTGGCGAGAACAAGAAGTCCGTGTTCACCCTGCTTAACTACCTGCTGCCGGAAAAGGGCATCATGCCGATGCACTGCTCGGCCAACCATGCCAAGGGCAACCCGGTCGACACCGCCGTATTCTTCGGCCTGTCGGGCACCGGCAAGACGACGCTTTCTGCCGATCCCGCGCGCACGCTGATCGGCGATGACGAGCATGGCTGGTCGGATCGCGGCACCTTCAATTTCGAGGGCGGCTGCTATGCCAAGACGATCAACCTCGATCCAGATGCAGAGCCTGAAATCTATGCCACCACGTCGAAATTCGGCACGGTGGTCGAGAACATGGTGTTCGACGAAGACACGCTCGAACTCGACTTCGCAGATGACAGCCTTACGGCGAACATGCGCTGCGCCTACCCGCTGCATTATATCTCCAACGCGTCGGAGACGGCGCTTGGCGGACATCCCAAGAACATCATCATGCTGACATGCGACGCGTTCGGCGTGCTGCCGCCCATCGCGCGGCTGACACCGGCGCAGGCGATGTATCACTTCCTTTCGGGCTTCACCTCCAAGGTGGCGGGCACGGAGCGCGGCGTGACCGAACCCGAGCCCACCTTCTCCACCTGCTTTGGCGCGCCCTTCATGCCGCGCCGCCCCGAGGCCTATGGCAACCTGCTGAAAGCCAAGATCGCCAAGCATGGCGCGACCTGCTGGCTGGTCAATACCGGCTGGACCGGCGGCGCCTACGGCACCGGCTCGCGCATGCCCATCCAGGCGACGCGCGCGCTGCTGACCGCAGCACTCGACGGGCCGCTCGGCGATGTGGAATTCCGCAAGGACGAGAATTTCGGCTTTGACGTGCCGGTGGCCGTGCCGGACGTGGCCGAAGTGCTGCTCGACCCGCGCCGCACTTGGGACGACCCGGCGGCCTATGACCGCCAGGCCGCCAAGCTGGTGCAGATGTTCGCCGACAATTTTGCGCAATACGTCCCGTTCATCGACGAGGACGTCAAGGCAGCGGCCATCGGCTGATCGATATCGCCCCGGGATCTGGACCCGGGGCCAGATCCGCAGGCAAAAAAGAATACGCCCCGGCATCACAGCGGGGCGCATTTCCTTTAATCTACGAGAACTCTCAGCGCTTGCGGTCGCGCCGGTTCGACATCGGCTGGAACGCGACGCCGACATGCGCCTCGCAATAGGGCTTGCCCGCCTGCACGGGCAGACCGCAGAACCAGAAATCCTCGGTCGCGGGATCGCCCACCGGCCATTTGCAGGTGCGTTCGGTCAGTTCCATCAAGGTCAGCCGCTTGGCCTTCTTCTCGATCTCGCTCACCTTGGCGAGCGCCTCAGGATCGATCTCGTTGGCCGAGGGCTGCGGCGGCAGGGGCTGGCCTGCCGGGATGATCGCCTTGATGCGCGAGACCGGGGCCGGGGCCGCCTCTGCCGGGGCCTCGGGCTTGGCGGCGGGTTTCGGCGCAGGCTTGGGGGCAGGCTTCGGCGCGGGCTTGGGCTTGGCCTCGGCGGCCGGCGCGGGCTTTGCCTCACTCGCCGCACCCGACGCACCAGAGCCGTTGCGATTGGACAGGCCGAGGCGATGCACCTTGCCGATCACCGCGTTGCGCGTCACACCGCCCAACTCCTTCGCGATCTGGCTGGCGGATTGCCCCTCGCCCCACATCTTCTTCAACAGATCTACGCGTTCGTCATTCCACGACATCGGGGCTTCCTTGCATCAGGTCTTGCATCTAACGGCATCAAAAGGCGGCCCGGCCATTGGCCCGCCGCCTTGTCATTCGGATCGATGGCCTATTCTAATCACTGGTGTGTGAGTTACAAGGCATCGAATCGTCCACGCGCCCATCCACGCGCAGTTTTCACGCCAAACCGACAGGCAGGTAGCCCCCATGAGAGACCACGCGACACAGACAGCCACCACCGGCCTTGCCGAGATGGGCACCCGCCGCTTCGGCCGGGTCAACTGGCTGGGCTTGATGACGCTGGCCGAGCGCGAAAACCGCCGCTTTCTCGCGGTCTGGACACAGACGCTGCTGGCCCCGCTGATCACGGCGGGCCTGTTCATGGTGATCTTCTCCATCGCCATCGGGCCGCGCCGGGGTGACGTGATGGGTGTGGATTTCACCACCTTCATCGCGCCGGGCATCCTGATGATGACGGTGATCCAGAACGCGTTTGCCAATACCTCGTCCTCGATCGTGATCTCGAAGGTGCAGGGCAATATCGTCGACACGCTGATGCCGCCGCTGTCGGGCGGAGAACTGGTGCTGGGCTATCTTGCCGGGGGCGTCGGGCGCGGTGTGTTCGTGGCGCTCGCGATCAGTGCAGGGCTGTTCGCGGTGCTCGGCATTGTCCCGGCGCACCCGGTCTGGGCGTTGATCTTCGTGCTGCTTGGCGCGACCTTCATGAGCGGGGTCGGCATCGTCGCGGGGATTTTCGCGAACAAGTTCGACCAGATGGCGGCGATCACCAACTTCGTGGTGACACCGCTCGCATTCCTGTCGGGCACCTTCTACTCGGTCGAGGCGCTGCCGCCGGGCCTCTATTCGATCACCCATTTCAACCCGGTATTCTACCTGATCGACGGGGTGCGCTTCGGGGTGATCGGCGTCTCGGACAGCGCGCCGATGCTGGGCCTTGCGGTCGGTGCGGGTTCCACCCTCGCCGTCAGCCTTCTGGCATGGTGGATGCTGGCACGGGGCTACCGGCTCAAGGCGTGATGTCCACGCGGGCTTCAGCCCGCGCCTGCCAGTAACAAAAGCGGCAACTTGGCAAGGCCTAGGGCCCCCAATCCGCCGCCACCGTCATTAGCATCGTCCGCCGCCGCAGCGGTGCTCTCGTCCTCGGATGGCGGCTCTTGCGCGGGCAGCACCGGCAGGCCCGGCAAGATCGCCTCGCCCTGATCCTCGCTCTCGTCAGGGCCGGTCTCTTCGCCATTCATCAGGAATGACAACAGATACGGCTCTGCCGCCTCGGCTTACGGTGTGAGCTCTATGGTCAACTCTCTGATCACCGGATCGAGCATCCGCCGATGCCCCGATCAGCGCCCCGCCGGGATAGCGCAGAAACTCGATGTTGAGCGCCTCGGCGGTCTCGTCAAACGTGCCATCGGCCCCCAGACGGTCTCCGGTGGCAAGGATGTTGCCGCCGAAATGCGCCGAGGTATAGGCGTTCTGCGCGATCTCTTCGAGGGCAAGATTGAACGTCATCCCGACACTCCACTTCCATAGAGCCCGGCACCGGCAACGCACGGCGCGAGGGTGCGATCCTTCTGGATAGCAAAATCCCATTTGATGTGATTATTCACGTTCTTTAGGGCAAAACTTTAGTGGAAAGCAACTATTTTTCACGCATAACGGGAAGAATATAACACTGCTCGCCCCTTGGGTCAGGGCGCGCAAGGTTTGAAAAAGGGTGTTTCAGACGAGTCTCGAGCCCGAACCGGGCGCAGCGCATCAGGCGCAGACGCGTTCCGCCTGCTCGGCATAGGTGGTGTAGACGCGCCAGAACCGTTCGTCGCCGGGACGGTCCGATTGCCGGATTTCCTGCGCGGCATGCGGGTCACGGTAAAAGCTGACGGCGCGGCGCTGATCTCGTCCGCTCAACGTATCGTTGGCCACTGCCTGAATACAGCCGCAGAGCGCGCGCGAGCGTGCCTTGCGATCCGATTGCAGGCAGGCATCCGAAATCGGTCCCGACGCCATGGGCCGCGCCGCGCGGACATCGCCGCCAAACCGGTTCGCCCCGCCACAGCCCGATACGCCGAAGATCATGAGTAGAATAAGGACCTGTTTCATCGCCCGTGCCTCTTGGACTTGTGTTACGCGTCTCTTTCCGAGACATTTAACCGACTACCATCATTGTAGCATCACGCATGATTTTTCAATTCACTTACCACCCAGTGATTGCAACAGATGTGGCAAAACCGGATCCGACTCTTATCTTAACCCGAGGCAAGTGTATGGAATTCAATCTTTCTACCCTCCTCGTCCTCGCTTGTCTCGCGTTGATGCTGCAACCGCTTTTAACCGGACGGATGTTCACACTGCGTCGCGCCCGGGCCATCCGTGGCATCGAGAAACGCCGTCGCAGCCGGGTCATCACCATGGTCCATCGGCCGGAAAAGCGCAGCCTGTTCGGTTTCAATATGTCCAACATGATTGGGCTGGAGGATGCCCGATCCATCATTTCCGCGATCAAGGCCACGCCGCGCGACATACCCATCGACCTCGTGCTGCACACCCCCGGCGGCCTCGTGCTCGCCGATGTGAGCGAAAAGGCCAGCGCGCAGGTCAAGCGCGGCGCAGTCGAGTTCCTGCCCTTCGACCCGCCGGGGTGCCGGGGCGCCGCATTGGCTGAACAAGCGGCAACAGGCGAGTCCTCGGTCACTCCAAACCGTCTTGACATATTACTCAAA
This sequence comes from Roseovarius tolerans, assembly GCF_900109855.1. Taxonomy (GTDB): domain Bacteria; phylum Pseudomonadota; class Alphaproteobacteria; order Rhodobacterales; family Rhodobacteraceae; genus Roseovarius; species Roseovarius tolerans. The sequence continues at coordinate 32,430 of NZ_FOBO01000007.1, read as the reverse complement.
AAAATGAACATGAATTCATATTCATAAACTATCGTGCCCCCATGCCCACCTCTCACAGCTATCCGGAGACCCTTGCCGACGAGGCCATCCACCTCGCCAAGGGCCAACGCACCGCGCAGGCCATCCGGGTCGCCGCCTGCCATCTGCTAGAAACGTGCGCACCGCAGGATCTGAACATCGCCGCCATCTGCCGCGAGGCGGGCGTGGCCAATGGTACGTTCTACCTCTACTTCTCCGATCAGGCGCAACTGCTCGACGATCTTCTGCAAGGCTTCGCGAATTTCCTGCAGATTCACATGATCGACGCGGGCCGCACCAAACCCCACGCGCCCATGCGCGCCGCAACGCAAGCCTATGTCACCCTCTTCGAAACCAATCGCGGGCTGATGAAATGCCTTGTCCACCACCTTTACGCGTTTCCGGCGGCGCGCGCGGCGTTTCACCGGCTCAACCGCGACTGGATCGCCATCGTGGTCAAGGCCACCCGCCGCCGCCACGCCCTCGACGGGCGCGATACCCTGCCCGAGGCCGAACTCACCCGCCGCGCCTATGCGCTTGGCGGCATGACCGACCACTACCTCTCCAGCCTGCATCTTTCGGGCGAACCGGGGCTGGTCGCGGTCTCCTCCGACCGCGCGGCGGTCGTCGCAACGCTCACCACCCTCTGGGAGAGGGGATTGCAGCCATGAGCCTTCTCGACCAAGCCGAATACGCCAGCCCTGACCGCCTGCGCGCCCATCAGTCCGCCGCCTGGGCCACTCAGGCCGGTTACGTCGCCCGCCATTCGGGCTTTTACCGCGACCTGTGGGAGGGCGCCGCGCCGCCCGCTGATCTGACCAATCTGCCCGCCCTGCCCCTCTCGGACAAGGCGCAACTGCGCTTGGCACAGGCTGAACACCCGCCCTTTGGCAACTACATGGCCGCGGCCCGCCACGACGCGGTGCGCCTGCACCGCACCTCGGGCACCACCGGGCAGGCGATGAACCTCGCGCTCTCGGCGCGCGACTGCGCGGTGACCGAGGCCGTGGGCGGGCGTTGTCAATCCGCCGCCGGGCTGACGCCAGATCACACGGTGGTGCATTGCCTCAACTACCAAATGTGGATGGGCGGGCTGACCGATCACATGACGCTTCAGGCCACCGGCGCGCTGGTGGTGCCATTCGGCACCGGATCAACCGAATTGCTGGTGCGGACCATCCGCGAGGTGGGGATCACCGCGATCTCCTGCACGCCGTCTTATCCGTCAGTGCTGGAGCGTGTCATCGCAGAGCGTTTCCCCGATCTCAGCCCTCGTGATCTCGGCCTGAAACTGGGGCTGTTCGGCGGCGAGGCGGGGCTTGACGACCCGGCCTTCCGCGCCCGCCTGGAGGACGTCTGGGGGATGGAGCCGCGCAACGCCAATTACGGCGTCTCGGACGTGTTCTGCAATTTTGCGGCGCAATGCGAGCATGACACGCGCCTGCATTTCATGGGGGCAGACGTGCTCTGGCCCGAACTGATCGAGCCCGAAAACGGCGCTCCCCTGCCCCTCACCGCAGGACAGACCGGAGAACTGGTCCTCACGCATCTGGTGCGCGACTGCCAGCCGCTTGTGCGTTTTCGCAGCGGCGATATCATCACCGTGGACGAGACCGCCCCCTGCAGCTGCGGGCGCACGGGGTTTCGGTTTCGCGTGGTGGGTCGCTCGGATGACATGGTGGTGGTGCGAGGCCTCAACCTATTCCCCACCATGGTCGCTGCCGTCCTCAACCGGTTCTCGGCGCTCTCGGGCGACTACCGCATATCACTCGACACGCCCCCGCCCCATGACAGCCTGCCGGTCACGGCGGAACTGGCCAAGGGGCAAGACGCCGCACCGGGGCTGGCCGAAGAGGTGGCGCAGGCCATCAAGCGCGACCTCGGCGCGACCGCGCGCATCACGCTAGTGCCGCATGGCACCTTCCCGCTGACCGAGGGCAAGACGAGCCGCGTGCAAAGGAGATACCCATGACCGATTTCACCTATGACACCGTGCTGAGCGCGTTGCACGAGGGCGCCGTGCGCCGCATCACCCTCAACCGCCCGCACCGGCTCAACGCGATGAACCGCGCGTTGATCGACGACGTGGCCCGCGCCTTCGACGCCGCCAATGCCGACCCGGGAACCCGCGCCATAGTGTTCACCGGCGCGGGCAAGGCGTTCTGCGCAGGCGACGACCGGCAGGATCATGTTCACCCCGCATCGGAGGAGGAGGCGCGCGATCTGGTGCTGGCGATCCAGCGCGCGACACTCGCAATCACATTCGGGCCGAAACCCGTGGTCGGCGCGATCAATGGCTGGGCGGTGGGCGGTGGCTTTGAATGGGCGATCAACTGCGATTTCCCGATCTGGGCCGACAGCGCGCGCGGCTTTTTCCCCGAGGTGTCGCTCAACCTCTTCGTGACCGGCGGGGTGACCGCGCTCTTGCCCGCGCTGGTCGGGCTGGCGCGGGCACGCGAGATGCTCACCTTCGGCGACCGCTACGACGCCGTGACCCTGCACGACATGAGGCTGGCATGGAAAACCGCGCCCGACGGTGACCTGCTGGAGACGGCCCACGCTACCGCCCGCCGCCTGGCCGAACTCCCGCCGCTTTCGGTGCGGGCGATGAAACGGGTGCTCAACGCCACCGCAACCCCCGACTTGCGCCGCGCCATGGACCTTGAGACCGAGGCCACCATCGCGGGCTTCATGGACCCCGAAACCACCCGCCGCCTCAGCGATTTTTAGATGGCGACTGCGCTTTCCCTTGGCAACGCGACAGGCTAGAACCGTGCCATGACATGGACGTTGCCGAATATCCTGACCATGCTGCGCCTGCTGGCGGCCCCCGCCGTGGCGGTGATGTTCCTCTATTTCACCCGGCCCTATGCCGACTGGTTTGCGCTCGTTCTGTTTGTCAGCGCGGCCATCACCGATTGGTTCGACGGCTATCTCGCGCGAAGCTGGAAACAGGTGACCAAGATCGGCACGATGCTCGACCCGATTGCCGACAAGGCGATGGTGGTGATCGCGCTGATGGTGATCGTCGGATATTCCTCGATGTCGCCCTGGCTGGTGCTGCCGGCCACGGTAATTCTCTTCCGGGAGGTTTTCGTCTCGGGCCTGCGTGAATATCTTGGAGATACGGCGGGTACGCTCAAGGTCACGCAACTGGCCAAGTGGAAGACCACGGCGCAGATGGTCGCCATCGCGGTGCTCTTTGCGCAGGGCGTGTTCGAGCACTATTTCGGCATGTCGACCTTCGGCATGGACAACCAGATCGTGGCGGACATTCTCGGCGGGCGCACCGAAGACCTGCACGGTCTGTGGTGGAAGTATCACGGCATGGTCTGGGCCGGGCATCTGGGCATCTGGCTGTTGTGGCTGGCCGCCGCGCTGACACTGATCACGGGTGCGGATTACCTGCGAAAATCCGTGCCGCATCTGAAGGATGAACACTGATGGATGTGCTTTATTTCGCATGGGTGCGCGAACGCATCGGCCACCCCAAGGATCGGATCGCAAGCACCCCCGCAACGGTCATGGACCTTGTAGAGGAACTGCGCGCGCGCGAGGATCGCTATGCCGTTGCCTTTGCCGACCTGTCGGCGCTGCGCGTCGCGGTCGATCAGGAGTTGCGGGATTTCGACGCGCCGCTTTCCGGCGCGCGCGAAGTGGCGTTCTTTCCGCCGATGACCGGCGGATGACGGGAGGCTGAGGTGATGGATATCCGCGTGCAGCAAGCGCCGTTCGATCTCGGGGCCGAGGCCAATGCCTTTGCCGCGCGCCAGAGCGGTATGGGCGCGGTTGTCACCTTCACCGGCATCGTCCGCGACCTTGGCGGCGATCTTTCCGCGATGGAGATTGAGCATTACCCCGGCATGACCGAAAAAGCCCTGCACGCCATCGCCGACGAGGCGGCAAACCGCTGGCAGATCGGCGATGCGCTGATCCTGCACCGCCATGGCCGTCTTGCGCCCGACGAGATGATCATGATGGTCGCCACCGCCTCGCGCCATCGCGCCGACGCCTTTCAGGCCGCCGAGTTCCTCATGGATTTCCTCAAATCCCGCGCCCCCTTCTGGAAGAAGGAAGTGACGGACGCGGGGGCCGACTGGGTCGCCGCCCGCGACGAGGACGAAGACGCGCTTACCCGCTGGTAGGGTGCATGTGCGCTGATCAGACGCGCCGCTGCCACTTGCTCAGGCCCCGCGTACCGTGTCGATCATCAGTTGTACATTTTCCGGATCAGCATCCGGCGTGATCCCGTGCCCGAGGTTGAAGATATGCGGCCCGTTCTTCAGCGCCTCGACGATGGTCCGGGTCTCGCGCACCAAATCGTCGCCTCCCGTCACCATATGCGAGGATTTCAGATTGCCCTGTACACAGCCATCGGGCTGCACATGTTCCGCCACCCACGCGGCGGTCACGGAATCGTCCACGGCCACGCAATCGGCCCCGGATTTCTCGTGAAATCCGATATACTTGTCACCCGCCTGACGCGGGAAGGCGATGACCGGAATGCCCGGATGCCGCGCCTTCAATTCCGCGATGATGCGCTTGGTCGGCGCCAAGGCGTACCGGTCGAAATCCTCGCCCTTGAGCGAGCCCGCCCAACTGTCGAAGATTTTCACCACCTCCGCCCCGGCCTCGATCTGGCATGACAGATACTCGATGGTGCCTTCGGTCAGCCGGTCAATGATCGCCTCAAAAACCGGCTTGTTTTCCGCCTTGAGCGCATGCGCCGGTCCCTGATCCGGTGTGCCCTTGCCCGCGATCATGTAGGTCGCCACCGTCCAAGGTGCCCCAGCAAAGCCGATCAGCGTCACGTCCTTTGGCAATTCTCCCGCCAGATTGCGCACCGTCTGATAGATCGGGTTCAAGGTCTCGTGGATGTCCTCGACCGGTTTCAGCTTGTCGAACCCGGCCTGATCCGTGATCGTCGAGAGGCGCGGCCCCTCACCCGTGACGAACCACAGATCCGCGCCAAGCGCCTGCGGCAAAAGCAGAATATCGGCAAACAGGATCGCCGCGTCAAAACCGTAGCGCCGGATCGGTTGCAGCGTCACCTCGGTCGCCAGATCACTATTGTAGCACAGTGACAGGAAATCCCCGGCCTGTGCCCGCGTCGCGCGGTATTCTGGCAGGTAACGCCCCGCCTGCCGCATCATCCAGATCGGCGGGGTGGGCAATGTCTCGCCCGAAAGGGCGCGCAGAATGGTCTTTTGGGCGGGCATGAAATCCTCCGTTTTAAGTCTCGTCGCCGCCCCCGCCCCCGATGTCAAGCATCTCGCCGCTTGTCACCTTCCTTTGTCGCGTCTAAACCTTCGTCATGACACGTGAATTGCCCACCCCGACCAAACCGTTCAAGATCGGCACACGCGGCTCTCCGCTGGCGCTCGCGCAGGCGCATGAGACCCGCGCGCGGCTGCAGGCCGCCTTTGATCTGCCCGAGGATGCCTTTGAAATCTCGGTCATAAAGACGACCGGCGACCGGATCATCGATCGCCCGCTGAAAGAGATCGGCGGCAAGGGGCTGTTCACCCGCGAAATCGAAGAGGCACTCTTGTCTGGCGAGATCGACATCGCTGTGCATTCGATGAAGGACATGCCGGTGCTTCAGCCCGAGGGGCTTTCGCTCGACACCTACCTGCCGCGCGAGGATGTGCGCGACGCCTTCGTATCGCCCCAAGCGCCCGCGCTTGCCGATCTGCCAGCGGGCGCCAGGGTCGGCACCTCGTCGCTGCGCCGCCGGGCACAGGTTCTGGTCGCTTATCCTCATCTGGAGGTGGTCGAATTTCGCGGCAACGTGCAGACGCGGTTGAAGAAACTCGACGACGGTGTTGCCGCCTGCACCTTCCTCGCCATGGCAGGTCTGAATCGGCTGAACCGCGCCGATGTGGCGACCGCAGCGATTGCCCCCGAGGTGATGCTGCCTGCCGTGGCGCAAGGGGCCATCGGGATCGAGCGTCGCGCCGACGACCAACACGCCGCCGAGATGCTGAGCGCGCTGCATGACACGGAAACCGGCCAGCGCCTCGCCGCCGAACGCGCCTTTCTCGAGGCCCTTGACGGGTCTTGCGAGACGCCCATTGCTGGACTTGCGGAACTGTCGGGCGGCACGGTGCGCCTGCGCGGCGAGATCCTGCGCCCCGATGGCAGTGAATGCCTGAGTGACGACCAGAGCGCGCCGATTGAAGATGGCGCGGAACTGGGCCGCGCGATGGCCGCCAAGCTGCTGTCGCAGGCCGGTGACGGGTTCTTCGACTGGCGCGAGTGAGGGCTGCTGAGGATCACAGGTCGGGCAAAACCTTGCCGGGATTGAGAATGCCGTTGGGATCGAGTGCGACCTTGATCGCGCGCATGGTGGCAAGGGCCACAGGATCCTTGTGCGCCGCCATCGCCGGGCGTTTCGACAGCCCGATGCCGTGCTCCGCCGAAAAGCTGCCGCCAAGCCCGATCACTTCCGCCTCGACCGCCTCCTGAATGGCACGGCACAGCGCCGGATCATCGCGCGAGGGCCAGCCCACGTAATGCAGGTTGCCATCGCCCAGATGCGCGACGCCGGTATTCTCGACACCCGGATCAATCGCGCGACTCACGGTCTCGATCTTCTCCAACAGCACCTCCATCCGGTCCGTCGCGACGGCGATGTCGTTCTCCACCACCGGGCTGCGCATCCGCAGGATCTGCGCCGAGGCCTCACGCCGCGCCCATATCTCGGCCCGTTGCGCCGCGTTCTGCGCCACGGTGGCATCGAGCACCTCGCCCGCCTCATATCCGGCGGCCAGCACCGCCTCCAACTGCGTCACGACGGGCAGTTCCCCATCCGCGCCCGGTGTCACGTCCCGCGGTGCGCACGCGCCCAGTTCCACCAGCACGTAGACCGCGTGTCGCTCGGCAAAGGGCGGGCGGATGTCGGGAAAGCGCTGCAGTAGCGCGTCCAGAAAGCTGCGCGGCATGTATTCGAACGCCTCGACCGCGCCGCCGGTATCGTCCTGCAAGCGGTTGAGCAGCTGGAGCGCGACGCCGACCGAGGGCACCGCCACCATCGCCGTGGCATGGGCGCGCACGCGCGGGAAAAGCTTGAACACGGCGGCAGTGATGATGCCGAGCGTGCCTTCAGCCCCGATCATCAGGTGGCGCAAATCATAGCCCGCGTTGTTCTTGTGCAGCGCGCTCATCAGGTTCATCACCTCGCCCGTTGGCGTGACCACCTCCAGCCCCAGGCACAGATCGCGGGTATTGCCATAGCGCAGCACATTCGCGCCGCCCGCATTGGTCGACAGCACGCCCCCCACCATGGCCGAGCCGCGCGCCCCGAAGCTGAGCGGAAAGAGCAGGTCATGCGCCTCTGCAGCCTGTTGCAGCGTCTCGACCACCACCCCCGCCTCGACCACAGCGATGCGCGCCTCGGGCCGGATCTCGCGGATCGCGTTCAGCCGCGCCAGCGACAGCATCAGCGCGCCATCCCCGCGCGTGCCCTTGACGAGGTTCGTGTTCCCCGAGACCGGCACCACCGGCAGGCCGCAGCGATTGGCGAGCCGCAGGATGGCGGCCACCTCCTGCGCATCGGCGGGTTGCAGCACGGCGCGCGGCTGCCATTCCGTATGCCCGGCCCAATCGCGTGACCAGGGGGCCATATCGGTGCCGGTCCGCACATGGCGGGTGCCGATCAGGCTGCGCAATTCTTCGAGGGCGGGATCGCTTGGGCGTGTCATGCGCCGATAATGCGGCAAAGCCCGGGCCGCCACAAGTTCGGCAAACGTGGGCATTTTCTATCTTGACGCCCCGGCCCGCCTATCCTAACTACCGCCACGGTTTGGCGGAGTAGCTCAGGTGGTTAGAGCAGCGGAATCATAATCCGCGTGTCGGGGGTTCAAGTCCCTCCTCCGCTACCAAATTTTCCCAGTTTTTGAGCGACTTCCTGCTATATGGGCTTGAGTTGACGTCTTTGGACAGCTTCTTTGGGTGGCACTGGGGTGGCAGCCCCCTTGGACAAGCTCCCGGGTGTGGACACCCTCCCTGCATAAAGCATTTTGTCCGAAGCAATAAAATTTCTATATCGAAATCTTAGTGTAATCGTTCGCCGAAGACGTTGGGTTCCACGCATTCGTAAATGTTCCTACCTCCTTCTTCTGTATAAAGCGAAGAGACTATCATTCACGTTTCGATACTGCTCTGGGAAACTCGGCACATCACACTTGGCCTGATATAGACAATCGCCTGCCGCGCTAAGCGTCTGGTTCGTCAGGCAGGTCAAAGTCGTCTTTTTGCTAGAATTTGCATATTTTTACACGTGTTTGCACACGGCCCTGAAATGCAGGCGTTAAAGTCACTTTATCTCTGGCTCCAACAGCACTCGAATTCTTCGAAGGAACAAGGGGCGTAATATGAGCATCCAGTTTTTCTCTCCTCGCGGCGCGGATGGACGCAACATGCGTATCCCGAGCGCCTATAGGCGTTCGGTGAAATGGCTGCCGCAGATCGGGGATATATTTCCAAATTTTGCCGTAGATACCACTCAAGGTGCGTTGGACCTTTGGGATTGGTCAGCGGGTAGTTGGACGTTCCTGTTCAGCCATCCGGCTGCGAGTACTCCTGTGTGCACAACTGAACTCGGTGCGATCTCCGGAAACAAGGACGACTTCAATGCTCTTGGCGTCAAGGCACTCGGTCTGACAGGCTCCACGGTTCAAGAGCAGCTCGACTGGCACAAGGAAATAGAGGCGTTTTTTGACACGGAGGTCTGGTTTCCGACGGCCGCCGACCCCGAAGGACGACTCGCCGCTCTGTTCGGAATGCGCCATGATGAGGAACACAAGACATGGCCTATTCGAAAGTCTTTCATACTCGATCCACAGATGCGAACTTGACGTTATGCGCGACTTTGGTGTGGGGTCTCATTATCTGCTGCCCTACCTCCGTGTGGTCTAGGGTGATGCGCAGGGCGGCAGGCTCACTCCCGTCCCGCTGCAGGTCGTACCACCAGGTAGCGCTGGCGGCCGCGATGTCGAAGGTTATCGCGACGACGTTCGAAAACCTGGACGTAATAGCAGAAGATCAGCCCGATATCGTTATTCAGACGCCAAGCGCGGCAGGGATGATGTCTCCGAGGAACGAAACCTCTGTGTTTGTGGAGGCCGTGACACATTTCGTCTACCAAACTTCGGAACTGGATGGGCTGTCGTCTGACGTGATGGACAGGCTGACTGAAGTGGCCGTGACCGCGCAGGGCAGAGCGCGTGACCAGGCGCGAGATATCATCGCGGCATTCGAGCAGGACAACGTCCTGATTGAGACGTCCGGGGGGTCTCTGCTTCAATTCGACATTTCCGATGCGGCAAACGCGATCGACGCGGTTATGGATCACTACTACGTCGATGGCGGCTTCGACGCTGTGAACACCGGCGAACAATATGGCTTCAATCAACTCGAGTTGTGGAATGTCGAATTGGAGAGGCGCGATACTACGCTCCCCAATCTCGATTACTACATAACCGAATGGAATACGCGCAAGAACGGAGATATCGACGAGGCGAACAATCGCGGCTTGCAGCAAGTCTCGATGAACATTGAAATGTTATACGAGATGGTCACGCATGGTGTGACATCGGCGAATTTCTGGCCTGTGATTTTCAACCAGAGCAATTCCGGAACATTGGTGCACAATTCCGCTGAGACGCTGACAATTGCCGGAGAAGGCTTTGCCCTGATGAGCGAGAGCCTCACGGGGTTGACACCGGTACTGGATTTCAAGGTGGCGGGCGAGTTTGCCGTTCACGGTTATTCCGACAGTGACACCCTAGTCTATCTGTTTTCCGAACGCAGCGGTGCAGAGAACCAAATGACCCTCGATCTTGACGGGATCGAAGCCCTTGATGCCGATTATTACAGGGTATCCTGGACGGAACTTTGGGACGGAGGTGCAGGAGGTGTCGATGGGTTGGCACAACCCGTGATAACCACAACCCGGGTTGCGGATCTGATGACAGCCGACGCCTTTGACGACTTTCTTATCACAATGCAGGCCTGGTCCGTGGTTCGCATGGATGTTCAAGGCGTCGATGCTGCGGAGGCCGATAGCCTCCGGAGCAATTCTACCGGCCCGTATGCTCGACTCGTTGAGGGGTCGGATGCGTCTGACCGCCTGCGCGGCGGATTAGGAGATGACACCCTCGTCGGGGGAACCGGTGATGACAACCTCAATGGGCACGAAGGTAACGATGTACTCTCCGGTGATGCCGGGAACGACCGTGTCAAGGGAGGATGGGGCGACGATACTCTGAACGGCCTTGATGGAAATGACACGCTTGCAGGCGACTGGGGTCATGACATCCTATACGGCGGAGCCGGGAACGATAAGCTCATGGGGGGTGACGACAGTGATATGATCATTGGCGGTGCAGGCGACGACAGGCTTATGGGGGGCGCAGGCAATGACACTCTGACCGGAGGCCCCGGTGCAGATTCTTTTATCGGCAACCTGAGTGAGTTAAATGGAGACACGATCACTGATTTCTCGACCGATGACATTATTTTCTTTAGTGATAGCGTCTTCGACGCCGTGACGCTGCAGTCAGGTGGTGATGTATCCACGCTCGAATTGGACACAGATGCAGACGGGGTCGTCGATGCATCCATTTTCCTACAAGGAGACTATCAGCAGAGCCGCCCGAGTGTCGAAGTGGTCGGTCATGATACAATAGTCGTCCTTTCTAACTTTGATTTGGCTGAGTCAGCAGAAGTTTTGAACAGTGCCGCTGGTGTTGCTACGGGCAATGTTCCGGAGGTTGTATCCGATGGAGTGGCAGAGGTTTCCGTTCAGATTTTCGACAGGTCGGGGCACGGCTTGGATGCAACCACAGTAGTCTTCTCGTCAGACGAGACGCTTGAGCGAGAAACCGACGAGTCAGGCATGTGTCATTTTTCTACTGAGATTGGTGAAACAGGCCATTTCGACGCGACGCGGACTTATGATCCAACCTCCGATGGGCGGATTAGTGTGGACGATGCCCTCGCAGTCCTGCGTCTGGCGGTTGGTATGACACCTGCATCGAGGGAGACGAACCCTATCGATTACATAGCAGCGGATATCAATCAGGATGGTCGCGTAGACGTCAACGATGCCCTAAGTGTGTTGTCGATCGCGGTTGGCGCTGACAGCGAATACCAACCGCGTTGGATATTTTTTGAGTCAGACAGCGATTTCACGGCAGTCGATCATGGAAATAGCACCTTCGATACTGGTGCCTCGTTTGAATACCTTGATGAAAGTTCTTTGGATGTCACCATGACGGGCGTTCTGCTGGGGGATGTCGTAGGTTTGTTCTAGCCCTTGCCGAAGCGAACAAGCGCACGACCGCCAACCTCAAGTGGTCCGACCCCGAACCTTCTACCGCCGTTGGCGCGAGTTTTCCTGCTTCGGTCAGGATGAAAGGCTGGGGATTACAGCCGATCTTCGCAGCAATGGCTGACCCCTGCGTGTCACATGATACGTGATACCCGAACATCTTGCGGACCTCCCGATAGCAGCGGTGTGCCACTTTTCGTGTCGACCATCTTTCCGACCAACGCTGATGGTCTCCGGCCGTCAGATCGTCCGGAGGTGCTCACTCGGAGCGGATCGCCTCGAATTCGAGAATGATATTCACTGCGTCGCCGACGAAGTCCGGCAGGGCATAGGTGCTGCCGAAATCGCTGCGCAGGATCTCGGCGCTGGCCGAGATGCCGAGCGTTTCCTTGCCGTGGCAACAGGGATAATCTGCGCGCTTGTTGAGCGTCACGTCGAGGGTAACGGGCTGGGTCACGCCACGAATGGTCAGTTCGCCAGTGACGGTGCCGGTGGTCTCGGTCTCAGGCGTGCTGCCGGTGCCTACAAAGGTGATCTGCGGATTTGCCTCGGCATCGAGGAAATCGGGAGAACGCACGTGGTTGTCGCGCTTTTCATGGTCGGTATCGACGCTTTGCGCGCCGATGGTGGCACGGACCTCGCCCAGTTCCTGCGTTTCGGGGTCATAGGTGAACTGCCCCTCGATCTCGGAGAAGCGGCCCAGCACCTTGGCATAGCCCGCATGCATGATGGTGAAGGCAACGACAGCGTGTTCACGGTCTATCTGCCAGTTTGCCGGTTCGGCCTTAGCCATCTGTGGCAGGCTCAGGGCCGCAACGGTGCAGGCGGCGGTGAGGGTCTGTCGGGTCATTCTCTGTCCTCCCATGTCAGGCGGTGTTGGCGTGGATGGCAGCGGCCTCACGCTTTTGTGGTATGCGGTCCTCGGGAATGTCGAAAAGACCTGCGCGGCGCGACCAGCGCCCAAGGCCCGGCAGGGCCGAGAGTACGGCAATCGGGATTGCGCCGATAAGCGCCAGCAGGATCGGAGCGCCGAAAATCAGCGCCCAAGGGGCGAACGCCGCAAACCAGAGCCCAAGCGCCAGACCGATGACGGTCTGCGGCCAGAAAACGCGGGCGGCCTCGCTCCATTCCAGGCGCTCTCGGCTGCGTTGCTGCGCGCTCCAGCCGATGCGCTGCCCGAACAGCAGCCCAATGGCGAACCGTGTCAGCGCAAGAGCCACGATGGGGGCTGTGAGCATCGAAAAGAGCATCTCGATCAATCCGCCAACGGCAACGCGTGTGCCCCCTCCATAGGCCGCACGACGTTCCGGTCTGGCCAGCACCTGCGCCAGCCCCATGATCTTGGGGCTGAGGCTCAAGGTGAGAATTGTTGCGAAAAGTGCCAGCCCGGTGGCCACCGGCATCGCGTTCAACTGACCAGGCAGCGCCATCATCGCGGCCCCGATCAGGATGAAGGCCATCCAGGCGGGCGCACTGACATACATCAGGATCGCGAGCACCAGTTGAATGCGGCTCACCGATTTGAGCCCCGGCATTGCCAGAAGGTGCAGATATTGCAGGTTACCGTTCATCCAGCGCAATTCGCGGCGGATGAAATCCACCAGGCTGGGCGGGTTTTCCTCGAAGCTCTGGCTTTCCTCGGCCATCACCCGCACCTCGTAGCCTGCGCGCCGGATCATCACGGCCTCAAGCTGATCGTGGCTGAGGATCGGGCCCGAGAGCGGACCGCGCCCGGACAGGTCAGGCAGCATGCAATGGCTGCGGAACGGCTCGGTGCGGATCAGGACGTTATGGCCCCAGTTCGGCCCGCAATCGCCCTGCCACCAGGCCGAGCCAAGGGTGAAGGAGCGCATGCCGTGGCGCATCCCGAATTGGAATACGCGGGTGAAAAGACTGCGCGAGGGCAGACCGGTCACAAGGCTTTGCAGCATACCGATCTCGGGGCTGGCCTGCATCATGCGGACAAGGCGAAAGACAGTCTCGGCGCCCATCTCGCTATCAGCATCAAGCGGCAGGAAAAAATCGCTCTCGCCTTCGTCGCTATGCAGGAATTCGGCGATATTGCCCGCCTTGTAACCGGTATTCTCGGTCCGGCGGCGATACTGGATTTGGGCATTGGGCCGCGCCGCGCGCCACTGGGCGACGCGCGCCTCTTCCTTGAGGGCGATGCCGGGCGCGTCAGTGTCGCTTAGCACGTGATAGGAAAACCGCCCGGCCCAGGGGGTGTGGGCGATCTCTGCCTCAAGCCGCCGCAGCCGATCGATGGAGGCGTCGGGATCTTCGTTGCGCAGGGGCATGACGATCGCGACCCGCGCGGTGAGCGGTTCGTCGCCCACGACCCGTGCCAAGGCAGGTGTGACATGCGTGGCGGCCTTTTCGCCATGCTGCAGGTCAAGCACCAGACCCAGCACGCTGTTCCAGAAGCCGATCGAGAGCCATGGCAGCGTCAACGCGAAACAGATCAGCAACGCAACTTCGGCGAACGTGATGCCGGAGGGGGCGAAAAACGACGCCATCACCGAAAAGAGCAAAAGCACGGTCACCGAGTTGAGGCCAAGAACCAGCCGACGTCGCGCGCGAACGCGCTTGCCCTCGAACGGGGTCAAATGTCGGTACTCCTTATGTGTCGTGATTAAGGTCAACAGTCTCTCCAAGCGTGTCGGCAGCCTTGGCCTGATCATATATTGCTAAGGAAGAAGTATAGTCTTGCCCGCCCCGGTCCAATGAATTCTTCGTGGGTGTGCGGGGAATCGCCGGTTTTGCCGCGTCGCTTGACCCTTTGCTGCGCAATGATAGCTATCTTGCGACACTCATTGAAGGAATGCCCATGTTCGCCGTTGAAGTCCGAGATCACATCATGATCGCCCATTCGCTGCCCGCGCCGGTTTTCGGCCCGGCACAGGGCGTGCACGGAGCCACATTTGTGGTCGATGCCGCCTTTTACACCGAAGATATCGACGCGCATGGGCTGGTGGTCGACATCGGGCTTGCGACCGAGGCGCTTGCCCGTGCGCTTGAACCGCTGCGCTATAGCAATCTGGACGAAAAGCCGGAATTCGAAGGCAAGTTCACCACGACCGAATTTCTCTGTCACCATATCTGGAGCGCGCTGCGCGAGACCGCCAAGTCCGAGGGACTTGGCGATGCCGGTCGGTTGCGCAGGATACGTGTGTTGCTTCACGAAAGCCACGTGGCGCGCGGCTGGTATGAGGCCGATATCTGAGATGGCCTTTGACGCCGAATGGCTTGACCTACGCGCACCTGCGGACGATCGGGCGCGCGATGCCGAGTTGCTTGATCGCGCGATCGCTTATGCGGGCCCCGGCGCGCGCATGCTCGATCTGGGCTGCGGGACAGGGGCCACGGTGAGGGCCTTCGCGGCGTCGAGGGCCACGTCTCTTGACTGGTGTCTGCTAGACAATGACCAGGCGCTGCTGGATCTTGCGCGCGAACATCACCCGGCGGCAAATATTCGCCGCTGCGATCTGACCGACCTCGATGCGGTGCCTCTGACGGATGTGAAGATGGTCACCGCGTCAGCGCTGTTCGATCTGGTCTCGGAGGACTGGGCGACGCGGCTATTTGATCGTTTGGTGCAGCATCGGATCGCGCTTTATGCGGCGCTCAGTTATGATGGTGTGATGCGTTGGAGCCCAGAGGATCGAGATGACGCCGAGGTGACGGACCGCTTCAACCTCCATCAATGCGGGGACAAGGGATTTGGTCCGGCGCTCGGGGCAGAGGCGGCTGTGCGGATGACCGCATTGCTGACTGCCCGCGGATATGAGGTCTTCAGCGCCCAGAGCCCCTGGAATCTCGGCCCGCAAGAGGCCCGATTGCAGGACGCCCTGCTCTGGGGGATCGCCGGAGCGGCGCAAGACGCGGGGTTCGACGATGCCGGGGGATGGGCGGCACGTCGACTGGGTGCGATTAGCCATGGTCGGGCGGAAATCGGCCATGTGGATGTACTCGCCCTGCCCGGGGGCGGGTGACATTTGCACACTGGCCTCTATCTTTGCACATGACGCAGTAAAGACCCCGCAATTGGGGCAACGCAACAAAGGGAATGCCACATGCACGCGACCGACGTAACACCCAAGGTCTGGGATCGCATCGTCAGAACTCGTGCGGGCGCGTCCTGTTTGTGCTGCGGCGACTGGAGTGCGGGTGAGCGCGCGGCAATCGGCCTTTACGGGGCAATGATCGCGACCCCCGGCACCTGTCACGTTGCGGCGCAGATCGGGCAGTCGCTTGACGGGCGCGTTGCAACCCTATCGGGCGATGCCGCGGACGTGTCCGGGCCCGACGGGCTGGCGCATCTGCACCGCATGCGCGCGCTTGTCGATGCCGTAGTTGTCGGCGTGAAGACCGCGTTGCACGACAACCCACGCCTGACCGTTCGGCTGGTGCCGGGGCGCAACCCGGCGCGTGTGGTGATCGACCCATCGGGCCGCTTGCCCAATGATGCGCGGCTCTTCGCCGAGGATGGTGCGCGCCGGATCGTGATCCAGACGGTGGATGTCCCCCGGCCTCCAGGGGTGGAGGTGATCCGCCTGCCGCGCGATACATGGATAGCGCCCCGTGCGATCATCACCGCGCTGCAGGGCAAGGGGTTGCATCATCTTCTGATCGAGGGCGGGGCAATTACCATCGCACGTTTTCTCGAAGCGGACCTGCTGACGCGCCTGCATGTTGCCGTGGCCCCGCTGCTGATCGGGTCCGGGCCGCAGGGGCTGACCACGCAGCCGATATCGCGGCTTGCGCAGGCGCGTCGGCCTGAAACGCAGATCTATGGGCTGGGATCGGACGTGGTGTTCGATTGTCTTGTCGGCACGCGGGCAGCCCCCTGTGCCTGGCCGCATGCCGCGATGTCCTCTGCGGCGTTGCACGGTTGACCCAGATGACGGAGGCTGCCCGCGCACTCTGGATCACCGGCCCCCGGGTTGCGGAAATCCGCCCGACCGAGGTCACGCCCGGGTCCGAAGATTATGTCTTGCACACGCTCTTTTCCGGGATCAGCCGTGGAACGGAACGGCTCGTGTTCGAGGGCCGCGTGCCGGAAAGCGAATACCAGACCATGCGCGCGCCCATGCAGGGCGGGGAATTTCCCTTTCCCGTGAAATATGGCTACAGCGCCGTCGGCCAGATCCAAGACGGCCCGGACGCAGGCCGCATTGTCTTTGCCTTGCACCCGCACCAGACCCGATTCGCCTGTCCGCAGTCGATGGCCGTTCCAGTGCCGCCAGCGGTGCCTGCCGCGCGCGCCGTGTTGGCGGCCAATATGGAGACCGCACTCAATATTCTGTGGGATGCGCAGGTGCAGCCGGGCGACCGCGTAGCGGTGGTGGGGGCGGGCACGGTCGGCGCGCTCGCGGGCTATCTCGCAGCGCGCATTCCGGGCACCGAGACGTGCCTGATAGATGTCGATCCCACCCGCGACGCTCTTGCCCGCGCGCTGGGCTGCGCCTTTGCCGCGCCCGATGCGGGACCTGGCGAGGCGGATGTGGTGATCCATGCCTCGGCCACCGAGGCCGGGCTTGCGACTGCGCTGACGCTTGCCGGGCTCGAGGCCACGGTGATCGAGGCCAGCTGGTTCGGCACGCGGCCAACGACGATCAGCCTGGGGGCTGCCTTTCATCAAAAACGGCTGCGCCTGGTCGCTTCGCAGGTTGGGCGCATCCCCGCGCATCGCGCGGCCCGCTGGACACACCGCAGGCGTCTGGAAGCCGCACTTCGACTGCTCAACGATCCGGTGCTCGATACGCTCATCTCGGGGGAAAGTCCGTTCGACATGGCGGCGCAGGACTATGCCCATATCCTCGATGCCCCGGAGACACTGTGCCACAGGCTGCGCTATGAAGGATGATCCGGGCGGGGGCGCACTGCACCTGATGACATGCGTGGCGCAAGAAGTGGGCGCGCAGTTGCTCGACCGGTTCGAGACGGTAAAATCCATTCCGCGCACCGAAAAGACAGCGGGCGATTTCGTGTCCGACGCGGACCTGACGGCGGAACGTATGATCCGCGACCGGTTGCAGGGTGCCCATCCCGGGATCGGCTGGCTTGGCGAGGAAACCGGCGCATCGGGTGACCCGAACGGCCTGCGCTGGATCGTCGATCCGCTCGACGGCACCACGAATTTTCTGCACGGGTTGCCGCATTGGGGTGTCTCCATCGCCTTGGCGCAGGGCGACCGGGTGATCGCGGGCGTGGTGCACGATCCGTTCAAGTCCGAGACATTCACCGCCGGGGCGGGCACCGGGGCACATCTCAATGGCGCACCGATTTGGGTGTCACGGGATGTTCCCCTCTCTCATGCGCTGCTCGCCACCGGCGTGCCTGCGGGCGGGCGAGTGACCTATCTCTCGCACAGCATGCGCGACATCGAAGGGTTGATGCCCGATTGCGCCGGAATCCGCCGCTGGGGGGCCGCGACGCTGGATCTGGCCTATGTCGCGGCAGGCCGGATCGACGCCTATTGGGAGCGCAATCTCGGCCCTTGGGACGTAGCGGCGGGCCTGCTTCTGGTGACCGAGGCGGGTGGGGATGTGCGGCCGCTCTGGCCGGGGCAGTCGGTGCTGGAGACAGGCTCGTTTCTGGCCTCGAATGCCGATCTCGGCCCGCTTCTGGCATCGCGCCTTTGCGACCTGCGAGACAGTGCATGACCGCGCCCCGCGCCATGGCCTTTGCCGTGCCGGGCGATATCGAAACGGTGACCGGCGGCTATCTCTATGATCGCAGGCTGGCCGATGCGCTGGTGGCGTCCGGCATCGACCTGCATCACCTGACCCTTGGCGACAGTTTTCCTCATCCGACTGCGCGCGACATGGCGAATGCGCTGGCGCAGCTTGACCGGCTGCCCGCCAGTTGCCCCGCGCTTGTCGATGGGCTGGCCTTCGGCGCTCTTGACACGGATCGGCTATCACAGGTCCGCGCCCCTCTTGTGGCTCTGGTGCATCATCCGCTCGCGCTCGAGCCGGGGCTGGAGACTGCACAGGCGCGCGAGATGGCGGCGCGTGAAATGGCCAACCTGGCGCTTGCACGGCATATCGTCGTGACAAGCCCGCATATCGCTCGCCTGCTGGAGACTGAGTACGGTGTTGCGCATGACCGGATCAGCATTGCCAAACCGGGATTTGTTCGCAATCCGGACGCAGAGCCACGGCGTGCCGCAACACCGCCGCTCATTCTCTCCGTGGGTCTGCTTGCCCGGCGCAAGGGACATGACATCCTGATGCGCGCCCTTGCCCAAATCAACGATCTCGACTGGCAGTCAGTGATCGTCGGGCGCAGGCATGAACCCGACACCGTCCGCAGCCTGCATGACCTGCGCGAGGACCTCGGCCTTGCGGCGCGCGTGCATCTGACCGGCGAGATTTCGCAGACGCGGCTCGACGCGCTTTATCGCGAGGCAAGCCTTTTTGCCCTATCAACCAGATACGAGGGTTATGGCATCGTATTTGACGAGGCGATGGGACATGCGTTGCCCATCGTGAGCACGCGTGCAGGTGCCACACCCGATACGGTGCCACAAGCGGCTGGCCTGCTGGTGTCGCCCGACGATGTCGATGCCTTCGCCGAAGCGCTGCGCCGATTGCTTGGTGACCCGCGCCTGCGCAAGGCCTGTTCCGAGGCAGCGCGCGATGCTGCGGCAGGTCTCGGGGGATGGTCCCATGCGGCCGAAGTGGTTTCGGCGGCTCTGTTCGGGCCAATCGTGGCGAATGCTGACGCGCCGAAGTAACAGTCCAACTGTCGCCAAACCGATGCCAGAGGTGGTATTTTTCTCTCTGCTAACCCCCGCTGAACTCCGGAGGCACAGTTTAATTGTCTTGAAGCGGCTCAGCTTGGCCCTGTCGCGGCGAGGCGTGAAATGGCTTCGCCACTGATCTCCTCGCGTCCAGCGGCCCAGGTGCCGCGCGCCTGGCCCGCGACGCGCTCCAAAATGTCCTGCGCGGGACGATTGCTGGCTGCCGGGCGCATTCCGTCTTCATGGAAGAGATAGAGACGAGAGGCGAAGGTCTCGAATGGCAATGAGGCCTCGCCGAACCGTTCTCCCGACCCGTGGGTCGAGACCACCGCACCGGCGCCCCAATCCTGACCTGAATCGTTGTTCGGATTGTAGAAATAAACCCGCATCTCGCCTTCCCGGTCCGGAACCACACGCAGGATGGTGATGGCGTGCCAGCCGACAAAGCGACCAGCAGCATCAGTGGCTGCAATCCCGGCGGGCTGCGGATGGATCACTGGCTCGCCGCTATTGTATTGCGGGTGATAGGCGGTGTGGAAACGGGCGATGAAATCCTCGATCCCGGCCAGCGCCCCGGTCGGCACATCGACCGCCACGGCGCAGGCGCGGCCCACCCACCAGCCGTGAAATTCGGGATTGATCCAGATATGTGGGTCGTCGTTGCGCGCGGCGCAGAGCCGACCCATCTCGGCATAGATCCGGTCAAGGTGCGGCACCAGCACGACCGATACGGGATCGGCATCGAGCGGGGCACCTAGGGCGAGCCCCGCAGGCAGATCGGCGGAGTTGATCGCGCGCCCCTCGAAATGCATCATCACCGAGTCGATGCGTGTTCCCTGCGCCACCAGATGCAGCAGGTAGTCGGGGTCATTCTGCGCCCACATCGCAATGGCGCGGGCCGATTGGCAGGTCGGGTTGGCACCTTGGCCCACACCCAACGGCAAGCCCAGAACCTGAATGCAGCCCGCCAGCAGCAGGTCGGCGGGGTCCGCCGCGTGCAGCCCGGCCATCGACAGGCGCTCTGCCACGGCGGGACAGGGCGCAAGCTCCAGTTGGCGGCGCAGGGCCGGGGCGATCGGGGCGTGATGCAGGATGCCCCGGTCAAGCATCAGCGACATGCCGTAAAGCGCCTGCGCCGTCTCTGGCCGCACCGCGCGGCGGATCAACTCAAGGATCAGGCCTCGGTGCTGCTGCATGCAGTCGCGCCCGGTCGTGCCGAGGCCCAGCGTGTCCGCGACCATGCCATCATGCTCGGTCTCCAGCACCCAGGTCAGAAACGCGGCGTGATAATCCGAGACAAGGCCGGTATCGTGCATCGCCCGTGCCAGTCCCTGCGCCTCGTGGCGCAGATCGGTTTCGTCCATCACGGCAAGCCGCTCGTGATAGGTGTCGAGGCCCGGATCGCCCATGCAGGCCGAGGTCGGTCCGAACAACGCCGAAACCAGACGGTCGGCCCCGAGACGCCGATCGCCGATCTCACCACCACGCTCGCTGAGGGTGATGGCGATCTGCGCGATCATGTCCTTGGCGTGGGCCACCTGAATGGGCCGTTGCCGCAGGATACGCCAGATCTCGTCGACCAATTCGCCCAACACGTCCTGAAAGCCGACATGCTCAGCCAGATATCGAAACAGCGCGTCGGTGGTGGCCTGCTGCGCGCCCGCCATCCGAGCCGCCTCATCCGTGGCGCCGAAAAAGCGCCGCATATTGAGGGCCAGCACCTGCGTCAGAAAGCGCCGTGCGGCGGCGGCGTGGATGCGGGGATGTTCGGTTTCGCCCTTGGCCACCGCCAGCAGCCGCAGCAGGCTGACCGCCTCGGCGGCAACCGAGGCTGGCGCGCCGTGTTCAAGCGTGCCCGAAACAAGGCCGGGCAGCAGATTGGCGGGCGCATCCCAGTCGGACCCGGCAAAGATACCCGCCGCATCCATCCGGGGGGCCAATGCATGCAGACGCGCTATCCCGTCCGGCACGGTCAGCAGCCGCCCCGCCACGTCCAATACCTGCGCCTGAAAGCGGGGCTTGGCAAAGGGACGGGCCTCTTGCAGATGCGTCAGCGGCCCTTCGAGCGTGGCGGCGAGACGATCCGCCTCGCCACCCTGTTCCGTGCCTGCCATCAGAGATACCCTCGGGTGTGGTTAAACATAAAAATCAAGCTCTTCCTGTGCCTTGAGCAGGTCGCGCAACTGGTGCGGGTCCTCTCCGAAGAAATAGACCAGCCCCCAATGGGTACCGAAGGCGGTACGCTTTGTCACCTTCTGCTCCATCGGTTGCGCCAGTTCGTGGAACTCGAAATATGGGTTCTTGGCGGTCTCTTCGGGGATTTCCAACCGCTCGACCACCCGCCGCCGCGGATAGGCCCCGAAACATCCCGCATGGCCCTTGGCGTCCTCGACCGGGGTCGGGAAGAAGGCGTCAAGCTCCTCCTGCGTGGTCTTGGGATCAAACGCCAGCACGATGCCCTGATAGCCGTTAAAGCCATACGCCCGCTCGATCAGCTCCAGCGCGTTGAAGCCCGGCGGGCGATAGGCGACCTCGCCGAAATACATCGTGCCATCGCTGGTCACGAAATACTCAGGGTGGATAAAGCCGAAGTCGATATCAAACGCCTTGATCAGCTTGTTGATCTCCTCCTCGATCTTGGGCCGCCAGGATTCGAGTTCCGGCGTGGCGGGCACGAACACCGAATAGCCAAGCGTCACGTATTCCGAGATGTTGAGAAACTGGATCTTGCCGTCCTTGATCCACGCCTCAACTGCAAATTCCCAACCGTCCAGGTGGCTTTCGAGGAGCGCCGGAAACTCGTCATTCGAGATCGAATCGACATCCTCGACCGTACGGATGGTGCGGTGCCCGAGGCACCCCGCCTTGTCGAAGGCCTTGAAGTGGATCGGGTCGTCGGGATCGCCTTCAAGCTTGAGCAGTGTCTGGTTCACCCGCTTGAGAAAGCGCACCACATCGGCGTGATTGTCGGCCTCCTCGAAGATGCCGACGCGAATACCGGCAAGCTGCGCGCGGCGTTTCATTAGAGATTTGTCGCGGAACAGCATAGATTGTCCGAGCAGGCGCGCATTGTCGAGCAGGACGGAGTTGATCGCCCCCGCCCATTCGACGGTCTCCTCGAATAGCGGGATCGCGACGTCGCAACCCTCGTCCTTGAGGATCTGCGCGATCTCGTGAGACCGCTCGTTGAGCCGGTCGAAATCCCAGGCGATGAAGGGAATGTCATTGGCCTTGGCATAGTCCTCGGCCCAAGAGGGGGCGACGATTACATAGCGA
The DNA here is from genome assembly GCF_900109855.1 of Roseovarius tolerans. Taxonomy (GTDB): domain Bacteria; phylum Pseudomonadota; class Alphaproteobacteria; order Rhodobacterales; family Rhodobacteraceae; genus Roseovarius; species Roseovarius tolerans. The sequence continues at coordinate 10,054 of NZ_FOBO01000007.1, read as the reverse complement.
CGGTCAAAGCGGTCAATGGCATCGATCGCGTTCAGCGACCAGCCCAGGATCGCCACATAGCCCTTGTCTGGATTTTTTTCGGTCATAGTTGCCCTTTCGTGTCTTGGGAATGCCTAGCGTGAGTCAGGAGTATGTCCCGGCGGACTAGTGGCCGCACGCCAAAGGCAGTGTGTGCCGCAATTGGCACAGTGAATTTGTGTCCATCATTCCAATATACTTAGCATATCTAATTAAAATTTCAAAGGGCGGCTAAAGCTTCCAAGAATTTCAGCCTTTGCAAATCTTCCAAATGAGAGGGATTATCTTCAAAAAATCAATTTTTCAAAAGTATAATCATGGAGCTGAGGCTGAGGCTACGGCAGTAGAGCGCTGTTTGATATAATTAGGTTAATCTAACTTAATGAATCCGTTTGAAGTTTGTGTGCCCAATTTTGATCGCCTGAAAGGAGCGTAGGATCAGAAGTTAGCTGTGCGATGGTCCATCCCAAGCGGGCGGCGACACCTTCGAACGCATGCGCTGTTTCATGCCGGGCCTTTCCCACCGCAACGCCCACGGCGTCACTTGATCTGAGGCGCGGTCTTGCTCTTTGGCGCAGTATCTTCCGTCCAGGATATCCGCAGATCGACGCGGCAAGCGCCGTCTGATCGGTCGGCCTTGATGCGCAGGGTCATCAGCCCCTCAATCGGCAGGGTGAGGTCCTTGTCGCCATCGCTAAGCGTGATTTCTCCCGATCCGATGCCCTTGGTCAAGGCGTTGAGCAGGGTCTTGATTGTCTTGCGGTCCTGAAGCGACTCGTGGCGGAATTTGCCGTCGGGCAGGCTCATGCCGCAGCCCCGTCCAGGACCGGGCGTTCCGGGTGAAAATGCTTGGCCGCTGGAAAATCCGAGCTAAGGCCGACGATGTCGCCGGTCGGATAAATCAGCGTGGCCCCGACCCCGATGCCCGCCAGCCCCTCTGAGCGGCGCGACGCGCGGTCGAGCGTCACATCGCCTTCCAGGTGCAGCAACCCGCGTTTTGCGAGCAGTCGCTGGCCGTGATGATTGTTCACATGTCCCTGCACGACCATCTTGATCCCCTGCGCGTGAAGCCTCTTCACCCCCGTCTCGGAGAGGTGCTTGTCGGTCTCACGATACTTGGTGCGCACCAGATTGGCCACTGGGCCAAAGTAGAACGCGAACGGGTCTTGCCGCGCCTCGGCCCGAAAGCGGGTGTTGACCGCATCGGCCCCGCCCTCGGCCAAGAGCGCGCACATGGCATCGTCAAGACCGGCGTGAACGAAGAGAAGCGAGCCGCTTTGCTGGATCATGTTCATGCGCTGGTAGAACCATGCATAGGGGCCGTCCGGCGCAAGAAACAGAGACCTGCACATCAGCGCGGCGGCGTAGACCATGCGCATGGTCATGCCCGCCTCGGCCACTTCCTTGTCGAATTGGTGCTGCTTGTTGCGCAGGCGGGCAAGTTCCTTGGTGATGGCCGCAGCCGACAGATGCGCCGCTGCGAGCGGGGGGAATTCGGTTTCCCATGCAGGGCCGGGGAAGATGCGGGCACGGCAGGCGGCCTCGTCGGGCAGATTGTCGGTTTGGCCGGGCGTGCGGAACCTGTCCCAGACTTCGCGCAACAGGGGCACGGTCTTGCGCCCCATCCGAACGAAAAGATGTTCGGTCAAGGGGCTGCGCGCACCGGTCAGGGCCTGCACGGCGAGCATGAACCTCAGATCGTGATTGCCCGCCAGAAGATGCACATCCGCGCCACTGTCGAACAGCGCATCGAGCGCGTCGAGCATATCGAGATTGCTTGGGCCCTTGTCGAGGCAATCGCCCCCCACCACAATCCGTGCACGCTGACCGAAGCCGGTCAGGCAAAAGTGCCTTGGTTCCTGCCCGCTGCGCCGGATCACGCCCGCAGCCGCCAGCGACCGCAGAAAGCCCTCTGCATCGGCATGGGGATCGGAGATGAAGATGATCGGCTGCTCCGGCCAGTGCCAGCGACCATGCGCGGCGGCGGTCTTGAGGCTGTGTTGCACGTCCAGCAGGCAGGTTTGCGTGCCGCCCCCGGAATGCCCTTCGGCAAGCGGCCAGGCCGCGCAATGACGGGGCAGAGCCTCGAAATCACAAAAGGCATCAAATACGGGCGGCAGCAGCGCGGCAGTTTCCTGCCAAATCGCATCATTGTGAGCCAAGTCAGGCGATCCTCAGTCCAGCGCGGTTTCCGGGCGAGTACGCGGCTTCCACGTCCCGCCGACGTGTCGCCATCTATCATCGCCATTGTAACACAAAAGTAACGGTCGGGCATGATACATGCTGAATTTTGAGATGTCGGCGAGACTGAGCACGCCCAGATCATGGGCCGCATGACGAAAGGCGGCGCCGTGGCCGAAAATCAGTGTAAGGGTCGGTGTCGTGGCGGCGGTTTCCTGCGCCACCACCCGGCGCAGCCAAGCCGCCACGCGGGCCCCCGCCATGCGCATCGATTCTGCCCCCTGAAGCGGCAATTGATAGTCGCGGTCGGCCTTCCAGCCGGGCGGCGGCGCATCGAACCGGGGATCGTTGTGCAGCACCTCGTCGATTTCGCGCAAGCTGAGGTTGGCCGCGCTGCCGAGCGCGCGTTCGGAAAGATCCGGGGTCTCATTGATCTGCAAGGCATGACCCCGATCCGTCAGCACCTGCGCGACCGTTTGCGCGGTCTGCCATGCGCGTAACTGCAACGAGCAATGCGCCACGGGATCAAGCCGCCATCCGTTCTGCACCAGCATCGCCGCGATTTCTTCTCCGCAAGCGTGTGCCTGCGCGGTGCCCTCATGTGTCAAGGGATAGGGTTGCAGCGCGCTTGGTGTGTCGGGGCGTTGGTGGTACGCCGCATGCCGGATCAGCGCGAGATATCGCGGCGTCATCGCGTTGCCCCAAAGAGGCGGCGGCCCTCTTCAAAGAGAGCGTCGAAATCAATGCGCCCCGTCACCTCTCGCACGCGCACATGGGCGAGCGCGGTTATATAGGCCGCAGGATCGAGTGGCGTTCTGTCGGTCTGAAACCTGCCGGCTGCGTCCGAATAAAACGGCCCCGGGCTCTTCATGATCGCGTCCAGCAGATCGGGGCGGTCGGAGAGGTCCACATCGGTGACAGCAGTGGGATCGGTGCTGTCACGCTGCCAGTTCAGAACCCAGAAATCCGAAAGAGGAGCCGTGAGGTTAAGCCGACCTGGCCCGTAGATGTCGGGCACGATCAGGTCGTGTTTCTCCTCCAGATGCCACAGATCCTCAGGCGGCATGGCGGCAAGTTCGGTCAGGCGCTCGGGCGTCAATAGCCGGTGCAGACGCGCGTTATGCAGGATCGTGCCGGGATTGATCCGTGGATGCTTGGGGATGCCAAGCGCGATGGGCAGCGGCGCACCGCCGCGCACCATCAGCCGGTCATTGGTGACGAAGGCCGTGCCGGGCAGGTCCATCATCCGCAGGACCGAGGTCGATTTGCCGCCGCCCGAGAGGCCCGCAATAGCAAGGGTCCGCGCGCCAGAGGTCACCGCCGCCGCATGGCAGATCTGCCACCCTTCGCGCAGGCAGGCGTTCAGGATCTGGGTGTTGACGAAATTGATCACCTGATTGGGATTGTCGCTGACGGGACCGAACGCCACCCGTGCCGCGTCTGATTGCAGAAAGGTGACGCCGGTGTGGCGTTTGAAAACCAGCCGCCCGTCGACCAGATCGTGGATGGCGTCCTTGCGGCCGGTCTTGCCGGGCTCGCGCGCCCAGTCCTGCCATTCCGGGGCCGGATCAAGCGGCTGCCCGTCCAGAATGTCGATCTCAATGGCGTCGGTGTCATCCTCGGACAACACATCGGCGAAATAGGTGGCAAGTTCTGCGCGCAGCGCCCCTTTGCAGCGTAGCCGCAGCCGATAGGGGCCGACCGCCAGGATCAGCGGCACGGCATCAGCAAGACCCGAGCGGTCGAGCCGCACCAGAACATCGGATACAGTTTTTAGACTCATGCGCTGACCTCTGCGATCACGTGGTCGGCGACGAGTGCCGCCGCGTCGAGCCCGCAGCCCTCGTTCACGCCGCGATAGCCGCCAAAGGCCGACACCTCGAAGACAATCGGGCCGTCCTCGGTCAGGGCCACGTCGACGGTGGTGAAGCTCAGGCCAAACGGCGCCTGCGCCCGGCGTGCGAGATCGATCAGCGCCGCATCAGGCGTATAATCCGCATATTTGCCGCCGCTGTGGATCGTCGTGTTCCATGTGCCCCCCGCCGAGACCCGCGCATAGGTGCACAGGTATTCGCCATTCAGGAACACTATGCCCAGATCCTGCCCGGAGAGATCCCGCTTTTCCTGAATATACATCACCGGGTTTTCGGCGGCGAAATCCGCAATCTGCGCGGCGGCGTCGGGGCCGGTGCTGATCAAGCACATGCCGCGCGCCTTGGTCGAATAGAGCGGCTTGAACACCGCGCTGCCATAGGCCGTGACTGCTGCCTCAGCCTGCGCCAGATCCTCGGTGACGCGGGTGCGCGGCATCGGGATATCGGCCAGCCGAAGCGATACGGTGCACGCCAGCCGGTCGATCAGCCGCAGGATCGCCTCGGGTCTGGAAAAGACGCGCACGCCGCGCGCCTCTGCCATACGCAAGAGTTCGAGCCGGTCCAGAATGTGCGGGCTGTAGGTCTCGGAGATTTTCTTGATGATGAGCGCGTCATAGCTGCAAAGATCCTCGCCCTCATGCATCAGCGCGCCGGTCTCGAGGTCGAGCACCACGGCGCCCATGTCGATCAGGCGGCGAAAGCCGGTGCGCGCCTCGACCGCGTCGGCGAGCGCCTCGGTCGACCATTTGCCCGGAATGCCGATCACCCCGATTTTCAGTTCAGTCACGGAACAGCTCCTTGATTGGCAGCTTCAGCCGGTTTTCCTTGCCATGCGGACAGGCGAGGACCGTGTCCAGCAGAAAGCGGGCGCGCACCAGCATCCGCCGGGCATGCGACTTGTCAAAGACGAACCGGGTCGAGCTGGCAAAGCTGCGCGCGAGGCCAAGCGCCAGCCGATACTCGAAGCTCTTGTCGCCCTGCGCCCGGGCGAATTTCGCAGCCATCGCATGTACATCCGACGCCACCTGCACCACCCGTCGCCGGGTCTGCGCATCATAGACTTGCAGCCGGTAGTTCGACACCATGAAGACCGACACATCCTGCACGTAATCCATAAAGCGCGAGCGGTGCAGGTCGATGAAATGGATCTTGCCCGCGCTCGCATCGAAAATGACGTTGTCGAGATTGAAATCCCCGTGGATATGGACCGAAAACGGCGCGTTCAGGATCTTTTCCCGTGCGGCGGCGCGGCGCACGAGCGCCTCGAAGCTGTCGATCTCGACCTTGCCCACGCGGGCCGCGGCGGTGTGGAACTCGGGGTGCACGCGATAAACATCCGGCAGCCTCTTCGAAAGTTGTTTCATCGAGGCCATGTCAGCGGACTCGTCGGTGCGCGTGCGTTTCCAGATGTCGCGCAGGGTCTTGGCAAGCGCCGCCTGCGCTTGCGCCAATCGCGCGTCGCTTTCCCCGAGCAGGACCTGCTCGAATGTCTCGCCATGCAGATACTCGATCAGCAGCGCCGCCGAGTCACCGTTCTTCTGATAGGACAGGATCTTTGGCGCGAGACCCGGATAGATCGAGTCCCAACGCTTCACCCCTGCCCTTTCCTCACGCACCTTTCCCGCTTCGCCATCCTTGAACACGGCGTCGAACCCGTCACCGGGCGCATCCTTGCTTCTGAGCCCGGAGATGGTGCTGCCCGAGCGGGTTTCGGCCAAAGGCTCCAGTTCCAGATCACCCGCGTCACTCGCCATGGCGTTGCGCAGCGAGAAATAGCGGTCGAAATGCACCGACTGGCCGAGGCTGGCCGACAGGATCGCCTCGCTGATCCCCTGTAGCGCATCCCCCATGCGGCGGATCTCATTGGCGGCCAACAGGGAATTGGCGAGGTCTTCGGTATGCTTGTCCTTGCGCATATCGCGCGTGTAGGTGCGGAACAGCTGGTCGTAGAGCGTATCGAGATCCGCTTTGGCATGTCCGATCCTCACCGCCACGTCGCTGTCGCGGGCATCGATCGTCGGCAGGATTTCCCTGATCCGTTTGCGCACGCGCCGGATTGCCTTGGGGTAGGCCCCGGGCCGCAGCAAGAGCTTGTGCTCCACCTCTTCGGCGTGTTCGAGACTGCGCCGCGCCATTCGGGCGATCAGATCGAGATTACGCGCCACCAGCGCCGCGTTATGCAACTGCACCTGCGTCTCGCGCGTGGCTTTTCTGGATGACAGTCCCCGAAATGCGGCGCTTTGAACCCGCGACCAAAGGTTGTAGGAATAGCCTGCCCGCAGGATCACCTTTTGCGCAATGGCCGCGTCCGGGGTCTCGAAATAGGCCTCGAGGTTGAAGAGCTGCGCATCGAGTTCGGCACACAGGAAATGCAGGTTCTCGCCAATACAGCGCGGCAGTTTAGCCATCGACAAACCCCAGATAAACCAGTCGGTCCGCGCGCATCAGACCAGAACCGAAAGCGGGCGACAGCCGGGGGATGGCCTCGTCCAGTGGCACCCATGCAGTGGCAGTTTGAGAAAGGTCGGGATGCAGGCCAAGTTGCGGCACGTAATCCTGAGGCACAGTGCACGCGAACAGAATGTCAAGCTGGTGGCGCTGCCCACCGGGCTTGTCCCGTAGCGTCTCGGCCACATGCAAGAGCGGACCCACGGTGATCTCTGCCCCGATCTCTTCGGCGCATTCGCGGATCACACATTGGATCAGGCTCTCGCCCGGATCTTGCTTGCCACCGGGCAGCGACAGGTAGTCCGCGCGTCCTGGTTTTGATTTCACTTGCACCAGTATCTCCTGTCTGCGCAGGATCACCGCCCGCGCACAAGGGCGGATTTCCGCGAGAAAGCCATTCGATGTCTTGTCCATGGGTGGTAAAGGAGAATTCAGACAGTTTTGTATAAGCGCGGGGCGCCAAGGAGACACGAAGAATGTCAGACCTTCAGATTGCCCGCAACGTGCATTTTCCCGACACCCTGCGCGTGACGCGGGCGCGCAGCCTGCCCAATCTCGGACCGCGACTGCTGTTTTTCTCGGGCGGTAGCGCGCTCAACGAAATCGCACGTGCATTGAAGCTCTACACGCATAACTCGATCCACCTGATCACGCCATTTGACAGCGGCGGCAGTTCACAGGTGCTGCGCGAGGCCTTCGGAATGCCGGCGGTCGGCGATCTGCGCAGCCGCCTCATGGCGCTCGCGGACGAGTCCGTTCTGGGGCAGCCGGACATCTACCGGCTCTTTTCCTACCGGTTTCCAAAGACCGCGTCGCGAGACGATCTCTCGTATGAATTCACCAGCCTGATGGATGGTCAACATCCGCTGATGCAGGCGATTTCGCAACCGATGCGCAGCCTGATCCTGTCACAACTCAAGGTCTTCGCAACCCACCGTCCGAAAGATTTCGACCTTGCCGGGGCCAGCATCGGCAACCTGATCCTTGCAGGCGGGTATCTCGGCCATGATCGCGCGTTGGAGCCGGTCCTGTTCCTGATGTCCAAGATGGTCGAGGTTCAGGGAACCGTGCGGGCCATTGTGGACCGCAATCTCGATATCGCGGCCGAGTTACAGGACGGCACGGTGATCCCGACACAGCGGCTGATCACCGGCAAGGAGGTGCCAGCAATCACCTCGCCGATCCGCAAGGTTTTTCTGTCCGACAGCGAAACTCGCCTGACCGACGAAGACGTGCCCCTGCCCAAACGAAACCGCAAACTGATCGGGCAAGCGGACCTGATCTGCTATCCGCCGGGCAGTCTATTCACCAGCCTGATCGCGAACCTCTTGCCGAAAGGCGTCGGGCGCGCGATCGCCGCACGCAACGTGCCCAAGGTCTATTTCCCAAGCCTCGGCGCCGATCCGGAATGCCACGGCATGACGCTGAGCGACCAGGTCGCGGCATTGTTGGCCGCGCTGATGGCCGATGCTGGTGCAGAGTGCCCGGTGACCGATCTGATGAGCGTCGTTCTGTGCGATCGCGATGCCGTCGAAGCGCAAGAGGCCACCCGGCTGAAAACTCGCTTTGGCCTGCCTCTCGTGCGCCTGCCGCTGCGAAAGGCGCAAGACACGTCACGCTATGACCCGGAAAAGGTTTGTGAGGCGCTCGTATCGCTGACGTGATCGCGTCCCCGGCGAGACAGGAGGACAGAATATGACCATTCGCGAACTTATGCTGCTCTGCCATGGCAAGGCGAAGAAGGGCACGGATGCCATGGCGCGCTGATCTGATCCCCTCAAATTGGACCGTTTGAAGCTGGAGTTTTCCGCTACGATTTCCCGGCTGGGAGAGGAGCGGAATCTCATGAAGGCATCGAAGTTTTCGGACGCGCGGAAGGCGTTCATCATCAAGCAGGGCGAAGAAGGCACGCCGGTTGCCGAGATCTGCCGGAAGGCCGGGATCAGCCAGGCCAGCTACTTCAACTGAAAGAAGAAATATGCGGGTCTGTTCCGGTCTTGTTTCGCCGCAGTGACCTGCCACTGAACTTTCATCCAGCCGGAATCAGAGCCCTTTGGGTTGATACGCCGGTTGGCGCAGGTGGAGCAACCGACATCCGTGCGGAGCTTTCAGATGGCGCAGCGCGGGTGTTGGTTGCGGTGGTGAGATGTTCGGCGAATGCCTTGGGCGTCCGATAGCCAAGTGCCGAATGCGGGCGTGTTTCGTTGAAGTCATCCGCCCAGGCCCGGATTACAGCGCGGGCATGAGCCATGTTGCGGAACATGGTTTCGTTCAGGAGTTCGTCGCGCATACGCCCGTTGAAACTTTCGACGAAGCCGTTCTGCATGGGCTTGCCCGGCGCGATGTAATGCCATTCAAGCTTGCGCTCCGTGGCAAAGGTTAAGATCGCGTTACCGGTCAGTTCGGTGCCCCTCGCCATTGTCTCTCGGACCAATGGCGTTCCAATGGCTCGATCGCTGACAATCATGCCAGGCTTTCCACGCCGTTCGATCAGGGCCGCCAATTCCCGCGCAACACGTCGCCCCGAGATCGAGGTGTCCGGGATTGCCGCCAGACATTCCTGGGTCATATCATCAACCACGTTTAGGGCGAGCCGTTGTGCGCCATTGGTTCAAGAACAATGGCGAGCGAACCGCAGGCCGCAGGCGAGCTGGTCGTGGACGAAATCCAGCGACCAGCGCGCATTGGGCCGTGCTTCGACCAGGATCGGGGCACGGGTTCCCACCGCCTTGCGCCGGGCGCGCCGTTTGCGCACCATGAGCCCTTCTCCGCGGTAGAGGCGATAGAAGCGGTTGATCCCTGACGGCTCGCCATCGCGGCGCAAGAGCACGAACAGGCGCCGGTATCCGAACCGGCGCCGCTCGTTCGCCAGATCGCGCAGCTTGCCCCGCAACTCAGTGTCCGCGGGACGACAGGAACGGTAACGGATCATCTTGCGATCCGCGCCGACAATCTTGCAGGCCCGCCGTTCCGACAGGCCCAACCTGGCCTGCAGATGCGCAACCGCGTCGCGCTTCACGGCGGGCCCTACCATTTTTTTGAGAGCAGTTCCTTCATTGCTGCCGCATCAAGCATCTGCTCGGCCAAGAGCTTCTTCAGTTTTGCGTTCTCGTCTTCCAGCGCCTTCAGCCGTTTGGCGTCCGAAACCGTCATCCCGCCAAACTTCGCCTTCCAGGCATAAAAGGTGCCTTCCGACATGCCGTGCTTGCGGCACAGGTCAGCGCACTTCGCGCCAGCCTCATGCTCGGTCAGGATACCGATGATCTGTTCTTCGCTGTATCTCGTTCGCTTCATGGTCCGTCCCTTCGTTGGGTCGGACTCTAATTCCAGATGGAGGAAAAATCCCGTGGCAGGTCATACCGACAATCAGTACTTGGTATCCACTCCCAAGAGAGTAGTCTGAGGTGCCCGAGTTTCCTAGACACGTGCTTCCTTCAGTTTCTGCTGTCTGATTTCGAAGTCAACGCGCGCCAGCATGTCGTTGTTCGTGTGCTTGCGTTTCGGGTTGTAGAACATCTCAATGTATTCGAGCA
>NZ_FOBO01000002.1 GCF_900109855.1 Roseovarius tolerans | reverse complement strand
CACCACCTCAGGCAAGCGCCGCCGAGGCTGTCATTCTACCGGTGTTGCGGGAATGTCGGTGTCGTCGGCGGAGAGGCACCTATCGGGGCACTTTCCTCGCGGTTTTCCGCCGAGGGCCGTAGCAACGAGAACACCGACCGGCTCCTGCGCCGATACTTCCCGCGCGGCATCGATGTGTCGAACTATAGCCAAGCCAAACTCAGCGCAGTCTCTCGGCAACTCAACGAACGACCCAGAAAGACGTCGCAATATAAAACCCCAGCCGAGAATTTTGAAGGCTGTTTTGCGGCGATCCGTTGAATCCACAGACCGGAAGTCAGCGAAATCGATTACCACCTCCCGTAACGCAAAATCAATCATTGCGGCCCATGAGGCGGTCAATCGGCGCAAAATCGTCCGTCAGCACCTCGCCACTGCGCACCACGAACTGTGCGACCAATTCGTCCGCAAGCGCGCCGAACGCTGTTTGGTTGGGCGCGCTTGCGAGGAATCTATCGCTTTCAGTTGGCACATCGCCGCCCACGACCACGAACACCATGCGTTGGCCGGGTATGGGTTGAACCTGCTCCGTCCAAACTTCGACCACCGGGAAAACGGTCTGCATCGTCGCGACGATCGAGGCTAGCGCGCCAAGCCTGTCCTCGTGGTCAATCACGTTCATCAGGAAACTGCCGCCATCTGACAGCCGGTTCGCTGCAAGCTCAAAGAACTCACGCGTCACAAGATGGACCGGCACCACGACATCCGTGAAGGCATCTCCAATGATGATGTCAAAGCGCGCCTCTGGCCTTGTGAGCAATGCGCGACGCCCGTCTTCATGCAGGACCGTGGCGGAGGCTGGATCGAACCAGAAAGACTCGGCAGCCATCTGTGTGACCGCAGGGTCGATCTCGGCCACGGTGATCTCCCCGGTCCCGCGTGCCGCAAAAGCGCGCGGAACCGCATAATTGCCGCCGCCAATATGAAAACTGGTGAACTCGGCCCGAGTAGCGCGAAGCATCGAAAGCCTGTCGAGCATTGCGGTATGTTCGGTGAACTGGACTTGGGGCAGCCGGGCCGCGCTGATACCATGCGCCAGATGGTCGATGACCATGAGGCGCACCGGGTCTGATGGATCTGCCGAAATATCTTCGACACGAAGACAGAAATAGCGGCTTTCGCGGTCGCAAGGGGCTGGTGCGTTCAAAGCAAGGGTGGCCGTGCCGACCGCCACGAGTGATGCGAGAAATTCCGCGCCGGTTCCGCTCCATCCTCCCAGACGGAAAAACAGCAGGCCCGAGACAAGGTAAACCGCAGTCACGACGACAAGCGTTGCGGACGAGCCGAGCCAAGAAATGAAGAGAAAACCGGCGAGGAGGGTTCCGGCGATAGCTCCGATGGCCCCGGAGGCGAACATCGCGCCGAGGGCCGGCCCGGTCCTGTCCGTGCTTGTCACCGCGATCATGGCGAGAACCGGCGCTGGCACTCCTGCGAAGAAAGACGGCAAGAAGAACACCAGTGCCGTGAGTGCCGTGATGCTCCAAATCGGCTGCGGCACCACGTGGAGAACCCAACCCGCCACGGCGGGCAGCAACAGGACCGCGGCGCCCGTCGTGATCGCACCGGCAAGCATAGCGCCGCCGGTCCATCTCAGGGCCGCTGACGCCGGCTTCTCGGCCAGCCGGCCACCCCACCAGTGCCCAGCAGAAAACCCCGCAAGGACGACAGCAATCACCGCGGTCCATGTGTAAAGCGACATACTGACATGCGGCGCAAGCATGCGCCCGGCAACGATTTCCACGACAAGCGACGCCGCGCTAACGACGCCTTGCGCGGTCACCAGAAGCCATAAAGGTGGTGTGCGTGTCATGGGGGGGCTCCGCATCGGGCTTGCTAGCCATTCACTTGAAACCATGACCAGTCCTGGATCAAGCTACCAGATCACAGATCGCCTATCCTATGCGAGCAGGTCGGCCAGCAGCGGGTTGGGAAAGCGCCGTTCCAGCGTGACCGCCAGAAATGTCTCGGTGATCCCGTCGAGGCGCGCGGCCTCGGTCAGGCGACCGGTGTGCAACTCATCGCGCACGACGATGGGGGGGATCACGGCGAGGCCCGCATCCTCGCGCACCAGCAGGCGCAGCATCGCCATATCATCGGCCTCGGCGGCGATCTGGGGGCTGATCCCGAGCCGCGCGATGAGCGCGTCAAAGCCCGCGCGCAGTGCCGTTTCCGGCGTCGGCAGGATGAGCGGCATGTCTGACAGCAGGGCGGGCAAGGGGCGTGGTGTTGGGCCAAGCCGTTCGGGCGTGCCGATCAGGCTGACCGGCTGTTCGTCGATCCGCTGGATCAGGTAGCGGCTGGCGGCATCGCGGGCGGGGGCGAGATTGGTCAGCACCACGTCGAGCGCCATCGATTCCAGCCCACGCAGCAATTCGGGCTGAGAGCCGGAGCGCAGCACCACCTCGACATCGCGCCGCCCGATCAGCGGGCGCAGGAACTGCATCTGGAAATTGCGCGACAGCGTGGCGAGCGCGCCGACGCGCAGGGCCCGCCGTCCGCCACCGCGCTCGCGCAGGGTGGCGCTCAGATCCTCGGCGGTGCGGAAAATCGACTCGGCATGGTCGAGCGCGATGCGCCCGGCCTCGGTCAGGATCAGGCGGCGGCCCCGCCGTTCGAAGAGGTCCTGCCCAAGAGCGGCCTCCAACGCCTTGATTTGCGTGGACAAAGCCGATTGGGACAGGTTCAGCGCGCGGGCCGCGCCGGTTAGCGTGCCATCATGGGCGACCGCGCGGAAGAGGCGGAGATGGTGCAGGTTAAGATGTGCCATAGTTCTATTATATAGAATGAATATGGATATAATATGTAATTTATTTAACTGAACGTCGAAGGTATCTCCTGTCGAAACCGCATTCGAAGGAGAACCACCATGTCGCTGCTCTCGCTGCTTCTGCTACTGCCACCCGTCCTGTTGCTGGGCGCGGCCGTGCACACGCTGATGCGGCCCGTACGCCGCCCGCGCCTGCCGGAATGGGCGGCGCTGTCGGTGCTGGCGACCATGGGCGCCGCGCTGGTGCATCTTTTGGTGACGGGGCCGGGGGGGATTGTGGCCGGAAACGAGGCTACGGGGCTGTCGCTGCGGCTCGATGCGGTGAGCGTGACGATGGGCCTGTTGGTCAGCTTCGTCGGCTGGATCGTGATGCGCTATGCGCGCAGCTATCTTGACGGAGAGCCACGCGAGGCGCTGTTTCATGCGCTGATGCTGGCGACCTTGGCGGCGGTGCTGATGGTGGTGTTGTCGGGCGGGCTGGCCTTGATGATCCTCGCCTTCGGCGCGGTCGGTCTGGGGTTGCGGCAACTGCTGCTGTTCTATCCCGAGCGGCCCGAGGCGCGGCGCGCGGCGGCCAAGTTCACGCTGGTCTGGGGCGCGGGCGATCTGGCGCTGATCGGGGCGACGGGGCTCTTCTGGCTCGCCTTCGGTACGCTTAATCTGGGAGCGATTGGTGTGGCGGCGCAATCCGGCCTGCCGCTGGCGGGGCAGGGGGCGGTGGGGCTGCTGGTCATCGCGGCGGCGCTCAAGACCGCGGCCTTTCCGCTGCACGGCTGGCTGACCGAGGTGATGGAAGCCCCGACGCCGGTCTCGGCGCTGTTGCATGCCGGGATCATCAATTCCGGCGGGCTGATCCTGATCCGGCTGGCCGAGGCGGTGCAGTCCAGCCCCGGCGCGATGGCCGCCCTGGTGATGCTGGGCGGGCTGACGGCGATCTTTGGCGCGGTGGTGATGCTGACGCAAAGTGCGATCAAGACCGCGCTGGCGTGGTCGACGGTGGCGCAGATGGGCTTTTTGCTGCTGCAATGCGGGCTCGGTCTGTGGCCGCTGGCGCTGCTGCATATCGTGGCGCATTCGCTCTACAAGGCGCATGGCTTTCTGGCCTCGGGCGGCGCGGTGCGCGCGGTGGCCGAGATCCGGCGGCCCGGGCCGGTGGCGGTGCCCGACCTCAAGGCGGTGGCGCGGGCCTTTGCGCTGGCGCTCTTGCTTTACGGCGCGGTGGCGGCGGGCTTTGCCTTGCTCATTGGCCCGAAATCAGCACAGGCGCTGGCGCTTGGCACCATCCTGATCTTCGGCGTGGCGTATCTGGTGGCGCAGGGTCTGGCCGATGCGGCCCCTGCGGAACTGACCAAGCGCACGGCGCGGGCCTCGGTGGCGGCCACGTTGGCCTATTTCACCTTCCAGATCATCGCGGGCGCGCTCTGGGGCGCGAACCTGCCCGCGCCGCCGGTGCCCGGCGCGCTGGAATGGGCGCTGATCGTGCTGGCGCTGATGTCCTTCGGCCTTGTCGCGGTGGCGCAGGCGCTTTTCCCGCTCTGGGCGCATCATCCGGCCACCGCAGGCTGGCGCGTGCATCTGGCCAATGGCCTCTACCTCAACACGCTGCTGGATCGCCTGATCGGCGGGCTGCGTGCCACCCACACCTCCAACCGGACCTGAGAAGGAGCCCGAGCCATGTTTCTCAAGCACACTGAAATCGCCCCGGATCGCGTCGCGGACATTTTGAGTGCGGCAGAGGCGGCGGCGCTTGCCCTGCCACCGGCCTTTCCGCTGGAGGCCACGGTCGCGGTCAATCCCTTCCTTGGTCAGACAGGCGAGGATCTGGCCACGGCCTCGGCCCGGCTGGCGCGGGTGGGGGGCGTGCGGCTGACGCGGGCGCGCGCGGACTATGCCGCTATGCTGGCGCGTGGCGAGATGAGCGAGGACGATCTCGCCGCCGCGCTTTATGCCTGTCAATCGCCGGTCAAACCGGTCGATCTGGCCTATCTCAAGGCGCGGATCACCGGGCCGAGCGAGATGCCGCAGGTGCTGCCCACCGTGGCCGATCTGGCCGCGCGGGTGGACGGCACCGACTGGCCGTCGATCATCGGGCGCAGTTTCGGGCTCTGGGCCGGGGGGCATTTCGACCGGGGGCAGGCGCTCTGGACGCCTGCGCCGGGGCGTGGGGCCTTTGCCGCTTGGCGCGAATGGGCGATGCATGATCTGACACCCGAAATTGCGGGGCTGAGCGGTTTTTGCGCGCATGTGACCGAGGCCCCCGACACCGCCGACCGTGCCATCCTGCGCGCCTGTGAACGGCTGGGGATCACCGAGACGGCGGCCGAGACGGCGTTTCACCGGCTCTACATGGACATGGCGGGCTGGGCGCAGCATGCCCGCTGGCTGCTCTGGCAGGCCGAGGCGGCGGGGCAGAGCGATCACACGCTGACCGACCTGCTGGCGATCCGGCTGATCTGGGAAGAGGCGATCTTTGCGCAGGTGCCGGGCGTGGCGGAGGTCTGGGCCGAGACGGTGGCGGCGCATGAAGCACCCGTCGCGCCCTCGCCCGATCAGGTGATCGACGGTATCTTGCAGGAGGCCGCCGAGCGCGGCTATCAGCGGCGGCTGGCGTCCGATCTGCGCAGCCCCGCGCCGGTGGCGGGACGGCCCGCGCTTCAGGCCGCGTTCTGTATCGACGTGCGCTCCGAGGTGTTCCGCCGTGCGCTTGAAAGCCTCGATTCCGGCGTGGAAACCATTGGCTTTGCCGGGTTCTTCGGCCTGCCGGTGGCGCATTGCGCGCATGGCTCGGACGTGGTCGAGGCGCATCTGCCGGTGCTGCTGCAGCCCGCCATGAGCGCCACGAGCCACGCCGCGCCCGAGATCGAGCAGACGACCCGGATCAGCGCGCGCGCGACCCGCGCCTGGGGCCGGTTCCGGCAGGCGGCGGTGTCGTCCTTCGCCTTTGTCGAGGCGGCGGGGCCGTTCTATGGCGCGAAGTTGGTCAAGGATGCGCTTGGGCTGAAAGGTGCCGCACTCGCCGAGGGGCCTGCGCCCCGGCTCGACCCGGCGCTTGATGCTGATGCGAAGGCCGAGACAGCGGCCAAGGTGCTGCGCGCGATGAGCCTTACCACTGGGCATGCGCGGCTGGTTCTCTTGCTGGGTCATGGCGCGCAGGTGACCAATAATCCGCATGAAAGCGCCTATCACTGTGGGGCCTGCGGCGGGCATACCGGCGAGGTGTCGGCGCGGCTGCTGGCACAACTGCTGAACGATCCCGAGACGCGGGCAGGGCTGCCCGCGCAGGGCATCGACCTGCCGCAGGACGCGCATTTCATGGCCGGGCTGCATGACACCACGCGCGACGAGGTGACGCTTTACCCCGACAGCGCCGCGCCGGAGCATGCCGACGACATAAAGAAGGCCGGTGCATGGCTGGCGCGGGCCGGGGCCCTGACGCGGGGTGAGCGTGCGTTGAGCCTGCCGGGGGCCGTGGCGCGAACCGTGGCGGCACGATCCTTGGACTGGGCGCAACTGCGCCCGGAATGGGGGCTGGCGGGCTGTGCGTCATTCATCGCCGCACCGCGCGCGGTGACTTCGGGCGTCGATCTTACGGGGCGCACCTTCCTGCACAGTTATGATTGGCGGGCGGATACGGGCTTTGCCACGCTGGAATTGATCCTCACCGCGCCGGTGGTGGTGGCAAGCTGGATCAGCCTGCAATATTACGGATCGAGCGTGGCCCCGGCGGCGTTTGGTGGCGGCAACAAGCTGATCCACAATGTCACCGGCGGGATCGGTGTGGTGCAGGGCAATGGCGGGCTGTTGCGCCCTGGCCTGCCCTGGCAGGCGGTGCATGACGGCGCGGCCCTGCGGCACGAGCCTTTGCGGCTGACGGTGCTGATCGAGGCCCCGACAGAGGCGATCAGGGATGTCTTGCGGCGTCACGACGGGGTGCGCGCGCTGTTCGACAATTGTTGGCTGCACCTGCTGGCGCTGGAGGAGGGGCGGATCGCGGCGCGCTACCGGCCCGGTCTGGAGTGGGAGGTGCTGCCCGACTGATGCCCCGCGTTTGAAATTCTGCGCCACCGGTCCATCTGTGCTGCTTGACGATGGGCAGAGCAGGGGGACCGGCGGTGCAGGATGCGACACGCGCGCATGGATTGGAGATCACGCAGGCCTTTGCCCCGCGCATGGGGCGGCGCTATGCCAAGGGGCGCAATTTCGACCGTGGCGCGGGGGCGCATCGCGATGTCTCGACCCTTTCGCCCTATTTGCGGCGCCGTTTGGTGCTGGAGCGGGAGGCGGTTGCAACGGCGCTTGGCGCGCATGGCCATGCGGGGGCCGAGAAGTTCATTCAGGAGGTCATCTGGCGCGGCTATTTCAAGGGCTGGCTGGAGCATCGCCCCGGCATCTGGCAGGGCTATCGCGACGGGCTGGCGCGCGATCTCGAGCAGGTGGAGGGCGACCGCCGCCTGCGCCGCGAGGTGGCCTCGGCCGAAGCGGGCGAGACCGGGCTCGCGTGTTTCGACGCCTGGGCGCGGGAACTGGTGGAGACCGGGTATCTGCACAATCACGCGCGCATGTGGTTCGCTTCGATCTGGACATTCACCTTTGGGCTGCCGTGGCGGGTGGGCGCGGATTTCTTCCTGCGTCATCTGGTTGATGGTGATCCGGCCTCCAATACGCTTGGCTGGCGGTGGGTGGCGGGGCTGCACACGCGCGGCAAGCCCTATGTGGCGCGGGCGGGCAATATTGCGACCTATACCGACGGACGGTTCACGCCGCGTCCGATTGAACTGGCGCAGGATTTGACCGGGCTGGAGGGTGAGGAGCCCGAGGGGTTGCCGCCGGTGATGCCGCTGCGCGTGCCGCGCGCACCTGATACCGGCGTGCCGTCGGTTCTCTTGCTGACCGAGGAGGACTGTTGCCCGGAGGATTTTGCGCCAGACAGGTTTGATCTTCGCGGGGTCGCGATGCTTGCTGGCAGTCACCTGCGCTCGGTGCGCCCCATGGCGGAGCATGTGGCACGGTTCGAGACGGCGGCGCTGGCGGATACGGCGGCGCGGGGCGGCTGGCAGGCCGAGGAGATGCGCGCGGGCGTGCCGGGGGATCTGGCGACATGGGCCGAACGGTGCGGGGCCCGGCAGATTGTGACGCCCTATGTGCCGGTCGGTCCGCTGCGCGATTGGCTGATTGAGGCGCAGGCGGGATTGGAGGCGCGTGGCATCGTGCTGGCGGAATGGCAGCGCGATTGGGATCGCGCCATCTGGCCGCATGCGACGGCGGGGTTCTTCAAGGTGAAGAAGCGGATTCCGGGGGTTTTGTCCGAGGTTGGCCTTTTCTGAGCGGGGTGGATTATGGCCTGAAGCGGACATGGCAACCCGCCAAAAGGTGCCGCGTGATCGCAGGGCCGTCCCGCGGCCTGGCGATCGCGCGGCACCTTCGGTGCGTTTCGCGCGGGTGGTGCGTATGTCGGGTTGAGGCCACCTCCACACGTCTCGCCGCGGCTCCTATCCCGGTGGCCGCCCGAGCGAGTCGCGCCACGTCACATGCGCGTCCAGTTCCTGTGATGCGACGGCCCCGTTTTCCTCGATCATCCGGATTAGACATCGCGCTGCCGCCGCCCCCATCGCGCGGTGCGGCACATGCACCGTCGTCAGCGCGGGATCGACCACCGAGGCGATGTCGATATCGTCAAAGCCCGTGATCGATACATCCCCCGGCACCGACAGGCCGAGGGTGCGGGCACGTTTCACCGCGCCCACTGCCAGAACGTCATTGCCGCACATCACCACCGTGGGGCGCGGGCGGGTCTGCATCAGCGCCGCGAAGGCATCGCCGCCGGTCGTGATCCCGTAGTCGGTCTCGATCAGCCGCAACCCTTCGATGGACAAGCCTCGCGCGGCGACGGCGTCGCGGATGCCGTCGACCCGTGCGCGGGCGCGGTCGTTATCGGCCAGCGGGGCTGTGATCACTGCGATTTCACGATGGCCCAGATCGAGGGTCTTTTCTGCAAGCGTCCGCATCGCGCGGCGATTGTCAAAGCCGACCGAGACGCCCGTCTGCGCCGGATCATAGGCCCATGTCACCAGCACCGGCAGGCCGCGCTGGTGCAGGAACTCGGTCACCTGCGGCGCGCGGTCATGGCCGATCAGCAAGAGCCCATCGGCCCCGCGCGCCACCAGCGAGCGGATCTGTTCCTCTTCGACGTCCTGTCGGTAGGACGAGGAGGCGACGAGCAACTGATAGCCAAGTGCGCGCAACTCTTCCTGAAAGGCCTGAAGCCCGCGTGCGAAAATGGCGTTTTCCATCGTCGGGATCACCGCGCCGATGGTGCGCGTGCGCCGTGAGACCATGGCACGCGCGCCGAAATTCGGGGCATAGCCAAGCGCGGCCACGGCCTGCAGAACGCGCAGGCGGGTGTCGTCGGAGACCTTGCCGGGCGTGTTGAGGCAGCGCGAGACCGTGGCCGTCGAGACATCGGCGGCGCGGGCGACATCCTCGAGTGTCGGGGCAGGGCGGGGGGCGCTGATCGGGGCCATGTTCGGCTTTTCCAAAGTCCTCATCCGGAGTTCATGAACAAACAGGCTCTAGCCCCGGTTCACGCGAAAATCAAATGAAAGCGCTTGCAATATCGTAATGCAAGCGCTTACATCAAGGCAAGAACCGATTCCGTCCGGGAGGAACATCCATGGCACTCGTGCTTGCGATCCTGTGTTTTGCCGCCTTTACCGCGAATGTCGCGCTTGGCGCATCGGGGGTGGGCGCACCGCTGAGCGATGTCGGAGAGATGCTGGTTCTGCTGACCGCCTCGACGTTTTTCGTCGTGGCGATCCTGAAAAAAGAAGCCGACAGGCGGAACAAGTCAGACGGCTGATCGTCAAAACGGGAGGAGATGATCTTGGATAACGAACGCAAGGAACTCGAGTCGGCCACGCGCCGGAATTTCCTGAAACTGGCCAGCACCGGCGGCTTTACTGCGGCCCTTGTCGCAGGGGCGGCGGGTACGCTGTGGTCGACCGAGGCCGTGGCACAGACCGCGCGTGAGGAAAACGAGCGCGAAAAGGCCGCAGATCACGTGATGACCGTGGCCACCGCCTATGTGCTGGGCGCATCGCGCAGCTACCCGATCATGCAGCTGGATCTCAAGGAGAACATCCAGAATGCAACCAATGGCAAGGTCTATGTCAAGCTGGCCCCGGGCGGTCAGCTGGGCGCGGGCGGCAGTCTTGTGCAAAAGGTGCAGGGCGGCACGATTCAGGCCGCACAGCATTCACTGTCGAATTTCGCACCCTTCGCAAGCGCAGTTGACCTGATCAATATGCCGTACCTGTGCGGCTCCAACCAGCGGTTCACCAATCTCGTCAACTCCGAGTTCTGGAATGCCGAAGTGCATCCCAAGGTCGAGGCGGCCGGGTTCAAGGCGCTGTTCTATGTCAATATCGACCCGCGCGTCGTTGCGGTGCGCCAGGGCGGCAACGCGGTGATGACGCCGGCCGACATGTCGGGGATCAAGTTCCGCGTGCCCGGCTCCAAGATGTTGCAGCAATATTACCGCATGGTCGGGGCGAACCCGACGCCCGTGGCGTGGGGCGAGACCCCCTCGGCGATCAAACAGGGCGTGGCCGATGCGCTCGATCCGTCGGTTGGCGCGCTCTTTGTGTTTGGCTTCAAGGACATCCTCAGCCATGTGACGTTCACGCAGGCGGTGCCTGACAGCCAAGTCTATTCGTGCAACCTTGAATGGTTCAACTCGATGCCCGGCGACGTGCAGGAGGGAATCATGTGGGGCTCTGAGATGACCGCGCATCAAAACCTCGCCAAGGTGCCGTCGGCGCGCGCCTATGCCATGGCCGAACTGGTCAAGGCGGGGGTGCAGTTCCATTCGCTGAGCGACGATCAACTGGCCGAGTGGCAGGACGCGGGCGGCTATCAGCGCTCGGAATGGGACGAGTTCAAGGTCGAACTGGCCGGGTCCATGGAAACTTTCGCCAAGATGGAAGAGGCCGCCGGGACGCAAGGTAAATACTACGTCCACGACGCCTGAGCCCTGCGCGGGGGCCGCGCGCGCCCGTCACTCCGTCACGACAAGGACCGCAGCCGCGCATCGCACGGCCCCGGTGCCCTGACCCAAGAGAAGGGAGGCCCCCATGTCTGTATTGCGCCGTATCGACCGGGACGCCGAACGCTGGCTGCTGCTTGTGTTCTACGTGATGCTCGTCGCCACGATGGCGATCGAGGTGCTCCGGCGCGAGATCTTTGCCTATTCCTCGATCTGGGGCGAAGAGATCGTGCGCTATTCCTTCATCTACCTCGCTTGGATCGGGGCTGCTGCAGCGGTCAAGGAGCGCGCGCATATCCGGATCGACGTGATGATGCATTACCTCGGGCCACGTCCCAAGGCGCTGCTTTATATTTTCGGCGATCTGGTGATGGTCGCGGTGGCGGTGGTGGCGCTCTACTGGTCGTTGGAGACGGTGCATGTCTCGGCCAAGTTCGGCTCGGTCACCGATGGGCTGCGCATCTCCAAGGTGTGGTTCCTGATGGCCGTTCCGGTGGGGTTTTCGCTGATGCTCTTTCGTCTCGTGCAGTCTCTGCTGCGGGATTTCAAATCGCTCCGGGACGGCACGCCCGTCTTCGAGGGCGACAAACTCTTTGATTGAGGGCGCGCGATGCTTTGGGGTGCCACGCAGCAAACCGTCGAACTGGGGTGGGATTTCTACCTTCCGGTTCTGATCTTCATCGGCTTGATCGCGCTGGCGGTGCCGGTCTGGGCCGCCATCGGGTCGGCGGCGATCATCATGCTGGTGATGTCGGGCGATCTGCCGCTCAGCCTTGTGGGCGAGAGCCTGTTCACCGGCATCGACGCCTTTGCGCTGACCGCCGTGCCGCTCTTCATCCTGACCGGTGACGTGCTGGTGCGCACCGGGCTCAGCCGCAAGTTTCTCGATGTGGCCGAGGCACTGACCTGCTTTGCCAAGGGGGGCTTCGGCTCGGCGACGGTGCTGGTCTGCGGGATGTTCGCCGCGATTTCTGGCTCGGATGCGGCGGGGGCGGCGGCGGTTGGGCGGATGACCATCGACCGGCTGGTGGAATCGGGCTATCCGCGCCCCTATGCCTGCGCGCTGGTGGCGGCGGGGGCCTGCACCGGCATCCTCATTCCGCCCTCGATCGCCTATATCATAATCGGTCTTGTGCTGGGTATTTCCGCGTCGACGCTGTTCATGGCGGCGCTCATTCCCGGGCTTGCGATCCTCGTGTCGATCCTGGTGACCAATATCATCGTCAACCGGATCTACGATTACGAGGGCGGCGGCAGGCTGTCCTTTGGCGAATGGCTCGGCAATCTGGGGCGGGCGCTCGCGTCGGGGTGGTATGCGTTCATCGTGCCGGGGATCATCTTTTACGGCATTTTCTCGGGGCGGCTCACGCCCACCGAGGCGGGCGCGACGGCGGTCGTGGTGACGATCCTCATGGGGTTCATCCTGCGCACGCTGAGCCTTGCGGATTTCCCGGCGATGCTGGTGAGTTCGGCCAAGGTCAACGGGGTGATCCTGCCGATCATCGCCTTTTCGGCCCCTTTGGCCGAGGCGCTGGCGATCATGGGCGTGCCGCAGGGCTTTGTCACCGCCGTCACCGGCCTGACCGATGAGCCGTGGCTGCTGATCCTCTTGATGATCGGCATCCTGGTCGCGGCGGGCTGTGTCATGGAAACCACGCCCAATATCGTGATCCTCGCGCCGATCCTGAAACCGCTCGCCGACAATATCGGCATGAACGAGATCCAGTTCTGCATCATGATGATTACCGCGCTCGGCGTTGGGTTCATCACGCCGCCGCTTGGTCTCAATCTCTTCGTCGTGTCGGGCATCACCGGCGAGTCGATCCTGCGGATCGCGTGGCGTGCGGTGCCCTTTGTTTTGGGCATGTTCGTGGTCGTTCTGCTGATCGCCTATGTGCCCGCCGTCTCAACCACACTTCTGCCTGACATCTACAAATAGGACCTCTGCGACATGGCTCTGGAATACCTCAAGAAAGCTAGCCTCACCTCGACCTCGAACGCGGGCGACGTGCATGACACGGTGATCGCCATTCTCAACGATATCGAGGCGGGGGGCGACACGGCGGCGCTGGAATATGCTGCCAAGTTTGACAGATACGAGGGCAATGTCCTGCTGACGCCAGCTGAGATCGAGGCCGCTTGCGCCTTGGTCCCCGAAAAGCTCAAGGCCGATATCCGCTTTGCGCACGACAACGTGCGCCGCTTTGCTGAAATGCAGAAATCCACCG
This sequence comes from Roseovarius tolerans, assembly GCF_900109855.1. Classification (GTDB taxonomy): domain Bacteria; phylum Pseudomonadota; class Alphaproteobacteria; order Rhodobacterales; family Rhodobacteraceae; genus Roseovarius; species Roseovarius tolerans. Next base: position 292,411 of record NZ_FOBO01000002.1, on the reverse strand, counting down.
TCGCCAATGTCGAACATGAGGTAGTGCCGGGCATGATCGCGGGGCAAAAGGCGATCCCGGTGGATGCGGCGGGCTGCTACGTGCCGGGCGGGCGCTATAGTCATATCGCGAGTGCGATCATGACCGTGACCACGGCCAAGGTCGCGGGCTGCCGCCATATCACCGCTTGTTCACCGCCGCGCCCGGATGTGGGCGTGAATCCGGCGATTGTCTATGCCGCGCATATCTGCGGCGCGGATCAGATCCTCGCCATGGGTGGCGTGCAGGGGGTGGCGGCGATGACCTTTGGCCTTTTCGGCCTGCCACGTGCCAATATCCTCGTCGGTCCCGGCAATCAGTTCGTGGCCGAGGCCAAGCGTATTCTCTTTGGCCGGGTTGGGATCGACATGATCGCAGGGCCGACCGACAGCCTCATCCTGGCCGATAGCAGCGCCGATCCGCATATCGTGGCGACCGATCTGGTGAGTCAGGCCGAGCATGGCTACAACTCGCCCGTCTGGCTGGTGACCGATGATCGCGCGCTGGCCGAGGACGTGATGGCGCGCGTGCCCGGCCTGATCGCCGATCTGCCGGAGGTGAATGCCGAGAACGCCGCCGCCGCGTGGCGCGACTATGCCGAGGTGATCCTTTGTGCCGACCGCGAGGAAATGGCGGCGACCTCCGACGCATACGCCCCCGAACACCTGACGGTGCAGGCGGCTGATCTCGATTGGTGGTTGGGTCGGCTGACCTGCTATGGCTCGCTGTTTCTGGGTGAGGAAACGACGGTGGCCTATGGCGACAAGGCGGCGGGCACCAATCATGTGCTGCCCACCTCTGGCGCGGCGCGCTATACCGGCGGCCTGAGCGTGCATAAATACATGAAGATCGTCACTTGGCAGCGGGCCACGCGCGAAGGCGCGAAATCCATCGCCGAGGCGACGGCGCGCATCTCTCGTCTTGAGGGTATGGAGGGGCATGCCCGCGCCGCCGACGTGCGGCTGGCCAAATATTTCCCCGATGAGACCTTTGATCTGACCGCCAATGGCTGACGACCTCTTCAGCGTGAAGGGCCGGATAGCCTGCGTTACCGGGGCGAGTTCCGGTCTGGGGCGGCACGCGGCGCTGGTGCTGGCCCGCGCGGGTGCCCGCGTCGTCGGTGTGGCGCGGCGAGAGGCGGCTTTGCGGGACTGGGTGAAAGAGGCGGGCGGGGGCGCGGCCTATGTCGTGGCCGATGTGGCGGACCGCGACGCGCTGCCAGAGACCGTGGCCGCCATGCGCGCGCCGTTTGGTGCGCCGCAGATCGTGGTGCATGCCGCGGGGGTGAACACTCGGCAGAGTGCCGATGAGGTGACGCCCGAAGGCTGGGACGCCACGCTCGCGCTCAACCTCACCGCGCCGTTCTTTCTCACGCAGGCGCTGGTGCCTGGCATGCGCGCCGATGGCTGGGGGCGGGTGGTCAACTTCGCCTCGCTCCAGACCACGCGCGCCTTTCCCGGTGGCATTGCCTATGGGGCGAGCAAGGCGGGTATCGCGCAACTGACCCGCGCCATGGCCGAGGCATGGTCGCGTGACGGGATTACCGCGAACGCCATAGGGCCGGGCTTTTTCCCCACTGAACTGACGCAGGCGGTCTTTGGCGACGCAGAACGCGCGGCGCGCAATGCGGCGCAGACCTGCATCGGGCGCAATGGCGATCTGTCGGACATGGACGGTCCGCTGCTGTTCCTGTGCTCCGAGGCGTCGCGGTATGTGACCGGACAGGTTCTGATGGTCGATGGAGGGTTCACCGCGAAATGAAGGCGTTGATCTATGAAGGTCCCGAAACCCTCGTGCTGCGCGAGGTGCCGGATGCCGAACCGCGCGCGGGCGAGGAGTTGGTCCGGGTCTTGGCCGTGGGCATTTGCGGGTCGGACATGCACGCCTATCTGGGCCATGACGCGCGCCGCCCTGCGCCGCTGATCCTTGGGCATGAGGCGGCGGGGGTGATCGTGGGCGGACCGCGCGAAGGCGAGCGGGTGACGATCAATCCGCTGGTGACCTGTGGGGCCTGCGACGCCTGCCGTGCGGGGCGCGAAAACCTGTGCGCGGCGCGGCAGATCATCTCGATGCCGCCGCGCGAGGGGGCGTTCGCCGAATATGTTGCCATGCCCGCGCGCAACCTTGTGTTGGTGCCGTCCGATGTGGCGCTGGCCAAGGCCGCGCTGGCCGAACCGCTGGCCGTGAGCTGGCACGCCGTGCGGCTGGGGGTCGAGGCGCGAAAGCAGGGCGTGCCGGGTGCGGCATTGGTGATCGGCGGCGGGGCCATCGGTCTGGCGGCGGCGCTGGCACTGGCGGCGCAGGGGGTGGAGGATGTCACCCTGTCCGAGCCGAACCCGGCGCGCCGCGCGTATCTGGCCGAGCGCTGCGGACTACATGTGGTGGAAGAGGCGGCAGGGCAGTTCGGTCTGGTGATCGACGCTGTGGGCTATGCCGCAACCCGTGCCATCGCCTCGGCCTGTGCGGCACCGGGCGGCGTGATCGCGCATGTCGGGCTGGGCGAGGATGCGGGCGGGCTCGATATCCGGCGGATGACCTTGCAGGAGATCACCTTCATCGGGACCTATACCTATACGGCGCAGGATTTCCGCGACACCGCACAGGCGATCTTCGATGGGCGGCTTGGCCCGCTCGACTGGACCGAGGCGCGCGGGTTGTCGGAGGGGGCCACCGCCTTTGCCGACCTGCGCGCGGGCCGGGTGGCCGCGCCCAAGATCGTTCTCGACCCCGCCGGATAGCGCGGGGCATCTGCAAAAGGAGCTGACAGCATGTATAAACGTATTCTCGTCCCGATGGCGCTTGATCACGGGCTTTCGCCGGAAACGCTGGAAATCGCCCGTGCGCTGCTAGACGACGGCGGCGAGATCGTCGCGCTGCATGTCTACGAGACGCCGAGCGGCGCGGTCGGGGCTTATCTCGACGAAGAGATGGTGCGCGCCGGGTTCGAGATGGCGCGCACGCGCATGGCTGAGAAACTGGCCGAGCATCCGGAAGTCAAACCGGTACTCAAGAAGGGCCACAGCTATCGGACCATCGTGGACTATTCCACCGAGATAAAGGCAGATTGCATCGTCATCGGCTCGCACAAGCCGGGGCTGCGGGATTACTTTCTCGGCTCCACGGCTGCGCGGGTCGTGCGGCATGCGCCGTGTGCGGTGCATGTGACGCGCTGATCTGTTGGGGCGTGCCGCGCATATCCACAGCGCCGAGGATGCGCGCCGTCTGGCCCGCCGCCGCCTGCCGTGGATGGTGTTCGACTATATAGACGGCGCGGCGGGGCGCGAGACCGGCGCGGCGCGCAATCGCGCGGCATTGGATGCGATACCGCTGACCCCGCGCATCCTGCGCGATGTGAGCGCGCGTGATCTGAGCGTGCCCGTGTTCGGGGGGCGGGCCGGGCGACCCTTCGGGATTGCGCCGATGGGCATGTGCAATCTGTCTGGCCCCGGTTCGGATCTGATGCTGGCGCGTTTGGCAGCGCGTGAAAACGTGCCTTTGGGTGTGTCAACAGTAGCCTCTACCCCGTTGGAAACACTGATTGAAGTGGCCGAGGGGCAGGCGTGGTTCCAGCTCTATTTCAGCGGCGATGGCAGCGGCACGTTTCGTCTGGCCGAGCGGGCGCGCGATGCGGGTTACGAGGTGCTGATCCTCACCGTGGACGTGCCCGAACTGGGCCGCCGCCCGCGCGAATTGCGCCATGGGTTCACGATGCCGTTTCGACTCGGCCCCCGGCAATTTCTCGATTTCGCGCTGCATCCCACTTGGTCGCTGCGCACGCTTTTGCATGGCCGCCCGGAGATGGCGAATTTCCAGATGCCGGGCTATGCCTTTGATCGCACCGAAAGCCGGGCGCGTGCCACCTGGGACGCGCTGGCGCGGCTGCGCGAGATGTGGCCGGGCAAGCTGGTGGTCAAGGGAGTGTTGGATGTCGAGGATGCCGTGCGGCTGGCGGCCTCGGGGGTCGATGCTATTCAGGTGTCCAGCCACGGGTCTCGACAACTGGAAAGCGTGCCGCCGCCCATCGAGGCGCTTGCCCGTATCCGCGCGGCTTTCGGACCGGAGATGGCGGTTTTCTACGACAGCGGGCTGCGCTCGGGCGAGGATGTGCTCAAGGCGCTGAGCCAGGGGGCGGATTTCACCTTTCTGGGCCGCATCCTGCAATTCGCCATCGCAGCGGCGGGCGAGGAGGGGCTGCAGCGTCTGTGGGACGTGCTGAGCACCGAGTTGAGCGCGGCGATGGCGCAAACCGGGCGCTGTTCGCTCTCGGATGGGGTACCAATTGCGCCAGAGCCCGTTCGCTCCAGCGCGCGGGGCGCGTGACGCACATACGCTCAGAGCTTGCGGATCTTCAGCTTGGTGATCCGGTTGTCCTTGCGCGCGACCACCTGAAAGCGGAAGCCGTGAAAGATGAAGGTCTGATCAATCGCCGGGATCATCTGCGCCTCGTGGATCACCAGCCCCGCTACGGTATTCGCGGCATCGTCCGGCAGGGTCCAGTCGGTCGCGCGGTTGAGGTCGCGGATCGTCATCGCCCCGTCGATCAGGAACTGGTTGTCCTCGGTCTTGCGGATGGGATGTTCGGCATCAGGATCGAATTCATCGGTGATCTCGCCAACGATCTCCTCCAGAATATCCTCCAGCGTGATCAACCCCTGCAGCGTGCCGTATTCGTCAACCACCAGCGCGAAATGGCTACGCATGCGCAGGAATTGCCGCATCTGATCGTCAAGCGTGGTGGTCTCGGGCACGAAATAGGGCTCGCGCGCGATGCTCTGGACGTCGAAGGCGCGCAGTGCCTCGGCGGCGCCTTCCTCGGACGAGGTGACGAGGCTGTGCATCGCGCGCAAGAGATCCTTGGCATGGACCACGCCGACGATGTTGTCGGGATCGTCGCGATAGAGCGGCAGGCGGGTGTGGTTGCTTTTGAGACATTGATCGAGGATCGCTTCAGGATCGGCCTCGGCATTGATCATCTCGATCCGCGACCGGTGAAGCATGATTTCCTCGACCGCGCGCTCGCCCAGGTCGAGCGCACCGAGGATACGGTCGCGGTCTTCTTTCTCGACCACGCCCTCGGATTGCCCGAGATAGAGCGCGCCCGCGATTTCATCGCGGACCGCGAGGATATGGCTGTCGGGATCGGTCTGCACGCCAAAGCCGCGCAGGATCAGCCGCACAAGCCAGCGCACCGCCGAGACGACGGGAGAGAACACCTTGACCACCCAGACGATGATCGGTGCGGTGCGCGAGGCGGCGACTTCGGCATTGGTGATGGCGTAGGTCTTGGGCAGAACCTCGGCGAAAATCAGCACAAGCAGCGTCATCACCAACGTCGCCAGCGCCACGCCGCTTTCGCCGAACAGCCGGGTGAAGAGCGCCGTGGCGAGCGAGGCGGCGAGAATGTTGACGAGGTTGTTGCCCAGAAGCACCGAGCCGATCAGGCGTTCGTTGTCCTCGGTGATCTTGAGCGCGGTATCCGCCCCGCGTGAGCCCTTTTCGGCCTGCGCACGCAGCTTGCCGCGTGAGGCAGCGGTCAGTGCCGTCTCACTGCCCGAGAAGAACCCCGACAGGACCAGCAGGCAGAGGATGGACCCTGCCGTGATCCAGAAGGTCAGGTCGAGAACGGGATGCGTCGCTTCCATTTGCGTGATATTCCTTATGCTTGACCGGGTTATGGGGGCTGATCGGCCCGCAATCAAGGGAGCAGGCGTGATGCAGGTGCGGGATTTGGGCGAATTGGACGGCCCGCTGCTGATTTTCGGCGGGCCATACTCGAATCTGCAGGCCACGCAGGCGGTGATCGTCGAGGCAGAGCGGCGCGGTATTGCGCCGGAGCGGATGATCTGCACCGGAGATATCGTAGCCTATTGCGCGCAGCCCGCCGAGACGGTGGCCGCCATTTGTGAATTGGGCTGCGCCGTGGTTGCTGGCAATTGCGAGCGGCAACTGGCCGCACGTACCGGAGATTGCGGCTGTGGCTTCGAGGCTGGCACGCTGTGTGACAGGCTGTCAGCCGGATGGTATGCGCAGGCTGAGGCTGCGGTCAGCGATGAGGTGCGCGACTGGATGGCGGCGCTTCCGGACGTGATCACCTTTGCCCATGACGGGCGGCGGCATGCAGTTATTCATGGTGGTGCTCGCGACATCAGTCGCTTTCTCTGGCCGGTGTTGCATGATGACAACTTCATCGAGGAAATTGATTATATACAGAGTGTTGTGGGAGATATTTCATGCGTTTTGGCGGGGCATTGCGGCCTAGCATTCACCCGGCGGATCGGTGCGGTGGACTGGGTCAATGCAGGTGCGATCGGCATGCCGCCCAATGACGGCAGACCTGAGACCGCCTTTGCCATTCTGGAGCGAGGGCGTGCGACACTGCACCGTTTGCCCTACGCGCACGAAGCTGCGCAGGCGGCGATGCGGGCGGCGGGGCTGACGCAAGGCTATGACACGGCGCTTGGCACAGGCTATTGGCCGTCGGAAGAGGTGCTTCCACCCGCCTTGCGCCGCGCGGCGGTCGCCAGCGGATGATGGTCCTCGACCAGGGCCTGCAACCGCGCCTCCAGCACATGGGTGTAAATTTCGGTCGTCGCGACATCAGCATGTCCCAGAAGCGTCTGGATGACCCGCAGATCGGCACCATTGGCCAAAAGATGCGTGGCGAAGGCGTGGCGCAGGGTGTGGGGTGTCACCTTGTCCGGATCAACATGAGCCTCGACTGACAAGCCCTTGATCAATTGATAAAACCTGTGACGCGTCAGGTGCCCGGCCTTGCCGCTTGAGGCAAAGAGATAGGCCGAGGCAGTCTTGCCCTCGGCGCGTTTTGCGTCCTCTTGCGCGTTGCGCAGGGCCAGCCAGTCGGCGAGCGCCTGGCGCGCGGGCGGTGACAGCGGCACCATGCGTTCCTTGCCGCCCTTGCCGCGCACCAGGAGCATGTCGGGGTCGCCGCGCGCGGCCGACAGGGGCAGCGTCACCAATTCGCTCACCCGCATGCCGGTGGCATAGAGCAGCGCCATCAGACAGGCATTGCGGCAGCGGTCTGCCGGGTTGCGACCGAACTGTGGCGCGGTATCGAGCAAGCGGCTGACCTCGTCCTCGCTCAGCGTCTTGGGCAGGCGCTGGGCGCGCCCCGGCCCCTTAATGCGGATCGCCGGATTGTCGCTGCGCAACCGTTCTTCAAAGGCAAAGCGGTAGAGTTGACGGATCGCCGAGAGTCTGCGCGCGCGGGTCGATTGCGCAAGCCCCTGCGCATCGCAGTGGATTAGGTAGGCTTCGATATCCTCCTGCGTGGCCGAGAAGAGATCATGTGTGCGCCCGCCCATCCACTCCTCGAAGTCGCGCAGGTCGCGCTGATAGGCGGACAGGGTGTTGGCGGCGGCTCCGAGTTCTGCGGCTTGTGCCTCAAGAAACGTGGAAATCCAATGTGTTGCGCTACTCAACTCAGGCGCTCCAGTAAGAGCATCTGAAGGGCTGCACGCCGCGCGGTATCCTCCAGCCCGACGGCACGCAGGGTCCCGACTGCCGCGCTGAGCGTCTCGCGACCGCTGCCGGCGTTGCTGTCCAGTTCTCGCGCGGCGAGCAGGATCGCTTCGCCCAGCCGTCCCTCTTCGATCAGCACCTGATGCGCGGGCGCGGGGGCCACGCGGGCAAAACCGCGCGCGACCGCCTGTTCGACAGGGCGCGTGGCCTCGGCCTCGGAAGGGGCACCGCGGGCCAGTCCGGCGGCAAAGCGCTGGCGGGCGTTGGTTGGTGTCAGGGTCTGTGCCGCTGTCTCGTAGAGGCTGGAGAGGAGTGCTATGTCAAAGGCTTGGGCCTGGACCTCGGGGGGCAGGTCGATATTTAGAAGACGTTCGGAGAAGAGTTCGGCAAAGATGGTCTCAAGCCGCACCGCGCGCGCCGCCTGCCACGCAGCGGGGATGGCTCGCGCGATGGCGGCGGAATCGCCATTGCTGAGCGCATTGTCCAGACGCTGAACAGCCGCGACCCGGTCCCAGACGCCGCCGGAGGCAGCCGGTTTGCGCGCCGTATAGAGGCCCAGAAGCTGCGCGCCGGGCAAGGCTCCGGTTCGGGCGAGGCGTTCGGCGGCCTCGAGTTCCGCCTTCCAGCCCGCGGTGCCGCGCAGATCTGCCATCGCGAAGGCGCGCGGCAGGTTACGCGTCGAAAGCGGAGCGCCAATCGCCTCGAACAGTCGGAATTGCAGGGGGGTGATCTGTGCGGGCGGGGCGGGCGGTTCGATATCCTCGATCATCCCGGGATCGAGAAACAGGGCGAGGAGCGTGGCATCGGTGTCGTTCAGCCCGTCCGTGGCGGTGGCCCCGTGATAGGTGAGTGCCGCCGTGTCCCAATCGCCTGCGCGCGCGGTGCAATAGATGCGCGCGGCGAGCCGTCGGCTCAGGTGCTGCGCCTTGCTCAGCGCCGTGCAGGCGCGATCCTCGCTGCCATCGAGCAACGCAAGGTCGAGCCACTGATCGAAGAGCGCCGGGGTCGCGCCACCGGCCCGCTCGACCAGGGCGAGGGCGGGTTCCACAGCGCCGAACCGGCGCAGTGCGGCGAGGCGGGCGGCGAGGAAACGCGCACCGCTACCAGCATCGTCAGGGGCGTGCGCCTCTGCCAGAAGGAGCGTGTAATAGAGGGCCTGAACCGCAGGCAGTGGCACGTCCGGAAGATCGCCCAGCCGTTCCAGGATCGCGTCGGTCGCGCTGTCTTGCCAGAGCGTGGAGGGCAGTCCCGTGGTCGAGCCCGGCAAGAGCCCGACCGCATCTGCACGCGGTGCGTCGAGCGCGGTGACGGTGACACCGGGCACCACGACGCGATCGGCGGCGGGCGGCTCGTCCGGCGTGGTATAGGGCCTGCCGAGGGCCACGGTCTCGGCGTCGTTCAACCAGTCAATCGCCGAGAGCGGCTCTTGCGCCGCGCCGAGGGTTGCCCAAAGCGTGGCGAGCAGCGTGAGGCTACTGCGTCTCAAGAATGACATCCTCGCGAATCTCGGTTTGGGGCGGCGAGAAGTCGGCCCCGAAAAACGGCCCGATATAGGCATAGGCCACCAGGACGATGAAACCCAGAATGGCCAAGTAAAACAGCCACTTGATCAATCGAAACATGGAAACCTCTGTCTGCTCGGATGTGAGTTTTGACCAAGTTATAACTGGCCTTTTGCGCAAGATCACGTCATTGAGTGAAAAACCGTGTGAATTGGCAGGGGAGCGCCGAGCGTGTCGGGCGGAACGCATTGGATTCTGAAGAAAACTGTCGTGCTGGTGGGTATGATGGGGGCCGGCAAGACAGCCGTGGGCAAGGCCTTGGCGGCCCGGCTTTCGGTGCCGTTTCTGGATTCGGATGCGGAGATCGAAAAAGCCGCCAACATGACGATTTCCGAAATATTCCAAAGGGATGGCGAGACGTTCTTTCGTGCGCGCGAAAGCGAGGTGATCGAGCGGCTGCTCGACACGCAGCGTGGCATCCTGTCGACCGGTGGGGGCGCCTTCTTGTCCGAGAGAAACCGGCAGATGATGTCCGATAAGGGCGTCTCGGTCTGGCTGAATGCCGATCTGAGCCTGTTGTGGTCACGGGTAAAAGGTAAGAATACCAGACCCTTGCTGCGCATAGATCATCCTTATGAGACGCTTCGGGAGATATATGAAACGCGTGCGCCGGTCTATGAACTGGCGGATTTGAACGTCGCCGCTGATCCGGGGTATTCGATCGACGACATGGCGGCGGAGGTCGAGGCGGCGCTGGTGACTCGCAGGGATGTTCTGGAGGCAGTGAAATGAGCGAGATCGTGCATGTGGGCCTGGAAGGGCGGGCCTATGACATTCACATCGGCCCGGGTCTGCTGGGCCGGGCGGGCGCGTTGATCAGCCCGCTGCTGCGGCGGCCGCGCGTGGCGATCATCACCGACGAGACCGTCGCAGCACTGCATCTCGAAACATTCCGCACGGGATTGACCGAGCACGGTATTTCTTCGGTTGCGCTATGCCTGCCACCGGGCGAGGCGACGAAATCCTGGCCGCATTTCGAGCGCGCAGTCGAATGGCTGCTGGAGCAGAAAGTCGAGCGAAATGATATAGTTGTCGCCTTGGGTGGTGGCGTGATTGGTGACCTGGTGGGGTTTGCCGCCGCCGTGCTGCGGCGCGGGGTGCGGTTTGTGCAGGTGCCGACCAGCCTGCTCGCGCAGGTCGACAGCTCGGTGGGCGGCAAGACCGGGATAAACGCGCCGCAGGGCAAGAACCTGATCGGCGCGTTTCATCAGCCGAGCCTCGTGCTGGCCGATACCGAGGTCCTGGGCAGCCTGCCGGAGCGCGATTTCCTCGCGGGGTACGGCGAGGTGGTGAAATATGGTCTGCTGGTAGATCGTGAATTTTTCCAATGGCTTGAAGGCAATGCTTCACGTGCGGCCTCGGGTGATATGGCGGCGCGCATTCATGCGGTCAAACGATCGGTCGAGATGAAGGCCGAGATCGTGATGCGCGATGAGACTGAACAGGGCGACCGGGCGTTGCTCAACCTTGGCCATACGTTTTGTCATGCGCTGGAGGCGGCTACTCACTATGACGGGGCGCGTCTGCTGCATGGCGAGGGGGTGGCGATTGGCTGCGCCCTCGCGTTCGAACTCTCGGCGCGTCTCGGGCTGTGTGCGCAGGAAGACCCAAGCCGTGTGTGTGCCCATCTTCGCGACATGAAGATGAAGGTTGATCTGTCTGATATCGAAGGAGAACTGCCTGACGCAGATGGGCTTATCTCGCTCATGGGGCAGGACAAGAAAGTCGTCGATGGCAAACTGCGTTTCATCCTTGCGCGTGGCATCGGCGAGGCGTTCATCACCTCGGATGTCCCACCCGAGACGGTGCGCGCGGTGCTGGAGGACGCACTGGCCATGCGGACCTGAGCCCGACAATTCGCGCGGCCTGCTGCGCAGTGCTGATCGCGGGTGGCACCACAGGGTCAGGCGCGTCGGGTGCCGGTCGGGGAAGGCGTTTTCAAAGGCGATATTATACTTTGCGTACCCACACTCGCCCGCAGTCAATGGGTGACTAATGGTTGATATTTTAACCCCGCATAGCAGAGATTTTTTCTTCCAGAGCCTGAATGACGGCCTCAGCTTTTGCCGTAAAAACGCGCATTCCGTGGACAAATGGCAAATCTTTGAGAGCGCCAGCTTCGTCGAAGCATATGTCAAGCTTGACATATGTATTTGCCTGCATTTCAGAAAACACCTTCGGGGAAACCCGGAATATTTCAGCCTCTTTCTTCACCGGATCCCACTCAGGCGGACCAGCCATAAAGTCCTCCCCAGGTCCGACTGTCGCGTTCGCAATGTAAGCGCCACCATTGACAGTAATAGCCATGGACAGGCCAACAGTGTGCCCTCGATTGGATATACTGGATATCTGGCTCGAAATACGATCATCCGAAGTGCAGTCTTCTCCAACGCCGTATGGTTTCAACCCGATTATGGCGGATTTGATCGGTTCCGGGATTCTCTCGCGACCCCTCCCGGACAAGCGGTGTTCTATGACGACTTCTCGCGTTTCGGCCCACGGGAAGTTGGTGTTGTCTTTGCTTCTGACATTGGCACCAGCAGCGACGCACGCGGCATAGACGGATTGATCGAAAACTCTTTTGGAGAGTTCCACAACCTCAGTAGCTTTTCGAAAAATATGGTCAGGGATATCGTCAGTGAACACGAACTTATAAATCTTATGGCCCGTTGTAGGATCATCCTCCGTGACAAATCCTGCATTGGGGTTGTCTTGAAGGAAGGTTTGAGCGTCGGTACCGAACTCGTCAATTGCTTCGTTTGCCCATCTGAGGCGGCGGCGCGCTACTGTAAAAGGTGATGTAACATCACTCATCCTTCAAAACATACTGCATTGCCCTTTCGAACCGCTCCTCAGCCTCTGTGGGGTTTAGTTCGCCAGCGTCGATCATGTCTTGCACCGCTTTTTCGAAGCGGGCCGACTGCTCTTTTTGGCTTTCCTTTTTGGGCTTTTTCGTCACTGGACACGAGCCGTTTCATAGGTCAGGCGCTTGCCGACGATACCAGTCAGCGCAAGGTCTGCGCGCAAGGCGTCGTCAGCGCCGCGCGCCTGACGGTTGGAGTAACGGAAATCGAATTCCGCAGTGTAGCGGTGGAGGTGCTTCTTGCCGCAGTGCTGGTAGACACCCCGCATCCCGCGCTTGAAGATCGAATAGAAGCCCTCCACGGTGTTGGTGTGAACGTCGCCGCGAACGTATTCATCGGCGCGATGGTTCACAACTTCATGGGCGGAAAACTCGCGACCCACGGTATGATAGTGGCTGGCCTCGTCGCTATAAACAGCAGCCTCACGCGCCACATTCTCGCGCAGTATCGACATGATGGTATCTTTGCGCAGATCGTCAACGACAATGCTTTTGGCCTGCCAGTGCGGCGATCGACAAGCGACATGACCTTCATCTTCCAACCCACACCACGGCGCGGAGATTGTCCCGGCTCTTTGCCGATAAAAGTTTCATCGGCCTCAACCACACCACCGCCAGACCCAAAGTCAAAATGGTTATCGTCGCGCATAGCCTCACGAATGCGATGAGACATGAACCAAGCGGTTTTGAGGGTGACGCCAAGGGTACGGTGCAATTGATTGCTGCTTATGCCCTTCTTGCTAGCGCACATCAGGTAGATAGCTTGCAGCCAAATATGCATGGGCACATGGCTGCTTTCAAAGATGGTGCCGACCTTCACGGTAAAGGGCTTGCGGCACTTATAGCACTTGTAGGTGCCGGTCCGAGTGGACTTGCCGCCCATCTTGGATACGCGCTCGCGCTCGCCGCACTTGGGGCAAGTTGCGCCATGCGGCCAAATGCGCGCCTCAACATACTCGTATGCTTTTTCTTCGTTGTGAAACTCGGCGCGGGACAAGATCGACATGGCTTTTCTCCTTACCCCTTAAATATAGGGGTTCGGAGTGGGTACGTCAAGTATAACATCGCCTTTTCAAACGCCTTTCGACGCGGTTTCGAAACCGCGTTGCAAGCCGCTTGAAAGCGGCTTGCCCCAGGGATTTGCAAATCCCTTGGGCGCGGGGTCGGTCAGGTGGCGAGCTTGATCAGCGCGTGGCGCTTCTTGCCTGCCGAGAGCTTGATCGGCGAGGCGAGGGCGGCGGCGTCGATCATCAGCCCGGCATCGGTCAGCGGTGCATCGTCGAGGCGTGCACCATTCTCGGTGATCAGGCGTTTCGCCTCCTTGCCGGATTTGGCGAGGCCACTGCGCACGATCAATTGCACGATGGAAATCCCGTCGCCCAATTCCGCAGGCGTCAGGTCGACCGTGGGCAGATCGTCGCCCACGCCACCCTTTTCGAACACTTCGCGCGCGGTTGCCTCGGCGGCCTGTGCCGCCTCGGCCCCGTGCAGCAGCGTCGTCACCTCATTGGCTAGGATGATCTTGGCCTCGTTGATTTCCGACCCCGCAAGCGCCCCCAAGCGATCGCACTCCTCGACCGGCAGTTCGGTGTAAAGCTTGAGGAAGCGCCCGGTATCGGCATCGGTCGTGTTGCGCCAGAACTGCCAGAATTCGTAAGGGCTCAGCATCTCGCCATCGAGCCACATCGCGCCGCTCGCCGATTTGCCCATCTTGCGCCCGTCCGAGGTGGTCAGAAGCGGCGAGGTCAGGCCGTAAACCGGCGTGTCGATCACCCGGCGGGTGAGGTCGATGCCGTTGACGATATTGCCCCACTGATCCGAGCCGCCCATCTGTAGCACGCAGTCATAGCGGCGGTTGAGTTCGAGGAAATCATAGGCCTGCAGGATCATGTAGTTGAATTCGAGGAAGCTGAGCGATTGCTCGCGGTCGAGTCGGGATTTGACCGATTCAAACGACAGCATCCGGTTGACCGAGAAATGCCGCCCGATATCGCGCAGGAATTCGAGATAGTTCAGCCCGTCGAGCCATTCGGCATTGTCGAGCATGAGGGCCTCGCCCGGGCCGTCGCCATAGGCGAGGTAGCGCGCGAAGACGCGTTTCATGCCGGCGATATTTTCAGCGATCTGATCCGGGCCGAGCAGGGGCCGTTCATCCGAGCGGAACGAGGGGTCGCCCACCTTGGTTGTGCCGCCGCCCATCAGCGTGATCGGCCGGTGCCCGGTCTTTTGCAGCCAACGCAGCATCATGATGTTCAGGAGGTGGCCGACATGGAGTGATTTCGCCGTGGCGTCATAGCCGATATAGGCGGTGACCGTGCCTGCGGTCAGCGCCTCGTCCAGCCCCTGGTAATCGGTGCAATCCGCGAGATAGCCGCGCTCGATCATCACGCGCATGAAATCGGATTTGGGGTGGTAGGTCATAAGGCTTGTCCTGCTTGTCGTTGCGCGGCATGTATATGCAGTCATTGGGCGAAGGAAAAGGCCATGTTGAAGGCTGGGCGGCTTTGGGCTTTGGGGGCGATGTCGGGCACCTCGCTTGACGGGGTGGATGCGGCCATGGTCGAGACCGATGGCGAGGTGATCTTTGGCTTTGGCCCGAGCGCCTATCGCGCCTATCTGCCGGGCGACCAGGCGGTGCTGGCCGCCGCCCTTGGAAAATGGCCCGGAGAGGATCTGGCCGAGGCCGAGGCGTTGGTCGAGCGCGCGCATCTTGAGGTGCTGGGTAGTTTGAACGGGGCCGCGCTGGTCGGCTTTCACGGACAAACGCTGGCGCATGAGCCGCAGGGGCGCGGCACGCATCAGCTGGGGGATGGTGCGCGGCTGGCGCAAGGTTTGGGCCTGCCGGTGGTCTGGGATTTCCGCAGCGCCGATATCCGGCTGGGGGGCGAAGGCGCGCCGCTGGCCCCGTTCTTTCATTTCGCCTGCGCGCGCTGGATTGGGGCCGAGGCGCCTCTGGCGTTTCTCAACCTTGGCGGGGTGGGCAATCTGACCTGGGTCGATCCGCGCCGCGCGCGGCCTGAGGACGAGGGCGCGCTGCTGGCCTTTGATACCGGACCCGCCAATGCGCCGATCAACGATCTGATGATGGCGCGGTGCGGCGAGCCTTATGATCGGGATGGCGCGCTTGCGCGGCAGGGGCTGGTGGCGCGGGGCGCGCTGGAGCTTTTTCTGGACGAGTCGTATTTCCTGCGCATGCCGCCCAAATCGCTGGATCGCGACACGTTTTCCGAGATGATCGGGCTGGTCTCGGAACTGGGCGATGCCGATGCCGTCGCGACGCTGACCGGCATGGCCGCAGCGGCGGTGTTGCGCGGCATGGAACATTGTCCGGAACCGCCCGCGCGTTTGCTGGTGGCCGGGGGCGGGCGGCACAATCCGGTGATGATGCGCATGCTGGCGGCATCGCTCGATTGCCCGGTGGAGCCGGTGGAGGCGGTGGGGCTTGACGGCGACATGCTGGAAGCGCAGGCTTTCGCGCATTTGGCGGTGCGGGTGGCGCGCGGTTTGCCCACGTCCTGTGCTGGCACGACGGGCGTGCGCGCCGCCGTGTCGGGCGGAACGATAAGCCGACCGGAGGGCATGTGATGGACTATGATCTCGATCAGGGCGCGGGGGCCGGGCGGCGGCTTGGCCTGATCGTGCTGAGCACCGACGAGACGCTGGAATACGAGGCGCGCGGCATTCTTGCGGGGCGCGACGTCAATCTGTTGCACACCCGCATTCCGGCGCAGGCCGATGTCACGCCCGAAGATCTGCAGGCAATGGCACCGCAGATGACACGCACTGCCGCGCTTTTGCCGCAGGGGCTGTCGGCGCTTGGCTATGGCTGCACCTCTGCCAGTGCTGTGATCGGCCCTGACGAGGTGGCGCGGCGCATGCAGCTGGCGCAGCCCGGCACACCCGTCACCAACCCGTTGAGCGCGGTCATTGCCGCGCTCAAGGCGCTTGGTGTGGTGCGTGTGGCGATGGTCACGCCCTATGTACAAGAGGTAAATGGCCCGATGCGCCATGCGCTGGCCGCGCAAGGGATCACCGTAGTGAGCGAGGCGAGTTTCAAGCAGAAAGAGGATTGGACGGTGGCGCGGATCGCCGAGAGCTCTACCCGGGCCGCGATGGTGCAGGCGGGGCGTGCGGCGGGTGTTCAGGCGGTCTTTACAAGCTGCACCAATCTGCGCACGTTCGGGATCATCGAGGCGGTCGAGCAAGAGCTTGGCTTGCCGGTGATCAGCTCCAATCAGGCGCTTTTGTGGGACATGTTGCGGCACGCCGGTATTGCCGCGCGCGGCTGGGGGCCGGGGCGGCTGTTTGATCTTGAAGAATGGAAAGAAGACTGAATGAACGAGAAAGACCACAAGCCCGCGACCATCGCCGCTCAGGCGGCAGGCGCGGCGGAGGCGCAGTCAGGCGGCGTGGTGCCCGGCATCAGCCTGGCCACGACCTATTTGCGCGATGCCGATTATGGGCTGATGCGGCCCGACAATGTCTATGGCCGCGATCAGAACGACACGGTGCGGCAGTGCGAAGAGGTGCTGCGCGCATTGGAAGGCGCGGCGGCGAGCCTGCTGTTTCCAAGCGGCATGGCGGCCATCGCTGCGGTCTTTCGGGCGCTGCCCTCGGGCGCGCGGGTGGTGATGCAGAACGGCATCTACTGGGGCACGCTGAAATGGGTGCGTGACTATTGCGTGCGCCGGGCGATCATACTCGATGAGATCGACGCGGCGGACCCGGGCGCGTTGGCCGAGGCGTGCCGATCCTCGGCGGACATGGTCTGGATCGAGACACCGTCGAACCCGTGGCTCAAGACTGTGGATATCGCGGCCGCGGCGGGCATGGCGCATAAGGCGGGCGCGGTGCTGGTGGTCGATGGTACGGCGGCGACGCCGGTGCTGACCCGCGCGCTCGATCTGGGGGCCGATATCGTGATGCATTCGGCGACGAAAGCCTTGAACGGGCATTCCGATGTGCTGGCGGGGGTTTTGTCGTGCCGCGAGCCGGGGCAGGCGATGTGGCAGGAGATCGCCACCGACCGGCATGACGCGGGCGCTATCATCGGGCCGTTTGAGGCGTGGCTCCTGATGCGAGGGATGCGGACATTACCTCTGCGGATGGAGCGGATGTGTGAAAACGCGATGGCGGTTGCGACGTACCTAGAGGGGCGCGCTGATATCGAGGCGGTGTATTATCCGGGGCTGACCGGCCATACCGGGCACGCAATCGCGGCGCGGCAGATGCGCGGCGGCTATGGGTATCTGCTATCGGCGCTGGTCACGGGCGACAAGACGCGGGCCTTGGACGTGGTGGGGCGGTTGCAGCTGTTCCACCGGGCGACGTCTTTGGGGGGCGTCGAGAGCCTTGTCGAGCATCGCCACACCATCGAGCCGCATACCGGCATTCCTGAAACACTGATCCGGCTGTCGGTGGGGATCGAGGATGCGGGCGACCTGATCGCCGATTTGGCGCAGGCGCTGGATGGGTAGGGGCGGTTTTCGCCTGGAGCGGACTTTTGATTGACGCACCTGCGCGATACGCGGTCGTAGACCGCCGCGCATCGCCGGGCCGCCCCCCGGCACGGCGATTTGGCTGCAACCTGCTCTACGTTCGGATGTTTTTCGGGCTTGGCTGATATAAAGCGCTACACAGCGGATGTTGGATCGCCGCACCGCGGCCCGTCGATGCGCGGCTTACAGCAACGGCAGCAACGGGCCCAACCCTGCCTGCGACCCAGGCCTGAACCGACCCTCCGCCCAACTCACGCGAAGGCGAAGGTGTCGGCGCGGGCGCGGTCCCAGTATTTGGCGAAGGCGGGGTGATCGACCGTGCCCGAGAGCAATTCACCCGGTTCCAGCCAGAGATACTGGCTGGCCGCCGAGCGCACTTCGCGGCTGTTGACGCGGATCATCAGGTGGTGTGGCGTGAACTCTTGCGGGGTCTGCAGACCGGAGGATTCCACCGCCTCTTTCAAGGCAATCATGGTGTTGCGGTGGAAATTGGCGACGCGCTGGTACTTCTCGGTGACCACGAGCGCCCGGTAGCGGCCCGGGTCCTGCGTGGTCACCCCCGTCGGGCATTTGCCGGAATGGCAGACCTGCGCCTGAATGCAGCCGACGGCGAACATGAAGCCGCGCGCGATGTTGCAGCCATCCGCGCCTAGCGCGAACATGCGGCAAAGGTCAAAAGCGCTGATCAGCTTGCCCGAGACGATGAGGCGGATGCGGTCGCGCAGCCCCATGCCCACCAGCGTGTTATGCACCAGCATCAGCCCTTCGCGGATCGGCGCGCCCTTGTGGTCGGCGAATTCGGCGGGGGCAGCACCTGTGCCGCCTTCAGCCCCGTCGACGGTGATGAAATCGGGGGTGATGCCAGTCTCGTGAAAGGCCTTGGCCATGGCGAAAAACTCCCACGGGTGGCCGACGCAGAGCTTGAGGCCCACCGGCTTGCCGCCCGCGAGTGACCGCAGGCGGGCGATGAACGCACAGAGCCCCTCGGGGGTGGAAAACTCGGAATGGCCGGGAGGGCTGATGCAATCCTGTCCCACCCGCACGCCGCGCGCCTCGGCGATGGCCTCGGTCACCTTGGCGCCGGGCAGGATGCCGCCATGGCCGGGCTTGGCCCCCTGTGAAAGCTTTATCTCGATCATCTTGACCTGATCGTCGGCTGCGGTCTCAGAAAACATGTCGGGGTTGAACGCGCCCTCGGGCGTGCGGCATCCGAAATAGCCCGAGCCGATCTGCCAGATCAGATCGCCGCCATGCTTGCGGTGAAACCGCGAGATCGAGCCCTCTCCGGTGGTATGGGCGAAACCGCCGGTCTTTGCCCCCCAATTGAGCGACTCGATCGCATTGGGCGAGAGCGCGCCATAGGACATGCCCGAGATGTTGAGCGGGGAGCTGTCATAGGGTTGTGTGCAATCCGGGCCACCGATGCGCAGCCGGAAATCGTGGCTGTCGAGATGGGTGGGGGCCATGGAATGGTTGATCCATTCATGCCCCACGGCGTTGACATTGCGCAGCGTGCCGAAGGGGCGCAGACCCTCGATGCCCTTGGACCGGCGATAGACGAGGGCGCGCTGTTCGCGGGAATAGGGGGTTTCCTCGTGGTCGCTCTCAAGGAAATACTGGCGGATCTCGGGGCGGAAATGCTCGAAGAGAAAGCGCAGCCGGGCCGAAATCGGATAATTCTTGAGCACCGCGCGCTTGGTTTGGAAGACATCGTACAGGCCGATGGCGGCCACAAGGCCGGCAAGGGCCGCAAGGACCCCGCCCCAGAACGGCAGCCAGAGGGCGAGTGCAATCCCCAACGGCACGAGCAGCAAACTGATGAGCAGCGGAATATAACGCAAGAGACCCTCCCTGAACTCTTTTCCGTTCACTCTGGCAGATGGGGCTGCAAGGAGGCGAGTCTTTTCCGCTCAAATTTCGTGCAACTGATGTGTCAGTAGTCTCTTTCGAAGAAGATACCGACGCCGGTGTCGCCATCATTCGAGGCCCCGCCCTTGACCGTCACAGAGTTAGAGACGTCGAGATTGAGGTTGATGCGCTGCTTGCCAGCGCTGTCGGCGGTGACCTCGGTGTAGATGTTGTCGGAGATATAGGCCCCGGCGCTGACCTGGGTATCGCCCTCTTCGGTCTGGGTGACGTCGAGATCGGCGAGCCCCACGGCCCCGCGCAACCGGCCCACCACGTCGTTCTGGCCGCTGCCCGTGAGCGTGGCCACGGCCGAGGCCATCTGCGCGGCCTGAAACGGCGAGATATTGTCGAGGCCGCGGCCGAAGATGAGACGCGAGACGACCTCTTCCTGCGGCAGGTCGGGGTTGGAGGCGAAGGTGACTTCGGGCGCGCTGGCAAGCCCGTCGATGATGACCTGAAGCACGGTGTCCTCGACCTCGGTTTCGGCCACGAAGCGCAGGTATGGATCGAGCGAGCCCTGCATGGTGACGCGCCCCTCGGTGAGTGTGAGACGTTTGCCAAGGATGTCGAAGCGACCTCGGACCAGCTCAAAGAACCCGTCGGGCGCGACAGCGGCGGTGGTGCCCCGGATGCGCAGACGCCCGCCCAGTTCGGCGTCGAGACCGCGCCCGCGCACGAAGATGCGATTGGGGGCACTGATCGAAAGATCGAGCGCGAAGGGGCGCGAGGAACCGCCGCTGTCCTCGGTCTTGATCAGCCCCGCGCGCTGGCGCGAAGCGCGCGCCGCGGCGGGTTCGTTGACGTGCTGCAGATCGGGCAGCGAGACCGAGGCCGGGCCTAGCCCGGAGGGAATCCGGATATTGGTCTCTTCCAGAGTGATTGCGCCGCCGATGCGCGCGCCGCCGGTCAGCGGGCCGTTCAGCGTCACGTCGCCATTGGCGGTGGTGGTGTAGATCAGCTGATCGGTCAGCACGAGGCCCGCGAGACCGACGCTGAGATCACCGTTAAAGCCGGGCGTCAGTGAGACCGGACCGGTGACCGTGACTTGCCCGCCGTCGCGCATGCGGGCGGTGAAGTCGGTCTGCACGCGCGATTGCCCGAGATTGGCAGTACCGCTCAGATCGTCGATGGCAAGCCCGGTTTCGGGCAGCGCCACGCGCGTACCTTGGGTGGTGACGGTGCCCGAGACCGAGGCCAGGGCGGGCGCGCCACTGACACGCAGATCGTAGCGGGCGGTACCATTGATCGCGTTGGGCTGGATGAAGCTGTTGGCAAGCGCGAGGGGCAGGGCGCCCGAGGCGCTGAGATCGAGGCGCGCGCCGTGATCAATCACATCGCCCGAGACGGCGGCGGTGGTGCCGCCCGGCCCGGTCGCGTCCAGGTTAAGGCTGACGCGGCGCGCCTCGGGACCCTCCAGCGTGACCGTGCCATTGGCCGAGAGCGGTCCGGAAAACTCGGGCGCGAAGAGCCCCAGATTGGCGAGACGGGCGTCAATGCTGACCGGGCCGCCCGCGCCGTCACCCGCTGCGGTGAGGCTGATCTGCGGTGTTTCAAGCGCGATGTTGCGAATCTCAATCCGCTCGGGCGTGCGGCCCGCCTGCGCGCTGAGCGACAGGCGGCCGGCGATGATCTGGTCAAGCTGGGCGATCCCGGTGGCGAGATTGCGGCCCTCCAGCGTGGTGCTGAGCGAGAGCGCGTTGCCGCTGTCGCTGGTCTCGCCCTCGGCGGTCAGATCAAGGCTGCCGCGCAGCGGTTGGCCTGCAAGGGCGGCAAAGCGCGAGAGGTCCGCCACCTTGGCCGCGACATTGCCGGTGGCCGCGAACGCCTCGGGGTCGGGTTGCACGGTGCCGGTGGCATCCAGCGTGGCCCCCATGAGTTGCGCGGCAAGGCCGGTGGCAGTGAGCGCACCGTCTGCGTCGCGCGCGATTATGCCGCGCGCTTCGGCGGGGCCGCTGAGGCGCGCATCGATCAGCGCGAGGTCTGAAAGGTCGGCGTCAAACACAAGTTGCCCGCTTTGCTCGGCGATGACGCCTGAGCCCGAGGCGTTGATGCGTGCGGCGTCATAGGCAAGGCGCAGGTCGCGCAGGGTGACGGTGCCGTCGTCATGTGCCGCCTCGATGAGAAGCGTGCCGTCGCTGGCAATGAGCCCGTCAAGCTGCGCGATGCCGGTGGCGAGACCGGAGGTGGTGGCCTCGAGTGTGATGTCCAGGGTTTGCGTCTCGATCGTGCCGCCGCCGCCGAAGGTGGCGTCGATGCGGCCCTCGAGCGGTTGGCCGGTGATCGCGGCAAAGCGCGAGAGATCGGCCACCTCGGCCTTGATCTGGGCGGAGGCGGGCAGGCCCGGGGCCTCGGGAGAGAGCGACGCGGTGCCGGTGACGCGCGCGCCCATAGCCTGCGCCACGAGATCGGTGAGGGTGACATCGTCACCTGCGGCCCATGTCACCTGCGCGCGGATTTCGGCGGGGCCGTCGAGCCGGCGGTCGGCGAGGCTGAGATCGGACAGGTTGGCCGAGACGTCAAGGCTGCCGGAGGTGCTGTCGAGTTTGCCGGAGGCGCGGGTGCGGAGGTGACGGTTTTCCAGCTCAAACCGGTCGAGCGTGGTGCCCGTCGTGTCGCGCATGGCCTTGATCGAAAGCATGGTTTCGGGCGCGATCAGCGGATCGGCCTGCGGGATGCCAACGGCAAGGCCGTCGGTCGAGGCATCGAGGCTGATGTCGAAATCGCCGCCCAGAAGGCTGCCGGATCCGGCAAGCGTGGCATTGGCTGCCCCGGCCAGATCTTGCCCCGAAAGGGCGGCAAAGCGCGCCAGATTGGGGGCGTCGATCCGGGCCGTGCCGGAGACGGGAAAGCCATCGGACAGCGCCTCGATCCGGCCATTGGCGGCGAGGGTTGCGGCCCCCGAGGCCACGCGCAGCGCGCGCAGCAGCAGTGGCGCGCCTTCGCTCCAGTCAAGGCTGGCATGACCGGAGAGCGCGGTGCCTGCAGCCTCTGCCAGTGCCGGATCGGCGAGATCAAGGCCCGAGAGGTCAAACTCGGCGAGCGCCGTCACACCGCGCGGCGGCATGCGCCGCAGCGTGCCGCGCCCCGAAAGCGTGGCGCTGTCGAGCCGGAGATCGGGTTGATTGAGGTCAGTCACCGCCACGGTCGCGCGCCAGCGGTCACCTTGGGCCGCGTTGTAGCGGGCATTGAGCGTGGCCTTTTCAAGTGTCACGGGCGGGCCCGCGACAGGCAGGCGCACCGGCACGGTGCCATCGCCGATATTGCCGTCGAGATCAAAGCGCGTGGGCCAGCCTGCGGCATCGAGCGCCAATGTGCCGTCGAGTGCCAGCTGCGCCGCCGAAAGGCTGAGCCGGTCGATGTCGAGTGCGCCATCGGGTGCGCGCGTCCCGGTGAGGTTGAGCGTGCTTTGCCCGCCGAAAAAGGCACGATAGTCCTCGGCCATGAGCGGGGTCAGATCGCCGTCGAGCCCGGCGTTGAAGCGCATGCCGTCCTCGGTGCCTTGCAGGGTCAGCCGCCCGGTCAGCCGGTCGGTGCCGTCTGTAGCGAGCCACAGATCGGCGGCGTAGTCATCAAGTGGGGCCTCGCCCTGAACGGTGAGGGCGATGGCCGGGCTGTCAGGCAGGTTCAGAAGCGTCGAGGCGATCCCGCCCGGGGCCTCATCAAGGGTGAGATCGAGCGCGAGCACGCGGTTGTCATTTTCAAAGCCTGCCTCCAGCGAGATTTCGCCGCGCCCGTCAAGACGATTGACCTCGATATCGACTGAACCCTCGCCGCTGCCAATTGACAGGCTGCCAAACAGTTCGAGCCGGATTTCCTCGCCCAGAATGGGCGCGCCGAGGGTCAGGGTCTCGGCGGAAATCTCGCCGATATTGACCGAGACGGGCAGTTCGGGCAGGGCGAAGGGCGTGGCCTCGGCATCCTCGGGGGTGACCGGGGCCTCGCCGCCCGGCAGGCGCGAGAGCGTGATCTCGGCGGCGGTCAGGCTGTTGACCTCGACGCGGCCCGCCAGAAGCGCCGAGCGCGTCCAGTCGAGCGTCACGTCGCCGAGGCGCAGCCAGACACTGTCGTCATCGGCGATGGTCAGGGACTCGAGCGTGGCCTGCGACGACAGCGCCCCGGCAAAGCCGGTGATCCGCACCTCGCGCCCCACCCCCGAGAGATTGTCCTCGATCAGCGATTGCAGAAAGCCGCGCCCATCCTCGCCTTCCTGTGCGTGCAGGGGGCCTGCCAGAAGGGTGAGAGCCAGCGATATGAGCCGTAGCGCGCGCATCAGAATGCCTGTCCAATCCCGATATAGAGTTCGATGTTCTCGCCTGCATTCTCGCCGATGGGGGTCGCGAGATCGACCCGGATGGGGCCCACGGCGGTGAAGTAGCGCGCGCCGATGCCCGCGCCGCTGTGCCATTCGCCCCGACCGGTACCGAAGGCGTCCTGACCGATAAAGCCTGTATCGGCAAAGACCACGGCCTGAATGCTGTCGCTGATCATGGTGCGCACCTCGCCGGAGAAGCCGAGAAAGGAGCGCCCGCCGATGGTGACGGTGGGCGACAGATCAACCCCGAGTGATTGATACCGCTGGCCGCGCACCGTGCCGGCGCCCCCTGAATAGAACAGCATGTCGGCGGGCACGTCCTCGATATCCGCCCCGGTGACCGAGCCCAGTTGCGCGCGCCCTGCCAATGTAAAACGGTCATTCTCGCCGAAGGAGACATGTTCGCGCAGATCGACATAAAGACGTGTGCCCGCGCCGCCGCCGTCGTCCAGCCCGATGAACGGGGTCAGCGAGACGTCGAGATAGAGCCCCGATGTCGGGTTGAGCGGGTCGTCACGGCGATCCCATGTGGCGCGCAGCGGAAACAGAAGATGCTGCAATTCGCGGTTGCCCAGATCGTCTGTGATCTCGGAATAGCGGTAGGTGATGCCCGCCTCACCGGTCAGTTGGTCGGAAAAGATATGGGTCAGGCCGCCGCCGATCTCGGCCTTGCGCTCGCTGTAATCGGGTTCATTGTTGTCCTCGATATTGGCCAGCAGAAAGGTCCCGGTATCGGGGGTGAACGTGGCAGGCCGGTCAAGCCGCGCGCCGAGGCGGAAATCCTCGCCGCCCGAATCGCCGCCGATCCCGCCGATCATCGCGTCGAGACGCAGCCGTTCGGCCCCGCCCAGCAGGTTGCGGTGCAGCCAGAACCCCGAGAGTGTGATGCCTTCGAGTGATGACAGTTCCGCGCCTACGCCGATCCGGCGGGGTTTGGCATCGACGACCTGCGTGCGCATGTCGAGTGTGCCATCGGGGTTGGGGGTGTCGGCATCGCGCATCACCACCGAGCGGAAGGCCCCTGTGCGGCGCAGGCGGTTCGCGGCGCGTTCGCGTTCGGCGGGCGAGTAGACACGGCCGGTGGGTAGGCCCGCGATCTCGCGGATGCGCGGCTCGCGCACACGGGAGGGGCGGGCGTCCTCTTCGATCCGCAGGGTGCCGAAACGCAGGCGCGGCCCGGGATCGAGGGTGATATCGGCATCAAGCGATTGCGTCGCGTGATCGGCGATGACGGTTTGAGCGTCCACGTCAGCCTTGGCATGGCCGGCATCTCGCCAGGCGGTGATGCTGGTGCGGGTGGCGTCGCCGATGAGCTGACCCTTGGCGGGTTGGCCGGTGGCGAACCCCTCTGGCAGCTGGGTGCCGGGGGCGAGCGGGGCGACCCGAGCGCGGTTGAGGGTGAAAGACGGGCCGCGTTCGACGATGATGTCGATCCGGTCGATCTGATCGGGCGCGCGCAGCGGCGGGATGCTGGCCGCTTCCTGCCCGTTGACGCGGATACGCACCACGCCGCTGTAATAGCCCGCGGCATAGAGCACGCCGGTGAGGCGTCCGTAATCGGCCTGTGCGGCGGCGAGCAGGTCCTGGGCGGTGCTGCCTTCGGCTTGGGCGGTGGAGAGGCTGAGCGAGGCGTCGCGCAGGCGCGCCCCAAAGCTGTCGGGCGCACCCGGAGCCGCAAAGCCGAAGTCGAGTGCCACGGCCGGTGCAGTGCCAAAGCCCAGGGCAATCGCCACCAGTGCGGCCTTTGGAAAACAGAACTTTTTCACGTCACGCATACCCCCCGGCACTTGTCCCTTTGGTATCGCATCGCAGGTAGCGGATTGCCAGACCGGGACGAGGGGAATTTTTGAAACGCTTGGAAAACCGGCAGGAATTCACTCAGCAGGCTGTGGGGTACGGTCTGCGAGTTCGGTCTCGAGCGCCTTTTCGATGGCCCCCCTCGGCCGCGTGAACCGCGCGAGAAGATCGTAGAGGATCGGCGTGACGAACAGCATCAGCAACGTAGCGAGGCTGAGCCCGGCGATGATCACGGTGCCCACGGCAATCCGGCTCTCGGCGCCTGCGCCGCTGGCCAGCACCAGCGGCAGCGCGCCCAGCACGGTCGAGATCGCCGTCATCATGATCGGGCGCAGGCGCAGCACCGAGGCCTCGATCACCGCGTCACGCACCTCGCGGCCTTCGTCGCGCAGCTGATTGGCGAATTCGACGATCAGGATGCCGTTCTTGGAGATCAGGCCGATAAGCAGGATGATCCCGATCTGGCTATAGACATTGAGCGACAGCCCCCCGACGACCATGGCATAGATCGCGCCCGCCACGCCGGTGGGCACGGTGAGCATGATCACGACGGGGTGCAGGAAGCTCTCGAACTGCGCGGCAAGCACGAGGTAGACGATCACGAGCGCCAGCACGAACACCACGCCAAGCCCGCCGGAGGTGTCCTTGTAGGTGCGCGACTGCCCGTCATAGCCAAGCTTGGCCTCGGCGGGCAGGATCTCGGCGGCGATGGTTTCGAGCCGGGTCAGCACGTCGCCCAGTTCCGCGTCGGGGGCAAGCGCGCCCGAAAGCTGGATCGAGGGCAGCCGGTCGAAGCGTTGCAGCGAGGGCGCGGCGGCGTTTTCCTTGAGCGTCACCAGCGCGCCGAGGGGCACCAGTGTTTCACCGTCGGAGGCGCGGATGAAGATGTTCTCGATATCGGTGGGGGTGCGGCGGTCCTCGTCCTCGGCCTGCACCAGCACGGGGTATTCGCGGCCCCGGCTGACAAAGGTCGTGACCTCGCGCGAGGCCAGCATGGTTTGCAGGGTGGTGGCGATCACATCCGCCGAGATGCCCAGATCGTCGGCACGTTCGCGGTCGATCTCGATATCGAGCTGGGGCAGGTTTTCCTCGAAGTTGATTTCGGGGTTCACCAGCCCCTCGACCTGTTCGGCGCGTCTGAGAAACTCGGTCGCCCAGCCTTCGACACTCTCGAAATCCGGGCCGCCGATCACCACCCGAACCGGAGTCGAATTGCCGCGCAGCCCGAGGCCCGCCGGGGTCACTGGAAAGCCGCGTGCGATGGTCACCTCACCCATTTTCGGTGCGATTTCCGCGACGAGAGCGGAGACCGGTCGGTCGCGGTCCTCCCACGGGGCGAGACGAAACACCACGAAAGAACGCCACGCGCGCCCGCCCCATCCGGTGAAGGTAAAGACCGTCTCGATTTCGCCGCTGTCGACGAAGGGCTGGATGATCTCCTCGACCTGACGCGCCGCCATGTCGGAATGCGGCACGGTCGAGCCTTGCGGCGCGGTGAGCGGCACGAAGCCCACGCCGCGATCTTCGCGCGGGGCCAACTCGCGCGGGAGGCCATCGTAGAAAAGCGCCGCGCCTGCGGTGATCGCGATAGTGACCGGCAGGACCACCAGCGGCATGCCGATTGCGCGGGTCAGAAGCACGCGATAGGCGCGCTGCACGAGGGGTGGGCGGTGCGCGCGCCCGTCCTTGCGGGCCCTGCGCGCGCGCAGCACCTTGGAGGCCAGCGCCGGGCAGGCGGTGAGCGCCACGAAGGTCGAGATCGCGACGGTGCCGGCCATCACCCAGCCGAATTCCACGAACAGACGCCCGACCTGACCGGGCATGAATGAGAGCGGCACGAACACCGCGATCAACGTCAGAGAGGTGGCGATGACCGCGAAGGTCACCTGCCGCGCGCCCTTGAGGCTCGCGACCAGCGGGCTTTCGCCCTCTTCGATGCGGCGCTGGATGTTCTCCAGCACGACGATGGCGTCATCGACCACCAGCCCGATTGACAGCAGCAGTGCCAGAAGCGTCAGCGTGTTGAGCGAAAACCCCCAGAGGCCGATCAGGAGGAAACTGCCGATCAGCGCGACGGGGATGGTGATGGCCGGGATGAGCGTGGCGCGGATGCTGCGCAGGAAGAGCAGGATCACCGCCACCACAAGCGCCAGTGAGATGAAGAGCGCCGTCACCACCTCGCGGATCGAGGCTCCGACAAAGAGCGCGTCATCCGAGCCGACGATGATCTTCATGCCCTCGGGCAGGCTGCGCTCCATCGCCTTCATCTCGGCGCGCACCGCCTTGGAAATCTCCAGCGTGTTGGATTGGCTCTGGCGCAGGATCCACATGCCCACGGCGTCGGTGCCGTTGGTGCGCACCACGGTGGTGTCATCCGCCACGCCTGGCTCCACCCGCGCCACATCGCCCAAGCGCACCGGGTAGCCCGCCACCCGGTCGAGCACGATGGCGCGAAAATCTTCAATGCTGTCGAGACGGCTGTTGAGGCGCACGGAGAGCTGGCGGTTGAACGATTCCACCTCGCCCGCCGGCAGTTCGATATTGTTGCGCCGCAGGGCCGCCTCGACATCCGAGACGGTGAGGTTGCGCGCCGCGAGCGCGCGCCGGTCGAGCCAGATTCGCACGGCAAAGGGCCGTTCGCCCACCAGATTGACATTGGCCACCCCGTCGAGCGTGGCGATGCGGTCGACGATCAGGCGGTCGACATAATCGGTGATCTCGGCGGTGGTCATGCGGTCCGAGGTGACGGCGATGCGCATCACCGGGTCGGCATCGGCGTCGGATTTGACGACCTCGGGCTCATCCGCCTCTTCGGGCAGGTCGCCGCGCACGCGCCCCACGGCATCGCGCACATCGTTGGCGGCGACGTCGATATCGACGCCGCTATCAAACTCGATGGTCACGCGGCTGCGGCCCTGACGGCTCTCGGAACTGATCGTGCGGATGCCCGAGATGGTGGCGATGGCGCCCTCGATGGTCTCGGTGAGATCAGTGTCGATCACCTCGGGCGCGGCGCCGCGATAGGTGGTGGTGACGGTGACAACCGCATTGTCCACGTCGGGCAATTCGCGCACCGGCAGGCCGCGCAGCGCGGCAAGCCCGAAGATCACGATCAGCAGGCTCATCACCGCCGCGAGGACGGGACGGCGCACCGAGATGTCCGACAGCGTCATGTGGGCTGCTCCGGTACCGCCTCGGCAGAGGCGGTGGCGGCATCGTCGGTTTCGAGGATCTTGAGCGGGCTGCCGTCGCGCACCCGTTGCAGGCCGCGCACCACCACGGCCTCGCCCTCGTCGAGGCCTGAGAGGATGGCGATGCGCCCGTCCTGGCGTTGCCCGGTCCTGACCACGCGGCGCTGCGCGACGTTGTCTTGCGCGACAAACACATAGGTTTCGGCGGCCTGGAAGATGATCGCCTCTTCCGGCACGGTGACGCGTTCGTCCTGTGACAGGATCAGGGTGAGCGACAGAAACATGCCCGCAGGCAGGGTGCTGTCGGGGTTGGGCACCAGTGCGCGGGTGCGAAAGGCGCGGCTGACCGGGTCGATACGGCTGTCCACCGCGTCGATGGTGCCGGTGAAGTCGCGCTCGGGAAAGGCGGCGCTGCGCGCGATCACCTGCTGGCCGTGATGCACCTGGGCAAAGACCGTCTCGGGCAGCGAGAACTCGACCTCGACCTCGCTCAGATCGTCAAGGCGGGTCAGCACCTGCCCCTCTTCGACGCGCGCGCCCGAATCGTAATTGGTCAGCCCCACGACACCGCCGAACGGCGCGGTGATGCGGCGATCCTCGAGCCTGCGGCGGGCGCGTTCGACATCTGCTTCGGCCTCGGCCAGGCGGGCGATCGCCTCTTCCAGCGTGGCGAGCGAGACGGCATTTGTCGTGCGCAGCTGTCGCGCACGCTCGAGCGCCTGGCGCTGTTCGGTGAGCACGGCCTCGGCCTCCGAAAGGTCGGCGCGCTCGATGGTGTCTTCGAGCCGCGCTAGCACATCGCCTTTCTCAACGCGCGTGCCGGGGGATATGGTCAGCTCGATGAGGCGTCCATCGACCTCGGGGACGATCTCGATGGAGCGCAGGGCACGGGTGGTGCCCACGGCCTCGACGGTGCGGCGCAGGGTGCGGGTTTCGGCGCGCGCGAGTTCCACGGTGGCGGGGCGTGGCCCGCCGCTCTCCGCTTCGGCAGGCGGAGCAGGGGCCAGTTCGGTGCGGTAATACTCATATCCGCCATAGGCGAGGGCGCCCAGAACGCAGAGCACCATGAGTTGTTTCAGGATCGACATGCGTTCGCACCTTGTTTTATTGGCGCAGGCGTCTGCCTGGCGC
Organism: Roseovarius tolerans; assembly: GCF_900109855.1. GTDB lineage: Bacteria > Pseudomonadota > Alphaproteobacteria > Rhodobacterales > Rhodobacteraceae > Roseovarius > Roseovarius tolerans. The sequence continues at coordinate 262,652 of NZ_FOBO01000002.1, read as the reverse complement.
GCGGTCGGTTGGACCCTGACCTTTTTCGAACTTATCGCATGCCTAGGGAAAGGCAACTCTTCGTGAGGGTGGGGCCGACGTTGGTTTTGCCTGACGCGGACCTATGCAGCTTTCGTGCGGCCCCTTCAATCGCTCAGGCCGCATCGCGGTAGCGGTCGATTTCGGCCAGAGTCACCTGCCAGAGGCGCGGCAGTTCGGCCAGACGGGCGGCGCGGGCGGCGTGATCGCGCCGGAGCACCGCCGCCTCGGCCGCCGCAAGACGTGCCTGAAAGGCGCGCGCGCCGCAGGTCGCGGCGGTGCCCGCCAGCCGGTGCAGCCGCGAGATCAGCGCGTCGTCCGGCAGGGTCCGCTCGCTGGCAAGGTCGCCCATCAGCGCCGCGCCCTCTGCCTCGAAGCTGCGCAGGATTTCCGCGATGCGATCGGCCGAGAGGCTGTGGCCCAGCTGATCAAGATAGTCATGGTCGAGACAGGGCGGCGTGGTTTCTTCTTGCCCGTGCAGCAGCGGCTCTGCGGCGGGCACGCCGGTGGCATTGCGCGCCATCAGGCGGCGCAGGGCGTCACGGCTGAGCGGTTTGGTCTCGACCTCGTTGGCCCCGGCCTCGATCAGCTTTCGGGCGGTATCGGCCCCTGCATGGGCGGTGAGTGCCACGATGCGCGTGTGCGCGCTGAGGCCCGCACCCGCGCGTATCGCCTGCGTTGCCGCGATTCCGTCCAGTCGCGGCATGTTCACATCCATCAGGATGAGATCGAAGGCCGCGGCTTGTGCCGCCTGTACCCCCTCGATTCCGTCCGCCGCGAGCGTGACCTTATGCCCGTCACGGGTGAGCATGGTCTCGACCACCAGCCGGTTGGTCGGGTTGTCCTCGACCACCAGGACCTTTGCCTTGTGGGCAGGGGCGGGCGTCGGGATGATCCGGCCCGACGGCGGGGCGGTACGGTCCGTGGGCCGCAGCGGCAGACGCACCCAGAACAGGCTGCCTTCGCCCAGCACGCTTTCCGCCCCGACGCTGCCGCCCATCAGCGTCGCCAGTTGCCGCGCGATCCCAAGCCCGAGCCCGGTGCCTTCGGGCTGTTCCATGTCGCGCGGCTCGACGCGTACGAAATCGTCGAATACATTCGGCAGGTCTGCTTCGGGGATGCCGACGCCGGTGTCAGACACCTGAAATTCGACCATTTCGGACGCAGGAGAGCGCGACACCTCGATCGTGATATCGCCGTTGCGTGTGAACTTGATCGCGTTCGAGACGAGATTGAGCAGCACCTGATGGACACGGTCGCGGTCACCTTCGACCGGGCCCAGCCCGTGGGTGGGTGTGAGCAGGCGCAGCCGGTTGCCGCGCGCGGCGGCGGCGGCGTTCTGGCTTTCGACCAGATCGGCGAGCAGCCGGTCCAGATCGAAGGCGCCGCTCCGCAGCCGCAGCTTGCCCGCCTCGGCCTGCGTCATGTCGAGCGCATCGGTGATCTGGGTCAGCAACAACTGCCCGGACGAGCGCATGATGCGGGCGTAGCGCTCCTGTTCGGCGTCAAGGCCGGTGTCGCTCAATAGATCGAGCGCCCCGAGAATGCCGTTCAGTGGCGTGCGCATCTCATGGCTGATCATACCGAGAAACCGGGCCTTCGCCCGCTCACCCGACAGCGCACGGTCGCGGGATGTGGCAATCTCGGCCTCGGCGGCGCGCCGGGCCGAGATGTCCCGCACGAAGCAGATGCAGACCGCCGTATCGCCCCGCGGCGCGAGATCGGCAGAGAGTTCCACCGCGAAATGCCGACCCGTCAGGCTGTGCCCGGTCAGCCTGTCCGACCGGTATGGCCCATCGCGACAGGCGGCCATCAAACGCTCTGCGTCAAGCCGGAGACCGGGCGCGTCGCCGTCGGGGCCCGAGATCAGCGCGTCAAGGCAAACATCGCTCTCGGCATTGCGGGGCAGGTCGAACATACGCTGCGCACTGGCATTGGTATCGCGCAGGCAACCGTCGGCGTCGATCACCAGCACCGCATCCTGCGAGGTGTTGAGGATCGTGGTCAGCCGGTTCGAGGTGCGGCGGCTTTCCTCGGCGCGTAGGCGATGGCTGCGGTAAAGCCGCCAAAGCATGATCAGCAAGGTAAAGAGCGCCGTCACCATCAGCAGGATCAGGATGGTCAGCGTGATGATCTGCGAGGTCAGCACCGCGCGCTCGGCATCCGAGCGGCGCGCATCGACGGTGATCGCCTGCGTGGCAACGGCGCGGATCGGCGCGGTCATGCGTCCGGCCAAGGCTGCAAGCCGGTCGCTCGCGGGGTGCAGGTCGGCGTCCGGGGCGTCGATGATCGGCACCATCTGCGCCAGCAGCGCCACCATCAGATCGAGATCATCCTCCATCGCGCCATCGCGGATCACCGTGCGATAGACCTCTCCGCGCTGCAGGGTCATGGCCCGGCTGTAAAGCAGGTCGAACTGGCGGCGCACATTCTCCGTCGAGGCGGGGTCGGATTCACTCAGTCGTTCAAGCGACAAGCGAAAGCGCAACTGATCCACTTCGAGTTGCGACATCGTCCATTGCAGATTGTCCTGCTTGGCGCTGCCGTGTTCATCGAGTTTTCCAAGCACCTGCAGGGTCATCAACGCAGCGGCGAGCATGCAGCCCGCCACAAACGCGCTCAGGATCGCGAGGGCCAGGCGATCGCGGGCGGGCATGCTTGCGGCGGTCGTGACACTCATTCGGTTTCATCCCAGGCCGCGCGTGCAGGAGTCAGCGGGCGGTGATTCGGTCCAGCTGCCAGATGCTGCGCGAATATACCGTTTCGGTCCGAAAGGCCGGATCGGAATCATAGTTGTAGACCAGCCAGAAGGGCCCTTTTTCCCGCAGGCTCATTGGCTCGCCGTTGCGCGCATAGGCGATCATCGGGTTGTCCTGCCCGATCTCGGAGACCGGCACGGTAATGGAATAGTCGTTTATCGCCATGAACTCCAGTATTACCGCCTCGATCTTCAGGTGATCCATGAGATCGTGAAGCGACACACCCGAAAAGCGCTGCGGCCCCTCTGTCCAGATCGTTGTCGTGACATACTCGGTGCGCGGCAGGGCCATCAGGTCGGCGCGGCTGAGGATGACGGGGGCGTCAAGTTGCGGATCAGTGATGGTGAGGGTCGGTTCGGTTTGGGCTTGTGTCGCTTCGGGCGGAATCGCGATTATGAGACTGGTAAAGATCGCGGCACACACCGCGCGAAAAGCTGATTTGAACATGGTTGTCTCCGGAAAAAATTTGCGCCAGTCTGATCAATTATGCCGGTTTGGCCATCCCCCTATGCCGATGGAGAGGCCGCACAACCCATGGTCGTGTCGCGCGATTGCGAAACCCGGGGTTCTGAAAGACGCGATGCCAAAATATGATCCAATGATTGTCATCGATGTTCGTGCGGCATAAAGAATGCAAGCGCCGGGGTGGCGACAGATGCCGCGCGCAGTGATTGAATGGAAAAGGACGACATGGTCAGGCTCTTATTGGCGGATGATCACGATCTCGTGCGAGAGACCATCGCCGATTTCCTGCGGGTTCAGGGCGGCTTTGTCACCGAAGTGGCGAATAAATTCGATGCCGCGATTTCGGTGGTCGGAAAGTCGACGCAGTTTGACCTTGTCTTGCTGGATTTCCAGATGCCTGGTATGGACGGCCTGACCGGGCTTGCACGGATGAAGGCGCAGGCGCGCTGTCCGGTGGCGATCCTGTCAGGCACCGCACCGCCTGACGTGGCGCGGCGTGCGCTGCGCGCGGGTGCGGCGGGATTCCTGCCCAAGACACTGGATCCGCACTCGCTGATCGCGGCGGTGCATCACATGCTGGTGGGCGAGATTTACGCGCCGCTCGACTTTCTCGAAGAGGATGCCCCGATAGGTGAGTGCCCGCGCCTGACCCCGCGCGAGCGCGATGTCCTGGTGGGGGTGTCCGAAGGCAAGTCGAACAAGGAAATCGCCCGTGATCTCGACATTCAGGAGGTGACGGTCAAGCTGCATCTCAAGACGCTGTCACGCAAGCTGGGCGCAAAGAACCGCACCCATGCCGCGATGCTGGCGCGTGACATGGGCTATGCCTGAGCGCGCGAGCGGTTAGCCTGCGACCGATGCCGCGTGAATATCGTCGATCGACTTGGCGATGGTCGCGTTGAACTCGGCATCCGATTGCCGTGCCGAGAGACCTTCGGTGAGGGCGCGGCTGAAGCTGGCGATCACGCCCGTGTTCCGGGCGAGGCGCGCATTGGCCTCTTCCCGGCTGTAACCGCCCGAGAGCGCCACGACACGCAGCACGCGCGGGTGGTTGACGAGAGCCTCGTAGAGATTGTCGGTTTCGGGAAGGGTGAGTTTGAGCATCACCTCGTGATCTTCGGGCAGCGCGTCGAGTTGTGCCAGGATCGCGGCGCGCAGGATGTCTTCGGCCTCGGCCTTGTCGTGGATGGAGATCGTGACTTCGGGCTCGATGATCGGCACGAGGTCGTGCCCGAGGATCTGGGTTCCGACCTCGAATTGCTGGGCGACAACGGCATCGATGCCCGCCGGATTGGCCGCGTCGATGACCGAGCGCATCTTGGTGCCGAAAATGCCCGCCTTGGCCCCACGCGCAAGCAAGGCGTCGAGATCGGGCATCGGCTTCATCAGCTTGACGCCGTCGGTGCTGTCGGCCAGTCCCTTGTCGACCTTGAGAAAGGGCACGACGCCGCGCTCTTGCCAGAGGAAATCGGGGGCGGGTTTGCCACCGATCTCACGGTCCATCGTCATCTCGAAAAGGATCGCACCCAGCACTTTGTCGCCAGTAAAGGCCGGGGCCTGTGCGATGCGGGCGCGCATGGCGTGGATCAGGTCGAACATCTCGGCATCGGAGGCGTATTCGCCCTCCTCGACACCGTAGAGGCGCAGCGCCTTGGGGGTGGAGCCGCCCGATTGATCGAGTGCTGCGATAAAGCCCTGTCCTTCGCGGAGTTTCTGTCTTTGCTCGGCCTGCGACATGGCTGGTCCCCCTGAATCACGATACGTTTTGCGCCCTCTTAGGCGAGGGGCGCGCGCCCTGCAATCGTGGTGGCGCTAACAGAGCGTGCACGGGGCGGTTTGGACACCGGGACAGCGATGAAGGGGTGTTTATGGGCTGAAGCGGACATACGCACCACCCGCGCGAAACGCACCGGAGGTGCCGCGCGATCGCCGGGCCGTCCCGCGGCCTGGCGATTTGATACGGCGCTCAACGTGTCGAAGTTACGATGACTTGGCTGGCATAAAAGTGCGAGCAACAACCGTTGCAGCGCCAGTCCCCGGCCCTGCGATCACGCGGCACCTTCTACGGGTCAGCAATGTCCCCTCAAGGCCAACAGCCCCTTACCCCTCACCCTTGAGCGCCGCGACGCCCGGCAGGTCCTTGCCTTCCATCCATTCGAGGAAGGCGCCGCCGGCTGTGGAGATATAGGTGAAGTCCTCCGCCGCACCCGCCTTGTTCAGCGCTGCGACCGTATCTCCGCCGCCCGCGACCGAAATGAGCGCGCCATCGCGGCTGCGCGCGGCGGCGTGTTTCGCGGCAGCATTGGTTGCCGTATCAAAGGGCGCGATCTCGAACGCCCCGAGAGGCCCATTCCAGATCAGCGTTTTGGCCGCGTCAATCGCAGCAATGATGCGCGCCACGGCTTGCGGTCCGGCATCGAGGATCATCGCATCCGCCGGGCAGGCATGCGCGCCCGTCACTTCATGCGCCGCGCCTTCGGCAAATTCGCGCGCCACGACCACATCGGCGGGCAACAGGATCTCACAGCCAGCCGCACCCGCCTTGAGCATGATCTCGCGGGCGGTCGTGGCCATTTCGTGTTCGCACAGCGACTTGCCCACATCGAGCCCCATGGCGGCGAGGAACGTATTGGCCATGCCGCCGCCGATCACGAGACAATCGACCCTTTCCACGAGATTGCCGAGTAGATCGAGCTTGGTCGAGACCTTGGCCCCGCCGACCACGGCCATCACTGGGCGGGCGGGATTTCCGAGCGCCGCCTCGAGCGCCTGCAATTCGGCCTGCATCAGGCGGCCCGCGCAGGCGGGCAGCAGATGGGCGAGCGCCGTGGTCGAAGCATGCGCGCGGTGCGCCGCCGAGAACGCGTCGTTGCAATAGACATCGCCAAGCGCGGCCAGACGCTGCGCCAACTCAGGATCGTTGCCCTCTTCGCCCGGATGAAAGCGGATGTTTTCCAACAGCTGCACATCGGCGGCGCGCGCTTCCTCGGTGAGGTTCTCGGCGCCCTCAAGCGTCTCGATCAGCCGCACCTTGCGTCCCAAGGCCTGTTCCAGCGCGGGAACAGTGACGCGCAGCGACATGTCGGGCACCACCTTGCCCTTGGGTCGTCCGAAATGGGCGATCAGCATCGGTTTGCCGTCCTTATCGAGGATATCGATGATCGTCGGCTTGATCCGCTCGATCCGTGTGGCATCGGTCACCACGCCCTTGTCCACCGGCACGTTTATATCGACACGCACCAGCACGCGCTTGCCCGCAAGGTCCATGTCGTCGAGGGTTTTCCAGCTCATGGCGCGGCGGCCTCCGTGTTGTTCCCGTGTCGCGCCCCTATTGGCGCGGCAGGGTCAAGAGGTCAACCTGCGTGCTTGGCAAGGGCGCGCGTTCGTCTTAGATATCGGGTAGATTTCAATGAAGGAGCGCCCGATGGCCGAGATCAAGGACCCCGAGAACACCATTTTGATAGAGCTCAAGGACGGCACCGTCACGATCGAGCTTTTGCCCGATATCGCACCGGGCCATTGCGAACGGATGAAGGAACTGGCGCGCGCCGGGCAGTATGACAACGTGGCCTTTCACCGGGTGATCGACGGTTTCATGGCGCAGACCGGCGACGTGCAGCACGCCAATATGGAAAAGGACTATAACCCGCGCGGGGCCGGGACCGGCGGCAGCGACCTGCCCGATCTCAAGGCCGAGTTCTCCAAGATTCCGCATGATCGCGGCACGTTGGGCGCGGCGCGCAGCCAGAATCCGAATTCGGCCAACAGCCAGTTTTTCATCAATTTCAAGGACAACCATTTCCTCAACGGGCAATACACCGTCTATGGCCGGGTGATTTCCGGCATGGAGCATGTCGATGCGATCGCCGAGGGCGAGCCGCCTGCGAACCCCGACCGGATGATCAGCGTCAAGGTGGCTGCCGATGCATAAATTAGCCTTTGTCTTTTCCCTGCTGGCCAGTCCTGCGCTCGCGACCGGCCTTCAGATCGAAGTCGCTGGCGAGGCCGACGGCAGTGTCACCATCGACCTCTTCGAGGATATCGCCCCGAACCACGTCGAGCAGATCACCGCATTGGCCGAAGAGGGCGCCTATGACGGCGTCGTCTTTCACCGGGTGATCCAAGGTTTCATGGCGCAGACCGGTGACGTGCAGTTCGGCAAGCTCGACGGTGGCGACATGAGCCGCGCGGGCATGGGCGGCAGTGACCGCCCCGATGTGGCCGCCGAGTTCTCTGACGAGCGGTTCCTGCGCGGGGTCGTGGGCATGGCACGCAGCCAGAACCCGGATTCGGCCAACAGCCAGTTTTTCATCATGTTCGACGCGGGCGAATTCCTGAACGGGCAATATACTGTCGTCGGCAAGGTCACTGACGGGATGGACGTGGTCGATGCGATCAAGCGCGGGCGCGGGTCGAACGGGGCCGTTGTCGGCCAACCGGACGTGATGGAAAAGGTCACGGTGACCGAGTAACGCGCATGGCCGGGACCGGATACGAGCCGCTCGATACCCTCAAGCCCTGGGGGGAGGGGATATGGCTGATCGACGGCCCGGCCATCCGCAGCTATGGTTTTTCGTTCTCCACGCGCGCCACCGTGGTGAGGCTTAGGAATAGAAACCTCTGGGTGCATTCGCCGACGCGGTTGACCGAAGGACTGCGTGCAGAGTTGGATGGACTCGGAGAGGTACGCCACCTCGTGGCCCCGAACCCGTTCCATTTTGCCCATATCGCCGAGTGGCAGGCCGCCTGGCCCAAGGCAAAAAGCTGGGCCGCGCCGGGGGTGGTGGAGCGGGCGGCGAAGAATGGGCTGAGCCTCAGCTTTGACCGCGAGTTGCGGGCCGAGGAGGCCGAGGGACCATGGGCAGGCCAACTTGACCAACGCATCGTGCAAGGGAGCACGCGGTTTCACGAGGCGGTGTTCTTTCACCACGCCAGCCGCAGCCTGATCCTGACCGATCTGATCACCGCCATCGAGACCGCCAAGCTGCCCGCGCATCTTCGCCCGCTCGCCTGGATCAAGGGCATCGACGACAGCGACGGTAAGACGCCGCCCGGCATCCGCTGGATGTTCCGCGACAAGCGCGCCATGGCCGACAGTGTCGAGGAGATGATCGGCTGGGCCCCCGAGCGCATCATCCTCGCGCATGGGCGGTGTTATGATCGCAATGGCGTGGCGGAACTGGAGCGCGCCTTTCGCCGCCTGCTCCGCGACCGCATGTGGGATCGCGAGTTGACCCGCGCCAAGAAGAAACAGGCGGGCAAAGGCTGACATCCCCTCACAATCGCGTGGGGGTGGCTGGCTCGAATCCCGGGTAAGCGGCATGATTGCGGTATCGCTCACCGCTGCCCGAGGTGCCCCGCATGACCCGCTTTCTTGCATTTGTGACATCGCTTCTGCTGATCGCCGGTCTGGCCACTGCAAACCCGAGCCAGTGGCGACATGAATGGCCGGAGACGAATTTCCAGAAGACCAGTGTAGACAACTGGTCCGAGATCATGTCGGGCGGGCCGCCCAAGGACGGTATCCCGGCGATTGATGACCCGAAATTCCTGCGCGCTGGCGACAAGCGGGGCATCGCGGGCAATGAGCCTGTGATCACCGTCGAGATCGACGGCCAGACCCCGCGCGCCTATCCGATCCGCTACCTGACATGGCACGAGATCGTCAACGACCAGATCGGCGGTATTCCGGTGGCGGTGACCTTCTGTCCCTTGTGCAATTCCGGCATCACCTTTGACCGGCGGGTGCAGGGCAAGGTGCTGAGTTTTGGCGTCTCGGGCAAGCTGCGCCATTCCGACATGGTGATGTATGACCGCGAAACCCAGAGCTGGTGGCAGCAGGCCATCGGCGAGGGGATCGTGGGGCAGATGACCGGGGCGGAGTTGCGGCAATTGCCAAGCTGGATGGAAAGCTGGGATCAGTTCCGCGCCCGCCATCCGCAAGGTTTGGTAATGGCGGAGCCCGATTTCAACCGCTCTTACGGGCGCAATCCCTATCAGGGCTATGACAGTTCCGCGCGGCCGTTCCTCTATAACGGAGAGGCCCCACCGCACGGCATTCCGCCGCTGGAACGCGTGGTGCGGGTGGGCGACCGGGCGTGGCCGCTGACCCGCATCCGCAATGAAGGTGGTGTGCGCGAGGCGGGCGTTGCGATTTCATGGCAAAAGGGTCAGGCCTCGGCGCTCGATCACGGCACCATCGCCAAGGGGCGCGACGTGGGCACGGTGCGGGTGCGCGACGGGCAGGGGCGCGACGTGCCGCATGACGTGATGTTCGCCTTCGCCTTTCACGCCTTCTGGCCGAATGGCACCTGGATGGTGCGGTAACTGCTAGGCTGTCAACGCAGCGAGATCGTCACGCAGGGCGGCATACATCTCTTGCGCGTGGCGGACACGCCCGTTTTTCATCTGCCGGTTCTCGACGCGGATCAGCGCCTCTATGCCCAGAAAGAAGGGCAGGGTACGGGTGCGCTCCATCTCGGTCAGGGCAAAGGTATCGACGAAAGCCTCGATGCCCTGCGCGTCCACCCCGAGATAACGCTGGCCCGAAGGCAGCATGCCGCGCCGTCCCATATGGGCAAGAAATCGGGCGATATCCTTGGTCACCGGCATGCGCGACGACGCCCCGAGATCGATGCCGGTCAGGCGCTCACCGTCAAGGACGAGGTTGTTGGGGTGGAAATCGCCGTGACAGATGGCGATTCGCCATTCCGCCCCGTCAAGCATCGCTGCCAGCCGCTGCAACTGCATGAGAATGTCTGCCTCGATCCCGCGCAGCCGGGCAAAGGGCTGGGCCGCCGCCGCGCGTTCGGCCCGCGCCAGCCAGCCCGCCGGGTTGGTCGCGCGCCACGCCTCTGTCACATCCGTGTAGCGGCGCAACCACGCCGCGGCACGCGGCATCAGGGCGGCGCGGCTCTCGGCGGGTGCCGACCAAAGATGCTCCAGCAGCGGCGTGCCCGGCACCCGCTCGACCACCATGATGCCGACCTCGGGCAGATACGCGAGCGGCTCTGCCACCCGGTAGCGCACGCCCTGCATATGCGGCCAGATGCGGCTGGCCTCGCGCCATTCGCGCGCCTGCCACTCGATCTCGGTGGGCTCGACCATGCGAAAGATCGCGGGGCGCTCTTGCCAGAGCCCCGCCAGCACCGCGCGCTTGCCGGGCACGATGCGCAGCACCTCTTCGATGCAGGCCTCCTCCAGCGCCGGTTCGGTCGCGCGCGCCTCGGCCAGCCGCGCCTGCACGGCCATCAGCGCCTCGGGGTCGGGCACATGAGAGGCAGTGGGATAGGCAGGCTGTGACATGTCGCCCAATCTTTCCCAGCCCCCTATCGGCGTCAACCGAATTGCACCCGCCGCATGGCCCGTCTAAGGTGATGCTGGCAAATTCAGCAACAGGATCTCCCATGCCCGATACCCCCGTCAGCGAGATGAGCTTTGAACAGGCAATGAAAGAGCTTGAGCAGGTGGTCGGGCGGCTGGAGCGCGGCGATGTGGCGCTTGACGAGTCGATCACGCTCTATGAGCGGGGGGCGGAGTTGAAGAAGCGCTGCGAGGCCAAGCTCAAGGAGGCCGAGGAAAAGGTCGCCGCGATCACCCTCGACAGCGACGGCCAGCCGACCGGCACGCGCCCCGTTTCGGACGATTGAGGCATATGAAGCGCAGGCTCGCCGCCGATGCTGGTGCCATTCAGGCGCAGCTTGATCTCGTGCTCGGGTTGTTCCCGCCCGGTCCGGTGACCGAGGGCATGGGCTATGCCACGCGCGGCGGAAAACGCATTCGCGGGTTTCTGGTGATGGAGAGCGCGCGGCTGCACGGGGTGGATGCGGCGGCGGCGCTCTGGCCCGCTTGCGCCATCGAGGCGCTGCACGCCTATAGCCTCGTGCATGACGACCTGCCCGCGATGGATGACGATGATCTGCGCCGGGGTCAGCCCACGGTGCATGTCCGTTGGGACGAGGCCACGGCTGTTCTGGTGGGCGACGCGCTGCAATCGCTGGCGTTTGAGCTGGTGAGCGATCCGCAGACGGGTCTCGGGGCGGATGTGCGCGCCGAGCTGACCCACACGCTCGCGCGGGCCGCTGGTGGGCAGGGGATGGTGCTGGGGCAGGCCCGCGATATTGCCGCAGAAAGCGCCGAGACCCCGCTTACCCTCGATGAGATCATCACCTTGCAGGAGGGCAAGACCGGCGCGCTGATCGAATGGTCGGCCACGGCAGGCGCGCGCATGGGCCGCGCCGATCCGGCGCCGCTCTTGGCCTATGCCCGGGCGCTCGGGCTGGCCTTTCAAATCCAGGATGACGTGATCGACGTGACCGGCGATGCGGCTCAGGTCGGCAAGGCCGTGGGCAAGGATGCCGCGGCGGGCAAGGCCACTTTCGTGTCCCTTCTGGGGCTGGAGGGGGCGAAAACCCGCGCCGCGACCCTTGTTGAGATCGCCTGTGACGCGCTATCTGTATACGAGGCGCGTGCCGACGGCTTGCGGGAGCTTGCCCGCTTCGTTATCTCGCGCCAGAGCTGAACACTTCCCCCAAGGAGGGGCCCTATGCCAGACCGCCCGACCACCCCGCTCCTTGATCAGGCGCAAAGCCCGGCCGATCTCAAGCGGTTCAGCGACGGGCAGCTTGAGACCCTCGCACATGAACTGCGCGCCGAGACCATTGCGGCGGTATCTGAGACCGGCGGGCATTTGGGCGCGGGATTGGGCGTGGTGGAACTCACGGTGGCGCTGCATCACGTGTTTGACGCGCCGCGTGACAAGATCATCTGGGACGTGTCGCATCAAAGCTATCCGCACAAGATCCTGACCGGGCGGCGCGACCGTATGCGCAGCATCCGGCAAAAGGATGGGCTGTCGGGCTTCACCAAGCGCTCTGAATCGCCCTATGACCCGTTCGGAGCCGCGCATAGCTCCACCTCGATCAGTGCCGCGCTCGGTTTTGCCGTGGCGCGTGATCTGGGCGGGGCCTGTCCGACCGGGCATGGCGACGCCATCGCAATTATTGGCGACGGCGCAATGTCGGCGGGCATGGCGTTTGAGGCGATGAACAACGCGGGCCATCTGGGCAAGCGGCTGATCGTCATCCTGAATGACAACGAAATGTCCATCGCGCCGCCTGTGGGTGCGCTCTCGTCCTATCTCTCGCGGCTTTACGCGGGCGAGCCGTTTCAGGAATTCAAGGCCGCGGCCAAAGGGGCGATTTCCCTCCTGCCGCCACCCTTTCAGGAAGGTGCGCGACGCGCGAAGGACATGCTCAAGGGCATGACCGTTGGCGGCACGCTGTTTGAAGAGTTGGGGTTTTCCTATGTCGGGCCGATCGACGGGCACGACATGGAGCAGCTCTTGCCGGTGCTGCGCACGGTCAAGGCGCGGGCCACGGGGCCGATCCTCATTCACGCGCTGACCAAGAAGGGCAAGGGCTATGCACCCGCCGAGCGCGCCCGCGATGGCGGCCACGCGACGGCCAAGTTCGATCTGGTGACCGGCGAGCAGAAAAAGGCCCCCTCGAACGCGCCGAGCTATACCAAGGTGTTCGCCAATGCGCTGCTTGATCAGGCCGCAAGGGACGACAAGATCTGCGCGATCACGGCAGCGATGCCGGATGGCACCGGGCTCGATCTGTTTTCCGAACGCTACCCGTCGCGCTGTTTTGATGTGGGCATTGCGGAACAGCACGCGGTGACGTTTTCCGCCGGTCTCGCGGCGGGCGGGATGAAGCCGTTTTGCGCGCTTTATTCGACCTTCCTGCAACGCGGTTACGATCAGGTGGTGCATGATGTGGCCATTCAGCGCCTGCCGGTGCGCTTTGCCATTGATCGCGCAGGGCTGGTGGGGGCCGATGGGGCGACCCATGCGGGCGCGTTCGATGTCGCCTTCCTTGCCAACTTGCCGGGATTTGTCGTGATGGCCGCTGCCGATGAGGCGGAGCTTGTGCATATGGTGGCCACGGCGGCGGCACATGACGACGGGCCGATTGCCTTCCGCTACCCGCGCGGCGAGGGGTCGGGTGTGACCATGCCGGAACGCGGCGAGCCTCTGGAGATCGGTAAGGGGCGGATCATCCAGGAGGGGAGCCGGGTTGCGATCCTGTCTTATGGCGCGCGGCTCAAGGAGGTGATGGAGGCCAGTGAGGCATTGCGCGCGCGCGGGATCACGCCGACCGTGGCGGATGCCCGCTTTGCTAAGCCTCTGGACGAGGCGCTGATCCTCGATCTGGTCGAGAACCACGAGGCGATGATCACCATCGAGGAAGGCGCTATCGGTGGATTTGCAAGCCATGTCAGCCACTTTCTGAGCGAAGCTAAAGTGTTTGATGACGGGTTCAAGTTCCGTTCCATGGTGCTGCCGGATATCTTCATAGACCAGGCAAGCCCGGCGGATATGTATGGCACGGCGCGGCTCAACGCGTCGGATATCGAGGCGCGGGTGCTCGATCTGCTCGATATCGCGCAGGTGAGTGGCAAACGCGCCTGACGTGCTTATCTTGAGACGGGAAAGGAGATTTCCATGACCCGTTTCACCGCTTTCATCTTCGCTATTGGTGTCGCCGCAGCCCCCGCCCATGCGCTCGACTCAAGCGCCGGGCCGCTCAATGTGACAAAGGTGGTCGATGGCCTTGATGCGCCCTGGGCGTTGGAGTTTCTGCCGGATGGCGGGATGCTCATTACCGAGCGCGACGGGCGGCTTTTGCATATCGCAGACGGGCAAAGCCGCGCGATCAACGGCCTGCCGGACATCGCAGCGCGCGGGCAGGGCGGCTTGCTCGACCTGTTGATCCCGCGCGATTTCGCGCAGAGCCGCGAGGTCTATTTCACCTATTCCAAGCCGCAATCCGGCGGGGAGGGCACCGCCATCGCCCGGGCGCGGCTTGACCCGGGTGCGGATCGGCTGAGTGACCTCTCGGTGATTTTCGAGATGGAGCCTGGCTCGTCCGGCGGGCGGCATTTCGGCTCGCGTCTGGTCGAAGGGCGCGACGGCTATCTTTACGCCACCATAGGCGAGCGCGGCGACCGCCCCTCGGCGCAGGATCTGGGGCGCGAGAACGGCTCCGTGATCCGCATCGCGCGCGACGGGTCGGTGCCCGCCGGCAACCCTTTCGTGGACACGCCCGGCGCACAGCCGGAAATCTGGTCCTACGGGCACCGCAATTCGCAAGGTGCGGCGCTAGACGGGTCGGGCACTCTCTGGGTTGTCGAGCATGGCGCACGCGGTGGCGACGAGGTGAACCGCGTCGAGAAGGGCGCAAACTATGGCTGGCCGGTGATTTCCTACGGGCGGCATTATTCGGGCGCGAAGATCGGCGAGGGCACGGCCAAGCAGGGCATGAAGCAGCCCGCGCATTACTGGGATCCCTCGATCGCGCCCTCGGGCATGATGATCTATCAGGGCGACATGTTTCCCGACTGGCGCGGCGATATCTTCGTGGGGTCGCTCAAGTTCGACATGATCTCGCGGCTCAAGGGCACACCGCTGGCAGAGGTGGAGAGACTGGACTCTGCCGAGACATCGCGCGTGCGCGATATCGTCGAGGCCCCTGATGGTGCGATCTGGTTCCTGAGTGTCGGACAAGGCGCGGCCTATCGGATCACGCGCTGAGGTAGGCCGAAATCTTGAAAAGATTTCGGGACGCTTTCTTTTCAAGAAAGCGGCGCGTTGTTCGAGATCAGACCGACAGACGCGAGGTATGCGCCCCGCGTTCGCGGTAGGGCGTGGTGTTGTAATGCGCGCGGTAGCATTTCGAGAAATGCGAGGGCGAAGCAAAGCCGCAGGCAAGCGCCACGTTGATCACCGTCATGTCGGTCTGCATCAACAGGTTACGCGCCTTTTGCAACCGCAGTTCCATGTAATATCGCTTGGGGCTCCGGCTGAGGTAGCGGCGGAACAGGCGTTCCAGCTGTCGGGTCGACATGCCGACCTCGCGCGCCAGGATCGAGGGGCTGATCGGGTCCTCGATATTGGCCTCCATCATCTGGATGACCTGGCTCAGCTTGGGGTGGCGCACGCCTATCCGGGTCGGCACGCTCAGGCGCTGCGTGTCCTGATCGGTGCGGATCGAGGAATAAATCTGCTGATCGGCCACCGCATTGGCCAGCTTCTCGCCGTGATCGTCCGCGATGATGTTGAGCATCAGGTCGATCGAGGAGGTGCCGCCCGCCGTGGTAAACCGGTTGCCATCAATCACGAAAACCGACTTGGTCAGTTGCACTTCGTCGAATTCCTCGAGGAAGGCGTCGTGGTTTTCCCAGTGGATCGTCGCGCGCTTGCCATCAAGCAGACCGGCCTTGGCCAAGACATAGGATGCGGTGCAAAGCCCGCCCATGCGCAGGCCCCGGCGCGCCTCGCGGCGCAGCCAGTTCAGCATTTTCTTGGTGGCCGCCTTCTGGATATCGACCCCGCCGCAGACGATCACCACATCCTCGCGGCCGAGTTCCGCAAGCGGGGAGTCCACGTGGAAGCGAACGCCGTTGGAACAGGTGATGATGTCGTCGGTATCTCCGGTCAGCGCCCAGCTGTAAAGTTCCGCCTCGGCCATTCGGTTGGCGATACGCAGGCATTCCACCGCCGAGGCAAAGCTCAGCAGGGTGAAATTGTCGAGCAGCACGAAGATAAAGCGCTTGGGCGCTTTCGGCGCATCGACATCGATTTTCGCGGTCTCAGGTTTCATAGCTCTTCCGAATCCCCGGACAGTCCGGCCATCATTCGCCTGTGTCACGAAACCGTCGCGATTGACAAGACATGAGGTGGCGATTGCAGGCGATTCCTGCAACTCCTGTATGGCCTCTTGGGCGTGGCTTTAGTATAGACCGGGCCTGACATTCGATAAAGCGGAGACTGAAACATGACGGATTGGCAGAAATCGGGCTGGCGCGCGAAGCCGCGGGTGCAGATGCCGGACTATACCGATGCCGCCGCCCTCGCGGCGGTCGAGGCCCGTCTGACACAGTATCCGCCGCTGGTCTTTGCTGGCGAGGCGCGGCGTTTGAAATCGCAGCTTGGCGCGGCCTCGCGCGGCGAGGCGTTCCTGTTGCAGGGCGGCGATTGCGCCGAGGCGTTCGACCAGTTTTCGGCTGATGCCATTCGCGACACGTTCAAGGTGATGTTGCAGATGGCGATGGTGCTGACCTACGGGGCCAAGGTGCCGGTGGTGAAGGTTGGCCGCATGGCCGGGCAATTTGCCAAGCCGCGCAGCGCGCCGACAGAGACGGTCGAAGGGCTGGAACTGCCCAGCTACCGGGGTGACATCATCAACGAACTGGCCTTCACCCCCGAGGCCCGTATCCCGAACCCCGAAAAGATGTTGCAGGCCTACACTCAGGCGGCGGCGACGCTGAACCTGCTGCGCGCCTTTTCCAAGGGCGGCTATGCCGACATGCATCAGGTGCATCAGTGGACACTCGGGTTCACCGAGAGCGAGAAGGCCGCGAAATATCGTGAAATGGCCAATCATATCGCCGATGCGCTCGACTTCATGACGGCGGCGGGGATCGACAGCGCGCAGGCGCATACCCTGCAGACGGTGGATTTCTATACCTCGCATGAGAGCCTCCTGCTGGAATACGAAGAGGCGCTGACGCGGCTTGATTCCACATCCGGCAAATGGCTGGCCGGTTCCGGCCACATGCTGTGGATCGGCGACCGCACCCGCCAGCCCGACGGCGCGCATGTCGAATTTCTGCGCGGCGTGCAGAACCCCATCGGCCTCAAATGCGGCCCGACGATGACCTCCGACGATCTCAAGCGGCTGCTGGCGACGCTCAATCCGTGCAACGAGGCCGGGCGTCTGACGCTGATCGCGCGGTTCGGGGCGGGCAAGGTCGCGGATAATCTGCCGCGCCTCATTCGCACGGTCGAGGAAGAAGGCGCGAAGGTGCTCTGGGTCTGCGATCCGATGCATGGCAACACGATCAAATCGGCCACCGGCTACAAGACCCGGCCGTTCGAGGCGGTGTTGCGCGAGGTGCAGGAGTTCTTCGGCATTCACCGCGCCGAGGGCACGATCCCGGGCGGGGTTCATTTCGAGATGACCGGGCAGGACGTCACCGAATGCACCGGCGGTATGCGGGCCCTGTCGGACGAAAACCTCAGCGACCGCTATCACACCGCCTGCGATCCGCGCCTCAACGCCTCACAATCGCTGGAGCTTGCGTTCCTCGTGGCCGAGGAACTCAAGGTATTGCGCGACGACCGCAAGCAGGCGCAGGCGGTCTGACTGATCGCGCCACCCGCGATCGCAGCGCCAAGCCGTTTGCAAACGGCTTGACCCGCACTTTTCAAAGCGCGGTAGAAGGCCCTTGCAAGGGCCTTCCCGTTTAGGTCACCAGTTGGAGATATGCGCGGCCGCGTTTTTTGCTGCGGCCGCGATCCGTGCCGCTGAGCCCGCCGGGAAGGACCTGAAAGCTGCCCGCATCCTCGATCCCGGCGAGCGAGGTTGCTCGGCAGCTCATGATCTCGAACCGGCGCGGTGCGCGGCCCGAGGCTCCCCGCGTCACGAGGCAGACGAGCGTGCGGGATACATCGCCGAGATCGCTGCGCAGGGGCAGCATCAACAGCGTGGCGCGCATCTCCGGACGACCGAGGGTGCCGGGGCTGCGCAACTCCATCCGCAAGGTGGCGGAACCTTCGAAAAGACCGACCAGGTGCAGCGCGAACGCGTCGCGCGCCGGCGGTGCGATGAGGCACGACAACGGCATGCCGCGCACCTCCATGCCCATGATCTCGCTCAGGTGCATCCCCGCCACCCGCAGCCGGGTGACACCCGGCGCGATGCGTTCGGCGATGAAGGCGTTGGACAAGAGCGGCTCGATCCGGCGCGGGTCGATATCGGCGCGTTTGGGCACATCCTGCCCGCGCCGGGCCTCGTTCCAATAGGCGTGCAATGCCCGCAGATGTGCCTCTACGCGCGGCTCCTGCCCGGCGGTCTCCATCGGTCTTGCATCATCAAGCATGGCATCATCCTCTTGTCGTGTCTTGTGGCCTGTGCCGCATCCTAAGCTATCCGGCGACAGCCTTCATGCGCCGCGTTAAGCCGCCTCTGCGGCTGCGTGCGGTGCGTTGAGATTGGCACAAATTGTCTCGCAAGTGTCTAAAATTTGCGGGGATTGGTTAACCTCTCGTGGCCTCGCCGTGCAGAGCGGCTCAGCCGCAGAGCGGCTTGCCAGCCCGGCGCGGGCGCTCTAGGAGGGGATCATTCACTGCTCCTGCCCAGAGGCCCGATGCCCATGATCCACTCGATGACCGCCTTCGCCACCCGCCAGGGACGCCATGCGGATCACGCCTGGGCCTGGGAACTGCGCGGCGTCAACGGCAAGGGGCTCGACCTGCGCCTGCGGGTGCCGGACTGGATCGAAGGGCTGGAGGCGGGGCTGCGCACGCGGCTGACATCGGCGCTTGGCCGGGGCAATGTCACCGTCAGCCTGCGGGTTCAGGGCGGGGTCGAGGCGGCCACGGTCGGGCTTGATTCTGCGGCGCTCGATGCGGTTCTAGCGGCCATGGCCGAGGTCGAGGCGCGCGCCATGGCGCAGGGCCTCACGCTGGCGCCCGCGAATGCCGCCGATGTTCTGGCGCTGCGCGGGGTGCTGGAGACTGCGCCGCCCGATCCCGATACGGCCGCTCTCGGGCAGGCGATCCTCGCGGATTTCGAGCCGGTGCTGGAAAGCTTTGTCGCCATGCGGGCCGATGAGGGGACCGCGCTTGGCAGCGTGCTGGCGGGCCATCTGGACGAGATCGCGCGGCTGACCGAGGCTGCCGCCGATCTTCTCGCCACCCGGCAGGAGGATATCGCCCGCCAGCATCGCGCAGCGCTCGCGCGGGTGAGCGAGGCTGCGCCAGAAACCGACCCGGCGCGCATCGCGCAGGAACTGTCGATGCTGGCCGTGAAGCTCGACGTGACCGAGGAGATCGACCGCCTGCGCGCCCATGTGGGCGCGGCGCGCACGCTTCTGGCCGAAGGCGGGCCAATTGGGCGCAAGCTTGATTTCCTGGCGCAGGAATTCAACCGTGAGGCCAATACGCTGTGCTCCAAGGCGCAGCATGCGGGCCTCACCGAGATCGGCCTCGCGCTCAAGACGGCGATCGACCAGATGCGCGAACAGGTGCAGAATGTCGAATGAGAGACGCGCCGCAAAGGGCGGACTGGATATTTTTGGCAAGATGAAGACAGGGGAAGCGACGCGATGACGGACCGGCGCGGGTTGTTGATCATTCTCTCCTCGCCGTCGGGCGCGGGCAAATCCACCTTGTCGCGGCGGTTGCGGGGCTGGGACCCGACGATTTCCTTTTCGGTATCCGCCACCACGCGCACCCCGCGCGAGGGCGAGGTCGACGGGCAGGATTACCATTTCCTGAGCGAGGAGCGGTTCAAGCGCGACGTGGCGGCGGGCGAGATGCTGGAGCATGCGCATGTCTTCGGCAATTTCTACGGCTCGCCCAAGGGGCCGGTCGAGACCGCGATCAATGCCGGGCGTGACGTGCTCTTTGACATCGACTGGCAGGGCGCGCAGCAGATCCGCAACTCGGCGCTTGGCGCGCATACGCTGTCGATCTTCCTGCTGCCGCCCTCGATCCGCGAATTGCACCGACGGCTGGAGACACGGGGACAGGACAGCCCCGACGTAATCGCGCGCCGCATGCAGAAAAGCTGGGACGAGATCAGCCATTGGGATGGCTATGATTTCGTGCTGGTGAATGACGATCTCGACGCGACCGAGGCGCGGCTGCGGACAATCATCGAGGCCACCCGCCTGCGCCGTGGACAGCAACCCTGGCTGACCGACCATGTCCGCCATTTGCAAGCTGAATTCGAGGAGACGCTATGACCATCTACACGCTTGACGGCCACAGCCCGCAGATCGCCGAGGATACCTGGGTCGCCCCCGATGCCAATCTGATCGGCAAGGTCGTTCTGGACGACGGGGCCTCGGTCTGGTTCGGCGTCACGCTGCGCGGGGACAACGAGGTGATCCATATCGGTGCTGGCACGAATGTGCAGGAAAACACCGTGATGCATACCGACATGTGGTATCCGCTGGTGATCGGCGCGGGGTGCACCATCGGCCACAAGGCGATGCTGCATGGCTGCACCGTCGGCGAGAATTCCCTGATCGGGATGGGGGCCACGGTGCTCAATGGAGCAAGGATAGGCCGCGATTGCCTGATCGGGGCCGGGGCGCTCATTACCGAGGGCAAGGAAATCCCCAATGGCAGCCTCGTGATGGGCGCGCCGGGCAAGGTGATCCGCAGCCTCGATGAGGCCGCCATCGAGGGTTTGAAGGCGAGCGCGCTGCATTACCAGCAGAACATGCGACGGTTTCGCGCCGGGCTGAGCGAGGTCTGACGCGCCATGCAGGGTCTGGCCTCGGTTCTGGCGGGCATGCCGCTCGCGGCGCTGCTCATTGGCCCGGACGAGCGCATCGCGTCGGCCAATGACGCGGCCTGCGATATGATGGGGCAGGGCATTGTCGGGCGGCATTTCCTGACCGCCCTGCGCCAGCCTGATGTGCTGGAGGCGATCGAGGCCACGCTGCGCGACCACGCCCGGCGCAAGACCGGCTACCAGATCTCCGAGGCCGGGCGCGACAGCAGTTTCGAGGTGCATGTGGCCTATGTCGAGACCGACAGCACGCGCGGTGTGCTGGTGTCGTTCGAGGACATGACCGAGCGCGAGCAGGCCGCACAGATGCGCCGCGATTTCGTCGCCAATGTCAGCCATGAATTGCGCACGCCGCTCACCGCGCTCATGGGGTTCATCGAGACGCTGCAGGGGCCTGCACGCCGCGACGAGAAGGCGATCGACCGGTTTCTTGGCATCATGCAGACCGAGGCCGCGCGCATGGAGCGGCTGGTGCGCGATCTTCTGTCACTCAGCCGGGTCGAGGGCGAGGAACGCGTGCGCCCGCGCGAGGCGGTGGATCTCTCCGAGGTGATCGGCTCGGTCGTCTACATGCTGCGCCCGCTGGCGCGCGAGAGCGGCACGGAACTGATCTTCGAGGGCGGCGAGGGCATGCAGGCACCCGGCAATGCCGATCAGCTGCAGCAGGTCTTCACCAACCTGATCGAGAACGCGATCAAATATGGCGGGGCGGAGAATCGGATCACCATCACGCTCGACCGGCACCCCAAGGACGCCACCCTGCGCATGCCCGCCGTCGTGGCGCGGGTGCGCGATACCGGGCCGGGCATTGATCCGCTGCATATTCCGCGCCTGACGGAACGGTTTTACCGGGTCGATACCCACCGCTCGCGCGAGATGGGGGGCACCGGTCTGGGGCTGGCGATCGTCAAACATATCGTCAACCGCCACCGGGGGCGGCTGCGAATCTCCTCGACCCCCGGCGAGGGCAGCGAATTCACCGTGATCCTGCCGCGCTGGATCGCCTGAGCCCTTTTTTCCAACGATTTCCGGCAAATCGGCGACTGTCATAAAACGGTTACATAAGTGTAACAAAAGCGTCGCTGAAAGTGCTTAGCACCGCCCCCAAGGTCGCCCTGCCGGGCGGCCCTGTGAAACCGAACTCAGGGAGCAATCCATGTCTCTTCTCAAAACCACCGTTTCCGCCGCTGCTCTGGCCGCTCTGGCCGCAGGCAGCGCTGCCGCTCGCGACAACGTACAGGTCGCCGGCTCGTCGACCGTTCTGCCCTACGCCTCGATCGTTGCCGAACTCTTTGGCGACAACACCGATTTCCCGACACCGGTCGTCGAGTCGGGCGGCTCGTCCTCGGGCCTCAAGCGCTTCTGTGAAGGCGTCGGCGAAAACACCATCGACGTTGCCAACGCCTCGCGCGCAATCCGCGAAAAAGAGATCAAGGCCTGCGCCGAAAACGGCGTGACCGACATCATCGAAGTGCGCATCGGCTATGACGGCATCGTTTTCGCCAGCCAGCAGTCCGGCCCCGCCTTCACCGAATTCCAGCCGACCGACATCTTCAACGCCATTGGCGCGCAGGTGCTCAAGGACGGCGAGATCGTTGCCAACCCGCACAACAGCTGGGCCGAGTTCAACAGCGATCTGCCCGACGCTGAAATCGCCATGTTCATCCCCGGCACCAAGCACGGCACCCGCGAAGTCTTCGAAGAGAAGGTTCTGCTGGTCGGCTGTGAAGAAACCGGCGCGATGAAGGCGATGATGGACGGCGGCATGTCAGAGGACGACGCCGAGGATGCCTGCCTCGACGTGCGCACCGACGGCAAGTCTGTCGACATCGACGGCGACTACACCGAGACGCTGGCACGCATCGACGCGAACACCAACGGCATCGGCGTGTTTGGCCTCGCATTCTACGAGAACAATACCGACAAGCTCAAGGTTGCCACCATGGGCGGCGTTGCTCCCTCGACCGAGACTATCGCTTCGGGTGAATACCCGGTGTCGCGTCCGCTCTACTTCTACGTAAAGAAAGCGCATATCGGCGTGATCCCCGGCCTGAAGGAATACGCACAGTTCTTCGTCGCCGACGAAATCGCAGGCCCCGGCGGCCCGCTGTCGAACTACGGCCTCGTCTCGGACCCCGAACTGGCCGAAGTTCAGTCCGCAGTCGCGAATGAAAAGGTAATGGGCGGCGGCTCCTGATAGCCCCGTCCTGCCATGCTCGGGGGGCGGTTTTGACGCCGCCCCCCGTTTTGTCTGCTTTGCCAACATGAATTGATGATACGGGGGCCCGCATGCCGCTTCTCTGGCTGATTTTGATCGTTCTTGCCATTGCGACCACAGGCTATGTGCTGGGACGGGCGCGTGTCATGGCACGGGTTGGCGGCGACAGCCGCGACCTGCATTCTCTGCCCTCCTATTACGGATATAACGTCGCTCTCAAGGTTGTGCTGCCGTCCTTCCTTTTGCTGTTGGTCTGGTTGCTGGCGCAGCCGATGATCGTTAACGGTACCGTCGCCGCGGATATTCCCGAAAGCGCGATCCCCGATGGCTCCAGCCGCGGTCTGATCATGTCAGAGGTACGCCGCACCTCCGAAGGGCTCGACAATGCCGTGGCGCAGGGGCTGATGACCGAGGACTTCGCCCGCAACGCGCGCAGTGACTTCAACGACGTCACTCAGCGGCTAAAGGATGCCGGGCAGATCGTGACCGCGCAGGTCACGCAGCCGATCCTGCAGGCGGCGCAGCGTTATCGGATCATGAATGACACCGGCAACCTGATCCTGAGCGCGCTCGTGATCCTCGTGGCCCTTGCCGGGGCCACTTGGGGTATGCGCGAGATGCGCCCCGAATTTCGCGCCCGCAACGTGGTCGAATACGTGGTGCGTGGCGTGCTGGTTGCCGCCGCCTCGGTGGCGATTCTGACCACTCTGGGCATCGTGCTGTCGCTGGTGTTCAACACCATCGAGTTTTTCCGCCTCTACCCGGCCTGGGACTTCTTCTTCGGCACCACGTGGTCGCCGTCCTTTACCGGGCGCGGGGGCAGCTCTGAACTGGGGGTTCTGCCGCTTCTCTGGGGCACGTTCTATATCTCCATCGTGGCGCTTATGGTTGCGGTGCCGGTCGGGCTATTTGCAGCGATCTACCTGTCGGAATACGCCACCCCGCGGGTGCGGTCCTTCGCCAAGCCGATGTTGGAGGTGCTCGCGGGTATCCCGACCATCGTTTACGGTCTATTCGCGCTGCTGACTGTCGGGCCGCTGCTGATGGCGGTCTTCGGCAAGGACGGTCTGGGCTGGATGCAGGCTGGCACGGCGGTGATGACCGCTGGTCTGGTGATGGGCATCATGCTCATCCCCTTTGTCAGCTCCTTGTCCGATGACATCATCAACTCGGTGCCGCAGGCGATGCGTGACGGCTCTTACGGGCTGGGGGCCACCAAGTCTGAAACCATCCGGCAGGTGGTGCTGCCCGCCGCACTGCCGGGCATCGTGGGTGCGATCCTGCTGGCAGCCAGCCGCGCCATCGGGGAGACCATGATCGTGGTGCTCGGGGCAGGGGCTGCTGCACGGCTGTCGCTCAATCCGTTCGAGGCGATGACCACGGTCACCGCCAAGATCGTGAGCCAGCTGACCGGTGACGCCGATTTCGCCTCGCCCGAGGCGCTGGTGGCTTTCGCGCTCGGCATGACGCTCTTTGTCATCACGCTCGGGCTCAACATTTTTGCCCTCTACATCGTTCGCAAATACCGGGAGCAGTATGAATGACCGACGCAACGCTCAACACCGGCGGAGACCGTCCCGGCAGCTCGCTCGCAACTCAGGATGCGCGCACCAAGCGCCGCAACCGCGCCGAGGCCCGGTTCAAAGCCTATGGCCTCACCGCGATCCTGATCGGCATCTTCTTTCTAGTGGTGCTGGCGGTGTCGATCATCCGTTCCGGTAGCCCGGCCTTCACGCGGACGATTGTCGGGGTCGAATTCACCATCACGCAACCGCAAATCGATGCCGCTGAAGGCGAGCTTTTCAAGACTAAGGCCTATCAGACCCTCTTCATCGACGCGCTCAAGCAGCAGCTTGACGCGCGTGGAATGGAGATGGATTTCGACGAAGATTCGATCGAGCGACTGCTCGGCAAGGTCGGCAGCACGCTGCGCGAATATTACCAGGCCAATCCCGGTGAGATCGGCACGCCCGTCAGTTTCGAGCTGGCTGCGTCCTCGCGCGTTGATGGCTATCTTAACGGGCGACTGACCCGCGACTCTGTCAAGGACAGCCGCTTTCTGATGGCTGCCGATCTCGATCTGGTCGATGCCTTGCAAGAGGCCGGTATCGTGCGCTCCAGTCTCAACTGGACCTTCATCACCGGGACCGATTCCGGCGTGGACAATCCCGGCGGTGCAGGTATCGGGGCGTCGGTCGTGGGGTCGTTCTTCATGATGCTGGTGGTGCTGGTCCTGTCGCTGCCGATCGGCGTCGCGGCGTCGATCTACCTCGAGGAATTCGCACCGCAGAACAAGTTCACCGACCTCATCGAGGTGAATATCTCAAACCTCGCGGCGGTGCCTTCCATCGTGTTCGGCATCCTCGGCCTCGCGGTCTTCATCCAGTTCGCGCATCTGCCGCAATCGGCCCCGCTTGTTGGGGGGCTCGTGCTGACGCTGATGACCCTGCCGACGATCATCATCTCGACCCGCGCCTCGCTGCGCGCCGTGCCGCCGTCGATCCGCGATGCGGCACTCGGGGTCGGCGCGTCCAAGATGCAGTCGGTCTTTCACCATGTGCTGCCGCTCGCCATGCCCGGTATCCTGACCGGCACCATCATCGGGCTTGCGCAGGCGCTTGGTGAAACCGCGCCGCTTTTGCTGATCGGTATGGTCGGCTTTGTCGCGCGCGGCTATCCGGACGGCGTGGTGTCGGGCTTCATGGACCCCAACTCGGCGATGCCCGCGCAGATCTACACCTGGGCCGCGCGCGCCGATCCGAGCTTTTATGAAAAGGCCTGGGGCGGCATCATCGTGCTCCTCGTCTTCCTGCTGACCATGAACATTATCGCGATCATCCTGCGTCGCCGGTTTGAACGCCGCTGGTAAGAAAGGTATCCCACCATGTATGACGCCCCTAATCTTGCGGAGAACAAAGTGACCCAAGACAAAATCAAGATCGCCGCGCGCAAGGTGCAGGTCTATTATGGCGACACCCACGCCATCAAGGACGTGGATGTGGATATCCTCGACAACACCGTGACCGCCTTCATCGGCCCGTCGGGCTGCGGTAAATCCACCTTCCTGCGTTGCATCAACCGGATGAACGACACCATCGACATCTGCCGGGTGGAGGGCGATATCCTGCTCGACGGCCAGGACATCTACGACAAGCGGGTGGACCCGGTGCAGCTGCGCGCCAAGGTGGGCATGGTGTTCCAGAAGCCCAATCCGTTCCCCAAGTCGATCTACGATAATGTGGCCTATGGCCCCCGCATCCACGGGCTCGCACGCACCAAGGCCGATCTCGACGAGATCGTCGAGAAATCCTTGCGCCGCGCCGCGCTGTGGAATGAGGCCAAGGACCGGCTCGATCAGCCCGGCACGGGCCTTTCGGGTGGCCAGCAGCAGCGCCTTTGCATCGCCCGCGCCGTGGCCACCGCGCCCGAGGTTCTCTTGATGGACGAACCGTGTTCGGCGCTCGATCCGATTGCCACCGCGCAGGTCGAGGAGTTGATTGACGAGTTGCGGCAGGACTATTCCGTGGTGATCGTCACCCACTCCATGCAGCAGGCCGCGCGCGTCAGCCAGAAGACGGCGTTCTTCCATCTCGGCAACCTTGTCGAATACGGCGACACCGGCACCATTTTCACCAACCCCGAAGATGAGCGCACCGAAAGCTACATCACCGGGCGCATCGGCTGAGGCCAGGATCAGGATCATTCCAATGTCAGACCAGCAGCATATCGTCTCGTCCTTCGACCGCGATCTCGAAACCATTCAGGCGCAGATCATGAAGATGGGCGGCATGGTTGAACGCGCCATCGCCGACGCCGCCCGCTCGCTCGAAACCCGCGACGAGGAACTGGCCGAGGAAGTGCGCGGCCGCGACAAGGCCATCGACGCCCTCGAAGAGCAGATCAACGAAGAGGCCGCCCGCGTCATCGCACTGCGCGCGCCAACCGCGCGCGACCTGCGCCTCGTGCTGACGGTGATCAAGATTTCCGCCAGCCTCGAGCGGATCGGCGACTATGCCAAGAACATGGCCAAGCGCACCTCGGTCCTGTCGAGCATGGCCCCGGTCAACGGCTCTCCCGCCGCGCTGCGCCGGATGGCGCGCGAGGTCGAGGAGATGCTCAAGGACGTGCTCGACGCCTATATTCAGCGCGATGCCGATCTGGCGCTCGAGGTGATGCACCGTGATCAGGACGTCGATCAGATGTATAATGCGATCTTCCGCGAATTCCTGACCTTCATGATGGAAGACCCACGCAACATCACGCCCTGCATGCATCTGCATTTCATCGCCAAGAACACCGAGCGGATGGGCGATCTGGTGACCTCGATCGCGGAACAGGTGATCTATCTGGTGTCCGGCGAGATGCCCGAGGATCCACGCCCCAAGGGCGACACGACTTCGGTCGATCCCGGCATCGCGCCTGATATCAACGTCTGAGACAGGAGAGACCGCCGATGTCCGCCGATCAACCCACAGTGCTGCTGGTCGAGGATGAGCCCGCGCAGCGCGAGGTTCTGGGCTATAACCTTGAAGCGGACGGGTTCCGCGTCGTCACCGCCAGCAATGGCGAGGAGGCGCTGTTGATGGTGTCGGAAATGCCGCCTGACATCATCGTGCTCGACTGGATGATGCCCAATGTGTCGGGCATTGAGGTGTGTCGCCAGCTCAAGACCCGCTCCGAGACGCGTGCTATTCCGATCATCATGCTCTCGGCGCGTTCTGAGGAGGTGGACAGGGTGCGCGGGCTGGAAACCGGTGCCGATGACTACGTGATCAAGCCCTATTCATTGGTCGAACTGATGGCGCGGGTGCGCGCGCAACTGCGCCGCACGCGGCCCGCCACGGTGGGCGAGCGGCTGGAATATGACGATATCGTTCTGGACGCCGAGACCCATCGCGTGACCCGCTGCGACCAGCCGCTGAAGCTGGGCCCGACCGAGTTTCGGCTGCTCTCGACCTTCATGGAAAAGCCCGGACGCGTCTGGTCACGCGAGCAATTGCTCGACCGGGTCTGGGGGCGTGACATCTATGTCGATACCCGCACCGTGGACGTGCATATCGGGCGGCTGCGCAAGGCGCTGTGCCAGCATGGCGGCGATGATCCCTTGCGCACCGTACGCGGGGCCGGCTACGCGCTTGGCTGACGCGCAACCGGTCGGGGCGATCAGATCGAATGGCGAACCCGCCAGCCCCCGGAATAGAGCCGCCATGTCCCGCCGCCGGTGATGGCAAGGATCACGACCGCCAACAGCGCGGTGACATGCGGCCATGTCCACAGATCGACCCGGGCGGAATTTATCCATGTGTCGCCATGCAAGATAACCGTGGCGGTGCAGATCAAGAAGCCGATCAGTGCCACGATCCGGCTATGGACCCCAAGCGCCAACCAGATCACCACAAGGCTCAGTAGTGCCGCCACGGCGATATCCATCCAGGGATCGCCGGTGTGCAGAGCCTGCGTCGTGGTCCCGGTCCACGTCTTCAACGCGCCGGGGGCCAGGGCATGGGTCACGTGTGACGCGAAGAATGCCGCGAGGTATAGTCGGCTGAGAAGACCAGCCGTGCCGAATGCCTGTATCATGTCTGCCTCGATTGCTTGTTTTTAAGCGAACTGTGCAACCAAGACGTGTTTGCTTCAAGCCAGGCTATCGCAAAAGCGATGTTGCATTTCGCGCAACTCGCGCGTTTTTCGTTTTGCTTCAATTAATTGCGTGCTCACCCAGTTCACTGTTGCGCGGATGTCAGGATCGGTGCTTCGGGTCTCATGATGGATCACGAAGAGATCGCGCGTGACGTCGAGGCCCGCAGGACCGATCAATTCAAGATCGGGTTCCTGTGCGGCAACGATGACGGGCAATGCGCCCGCCACACCGATATCACGCATGACGCGTATGGCCTGTGGGAAACTGTCGACGAGGACGGTGGGATCGCTGTTGAAAAAATGCCGGCGCGCCTCGATATAAGGTCCGGCCACGCGCTCTCCCAAACTGACCCATCCATCGCCATTGCGCCAGCCTTTGGGCGCGAAGAGGGCGAAATCCAGCACGCCGCAGCGCTTGACCCGTACGCGCCCAGATTCGGGCGGGTAGAAGACCACGCTGATATCCGTGGTGCCAAGCCCGCTTTCGTGCACGCGGCTTTCCAGGACCGGCCGAATGCCGGGGCTGGTCTTCACGAACTCCCGTATGCCCTGGCTCAGCATATGCGACAGCACCGTGGGGGGCGCACCGATCTTGACGTCCCGTTTCGCGGTCGGCTGATAGCTTTGCAGGCGGGCCAGTTCGCTTTCAAGCATACCGTCAGCCTGTTCGAACGCCGTCACCAAATCCCGCAGTGCGGGGTTGAGATGCCAATCGCCATCGGCTTTCACGAATGGGTAGATGCCAAGCGTCTCGCGTAGCCGCGCGATCTGGCGCGACACCGTGGAGGTGGTGGTGCCGATCTCGCTTGCGGCATTGGTCATTGACCCGCAACGCTGAACGGTCAGGACAACGCGCAAGTCATCGTAAATGCGCGCGAAAGAAGGGGGCGGCGAGGACGTTGTGGGCAAACCTTGGGGCACCTCATGTGAAGATTGTTCGGAACTGGGAAACAGTTAAAGTGAGCCGCATATGGCGGTCGCGCTTCGTTCTACAAGCGGCGTCTGTGCATACCCGGTATGCAGCGTCGCACCGGGGAACGAAGACAAAATCACATTTACGTGATTACCGCATGGTTGCGCAAGGCGCCTGCGGCACAGCGACGGATTGTATCGGAAAAGCGCCGGTTGCGCTTACGCGCCGCCCGGCGTCACGATCCGCCACTCGCCCGTCGGCAGGCGCAGCGTACAGCTTGTGGCGTCCAGGCGCGGTTGCGGGGCGTCCGTCACGATCTGGGCCGCGCGCACCCGGTCCGGGTCGCATTGCGGC
This sequence comes from Roseovarius tolerans, assembly GCF_900109855.1. GTDB lineage: Bacteria > Pseudomonadota > Alphaproteobacteria > Rhodobacterales > Rhodobacteraceae > Roseovarius > Roseovarius tolerans. The sequence goes on along the minus strand of NZ_FOBO01000002.1, from coordinate 232,916 downwards.
AGCGACACCGGACGATACCCCGCCTGCGCCATGCATTGCTCGGTGACGCGGGCGCGCAGGCCCTCATTGGCATCATAGCTTTCGGTGCGTGCCGGGCTGATCAACCGGTGGCGCGTGTAGCACCGGCCATGCGAATTGCAGTAGCGGTAGGGCGCGTATTGCGCGGGAATGTAGCGCGTGCGGATGTCGCGCGGCACCTGGTTCAGGGCCGAGACAAGGCAGGCGGTCAGGTTGGCCTCGATCTGCGCGGGGTCGGCCCCGGGCTTGTGATAAAGCGCGGGCGGTGCGCAGGCACCAAGCAGCACGAGGCAGGCGAGAGAAAGGCGAGCGATACGGGTCATGCCCGCATCATAGCCGGGCCGCGCGCCGGGGACAAAGCAATTGACCGCATCTGACCCTTCTGTCATGCAACGGCGTCAGACAGGATGAGGCAAGAGACATGAAGGTCATCATCTGCGGGGCCGGTCAGGTGGGCTGGCAGATCGCGCGGCATCTGTCGGGCGAACGCAACGATGTCACGGTCGTGGACAACAATCCCGATCTGGTGCGCCGGGCCACCGACACGCTCGACGTGCAGGGGCTCACCGGCTTTGCCTCTTATCCGGACGTGCTGGACCGCGCGGGCGCGCGCGATGCCGACATGATCATCGCCGCCACCTATTCCGATGAGGTCAACATGGTGATCTGCCAGGTGGCGCATTCGGTGTTCGACATCCGGCGCAAGATCGCCCGGTTGCGCAGCCAGTCCTATCTCGACGCGATCTATTCCGATCTCTACCGCCGTGATCACATGCCCATCGACGTGGTGATCAGCCCCGAGCGCGAGGTCGCGCAGGCCGCGCTGCAGCGTCTGGCAGCCCCTGCCGCCTTCGACACCGTGACCTTCATGGACGACAGCGCGCAGCTCATGGGCATCCGCCTGGAAGAGGATTGCCCGGTGCTCAACACACCGCTGCGGCAGTTGAGTGATCTGTTCTCGACGCTGCGGGTCGTGGTGCTGGCGGTGCGCCGCGAGGGGCGGCTTTTTGCGCCTGAATCCGGCGATCAGCTGTTCGAGGGCGACGAGTGTTATATCTTCGCGCCGGTGGATGACGTTCCGCGCACGCTTGAGGTTTTCGGCAAGTCGCAAAAGAAGCAAGAGCGCGTGGTCATCATCGGCGGTGGCAATATCGGCCTTGCGGTGGCGCAGGCCCTGGAAAAGCGACCCGGCGGGCGTATCCGCGCCAAGGTGATCGAAAAGAACCGCGCCTGCGCTGAACGCGCGGCGGATGCGCTGGAACGGACCATCGTGCTGAATGGCGACGGGCTCAACGCGGCGCTGCTGGCCGAGGCAGGCATTGCGCGCGCGGATGCGGTGCTGGCGGTGACTGATGACGACAAGACAAACATGCTTGCCGCCGTGCGCGCCAAGTCCGAGGGTTGCCCCTTTGCGATCTCACTGATCAACGATCCCACGATGGTGCCGTTGCTCGATCCACTGGGCATCGACGCCTATATCAACCCGCGCGCCACAACCGTCAGTTCGATCCTGAGGCATATCCGGCACGGGCGGGTGCGCGGCGTCTATTCCATCGGCGATGCCGAGGCCGAGGTGATCGAGGCCGAAGTGATGTCGACCTCGTCGATCGCCGGGGCGGCGCTGCGCGATATCGACTTTCCCGAAGGGGTGCTGCTCGGCGGCGTTAAGAAGGGCGACAAGATCCACAAGCCGCGCGGCGGATTGCGGATCGAGGCGGGCGACGCGGTGGTGATCTTCGCGCTTGCGGCGGATGTGGCAGCGGTCGAAAAGCTGCTGCAGGTCTCAATCGACTATTTCTGATCCGATGACCGCGCGTCTCCTGCGATTTCCCCTGATCCTCATTCTCGCCGGTGTCGCCGGTCTGTTGATGTTCCTGCCGATGGTCGATGCGCTGATGCGCGGCGATAGCAGCGTGGCGCGTGCGTTTGGGAATTCGGGGCTCCTGGGGCTGGCGCTGGTCGTGGTGATCGGGCTGGCGATGTCGGGGCGCGATGCGGCGCGCGAGATGACCGACGCGCAAAACCTCGCCTCGTTGCTGCTGGCCTATCTGCTGCTGCCGGTCTATCTGGCGCTGCCGTTCTACGAAGGGGTAGAGACGACCACATATCTCAACGCCTATTTCGAGATGGTGTCGAGCTTCACCACCACCGGGGCCACGCTCTTTGGTGTGCCGGGGCGGATCATGGACAGCCTGCACCTGTGGCGCGCCATTGTCGGCTGGTCGGGGGGATTGCTGATCTGGATTTCCGCCTCCGCCGTGCTCGCGCCGATGAGCCTCGGGGGCTTCGAGGTCACGGTACGCGCTGAACCAGGGCAGGATGACGCCCTGTTGGGGCGGTTCCAGCGGGCAAGCCCGGCGCGACGATTGGCGCAGATCACGCTGACCCTCGGACCGGTCTATATCGGGCTGACAGCGGCGCTCTGGATCATTCTCATGGCGGGTGGCGAGCGCGCCTTCGTGGCCGCCGTGCACGCGATGTCGACGATGTCGACCAGCGGTATTTCCTCGATCGGTGGTCTGCAGAACGGGGTTTCGGGTTTTGCCGGGGAATTCGCGATCTTCCTGTTCCTGATCTTCTCGTTGTCGCGGCTCACATTCTCGTCGGACACGGTGCCGACGGTGCGGCAGGGACTGTTTTACGACCCTGAGTTCCGGCTGGGCCTGATGATCGTGGCGGGGGTGCCGATGCTGCTGTTTCTGCGGCACTGGATTGGTGCCTTCGAGGTGTCCGACCCCGCCGATTGGCAGGGCGTGCTGCGCTCGCTCTGGGGGGCGGTGTTCACGGTGCTGTCGTTCCTGTCGACCACCGGCTTCGAGAGCGCCGACTGGCAGGCGGCCCGCGATTGGTCCGGGCTCAAGACACCGGGGCTCATCCTGATGGGACTTGCGCTGGTCGGCGGCGGCGTGGCCACCACGGCGGGCGGGGTAAAGCTGCTGCGGGTCTATGCCCTCTACCTGCATGGCCAACGCGAGGTGGAGCGGCTCATCCATCCCTCCTCGGTCGGGCGCGCCTCGGGGCCGGGACGGCGCATCCGGCGGCAGGGTGCCTATATCGCGTGGATCTTCTTCATGCTGTTTGCGCTGACGCTGACCGCGCTGACCGCCGTGCTGGCGCTGTTTGGTCAGACCTTCGAATCCGCGCTGATCCTCGCCCTGTCGGGCCTGTCGACCACCGGCCCGCTGATCCATGCCGCCAGCGAAGAGCCGATCCGGCTGGCACAGCTGGGCGAGGGGGCGAAACTCGTCTATGCGACGGCAATGGTGCTGGGTCGGCTCGAGACGCTCGCGCTGATCGCGCTGCTCAACCCCACGGTCTGGCGGGATTGACCGGGCGCGCAATTTTGGGCTGGAAACTCACGCGCTGGCAGGACATACTCGCTTGCGTGTCAGGGATGAAAGACGCGCCGATACGCGGCGTGCGCAAGAAAAAAGGCAGGATATTGAATGGCTTCTGATCGGCAAAATTTGCAGGACGCGTTTCTCAATCAGGTGCGCAAGACCAAGATCCCGGTCACGGTATTCCTGATCAACGGGGTCAAGCTGCAAGGTGTGATTACCTGGTTCGACAATTTCTGCATTCTGTTGCGGCGCGACGGTCAATCGCAGCTGGTCTACAAGCATGCCGTGTCGACGATCATGCCGTCGCAGCCCGTGAACCTCTATGACGGTGACGACGCCAATTGAAGGAACATGCTCGCCCGATCACCCGGGCCTGGGTCATCCACCCCGAGATTGTCGGCGCCGATAGGGCGCGCGACCCTGAACTTGCGCTCGAAGAGGCGGTATCGCTCGCCCACGCACTGCCGGATCTGGAGGTCGCTGGCGCACAGGTCGTGCGGCTGCGCAAGCCCGATGCTGGGCGGCTCTTTGGCAAGGGCAAGCGTGAGGAGTTGAAAGAGGCGATCACCGCCGCCGAGGCTGATCTGGTGCTGGTCGATGGGCCCCTGACACCGGTGCAGCAACGCAATCTGGAAAAGGCGTGGGATATCAAGATCCTCGACCGGACCGGTTTGATTTTGGAGATTTTCAGCGACCGGGCGGCGACCCGCGAGGGCGTGCTGCAGGTCGAGATGGCCGCACTCAGCTATCAGCGCACGCGCCTCGTGCGGGCGTGGACCCATCTCGAGCGGCAGCGTGGTGGTTTGGGCTTTGTCGGCGGCCCCGGCGAGACGCAGATCGAGGCCGACCGGCGCGCCATCGACGAGCAACTGGTGCGCTTGCGGCGGCAGTTGGAAAAGGTCGTCAAAACCCGCACCCTGCACCGTGCCGCGCGCGCCAAGGTGCCGTTCCCGATCGTCGCCCTGGTCGGCTATACAAACGCCGGAAAATCCACACTTTTCAATCGCCTGACCGGCGCAGATGTCATGGCCAAGGACATGCTCTTCGCAACGCTCGACCCGACGATGCGCCGGGTCGTTCTGCCGGGCGGCGGAGCGGAAGTGATCCTGTCGGACACGGTGGGTTTCATCAGCGACCTGCCGACCGAACTGGTGGCCGCGTTCCGCGCCACGCTGGAAGAAGTGCTGGAGGCGGACCTTATCTGCCACGTGCGCGACATCTCGCATCCCGAGAGCGCGGCACAGGCGCGCGACGTGGCGACGATCCTCGAAAGTCTTGGGGTCAAGGACACGGTGCCGCAGATCGAGATATGGAACAAGATCGACCGGTTGGAGGATGAAGCGCGCGCCGCTGCCATGACGCAGGCAGCCCGGCAGGACGGGGTTCAGGCGCTGTCTGCGGTGACGGGGCAGGGCATCGACGATCTGGTCACGGCGGTGTCACAGGCGCTCGCCGAGGTGCGGCACCTGAGCGACGTGCACCTGGGCTTCGACGAGGGCCGCAAGCGCGCGTGGTTGTTTCAGAAGGACCTGGTTGAGGATGAGCGTCAGACCGAGGACGGCTTTGATCTGACCGTCCGCTGGACGGCCCGGCAGGAGCAGCAGTTCGAAGATATGTGAGCGGGGCGTGGTGGTCTGGAACTGCCGTTGGCGGTTTCAGAGACAAGCCGTGCAGTGCCCGACCGCCGGGTGGGCGCAGCAACCTATGTGGATCGCACTTTATGCCAGCCAACACTCCCGCGTTTTCAATGGCTTGAAACGTTGCAAATGCGCCCGCCCGAGGGGGCGGTCGGGCGCTGCGCGGCGGTGCCTGCGGCACCTTGATTCCGCGCATTGGTGCTGCACTCTAACGTCTGCTCCAGGCCAAAATCGACATCTCGATTCAGCCGAATGTCGCCCCGAAGCTGCCCCGGAACACCTCGGACAAATCGCTGAGCGGGGCCTCAGAGCGGCCCATGCGCACCGCATCGCCGGTGAACCGGCCCACCGACGCAAGCATCACCCCGGCCTGACCGGCGGCGATCATCAACGCCTCGGCCTGATCGAAATTGCATGCGATCAGATAGCGGCCCTGATCCTCGCCAAAGAGCGTCGCGGTGTCGTCGCTGTCCAGATACAGCCCAACGCCTGCCGCCTCGGCCATCTCGAAGGCCGCAAGCGCCAGACCGCCATCGCTGAGATCGGTGCAGGCCTTGATCAGCGCGTGATTGGCGCGGATGAAATCGCCGTGCCGCTTCTCGGCGTCCAGATCGACCGGGGGCGCGTCACCCTCGACGCGGTTGAACACCTCGGCCAGAAGCGCAGATTGACCAAGATGGCCATGGGTTTCACCCAGAACAAGCGCCACATGTCCCTCGCGCGCCTCGCCGGTGATCGCCGTTTCGGGGTCGCGGATCAGGCCCACCGCCCCGATGGTCGGTGTCGGCAGGATCGCCGTGCCGTCGGTCTCGTTATAGAGCGAGACATTGCCCGACACGATCGGCATGTCGAGCGCCGCGACAGCCTCGCCGATGCCCTTGATGGCCCCCACGAACTGGCCCATGATCTCGGGTTTTTCGGGATTGCCGAAGTTGAGGTTGTCGGTGCTGGCGAGCGGCACCGCCCCGAGCGCCGAGAGGTTGCGATAGGCCTCGGCCACCGCCTGCTTGCCGCCCTCGACCGGGTTCGCCGCCACATAGCGCGGGGTCACGTCCGAGGTGAAGGCCAGCAGCTTTTCGGTGCCATGCACGCGGATCAGCCCCGCGCCCTGACCGGGCGTGCGGGCGCTGTCGGCCATGACCATGGTGTCGTATTGCTCATACACCCATTGGCGCGAGCAATAATTGGGCGAGGCGATCAGCGCGCGCAGCCCGTCGATGGGGTCCACACCGGGCACCGAGGCGGGATCAAGCGCCTCTGGCAGGGTAGGCTCCACCCAGGGCCGGTCATATACCGGCGCGCTGCCCGACAGGGTAGCCAGCGGCAGATCGGCCTTCACGTCGTTGCCATGCAGGATGAGAAAGCGGTCCTCGGCGATGGTTTCACCGACGATGGCGAAATCGAGATCCCATTTCTCGAACACAGCCCGCGCCTCGGCCTCTTTTTCCGGGCGCAGAACCATCAGCATGCGCTCCTGGCTCTCCGACAGCATCATCTCATAGGCCGTCATGCCCGTCTCGCGCTGCGGCACCGCATCGAGTTGCAGCCTGACGCCCAGCCCGCCCTTGTCGCCCATCTCCACGGCGGAACACGTGAGGCCCGCTGCCCCCATGTCCTGAATCGAAATCACCGCGCCGGTCTGCATCAGCTCCAGCGTGGCCTCCATCAGGCGCTTTTCGGTGAACGGGTCGCCGACCTGCACGGTGGGGCGCTTTTCCTCGATGGTCTCGTCGAACTCGGCCGATGCCATCGTGGCCCCGCCGACACCGTCGCGGCCTGTCTTGGCCCCGAGGTAAACCACCGGCATGCCGACGCCCGAGGCGGCGGAGTAGAAGATCTTGTCAGCGTCGGCCAGCCCTGCCGCGAAGGCGTTGACGAGGCAATTGCCGTTATAGGCCGGATCGAACCGCACCTCGCCGCCCACGCAGGGCACGCCGAAACAGTTGCCATAGCCGCCGACGCCCGCGACCACGCCATGCACAAGCTGGCGGGTCTTGGGGTGCGACACCTCGCCGAAGCTGAGCGAATTCATCGCCGCAATCGGGCGCGCGCCCATCGTAAAGACATCGCGCAGGATACCCCCCACGCCGGTCGCCGCGCCCTGATAGGGCTCGATATAGGAGGGGTGATTGTGGCTCTCCATCTTGAAGACCACGGCCTGCCCGTCGCCGATATCGACCACGCCCGCGTTTTCGCCCGGACCGCAGATCACCTGTGGCCCGGTGGTGGGCAGGGTGCGCAGCCATTTCTTGGAGGATTTGTAGGAACAGTGCTCGTTCCACATCGCCGAGAAGATGCCAAGCTCGGTGAATGTCGGTTCGCGTCCGATGATTTCGAGGATGCGATCGTACTCGTCGGGCTTGAGCCCATGGGCCTCGATCAGTTCGGGCGTGAGTGCCGGTTCCTGCATTTGACTGGAATCCCCCAAGGTGGTCCGATTGCGCGTCTCTTTAGGCCATTGCGCAGGCCGGGGAAAGGGGCCGCTCACGCCGGACAGTCAGAATCCTGAGCCTTGAAAAAAGAAGGGCCCGGCCAAAGGGCCGGGCCACAGGCGGATCCGATTTGCCTGTCTTATTGCTTCATTGCGGCGACCTTGGCGGCCACTGCAGTGCGCAATTGCTCCATCGAGTAGGCATATTCCAACCCACCGGATTCCTCGGCGCTGAGCGTGCCAGCCTCGAACGCGATCTTGTCCGCAGCAAGGTCGGCATCATCGCGAATATCGACATAGACCAGATGCTCGGCGTCGCGGTTGCCCGCGTGCGAAGTGACCTCACCAATGATGACGTCATCGACAGAGTTCAGCGTCGCGCCATCGTCGGCTTGCGTGAGCACGTTCTCGATCAGCGTCTTGTCCGAATTGGTGAACTCCTTGTTCGCCAGGTCGACACTGCTCGGCGCGGTGAGTTGACCGTCATCGCTCATGGTCGCCTCCATTTCAGAGCTCTGTGTGGCTTCTGCCGTCGTTTCGTCGGCATCCTTGGAGCTCTGGTACGTGCCTTCGTCGGCATAGGCTGCCATCGCGGTGACACTGGTCAATGCGGTTGCGAGCGCGAGTTTGTGGAATGTCATTACAGTCCTCCGTTTCTGCTAGCGCAGGGCGCACCCTGCGGTTGAGTTCAACGCGCTTCATACGCGCTTGGTGGGACAACGACAGGGGCCGCAATCTTGTTCCTGATAAATTTCGCGCAGGTGAAATTTTCCTCTGGTCACAGCTGAGGCATTGACGCCACGGACCGCTTTCGCTCTGATACGCGAAACAAGGGGGTATCATGAAAACTGTGGAAAATCCGTTTCGCGGCAAGGGCATGGACGAGGCCTTGCTTGCCGGTGCGCCGTGGCCAAGCGTGGATGCAGATGCGGTGCGCAACCTTCTGGCACGCTGTCCGGCGGCGGCAGAGACGCCGTTGCGCCATGTCGAAGGGTTCGGTGCGGACCTCTGGATCAAGGACGAGCGCGGGCGCATGGGGCTGGGCAGTTTCAAGGCGCTTGGGGCCGCCTACGTCATCGCACATGACGCCGCCGAAACCGCGGCCGAGGACATGCGCCACGCGCTCACGGGTCGAACCTATGTGACGGCGAGCGCGGGAAATCACGGCCTGTCCGTGGCGGCGGGTGCCCATATCTTCGGCGCGCGGGCGGTGATCTACCTGTCGGAACGGGTGCCAGAATGGTTCGCCGACAAGCTGCGCGCCAAGGGCGCCGAGGTGATCCGCGACGGCGTCGATTACGAGGCGAGCATGGTGGCCGCCGGGCGGGCTGCGACCGACAATGACTGGACACTTCTGTCCGACAGTTCATGGCCCGCCTATTTCGAGGTGCCGCATCGCCTTATGGAAGGCTACCTCGCCATGGCCGAAGAGGTGACGCGGCAGATGGTCGAGCCGCCCAGCCATATCCTTTTGCAGGCCGGGGTCGGCGGGCTGGCCGGGGCGGCAGCGGCCTGGTTCCGCCATGTCTGGGGCGACGGCCCGCAAATCATCGTGGTCGAGCCCGAACGCGCACCAGCCCTGCAAGAGAGCATCCGTGAGGGGCGCCCGGTCGAGACGAGTGGCGAGGTGTCGAACATGGGGCGGCTTGATTGCAAGGTGCCGTCACTGATCGCGCTCAAGGGGTTGGCGCGGGATGCCGACGCCTTTGTCACGATCTCCGACGCCGAGGCCGAGGCGGTGCTGCCGGATTTGGCGGCCAACGGACTTGCCTCAACCCCCTCGGGCGCGGCCGGCGTGGCGGCGCTGCGCGGGCTCGATCTGGCGGGGGATGCGCGCGTGCTGTGCATCCTCAGCGAAGAGGCCGAGGGGTGACGCGCGGCTTTGCGGTTGCGGAATACCGCGCGCGGGTGCGTCGCGCGCAGACAGAAATGGCGCGGGTGGGGCTAGGGGCGCTGTTGCTCACGACTGAGCCTGAAATCCGCTATTTCACCGGGTTCCTGACACGCTTTTGGGAAAGCCCGTCGCGCCCCTGGTTTCTGATCCTGCCCGCCTCGGGCGATCCGGTGGCGGTGATCCCCTCGATTGGCGCGGCGCTGATGGGGACGACATGGATCAGCGATATCCGCACATGGGCGGCCCCCGACCCCGACGATGACGGGGTATCGCTTCTGGCCGATACCGTGCGTGAGATTGGCGGCCCTGTCGGTGTGCCCGATGGCCCCGAGAGCCACCTGCGCATGCCGCTCGGCGATTTCGAGCGGGTGCGCCATGCAAGCGGTCTGGACTGGCGCGGCGATGAGGGCATCGTGGCCGCATTGCGCACCGTGAAGTCAGAGGCCGAGATCGCGAAGATCGTTCAGGCCTGCGATATCTCGGGCCGCGCCATTGACCGGGTGGCCGAGATTGCCGCCCCCGGCGTGCCGCTTTCCCGCGTCTTTCGAGATTTTCAGCGGCTCTTGCTGGAGGAGGGGGCCGATTGGGTGCCCTATCTTGCAGGCGGGGCCGGGCCGGATGGGTATGCGGATGTGATTTCGACCGCCTCGGATGCGCCGTTGGCCGAGGGTGATGTGCTGATGCTCGACACCGGCGCGGTCTGGGATGGGTATTTCTGCGATTACGACCGGAATTTCGCCATCGCGCGATCAAGCCCGGCTCAGCGCGACGCGCAGGCCCGGCTGATCCAGGCCACGCTCGCGGGCGAAGAGGTGGCGCGCGCGGGCAAACGGGCCTGTGATCTATGGCAGGCGATGGCCGATATTGTCGGTGGCGGCGAAGGGGCCGGGCGTTTGGGACATGGTCTGGGCATGCAACTGACCGAAGGGCTGTCGCTGACCGCCAAGGATCAGACCGTGTTACAGCCCGGGATGGTCATCACGCTGGAGCCGGGCGTGAACCTCGCCCCGAACCGGATCATGGTGCATGAGGAAAACATCGTGATCACCGACGCCGCGCCGCGCAGGCTCTCGCGTTTTGCGACACCCGACCTGCCCGTGATCTGACAGCCTTGCGCAAATTTCGTGCAGCGAAAAAAAAGGCCGAGCACTAAGCTCGGCCAAAGTCCAACAGGGAGGTATGATGGTGAGCGCCTTGCGGCTATCACCGTCACAATCGGCAAATAAGGGGGCGCTTCGGCGCGTTCAAGGAAAATAATGCCGCATGTGCAGCATGGCCGATATGCGATTATTGCATGGCTGATTCAGGCATTGTCCAAACCCTTAGCCAAGCGCCTGTTCTTTCATCGTTTTCCGGTAGGCGATGATCTCATCCTGCACGAAATCGCGGAAGGCGGAGATGCGCTTGGAGTGGCGCAATTCCTCAGGGTAAGCGAGGAATACCGGCACCTCGTTCGAGGACACGTCGGGCAGGACGCGCACGAGTTGGGGAAAGTCGCGGATCAGGTAATCTGGCAGAACGCCGACGCCGAGATCGTGCAGCACACCCTGCAAAACGCCGAAATAGTTGTTCACCGTCAGCAGAGACGAGATGTCATTCGTCATCAACTCATTCACCAGCGTCGCCGCCGCGCCGACCTGCGCCGAGCGCGGGTTCTGGCAGATCAATCGATGCGCCTGCAGATCCTCGGGTGCTTCGGGATTGCCGTGCAGCGCCACGTAGGAATGTGTGGCGTAAAGGCACATATGCACACTCATCAGCCGCTTGCGGATCAGGTCGGCCTGGCTGGGTTCCTTCATCCGGATGGCCACATCGGCCTCGCGCATCGGCAGGTCAAGCACGCGCTCCTCGAGCATCAGATCGATCTTGAGGTCGGGATATTTCGCATAGAGCTTGGGCAGGCGCGGGGCGAGCCACAGCGTGCCAAAGCCGGTCGTGGTGGTCACGCGCAATTCGCCGAACACCTCTTCCTCGCTATCGCGGATGCGGGCGGTGGCGGCGTCGAGACGCTTGAGCATGGCGCGCGTCGCATCAAACAGCAATTCGCCCTGTTCGGTGAGAATCAGCCCCCGCGCATGGCGGTGAAACAGGGTGGCATTCAGCGATTCCTCAAGCGCGCGCACTTGGCGAGAGACCGCCGATTGCGACAGATGGAGCTGATCGCCCGCATGGGTCAGGCTGCCTGCATCCGCCACCGCGTGAAAGATTCTGAGCTTATCCCAGTCCATGACCCTAACTTTCCGAAAAACTTCAGCACGTCTGACGTAATAGCAGAAAATCCTCGTGGTGCGATAGCAAGCGCGCGATAAATTTGTGAAATTCCACTTGGTAGGTCATAAATTATGACCTAATATTGCCCTATACTGAGGCAAGGCCCTCAAACCAAGGGAGGCACGCACATGACCACGCAGAAGGTATCTCTGAACGACCGTTTCGATCTGGAAAAATCACCGGTTCTTTTGAACGGCACGCAGGCCATGGTGCGCCTGATGCTGACGCAAGCGGCACGCGACCGGGCGGCGGGGTTGAATACTGCGGGCTATGTCACCGGGTATCGCGGTTCTCCCTTGGGCGCGGTGGACATGCAGATGCGCCGCGCTGAAAAGGTCCTGACCGAGGCGCAGGTGCGCTTCGAGGAAGGGCTAAACGAGGATCTGGCAGCGACCGCGCTCTGGGGTGCACAACAGGCGGAACTGCGCGGCGAGGGCAAGTATGACGGCGTGTTCGGCCTTTGGTATGGCAAGGGGCCGGGGGTCGACCGCTCGGGCGACGTGATGCGCCATGCCAACATGGCGGGCACCTCCGCGCATGGTGGTGTGCTGATGGCCATGGGCGACGATCACACCGGCGAATCCTCCACCGTGCTTCATCAAAGCGAATGGGCGCTCGTGGATGCCTACATGCCCGTGGTCAGCCCCGCAGGTGTGCAGGAGATCATCGACTACGGCATCTACGGCTACGCGCTCAGCCGATTTGCCGGGGTCTGGGTCGGCCTCAAGACCATGAAAGACACCGTCGAGGCAACGGCGGTGGTCGATGGCAACCCGGATCGCGTGCAGTTGGTGACGCCCGATTTCCCGATGCCCGAGGGCGGGCTGAACATCCGCCTGATCGACACGCCGCATGCGCAGGAAACCCGCATGATCGACTACAAACGCTTTGCCGCCGAGGCGTTTTCCCGTGCCAACCGCATGGACAAGCGGATGTGGGGCAAGCCGGGGGCCAAGATTGGCTTTGTCGCGGCGGGCAAGAACTGGCTCGATCTGGTGCACGCGCTGGAGCTTTTGGGCATAGACGCCGACGAGGCCGAGCGTCTCGGCATCACCACCTACAAGGTCGGGCAGGTCTTTCCGCTCGACATGCACGGGTTCCACGACTGGGCCGAAGGGCTCGACCTGATCGTCGTGGTCGAGGAAAAGCGCAAGCTGATCGAGGTGCAGATCAAGGAGGCCATTTTCGACGACCGGCGCGGGCGGCGTGTCTATGGCTGGTACAAGGGCGGCGCGGGCGGCATGCATCGTGACGAACTCTTTCCGACGCGCGGCGCGCTCGACCCCATATGGATCGCTGAAAAACTGGGCGACATCCTCATCGAAGAGGGGCGCGGCACCGACCGCATCAAGGCGGGGTTGGCCGCGCTCTCGGAGGTGCGCGCCGGTGACAATGCCGAGGAAATCGCGACGCGCCTGCCGTATTTCTGCGCCGGGTGCCCGCATAATTCCTCGACCAAGCTACCCGAAGGCAGCCGCGCCTATGCCGGGATCGGCTGTCACTACATGGTGCAGTGGATGGACCGCGAAACGACCGGCTTCACCCATATGGGCGGCGAGGGCGCGAATTGGATCGGCGAGGCCCCGTTTTCCAAGCGCGGTCACGTGTTCCAGAACCTCGGTGACGGCACCTACAACCATTCCGGCGTGCAGGCCATTCGCGCGGCGCTCGCCGCTGGCACGACGATGACCTACAAGATCCTTTACAACGACGCCGTGGCGATGACCGGCGGGCAGGGCAATGACGGCGGGCTGGATGCGCCGCAGATCGCCGCCGAGCTACGCGCGATGGGCGTGAAGCACTTGTCGGTGGTCTATGACGAGAAGGAAGAAATCGACCTGAAGTCCTTCCCGCAAGACGTTGAATTTTCAAAACGATCAGATTTGATGGCGGTGCAGGATCGGCTGGCTGAGGTCGAGGGTGTAAGCGTCATTCTCTACATCCAGACCTGCGCCGCCGAAAAGCGCCGCCGCCGCAAGCGCGGTAAATTCCCAGACCCCGACCGCCGCGTTTTCATCAACACCGATGTCTGCGAGGGCTGCGGCGATTGCGGGGTGCAATCGAACTGCGTCGCCATCGTGCCGGTCGAGACGGAACTGGGCCGCAAGCGGGCCATCGACCAGTCAAGCTGCAACAAGGATTTCTCTTGCCTCAAGGGGTTTTGTCCGTCCTTCGTCACGCTCGAAGGAGCGACGCCGCGCAAGGAGAGCACGACGGAATTGCAACTGCCCGACATGCCGGACCCCGCGCTACCCGCAATCGACGGCACGCATAACGTGGTGATCACCGGCGTGGGCGGCACCGGCGTCGTCACCATCGGCGCGGTCATGGCGCAGGCCGCGCAAATCGACGGCAAGGGCGCGGGCATGATGGAAATGGCCGGTCTCGCGCAAAAGGGTGGTGCTGTGCATATCCATTGCCGCATCGCCGAGAAACCCGGTGATATCAACGCGATCCGGGTCGCAACTGGCGAGGCGCATACCCTGATCGGCGGCGATCTCGTGGTCAGTGCGGGGGCCAAGACGCTTGCCCTGACGCGTCAGGGCCGCACGGGCGCGGTGGTCAACAGGCACGAGATCATCACCGGCGATTTCACCCGCGATCCGGAATTTCACCTGCCCGCCGACCGGCTGCAACTGGCACTCGAGGCGCGACTGCGCGAGGGCGTGCAGTTGTTCGACGCCTCGGAACTGGCGAAAACCGTTATGGGCGATTCGATCTATTCCAACATGATGATCTTCGGCGCGGCCTGGCAGCGCGGCCTACTGCCGCTGAGCCATGATGCGATCACGCAGGCCATCACCCTCAACGGCGCGGCGGTCGAGGCCAATCTGCGCGCCTTCGAGGTGGGCCGTTGGGCGGCGCTCTACCCGGCGGAGGTGGAGAAGGTTCTGAGCCCTAACGTGGTGGCCAAGCCGAAAACGCTCGATGAAAAGATCGACTACCGCGCCGATCACCTGCGCGCCTATCAGGGCAAGCGGTTGGTGAAGCGGTATCATCGGATGCTCAGTGACATCGAGGATGCGGGCGTAAAAGAGGCGGTGGCCAAGGGCTATCACAAGCTGCTGGCTTACAAGGATGAGTACGAGGTCGCCCGGCTGCATCTGGAAACGGCCGCAAAGGCGTGCGCCGAATTCGGCGGCGAATTCAAGATGAAGTTCCACCTCGCCCCGCCGATCCTGTCGAAGATGGGCTATGACGGACGTCCGAAGAAGCGTGAATTCGGCCCCGGCATCCTGCGCAGCTTCGGTCTTCTGGCCAAGCTCAAGATGCTGCGCGGCACCCCGCTCGATCCTTTTGGCCGCACTGAAGAGCGCAAGATGGAACGCGCGCTGATCAGGCAATACGAGGCCGACATGGCCGAGGCGCTGCCGAAACTCGACACCCGCACCCGCGACGCGATCCTCGCGCTCGCCGAATTGCCGCTCTCGATCCGTGGCTTTGGCCCGGTCAAGCAGGCCAACGAGCAAAAGGCTGCGAAACGGCGCGAGGAGCTTTTGGCGGTGATCCGCGCAGGTGGGACGGAAATGGCACAGGCGGCGGAGTAGGCGTCACGAAACTGTCACGTGATCTGGTCAAAAGCGTCGCATAATCTTAACAGGCCGCAAGCCAGCCAAGGACCGCCGCCCATGCGCCCTGATCGCCAGATCGCCCGTGACATTTCCTATGCCTATTCCGCCCAGACCAAGGGCGGGCGGGCCATGATCCGCACGATGGAGAACCTGACCGGGCGCATCGCCCTGATCAAACGTGCGGCGGGATACGAGACCGAGGTCTCGCGCGGGCGCGATTTCTGGGAAGTGATCGTGGAGCGCTACGGGCTGACGCTAGACGTAGTGGGCGGCAGCCTGATGAACATCCCGCGCGAGGGGCCTTTGGTGCTGATCGCCAATCACCCTTACGGCATCCTCGACGGGCTGATGATGGGCCACATCCTCAGCCAGACCCGGGGCGACTTTCGCATTCTGGCGCACCAGGTGTTCCGCAAGGCCGAAGATCTCAACAAGGTGATCCTGCCGATCAGTTTCGACGGCACCAAAGAGGCGGTCGCGCTCAATCTCGCCACACGCAAGGCGTCGCTCGATTACCTGGGGCAGGGCGGGGCGATTGGCGTCTTTCCCGGCGGCACGGTCAGCACGGCGGCCAAGCCGTTTTCGCGCCCGATGGACCCGGGCTGGCGCGGATTCACGGCCAAGATGATCGCCAAGAGCGAGGCCACCGTTGTGCCCGTCTATTTCGACGGTCACACCAGCCGCCTCTTTCAGTTGGCGAGCCACCTGCATTACACGCTGCGCATGGGGCTCTTGATCAAGGAATTCCGCAAACGGGTGGACACGCCCGTCAAGGTCGTGGTGGGTGATCCGATCCCGCGCAGCACGCTCGCGCAATATACCGGCGACACGAAATCCCTGATGGCATTTCTGCGCGCAAAGACCTATGAATTATCGCCAAGCCCGGTTATCGCCTCGGAAATCGGGTTCGAATACGAGTAACGACATTGGGCGCGGAACATGGCGGTAGGGATTTTCGACAGCGGGCTGGGCGGCCTGACGGTTTGGGACGCGGTGAGCAAGCGTCTCCCCGAGGTGCCGTTTGTCTATCTCGGCGACAACGCCCACACGCCCTACGGTGTGCGCGATCCCGATGATATCTATGATCTGACCACGACCAACGTCGCACGGCTGTTCGATGCCGGCTGCGATCTGGTAATTCTGGCCTGCAACACCGCCTCCGCCGCCGCCCTGCGCCGCATGCAGGAGGCCTGGGTGCCCGAGGGCAAGCGCGTGCTGGGCGTCTTCGTGCCGCTGATCGAGGCGCTGACCGAACGGGAGTGGGGCGACAACTCTCCGCCGCGCGAGGTGGCCGTGAAGAACGTCGCGCTTTTCGCGACGCCTGCGACGGTCGCAAGCCGCGCGTTTCAGCGCGAACTGGCGTTTCGCGCCATCGGCGTCGATGTCGAGGCGCAGGCCTGTGGCGGTGTCGTGGACGCCATCGAAGAGGGTGACATGATCCTTGCCGAGGCGCTGGTGCGCTCCCATGTGGACGCGCTCAGGCGCAAGATGCCGCACCCGGAGGCCGCCGTTCTGGGCTGCACGCATTACCCGTTGGTTGAGGACGTGTTTCGCGATGCTTTGGGTCCCGACGTTGCGGTCTATTCGCAGCCCACGCTGGTCGCGGCGAGCCTGAGCGATTACCTCGGTCGCCACCCCGACAAGATCGGACCCGGCCCAGAGTCGGTTTTTCTGACCACGGGCGATCCCAAGCGCGTGTCTTCCCGCGCGACGCAGTTCCTGCGACGAGAGATCAGCTTTCGTCCCGTCTGAGCGCGCGTTGCACTGAGCCGCGATACGCACTATCCCCTGTTTGAATTTCGCTATGAGAGGTCACCATGACCCATAAAATCGCCATCCTGGGCGCGTCCGGCTATACCGGCGCCGAACTTGTCCGGCTGATTGCCACCCATCCCGACCTTGAGATTGCGGCGCTTGCTGCCAATTCCAAGGCCGGGCAGGGGATGGGCACCGTCTTTCCGCATCTGCGCCATCTCGATCTGCCCGATCTGGTTACGATTGAAGAGATCGACTTCGCAGATATCGATCTGTGTTTCTGTGCCCTGCCGCACAAGACCAGCCAGGAGGTGATCGCCGCGCTGCCGCGCGACCTGAAGATCATCGATCTCTCCGCAGATTTCCGGCTGCGCGACCCGGCAGCCTATGAAAAGTGGTATGGCAATCCCCATGCCGCACCCGAGTTGCAGAAAGAGGCGGTCTACGGGTTGACCGAGTTCTACCGCGACGAGATCGTGGGCGCGCGGCTGGTGGCGGGCACCGGCTGCAACGCGGCGACCGGGCAGTATATCCTGCGGCCGCTGATTTCCGCCGGGGTGATCGACCTCGATGAGATCATCCTCGACCTGAAATGCGCCGTCTCTGGGGCGGGCCGCAGCCTCAAGGAAAATCTGCTGCATGCGGAATTGTCCGAGGGCTATCACGCCTATGCCCTGGGCAGTACGCACCGGCATCTGGGCGAGTTCGATCAGGAGTTCTCGGCCATCGCCGGGCGGCCCGTGGAGATCCAGTTCACGCCCCATCTGATCCCCGCCAATCGCGGCATTCTGGCGACGGCCTATCTGCGGGGCTCCGCACAGGCGGTGCATGACACGCTGAACGCGGCCTATGCGTCCGAGCCCTTCATCGAGGTTCTCCCCTTGGGCGAAGCCCCCAGCACGCGCCACATCCGGGGCAGCAATTTCTGCCATATCGGTGTTGTCGCCGACCGGCAGGCGGGGCGTTGCACCGTCATTGCGGCGCTCGATAACCTGACAAAAGGTAGCAGCGGGCAGGCGTTGCAAAATGCCAATCTGATGTTATCTCTGGACGAGACGACGGGCCTCATGCTGGCCCCGGTCTTTCCGTAAAAAGGGACGACGCCCATGAAATCGCTGAAGAAGAAGCGCCGCGTGCAGGTGATCGCGATTGCCGCCGTGGCGTTGGTAATGGCGACCGCGCTCATCGGCTACGGGATGCGCGACGGGATCAATTTCTTCCGCTCGCCCACCCAAGTACTGGCCGAACCGCCAAGCGAGACCGAGATTTTTCGCATCGGCGGTCTGGTCGAGGAAGGCAGCCTGAAACGCGGTCAGGGCGAGGTGATCCACTTCAACGTGACCGATGGCGGCGGCGTGGTGCCTGTGACCTACAAGGGGGTTCTGCCCGATCTTTTCGAGGAAAATCAGGGCATGGTCGGCACCGGCAGCTATCGCGGCGGGGTGTTTGAAGCCAGCGAAATCCTCGCCAAGCATGACGAGGATTACATGCCCAAGGAAGTCGTCGACGCGCTCAAAGAGCAAGGCGTCTACAAGGAGGCGGACGGCAGTTAAGGGTGCTGCCGTCGGGTTTCGAGTATTTTCGCCATAAAGAAACCATGGTGATGAGATGAGAGCGCGCGCTGGTTCAGGCGCGCGTTAATGTTTTCGATCCCATCCTCGCGCCCATGTTGCATAGGCAAGATGGGGCAGGCGGATGCAAAGCATTGAACAGATAGCCGAAGAGATCGTCGCACGCGAAGGCGGCTTCGTGAACGACCCCGACGATCCCGGCGGGGCCACGAATTTCGGGGTGACGATCCACACGATGCGGCGCTTGGGGCTCGATCTCGACCGTGACGGCGACGTGGATGTGGGCGATGTGCGATCGCTCAGTCGGGGGCAGGCGGTGGCGATCTTCATCGACCACTACTATCAGCGCCCCGGCATCGCGGGCTTGCCCGAGGCACTGCGCGCCAGCGTCTTTGACATGTATGTCAATGCCGGGGCCAATGCGGTGAAGATATTGCAGCGCCTCTTGCGCGAGATGGGCGAGGCGGTGGATGTGGACGGTGTCATCGGCCCGCAGACGCAAGCCGCGGCGGCGCGCGCGGCGCAGGCGGCCCCGGATCATATCGCCGACGCCTACGGGATCGCGCGGCGCAATTACTACCTGGCCCTCGCCGATGCCCGCCCCGCCAGCCGCAAATTCGCGCGGACGCGTTCGGGCGGCAAGGGCGGCTGGATCAGGCGCGCGGAAGAGTTCATCGCGCCGCGCTTTCATCTGAGCGATCAGGCCTTTCAGGAGAGGGTGGCGGCATGGTAATCGATATCCTGCGCGCGCTTTTCGGGACGGGCGGCAACGTGGTGCGCGAGACTGCCGAGGTGTTTCGCGTCAATGCCGAGGCCGCCGATCAGCGCCGGGTCGAGACGCAGCGCGCTGCGCTTGATCAGATGGCGGCGGAGTTTCGGGGCGAAGGGCGCGGCCTGTTCGACCGGATCATCGACGGGCTCAACCGCATTCCGCGCCCGGCCATGGCGCTCGGGACGCTGGCGCTGTTTGTCGCGGCGATGGTCGATCCGCTGTGGTTCGGTGAGCGGATGGCGGGGCTGGCGCTTGTGCCCGATCCGCTCTGGTGGCTGTTGGGTGCGATCGTCAGTTTCTATTTCGGCGCGCGCTATCAGGTGAAGGGGCAGGAATTTCAACGCTCCATTGCCGCCACGCTGGCGCGCGCGCCGCAGGTGGTCGAGAGCGTGGCGCAACTGCGCGCCCTGCGCGCCGACAGCCCCGGTGCCGCCGATCCCGGCCCCGATGCCGACACCGCGCTGCGCGTGCTCACCCCCTCGGGTAACCCGGCGCTTGCAGAATGGCGCGCAATGGCCTGACCCCCGCGACAATGTGAACCGCGCCCGGTGCCGATTGCGATTGGCGCGGGGCCGCGCCTGCGTTATCTTTGACGCATGATTACAGAACTCGGTCACTTCGCCCTCATCCTGGCATTCCTCGTCGCCTGCGCGCAGGCGGTCATCCCACTGGTCGGCGCCCATAAACGCTGGCCCGGCTGGATGGCCTTCGCGGAACCGGCGGCGACGATCCAGTTCCTGTTGACGGCGGCATCCTTCGCGGCTCTTACATGGGCCTTCGTGACCTCTGATTTCTCGCTGCGGCTGGTCACTCTCAACAGCCATACCGACAAGCCGATGCTCTACAAGATCACCGGCGTCTGGGGCAATCACGAGGGCTCGATGCTGCTCTGGGTGCTGATCGTCACGCTCTTTGGTGGGGCGGTGGCGTGGTTCGGTGCGAACCTGCCGCCCTCGCTCAAGGCCCGCGTTCTGAGCGTGCAAGCGATGATCGGGGCCGCGTTCTTCGCCTTCATCCTGCTCACCTCGAACCCGTTCCTGCGCATGGCGACACCGCCCTTCAACGGGCAGGACCTCAACCCGCTCCTGCAGGATCCGGGCCTCGCGTTTCACCCGCCCTTCCTCTATCTCGGCTATGTCGGTCTTTCGATGACCTTCTCTTTTGCCGTGGCCGCCCTGATCGAGGGGCGTGTCGATGCGGCCTGGGGCCGTTGGGTGCGGCCCTACACGCTGGCGGCGTGGATTTTCCTGACCATTGGCATCGGGCTAGGCTCCTGGTGGGCCTATTACGAGCTTGGTTGGGGTGGCTTCTGGTTCTGGGACCCGGTGGAGAACGCCAGCTTCATGCCCTGGCTCATTGCCGCAGCACTCCTGCATTCCGCCATCGTGGTGGAAAAGCGTGAGTCTTTGAAAAGCTGGACCATCCTTCTGGCAATCATCGCCTTCGGCTTTTCCATGGTCGGTGCCTTCATCACCCGCTCCGGCGTGCTGACGAGCGTCCATGCCTTCGCGACGGACCCCGAGCGTGGCGTGTTCCTGCTGGGCATCACCGCCGCCTTCATGATGGGCGCGCTCACGCTCTTTGCCGCGCGCGCCAATGTGATGCAGGCGCGGGGCGTGTTCAGCATGGTCAGCCGGGAATCGGTGCTGGTGCTCAACAACATCCTTCTGGCAGTGGCCTGTTTCGTGGTCTTTATCGGCACGATGTGGCCGCTCATTGCCGAGATGGCGTTTGATCGCAAACTCTCGGTCGGAGCGCCTTTCTTCAACGCAGCATTTACCCCCTTCATGGTGCTGCTTGGCCTCGTCCTGCCGGTCGGCGCGATGATGGCGTGGAAACGTGCCACGGTGGGCCGGGTGGTGCGACAACTGATCCCCGCTTTCGTCCTCGCCGTAGCGATCGGCGCGCTGGCCTGGGCGATCCAATCCGGGCGTTCGGCGCTCGGACCCGTGGGCCTGTTCCTCGGGGCATGGCTGGTGGCCGGTGCGATGGTCGATATCTGGTCGCGCACCGGGCGTGGCAGCGGGCGTCTCGCACGCCTCACCCGTTTGCCGCGTGCAGATTGGGGCAAGGCGGTCGCGCATGGTGGTCTGGGCGTGACCATGGCCGGCATCGCCGCGATGATGGCCTGGGAGGCCGAGGATATCCGCGTGCTGCAAGTCGGCGAGGATCTGGAAATCGCGGGCTACGGTCTGCGCCTCGACGAGGTGCATCAGGAGCAGGGGCCGAATTACATGGCCACCAAGGCGACCTTCACCCTCAGCCAGAACGGCCGCGAGATTTCCGAAATGCACCCTGAGAAGCGTGTCTACCCGGTGGCGGAGATGCCCACCACCGAGGCCGCGCTCGATAACGGCTTCCTGCGTGACATCTACGTCGTCATCGGTGACCCGCAAGAAGGTGGCGGCTGGGCCGTGCGCAGCTATTACAAGCCGCTGGCCAACTGGATCTGGGGCGGCACGATCCTTATGGCCCTCGGTGGGGCACTGTCGCTCAGCGACCGTCGCTACCGCGTGGCCGCAGGTGCGCGCAAACTGCCGCAAGGGGTGCCCGCAGAATGAAACGCCTGATCCTTGCGCTCTGCGTGATCGCGGCGCCCGTCTTCGCGGTGCAGCCTGACGAAATCCTCGACGATCCCGCCCTGGAAGAGCGCGCGCGTGACATCTCCGCGGGCCTGCGCTGTCTGGTCTGCCGCAACGAGAGCATCGACGATTCCAACGCCGAACTCGCCCGCGATCTGCGCCTTCTGGTCCGCGAGCGGCTGGTGGCGGGCGACAGTAACGAAGAGGTCGTGGACTTCGTCGTAGACCGCTACGGCGAATACGTGCTTCTCAAGCCGCGTAGCGGTGGCTCCAACCTGCTGTTGTGGATGGCGGGGCCGATTATGCTCGGTGCGGGGCTGGTGATGGCAGGGGTTTATCTGCGCGGCCGGGCGCGAACACCTGAGCGCGAAGTCGCCCGCCTCAGCGAGGCCGAAGAACGTCGCCTGCGCGAGATTCTCGACGACTGACGCGCCGTTGCCCTTGGCCCGGGGACAGCGATAGGGTTTGATCCCCGAGACCACGTCAGGAGGGCCGATTCCCGTGAAAGATTACCAGACCATCACGCTCGAAATGATCGAGGGCGTCGCCGTCCTTTGCCTCAACCGGGCCGACAAGATGAACGCGCTCAACACGCAGATGCGCGCCGAAATCACCGATGCGATGACCCATGCGGCACGCGAGGCGCGCGTGATCGTGCTCACCGGCAAGGGCAAGGCGTTCTGCTCGGGCCAGGATCTGAGCGATGGCGGCAACGCGACGACCCTGGATCTGGAACGGGTCCTGCGCGAGGAATACGTGCCGATGCTGCGCGCCATCACCAATTGCCCGGTGCCGACGATCAGCGCCGTCAACGGGCCCGCAGCGGGAGCAGGGGCCAATCTGGCGCTCTCGGCGGATGTTGTGATCGCCACCGAGGCCGCCTATTTCCTGCAGGCTTTCACCCGGATCGGGCTTATCCCCGACGCAGGCGGCACATGGGCGCTGCCGCGCCAGATGGGCATGGCCAAGGCGATGGGCGCCGCCCTCTTTGCAGAGCCGATCAGCGCCCGGCAGGCCAGCGATTGGGGGATGATCTGGGAGTGCGTCAGCGACGAAGGCTTCGAGGCGCATTGGCAGGCGCGCGCCGCCCACCTCGCCAAGGGCCCGACGCAGACCTACAATGCCGTCAAGCAGGCGATCCGTGGCACCTGGGATAACACGATGGAACAGCAACTGGATCTCGAGGCCAAGCTGCAAGGCAGCTGCGGCCAGAGCCGCGATTTTCAGGAGGGCGTGATGGCTTTCCTCGAAAAGCGCCCCGCGCAATTCGAGGGGCGCTGAACCGCCTCTTCAGGGGGCAGCCCATGCCCCCTGTCATCAGCTTGCCACCGCCAGCGACGGGCGCTCGACGAGGATGACATCATCCACCGTCATGGTCGCCCCCGCGCCACTGACCAACGCAACCGCCGCGCCGTCCACGCTGACGACCGCATTGCCATCCGCATCCGGGGCGACCGTCACGGCAGGCACCGCCCCGCCATCGGCGATGTAGTTATAGGCGACCAGTTCCGACTCGGGGTCGAAATCGGTGATCGTCGCCACCTCGCCGGGGGCTGACCAGTCACCGATCGTGAAACTGTCGATGCCAAGGCCACCCGTGGCGATATCGGCCCCGCCCATCAGGATCACATCGTCGCCGCTGCCCCCCAGCAGCGTGTCAGTGCCATGCGTGTCGCTGCCCGGTGCCGGGGCGGTGATGCCCGGGCCCGTCAGCGGATCGGTCACACCGCTCAGGTCGATTGCAGCGAGGTCCGCAGCACTCTGGCTGTTCAGGCCAACATCAAGGCCAAAGAGAACATCATCCCCGGAATTGCCCTGGATCAGGTCGCTGCCAAACCCGCCCACCACGACGTCGTTCTCGGTGCCGCCCCAGAGCACGTCGCTGGAATTGCCGCCAAGGATGGTATCATCGCCCTCGCGGCCAAACACCTCGTCGCGGCCACCCAGGGCCGAGATCGCATCATCGCCCTCGCGCCCGTTGATTTGATCGCCGACTTCCGCACCGTCGATAGAATCGGCCCCGTCGGTGCCCTCGATGACGTTCAGATCGTCACCCAGCAAAGAGCCGGGCCCGCCCGCACTGTCGTCACCGCCGCTGCGCGGCAACAATTGCACATCGGCTGCGGTCAGCGTCGCTCCGGCACCTTCGACCAGCGCAACTGGCTCTCCGCCCACGCTCACCACCGCGTTGCCATCTGCATCTGGCGCGACGGTCACCTCCGGGGTGACACCGCCCAAATCGGTATAAACAAAGCTCAGCGCCTCGGTGGCGGCGTGGAAATCGGTGATCGTGGCGACCGTGCCGGGCTCGATCCAGTCCCCGAGGACAAAGCTGTCAATGCCCAGCCCGCCGGTCGCGGTATCGCCGCTCCCCGCTAACAGGTCGTCATCACCGCTGCCACCCAGCAGCGTATCCGCGCCATGCTGATCGTCGCCCGCGCCCGGCAGCGCGGCCGTGCCGCCCTCGGTAGCAGCAGCGGCAAGTTCCGTCGCGCTCTGACTGTTGAGGTCGATATCGACCCCGAAGAGCACATCGTCACCCGCATTACCCTGAATGAGATCATCACCCGCGCCGCCGATCACCGTGTCGTCACCGGCACCGCCCCAGAGCACATCCGAGGAATTTCCCCCCAGCAGAAGGTCATTGCCGTCCTGCGCGAACACCTCGTCGCGCCCGCCAGAGGCAGAGATCGTGTCATCCCCCTCTCGCCCGGTGATCTGATCGCCCACCAGCGACCCGTCGATGCTGTCGGCCAGGTCGGTCCCGTCGATCACGTTGAGGTCATCCCCCAGCAGATCGTCATCCCCCGGCGTATCGTCTCCGCCGTTCAGAAGATCATCGCCGGTCATTCCGTCATCACCGGAAGCGACATCGTCATCGTTGTCATCATCATCAAGCTCGTCGATCACGAACGCAGCAAGCCCGGCACTGGCCAAAAGCCCCAGAAACAAGAACGCACCCATTTGAAATCCCCCGGATACTGGTACAACACTTTGTTTGGCGTGGCAGACACACCGCAACATACGTTAGCCTTACGCACTTTCGTGCGCTATGCAATTATAAATAAAGTCAAATTTGTGTTCGAAGGTTTGTCTTGTCGGGACAACGGCTAAGTTGATCAGCGATTGTCTCTGAACCCGCTACAATCCGCCGGGCCGTTGCAGATACGAAAAGCCCGGCCATTGGCCGGGCTCCGCGTCGCGCAGTCAGCGCTTTTCGATATCGACGTAATCGCGCAGTGTCTCGCCCTGATAGAGCTGCCGGGGACGTCCGATCTTCATCTGCGGATCGCTGATCATCTCTTTCCACTGCGAGATCCAGCCGATGGTGCGCGAGACCGCGAACACCGGCGTGAACATCGAGGTCGGCAAGCCCATCGCCTCGAGGATGATGCCCGAATAGAAATCCACGTTCGGGAAGAGTTTCTTGTCGGTGAAATAGTCATCCGCAAGCGCTTGCTTCTCCAGCTCCTTGGCGACCTGCAGGGTCGGGTTGTTCTCGACCCCCAGTAGTTCCAGCACCTCGTCGGCGGATTGCTTCATCACCTTGGCGCGCGGATCGAAGTTCTTGTAGACCCGGTGACCAAAGCCCATCAGGCGGAACGGGTCGTCCTTGTCCTTGGCCCGTGCGATGAATTCGGGGATGCGGTCGGGCGTACCAATCTCGCGCAGCATCTCGAGGCAGGCCTGGTTGGCCCCGCCATGCGCAGGCCCCCAGAGACAGGCAATGCCCGCCGCGATACAGGCAAACGGATTGGCCCCCGACGACGACGCCAGACGCACGGTCGAGGTTGAGGCGTTCTGTTCATGATCCGCATGCAGCGTGAAAATCCGGTCCATCGCGCGGCTCAGGATCGGGTTGACCTCGTAATCCTCGGCCGGAACGGCAAAGCACATGCGCAAGAAGTTCGACGCGTAATCAAGATCGTTGCGCGGATAGACGAAGGGCTGCCCGATCGAATACTTGTACGCCCAGGCGGCAATCGTCGGCATCTTGGCGATCAGCCGGATCGAGGCCACTTCGCGCTGCCACTCGTCGCTGATATCGGTGCTGTCGTGATAGAATGCCGACATCGCTCCGACAACACCGACCATGATCGCCATCGGATGCGCGTCACGCCGGAAGCCACGGAAGAAATAGACCATCTGCTCGTGCAGCATGGTGTGGTTGGTCACCCGGCTCTCGAAATCCTCCAACTCGGCGGGCGAGGGCAACTCGCCATAGAGCAGCAGGTAGCAAACCTCGAGAAAATGGGATTTCTCGGCCAGTTGGTCGATCGGATACCCCCGGTGTAGCAACTCACCCTTGTCACCGTCGATGAAGGTGATGGTGCTGTCGCAGCTTGCCGTCGAGGTAAAGCCGGGATCATAGGTGAACACGCCCGCCGTGCCATAGAGCTTGCGGATGTCCACCACATCGGGGCCCACCGTGGGCGAAAAGATCGGCAGATCATAGGTCTTGCCGTCGATTTCCAGCTTGGCGGCTCTTTTGTTCTCTGACATCAGGGGTCCTCCCTCTCAACGCCCGCATGGCCATAGCGCCCCGGGCTGGATAAACGTAAACCCGGGCAAGGCGTCAGGCCCCGCCGCGGGCGGCGTCGGTCAGTCGGGCGATGCTTTCATCACGCCCGAGAACCAGCATCATGTCGAACACGCTCGGTGTTGCGCTGCGGCCTGCAAGCGCGGCCCGCAATGGACCGGCCAGCTTGCCGAATTTCATGCCGTGGGTTTCGGCGAATTGGGTCGCGAGAGCCTCGATACCGTCTCGCGTCCACGTAGCATTTTGCAACTGCGGCGTCAATTCACTCAGTATACCACGGGATACATTATCCAGCTGCGCAGCCGCCTTCTCCTCCGGAACGATAGGCCGTTCGGTAATTATAAACTCTGCCTTATCAAGTAGTTCCGGGAATGTCTTCGCGCGTTCCTTGAGGCAGTAAATACCCCGTTCCATCAGCGTCACCTTTGCGTCAGATAGCGGGGCCTGACCGGTCACAGCCAAGAATCCCTGCAATTCATGCAGCAGTGCAGCATCGTCCATCGCCGCGATATGCTGACCGCAGAGATTCTCCAGCTTCTTGAAATCGAGCCGCGCGGGCGATTTGCCGATGCCGGTGATGTCGAACCACTCCACCGCCTGCGCGTCCGAGAAGAACTCGTCATCGCCATGGCTCCAGCCCAGACGCGCGAGGTAATTGCGCATGCCCGCCGCCGGATAGCCCATCTTGTGGTATTCCTCGACGCCAAGCGCGCCATGGCGTTTCGACAGCTTCTTGCCATCGGGGCCGTGGATAAGCGGGATATGGGCGTACGTGGGCAGGGGCCAGCCCATGGCCTGATAGATCAGCATCTGGCGCGCCGCGTTGTTGAGGTGATCGTCGCCCCGGACCACATGCGTCACGCCCATGTCATGGTCATCCACCGCAACCGCCAGCATGTAGACCGGTGTGCCATCGCCGCGTAACAGCACCATATCATCGAGCTGGTCGTTGCGGATGGTGATGTCGCCTTGCACCACGTCACGGATCACCGTCACACCTTCGCGCGGGGCCTTGATGCGGATCACATAGGCGCTGTCGCCGGGGTGCTGGTCGGGCGTGGCCTCGCGCCAAGGGCTTCGAAACAGCGTGGAGCGCCCCTCGGAGCGGGCGGTATCGCGAAAGGTCTCGATCTCGTCCTGGGTGGAAAAGCACTTGTAGGCATGGCCCTCGGCGAGCAGCTGATGCGCGACCTCGCGGTGCCGCTCGGCGCGCGCAAACTGGCTCACGGCCTCGCCGTCATGATCGAGCCCCAGCCAGGCCATCCCGTCGAGAATCGCCTGCGTGGCCTCTGGGGTGGAGCGCGCCCGATCCGTATCCTCGATCCGCAACAGGAACTTGCCGCCCCGGCCCCGGGCATAAAGCCAGTTGAACAGCGCCGTCCGCGCCCCGCCGATATGCAGAAAGCCGGTGGGCGAGGGGGCAAAACGGGTCACGACTGGGCTTGCCATGGAGCGGATTAACCTTTCGGTAACGATGCAGGGGCTAGGATCTGCCACTGTCTATCGGTCCGCCGGGAGGGACACAAGTGGCGCGCGTCTGGCATCTGATCGAACACGGATGGCTGTCGCAGCGCGGATCGCTGTTCCCGTGGGTCCCGGTTTGGTTCGGCTGCGGCGTCGGCCTCTATTTCGCGCTGCGGGTCGAACCGCCGGCGGCCGCGCTCTGGGCGTGCTGCGCGGGGGCTCTTTTGCTCGGGCTGCTGGCCCTGCGCGGGCGCGAATGGGCCGGGCCGTTCTTGCTGCTTTGCGCTTTGGTGCTGGCGGGCGTGGCGATCGCGGGTGCGCGGGCGCATCTGGTCGCCGGGCCGGTTCTCGGCTGGCGCTATTACGGCCCCGTCGAGGGGCGGATTGTCGTGATCGACCGCTCGGCCTCGGACGCGCTGCGCCTGACGCTCGACCGCGTGGTGCTGGAGCGCATGCGCCCTGACAAGGTGCCCGACCGTGTGCGCGTCTCGCTGCACGGCGATCAGGGCTTCACCACCCCGCGCCCCGGATTGCGGGTGATGATGACCGCGCATCTCGGCCCGCCCTCCGGACCGGTCGAGCCCGGCGGCTTCGACTTTCAGCGTCACGCCTGGTTCCTGGGGATCGGTGCGGTTGGCTACACACGCACGCCCGTCCTGACGGCGGGCGAGGCACACGGCGCGCAGGCCCTCTTCCGGGCGCGCATGGCGCTTTCGGGCCATGTTCAGGACCGGCTGCCGGGGCAGGGCGGGGCCTTTGCCGCCGCCATCATGACCGGCGACCGCTCGGGCCTGTCGCAAGAGACGTTGCAGGCCATGCGTATCTCCAATCTTGCGCATCTTCTGGCCATATCGGGGTTGCATATGGGGCTCTTGGCCGGGTTCGTCTTCGCCGCCTGCCGCCTAGGCCTCGCGGCCCTTCCGGGGATCGGGCTGCGCTGGCC
Organism: Roseovarius tolerans; assembly: GCF_900109855.1. Classification (GTDB taxonomy): domain Bacteria; phylum Pseudomonadota; class Alphaproteobacteria; order Rhodobacterales; family Rhodobacteraceae; genus Roseovarius; species Roseovarius tolerans. Next base: position 204,125 of record NZ_FOBO01000002.1, on the reverse strand, counting down.
GATCAAGAAGATCGCGGCGGGTGTCGCAATCCTCGCAGGGGCGGGGTATCTCGGCCTCTCGGGCGGCAATGTCGCGACCGAACGCGCCTTTGTCATGGTGGCGGTGATGCTGTTTGCTGTGATGCTCGACCGGCGCGCGCTCAGCCTGCGGGCGGTGGCGGTGGCGGCGGTCATCGTGCTTTGCCTGCAACCCGAGGCGCTGCTCGGTCCCGGGTTCCAGATGTCATTTTCCGCCACGGTGGCGCTGGTCGCCGTCTTTGGCTGGTTGCGCGACGCGCAGGTGCCGCTCGGGCCGCGCTGGCTGCGTCCCGTACTGGCGGTGGTGATCTCCTCGGCGGTAGCGGGGGCGGCAACGGCACCCGTCGCCGCGGCGCATTTCAACCAGATCGCGCAATATGGCCTGCTCGCAAACCTGATGAGCGTGCCCTTGATGGGCGTCCTGGTGATGCCCGCAGCCGTGGTCGCGGCGCTCCTCTTGCCGTTCGGTCTCGACTGGGTGCCGCTCTGGGTGATGGGGCAGGGGCTCGATTGGATCCTCGGCGTGGCGACGCGCGTGTCGACGTGGGAGGGCGCGCGCGGCCTCGTCGTCTCTCCGGGGCCCGAGGTTCTGCCGCTCATCGCCTTCGGTGCGCTTGTTCTCGTGCTGTGGCAAGGGCGGGCGCGCGTCATTGGGCTGGCGCCCGCGATGCTTGGATTTTGGCTCTGGTCCGAAGCCGACCGGCCCGCCATTCTGGTTTCGGACAATGGCGCGCTTGTCGGTGTGCTCACCTCCGAGGGCCGTGCCCTCAGCAAACCGCGCGGCGGTGGCTTCGTCGCCCTCAACTGGCTGGAGAATGATGGCGATGCCGCAACTCAGGAAGACGCGCATCTGCGCTGGCCCGAGAACTCAAGCCTGCCGATGCCGTTGCAGGTGGTGATCGGTGCACGTGCGGCCCGCGAAACGGTCGATTGCGGTGGCGCCTCTCTCGTTGTCTTCAGCGCCGAACCCGACACCTTTCCGGACACCGACACTTGTCAGAGCATCACGCCCAAGACCCTGAGCAGAACCGGCTCGCTTGCCATCTTCGACGAGACATCCGGTCTGCGCGTCGTCACCGCGCGATCGGTGACCGGCACCCGCCTGTGGTCTGCTCAGTAAGTGCGGATAAGGCCCACAAGCCGCCCCTGCACCTTGACCTGGTCATCTGGAAAAACGCGGGTTTCATAGGCCGGGTTGGCGGCTTCCAGCGCAATGGCGTTGCCCTTGCGGAAAAACCGCTTGAGCGTGGCCTCTTCATCCTCGATCAGCGCCACGACGATATCGCCATTATCGGCAGTCCGGGTCTCGCGGATGATCACGACGTCCCCGTCGTTGATCCCCGCCTCGATCATCGAGTCACCCTTGACTTCCAGCGCATAATGCTCGCCCTTGCCCGAAATCATGCCGCCCGGCACCGACACGTTGCGGCTGGCATGTGCGATCGCCTCGATCGGCACACCGGCGGCGATCCGCCCCATCAACGGCACCTCGAACGCCAATGCCGTGTCGACCGGTTGCGCGTTGGCAGGTTGCGCGGCGGTGGGGCGGTCACCCTCGATGACGCGCGGGGTAAAGCCATGCGTCGCCTCGCCGCCAAGGCTTTGCGGCAACTTGACGATTTCAAGCGCGCGCGCCCGGTGAGCAAGCCGCCGGATGAACCCGCGTTCCTCGAGCGCCGTGATCAGGCGGTGGATGCCCGATTTGGAGCGCAAATCCAGCGCCTCCTTCATCTCGTCAAAGCTGGGTGGCACACCGTCGCGCTGCACGCGTTTGTGGATGAATTCAAGCAGATCGAGCTGTTTTTTGGTAAGCATCGGCCATGTTCCCTGCGCTTGGCGTTTGTTTTGTTCTACGCATGTTCTTGTTTTGTGTCAACCCATGGTCCCGAGATCTGGCGGTGGCGGATGCCCCGCTCCGAACACCCGCACCCTGAGGTCCGAGGCTTTTGCCGCAAAGTTTCAAATTTGGTCTTGTAACCCGTCACGCGCCACGGCTATACGCGTCGGCGGAGACGTGGCCGAGTGGTCGAAGGCGCTCCCCTGCTAAGGGAGTAGGCCCGGAAGGGTCTCGAGGGTTCGAATCCCTTCGTCTCCGCCATTTTCCTAAAAACCGCTATCTCGTAACGACCTGACAGTAGCGTCGAATTCGGCGTTTCCGCGCTGACGGCGGTGTTTGGTCCGCTTGATTGTCGTCCATAAGAGCCGCGCCGACCTTCCTGTTGCTCGAATACCGGACAAGCCCGCATCCCAACGGCGCAGGCACTACCTGGCGATCATTCAGTGGCATGATCTATTCCAGTCGTTCGCGCTCGGCCTCTGCGGACAGCGGCTGCGAGGCGCCGCTTGCCGCGTAAAATGCGTCAAGCGTTTCAAGGGACGAGGCGGGGGCATAGCCATCGCCTGCCGAATGCGTCGCGATGGCAATGCGCAGGGACCACTCCGCTCCGTTCCGACACGCGACGCCGACGTGGCCGGTCCCGCCCTCTGCGTCCGTCTCGTATTCACGGCAGAACGCGCCCGCGCTATCGGTAAAGGACGCAACGACGCTCATGCGCCGCCCGTCCGGCAACCGGTCTTCCGCGCCCGAGGGCAGGGTGCCCAGCCGCTCCTGCACGGCTGAGCTTAGCAGTGTCGCACCCGTCTCCGGAGCGCCGGGCGCAAGCAACAGCCCCGCCGACAGGCCGACCGCCAGCGCCAGCGAGGCGGCCATCGCCATCGGCTGCCACCGGGGGGCAGGACGATGCAGTGGCACCACGTTCTCCGCCTCGGGAGACGTGGTCGCCGCCATCTCGCGAATGCGCGCCTCCAGATCGGGCGACACCGTGGCCTCCGGATTGGCCAGCGCCGCCGCCTTCACCCAGTCCGCGCTCTGCGTGAAGAGCGCGTAGCGATCCGCCAGCGCCGGATCGGCGGCAATCTGCGCGTGCAGCCGCGCGGCCTCGTCGCCGTCGATCTCGCCATCAGCGAGCGCCATCAATGTGTCATCGTCGATATCCATCGTCACGATCCTTTGCGTTGCACGGCGTCAACGGCCCGTCCCGCCCTTTATTCCCACTTTTTCGCCAAGGGCGCGCCGGGCCCGGCTCAACCGGCTCATCACCGTGCCCTGGGGGATGTCCAGCGTCTGCGCCGTCTCGGCATAGCTCAGCCCCTCGACGCAGACCAGATGCAGCACCGCGCGCTGATCCTCGGGCAGGGTTGCCATCGCCGCCTGCACCGATTGCAGCATAATCCGATCATCGGTCTGCGCGGCGCTGTCCACCGGATCGGCCTGCGGGCTGTCATGAATGTCCACCGTCTCGCCCCGCGTCCTGTCGCGCCGGAGCATATCAATCCAGGCGTTGCGCAGGATGCGGAACAGCCACGCCTCCAGCCGTGTCGCAGGATCGAACTGATGGCGCGCGCGAAAGGCGCGCTCGGCGGTGATCTGCACAAGGTCGTCGGCCACATCCGGCCTGCGGCACAGCGACAGCGCGAAACGCTTGAGGTTGGGCAGGAGGGCCACGACTTCCTCGACAAAAGAATCCTGCATGACCCACGCTTACCAATTTCAAAACTTCGCCTTGGAATAAATCCCGGCTTCTAACGTTGAGCATTAGATGGCATCATTTTCCCAATAAGCAAAAGGAGATTTCCGGGATGCGCGTATTCGGAGGGACTGTGTTGGTCTTGACGGCCTGGCTCTGCGCGCTTGGCGCGGTTTCGACCCTGACCGCCAGCATGATCGCCGCGCCCGCCTGGGCCGACGATGGCGATGGCGGCGACGGCGATGGTGGCGACGGAGATGACGGTGATGATGATGGCGGCAGCGGTAGCTCCTCCAGCACAGGCGGCGGCGCGTCGCGCGGCGGCATCAACTCGGGAGAAGTCGATGATCCCCGGGAGATCATCCGCGGTCTGCGCCGTCTCTTTCGCGGACAGCCCGTGGAGCCGCAACGCGCCCGCCGTCGGCCCGTCCCGCAACCGGTCCCCCGGCCCGAGCGTGCGCCCGCCGAGATCGTCGCGCGCGGCCTGACCGACGACCAGACGACGGCCCTCGTGACACAGGGCTACGTGGTTCTCGAACGCGCCGATCTCGTCAGCCTCGCCACCACCGTGCGCCGCTTTCAGGTGCCCGAGGGCACAACGCTCGACGCAGCACGCGACACCATTCGCGCCCTGCCGGGGGCCGAGGCGGCGGATTTCAATCATTACTACCGCGCCGGACAGGACAGCGCGGCGGTGATCCCGATCGCCGCAACCGCGCCCGCCTGTGACGGCCTGCACTGTCCGGCCCGCGCCCTGATCGGCTGGCCGCAGGCGCTTGGTCCCGAAGGATGCGGTGCGCCGGTGACGATCGGCATGGTCGATACCGGGCTGAACGCTGATCACGAGGCGCTGGCCGGGGCCGATATCGACCTCACGCGCATCGCCCCAGAGGAGTATTCCGCCTCCGCCGCGATCCACGGCACGGCGGTCGCTGCCATTCTCGTCGGCGACCCCGTGACCCGCGTGCCCGGCCTGCTTCCGGGCCTGCCGCTGGTGGCGGTGGATGCGTTTCACCGGGCCTCGGGCGACGAGCGGACCGACGCCTTCACGCTGGTGCGCGCGCTTGATCATCTCTCGGAGCGCGGCGTGCAGGTGATCAATCTCAGCCTCGCCGGGCCGCCCAATACGGTGCTCGAAGACACGCTTTTGCAACTGACCGAGCAACGCAGGATCCCGGTGATCGCGGCGGCGGGCAATGACGGCCCCCGCGCCGAACCTGCCTATCCGGCGGCCTATGACAGCGTGATCGCCGTGACAGCGGTGGATCGCAGCGGCACCATCTATCGCCGCGCCATTCGCGGCGCGCATGTCGAGCTTGCCGCCCCCGGCGTTGAGGTCTGGACAGCGGCTTCGGTCAAGGGAGCGCGCTGGAAGACCGGCACCTCCTTCGCCGCGCCCTACGTCACGGCGGCGGTGGCGCTCTGGCTGCAACACGACCCTCTGATGACGCCCGAGGAGATCCGCGCGCGGCTGACCGCCTCGGCGGGTGACTTGGGCCCGAACGGGCTCGACGAGATATACGGGCACGGGGTTCTCAACCTTGGCGGCAACTGCCCGGGCCAGGCCGTTTTCACACCGGCCTCGGCGGAATAGCACCCGGCGCGCTGCGGTTGCATGACAACGGATCACCGACCGGAAGAGGAACGATGAGCCTAGCCGAACTGGCGCGCTGAAAGTCTCTAATTCGAACTTTTACCGTCCTCCAAATATCTCTTCTGGCCTGCACCATCCCTCTTTCTTCGTTTTTCGGCTTTCGGGAACGTAACCTTGCAGCGTTTCGGAAACTCAATCTCGCGCGCGGCGTGGCCTCCGAGAGGACCGTCACAAATAATTTAGAAAAATTTTACATTTCTGGGAATAAACACCAAACGCCCGCGTTTTACCTGTGTCAGTCACACTGATGGCTGCCTTTCAAAAACAGGTGAAACATGATTGAAATGTTGCTTCTGAGCGAAACCCCCTTGCGCTTTGGTATCAATGTGTCGGCGATGGTGGCTTTGGTATTTGGTCTCTATTACCGCCGCTACCGTGACAAGGAACTGGTAACAGCCGCGTCCCTGTTCAACATCTTCGCATTTGGTGTTTTGTCCATACTGTCGGCGGTGGAATTCTCGTTGGCGGCGGGGTTCGGCCTTTTTGCAATCCTTGCCCTCTTCACCCTGCGATCAGAGCAGATCAGCAAGGTCGAAATTACCTATTTCTTCGGGTCAGTCTCTATCGCGGTCATCTGCGCCATACCAGGCACCGACCTCGTGCTGGCGAGCGCGGTTGCCGCGCTGGTTCTGATCGGAGCTTGGGTCTTCGACCACCCGGCAATCCTGGCCTCCAGCGATGGCGTCAAGATCACGCTGGACAAGATCGACCATGATGCCCTGTCGAACCCGGTCAAAATGCGCGCGGACCTGTCCGCCCGACTTGGTGTCGACGTCATGTCCTACCAGATCACGGCGCTTGACTACATCAACGACATGGCGCGGCTCAATGTGTTTTTTCTCAAGCCCCGCGCATAAGGAGCCCAAGTCATGGACCCGATCATCAACAACACACTGCATGGCTTTGTGCCCATCTCACTGGACGAGCTGAATGCCAAGGCAGCGATGCTGGAGCGGCTGGACAACAAATACATCTTGCCTGCTCACAGCTTGCGCCCCGCACTGGAGGTCTTTGCCACGCATTTCGATGTCTTGGAAATCGGCGGCAAGCGCGCGTTTGGCTATGCCACGACCTATTTCGACGATCCGGACCTGCGCGGCTATTTTGATCATCATCAAGGGCGGCGCAAGCGGTGCAAGGTGCGGATGCGCAACTATCTCGACGCCGGTCTGAGCTATCTGGAAGTCAAGCTCAAGGACAAGCGCCAGGTTACCATCAAGAAGTGACTGAAGCTGACGGCCCCTAGTGTCGGATTGGATCGTGGCGCTCTGAATTTCGTGGAAGACTGCCACAGAAGCCTTTACGCCAGACCCTTTGCCAAGCCTCTCTCTGCTATGATCGGCATGCAGTATGAGCGCATCACGCTTGTCGCCAAGGCGGGCGGAGAGCGCATGACAATCGACACCGCCCTGCGGTTCGAGGCTGCGAATATCACCCGCATCGTGCGGCCCGACATGTTCATCGTTGAGACCAAGTCAGCGCGCGGCAACGGCATTGCCGACAAGATCCTGCGATCAATGCATATGCATCCCACGAAGCGTTGTTCGAAATACTGCATCGGCATGGCCGCGACCGAACAGGTGACCCGGCGCAATCACTTTTTGCCCGCATTGCGGCGGCTCGACCTGCTGAGCCCGGCGCGCAGGGCCTGAAATCCCGGTTTCATCTCAGGAGGACAGACCATGAAAAAGGCAAGGCCGGTCACGCAGAGAGCGGTTGATCGCAAATACCTGGGCGGAACCTGATACAATGACCCGGTCCGCCCGCATCACCTTCTGCCTGTTTGTCGCGGCCAGCCTGATAGCGCCCAAGACGGCAGCGTCAGGGGAGATTTTGACATTCGAGCACAGTCTGCACCTCGATGTTCTGCATGAGAAAAACATGAGCTTGCGCCCGAGCGCAGACACCCGCCCGCGCGATCGTCAGGACAGGATCGCCGCAAAGCTTCGGTTTTCGGCCGAATTCGACCCTGACGGACCGTTGACCGGCTTTGTCGAGTTCGAGCTGCGCCGCGACATTGACGACCGTCAGGCTAGACCTCGTGAGACCGGGACAGAATTGCGTCTGCGAGAGGCCTACCTTGAGTTAGAGGATGTTCTCGCCCCGAACCTTGACCTGCGCATCGGGCGTTGGGACTACGAAGACACACGCCGCTGGCTGATAGATGCCCGACTTGACGGGATCTGGATGCGCTATCGCGGCGAGCGGATTGAGGCTGATATCCTGGCCGCGCGCGAAAACCAGTTTCGCGAGGATCTTCTTGACCGGGAGTCCCGCGATGGTGACACGGACTACATCGCCGGGTTGTTCAGATACGAGATCAACACGCAGATCGAATTGGGCGCGCATGCCATCTGGCAGCAGGAAACCGACGGAAACCGTGATCGCCTGCGCCTGCTTGGGGCGCGCGCGCAGGGTGAGGCGCTGGATCAACTGAGCTACTGGGCGGATGTCTCTTGGACCGAAACAGCGCGGAACGGCCGCAAGCAGCGCGGGCGCGGGGTCGACCTGGGCGGGAAATGGCAATTCGATCACCCGCTAAAACCGCGCCTGACCCTCGGCTTGGTACAGGGCAGCGGCAATTTCCGCCAGCCCGACCTGCACAGTAACGAAGGTTCGCTCGGCCAAGATATAGAAACGTTCTACTATGGCGAGGTCCTGCGCCCGGAATTGGCCAATTTGACGGTTCTAACCATCGGGGCGGGCATGACGTTCGATGAAAAACTTTCGGCGGATGTCTATTGGCGCGACTACAGGCTAGACAATAGCGAGCACGGATTGCGCGGCGCAGCTCTGCGCGCGGATCCAGTTTCTGGCGGAGCCTTGGGACAGGGAGTCGATGTCGTAATCGGCTATCGACCCGCAAAGAACATTGCGATTGACGGTGCCTTTGGCTGGTTCGAACCCGGATCAGCTTTTGCGGGAACTCGACAAGGCCGAGCATTCGCTGCCCGGCTTGAACTGACATGGAAGTTCTGGATCGTTTCGAAAAAGTTTCTAGTCGCGCAACTGGCGAAAGCCTTTCATCAAACGGAAGTCGTTTGCAGAGCTGCAGGTGTGAACGGAATCATTGCCCGCATTGGGCGAACTGACCGAAACCCTGAATGCGATACCTGTAAGCCGTTGGACTGACCGGATCGGCGGCCTTGACGGCGCACTTGCCGCGCATCTTGAGACGACAGGAGCCACTATTCTACGGCATCCTATCCTGGCGCAGGCGGACATAGCCGGGGCACTTTCTGCATGAGGACGCCTTCAATGAAACAATGCCGATCCGACGACCTGGCGCAGCACGCGACCGCAAGCATTGAAATTGACGTGTCACCTTTAGCGGGCTAGCGTCGAATACGAAAATCGCATTTCCAGGATTAGACCATGCTTAAGACACTTTCACTGACAGCGGCTTTGATACTGGCAGGCGCGGCCGCCTCTGCCGAGATGCAGGTTCAACTCGGTGGAGGTTGGGATGGTCAAAAGGTGCCCGCAGGACAGCAATGCGCGCTGCATGGTGGAAAGGGCGCGACGCCGCCAGTGACGGTGTCAGGCATCCCGTCGGGCGCGGTCTGGGTCATCGCCTATTTCAATGACAAGTCCTACACGCCGCTGTCGCGCAACGGAGGCCATGGCACCATCGGATTTCCAGTTAAGGGCAGCACGGCGCGCCTGCCTGCAGTGCCCGGCATGACGGCCAGCCTGCCGGGGGGGCGCGGGTGATCCACCCGGCCCGCTCTCGCGGTGATTACGCCAGCCCGGGATACCTGCCGCCCTGTTCGGGCGGGCGCGGAAATCGCTACACGGTGGATCTGCGGGCGATAGACAAGGCCGGCAAGGTGCTCGCAGAGGTCAAGACGGTCGACATCGGCAAATACTGACCCGGCGATCTCTTGTGCTCACGCATCACGCCATGCGCCGGGTTCGAGGCCGTCGAGCGTCCACTCGCCGATGCGCCAGCGCACGAGGCGTAGGGTAGGGTGCCCGACATGGGCGGTCATGCGCCGCACCTGACGATTGCGCCCCTCCGATATGGTGATTTCCAGCCAGCAATCGGGCACCGATTTGCGATAGCGTACCGGCGGGGTGCGCGGCCACAATTCGGGCGGGTCGATGCGGCGCACCCGCGCGGGCCGCGTCGGCCCGTCCTTGAGCGTGATGCCCTCTCGCAGCGCCTCGAGCGCGGCGTCCTCGGGCGCGCCCTCCACCTGCACGAGATAGGTCTTCTCGGTCTTGAACCGGGGCGAGGCAATGCGCGCCTGCAGCTTGCCGTCATCGGTCAGCAAGAGCAGCCCTTCGCTGTCACGATCCAGCCGCCCGGCGGGGTAGACGCCGGGCACAGCGACATGATCCGACAACGTCGCACGGGGGCTGTCACCAGTGCCCTTGTCGGTGAATTGCGACAGCACCCCGCAAGGTTTGTTGAAGAGGATCAGGCGCGCCATGGCCCCTGATGCCCCAAGAGGCAGCCCCGCCGCAAGCCTCAGTTATGGCCCGGCCACAGACCCTCGCGCAGCTTGTAGGTCCAGGGCAGGCCCGCGTTGCGCCAGCCATTCACGGCGCGCACGCCATCCTCGTTCTTGTCGCCCTCGAACCCGTCCACGACGTTGTAGAGCGTCACATCGACACCGGCCTCGACCAGCTTTCCAATGGCCGCCGCACTGCGCGAGCCCGACCGGCACATGATCATCAATGTATCCACGCCTTCGGCGGCATCGCTGGCCAGCCAGGCCTGCATTTCCTCCACGTATGTCGGGTTATCCACCATCTTGTAGACGCCGTTCTTGGCATCGAAGGCAAGATCCGGATCGACCAGTTTCGACGGGATATTGGCGGCGGCGGGCACCGGATAGCCGATCAGCATGGTCTCCGAGGGGGTGCGCACGTCGATGAGTGCAACATTGTCCTTTTCGGCCAGCACACGCCCCGCCTCGGCGGCGGTGATGTAAAGACCCGCTTCGGTCTGCTTGCTCTTGCTCAGGGTCTCGACGGCGACCGGATCTTGCAGGTCGAGCGTTTCGGCCACACCCGAGTGCGGGGCGAGCGCGAGGCTCAATGCCAAAAGGGCCGGGGCGGTGAGGCGGGTAAAATAGCGCATTGCGGTTCCTCCTGATTGATATATTCCAAAGCCGGAATATGATAATCGAGGGTTACGCCTGCAATGCCTTGTCCGCATTGACTTGAATCAAACGTGGCTCAGAGGTTTCCGTCGCCGCCGAACCGTGCCGCATCCGCCGCCGCCCGCCGGATGGCGTTGGATTTATGCACCGTCTCCATGTATTCCGCCTCGGGGTCACTGTCATGCACGACACCACCCCCGGCCTGAATATAGAGCGTCTCGTCCTTGACCACCGCCGTGCGCAGGGCGATGCAGACATCCATGTCGCCACCGGCGCTGAAATAGCCGACACCGCCGCCATAGACGCCGCGCTTCTCGGGCTCCAATTCGTCGATGATTTCCATCGCGCGCACCTTGGGCGCGCCCGAGACCGTGCCCGCAGGCAGCCCCGCCAGCAGCGCCGACAGCGCATCCTGATCCTCGGCCAGTTCTCCCACCACGTTCGACACGATATGCATCACGTGGCTGTAGCGCTCGATGATGAATTCCTCGGTCGGGCGCACGGTGCCGATGCGGCTCACGCGGCCCGCGTCGTTACGGCCCAGATCGAGCAGCATGAGATGTTCGGCCAGTTCCTTCTGATCGCCCAGCAGATCGGCCTCCAGTGCGCGGTCTTCCTCGGGCGTGGCGCCGCGCGGCCGGGTGCCCGCAATCGGGCGGATCGTGACCTCGTTGCCGAATACCCGCACCAATATCTCGGGCGAGGCTCCGACCACCTGAAAGTTGCCGAAGTTAAAGTAGAACATGAATGGCGACGGGTTTGTGCGGCGCAACGAGCGGTATAGCGCGAATGGCGGCTGCCGGAACGGCTGCGACCAGCGCTGCGACGGCACCACCTGAAAGATATCTCCCGCGCGGATGTATTCCTTGGCCTTTTCCACCGCCGACTTGTAGCCATCGCGGGTAAAGTTCGACACCGGGGCTGCATCTTCATGCGCCTCGCCCAGATTGCGGCTCGCCTGCGGCAGCGCGCGTTCGAGATCGCGCACCGCATCCATCACCCGCTCAGCGGCCTGCGCATAGGCGGCGCGTGCCGATTGGCCGCTGCTGACCCAGGCGGGGGCGACCACGATAACCTCGCCCTTGACCCCGTCGAGCACCGCCACCACCGAGGGGCGCTGCATCACGGCATCGGGCAGGTTCAGCGTGTCGGTCGGCACATCGGGCAGATGCTCGACCAGCCGGATCATGTCATAGCCGAGATATCCGAACAGCCCCGCGCTCGCCGCCGGCAGATCCTCGGGCAGGTCGATGCGGCTCTCGGCGATAAGCGCGCGCAGGTTGCTCAGCGGATCGCCGTCCTGATCCTCATAGGCATCGCTGTCGAACCGTGCCGCGCGGTTGATGCGGCTCGTATGCCCGTGACACTGCCAGATCAGATCGGGCTTCATGCCGATGATCGAATAGCGCCCGCGCACCTCGCCCCCGGTGACCGATTCGAGCATGAAGGCATCGCGCGCGGCCCCCGTCAGCTTGAGCATCAAGGACACCGGCGTATCCAGATCAGCGGCAAGGCGGGTATGCACCACCTGGTTCTGTCCCGCCTCATAGGCGCGGGCGAAGTCGTCGAACGATGGGGTCAGGTCCACGCTGTGCCGTCCTCAGTTGAAATTGGCATGCACGGCGTTGAGCGCCGATTGATCCAGCTCGACCCCGGCCCGCTCGCGGATGTCATTGGCGAGGATCTGGAAAATGTCCTGGCCGAAATCACCGGCCACCTGATCGCGCAGCGCGGTGCGCAGGCGAGTCATATCCTCGTCATCTTCGGCGGGCGGGGCGACCGCGTTCAGCCGCAACACGAAAATACGGCCAACACCCTCGATCACCTGCACCTCGCCTTCCTCCATCGCAAAGACCTGCTCTATGAATTCGGGCGGCGCATCGGCGCGGTAATCGCGGCGCGTCATGTCGGTGATCTCGCTGGCCTCGAGGCCAAGATCGTCAAAGCTGGCCCCGTCGCGCAATTCCGTCAGTTGCGGCGCGACCTGTTCGGTGAGCGCCTCGACCGTGGCCTCTTCCCGCCAGCCCTGTCGCACCGCCTCGCGCACATCTTCGAGTGGCTGAATGCGCGGCTCCTCTATCCCGTCGAGCCGCAGGGCAAAGATGCCGTCATCCTCGGTGCGCTCGACTGCCGGGTAATCGCCGTCCTGCACCGCCTCCGCGGCGCTGCGAAAGGCCGCATAGCCCGCGATCCCCTCGGCAAGATCGGGATGCCAGTCGATTTCACCGAGTTCCAGTTCGGTTTCGCGCACCACATCTTCAAGCGTGGCCCCACCGGCCAGCAAATCATCGACCCGCTCGCTCATCGTGTCGATCACGCGCCCGGCACGATCACGGGCCAAGGTCTCGCGCAGTTGCGCCTTGGCCTCTTCAAACGAGGTGACCTGCGCTGCAAGCACACCGTTGATCCGAAAGAGGGCAGGGCCCAGGCTGGTCTCGATCGGGCCCACGATCTCACCGGAATCAGCGGCAAAGACCGCCTCTGCCGCCGGGCCAAGATCATCGGCGCTGACGTCGCCCATGTCGACATCCGCCATCTCCAGCCCGCGTTCGGCGACCAGCATCTCGAAGAGCACACCATCGTCCAGCCGCGTCATGGCGCGCTTGGCGCGCTCGGGATCGGAATAAACCAGCCGCTCCACCAGACGACGTTCCGGCTGATTAAACTCCGCAGAGCGTTCGTCATAGGCGCGGCGCAGGGCGTCTTCGGGCACCTCGACTGTGTCGACGATCATTTCGGGCGTGACCCAGGCATAGGTGATCGATTTGGTCTCGGGCGTGGTGAAATCGGGCAGGTGGCTCTGATGATAGCTGCGCAGGTCCTCCTCGGACGGCACCGGCAGACCGGATTGCAGGTCGCTGCGGTCGAGCGTGGCAAAGGCCAGGCTGCGGCGCTCGCCCAGATAAGTCATCATCGCGTCCATATAGGCCGGCGGCACCTGCATACCGGCCACGGCAGCCGCCTGAAGCAGGGTCGCGGCTGTCTCGGCGCGGATGTTTTCCTCGAACTCCGCCTCGTTCAGCCCGGCCTGTTGCAAGGCGAAGGCATAGGATTCGCGGTCAAAGCTGCCATCGAGGCCGCTGAAGGCGGACATGGCCAGGATCTCGTCGCGCAGGGTGGCGTCACCCACCGAAATCCCCAGCCGGGCGGTTTCATGTTCAAGCGCCGCGCGCGACACCAGCTGCCCCAACACCTGCTGATCGACCCCGGCGGCGCGCGCCTGCGCAAAGCTGACGCTCTCGCCGCGCTGCGCCTCCAGCGCCCGGATCTCGTTCTGCAGCGCGCGGGCGTATGTGTTGACGTCAATCTCCGCATCACCGACCGAACCGACGCTGCGCACATTGCCCGAAAGGTTGGTGACGCCAAAGCCCCCCAGCCCGACGATGAGAAGCCCCATCAGCACCCACATCGCACCCTTGGATATGCCCTTGCCTGCCATCTCGGCCCCCTGTCAGCCCGTGTTGAAACGCTTTTCGTTGCGGTTGTCTACGCGTTGAACCGGGACGGGGCAAGGCCCCGGCCCAGGCACCGCCGTCACACGCCCCGGTACGGCTCCACATATTGCAGCGCCATGTCCCAGGGAAAGAATATCCATGTATCCTGGCTCACCTCGGTGATGAAGGTCTCGACCTGCGCGCGACCCATCGGCTTGGCATAGACCGTCGCGACATGCGCGTGGGGCAGGTGCCGCCGCACCACCTCGAGCGTGCGGCCGGTATCAACCAGATCATCGACGATCAGCACGCCCGCGCCGTCGCCCATGATCTCCATGTCCGGCGATTTGATCACCACCGGCTCGTTTTGGGTCTGGTGATTGTAGGATTTGACGCTGATCGTATCGACCGTCCGGATATCCAGTTCACGCGCGACGATCATCGCGGGCGCCATGCCACCCCTTGTGATCGCCACCACCGCGCGCCAGCCGCCCTCGGGGGCCTCGCCCTGCAACCGCCACGCCAAGGCCCGCGCATCGCGGTGCAACTGGTCCCAGCTGACGTGAAAGCCTTTTTCATGCGGAAGACGGTCGGTCATGGCGATCACCTGTCAGTCAAGAGTTTGAGCCCGAGCGCGCCCAGCATCAGCGCCGCCGCCCGGTCGATCCATGGTTTCGCGCCCAGATAGGCGCGGCGGGCAGGGGCCCCGCTCAGCAACGTGGCAAAGCCCGCGTAAAACAGCCATTCCACAACCATGTGGTTGAGCGTGATCAGCGCGATTTCCGTGGCCGTGAGCCCCTTGGGAAAGATCACCACCAGCACCGAGGCGGCGAAAAGCACCGATTTGGGATTGCCGAGGTTGATCAGCGCCCCGTCGAGAAATGCGCGCCCGCGCGGCTTTTGCGGGGCATCGGACACCGGCGCGCGCGCCGCACGCCATGTGCCCCATGCGATATAAAGCAGATAGAGCGCGCCGCCGACCTTGAGCGTGGTGTAGGCCCAAGGGAAGAACGTGAACAGCGCCTCCAGCCCCAGAAGTGCCGCCAGCGTCCAGAGGGCGGCGACCAGACCAAGGCCCAGACCCGCCGCAATGCCCGCCCCGCGCCCATCCGCCAGCGCCGTGCGCAGCGCAAACAATAGCGCCGGGCCGGGGCTCAGAATCGCGGCGGCCAGCACCGCGTTGAAGGCGACAAGGTCCAGCGCGGTCATCGGTCCGCGCGCTCAGGTCGCGTCGATGTCGGGGGCGTCGACGGCTTTCATGCCCACAACGTGATAGCCCGCATCGACATGCAGCGTCTCGCCGGTGACGCCAGAGCCGAGATCGCTCAGCAGGTAGAGCGCCGAGCGGCCCACATCGTCGATCGTCACATTGCGGCGCAGCGGCGAATTCAGCTCGTTCCATTTCAGGATATAACGGAAATCGCCGATGCCGCTGGCTGCCAGTGTCCGGATCGGGCCGGCGCTGATCGCGTTGACGCGAATACCGTCCTTGCCCAGATCCTCGGCCATGTATTTCACCGACGCCTCCAGCGCCGCCTTGGCCACGCCCATCACGTTGTAATGCGGCATCACCTGCTCAGCCCCGTAATAGGTGAGCGTCAGGGCCGCGCTGTCTGGACCCATCATCTTCTCGGCGCGCTGCATCACGGCAGTGAACGAATAGACCGAGATGTCCATGGTCATCAGGAAATTGTCGCGGCTGGTATCGACGTAGCGGCCGCGCAATTCGCTCTTGTCGGAAAAGCCGATGGCATGGACCACGAAATCGAGCCCGTCCCAATGCTCGCCCAGGCCGGTGAACAGCTGATCGATGGAATTCATGTCGGCCACGTCACAGGGCAGCACGATGTCTGATCCAAGCTGCGCCGCCAGTGGGGCCACCCGTTTCTTGAGCGCATCGCCTTGATAGCTGAACGCCAGCTCTGCACCGGCCTCCGCACAGGCCCGCGCTATGCCCCATGCAATCGACTTGTCATTGGCGAGGCCCATGATCAGCCCGCGTTTTCCCGCCATCAAAGTGTTCGACATTCCCAGCCCCCGCCACAACGATTTTTTTGACCTTTAGGCGATCGGGGGGATTGCATCAAGGGCTGGTCGCCATCACGTCAGGCCTGTCAAAATTCGTGAAATGAGCTAAACTGCTCGGTTCATGCTATTTGACAGACAGGACGGCCCCTACATGGAACGAGACGGAATATTCGCAGGCGACGATCCGTTCGAGATCGCGCGGCAATGGCTGACCGAGGCCGAAGCCAGCGAAATCAATGATCCCAACGCGGTTGCGCTCGCCACGGCGGACGCCGACGGCCTGCCAAACGTGCGAATGGTCCTGCTCAAGGAAATCGCCGAGAATGGCTTTGTTTTCTATACGAACTACGGGTCGGCCAAGGGACAGGAACTCGACGCGAACCCGCAGGCGGCGATGGTCCTGCACTGGAAATCGCTGCGACGACAAATCCGGCTGCGCGGGAATGTCACCCGCGAGGAAGGGCCGAAGGCGGATGCGTATTACGCGTCGCGCTCGCTCAAAAGTCGTCTTGGCGCATGGGCGTCCGAGCAGTCCAGGCCGCTCGACTCGCGCGCGACGCTGATGGCCGAAGTCGCGAAAGTGACCGCGCGCAAGGGGCCCAATCCGCCGCGCCCCCCCTTTTGGGGAGGTTTCAGAATCGCCCCCGTTGAGATTGAGTTCTGGGCAGACGGGGCATTCCGTCTGCATGACCGTTTCGTCTGGCGCCGCGAAATTGACGATGAAAGCTGGAATATTCAACGCCTGAACCCATGAATTTCACGTCACGTGAAATGCAAGCAATTGAATATAAGTGATATTTTGGACTTGCATGCGGGGGTGAGTATAGCGCAAGTCTAGGTACGGTCTTGGGGATGAAGGCTGTTAGGTAGGACACTGTGACAAGAAACGATGACGATATTCGCCGAGTAAAAGGACGTGTTAAATGGTTTGATCCCGTAAAGGGATTCGGGTTTGTGGTTGCTGATGAGGGTGGTCCTGACATTCTGCTCCATGCCAACGTGCTTCGCAACTTTGGCCAAAGCTCTGTAGCTGATCGCGCAGGGGTTGAGTTGGACGTGCAACAGACGGAACGCGGCCATCAGGCCGTCGAGGTGCATGCAATCGAGGCACCGGACCATCTGGAACTGACCGGTCTGAGCGACCTGCAAGAGATCGACCTCGACGAGATACGCTCGGCCCCGCTACAGCCTGCGCGCGTCAAATGGTTCGACAAGGGCAAGGGATTCGGCTTTGCCAATACCTTCGGCTCCGAGGAGGACGTGTTCGTTCACATAGAGGTGTTGCGCCGTTCGGGTCTGGCGGATGTCCAGCCCGGAGAAGCGCTGGCTATTCGCGTGATTGATGGTAAAAGAGGGCGAATGGCAACTGAGGTGTGTGGATGGGAAGCGGCAGCCAAGTCTTCGGGCTTATGAAAATTGCCGTGCTCGCCCTGTGGGCGGGAACGGCGGTGGCGGAACCCTGTCGCGAGGACGCGGTCATCCTGCGCAGCGACGCCGGAATGGTCAGGTTTCGCGTCGAACTGGCCGATGATGAGGCCGAGCGCGCGCAGGGCCTGATGGACCGTGAAACCCTCTCCTCGAGCGCGGGCATGCTGTTCGTTTACCCGAAGCCCAAGCGCGTGGCGTTCTGGATGAAGAACACCCTCATTCCGCTCGACATGATCTTTCTCGATGCCAGCGGCACCGTGCAAAAGGTGCATCACGAGGCCACGCCGCTGGACGAGACGCCGATCTTCGGCGGCAACGAGATTCAGAGCGTGCTCGAAATCAATGGCGGCCTGTCGCGCAAGATCGGCATCGCGGAGGGCTGGCAACTTCGCCATCCGGCGATTGATCAGGACGCGGCGGCCTGGCCCTGTGGCGAAGGTCAATAAGACGGCGCCATCCGGCGTTTTACGCTTTTCAACCGCACGCTTCGGCGCTAGACACGGCCCCGTGGTCCGGGGCGTGGCGCAGTCTGGTAGCGCACCTGTTTTGGGTACAGGGGGTCGTGAGTTCGAATCTCGCCGCCCCGACCACTTTCCTGCACAAGATGTAGACATGGCGCATCGGTCTGCTAGATGTTGCGGATGCAGCATCGCTCTGCCCGTCGCGCTGGCATCGCGCAGCCCCCGAGTTCAACCCATTTGACAGCTTTACGCGCTAATGCCCGATGATCGCAGGGCTTCTTTGCCGCTAGCCGTTTTCGCTGCACCTGCATGACGGCCTGTGGATGAATCACTGTTCCGTGAACGGCAATGCCACACCGCCGAATAGTCAAATCCTTTTTGTCGAAAAATCGCTAAATTTTTCGTTGACCAGATAGGGCAACATACGTCAGTTTGTGTGAACGGGCGGCAAGACCACAAGATATAGTGATCGGCCCGGGCAGGGACATACGACCCAAACTTCGACATAGCCGGATCACCACCGGGTACAGCTTGCGCCGCTGATCAGTCACGCGGCACACAGGACAGCTTTGCCTTCGGTCGGGCGACGGTCACTCACACCGGGCCACAGCGGTCCACGAACCAATTTGCTATGGGGCAGCCACATGAAGATCGAACGTAAATTCACCACCGCCGGACAGGACGCATACGCCGCGCTGGAGTTCGTGACCACGAGTTCCGAGATCCGCAATCCCGATGGCACGACGGTCTTCAAACTCGATGAGATCGAGGTCCCCGCAGGCTGGAGCCAGGTCGCCAGCGACGTGATCGCCCAGAAATATTTCCGCAAGGCGGGCGTGCCCAACAAACTCGAGAAGATTGCCGAGGACGGCGTGCCGGAATTCCTGTGGCGCGGCCGCCCCGCGGCGGACAATGACGGGTTCGGCGGTGAGATTTCCGCCAAGCAGGTCTTCGACCGGTTGGCGGGTGCGTGGTGCTATTGGGGCTGGAAGGGCGGCTACTTCACCAAGGAGGCCGACGCCCGCGCCTATTTCGACGAAATGCGCTACATGTTGGCCCGCCAGATGGCTGCCCCGAACTCGCCGCAGTGGTTCAACACCGGCCTGCATTGGGCTTACGGCATCGACGGCCCCGGCCAGGGCCATTACTACGTCGATTTCGAGACTGGTGAGCTGACCAAATCCGCCTCCGCCTACGAGCATCCGCAGCCGCATGCCTGCTTCATCCAGTCGGTCAAGGACGATCTGGTTGGCGATGGCGGCATCATGGATCTCTGGGTGCGCGAGGCGCGGCTCTTCAAGTACGGCTCCGGCACCGGCACCAATTTCAGCAGCCTGCGCGCCGCCAACGAGCCGCTCTCGGGCGGTGGCAAGTCCTCGGGCCTCATGGGCTTTCTCAAGATCGGCGACCGCGCGGCGGGTGCCATCAAGTCGGGCGGCACCACGCGCCGCGCCGCCAAGATGGTGATCTGCGACGCCGATCACCCCGACATCCAGGAATTCATCAACTGGAAGGTCAAGGAAGAGCAAAAGGTCGCCAGCATCGTCGCCGGATCGAAGATGCACGAGCTGAAACTGAACGAGATCTTTGCCGCGATCCGCGCCTGGGACGGTAGCACCGAGGATGCGGTCGACCCCAAGACCAACCCGCAGCTGAAAGCCGCCATTCGCGGTGCCAAGCAGGTGCAGATCCCCGAAACCTACGTCAAGCGCGTGCTCGATTATGCCAAGCAGGGCTATGACAGCATCGAATTCCCGACCTATGACACCGACTGGGATTCCGAGGCCTATGCATCCGTCTCCGGCCAGAACTCCAACAACTCGATCCGCGTCACCGACGCCTTTCTCAAGGCCGTCGAAAATGACGAAGATTGGGCGCTGATCAACCGCACCGACGGCTCGGTCTCCAAGACCATCAAGGCGCGCGATCTTTGGGAGGATGTGGGCCACGCGGCCTGGGCCTGCGCCGATCCGGGCATTCAGTATCACGACACCGTCAACGCGTGGCATACCTGCCCCGAAGATGGCGAAATCCGCGGCTCCAACCCGTGCTCGGAATACATGTTCCTCGACGACACCGCCTGCAACCTCGCCTCGATGAACCTGCTCAAGTTCTATGTCGACGGGCAGTTCGACGCCGATGCCTACATGCACGCCACCCGGCTCTGGACGGTGACGCTGGAAATCTCGGTGACCATGGCGCAGTTCCCGTCGAAAGAGATCGCGCAGCGCAGCTATGACTTCCGCACGCTTGGCCTTGGCTATGCCAATATCGGCGGCCTCTTGATGAACATGGGCTACGGCTATGACAGCGACGAGGGCCGCGCACTTTGCGGGGCGCTGACCGCGATCATGACCGGTGTCTCCTACGCGACCTCCGCCGAAATGGCGGGCGAACTGGGCGCCTTCGCAGGCTACAAATCCAACTCCAAGCACATGCTGCGCGTGATCCGCAACCATCGCAACGCCGCCTATGGCGCGACCGAGGGTTACGAGGCGCTCGCCGTCAAACCGGTACCGCTCGACCACAAGAGCTGCCCCGATGCGCGATTGATCGACCTCGCGATGGCCAGCTGGGACGAGGCGCTCAAACTCGGCGAAAAGCACGGCTACCGCAACGCGCAGACATCGGTGATCGCGCCCACCGGCACGATCGGGCTGGTGATGGATTGCGACACCACCGGGATCGAGCCCGATTTCGCGCTGGTGAAGTTCAAGAAACTGGCCGGAGGCGGCTATTTCAAGATCATCAACCAGTCGGTGCCAGCCGCCCTTGAAAAGCTGGGCTATGGCCCCGCGCAAATCGAGGAAATCATCGGCTATGCCGTGGGCCACGGCACCATCGGCAATGCGCCCGGCATCAACCACACCTCGCTCATCGGTCACGGCTTTGGCGAGAACGAACTGGCCAAGGTCGATGCCGCACTTGGCTCAGCTTTTGATATCCGTTTCGTCTTCAACCAGTGGACACTCGGCGCGGAGTTCTGCACGCAGGTGCTGGGCATTCCCACCGAAAAGCTGAACGATCCGACCTTCGACCTGCTCGCGCATCTGGGCTATTCCAAGCGCGATATCGACGCCGCGAACGATCACGTCTGCGGGACCATGACGCTGGAAGGCGCGCCGCATCTGAAGCAAGAGCACTACCACATCTTCGATTGCGCCAATCCCTGCGGCAAGACCGGCAAGCGGTATCTCGGCGTGGAGAGCCACATCACCATGATGGCAGCGGCGCAGTCCTTCATCTCGGGGGCGATCTCAAAGACGATCAACATGCCCAACGACGCCACCATCGAGGATTGCCAGAAGGCGTATGAGCTCTCGTGGTCCCTCGGCGTCAAGGCCAACGCGCTCTACCGCGACGGCTCCAAGCTCAGCCAGCCGCTGGCATCGGCGCTGGTCGAGGATGACGACGAGGCCGCCGAGATCCTCGAATCAGGCAGCGCGCAGGAAAAGGCCGCCGTTCTGGCAGAGAAGATCGTCGAGAAGGTGGTGATCAAGGAAATCGTCCGCTCCAACCGCGAGAAGATGCCCGAGCGTCGCAAAGGCTATACCCAAAAGGCCATCGTCGGCGGGCACAAGGTGTACTTGCGCACCGGCGAATACGAGGACGGCCAGCTTGGCGAGATCTTCATCGACATGCACAAGGAAGGTGCCGGGTTCCGCGCGATGATGAACAATTTCGCCATCGCCGTCTCGGTGGGCTTGCAATACGGCGTGCCGCTTGAGGAATTCGTCGATGCCTTCACCTTCACCAAGTTCGAGCCCTCGGGCATGGTGCAGGGCAATGACAGCATCAAGAACGCCACCTCGATCCTCGACTATATCTTCCGCGAACTGGCGGTCAGCTATCTCGACCGCACCGATCTGGCGCATGTCAAACCCTCCGGCGCGTCCTTCGATGATCTGGGCCGCGGTGAAGAGGAAGGTGTCAGCAATATCAAGGAGATGTCGGGCGAAGCTGCGTCACGCTCGCTGGAGGTGCTCAAGCAGATCAGCTCCACCGGCTACCTGCGCAAGCGCCTGCCACAGGAACTCGTGGTGTTCCAGGGCGGGCAGGGCACCGGCACCACCGGCTTTCGCGGCAGCGACGCCGAGGTAGCGCTGCAAACCCTCGTGCCCGAGACGGTGCAGGCCAACGTGACATCGGTGTCGGCCACGTCGACCACGATGTCGATGGACGCCCGCACCAAGGCCCGGATGCAGGGCTACGAAGGCGAGGCCTGCGGCGAATGCGGCAACTACACGCTGGTGCGCAACGGCACCTGCATGAAGTGCAACACCTGCGGCGGGACGAGCGGGTGTAGCTGAAGAGTTCAGGGGCGGGTGCGCTCGCCCTGGACGCGGATCGGAGACAGGCAACAACCATAATCGGGCGGTAAATAAACATCCCGATCCGCGAACCTGAGGGGGCCTTGTGCCCCCTCTTTTTCTTTTGCTGCGCCGCCGCATTCAAACGGCGGAGGTCTCAGCACCAACTCCCGCTGCGTCCGCCACCGCGCCGATCACGCGGGATCAATGAACCGGACCGTGCCGATATAGGGCAGGTTGCGGTTGCGTTGCGCGTAGTCGATGCCGTAGCCGACGACGAATTCATCGGGGATTTCAAAGCCGATCCAGTCGGCGCTGATATCTGTCTCGCGGCGCGACGGCTTGTCGAGCAGCGCGATGGTGCGCAGGCGCGCGGGGCGGCGGCTATTCAGCAGGTGCAGCACATGCGCGAGGGTGTGGCCAGTATCGACGATATCCTCGACCACCAGCACGTCGCGCCCTTCAATATCGCCGCGCAAGTCCTTGAGAATACGCACTTCCCGGCTACTCTCCATCGCGTTACCGTAAGACGAGGTTTCGACGAAATCGACCTCGACGGGCAGGTCCAACTCGCGCACCAGATCGGCGATGAAGATGAAAGAGCCGCGCAGCAGCCCCACGACAACCAGCTTGCTGGTGCCCGCAAATTCGGCCTCGATTTCATGCGAGAGGGTCTCGATACGGGCGGCGATGCTCTTGGCGGAAATCAATTTGTCGATGACATAGGCGCGTTGCGGCATGTGACCCCCTTGAACTTTCCGCCCCAGTCTATGAAAAAGCGCGCCTCTGTCACGTGCAAACCGGGGCTACCATGCCATCACATTCAGAAACGCGAACGCTGCGCTACACGGCGGATCAGATGTATGCGCTGGTCGCGGATGTGGCGCGCTACCCCGAGTTCCTGCCCTGGACGGCGGCGGCCCGGGTGCGCAAGGTCACCCCGCGCGAGGATGGTTCAGAACTGATGGAGGCGGATCTCGTGATCAGTTTCAAGGTGTTCCGCGAACGCTTCGGCAGCCGCGTGGAACTCTTCCCGCAAGAGCGGCGCATCGCGACCGAATACCTTGACGGGCCGTTCAAGCATATGCGCTCCAATTGGGCGTTTCGCGATGTAGAGGGCGGTTGTGAGGTGGCGTTCGACGTCGATTTCGCGTTCAAGAACCGATTGCTGCAATCGGCGGCGGAGTTCTTCTTTTACGAGGCGATGAAGCGGGTGGTGCGTGCCTTCGAGGAGCGCGCGGAGGCCCTATACGGGACCGCGTGACACCGCAGCTTGCAGCAGTTCGAGCGCGTGATCCCGCGAAAGACGGCGCACCGCGTCCCGGCCCTGCGCGCCAAAGTCTTGCGTTTCGCTGACAGTAGGATGGCCGGTATGGGCGAGGCCGAAACAGACACGCCCCTCGGGCTTGTGCTCTGACCCGCCGGGACCGGCGATGCCGGTGATCGACACGGCAAGATTGGCACGGCTGTGACGCAACGCCCCGTCGGCCATCTCGCGCGCGGTCTCCTCGGAAACGGCACCAAACGCGGCAAGCGTCTCGGGCGACACGCCAAGCATCTCGATTTTCGCCTGATTCGAATAGGTTACGAAGCCACGTTCAACCACCGCGCTGGAGCCGGAAACATCAGTCAGCGCAACGGCAACCATGCCCCCCGTGCAGCTTTCGGCGGTCGCGATCATCACGCCCTGCGCACGGGCGCTGTCGAGGATATCGGCGACGCTCACAGGCCCAGCACCCCGTGCGAAATCGCCGCCCCCGCCATGACGCAGAGCGCGGCGGCCAGTCCCGCGAGGATGTCATCCAGCATCACACCAAGCGCATCGCCGCGCCGGTCCGCCCAGCCGATCGGGCCGGGCTTCCAGATGTCGAACAGGCGAAAGGCAAGGAATGCCGTGATCCAGCCGGGCCAGAGCGCGGTCAGCGCCACCCCGGCATGCGTCGCGCCGATGGACACCGGTAAAAAGGCAAGCCACTGACCGGCGACCTCGTCGATCACGATCTCGGACGGATCGTGATCGTCTTTTCCTTTCGTTTCCCGTCCTGTGGCCCACATACCTAATGTGAACGCCACGACCACGCCAAGGCTCAGCAGGAGCGGACCGCCCGCCACATGCAGCGCCCAGGCGCAGGGCAACGCCGCAAGCGACCCCCATGTGCCGGGGGCCGGGCGCAAGTGGCCGACATGGAAAAACGTGGCTATCAAATGAGTTACGCGCATGTCTTCACCAGTGTCACGGCGGCTTGCGCTGCGATGCCTTCCTCTCGCCCGGTAAAGCCGAGCCGTTCGGACGTGGTGGCCTTGACCGAGATCCGGTCAGGGGCGAGACCGGTGACCCTGCTCAGCGCCTCCTGCATGGCCTGCGCATGCGGCCCGATCTTCGGGCGCTCGCAGACAAGAGTGACGTCCATATTATTGATCGTGAACCCTTTTTGCGATGCCAGATCGACCGCGTGGCGCAGGAAGACATGGCTTTCGGCCCCTTTCCACTGCGGATCGGAGGGCGGAAAATGCCGACCAATATCGCCCTCGGCCATGG
Source organism: Roseovarius tolerans (assembly GCF_900109855.1). Taxonomy (GTDB): domain Bacteria; phylum Pseudomonadota; class Alphaproteobacteria; order Rhodobacterales; family Rhodobacteraceae; genus Roseovarius; species Roseovarius tolerans. The sequence continues at coordinate 179,615 of NZ_FOBO01000002.1, read as the reverse complement.
CTCCGTAAATCGCATCGGTCAGCGCGTGCATGCCCACATCGGCATCGGAATGGCCCTGCAACCCGCGATCATGCGGCACCGCGACGCCACAGAGCATGCAGTGATCGCCGGGGCCGAAACGGTGCACGTCGAACCCGGTGCCGATACGTATATCCATCTTATGTTCCAATAGCTTAGAAGCGCGGCCAAAGTCCTGTGGGTGGGTGATCTTGAGGTTATCCTCATCGCCCTCGACGATGGCCACGGAGAGTCCGGCGGCGCGCGCGACGGCGACATCGTCCGCCGCATCCCCCGCATGGGCCCGGTGCGCGGCGAGGATCGTGGCAAATTCAAACCCCTGCGGCGTCTGCGCACGGTAAAGGTCCGCGCGGTCGCGGGTGCCGGTGACATGGCCACCCGCGCCGGTCCAGAGCGCATCGGTGACGGGCAGGGCGGGGGCGGCGGCAACAGCCCCCGCGTGCAACATATCGAGCACGGCGCTGATCTGTTCGGGGGTGATGCAGCAGCGCGCGACATCGTGGATCAGAACATGATCAGGCGGGTCGCCTGCCATCGAGTCCAGCCCGTTGCGCACCGAGATCGCCCGTGTGGCACCACCCTCGGCCACGCGAATCCGCGGGTGCGGAACAAGACGGTCAATATCGTCGGCATGCAGGACAACGGTGATCGAGGTGATCCCCGGCACCGCGAGAAACGCATCGACCGTCCAGTCGATCACGCGACGACCGGCGAGGGGCTGCCATTGCTTTGGCAAGTCCCCGCCAGCACGGGTGCCGCGACCTGCGGCGACGATGAGAGCGGCGTTCGTCATGTGGTCCTGATTACGGCGCGTCCGGGGCGAGCGCAATGGCTGAGCATGTGCTTAATAAATAGGCGAGTGCTAGTGAGGGCGCTGTGAATTATACCTTGCAGCGTTGTTTCTCGCCCGCGTCAGGGCTACAAAGGCGATGTTGCACAAGGATTAGGCACACACATGCTCTCACTTGCCGATAGGTGGTTCAATCCGCCCGTGGCGCTCGCCCCGATGGCGGGAATCACCGACCTGCCGTTTCGGTCCCTGGTGTCGCGTTTTGGCGCGGGGCTGGTGGTGAGCGAAATGGTCGCGAGCCAGGAAATGGTGCAGGCCAAACCCGGCGTGCGCGAAAAGGCCGAACTTGGGCTGGGGATTGCGAACACGGTCGTGCAGCTTGCCGGCTGTGACACCCGCTGGATCGCCGAGGCCGCGCGCATGGTCGAGGATCGCGGCGCGAAGGCCATCGACATCAACATGGGCTGCCCCGCCAAGAAGGTGACGAGCGCGAGCGGGGCAGGGGCGTCTGGCTCGGCCTTGATGCGCACGCCGGATCATGCGCTGCGGCTGATCGAGGCGGTGGTCGGCGCGGTCCGTGTGCCGGTCACGCTCAAGACCCGGCTGGGTTGGGATGACGATTGCCTCAACGCCCCCGAGATCGCGCGCCGTGCCGAGGCGGCAGGCGTGCAGATGATCACCATCCACGGGCGCACGCGCTGTCAATTCTACAAGGGGCGCGCCGATTGGGCGGCCATTCGCGCGGTCAAGGACGCCGTGCGCGTGCCGGTGCTGGCCAATGGCGACATCGTGGACGGGCCGAGCGCACGCCGCGCGCTGGAACAATCCGGTGCCGACGGCGTGATGATCGGACGGGGCGCGCAAGGCCGCCCCTGGCTGCTGGCGCAGGTGGCGGCAGAGATTTACGGCACACCCGCGCCCGTAATCCCGCAAGGTGCGGAACTGGCCGATCTGGTGGCCGGGCATTACGAGGCGATGCTGGGCTTTTACGGGCGCGATCTCGGCGGGCGCGCCGCGCGCAAGCATCTGGGCTGGTACATGGATCACGCGGGCACCGGGGCCGATCTGCGCCGCCGGGTGCTGACGGCGGCGCCGGACACGGTGCTGCACCTCTTGCCGGATGCCATGCAGGACACCGTCTGCGAAAGGCACGCGGCATGAGCACCGAGGAGGGGATCTGGACGTCATTGCCAGTGCCCGCGCTGGTGATCGACGCCGAGGATCGCATCACGCGGATCAACCCCGCCGCCGAGGGCTTCATGATGAGTTCCGAGCGCGCGCTGACCGGTCAGCCGCTCTGGGACAAGCTGGCGGTGAATGCGCCATTGGAAGAGGCGTTCGAACGGGCCCGCGAGAACGACGCCCCGCTTTTCGTCAATGATGTGGACGTCGGCACCGGAGAGCGTGCGCCGATGCAGTGCAATCTTCAGGTGGCCCCATTGGCGGGCAGCCCCGGTCATATGATCATGCTGATCAGCCCGCGAGAGCTGGCCGGCCGCATGGTGCAGAACAGCAACGTGAAATCGGCGGCGAAATCGGCCATCGGCATGGCCGAGATGCTGGCGCATGAGATCAAAAATCCGCTCGCGGGCATTACGGGCGCGGCGCAGCTTCTGTCGATGACGCTGGGGCAGGACGATCTCGAACTGACCGATCTGATCGTCAGCGAAAGCCGCCGCATCGTGGGCCTGCTCGAGCGGGTGGAGCAGTTCGGCAATATCAGCGCCCCGGATCTGAAGCCCGTGAACCTGCATGATGTGCTGGATCGCGCGCGCCGCTCGGCGATGCTGGGCTTTGCCGCGCATATGACGATGATCGAGGATTACGACCCGTCGCTGCCACTGGCGCTTGGCGATGCGGATCAGTTGTTGCAGGTGGTGCTGAACCTGCTGAAGAACGCAGCGGAAGCAGCAAAGGGACGGCCCGGCACGATCCGCCTGCACAGCTATTACGAGCAATCGCTGCGGGTGCGGCGTGGCGAGGGCAAGGGCAAGGCGCTGCCGCTTCAAATCGAGATCATCGACGACGGGCCGGGCCTGCCGCCCGAGATCGCCGAAGAGGTGTTCGATCCCTTCGTGTCGGGCCGCGAAAATGGCACGGGGCTTGGCCTCGCGCTCGCGGCCAAGATCATTTCGGATCACGACGGCTGGATCTCGGTAAGTTCGGTGCCCGGGCGCACGGTGTTCCGCATTTCATTGCAACGCGCACAGACGACGACAGGCCAGGGAGGCTAGAACATGGACGGCACGGTATTGGTCGCCGATGATGACCGCACGATCAGGACGGTTCTAACACAGGCGCTGACACGGGCGGGGTGCCGGGTGCATGCCACGTCGAGCCTGACCACGCTTATGCGGTGGGTCGGCGAAGGCAAGGGCGACGTGGTGATCTCGGACGTGATGATGCCCGATGGCAATGGGTTGGAGATGCTGCCCAAGATCGCGCAGGACCGGCCCGGCCTGCCGGTGATCGTGATCTCGGCGCAGAACACGATCATGACGGCGATCAAGGCCGCCGAGGCCGAGGCCTATGACTACCTGCCCAAGCCCTTCGATCTGCCCGACCTGATGAAACGCACCGCGCGCGCGCTCGAGGCCCGCGCCCGGCGCAGCGTGGTGGCCCCCGAAGAGGACCGACCCGAGGAATTGCCGCTGATCGGGCGCACGCCCGCAATGCAGACCCTCTACCGCGTGGTAGCGCGGGTCATGCACAGCGATCTGCCGGTGATGATCTGCGGCGAATCGGGCACCGGCAAGTCGCTCATCGCCAAGGCGCTGCACGATTTCTCGGACCGGCGCACGCTGCCCTTCGTGACGGTGACGGCAAGCGATCTGAGCGAACTTGACGGCCCGTCGCGGGTGATGGCGCGGGTCAAGGGCGGCACGCTGGTGCTGGACGAGGCGAGCGATCTGCCGCTCGAGGCGCAGGGCCGCGTGGTGCGGATGATGGACGCGCCGGGCGATCACGTGCCGCGCTTCATGGCCACCAGCCGGGTGCCGCCGGCACAGGCGCTGGAGGACGGCACGCTGCGCGAGGATCTCTATTACCGGCTGAGCGGGGCCGTGATCGACGTGCCGTCCCTGCGCGAACGGATCGAGGATATCCCGCTGCTGGCGGCACATTTCCTCGCCCGGGACGAACGCGAGGGACAGCCCGCGCGTCACCTGTCGGACGGCGCGGTGGAGCTGATGCGCGCCTATAGCTGGCCCGGCAACGTGCGACAGCTGGAGAACGCAGTGCGCCGGATCGGCCTCACCGCATTGGCGCAGGAAATCACCCGCTCCGAGGTCGAGGCGGTGCTGGGAAATCAGCCGCGCGCCGAGCCGGTGATGGGGCAGGTGCGCGGCGAGAGCCTGTCGGCCTCGGTGGCGGGGCATCTGCAACGCTATTTCGATCTCCACGGTGCGGACCTGCCGCCTGCGGGGCTCTATGGGCGAATCCTGCGCGAGGTCGAAACACCGCTGATCGAGATCGCGCTCGATGCCACCGGCGGCAACCAGATGAAGTGCGCCGAACTGCTCGGGATCAACCGCAATACGCTGCGCAAGAAAATCACCGATCTTGATATTCACGTGACACGCCGCCGCAAGTTGATGTAAAACTGCAACAGGACTGTGACCTGACCGGCGTTTCGCGCGCCGCAGGGCCAGATGTTGCGGGGCAGGCGCGGCCGCCCCACTAACCGATGGGGGGCATGCGTGGCAACGCGGACACGCAAAATGCGCGGCAGGCGCCTGTCATGGGAGGGGATCACCCGCCTGAGACGGCTGCGTCAGTTGCGGAGCTACGCCACGCTGGGCCTTGTTATCCTTGGCCCTGTTCTAGCCTTCGCCACTTACCTGCTGCTCGGCCCTCTCGATCAGGGCACATCCTCCAACGGTCTTCGGCTCGTGCTTTTGGCGGACATGATCTATGTGCTCATGGTCGCGGGGCTGGTGCTGCAACGGGTGGCCCGGATGATCGCGGCGCGTCGGTCGCGCTCGGCGGGCTCGCGGCTGCACTTGCGGCTGACCGGCGTATTCGCGCTGATGGCGCTCTTGCCGACAATCACGGTGGCGGTCTTTGCCACTTTATCGGTCAACATGGGGCTGGAGGCATGGTTTTCCGACCGCGTCGGGCGCGTGGTCGACAGTTCCGTGGCCGCCGCGCAAGCCTATGAGGACGAGCACCGCCGCGATCTGGTAACCGATGCACGGGTGCTGGCGCAGGTGATCAATACCACCAAGCGCGCGACGGTCTTCATGAGCGATGGCGACATCCGGCAGGTCCTCTCATCTGGGCAGCGCGAGATTCAGCGCGGGCTGCGCGAGGCCTTCGTGATCGACGGCACCGGCGAGCTGCGGGCCCGCGGCGAGCGCTCCTATCTCTTCGACTACGAAGAGCCGACGCCCGAGCAAATCGCCGAGGCCCGAGAGCAGGGCGTCACGGTGATCCGCGATTGGGACAATAACGAGTTTCGCGCGCTGATGCCGCTCGATGCATTTTCCGACCGGCTGCTCTACATCAGCCGCAATGTCGATGGCGCGATCCTCAACCTGCTCGACGACACCCAGGAAACCGCACGTTTCTACAAGCAACGCGAGAGCGAGCGCGGGCGGCTTCTATTCGAGTTCGGGCTGCTCTACCTGGGCTTCGCGGTCATTCTGATCCTCGCCGCGATCTGGCTTGGCATGTGGTTCGCCGAGCGTCTGTCGCGGCCCGTCGGACGGCTCACCTCTGCCGCGCAGCGGGTCGGCGAGGGCGATCTCGATACGCAGGTGCGCGAGGAAGAGGGCGACGACGAGATCGCGCAACTCAGCACCTATTTCAACCAGATGACCCGGCAGCTGAAGGGTCAGCGCGAACGCCTGCTGGCCAATACCCAACAGATCGAGCGCCGCCGCCGCCTCTTTGATTCGGTGCTGGGGTCGGTCTCGTCGGGGGTGGTCGGGCTCGATGCCAAGGGGCGTGTGACCTTCGTGAACCGCGCCGCCGAACGCCTGCTCGACTGGCAGGAGGATCAACAATCCATGGCGCTGTCGGTGGCGGTGCCCGAATTCGGCCCGCTCTTTGACCGGCTGCGCGTGGTTCCGAGCGGCTTTGTGCAGGAAGAGATCAAGGTCAGCCGCGGCACGCGGCAGGAAAACCTGCTGGTGCGCATGTCCACCCGGATGGGCGAGGGCGGACGGCGCGAGGGCTATGTGGTGGCGTTCGACGACGTGACAGATCTTGTGACGGCGCAGCGCATGGCCGCCTGGGGCGACGTGGCGCGGCGCATCGCGCATGAGATCAAGAACCCGCTGACGCCCATCCAACTGAGCGCCGAGCGCATCAAGCGCAAGTTCGCCCGGCAGCTGGAGCCGGATCAGGCCGAGAGCCTGGAGCAATTGACCGACGTGGTGGTGCGCCAGACCAATGACCTGCGCCGGATCGTCGATGAATTTTCGAAATTCGCCCGCATGCCCGAGCCGCAGACCGAGCCGCTGAGCCTGAGCCAGGTGCTCCGCGAGGCGGCACTCCTGCAAGAGAGCGGCCAGCCGGACGTGCGGTTCGATCTCGATATGACTGACGCGCCCCTGCGCGCCGAAATCGACCCGTCGATGATCGGACAGGCGCTGACCAACCTGATCAAGAACGCGGGCGAGGCCATCGAGAGCCTGACCGAAAAAGGCGCGCCCGAGGGGCATCAGCCGATGATCCGCATCGAAAGCGCCGAAGACGGCGACAGCGCGGTGATCCGCATTTCCGACAACGGCATCGGCCTGCCCGAGGATCGCGCGCGCCTCTTCGAGCCTTACGTGACGACACGCGACAAGGGCACCGGCCTCGGCCTGCCCATCGTCAAGAAGATCATCGAAGAGCATGGCGGCACGCTCACGCTGGAGGACGCCGTGCCGTTTGCGCCGGGCGCGCATGCCGGTGCCTGTGCGGTGGTGCGCCTGCCGCTTTTGACGGCACAAAACGAGATTGTAGAGGCCAGGGCGGCCATGTGAGGGACCAATGAGTGACATTCTGATTGTCGATGACGAACGCGATATCCGCGAACTGATCTCCGATATTCTCGAGGATGAGGGCTATACCACCCGGCGGGCGGGCAATTCCGACGAGGCGATGACAGCAATCGCCGCTGAACAGCCCGGCCTTCTGATCCTCGATATCTGGCTCAAGGACAGCCAGATGGACGGCATCGACATCCTCAAGACCGTGAAACGCGATTACCCGGATGTGCCGGTGGTGATCATCTCGGGACATGGCAATATCGAAATCGCGGTCGCGGCGATCAAGCAAGGCGCCTATGACTTCATCGAGAAACCATTCAACATCGACCAGTTGATGGTGGTGATCCGGCGCGGCATGGAAACCAGCCGCTTGCGGCGAGAGAATCAGGCGCTGAAGCGGCGCGAGACGGCCCCGTCGGAAATGCTCGGCGATGCGCCCGCGTTTCGTGCGCTGACCGGGCAGTTGGACAAGGTCACAAAATCGAACGGGCGGGTGATGCTCAGCGGCCCGGCCGGTTCGGGCAAGGAACTCGCCGCGCGTTATATCCATGCAAATTCGCACCGGGCCACCGGCCCGTTCGTGACCGTGGGCTGCGCCTCGATCGCGGCCGACCGGATGGAAGAGGTGCTCTTTGGCCGTGAAAACACCGAGACCGGCGTGACACCGGGCCTGCTGGAAGAGGCCAATGGCGGGGTGATCTATTTCGACGAGGTGGCCGACATGCCGCCCGGCACGCAGTCCAAGATTCTGCGGGTTCTGGTCGATCAGACCTTTCTGCGCGTCGGTGGCAGCGACAAGATCAAGGTCGATCTGCGGGTGATTTCCTCGACCAGCCGCGATCTCGAGGCCGAAATCGCCGCCGACCGGTTTCGACGTGAACTCTTTCACCGGCTCAACGTGGTGCCGATCAGCGTGCCAAGTCTGGAAGAGCGGCGCGAGGATATCCCGGCGCTGGCCGCGCATTTCATCGACATGCTGCACAAAACGCAAGGGTTGCCGCTGCGCGAGATGTCCGAGGAGGCCGCGGCCCTGTTGCAGACCATGCACTGGCCCGGCAACGTGCGCCAGCTGCGCAACGTGATCGAGCGGGTGCTGATCCTTGGCGAAGGGGGCGGGCCGATCGGCGTCGCCGAACTGCCGGGCGAGAGCAGCGGCCCGGTGGAAGAGGGGCGCGTCGTGCTGTCGGGGGCCGTCGCGACCATGCCCCTGCGCGACGCCCGCGAGGCGTTCGAACGCGAATACCTGATGACGCAAATCAACCGGTTCGGCGGCAATATAAGCCGCACGGCGGAATTCGTCGGGATGGAGCGCAGCGCCTTGCACCGCAAGCTGAAATCGCTCGGCGTGGTGACCAATGCCAAGGGCGGGCGCGATGATGAAGATGACGAGGCAACGCGCGCGGCAGGATAACGCCTAGCGCGGCAGCGTGTCCTCATCCTCGGTCTGTCCCGCCAGCCAGTCGCGGAACGTCAGCAGCGCGGGATCGCGCGCGCGGCTTTCCGGCCAGACGAGGTAATAGGCGCCCGACATCTCCGTGCGCGCGCCCCAGACGCGGGCCAGCCGCCCGGTCGCCAAATCCTGCTCCGCGAGGTAATCGGGCAGCAGCGCCACGCCCAACCCGTGCAGCGCCGCCTGCGTGATGGTTGAGAATTGATCATAGACCGTGCCGGTGATGCGCGGATCCTTGATGCCATGCGCGCCAAACCAATCGTCCCAGGCATTGGGGCGCGTCTCGATATGCAAGAGCGGCAGACGCAGTAGGTCCCGCGCAGAGGTGACCGGGGGATGGGCCGACAGAAGGTCGGGGGCTGCAACCGGCAGAACTGCCTCGGTTTTCAGCCGCAGCGCATCCGTTCCAGGCCAGTCCGCATTCCCGAAATGTATCGCTGCGTCAAAGGGTTCGGAGGCGAAGTTGAACGGCTTGAGACGAGTCGAGAGGTTGATCGTCACCTCGGGGTGACGGCGCGCGAAATCGGCAAGGCGCGGCACCAGCCAGCGCATGCCGAAGGTTGGCAGGATCGCAAGGCTCAGGCTGCCGCCGACCGGGTTTACCGTCATGTTGACCGAGGCTTGCGCGATCTGCTGCAGGGCCCCGCGCACCTTGTCGGCATAAACCGCCGCGTCGGGCGTCAGACGCATGCTTCGCCCCTGCCGCAGGAAGAGCGTCACGCCAAGCTGATTTTCAAGTGTTTTCAACTGCCTGCTGACCGCACTTTGCGTTTGTGACAGCTCCTCGGCGGCGGCAGTGGCGCTCCCGAGACGGTCGAGCGCCTCGAGCGCACGCAGCGAGGAGATCGAAGGCAGGAAGCGGCGGGGCAGGGTCATGCTTGCGAAAAACTCATAGGTTCATGTGGATTTATCGTTATTCAGGCCGGTTTGGCCAGTGTAAAGTGCCTCTAACCCAAGAATTGCATGAGGATTGCGCCATGAATGCCAATACCCCCACGCTGCGTGCCAAGGATGCACCGGATCTTAATTCTTTCGAGTGGAGCGACCCGTTCCGCCTGAGCGATCAACTTTCGGAAGAGGAGCGGATGATCGCCGAAAGCGCCCGCACTTTCGCGCAGGAGAGCCTGCAACCCCGCGTCATCGACGCCTATCGCGAAGAGCGGGTGGAGCCGGAAGTCTTCAGGGAAATGGGGCAGATGGGCCTCTTGGGCACCACCATCCCCGAGGAATATGGCGGGCTGGGATCGAGCTATGTGAGCTATGGTCTCGTTGCGCGCGAGATCGAGCGGGTCGATTCGGGCTATCGCTCGATGATGAGCGTGCAAAGCTCTTTGGTGATGTACCCGATCTACGCCTACGGCAGCGAAGAGCAGCGCCGCAAGTACCTTCCGGGGCTGGCGAGCGGCGAGTTGATCGGCTGTTTCGGCCTGACCGAGCCCGATGCGGGCAGCGACCCGGCGGGCATGAAGACACGCGCGGTGCGCACCGACACGGGCTATTGCCTGACCGGCTCCAAGATGTGGATTTCCAACAGCCCGATTGCCGATGTCTTCGTCATCTGGGCGAAGTCCGAAGCGCATGACGGCAAGATCCGCGGCTTCGTGCTGGAAAAAGGCATGACAGGCCTGAGCGCGCCCAAGGTGGGTGGCAAGCTGAGCCTTCGCGCCTCGGTCACCGGCGAGATCGTGATGGACGGCGTCGAAGTTCCGGAATCGGCGCTTTTGCCCAATGTTCAGGGGCTTAAAGGGCCTTTTGGATGTTTGAACCGGGCCCGCTACGGCATCGCCTGGGGCGTCATGGGCGCGGCGGAGTTCTGCTGGCACGCCTCGCGGCAATACGGTCTCGACCGCAAGCAGTTCAACCGCCCTCTGGCGCAGACGCAGCTCTTTCAGCTCAAGCTGGCCAACATGCAGACCGAGATCGCGCTTGGCCTGCAGGCGGCGCTGCGCGTCGGGCGGCTGATGGACGAGGCCAATGCCGCGCCCGAGATGATCAGCCTGATCAAGCGTAACAATTGCGGCAAGGCATTGGAGATTGCACGCCACGCCCGCGACATGCATGGTGGCAACGGGATTTCCGAGGAATTTCAGGTCATTCGCCATATGGTCAATCTGGAGACGGTCAACACCTACGAGGGGACGCATGACGTGCATGCGTTGATTTTGGGCCGCGCGCAGACCGGGTTGCAGGCGTTTTTCTAAGGTGAGGAATGGGGCGCAGGTCTCTGATATCAATACGTAACCACTCCAAGGGCCGCCGCGTATGAGCGGCCCGCTCACCTCACTCTGGCAGGCGAGCGCAGCGGAGGATTTCGCAGCACCGCCCTTGCAGGGCGAACGCAGCGTCGACCTCGCCATCGTCGGCGGCGGGTACACCGGCCTCTCGGCGGCGCTCGAGGCTGCGGGGCAGGGCGCCGACGCCACCCTGCTCGAGGCCGAGACCGTCGGGCATGGCGGTTCGGGCCGCAATGTCGGGCTGGTCAATGCCGGGCTCTGGCTGCCCCCCGATGCGGTCTGCAAGACGCTCGGTCAGGCGGCGGGCGAGCACCTCAACACCGTGCTGGCCGGTGCGCCAGATATCGTCTTTGACCTGATCGAAACTCACAACATCGCCTGCGAACCCGTGCGTCACGGCACGCTGCATCTGGCCCATGCGCCCAAGGGCATGGCGCAACTGCGCGGACGGCTGGCGCAGATGCAGGCGCGCGGCGCACCGGTGCGGCTGCTGGAGGCCACGGAGGTCGCCACACGCACCGGAACTGAGCGGTTTCACGGCGCGCTGCATGATCCGCGCGCGGGCACCATTCAGCCGCTGGCCTATGCGCGTGGGTTGGCGCGCGCGGCCGCAGGGCAGGGCGCGCGCCTGCATGAGCAAAGCCCGGTCACGGCGGCCACGCGCCACGGCGGGCAATGGGTGATCCACACGCCCGGCGGCAAGCTGCGCGCGAAACATCTGCTGATGGCGACCAACGCCTATCATATCCCCGCGCCCCCCGTGCGCCTGCCCGAGATGCCGGTGGTGCAGTTCTACCAACTGGCAACCGAACCCCTCGGCGACAACCTCGCACGCGATATCCTGGCGGGCGGCGAGGGGTGCTGGGATACCGGTCTGGTGATGACCTCACTGCGGCGCGATGCGGCGGGGCGGATCATCCTCGGCGGCATGGGCGGCGACGCGAGCGCACATGCCAACTGGGCGGAACGCAAGCTCACGCAGCTTTTCCCCCACCTGCGCGGCACCGAAATCAGCCATGCCTGGGCGGGGCGCATCGCGATGACCGGCAATCACCTGCCACGCATTCAGCGCATCGGGCAGGGCGGCTATGCGATCTATGGCTATTCCGGACGGGGCATCGCGCCGGGCACGGTGTTTGGCCGAGCCGCCGCGCGGGCGCTCCTGAGCGGGCAAGAGGACGATCTGCCGGTGCCGGTGATTGACGCCCATCGCGAGGCTTTCGCGGGACTGCGCACCCTCTATTACGAGACCGGCGCACGGATGATGCACCTGATCGCCGCGCGCGGCTGAGCAAATTCGCACACAGAGTGTTGAGGGGCCGGGCATTGAGCGGGCGGCAAAGCCGGTTATGTGCCTTACACGTTGTGTAAAAGGAATATGACAATGGCCCTGACCGAGAGCGGCGGCAGTTTCACCCAAGGCAATCTTTTCCGGCATGTGTCGGTGATGTCCTTCACCTCGAGCATCGGCTTGATGGCGATCTTCGCCGTCGATCTCATTGATATCGTGTTCATTTCCATGCTGGGACGCGAGGAGCTGGCAGCGGCGGCGGGCTATGCCAGCGCGCTGATGTTCTTTGCCAGCGCCGTCAATATCGGGCTCTCGATTGCGGCGGGCGCGCTCGTGGCGCGGGCCGAGGGTGAGCGCAATCGCACAGATGCCCGCGAATACGCCACCAGCACGGCGGTGATCGCGGTGGCGACGGGGCTTTTTCTGCCGCTTATGATGCTGCCGTTTCTCGATGTGCTTCTGGCGCTCCTCGGGGCCTCCGGAGCCGCGGCGGAGATGGCCTATGGCTACCTGTGGATCATCCTGCCGACGACCTTCCTGTCGGGGCTGTCGATGGTGGCGGTGGCGGTGTTGCGGGCCTATGGCGACGCGCGGGGCGCGATGTATCCCGCACTTCTGGGCGCCGGGGTCAACCTTGTCTTCGATCCTATCCTGATCTTTGCCGCGGGCTTGGGCCTTGAAGGGGCGGCCGTGGCGACGGTGCTGGCACGTCTCGCGACGGCAGCATTGGCGCTTTTCCTCGCGGTGACGCGCTATCAGGCCTTCGCGCGGCCCCGCCCGCAATGCGTGGCTCGCGATTTCAAGGACGCGGCGGGCATTGCGCTGCCTGCGGTTCTGGGCACGGTGGCGACGCCGCTGGGCACCGCCATCGTGACGCGGGAAATGGCAAAATACGGCACCGACGCGGTCGCCGCCATGGCGGTGATCAATCGGATTGTGCCGGTGGTCTTTTCGGTCGTGCTGGCGCTCTCTGGGGCCATAGGGCCGATCTTCGGGCAGAATTTCGGGGCAGGGCGCATGGACCGGGTCTACGAGACATTCTTCGACGGGCTTAAATTTCTTGCCCTCTATGTGGTGGGCATGTCGGCACTGCTCTTCGTGCTGCGCGCCCCGATTGCGGACATGTTCAACGCCAACGGCGACATGCGCGCCATCCTCTATCTCTATCTCGGTCCGTTCGCGCTCGGCTCGTTCTTCAACGGCGCGATCTTCGTCGCCAACGCGTCGTTCAACAACCTCGGTCATCCGGGCTATTCGACCGGGGTCAACTGGGCACGGCACACGATTGGCACATGGCCCTTTGTCGTGGCCTTCGGGGCGATCTGGGGCGCGCAGGGTGTGCTGGCCGGGCAGGCGATCGGCGGGGCGGTCTTTGCCGCCGTAGCGGCATGGCTGGCCTTGCGCGTGATCGAGGCACCATGCCGCGATCCGCTTGCCGCGCATTACACATGCCCAGATCAGCGCATGCAGGTGATAAGCAACCGGTCGCAGCGCTGACATCCATTAGGCGCATAATCAGTATTATGTAAATGTTTTATCCATCAGCCAAGTGTAGAGTTTACTCGAATACAACATTATATCAGTGGCTTGCACCAGATATCTCATGTGAGCCAAGCTATGACGCGATCCGACATTCCAAATCCTGACGTGCCATGCTGTGTCATTCGCGCCGCCCTGTCTCTACACATTGACAGATTGACACATGGCTCACTCGACACAACACTGCAATGCGGTCTAAACGTCGATCCGGAGGAAGCCTGCACATGACATCCATTCTGGTTCTGAACGGTCCGAATCTCAATCTGCTCGGCAAGCGACAGCCCGAGATCTACGGTCACACCACGCTCGCGGATATCGAGGCGATGTGCCATGCGCATGCAGAGACGCACGGGCTCGCCCTCGCCTTTGAACAGAGCAATCACGAAGGCGCCCTGATCGACGCCATTCACGCCGCGCGCGGAACCCATGACGGGATCATCCTGAATGCCGGCGCCTATACGCATAGCTCGATCGCCCTGATGGATGCGCTCGCCTCGGTTCAGATACCGGCCATCGAACTGCACCTGTCGAACGTGCATGCCCGCGAAGACTATCGCCATGTCTCCTACATCGCGCGGGTCGCCATCGGCGTGATCTGCGGCTTTGGCGCGCCGGGCTACATCCTGGCCCTCGATGCCATGCGCGGACATCTGGAGCGCAGCGGATGATCGACCCGAAGGCCGTCAACCGGCTGCTGAATGTCGCCACGATCGAGGAATTGTGGGATCTTCATACGCGGCAGATGGCAGACTACGGGTTCGACCGGCTGATCTATGGCTGCACACGGTTTCGCACCGAAACCTCGCTGGGCGATCCGGATGATTTCGTGATCCTGTCGAACCACGCGCCGGACTATATCGACACCTTCATTGATCAGGGTCTCTATTTTCACGCGCCGATGGTGCGCTGGTCGCTGGGCAATGACGGGGCCTGTTCGTGGTCGATCCTGAACGAGCGTCTCGCCGCCGGTGAAATGACGCCGCAGGAACGTGCGGTGCTGGAGTTCAACCAGGCGCATGGTGTGACGGCGGGCTATTCGATCAGTTTCAAGTCGCTGCGCCCGCGCATGAAGGCCGCGATGGCCCTCACCGCACGGCGCGGCTCGACGCAGGCGGAGGTGGATCAGCTATGGTCCGAAGTCGGCGAGACGGTTCTCGCGCTCAACAACCTGGCGCATCTGTGCATCCTGTCCCTGCCCTACGAATCACCCAAACGCGCGCTGACCTCGCGGCAGCGCGAAGTTCTGGGTTGGGTCGGCGATGGCAAAACGGTGCAAGACATTGCCATGCTGATGGAACTTACCCCTGCAACCGTCGAAAAACACCTGCGGCTGGCGCGCAAGGCGCTCAGCGTCGAGACCACCGCACAGGCGGTTCTCAAAGCCGCATTTCAGAATCAGATTTTCTTCCTAGATGCCTGAAACCCTTTGAATTCAATAGCTTAAAAAATGGTATGGAATCCCTTACTTTCCTTACGTTAGGTAACGTCGCATTATGTCACTGTTCCGTGAGTGGTGGCTTTATTGCCTGGGAACATGGGGGGGTGTTCAACCTTTCGTTTCGGGGAACGCTCCTTTTTCCGGTCTGACCGGATGTCGGCTGTCGGCTCTTATTCCATCGGGGCAGGCAGTCGACGCCAACAGGCCGTCGTTTCATCCCCAATAGACGACCGGTCCAGAGCGGTGTCGCCCTAACAGGCGGCACCGCTTGCCATTTGCGATCCGGGCAAGAAAAAAGGGGCCCGTGCGGGGGCCCCTTCTCAACCGGATCGCGCCCGTGGTTCAGCCCTGTGCGGCCTTGGCCACCTCGGCTGCGAAATCCTCTTCCTTCTTCTCGATGCCTTCGCCCACTTCGAGGCGCACGAAACCCGCGATCGTGGTGTCGGCCTCCTTGGCGGCAGCCTCGACCGTCAGGTCGGGGTTCATCACGAACGCCTGACCAAGCAGCGTGACCTCTGACATGAATTTCTTCATCCGGCCAACGATCATCTTCTCGATCACCGCATCCGGCTTGCCGGACTCGCGGGCGATCTCGATCTGGACCTGCTTTTCCTTTTCGACGACCGCCGGGTCGAGCGAGGCCTCATCCAGCGAGGCGGGGTTGGTGGCGGCGATATGCATCGCGACCTGACGGGCAAAAGTCTCGTCACCCGAGAAGGCCACCAGAACACCGATCTTGCCCATGCCATCAGCGGCGGCATTGTGGACGTAGGACACTACACCGTCGCCTTCGACGCGGGCCATGCGGCGCAGCGACATGTTCTCGCCGATGGTGGCAATCTTGTCGGTCACGGTGTCGGCCACGGTCTTGCCACCCAGGTCGGTCGCGCTCAGCGCGTCGATATCAGCCGCCCCGAGCGCAGCATCGGCGATCTGCGAGACCATGCTCTGGAAATCGGCGTTCTTGGCGACGAAATCGGTCTCCGAGTTGATCTCGACCGCGACGCCAACACCGCCTCCGACCTTGACCGCCACCAGACCTTCGGCCGCGGTGCGCCCGGATTTCTTGGCCGCCTTGGCAAGGCCCTTGGTCCGCAGCCAGTCGACAGCCGCTTCCATGTCGCCCGCAGTCTCGGTCAGCGCCTTCTTTGCATCCATCATGCCTGCGCCTGTCGTGTCGCGCAGCTCTTTTACCATTGCAGCAGTGATCGCCATCTTGGCTCTCCTCAAATTCGATATTTCGCGGGGGCGGGATAGCCCTGCCCCCGTGTCAGTTTCGTGACAGCGCTCAGCCTTCGGCGGCTTCGGTCTCGGCGACGGCCTCTTCCACGGGCGCCTCTTCCATGGCACCGAGGTCGATGCCGGCGGCACCCATCTGGGCCGTCATACCGTCGAGTGCGGCGCGGCTGACCAGATCGCAATAGAGCGCGATGGCGCGGGCGGCGTCGTCATTGCCGGGGATGATGTAATCGATACAGTCGGGCGAGCAGTTGGTATCGACCACGGCCACGACCGGGATGCCCAGCTTGTTGGCTTCGGCGACGGCCAGCGACTCTTTCTTGACGTCGATGACGAACAGCATGTCCGGCACTCCGCCCATTTCGCGGATACCGCCGAGCGACGCCTGAAGCTTGCCCTGATCGCGCTCGATCCCGAGACGCTCCTTCTTGGTCAGGCCTTCGCCACCCGCTTCGAGGATCTCGTCGATCTGCTTGAGACGCTGGATCGATTTCGACACGGTCTGCCAGTTGGTCAGCGTGCCGCCGAGCCAGCGGTGGTTCATGTAATACTGGGCGCATTTCTCGGCGGCTTCCGCCACCGGCTGCGCGGCCTGCCGCTTGGTGCCGACAAAGAGGATGCGGCCGTTCTTGGCAACGCATTCACGGATCGCGTTCAGCGCCGCGTCGAGCATCGGCACGGTCTGCGTGAGGTCCATGATGTGGATGCCGTTGCGCGCGCCATAGATGAACTCGCCCATACGGGGGTTCCAACGCTGCGTCTGGTGGCCGAAGTGAACGCCAGCTTCCAGCAGCTGACGCATGGTGAACTCGGGAAGAGCCATGGTCGTATTCCTTTTCCGGTTTGCGCCTTGGCACGGGGTGAGAAGCGGAATGCTTCAACCGGTGGACTTGAACGGGGATGTCTCCCCCGTCAGCCCGCCCATGCCTGCGGATTTCAGTGCCGCGCGTATAGCGGCCCCTGCCCGCCTGTGCAAGCCCCGCCGGGGTTTTTTGCCGGGCCGCTTGTGCGGGCCATTGTGACAGCGGCGGAATGCGCCTAGATAACCCACGTTCTCTTGATGAGAGTTGTCATGACCACGCCTTTCGAAGACCCACCGATCGCCCCCAAGAAACCCACCCGTTTCGGCGGGCTGCGGACCAGTTTCCTGACCGGTCTGGTGGTGATCGCGCCGGTCGGCCTGACGATCTGGCTGATGTGGACGCTGATCGGCTGGGTCGACGGGTTCGTGCTGCCGCTCATTCCCGCACATTACCAGCCCGAGCGCTATATCGGCATCAACCTGCGCGGCGTCGGCGTGGTGATCTTCCTGATCTTCACCGTGCTCGTCGGCTGGATTGCCAAAGGCCTGATCGGGCGGTCGTTCATCCGCTTTGCGGAATCTCTGGTCAACCGGATGCCGGTGGTGCGTTCGATCTATTCGGGGGTCAAGCAGATCGCCGAGACGGTCTTTGCCCAGACCGAGAGCAATTTCGAGAGAGCCTGCCTGGTGCAATATCCGCGCAAGGATATCTGGGCGGTAGGCTTCATCTCGACCGAGGCGAAGGGCGAGATCAACCAGAAGGCAGAGACCGGCAGCGACCTGCTCAGCGTCTTCGTGCCCACCACGCCCAACCCGACCAGCGGCTTTCTGCTGTTCTTTCCGCGCGAGGACGTGATCGAACTGGACATGAGCATCGAAGACGCCGCCAAGCTGGTGATCTCGGCGGGTCTTGTCTATCCGGGCCAGAAAAAGCCCGAGGAGTTGCGCAAGAAGGCTGGGTGAAGGGCGGCGTGAATGGCCTGGAGCGGTTATAAGAGCCAACCGCGCGGCACCTTGTGCGGGTCACTTAAAGTCCGCCCAAGGCCAATCGCCCCTGCCCCGCGCCTTACAGCGCCGTCCAGCCACCATCGACGCTGATCGTCGTGCCGGTGATCTGCGCCGCCGCGTCCGAACACAAAAACAGCGCCGTGCCCCCCAGTTGCTCGGTGGTGGCGAACTCCTTCGACGGCTGACGCTCCAGCATGACCTTCTCGATCACCTCGTCGCGCTCCATCCCGTACTTCTCCATCGTGTCGGGGATCTGCGATTCGACCAGCGGCGTCAGCACATAACCCGGGCAGATCGCATTCGCCGTGATCGGCTCTTTCGCGGTTTCCAGCGCCACCACCTTGGTCATCCCGACAATGCCGTGCTTGGCCGCGACATAGGCCGATTTGAACGGGCTCGCCGTCAGGCCATGCGCCGACGAGATGTTGATCACCCGGCCCCAGCCCGCCTTGCGCATCAGGGGCAGCGCGGCGGCGGTCGTGTGATAGGCGGAATTGAGGTTGATCGCGATGATTGCGTTCCACTTCTCCGCCGGAAACTCGTCAATCGGGGCGACATGCTGAATGCCCGCGTTGTTGATCAGGATATCGCAGGCCCCGGCCTTTTCGATCAGCGCACGGCACTGGTCGCCATCGGACATGTCGGCCTGGATATAGCGCGCCTTGGTGCCGGTCTCGTCGGCGACCTTCTTGGCCAGCGCGTGATCCTCCTCCGAATCGGTAAAGGAGTTCAGAATCACCTCGACCCCGGCGCGCGCCAGTTCCCACGCGATGCCCAGACCAATGCCGGAATTCGAGCCGGTGATGACGGCGGTTTTGCCTTTGACGCTCATGCCTGTTCTCCCTTGTTCACACTGCACGCGCAGCATATGTGCCGCATCTGCGAATTGCACGGGGAATGAGGATCACGAGGCTGGGAGCGGGCCAAAAAAAACGCCCGCACGAGGCGGGCGTCAAGTTATTGAGGCAGGTTTCATACAGGCAAGAAACCTATCGAGCAGTGCCCTCTTTATAAGCAATCCTGCGCCTCGGGCCAAGCTAAAAGTTTGAAAAGACGTGAATCCGCCTCTACGCTCTGCCCCTGATAAACAAGGATCATTGAGGATTGTCGCCAAAATGAGATCAGAATTTTTCCGTCTTTTCCGGGCTGGGCTCTGCGCGATGATCCTTGCAGGAACGGCCTCTCAGACGCTCGGCGCGCCCGCGCATGGCATAGCTATGTATGGCGACCCCGCCCTGCCACCTGATTTTGTGTCCCTGCCCTATGCCAACCCGGATGCTCCCAAGGGCGGTCGCGTGGTCACCGGCAATGTCGGCGGCTTTGATTCGCTCAATCCCTTCATCCTGCGCGGCAGCCCGCCCTGGCAATTGGGGCATCTCACCCACGAGACCCTTTTGGGCCGATCCTGGGACGAGCCGTTCACGCTTTACGGGCTTCTGGCCGAATCGGTCGAGACGGATGAGGCCCGCACATGGGTCGAATTCACCCTGCGCGAGACGGCCCGATTCTCGGATGGCAGCCCGGTGACGGTCGAGGATGTGATCTGGTCCTTCGAGACATTGGGCACGCAAGGCCACCCGCGCTATCGCGGCTTTTGGTCCAAGGTGGGCCGCATCGCGCAAACCGGGCCGCGCAGCCTGCGCCTTGAGTTCACCGAGGCGGATCGCGAACTCGCCCTTCTGGCCGGTCTGCGCCCGATCCTGCAAAAGGCGCAATGGCAGGGCCGCGACATCGCCGAGGCGGGGATCGAGGATATCCCGATTGGAACCGGTCCCTATGTCGTCGAGAATTACGAGGTGAACCGCCACGTCACCTTGCGCCGCAACCCCGACTACTGGGGACGCGACCTGCCCTTCCGGCGCGGCACCAACAATTTCGACGAGATCCGCATCGAGTTCTTCGGCGACGACACCGTGCTGAAAGAGGCGTTCAAGGCCGGGATCATCAGCTATGTGCGCGAATTCAACGCCGAGGCCTGGGCGAATGAATACGATTTCCCCGCCGTCGAGCGCGGCGAGATCGTGAAATCCGAAATCCCGCATCAGAAACCCTCGGGCATGACCGGCTTCGTGATGAACACCCGCCGCGCGCCGCTCGATGACTGGCGCGTGCGCGAGGCGCTGATCACCGCGTTCAATTTCGCGTATATCAACGACACCCTGACCGGCGGGCGTCAGCCCCGCATCACCTCGTATTTCTCCAATTCCGAACTGGGCATGGCTCACGGCCCCGCCACGGGCCGCGTGCGCGAGTTGCTCACACCCTTCGCCGACAGCCTGCCCCCCGGCACGCTCGACGGCTACAGCCTGCCGCAAGGAGACGGCACCGCGCGTAATCGCAAGGACTTGCGCCGCGCGATGAAGCTTCTGAGCGCGGCGGGCTGGCAGGTCGAGAACGGGCGGCTGGTCAGCGCCGACGGCACGCCACTGCGGCTGACGGTGCTCTTGCAGCAGGACGGGCTGATCGGTCAGGCGAGCGCGATGATGGATATCTATGCCCGCGCGCTCGACCGTCTGGGCGTCGAATTGCGGATCGAGATGACCGACAAGGCGCAATATGCCGAGCGCGAGGCGAACTATGATTTCGACCTGACGATGATGCGCCGGTCGCTGTCGCTCAGCCCCGGCAACGAGCAGATGTATTACTGGGGCTCCGAAGGGGTGGACGACCCCGGCAGCCGCAACCTGATGGGCATGCGCTCGGACGCCGCCGAAGCGATGATCCGCACCATGCTGAACGCACGCGACCGCGAGGAATTCGTCGCCGCCACCCGCGCGCTCGACCGGATACTGACGGCGGGGCGCTACGTGATCCCGATCCATCAATACAGCGTCGGTCGTATTGCCCACAAAGCGCAGTTGCACTATCATGAGGATGAGCTTCCGATCTACGGGGACGGTATCGGTTTCCTCCCCGAGGTCTGGTGGTTCGAGGCAGAAGAATAACAACAGGCAACAACCATAGGCAGGAGCATGCAAAAACTGATTGCGCTTGTCCTCATCACCACGCTGGCAGGCTGTGCCACCGTCGATGGTGTCGGACGTGACATATCGGGTGCTGCGCGCGGCGTTCAGAGCTGGTTCTGAGCACATAGTCCAGCGACATGACCGAGGCTTTTCCACCCCCGCCCGCCAGTCGTGGGCGGCTTTTTCGGCGTGCGCGCCTGAGGTTCGTGCGCCGCGCGCCTTTCCCCTTGACGCCCCCGCCCATCCTGTCAAAACCGCCCGCATGAGCAGCGGAACCCTGACAATCGACCTTGATGCCATCGCCGCCAACTGGCGCGCCCTCGATGCCATGACCGGCACTGAGACCGCCGCCGTGGTCAAGGCCGACGCCTACGGGCTGGGCGCTGACCGGGTGGGCCGTGTGCTGGCCCGGGCCGGCGCGCGGCACTTCTTCGTGGCCATCGCCGAAGAGGGCGTGGCCCTGCGGCAGGCGCTCGGCCCCGATGTGGCGATCCACGTGTTTTCCGGGCACATGCCGGGCGATGCGGACATGATCGGCGACATGGACCTCGTGCCGATGATCAACTCGCTCGACCAGATGATCCGCCACGCCGAGGCGCTTCCGGGCCACCCGTTCGGCGTGCAGCTTGACAGCGGCATGAACCGGCTGGGAATGGAGCCCGAGGAATGGCAGGCGGTGCGCCAGATCGCCCTCGCGCAGAACCCGGTGATGCTGATGAGCCATCTGGCCTGCGCCGATGAACCCGACCAGGTGATGAACGCGCGGCAACTGGCCGCCTTCCGCGCGATGACAGACGACACCGATGTGCCGCGCTGTTTCGCCAATACCGGCGGTATCCTGCTGGGCTCCGACTATCATTTCGACCTCGCCCGCCCCGGCATCGGCATCTATGGCGGGCGACCCTACACAGACGCGCGCCCCGTCGTCACCCTCGACATCCCGGTTATTCAGTGTCGCGACATCGCGCCCGGCGAGACGGTCGGCTACGGCTACGGTTTCACCGCGCCGCGCGCCATGCGCATCGCCACCGTGGCGGCGGGCTATGCCGACGGTATCCTGCGCGCCATGGGTCCGAAAACCAGCCTCTGGGCCGAGGACACCCCCTGCCCCGTCACCGGCCGCATCTCGATGGACCTGATCGGCGTCGACATCACCGACCTCGGCCGCGACCCGTCGCATCTGCAATTGCTCGGGGCCCATCAGGGGATCGACGTGCTGGCCGACAATGCAGGCACCATCGGCTATGAAATCCTGACCTCACTGGGGGCGCGCTACATGCGGCGTTATATCGGCGGATGACCCTGATCCTCGGCTTTCTGGCGTCCATCGGGCGCACGGTGCTGGCGGGGCTGGCGGGCATGGGGCGGATCACGCTCTATGCCTCCGACGCGGTTAGCCATCTGGCGCGCCCGCCCTTCTACTGGCGCGAATTCGGCCATGCGCTGGTGCAGATCGGCTGGCTGTCGCTGCCCGTCGTCGGCATGACGGCGCTTTTCACCGGCGGTGCACTCGCACTCCAGATCTACGCAGGCGGCGCACGCTTCAACGCCGAAACCGTGGTGCCCTCGATCGTCGCCATCGGCCTGACCCGAGAGCTTGGCCCGGTGCTGGGCGGCCTGATGGTTGCCGCGCGCGTGGCCTCCTCCATCGCCGCCGAGATCGGCACGATGAAAGTGACCGAGCAGATCGACGCGCTCACCACGCTCTCCACCAACCCGATGAAATACCTCACCCTGCCCCGCGTTCTGGCCGCCACCCTCGCCGTGCCGCTGCTCGTGGGCGTGGGCGACGTGATCGGCATCATGGGCGGGTTTCTGGTGGGCGTCGGACGGCTTGATTTCGGCGCAGCGACCTACCTGCACAACACGATTGATTTTCTTGAGACATGGGATGTCGTCTCCGGCATGATCAAGGGTGCGGTCTTCGGCTTCATCGTGGCGCTAATGGGCTGCTATTACGGGATGAACTCGGGGCGCGGCGCCCAAGGTGTGGGGCGCGCCACCAAGACGGCGGTGGTCGCGGCCAGCGTGCTGATCCTCGCCTCCAACTACATCCTGACAGAGGTGTTCTTCTCGGCATGATCGAACTGCGCGACGTCCATAAGGCCTTTGGCGAGAACCGCGTGTTGCAGGGCGTGAACCTGACCATCGAGTCGGGCTCCTCCATGGTGATCATCGGCGGATCGGGCACCGGCAAATCGGTGGCGCTCAAGTGCATTCTGGGGCTGATCCGCCAGGACAGCGGCGCGATCACGCTCGACGGCACGGATGTCACCACCGGCGACCGCGACGCCTTCCTCGCCCGCTTCGGCATGCTGTTTCAGGGCGGCGCGCTGTTCGACTCGCTCCCCGTCTGGCAAAACGTCGCCTTCCGCCTGCTGCGCGGCTCGCTCAAGCGCCCCAAGTCCGAGGCGCGCGAGGTCGCCATCGAGAAGCTGCGCCGCGTCGGGCTGAAACCCGAGGTGGCCGACAAGTTCCCTGCCGAGCTTTCGGGCGGCATGCAAAAGCGCGTGGGCCTCGCCCGCGCCATCGCGGCCGAGCCCGAGATTATCTTCTTCGACGAGCCGACCACCGGCCTCGACCCGATCATGTCGGGCGTGATTAACGAACTGATCCGCGAAATCGTGGTGGAAATGGGCGCAACCGCGATGACCATCACCCATGACATGACCTCCGTGCGCGCCATCGCCGACAACGTCGCGATGCTGCATGACGGGGTGATCCAGTGGACCGGCCCGGTGGGCGACATGGACCAGTCGGGCGATCCCTATCTCGACCAGTTCATCCACGGCCGCGCCGACGGCCCGATCGAGGCGGTCCGGTGACGTCCCGCGCCAAGAATTTTCGAAAATTCTTGGCAAAAATCTTGCAAGATTTTTGCACGCAATCGCTGAGGTATGGCGCATAACATGCTGAAATACGCCAACCTCACCCTCCTGATCCTTTTCCCCGTCGCCTGGTTCGCGCCGCTCCTGCGCGCAGGCATTGCCCTGCCGCTCTTTGGCCTCAGTGAGATCAGCATCATCTCGGGGCTTCAGGAACTCTGGCAAAGCGATGTCGTCCTCGCCCTTCTGGTCACCTTCTTCGCGCTCTTCGCGCCCTATCTCAAGACCATCGGTCTCGCGCTGGTGCAGTTCGACCTGCTCGCCCCGCGCGCCCTGCCCGCGCTGCATCTGCTGGGCAAGCTGGCGATGGCCGATATTTTCCTGATCGCGCTCTACATCATCGTGGTCAAAGGCGTTGGCCTCGCGCGGGTCGAGGTGGCCTGGGGCCTCTATCTCTTTACCGCCTGCGTACTGGCCGCCATCACCTTTGGTCATCTGGTGGACAAACACCGGCCTGCCCCCTGAACTCTCGCGATTTCGGCAACAACCCGGCGCAGCCACGCAACACTCCCCCTTTGTTGAGCCTGTGGTGAATGAATTAACCCTTTGCCTTTGACGCAATCGGCGTAAACTCGCCTATATTGGATATGGTCTTTCAGGGGGGAAGTCATGCCCGCACATTTGAAATCTGTTGCGCTGCTGACTCAGTTTTTATTCCAACGGCTCGCCGTTGTTTCATTTCTCCTGGCAGCGCTCGCGCTGAGCGCCGCCAGCATCGGGGCGGCGCTCAGCCTGATGCCATGGCTCGGGTTCAAGGCTGAGTTCGGCGGTGTGATATACCACAATGCCGGGCAAATCGCGCAAATCGGCCTGACCGTTCTGGCGGTGATGCTGTGCTTTTTCCTACCCGCGAATGCCCGCATCATGGCGCTTGAAACCTCGCACCGACGGTTCAATATCGGCATGCAAGACGTGGCCCGCGCCTATCACGCCGCCCATGCGGCGGATCGCGAGGGATTGTTTCAACTCTCATCCGAGTTTGATGCGGTGCGCGAGCGGCTGGCCTATCTGCGCGAGCATCCCGATCTGGGCGGGCTCGAGCCGGACCTGCTCGAAGTGGCCGCCCAGATGTCGCATATCAGCCGCGAACTGGCCGATGTCTATTCCGACGAAAAGATCGCCCGCGCCCGGCAATTCCTGCACCAACGCCAGCAGGAGGTCGAGGCGTTCAACGCGCGGATCGATCAGGCCAAGCAGATCAGCCGCGACCTCAAGCACTGGGCGCATGAGGTCGATCTCGAGGAAAGCGTGGCCGCAAGCCAGCTGACCCGCCTGCGCGACGACCTGCGCGAGGTGCTTCCGGAACTGGGGCTGGAAGAGATGCTGCGCGCCGACGGCACGGTGATCGACCTTAGCAAGAAGGCCGCCGAATAGCGCCGCTGCATTTTCGGGTTTGACCGGGACCGGCCCTTGGGGCATGACCCGGGACATGGCGAAATCCTCGACCTTCACCTGTTCGGCCTGCGGCGCGGTGCATAACCGCTGGTCGGGGCGTTGCGACGCCTGCGGCGAGTGGAACACCATCGTCGAGGAGGCCCCGCTCTCCACCGGCCCCAAGGGCAAGACGCTTGGCGGCAAGCGCGGCGCGCAGCTGACCCTCACGGATCTCTCGACCGAAGAGGCCCCGCCGCCGCGCACCCTCTCGGGCATAGGCGAGCTGGACCGGGTCCTGGGCGGCGGCCTCGTGCCGTCGAGCGCGGTTCTGGTGGGCGGCGATCCCGGCATCGGCAAATCCACGCTGCTGTTGCAGGCCGCCGCACGCTTCGCGGGTGCCGGGCTCAAGACCTTCTACGTCTCGGGCGAAGAGGCCAGCGCACAGGTCCGCATGCGCGCGCAGCGCCTCGGGCTGGAAAATGCACCGGTCAAACTCGCCGCCGCCACCTCGCTGCGCGATATCCTGACCACGCTCGAGGCGGAAAAACCCGATCTGGTGATCATCGATTCCATCCAGACCATGTGGTCCGACACCGTCGAAGCCGCCCCCGGCAGCGTGAGCCAGGTCCGCGCCGCAGCCCATGAGTTGACCACATTCGCCAAACGCTTCGGCACCTCCGTGATCCTCGTCGGCCATGTCACCAAGGACGGCCAGATCGCCGGTCCCCGCGTGGTCGAGCACATGGTCGACTGCGTGCTCTATTTCGAGGGCGAGCGCGGTCATCAGTTCCGCATCCTGCGCTCGGTCAAGAACCGTTTCGGCCCCGCCGACGAGATCGGCGTCTTCGAGATGACCGGCGGTGGGCTGGCCGAGGTCGCCAACCCCTCCGAGCTGTTCCTCTCGGGGCGTGGCGCGCCCTCGCCCGGCTCAGTGGTGTTTTCCGGCATCGAGGGCACCCGCCCCGTGCTGGTCGAGATGCAGGCGCTGGTCGCCCCCACCCCGCACGCGCAGCCGCGCCGCGCCGTGGTCGGCTGGGACGGCGCGCGTCTGGCGATGATCCTCGCCGTGCTCGAGGCGCGCTGCGGCATCCCCTTTGCCGGGCTCGACGTCTATCTCAACGTGGCCGGTGGCTTGCGGATCAGTGAACCTGCGGCCGATCTTGCGGTCGCCGCAGCCCTGCTCAGCGCGCGCGAAGACACCCCCCTGCCCTCGGAAACGGTGATTTTCGGCGAAATCAGCCTCTCCGGGGCGCTCCGCCCGGTGGGACAGTCCGAAAACAGGTTGAAAGAAGCGCAAAAACTTGGTTTCACATCGGCGATCATTCCGTCCGGTGGCAAGACCGGCGGCACCAGCGGCCTCAGCCTGACCCGGATGGGCGATCTGACTGCGTTCGTGGGTGATATTTTCGGCGCAGGTTAGGCGCGCCCAGAGGGACAGGACAAGGCTATGGACGGTTTTACCATCATCGACGGCGTCGTGGCGCTTTTCATCGTGCTGTCGGCGCTGCTGGCCTATTCGCGCGGCTTCGTGCGCGAGGCACTGGCCATCGCGGGCTGGGTCGTGGCCGGCATCCTCGCCTTCATGTTCGCGCCACAGGTCGAACCGCTGGTCACCGAAATCCCGGTGGTCGGCGAATTCATCGCCGACAGTTGCGAGCTTTCGATGATCGGCGCCTTCGCGGTGGTCTTTGCCGTGGGGTTGATCGTGGCCTCGCTGATCACGCCGCTCTTTTCGTCGTTGGTGCAGCGCTCGGTCCTCGGCGGGCTCGATCAGGGGCTTGGCTTTGTCTTCGGCGTGGCGCGCGGCGTTCTGCTCATCGCCATCGCCTATTTCGTCTATGAGACGGTGATCAGCTCGCAAAGCATCGCGATCATCGACGACAGCCGCTCGGCGCGGGTATTTGCACAGCTGACCGGCAAGGTCGAGGATGGCAATCCCGAACAGGCGCTGGGCTGGATCACGCAGCAATACGAGGAATTGATCGGCTCCTGCGAAGCCCCCGGGCAGTGACGCTACGTAAAGAAGCACAGCCCCCGGGCGCGCAAAGGTTTCTGTGATAGTTTCGTGACATACCCGATCTGAGCGCGTATGAGGGGCGCAAGTGACAGACACGGGATTCGGAGCTGCCAGCCTTGTCCACTCAAATGCCCCCCGCTCACCCCTTCGACGATGATAAACTGAAGGAAGAATGCGGTATATTCGGCGTCGTCGGCCTGTCCGATGCGGCGAATTTCGTAGCCCTCGGGCTGCACGCCCTGCAACATCGCGGACAAGAGGCCGGCGGCATCGTCAGCCACGATCCCGATCAGGGTTTCAACTCGGTCCGCCGCTTCGGCTACGTGCGCGACAACTTCACCCGCCAATCGCTGATGGAAACCCTGCCCGGGCCGCTGGCCATCGGGCATGTGCGCTATTCCACCGCCGGGGCCAAGGGGGCCGCGATCCGCGACGTGCAGCCGTTCTTCGGCGAGTTTTCGATGGGCGGGGCGGCGATCGCCCATAACGGCAACATCACCAACGCCGACGCGCTGCGCAAAGAGCTGATCGAACGTGGCTCGATCTTCCAGTCCGGCTCTGACAGCGAATGCATCATCCACCTGATGGCCCGCTCCCTGCAACGCAACATCCCCGAGCGGATGGAGGACGCGCTGCGCCGGGTCGAGGGGGCGTTCTCCGTGGTCGCCATGACCCGCACCAAGCTCATTGGCGTGCGCGACCCGCTGGGCGTGCGCCCGCTGGTGCTGGGCCAATTGGGCGAAGGCTGGGTGCTCAGTTCCGAAACCTGCGCGCTCGACATCATCGGCGCCACCTTCGTGCGCGAAATCGCCCCCGGAGAAATGGTGGTGATCTCCGAGAAGGACGGCGTCGAGAGCCATTATCCCTTCCGCCGCCAATCCTCGCGCTTCTGCATTTTCGAGCATGTCTATTTCTCGCGCCCCGATTCGATCATCGGCGGCCGCTCGGTCTATGAGACCCGCCACCAGATCGGCGTGGAACTGGCGCGCGAGGCCCCTGTCGATGCCGATCTCGTCTGCCCGGTGCCCGATAGCGGCACGCCCGCGGCCATCGGCTACAGCCAGGAATCGGGCATCCCCTTCGCCATGGGGATCATCCGCAACCAGTATATGGGCCGCACCTTCATCGAGCCGACCGAGCAGATCCGCAACATGGGTGTGCGTCTCAAGCTCAACGTCAACCGCGCGCTGATTGAGGGCAAGCGGGTGATCCTGGTCGATGACAGCGTCGTGCGCGGCACCACCTCCCGCAAGATCAAGGAAATGATCCTCGATGCCGGGGCCGCCGAGGTGCATTTTCGCATCGCATCCCCGCCCACGGCGTGGCCGTGCTTTTATGGCGTGGATACGCCACAGCGCGAAAAACTGCTGGCTGCCACGATGTCAGAAGAGGAGATGCGGGAGCATCTCAACGTGGACAGCATCCGCTTCATCTCGCTCGACGGGCTTTATCGCGCTGTCGGCGAGGCACAGGGCCGTGATACCAAGTGTCCGCAATATTGCGATGCCTGTTTCTCGGGGGAATATCCGGTCGAGCCCTCGGACATGATCGCCAAAGGATTCGAGCTGAAAGCCGCCGAGTGATCGCGGTCAAATCGACCGTATAAGCAAGGTTTTGCGGCCTCACGACGCGCTCTGGCAAGTTCCTGCCGCAGCGCAGATATCGGGCTTTTCTCTGCCGCGCTCGCCGCATAGACGCGCGGGCAGAGACAAAAGAAACCCCGAGGCATTTATGGCAAACGAAACATCCACCCCTGCGTCCACACTGGCCGCAGCGACCCAACAAGGTGCCCTGCCCTTGCGCCGGATCACATTGCTCGGCACGATGCATGGCCCCAGCAACGCCCGCGCCCTCGTGCGCGGTGGCAAGGTGGCCCGGGTCGAGATCGGCGACACGCTCGACCGCGCCACCGTGGCGGCCATCGGCGAGGGCGTCGTGATCCTGTCGCGCGGCGGTCGTGCCGAAGAACTGCGCCTCCCCGGCACCTGACCCGGCATAGCAAAAGGCCGCCCCCGGTTGCCCGGGCGCGGCCTCAATTTCAGTCAAACGCGCTGCGGGTTCAGCCGCGACGCGCCTCCAGTGCCTTCCAGCCGCCATAGACGACCATCGCCGCGATCACGGCCTTGACCGCATCGCCGATCAGGAACGGCGCCATCCAGTGGGCCCAAAGCTCGGGAACGGTCTTGCCCATCACCGCGGCGGGCCAGGCCAGGCCGGGGACATAAAGCAGCGCCGAGACCGCGATCCCGCACAGCGCGGTCGAGACGACACCGCGTGCCAGACCCTTTTCCACCGCCAGACCGGCCAGCCACGCCATGCCGACATAGCCGTAAAGAAAGCCTGCGGTCGGCCCGACAAGCGAGGCCCCGTTCATGCCGTTCGCAAAGACCGGCAGGCCCATGGCCCCCTCGGCCAGATAGGCCAGCAGCGTCGCGGCACCCATGCGCGACCCGAACGTCAGTCCGACGATCAGCACGGCCAGCGTCGACAGCGTCATCGGCACCGGGAAGAACGGCACACTGACCTGCGCAGCAAGCGCTACAAAGAGCGAGCCCGTCAGCACGAGGCCGATCTTGCGAAGCAGGGTATCTTGGCCGATCACGGCCTTGGCTAGAACTGTGTCGCGCATCATGTCGCGTCCCTCCATTATCTCTGTCCGTCCCGACTTTTTCGCCGCGCTGCCGCAAAAGTCAAGCGATTGTCCTTGATTTGCCCGGCGACAGGTGGGATTTCCCGCTTATGACACAGGACACCGATCTCCCCCTCGCCCTCGTCACCGGCGCCTCGCGCGGTCTTGGTGCCGCCATCGCCGAGGCGCTGAGCGACACGCATCACATCATCGCGGTCGCCCGCACCACCGGCGCGCTCGAGGAACTCGACGACCGCATTCAGGCGCGCGGCGGCAGCGCCACGCTGGCCCCGATGGACATCACCAACACCCAGGCGATGGCGCAGGTTTGCCGCTCGGTCCATGACCGCTGGGGCGGTATCGCGACTTGGGTCCATGCGGCAGTGCATGCAGCCCCTCTGGCCCCCGCCAACCATATCGCCGACGGCGACTGGTCGAAATCGGTGGCCTGCAATGTCAGCGCCACCGGCATCCTCATTCCATTCATCGCCCCGCTTCTGGGCGAGGCGGGACAGGCGATCTTCTTCGACGACGCAAAGGCGGGCGACAAGTTTTTCGGGGCCTATGGTGCCACCAAGGCCGCGCAAATCGCCCTCGCCCGCAGCTGGCAGGCCGAGACCGAGAAGACCGGGCCACGCGTTCACATCCTCACGCCGCAACCGATGGCCACCGCCACCCGTGCGCGCTTTCACCCCAGCGAGGATCGCGACGGGCTGGCGCATCCGCGCGATGAGGCCGCGCGCCTTCTCACCCTGATCTGAGGGGCCTTGCGCGCCTTGCCCCTGTGGCGGTGCGCCGCTACACAGGGGCGAAACAGCGACAGGCGGGGCACGGGCATGCGAATTCTGATCACCAATGACGACGGCATCAACGCACCCGGCCTCGCGGTGCTGGAAGAGGTCGCCACCGCCCTCGCAGGCGAGGACGGCGAAGTCTGGACCGTGGCCCCGGCGTTTGAGCAATCCGGCGTCGGGCACTGCATTTCCTACACCCGCCCGATGATGATCTCCAAGATGGCCGAGCGCCGCTATGCCGCCGAAGGCAGCCCCGCCGATTGCGTGCTCGCGGGCCTGCACGACGTGATGAAGGACGCGCCCCCCGATCTGGTGCTCTCGGGTGTGAACCGGGGCAACAACGCGGCTGAAAACGCGGTCTACTCTGGCACCGTGGGCGCCGCGATGGAGGCCGCGCTGCAAGGCGTGCCAGCGGTGGCGCTCAGCCAATATTACGGCCCAAAGAATCGCGATCTCGACGACACGTTCGAGGCCGCCCGCGTCCACGGATTGCCCACCCTGCGCCGCCTACTCGACAAGGGCGTGTGGACCCGCGATGATTACGGCATCTTCTACAACATCAACTTCCCGCCCCTGCCCGCATCGGACGTCAAGGGCCTGCGCGCCGCCCGTCAGGGCTTTCGCCGCGACATTGGATTTGGGGTTCAGCCACACACATCGCCCTCGGGGCGGCGCTTTCTCTGGGTCACCGGCGCACCGCAGCACGAGCCCACGAGCCCCGGCTCGGATGCCGATGTGAACCTGCAAGGCTACATCTCCGTCACGCCGATGCGAGCGGATCTCACCGCGCATGACGCATTGGAGGCGCTCAAGGCTATCGAATGAGCGACGACGCCGATCATATCGCGGAACGCAAGATGCAGTTCCTCTTTGCGCTGCGCTCTCGCGGGGTGACGGACAAGGCGGTGCTGACGGCGATGGAAAAAGTCGACCGTGGCCCCTTCATCCGTGGCTATTTCACCGACCGCGCCTATGAGGACATGCCACTGCCCATTGCCTGCGGCCAGACCATCAGCCAACCCTCGGTGGTCGGGCTGATGACGCAGGCGCTCAAAGTCTCGAACCGCGACAAGGTGCTCGAGGTCGGCACCGGCTCCGGCTATCAGGCCGCGATTCTCAGCCAGCTTGCCCGCCGGGTCTACACCGTCGACCGGCACAAGCGGCTGGTCACCGAGGCGAGCGAGATTTTCCGCGCGCTTGACCTCACCAATATCACCGCGATCACCGCCGATGGCAGCTTCGGCCTGCCCGATCAGGCCCCCTTTGACCGGATCATCGTGACGGCGGCGGCCGAAGACCCGCCCGGCCCCCTATTGGCGCAGTTGAAAATCGGGGGTATCATGGTAGTGCCGGTGGGCCAATCGGACGCGGTGCAGCATTTGATCCGCGTGACCCGGAGCGAGACCGGGTTCGAGTATGACGAGTTGCGCCCGGTGCGGTTCGTGCCGCTGGTCGAAGGGCTGGGGCGCGACGGGTAACGAAAAGGCCCCGGTCAACAAGGGGCAGGACATGAGGAAAATCGAGATGCGTCACTTTCCACGACACCTGACCCTCGCGGCGGGCATGGCCCTGGCCCTCGCTGCCTGCGATCAACCGCTCGATATCGACATGCGCGGCGCGTTCGGCAATGCCCCCTCCACCGCCGAGGCGGCGCGCAACGCCTCTGCTCCCCGGCCCGAACCGGATGCCCGCGGCATCATCTCCTATCCGGGTTATCAGGTGGCAATCGCGCGGCGCGGCGACACGCTGGCCCAATTGGCCACCCGGATCGGTGCCGATGCGCGCGAGCTGGCGCGCTATAACGGTATCCAGACCGGCGATCCGCTGCGCGAGGGCGAGGTCATCGCCCTGCCCGGCCGCGTGGCAGAGCCGACCGGCGGCCCGATCCAGCCTCCGGGCGGCGTCGACATCGACACGCTGGCCGGGGATGCGATCCGCCGCGCCGATGCACAGACCGTCGAGACCAGCGCGCTCGAACCCTCTGCGCAGGTCGGTGTCGAACCGGTCCGCCACCGGGTGGAACGCGGCGAGACCGCCTTCAGCATCGCGCGGCTCTATAACGTGTCGATCCGCAGCCTCGCGGACTGGAACGGCCTTGGTTCCGACTTCTCGGTGCGTGAGGGGCAATATCTGCTGATCCCCGTGGCCCTGCCCGGCGAAGACACCGAACCTTTTGAGGCTGAGCAGACGGCAGCGGTCACGCCCCCCGGCGCAGGCTCGCCCACGCCGGAACCGCCAAGCGCGTCGAAACCCCTGCCCGATGAGAAAACCGTGCCCACCGCCGAGCCGGTCGAGACCGTGGCCGCCCCGGACCTCAGCGAAAGCGTGACCCAGACCGCCCGCATGGTGACGCCCGTTCAGGGCAACGTCATCCGCGACTACGCCAAGGGCAGCAATGATGGCATCGACATCGCCGCCGCCCCCGGCAGCGCGGTCAAGGCCGCCGATAGCGGCACCGTCGCCGCGATCACCGAGGATACCAACGGCATCCCCATCGTCGTGATCAAGCATTCGGGCAACCTGCTCACCGTCTATTCCAACGTCGGCGCGCTCAGCGTGGCCAAGGGCGACAGCGTCAGCCGCGGCCAGAAGATCGCCGAGATTCGCCGCGACGGCACCGCCGCCCTGCATTTCGAGGTCCGCGACGGCTTCGACAGCGTCGACCCCAACGACTACCTCAACCCGTCCTGACGGGGGCGGTTGGGGTAGCGTTAGGGGGCGGCTCGTATGCGAAGCCCAGACGGTCGATTGCGTTGGAAACGAACTTCGGCTTGGTTTTGGTCTGGAGCTGCCGTGCGCTTTGCCAGAAGGTGCCGCGCGGTCGCAGGGCCGGGGACTGGCGAAGCAACGGTTGTTGCCCGCACTTTATCCCAGCCAAGTCATTCTGAACTCAACACTTTGCGCGCCCTATCAAATCGCCAGGCCGCGGGACGGCCCGGCGATCGCGCGGCACCTTCGGTGCGTTTCGCGCGGGTGCTTTGATCCTCGGTCCGTATCAGGTCAATGGCCAACCTTGATCCCGACTTTCACCAAGAGCAACTTGTCCGCATATCTGTCATCAAGGCGCTTTGCGGCTAAGGTCCGGTGTGAGCCCTGAGTGACGGATTCTGCGTAGTGCATAAACGGCAGCTTTAAGGTGTCGGATCTGCACTATCGCGATCAGAGTAAAACCCGAAGCTGTCTAATCTTGCGAAATCCAGATGCTCCGCGCGCTTCCAACGCTGATCCCGTCGATTTCGGCACAGCAAATCCCGCAGCACCGCTGCTCCCGTTCTGGCGGCGGACGGCATCGCAGAAAAATTTCGCGAAACTGGGAATCAATTGAAACTCTACAGCCATGGTAACCGTGGCTCTTCCTTGAGGTCTCGAATCTCGAGATCAAAAAACCAAGGGAGATGTCAATGAAACCGACAAGATCACTCGCGCTCGCCGCAACCCTTTGTACAATCGCCGTATCCTCGGCCTCGGCTGCGACGTTCACGAGCGCCGGAGCCTTCGCGTCTGCAACCACGAACATCCAGACGGAAACGTTCGACGACAACATCGCCCAGCCGGACCTCTTAGGCGCCCCGGTGATCACGTTCGACAACGGCACCACGTCAACGGCGCGCGACACGCAGCAGTTCAACCGTGTCACCGACGGCGTTTTCATTGGCGGCACTCGCGCGGGGCGCGACGACTCATTCGATGACACGATCATCTTCGACTTCGGTCGGCAGGTCACCGCCTTCGGAGCAGACTTTATCGGCGCGGCCGAGATCATGATCTCGGGCATGTTTGATGGTCAGACCCAGTCATTCCTGCTGGGTGATCTGCGCAGCGATGACGGCTTTGTAGGTCTGACAAGCTCTACTGCGTTCAATACGATAACCTTTAGCACCGACGCAGGTGGTTTTCTGCCTTTCGGAAACCCGACAGTGTCACTGCAGGCCAAGAACTTCCGCTTGGACAACCTTGCCCTTGGTGACGCTGCCCACGGAGATCCGATGTCCCCGGTGCCGCTGCCGGCCTCCGCCCTGATGCTCCTGTCCGCCTTGGGCGGGTTTGGCGCCTTGCGCAAGATACGCCAGCGCAGTTGACCGCGTGCAGAACAGTCAGGGCCCGAAATAGAAATGACATGCCCGAAATACTGTTGAGATCAGACGAGAACGGCGGATCCTACGCGGGGCCCGCCGTTCATTCCTCAGATGCTTTCGCAAACTGAAGTCTCGAGTGCTTTTCCCGGCACCTGAACCGGCCTCACCGCTATTGCGCGGGCGGCGGTGGGGCGGCGCAATGTCCACCTGTCGCCGCCAGCCCTGAGCCGAGCGCCAGCAAGGGCGGCGCGGTATAGGGGTTGAGCGGCTGCGATTGCGCATGATCGAGGGCCAGCAGCCCCACAACGCCAAGCGCCACCAGCAGGGTCACGCTGCGCCGGATCATCGCTTTGCCTCCAGCCCCAGAACGGGGCGCAGCCGGATGCCCACCCACGACCCGGCAAAGGCCGCGACGAACCACACCCAGCCATGCGCCGATCCGGTGCCGATCCCGCTGAAAAACGCGCCGATATTGCAGCCAAAGGCCAGCCGGGAGCTATAGCCCAGCACCAGCCCCGCCACGATCACCGCCAGCCACGCCCGCGCCGGCAACTTGCCCACCGGTGAGGCGAGCCCCGCGCGCCACCACGCCATCAGCGCGGCCCCCCCGATCAAGCCCAGATCGGTGAGCGAGGTGATATCCGTCAGCAGGCTCGCCTGCACCTGCGCGGCATTGCCCGGAGCCGCCCAGAAGGCCGAGCCCGACAGATCGCCACCCATGGCCACCACACCCTTGGCCACCCAAAGACCCAAGCCGTAAACCACGCCCCAGGGTTGGCCCGCCACCATCAGATGCAGGATCGCCAGCCCCGCCAGCACAAGGATCGCGCCCCAGTAGCGGCGCGGCAACCGGTGTGAGCCTTTGACCCCGACCAGCAGCGCCAGCACCGCCACCGCTGCCAGCCCCGCCAGCGTGATCATCAGCCCCTGCGTGCCCTCGAGTGCCACCACCGGCAGACTGCCCAGAGAGGTCCACCACGACAGGTGATAGGCCCCGCCGAAACTGCCGATGGCAAAGAACGGCAGCGCCACGGCCCCCACGGCATTGCCGCTCCCGGCATTCACCAGCGTGCCCGAGCCGCAGCCCAACACCACCTGCATCGCCGCGCCAAACACAAACGCCCCGCCGATCATCGCCAATCCGATGGGCGCATGCGCACCCTTCAACTCGGCCCCGTTCGCCGCCAGCAGCGGAAACGCCGCAAGCGCCACGATGCCGATACAGATCAGCTGCGCGATCAGCCCCGAGGCGTCACGCTCCAGGATCATCCGCCGCCACGGGCCGGTAAAGCCGAAACGGAACCCTTCGAGCGTCAGACCGAAGCCCAGACCGATCAGCAGCACCACACCAAACCGCGGCCCCGCAAGAAGCGCCACAGCCAGCACCAGCGCGCCGACGACAAGGATCATGATACCCCGCGATACCCCGCTCGGGGTGGTGTCGACGGGGGCGGTCGCGGTGCTCATCGTGCCGCGCTCAGTACTTGCCGGTGATCTTGTTGATCATGTTGCGGAACAGGCCCGGCACATTGGCCATCTCGTAGCCCGCATTCGACCAGCCGACCATGGATTCGGGGTACATGCGCACGCCCTCGATCCCCGCCAACTCGCTCAGCGCGAACCAGTTGGTCGCGGCCCAGTGACCAGTATTGCAGAACGACACCAGCTTGTCGCCCTGCTCGAACCCGTTCTCGGCGGCCAGCTGACGGATCAACTCGGGCTTGATGCGCGCAGGCTCGTCCTGACCGAACCAGCGGTCATGCGTGAAATAGCGCGATTGCGGCAGGGTGCCGGGCATCGCGGCGGCCCCGTGCTTGGTGTCGCCCTTCCAGAATGCCTCGGGGCGGGCGTCGATCAGTTCGGCCTGCTCCTCGCCGTTGACGATCGCCTGCACGTCTTGGCGGGTCGCCAGCCATTTGTCCGAAAAGCTGACCGTGATCTCGCTCGGGCTCACCGACGGAGCCTTGCCCTTGGCAAGCTTCTCTCCGGCCTCGGCCCAGCCGTTCATGCCGCCGTTGAGGATCGCAAGCGGGCTTACACCGCTCGATTTCAGCGTCCAGTAGACCCGCGCCGCAGCCCCGAAATCGGTCTGATTGCTGCCCTGATGCACGACCACCACGCTATCGCCCGCCTCGATGCCAAGGCCGCGCAGCACCTCGGTCAGATGCGCCTCCGAGACCAGTTCGCCGGGATTGTCCGACGGGCCGCGAAAGAGGCCGTAAGGCGCATTGAGCGCGCCGGGCACATGGCCCTCTTCATAGGCCCCCTCGCCCCGGATATCGAGCACGACGGGCGCGCTGTCATCCAGCGCGGCGCGCAACTCCGCAGGCTCGACCAGCGGCCCAAGCTCTGCCATTGCTGCAAGCGGCAGAACCGCCAGCGCGGCGGCGGTGAAAGTAGTGCGAATGGAATGAATCATGTCGACCCCCGGTATCGGTAAGTTGTGACGTCTTGGCCGGTATCTAGACCTGTCGCCGCCGCGCAACAAGCCTGCAAAGCAAAACTCACGCGGGTTTGACGTCGGCTTTGGGCGGCCTCACCCGTCCTTGGGAAAGACGAAACACCGGTCGCGCCGGATCATCAGCCACAAAGGCTTGCCCGGCTTGGGCAGGAACACGTTGGGCACCGTCGCCTTCAGCAACGAGCCGTCGTGATCCATCCGAAATTCCACCAGACTTTCCGAGCCGATGAAACGCGCGCGCTCTACCACACCGCGTGCGGGCGCCCCGTCCTGCGGGGTGGGATTGGGGCCGCGCCCGTGGCGGTCAAAGTCGATCTTGATATGCTGCGGGCGGATCACGATCTCCACCTCCTGCCCGTCCGCCACGCCGGGGGCAAGGAAATGGCCGAACGGCGTTTCGGTCAGCGCCCCCTGCACGCGCCCCCGGATCACGTTGATCTCCGAGAAAAACGCCATCGCGCTGCGATCCACCGGGGCGTTGTAGACGTTATAGGGCGCGCCCTGCTGCACGATCCGCCCGTCGCGCATCAAAGCGATCTCATCGGCCATGCGCATCGCCTCTTCGGGCTCATGCGTGACCAGCAGAACAGCGGTATCCTCTTCGCGCAGGATATCCAGCGTGTCGTCGCGGATACCGTCGCGCAGCCGGTTGTCGAGGCCGGAAAACGGCTCGTCCATCAACATGATGCGCGGACGCGGGGCCAGCGCACGCGCCAGCGCCACCCGCTGCTGCTCGCCCCCCGACAACTCGTGCGGATAGGCCGCGTGATACTGCGACAGGCCGACCCGGTCGAGCAGTTCGCCAACCCGCGCCGCCTTGGCCGCCTTGTCACCCGACAGGCCGAACCCGACATTCTGCGCCACGCTCAGATGCGGGAACAGCGCGAAATCCTGAAACATCAGCCCGATATGCCGCCGCTCGGGCGGCACGCGAAACACCGTGTCGCAGATCAGGTTGCCATCGACATGGATTTCACCCGAATCCTGCATCTCGACGCCCGCGATCATCCGCAGCGTCGTTGATTTGCCGCAGCCGGACGGCCCCAGAAGACAGGTCACCTTGCCCGGCATGACGCGCAACGACACGTCCTCCACCACCACGCGCCCGTCATAGCGACGCGTCAGGTTATTCACTTGGAGCCGGGGAATCGGGGTCTGCACCGGGGCCTCTTCATGTCTTTCCGAGCGATTTGATCGGGCTTTGCCCGCTGCAGATAGCAACCTCGCCCCCCCCATGCAAGCGCCGCGACCCGGCAGCCGTTGACAGCGCGCTCGTAAGCTGGTTCGGTGCAGGCGATTTCATTTTGCGGAGTTATCCCCATGCGCGTTTTTACCAGCCTCACCCTTGCCCTTTGCCTCGCCCTGCCCGCCCATGCCCAAAGCGACCGGGACGCCCGCCTCGCGGTGGCCGAAGACTATGTTTCGGCGACGATGGAGGGCATGGACATGCAAGAGTTCATCCGCCAGATCTGGCAGCCCATGGTTCAGCAGATGGCGCAGAACCGCCAAACGCTGGAGCCCGAACAGATCGCACGGATCGAGACCCTGTTTTCCGAGGAACTGACCGAGCCGCTGACCGAGGTGATGCAGGCACAAGACGAAATCCTCGCCGATCTGCTGACATTGGAAGAGCTTGAGGCGCTCCGCGATTTCTACAATTCCGAGCATGGCCGTTCGGTGATGGAAAAGATGCCGCAACTGGCCCAGATCCAGCAGCCGATGATCTCGCGCGTGCTCCAGGCCAAGATGCCGGTGATGATGCCGAAAATCCGTGAGATCACCACCGGCGAAACCGAATAGGCCGCCTCAGACCGTCCCCCCGGGACGCACCCACAGAAAACACCCCGCCGCCCCGAGGATGCCACGCACCTCCTCGGGGTGGATCAGCATAACGCCTCCGGCCGCGATCACGACCCCGTCGAGCCGCGCCGTGACAACCGCGCGCGCCGTCTCCGGCCCGATCACCGGCATATCGGCGCGCGGATCCTGCCCCGGCCTCGGTGCCAAATAGAGCAGACCGCCGCTCTCGGGCACGCTGTCCTGACCGCTCAGCCAATCCGCCGCTCCGCCGACCATCTGATCCGCGATGTCAAAGGGATCAAGGCTCCAGCCACCCCCACTGTCCTCGCCTCCCACCGACAGGCCGGCAAGCATCGCATCGGTGCCGCGCGCATCCTCCTGCGCCACGACGCGCGCCCCGCGCACCACCACAGCCCGCCCCGGATCATCCCGGCTCATCCGTTCCAGCGCGGCAGTGGCCGCCGCAAGACCCGCCTCAATGCCCTCGGGCAGGACCCCGGTCCGCACCCCCGGCGCGGGTAGCAACTCCGGCGCGATCTCAGCGGCCCCGATCACCGCGATCCCTACCTCCTCGAAAATCGCGATGATCTCGCGCAAGAGACCCTCATCGCCCTTGGCCATCGCGCCTTGCAGACGCGGGATGAAGGGCGCGGTGGCCGCGTCGACAAACGCGGGGTCCACCACCGGACGGCGCATCGCCCCGGCCAAGCAAAGCCGCGTGATCCCCCGCACCTGCAGCTCCGCCAGAAAACTGCCGAACCCCTCCAGCCGAAACCCGAGGCGCGGCAGATCGCCCGTCACTTCTGAGAGAAACTGCACCAGTTCGCAGACCAGTGGCACCTCTCCCCGCGCCAGCAGGACCTTTACCAAGTAAGGCGGCAGGCCCCCCAGCCCGGCAATGAGCGCGAGCGCCATGACCTAGCCCTGACCCGGGGTCATATCGACAGAGCGATGTCTCTCGGTGCCCGGCATGAGGTCAGTCTTTCGGAAGGTCCATCATCGCGGTGAATTCCGCCTCGGCGGCCATCTCGCCCTCTACCTCGGCCACCCCCGAAAACTTCCAGACCTTGCCGCCGGGTTTACCGCGCGTGGTCTCCAGCTTCATTTCCAGCACGTCACCGGGCACCACCATCCGGCGAAACTTGGCGCGGTCGATGGCCATGAAATAGACCAGCATGTTGCGGTCCTCCATGCCAAGTGCGGTGCCCACCATGACCGCCGCCGTCTGCGCCATCGCCTCGATGATGGTCACGCCGGGCATGATCGGCTTGCCCGGAAAATGCCCCTGAAAATGCGGCTCGTTCATGGTGACGTTCTTGATGCCGCGCGCGTTCTGGTAGCCGTCGATATCGACCACCTTGTCGACCAGCAGGAATGGATAGCGATGCGGGATCAGCCGCTGGATCAGGTGGATATCCGCAGTCTTGATCGGCTCGGTCATGGCGCATCCTTTCGCATCTTGCCCAGATGTCCCTAGCAACTGCGCGGTCGCGGGGCAAGATCGCCC
The DNA here is from genome assembly GCF_900109855.1 of Roseovarius tolerans. Lineage (GTDB taxonomy): Bacteria > Pseudomonadota > Alphaproteobacteria > Rhodobacterales > Rhodobacteraceae > Roseovarius > Roseovarius tolerans. Next base: position 139,319 of record NZ_FOBO01000002.1, on the reverse strand, counting down.
GACACCGCCGCGCGCGGCCCTAGTCGCCGCCCGGCGCGGGCAATTCCGGCATCTCCACCGCGCCATTCTCTTCGGGCTGCGGCTCCGGCAGGCTCTGCGGTCCGGTGCCGACGGTGGCATTGATGCGGGTGATCGCCAGATCGGTCACATCCGCCACCTCGGCATGCAAAAGCACGCTGCGCCGGTCAAGCAGCACCACCGCCTCGGTTTCCTGCAACAGTTCGGACAGGACCGGTTGCACCACGCGCATGAACTGTAGCGGGGCCAGATCCCGGCGCCGCTCCAACTCGCGTGACATCCGCTCGCTGTCCTGTCGCAACTGCGTGACCTTGGCGTCGAACGCATCCGCCATCTCCCGGAACGCGTCCGGCTCGCTCTCGCTGCGCATCTCGGTCAGCGCCTGCTCCTCGGCCTCCAGATCACTGGCGACCCGGTCATTATAGGCAATCAGGCGATCGCGCTCGGCCTGGATCTCGCGCTGCAACCGCTGGCCATAGTCGGTCTCGCTCAGCAACCGTTCGGCGTCGATCACGATCACGTCGCTGGTGACCACCCCAAGCTGCTGCGCCGCCGCTCCCTGCGGCACCCCCAGCCCGAGCGCGATGATCACCCCGGCCCTGAACAGCCCGGCGCGCATTCTCAGAATTCCGTTTTGACCGTCAGGTTGAACGTCTGCTCGTCATCCCCCGGCTCGGATTTGAGCGCGTTGGAAAAGTTCATCCGGAGCGGTCCGAACGGCGAGGTCCAGAACAGCGAGAACCCGATCACGTGGCGCGGCTCGAACCCGGTGGAGTTGACCGGGCCTGTTGCTGCCCCCTGGTTGTCGAGCCCCCAGATCGAGCCGATATCGTAGAACGCCCCGCCGGTGATCCCGTATTCATCAGGCAGACCAAGCGGGAATTCCGCCTCGAACTTGAGGGCCGCAAAGTAATCGCCGCCCAGGTGTTCGCCGCCCTCGATCGGACCCATACCATTGGGCTCAAAGCCGCGCATGATCTGATCGTTGAACCGGTTGATGAAGCGGCTGTTCTGCCCGTTCGAAAAGCTGATCGCGCCGCCTTCGAGAATGGCGCGCACGGTCACCTCTTCGTTGAAGATCGTGCGCTGCCCGACAATCCGCGCCGTGGTCTTGACGTAATCATTGTCGCCGCCCAACCCGGCGAACTCCTGACCGAAGGACAGCAGCACCCCGGCATCGGGATTGAGCCCCGTGCGCCGCGTGTCAAAGGAATATTCATAGCCGACAGCACTGGTCCACAGATCGCCCTGCGCGACCTCAGCCGCGAGAATGCCCGAGGTACCGTTATAATCGCTCATGTCCTCGTAGCGGGCGTTGTAAAACACGCCGAGACGGCTGTTTTCACCGATCGGGAAGGTCAGGCTCGGGCGGAACGTGCCGATCGCGGTATCGAAGCGCGAGTTGTCGCTTTCGGTTTCCACGAAGGCAAAGTCGAGCCCGAGCGCCACATCGCGGCTGAGAAAGGCCGGTTCCTTGAAGCTCAGGTTGTAATTGACCCGATCCGCACTCGCGAGAATGTTCGCCGTCAACTCCTGCCCACGCCCGATGAAGTTGCGCTCGGAGAAACCAAGTTGGATGCCGAGACCCGAGTTGGTCGAGAAGCTGGCCCCGATGGAAACGCTGCCGGTCGTGGTTTCCTCCACGTCGGTTTCGATCACCACCTGATCGGGGCGTGATCCCTCGCGGGCATTCACGTCCACATCGCTGAAAAAGCGCAGCGCGCGGATGCGATCAGCGGCCTGCCGGATGGCCCGCGGGTTGAACGGGTCACCCTCGACCACATCGAACTGCCGCCGAATCACCCGGTCGAGCGTCGTGGTGTTGCCCTCGATGTCGATCCGCTCGACAAAGACGCGCGGACCGCGCTGCAACACGAACTCGATATCCAATGTCAGATCGCGATCATTGCGCGTCACGCGCGGCTCGACCCGCAGGAAATCGACGCCGTTCTTGATCGCCAGACGCTCCATACGCGCGATCGAGTTTTCCACCAGCGACGGTGAATAAACCACGCCGGGACGAATCTTCAGTGTATCGTCATAGGCCTCGGCCTCGACCCCGTTATACTCACTGACGGTGGTGATCTCTCCAAAGCGGAATTGCTGCCCTTCCTGCACATTGAAGGTCACGAAATAGGCGTCGCGCTCGCGGGCAAGCTCGGCATTCGTGCCGGTCACCCGGAAATCCACATAGCCGCGCGAATTGTAGAAATCGGTCAGCACCTGACGGTCAAAGTTGATCCGGTCCTCGACAAAGGTGTCACGCTCGATCAGGGCCCGCAAAAGACCGGTCTGCTTGCTCTCGATCACGCGACGCAGGCGGCGGTCGGAATAGGCGCGGTTGCCGACAAATCCGATGCGCTGCACCTCGATCTTGCGGCCTTCGAAAATCTCGAACACCAGATCGACACGGTTGTCGCTGCGGCGGATCACCTTGGGAGAGACGCGCGCGGCGATCCGCCCGTTCTGGGCATAGGCCTCGGTGATGATGTTGGCGTCGCGCTCGGCCTGCGTGGGGCTGAACACTTGCCGCGACTGGCTCTGGATGAACCCGGCAAGATCCTCATCCTTGATCTTGTCATTGCCTTCGAAGGCGATGCGGTTGATCGTCGGAAATTCTGTGACCCGGATAACGAGCCGATTGCCCTGCGGCTCGACCTCGACCTCTTCGAACAGGCCCGATCCGAGGATTCGCTGATAGGCATCGTTTAGCTGCCCGGCGCTGACAGTTTCGCCGCGGGCGATACCGGCAAAGGACAGGATCGTTCCGGCCTCGATCCGCTGATTGCCCTCGATGGCGACCGTGGAGAACCGGTAGGATTGCGCCTCGGCCGGATCAGGCGCAATCAGTGTCAGCACCATTATCGCCAGTGCTACAAAACCGCCAAAGGCGCGCATCACCGATGTCGGCATCCGCCGACCCGTGTCACAATCATTCATTGGTCAAACCCAGTCAGACATCCCATTGACCGCAGTCACTACCCGGTCTGTCTGGGCTTGTCAAAACGCGAGTGCACGCTTGTCTCAGAGCGTGCCCAAATAGCCCGCTGCAAACAGCGCGAGCGCAAGCGTCGCGACATAAAGCAGAAGATCGGCGTTCATTCCGATCAGCACGCCCAGTCCGCGATATCCATCCTTGATCTGTTGCATGACACGGCCCTCCGCTTTGCTGAGTCGGCAACCGGTATGCCACCACCGATGGGCATTTTCTGGTGCGAAATGTGGCAAAATCTGGGCAATCCTTGCGCCGGGCGGGTACTGCGACTCAGCGCGCGGCCATGAACTGCCGCAGCCGTTCCAGCCCGTCCTCGATATCGGCAGTGGCCCGCGCATAGGAAAACCGCAGCGTGCCCGCCCCGCGCACCGGGTCGAAATCCAGCCCCGGCGTCACCGCCACCCCGGCCCGCTCCAGGATTTCGGCGGCAAAGGCGCGGCTGTCATCGGTCAGATGACTGACATCGGCATAAACATAGAACGCCCCGTCGGGCGGCGCGATGCGGTCGAACCCGGCACGCGGCAGCCCCTCCAGCATCAGCGCGCGATTGGCGCGGTAGACCGCCATGTTCGCCTCCAGCTCCTCATGGCACTCCATCGCCGCAAGCGCCGCCACCTGGCTGGCATGCGGCGGACAGATGAACAGGTTCTGCGCCAGCCGCTCGACCGTGCGCACATGCGACTCGGGCACCACCATCCAGCCGACGCGCCAGCCGGTCATCGAGAAATACTTGGAAAAGGAATTGATCACGTAGCACTCATCGGTGATCTCCAGCGCGCTCACCGCGCGCGCTTCATACTCGATCCCGTGATAAATCTCGTCACTGATGAAACTCGCCCCCGTCGCCTGCACCGCGCCGATCAGCGCCCCAAGCGCCTCCCGGCCCAGCATCGTCCCCGTGGGATTCGCCGGACTCGCCACCAAAAGCCCGCACAGATCGCGCCCCGCCAGATCGTCCGGCACCGGTTGCAGGCGGTTTTCCGCCGCCGTCTCGATATCCACCGGCACCAGATCGAGCGCGCGCAGGATCTGGCGATAGCTGGGATAGCCCGGCGCGCCGATTCCCACCCGATCGCCGGTATCGAAAAGCGCGGTAAACGCGAGGATGAACGCCCCCGACGATCCCGGCGTGATCACCACCCGATCAGGGTTCAGATCAACCCCGTACCATTCGTGATAGAGCCGCGCGATCCGCGCCCGCAACTCCGGCAGACCGAGCGCCACGGTATATCCCATCGCCTCACGCTCCATCGCCCGCGCAAGCGCGTCACGCGCGCACTTGGGCGCAGGCGTGCCCGGCTGACCCACCTCCATGTGAATGATATGCCGTCCCCCGGCTTCGGCACGGCGCGCGGCCTCCATCACATCCATCACAATGAAGGGGGCGACCTTGGACCGGGTTGAGTTCCGCATTACATTCTTCCTAAGCTTGGGCGTACGCCCTCTCTTCACGTCGAAAGGCAGGTCAGGTCAATGCAGCTCCTCCGATTTCTCGCGATCTCGCTGATCCTGAGCATCACCCTCGCGGCCCCGGCCCGTGCGGTGACCCTGCTGCGCGATCCCGATATCGAACATGCGCTGCGCGCGCTCGGCGCGCCGGTGCTGCGCGCAGCCGGGCTCAACCCCGACCGGGTCGATATCATGGTGATCGACGCGCCCAACATGAACGCCTTCGTGATCGACGCCGACAGCATCTTCATCCATTCCGGCCTGCTGTTGCGCATGGACAGCCCCGCCATGCTGCAATCGGTGATCGCCCACGAGGCCGCGCATATCGCCAATGGCCACCTGATGCGCCGCCCGATCAATGCCCGCAACGCGCGCAATGCCGCCGCCCTCGGCACCGCGCTTGCCGCCGTCGCCGGGGCGGCGACCGGCAGTGGCGGATTTGCCGCCGGGGCCGCGGCGGGCATTCAGGGGGCGGCGATGCGCAGCTTCTTCGCGCATACCCGCGCCGAAGAGAACGCCGCCGATTCGAGCGGGATGCGCTTTCTCCACGCCGCCGGGATCGACCTCAACGGCGCGGTGCAGGTGATGGATCTCTTTCGCGGACAGGAATCGCTCGCGGCCTCGCGTCAGGATGCCTATGCGCGCACGCACCCCCTGTCGCGCGACCGCTATCGCCGGGTGCGCGCGCTCGCGGATGCGCAATCCAGAACCGTCGCACCCGACCCCGAGGCGACCTATTGGTTCGCCCGCGCAAAATCCAAGCTCTCGGCCTTTCAGCGCTCACCGAAATGGACCCTCACCCGCGCCGGCGAATACGGCTACGAGGACATCAAGCTGATGCGCCAGGCCATCGCCCATCACCGCAATGCCGATCTGCGCCGTGCGCTCAAAGCGATTGACGGGGCCGTGGCCCGCCGCCCCGACGATCCCTTCCTGCATGAATTGCGCGGGCAGATCCTGATGGAAAGCCGCCAGATCAAACCCGCCGTCGCCGCCTATGCCCGGGCCACCAATCTCGCCCCGCGCAACGCGCTGATCCTCGGCTCCTACGGGCGCGCGCTGCTGGCCGACGGACAGGTGCAGATGGCCGCACAATTCCTCGAATCCGCCCGCAGCCGCGATGGCCGCGACTTCCGCGTATTGCGTGACCTCGCACAGGCGCAGGCCCGGCTTGGTAATAACGGCATGGCCTCGGTACTGACCGCAGAGCGTTATGCGATGGCGGGGCGGCTCAAAGATGCTAAGATCCACGCCGAACGCGCCTCCGGCCTGCTTCCCCGTGGCTCTGCCGCATGGCAGCGCGCGCAGGATGTGCTACACGCGGCCAAAGCCGCAGAATAACGGAGTATGACCCAGTGATTCGAAGCCTTGTCACCGCCGCCGCCCTCAGCCTGCCCTTGGCCCTGCCCGCCCAGGCCCTCGATCTCGACAACCTGACCGAGGCCGAGCGCGCCACGCTGCACGCCGAAATCCGCGCCTACCTTCTGGAAAACCCCGAAGTGATCATGGAGGCCGTGGCCGTCCTCGAAGAACGTCAGGCGCAGGGCCAGGCCCAGGCCGATGTCGACCTCGTGCGCGCCAATGCCGACGCGATCTTCAACGACGGTCACTCCTGGGTCGGCGGCAACCCCGAGGGTGACATCACCCTTGTCGAATTCATGGATTACCGTTGCGGCTATTGCCGCCGCGCCGTGGACGAGGTCAACGGCCTGCTCGAAGACGACGGCAACATCCGTTTCATCGTCAAGGAATTCCCCATTCTGGGCGAAGACTCGGTGCTGGCCTCGCGCTTTGCCATCGCCACCCAGCAGGTCGCCGGCGACGAGGCCTACAAATCCGTGCATGACGCGCTGATGGCCTATAACGGCGCGATGAACGACACCGGCTTCACCCGTCTGGCCGACTCGCTCGGGCTCGACGCCAACGCCATCGTCGCGGCGATGGACAGCGAGGCCGTGACCGAGGTGATCGCCGCCAACCACGCGCTCGGCCAGCGGCTCCAGATCAGCGGCACGCCGTCTTTCGTGATGGGCGACCAGATGCTGCGCGGCTTCCTGCCGCAGGACGCGATGCAGGACATCGCAAACGACATCCGCACGCAATAAATCGAATGCTCTCCCGTCTTTTCGGCGCGGCCCTCCTCGGGGGGCTGCTGCTGCCATATGCTGCGACGGCACAAGACACCGGCGCGCAATCGCGCCCGCCCCTCGGCAGCGCGATCCGCGAAGTGCTGATCGCCACGCCCGAACTGCTCTCAGAGATCATCGGCCTGTCGCGCCCCGCCCCCGACCTCTACGGCGAAGAGGCCGAACGCGATCGTGCCACCCTCGACCAAGCCGCGCCACAGCTCTTCGACCCGGCCCAACCCGGCTTCGGCCCAACCGATGCCCCTACGCGGCTGGCCTTCTTCACCGCAGAGAACTGCCCCGACTGCACCCGCGCCGAGGACGAGTTGCGGACACTCGCACAACGGCTGGGCTTTCGCGTCGCGGTCTTCGACATCGGCTCCGACGCCGCCCTCGCCCGCAGCCTCGGCCTCGACATGGCGCCTTCTTACGTGCTGCCCGACATGATGCTGCGCGGCGCGATGCCCGCCATCGTGCTCGAACGCTACCTGACCGAGTGACCCCTGCCCTTCATCTTGCCAAAAATACTCAAATACCCGGCCCGGTTCAGTCCCACCACGGCCCGTGATGCCGCCCCGCCTGCCCCAGTCGCTCGAATCCGTGATGCCCGAACATGTCGCGCTGCGCCTGGATCATGTTGGCGCTGCCATGCCCCAATCGCATGCTGTCATACCATGCCAGCCCGGCGCTCAGCGCGGGCACCGGATGCCCGCCATGCACCGCACTGCACACCACCTGCCGCAACGCGGGCACACAGCGCGCAAGGGTCTGCGCCAGACCGGGATCGAGGATCAGCTGACCCTCCGGCAGATCGCGCTCACAGGCGACCGCGATCTCGTCCAGAAGCGCAGAGCGGATGATACACCCCGCCCGCCAGACCCGCGCGATGGTCGCAAAATCGAGCGACCAGTCGTACTCCTCCGACGCCGCCGCCAGCACCCGAAACCCCTGCGCGTGCGCCAGAATGCGCGCCGCCAGAAATGCCTCGGCCAGGACCTCGGGGCTGGCCTCGATCGCGCCAACCGCACCGCCAAGAACCGCCTCCGCCGCCTGCCGCGTGTCTTTCTCCGAGGACCAGCTGCGCGCGCCCACGGCCGCCTCGATCATGCTCGCCGATTGTCCCATGCGCTGCGCCTCGATCACGCTCCAGCGCCCGGTGCCTTTTTGACCGGCGGCATCCTTGATCACGTCGATCATCGGATGCCCGGTCTCAGGGTCGGCATAGGTCAACAGCTTGGCGGTGATCTCCACCAGGTAAGAGCGCAGCGGCCCGGCATTCCACGCATCGAACAGCGCGCCGATCTCGGCGGGCGGCAGCGCCAGCCCGTTGCGCATCAGGCTGTAGATTTCCGCGATCACCTGCATGTCGGCATATTCAATGCCGTTATGCACGGTCTTGACGAAATGCCCGGCCCCGTCGGGGCCAAGATGCGCCACGCAGGGGCTGCCCTCGTGGCGCGCTGCGATGGCGGTGAGGATGGGCGCGATCCGCGACCAGGCCTCGTCGCTGCCGCCCATCATCATCGACGGACCGTGCCGCGCACCCGCCTCCCCGCCCGAAACCCCGAGACCGACGTAATACAGACGCGATACCGACAGTTTACCGACCCGTCTTCGGGTGTCGTGAAAATCGGCATTGCCGCCGTCGATCACGATATCGCCGGGCTCCAGTAGCGGCGTGACCCGCTCCAGCATTTCATCCATCGGTGCCCCCGACGGGATCATGAACAGGATGATGCGCGGGGCGGCAAGAGCCGCGATAAACCCTTGTAACTCCTCGAAAGATTGCAGGCGCGCCGCCAGATCTCCGGCCTCTGTCATGAAGGGCGCGATCCAGTCTGCCTCGCGGTTGGTCACGGCGACGTCAAACCCGTGCTCCGCCATGTTGAGCGCCAGAGCGCTGCCCATGGTGCCAAGCCCGTAGACCCCAATCTGCGCCTTGCCCATCCGCCCTCCGATACCGTTAACGAAACGAGGTAAGCCTAGGCCGCAAAACGATAAATTGCAAGCAGCCGAACAGCCATGGGCTCAGGCCAGAGGGCGACGACAGCACAAGACTAACGTCATCCTCCGGCTTGACCGGAGGATCTCCCGTCACACCCCAAGCGTCCAGCGCATGATCGCCTTTTGTGCATGCAGACGGTTCTCGGCCTCGTCAAAAATCACCGAGGACGGCCCGTCCATCACCTCGGACGTCACCTCCTCGCCGCGATGCGCGGGCAGGCAATGCATGAAGAGCGCGTCCTGTTTCGCCTGCGCCATCAGCCTGTCATTGACCTGATAGGGCCGCAGCATGTTGTGGCGGCGCTCCTTGGTGGACTGGCTGTCATGCATGCTGACCCATGTGTCGGTGACAATCAGATCGGCGCCCTCGACCGCCTTGGCGGGGTCGCGCTCGATGGTGATCGTGCTGCCAGCCTTGCGCGCAAGGCCAATGAATTCAGGCTCAGGATCAAGCTGCATCGGCCCGGTAAAGGTCAGATCGAAGCCGAACTGTCCGGCGGCATGCAGGAAGGACGCGCAGACATTGTTGCCGTCGCCCGACCAGACCACCTTCTTGCCGGTGATCGGCCCGCGATGCTCCTCATAGGTCAGGATATCGGCCATGATCTGGCAGGGATGGGTGCGGTCGGTCAGCCCGTTAATCACCGGCACGTCGGAATATTCGGCCATTTCCAGCAGCACGGATTCATCAAACGTGCGGATCATGATCATGTCGACATAGCGCGAGAGCACCCGCGCGGTATCCGCGATCGTCTCGCCATGGCCCAACTGCATGTCAGCCCCCGACAGCACCATGGTCTCACCGCCCATCTGCCGCACGCCCACGTCGAACGACACCCGCGTGCGCGTCGAGGGCTTCTCGAAGATCAGCGCCACCATGCGGCCTGCGAGGGGCTGTTCAGAATCGGGCGTGCCGCGCGGATGACCGTTGCGTGCGTCTTTCATCTGGCGCGCCTGATCTATGATCGCCCGTAATTCGGCCGGATCGGTTTTGTGAATGTCGAGGAAATGAGTCATGTCATGTTTCGCTTTTTTCATTGCAGGTCATTTGGGGGCCAGCTCCAAACCCCCGGAGTATTTCGGTCAAAAAGAAGCTCAGGCGGCTTCCACGGCGCTTGCGGCCGCGTCCAGGCGGGTGATCGCTTCGGCGATCTCGTCATCCGTGATGGTCAGAGGTGGCAGCAGGCGGATCACGTTGTCGGCGGCGGGTACTGTGACGACCAGCGCCTCATACCCGGCCTTGACCACATCCGTGTTGGCGGCCTTGCATTCCAGCCCAAGCATCAGCCCCAGCCCCCGCACGCCGACAAAGACATCCGGATGTGCCGCGACCAACCCCTCCAGACGCTGCCGCATCAGCCCGGCCTTGCGGTTGACCTCACCGAGGAATTCGGGCGTGGCCACATGCTCCATCACCGCGCAACCCACGGCACAGCCCAAAGGATTGCCGCCATAGGTGGAGCCATGCGTGCCAGCCCCCATGCCCGACGCGGCGGGCTCCGTGGCCAGCACCGCGCCGAGGGGAAAACCGCCGCCGATGCCCTTGGCGACCATCATGATATCGGGCGCAACGCCCGCCCATTCATGCGCGAAAAGCCGCCCCGTGCGCCCCACGCCGCATTGCACCTCATCAAAGATGAGGAGGATGCCGCGCTCGTCGCAAAGATCGCGCAGCCCCTTGAGGCATTGATCGGGCAGCGGACGAATGCCGCCCTCGCCCTGCACCGGCTCGATCAGGATGGCGGCGGTATTGTCGTCGATGGCGGCGTGGAACGCCTCGTGGTCGCCCCAGGGCACATGTTTGAACCCCGGCAGAAGCGGCCCGAAGCCCTTGGTCATCTTCTCAGACCCGGCAGCCGCGATGCCCGCAGAGGACCGGCCATGGAACGAGCCGCCAAAGGCGATGATATCGGTCCTCTCCGGTTGGCCTGCGTCGTAGAAGAACTTGCGCGCCATCTTGACCGCCAGCTCGCAGGATTCGGTGCCGGAGTTGGTGAAAAACACCGTATCGGCAAACGTCGCCTCGACCAGCCGGTCGGCCAGTTCCTGCTGCTTGGGGATCTGGTAGAGGTTCGAGGTATGCCACAGCTTGCCCGCCTGCTCGGTCAGCGCCGCCACCAGTGCGGGATGCGCGTGCCCCATGGCATTGACGGCGATCCCTGCGCCTAGATCGAGAAAACGTCGACCATCGGCCTCGATCAGCCAGGCGCCCTCGCCCTTCACGAATGAGAGCGGCGCGCGGTTATAAGTCGGCAGGATCGACGGGATCATGGCAGGTTCCTTGTCAACAAGAGGCCCTTTGAGTGCCGCAAGGGCGGGGCCAAGTCAATCTTTTGGGGAAATTGGCGCGCTCTGCGCCGGGATCACGAGGGGACGGGACGTCAGACGCGGGTGCGTCGGCGTCGGATCGGGGTATATGTCGCGCTGGTAATCATGAGCAGCGTCTTAGCCGGTTTCGCGTGTCAGGGAAAGCGGAATGTCGCATGGCGGGGCGGCCTCCACCGCGACGCGCGCCGCGCCCAGCCTTGGATGCAGGTGCCGCGCCAGATGCCAGCAGGTCAAAAGGCCAACACCGGCCAGCGCGAAAATCCCCGGCAAGGGGGCCACCAGAAGCACCAGCCAGGCCGCCCCCGGCGTCATGATCCCCGAGACATCGCGGAAACTGGCATAGATCGCCGACATCTCCGTGCGCTCCGACGGTTTCACCGCCATCAGGAACGGCAGCCCGGCCGACACATCAAGCAGCACCAGAAACACCGAGGCGAGCGCCAGACCCGCGACCGTCGCCCAGGGCCAGCCGCTCGCCACGGCCCCCAGCACGAAGAGCAGCCCAGACACCGCGAACCCCACCCGCACCGCCCGCCGGATTGAGCGGCGCTGCATCCAGCGCAGCATCAATGGCGTCACGAACAGCATCCCGTTCGAGGCCGAGAGCAGCATGCCGCCCAGATCCTCGCCCAGCCCCTGCTGCACCGCGAAGATCGGCAGATAGACCACATAGGCCCACCAGCCACAGGAGCGGATCACCGCGAAAACCCATCCCGCCACCAGCCGCGGCTGCGCGAAAAATCGCGGCAGCCACGCCAGCGGATTGGGTGCCGGGGCCCGCGCGCGGGTGATCAGCCGCCCGTTGCCAAGCCGCATGTAGAGAAAAAGCGCCATCATCGCGCAGGCCGCCACCCCGGCGATCAGAAATGGCAGCGGTCGCCACAGCCCCAGAAGGGCAACGCCCAGCCATGGCCCCGCCGTCCAGCCCGCCGCACTGTAGAACATGCGCGAGGTCTCACAGCGGCCCAGATCGGATTTGGCGATGAAATCGAGCACATAGGCGTTGAAACACACGAACACCATGACCGTCGCCGCCGTCATCAGCGCGAGCGCCGCGATCATGCCGGGCGCGCCACCCTGCGCGCCCATTCCCGCGCCGCCCGCGAACATCGCGCACCCCATCACGTAGATCCAGCGGCGCGGCACATGGCGCGTTGCAAAAGGCACCATTAGCCCCGTGGCCAGCGACAGCAATCCGACGAGGAAATACACCTCCGACACCAGCGCCGCATCGCGCAATGCGCGATACATCTCCAGTGGCATGACCGAAATCAGGATGCCACGCGCCATCGCCTCGGTGCCCGCCAGCAGGGCGAACCCCCGAACCGAGGGGGTGGGCGCGTGGCGGAGCCATTCGGGAATGCGGCGGTCATGCATGTCTTGGATCTTGGATGGTTTTGCGTTTCGCTCGCATGAAACCGGACGGCCTGCGCGACCGGGCGCGACATGGCGTCGTTTTCCGGCCATGGCGCACGCGAATTTGTTGGCGGGTGGCAGGCTGTTACCGCTTGCAGCCCGATATGAGGCACGGCAAAGCTGCGCGCATGTTCACGCCCCGTGCCCCCAATCCCGGCCTTGCCGCCCTGCTTACGCTTCTGGCCGCCGCATTGCTGGCAGGTACGACACTGCTGGCCAAGGCGCTCGGAACGCAGGCGCTCGGCCCCCCGCTGCATGCGCTACAGATCAGCCACGGGCGGTTTCTCTTCGCCTTTCTGGCAATCGCCACGATGACGGCGCTGATCCGCCCGCGTTTCAACCGTCCCGATCTCGCAACCCATGCCAAGCGCTCCTGCTTCGGCTGGGCCGGGGTCACGCTGATGTTCGCCGCCGCCGCCTTCATCCCGCTGTCGGATGCCACGGCGATCAGCTTTCTCAACCCGGTCTTCGGAATGATGCTCGCTATCCCGCTCCTGGGCGAGAGGGTCGGGCCGATCCGCTGGTGCGCCGCCGCCATCGGCCTTGCCGGGGCCGCGATCCTGATGCGACCGGGCAGCGGCGCGATCGCGCCCGGAGCACTTCTGGCGCTTGGCGCGGCGATGTGCCTCGGGGCCGAGCTTATCTTCATCAAGCGCCTGTCGGGGCGCGAAGGGCCGTGGCAGATCCTGCTGATCAACAACGCCATCGGTCTGAGCATCGCGACCCTTGCCGTGATCTGGGTCTGGGCCGCGCCCACGCCCGCGCAATGGGCCGCATTGGCGGGTATCGGCCTTTTGATGGCCCTTGCCCAAGCCTGCTTCGTCAATGCAATGGCGCGGGGCGATGCGAGCTATGTGGCGCCGTTCTTCTACACCGCGCTGGTCTTTGCCGCGCTCTATGACGGGGTGATCTTCGGCGTCTGGCCCGATTGGGTCTCGGTCACCGGGGCGGCGGTCGTGCTCTGCGGGGCCGGCCTTCTGGTTTGGCGCGAGGGGCGGCGGCGCAAAGTGACGCAACGCCCGCTTTGACAAATGCGCCCGGCCTTTGGCTAAATTCGGCAAGGAGGGAGGGGACCATGCCACTGAGCATCCTGTTGCCAATGGTCGTTCTGGGCATCGCCGCAATCGCGGTGCTGCTGCATCTGCTTGGCCTCTCGCGCCGGGCGACACTGCCGGATGTGGCGGCGGCGCGGGCCGCTTGGCTGCGGGAGTTTCCCACCGACGCGCCGATCCATGTCACGCTCTGCGACAACAGGTCCGCCGCCCTGATCGCAACCGAGACCGGGCGCGGCGTGGTCTGGCCCATGGGCGCGGACACCACCGCGCGTTACCTTACCGGCGCGCGGCTTACCGCAACGAGCAGCGGTCTTCGCCTAGACCTGCCCGACTATACCGCGCCATGCATTCACATTGCCCTTGATTCAGATGAGGCCGCCGCGTGGCAAGACACGCTGAAGGAGACCGCATGACCGACATGATCACCTTTCCTGACGTGGTGAACTGGGCGGTGCCGCTCTTCATCGCCGCCATCCTCGCCGAACTGCTGTGGATCGTGACCAAGGGGCGCGGCGGGCGCTACGAGACGCGCGACGCGCTCACCTCGCTCATCATGGGGGCGGGCAACGTGGCCTCGGGCATCCTGCTGGGCTTTGTCGCCTACGGCTTCTTCATGCTGCTGTGGGAGATAACGCCGATTGATCTGGGCACCTCAATCGCCACGATCGCGCTCTGCTTCGTGCTGGACGATCTGCGCTATTACTGGGTGCACCGCTTTGGCCATCGCATCCGCTGGGTCTGGGCGTCTCATGTCAATCACCATTCCTCGCAGCACTACAACCTGACCACGGCGCTGCGACAGACATGGACCGGCACATTCACCTTCATGATGGTGGTGCGCGCGCCGCTCATCCTGCTGGGGTTTCACCCGGCGATGGTGCTGTTCGTCGGCGGGCTCAACCTGATCTATCAGTTCTGGATTCATACCGAGGCGATCGGACGCATGCCCCGCTGGTTCGAGGCCGTGATGAACACACCCTCGCACCACCGCGTCCATCACGGGCGCAACCCGCGCTATCTTGATTGCAACTATGCAGGCGTGTTCATCATCTGGGACAAGATGTTCGGCACCTTCGTGCCCGAACTCGACGAGGAAAAACCCGATTACGGCCTCGTCCGCAATCTCGGGACGTTCAATCCGATCCGCGTTGCCTTTCACGAATGGGTCGGCATCTTCCGCGATGCCACGCAGCCGGGGCTGACTTGGCGCGAGCGTCTCAACTATTGCATCATGCCGCCGGGCTGGAGCCATGACGGCAGCCGCGAGACCTCCAGCGCGATCAAGGCCCGCCATGTGCGCGATCACCCCGAGCACGCGAGCACACCCGGCTTACCGCCTTTGCCGGACCACACGCCCTAGTTGCTTCACGCAACGTCCACTATTTATTTATTTGACCAATCATTCCACACCCGATTAAATTGCTCCAAGCTTTCGCGCCATCACGTACGCCAAGGCCCGGGCCGGTCGGACTGCTCCAGCGGATGATCGCCCGAGAAGTACCCGGCATCTTGTTCAAGGCCCATTACTCAGCCTTGTTCAGGGTGTCGGGGATGGCATATGCCTTGGCCACGCGTCCGTATCCCGCCCTTTCGGAGTGATCATGCCCTGGGAAAAGTCTTATGACGACGCCACCGTGCTGGAGGCTGCCATGACCGCCTTCTGGGCGCATGGCTATCAGGGCACTTCGATGGCCGATCTTGTATCGGCCACCGGCGTCAACCGGAGCAGTCTCTATGCCGGGTTCGGTAACAAGCGCGACCTCTTCCTGCGCGCGCTGCGGCACTACGACGACACCTACCGCACCGGTTTTCTTGAGCAGCTACTCCATGAGCGCAGCCCGACAGATGCGATCCTCGCGGCATTCGATGTCGCAGCAGAAGGCAATTCGCAGATGCCGGGCGGATGCCTGATGATCAATTCCGCCATGGAACTCGCCCCACATGACCCCGAAGTCGCGGCAATGGTCGATGCCAGCATGGGCAAGGTCGAGACGTTCTTCACCGAATGCCTCGCGCAACGCGACACCCCGCCGATCGACACGATCGGAACCGCCAAGGTGTTACAGGGATTGCTGATCGGCCTGATGGTCGTGCGTCGCGCCAATAAGGACAGCCCGTCGATTCCGGCCATTCTTGCGCAGGTGCGCAGCCTCGTCGGCTAAGCGCCCTACCAGCGCCCCGACAGCGCCCGGAGCATGAGGCCGAACCTGCTGCGCGCCGGGGCGGGATCAAGCGCGCCTTCGGCGACCGATGCCGGGCGACGCATCGCCGCACGCAGGACCGGCCCCGTCTCCCACAATGGAAAAAGCGCCGGGGCCGCCGCGGATGACACGTCCGCGCGCGCCGTCCGCGCCTTTGCAAGCCGCCGCAGCCCCTCACGCGCCAGCATGCGCACCGCCTCGGGCCGACCGTCCGGCAAGGGTTTGCGTCCCGCCGCCTCCAGTGCCGGGATCGCGCGAAACCAGTTGGCAAGGCCGAGGGCAAAGCCCGCATCGCGCAGCACGTCCTCCTCGGCGGGGCCAAGCGCCCGCGCCGCCGCGCGGATCAGGTTGCCCGATGTCGCCTCGATATAGCGCGTGAAATCCGCCTCATCCTCGAACGGCGCGCGCTCGACATCCCACCGCCGCGCCTCGATCAGATCAATGAGCAGCCCGGCCCCTTCCGCATCCAGCACCCGCGCCAGCGGCGTCACCACCTCGTGCCGCCGCACCGCGCCGCCCGCGCGGATCTCCTCCAGCGCATCCACCCACCATTGCAGGCGCATCTCGGCGATCATCGGCTCGGACGTGACCCAGGGCGCGCGCGCCACCTCGACATTGAAGGCATAGACCGGAAAGAGCACCCCACGCGCCGCCACCGGCGCCGCCATCGCCGCCTGAAACCGAGGCGCATCGGCGCGGCGCACCAGATCGGCACAGGCGGTCACATCGGCGTCGAACGCAGTGCTCAAACCGCCCCCTCATGCACAAGCTTCCAGTTGATAGCATCGAGCAGCGCCTCAAAGCTGGCATCGACGATATTGGGGCTCACGCCCACCGTCGACCAGCGCCGCCCGGCGCTGTCCTGGCTGTCGATGATCACCCGCGTCACCGCCTCGGTGCCGCCTTGGGTGATGCGCACCTTGAAATCCACCAGGTGCATATCGGCGATCTGGTCCTGATAGGGCCCGAGATCCTTGGCCAGTGCCCGCGCCAAGGCGTTGACCGGCCCCCGGTCACAGCCCTCGGCATCCATCGACTCCGACACCGACAGCTTCTTCTCGCCACCGACCTTCACGACGACCACCGCCTCCGACAAGCTCACCATGCGGTCATACTTGTTCTTGCGCCGCTCCACCGTGACCTTGTAGCGCTTGACCTCGAAGAATTGCGGCATCTGCCCCAGTTCCTTGCGCGCGAGGATTTCGAAACTCGCCTGCGCGCTGTCATAGGTGTAGCCCTGATCCTCGCGCTCCTTGATCACCTCCAGAAGCCGCGCCAGCGCCGGATCGCCCGGCGCCACCTCGATCCCCGCCTCGGCCAGACGACGCCGCAGGTTCGATTGCCCGGCCTGATTGGACATCGGGATGATGCGGGCATTTCCGACGGTCTCGGGGTCGATATGCTCGTAGGTCGAGGGATCCTTGAGGATCGCGCTCGCATGCAGCCCCGCCTTGTGGGCAAAGGCCGAGGCCCCGACATAGGCCGCCTGCCGCAGCGGCACACGGTTGAGGATTTCATCGAGTTGCCGGCTCACCGCCGTCAGGCTCTTAAGCCCCTCGCGGCTCACCCCGATCTCGTAGGTATCCGCATAGGGCGGCTTCAGCATCAGCGTCGGGATGAGCGTGGTCAGGTTGGCATTGCCACAACGCTCGCCCAGCCCGTTCAATGTGCCCTGCACCTGCCGCGCGCCCGCATCGACGGCGGCCAGACTGCCCGCCACGGCATTCTCGGTGTCGTCATGGGTGTGAATGCCAAGACGGTCGCCGGGAATACCGGCGGCGATCACCTCGCCCACCATGCGCCCGATCTCGGTAGGCAGGGTGCCGCCATTGGTGTCACAGAGCACGACCCACCGCGCGCCCGCCTGCATTGCTGCGCGCAGACATTCCAGCGCATAACCGGGATTGGCGCAGTAGCCGTCAAAGAAATGCTCGGCATCGAACAACGCCTCGCGCCCCTGCCCCACCAGATGCGCGACGGAGCGGGCGATGTTCTCGACGTTTTCCTCCAGCGTGATGCCAAGTGCCGCGCTGACGTGGAAATCATGGGTCTTGCCGACGAGGCACACCGCCTTGGTCCCGGCATTCATCACCGCCGCGAGAACGTCATCGTTCTCCGCCGACCGCCCGGCCCGCTTGGTCATGCCAAAGGCGGTAAGTGTGGCGCGGGTCTGCGGCACCGCCTCGAAAAAGGCACTGTCCGTGGGGTTCGCGCCGGGCCAGCCGCCCTCGATGTAGTCCACGCCCAGCCGGTCGAGTGCCTCCGCGATCTGAATTTTCTCGGGCGTGGAAAAGCTGACGCCTTGCGTCTGCTGCCCATCCCGCAGGGTGGTGTCGTAGAGATAGAGGCGTTCGCGGGTCATGCTAAGCCCCCGCGCGGAATCAAGGCGCGGCACGCGCCGCCGCGCGAGCGCCCGACCGCCCCCCGGGCGGGCGCTTCTGCAACGTCGCAACCCGAATAACCGTCACAGTAGGCGGCACCATAAAGTGCTCCCCACAAAACGAGCAGCGCCCCCCCACGGTCGGGCCCTCGCGCGGCTTGCAGGCGGTGTGCGGACAGGCGCGTCACTTCAAAGACTCCAGCTTGGCGGGGTCGAAGTCCCACCCGAAATCATATTCCACGCCGCCCTTACTAATCTTCAATTCTACGCCAGCCTCGACCAATGCCGCTTTGATCGCGTCCGCTGTCTTCCAGTCCTTTAACGCTCTTGCCTCCTGCATGCGGCCAATCAAAATCCCTATCTGGTACTGTTCCTTATATAGGTGTTCCGCATGAAGATGCTCAGCATCCCTCCAGCTGGATGAAATGCCCAACAAGTCTAACGTCACCAATAAACGAGAACTATCATCGCTCGATTCAAAATTATCAGCGTGGTCTTGGAGCAGCTTGATTGCCAAATGAGTATTCAAGTCATCACACAAAGCTGCGACGACGTCTTCATAAGGCTCATGATAGCGGTCGACTCCGTCCGACCACCGCTCACTGCCCTCAGCAATCTTCCTCAATTTTCGCAGTGTTCTTCCTGCCTCCCGCGCCTTCTCCGCCGTCCAGTCCATCGGCTTGCGGTAATGCGTGCTCAGGAACACGAACCGGATCACCTCCCCCGGTATCCCCTGATCCAGCAAATCCCGCACCGTAAAGAAATTGCCCAGGCTCTTGGACATCTTCTTGCCCTCGACCTGCAGCATCTCGTTGTGCAACCAGTAGCGCGCGAAATCCCCCTGCGGATGGGCGCAGCAGCTTTGGGCGATTTCGTTCTCGTGGTGCGGGAACATCAAATCGTTGCCGCCACCGTGAATGTCGAAACTCTCGCCCAAGAGTTCATAGGCCATCGCCGAGCATTCGATATGCCAGCCCGGACGACCCCGCCCCCAAGGGCTCTCCCACCCCGGTTGCCCCTCATCCGACGGCTTCCACAACACGAAGTCCATCGGGTTGCGTTTATAAGGCGCCACCTCAACCCGCGCGCCCGCGATCATGTCATCGACCGTGCGCCCCGACAGCTTGCCATAGCCCTCGCGCCAGCTATCCACGGCAAAGAGCACATGTCCCTCGGCCTCATAGGCGTGGCCCTTGGCGATCAAATCCTCGATCATCGCCACCATCTGCGGGATATACTGCGTGGCGCGCGGCATGTGGTCGGGCTCCAGCACGCCCAGTTCCGCCATGTCGTCGAGAAACCACTGCGTCGTCTCCGCCGTGATCTCGCCAATCGCGCGCCCGCTCTCCGCCGCGCGCGCGTTGATCTTGTCATCCACATCGGTGAAGTTGCGCACATAGGTCACATGATCCGGCCCATAGACATGCCGCAGCAGCCGATACAGCACATCGAACACCACCACGGGCCGCGCATTGCCCAGATGCGCCCGGTCATAGACCGTCGGCCCACAGACATACATCCGCACGTCATCCTGATCGAGAGGCGCGAACACCTCCTTCTTGCGGGTGCGGGTGTTGTGCAGCTTGATCGTGGTCATTTTCGCCTCATGCGCCTGTCCTGCGCGGGCTTAGCAACTTCGCGCCGCCTTGAAAACACGCAAAAGCCGCGTCGGTCAGCCGCGCAACGCGGGCAGACAGACGCGCCGCCCGCTCTCCGTCATCTCCACCGCGACCGGCAGGCCATAGACCCGGCTCAGCGCGGCACCGCTCAGCACCGTCTCGGCAGCGCCGTTGCCGATGATCCGGCCATCGCTCATCAGCACCACGTCGGCCCCGAGCGCGAAGGCCTGATCGGGGTCATGGGTCGACAGGATTACGCCCTGCCCGGCCTCTTGCGCCAGCCCCGCGATCTGCGCCAGCACCTGCGCCTGATTGCCGAAATCGAGGCTCGCGGTCGGCTCGTCCATCACGATCAGCGGGGCCGCCTGCGCCAAGGCCCGCGCAATCAGCACCAACTGCCGCTGCCCGCCCGACAGGCGCGAGTAATCGCGCGCCGCCAGATCACCGATGCCCAGCCGGTCGAGTGCCGCTTGCGCCGCGGTCCTGTCCGCCGCCCCCGGTTGCGCGAAGGCCCCAAGCCGCGCGGTGCGCCCCATCATTACCACTTCCAGCGTCTCGAATGGAAAGGGCGGCGCATGGGCCTGCGGTACATAGGCGATGCGCCGCGCGATCTCGGCTCGCTTGAGCCGCGCGATAGGGTCGCCCCCCAGCAGCACCTCTCCGCCAAGCGGCGGCAACAGCCCCAGAAGCGTGCGGAAAAGCGTGGTCTTGCCACAGCCATTCGGCCCAAGCAGGCAGATCACCCGCCCCGGCGCGACCGAGAGCGTCAGACTGCTGCCCACTACCTCGCGCCCATAGCCGATGCTAAGATCGCGCGCCTCCAGCCTCATGACCAGCCGCGCCGTCCGCGCGCCAAAAGCCAGACGAAGAACGGCGCGCCGATCACTGCCGTCAGGATACCCAAAGGCACCTCGATCGCCGCAATGCTGCGCGCCGCCGTATCCACCACCAGCAGATAGCCCGCCCCGATCAGTACCGAGGTCGGCAACAACCGGCCAAAGCCCGGCCCCACCAGCATCCGCGCGATATGCGGTATGACGAGGCCAACCCAGCCCACGACGCCTGCCAGCGCCGTCACACTCGCGGTAATCAGCGTGGCCGCCGCGATCACCAGAAACCGTGTGCGCCCCGCCTCGACGCCAAGCGCACGCGCCTCTTCATCGCCCAATGACAGCACGTTGATCCGCCACCGCAACAGCACCAGCGGCACGAGGCCGAGGGCCACGGCGGGCAGCGCGGGCAGGATATCGGCCGAGGTGACCGAGGCGAGCGAGCCCAGAAGCCAGAAGGTGATCGCGGGCAATTGGTCATAGGGATCGGCCAGCACCTTCAAGAGCGAGGTCGCCGCCCCGGCCAGTGCCCCGATCACCACGCCCACCAGCACCAGCGTCAGCGTGCGGTCGGTGTTGCGCACCAGCCCTGCGACCAGCGTGACGAACCCCACCGCCGCCATGCCGCCCGCAAAGGCCGCGCCCTGAATTGCCGCCACCGGCAGTGACAGGAAGATGCCTGCCACAGCCCCCAGCCCCGCCCCGGCAGAGACCCCGAGGATGTCCGGTGACACGAGGGGATTACGAAAGAGCGCCTGATAACTCGCCCCCGCGGCCGCCAGTGCCGCCCCCACCAGAAGTGCCGCACCGATCCGCGGCAGGCGGATGTTCCACACCACGATTTGCGCCTGCGCCTCACCGCGCCCCAATAGCGCCGCCAGAACCTCTCCGGGTGTCAGGCCATAGGGGCCGATCATGAGTGCTGCGAAGCACAGGGCAACAAGCCCGACCACCAGCCCCGTGGTCAGGCTCCACGCCAGCGGCGGCGCGCTCACTCGGGCGGTCGTCCCTCGGCCCATTCCAGCAGCCTCTCCAGCGCCGGATCGTCGAGGCGCACGTGATAGTAAAGCTCGTAGAAATCCCGCGTCTCGGCGCGCAGATCGCCCTGCCAGCGGTCCGGGTAAAGCAGTCCCGCCATCCAGATCAGCCCCATGATCCGATTGAGCGAAGGCGGCCGGTCGATCCAGCCGAAGGGTGCCGTGGGGGCAAGATGCACGCGCCCCTCCTGCACCGCCCCGATTCCCTGCCAGAGCGGATCGTCGAAGACCGAGGCAAAGAAATTGCGATCCCATGTCACGATGATCTCGGGGTTGGCGACGATCACCTGCTCCATCGAAGCGCGCACAAGCCCGCGGGTCGCGCCCCCGTCATCGGCCACGTTGCGCCCGCCCGCGCGCTCGATGATCTCGGTGTTGATCGAGCCTTTCATGCCGGTCTCAAGACCCTCGGGGCCGCGCGCGAGGTAAACGCGCGGGCGCTCCGCCTCGGGCATATCGTCAAGGATCGCGTCGATCCGGGCAAAGACCTGCTCGACATGGCTTGCCAGTTGCTCCGCCCGCTCCGGCACGCCGAGGATATCACCCATGAGCCGCAGCGCGGCGGGCGTGTTCTCGAACCGTCCGTCGATCAGCACGTAAGGAATGCCGGTCTGCGCCTGCGTTCGGTCGGCCAGATCGACATACGTGTCGCGCACCGAGCCGAAATCAAAGATCAGATCGGGCGCGATCTGCAAAACCCGCTCAAGATTGGCCTCGCCACCCCGGCCGGTCAGTCGCCCGGTCTCGGGCAGATCACGCCAGGGTTCTGCCAGATAGGGCCGCTCATACTCATGCGGTGCGCGCGGCCAACCGGTCATCGCCTCGGGCTTGAGGATGTAAAGCAGGATCGCGGCGGGCGGGCCGGCGGCAAAGACCCGCTCGACCTGCTCCGGCACCTCGACCACCCGGCCCGCGCTATCGGTCACCTCGCGCGCCGCGACCGGTGCCGCAATCATCAACAAAAGGCATAATAACAATCGCATGGGGGCCATTCCTCATCCATCCGCCGGTTTCATCGGGGCCTTGGGCGTAAATTCGCAACGGTCAGGCTTGATGTCGATCAGCGGTGTGCCGTCCAGACAATCGAGCCCCCGCACCACCAGCGCCCCAGGTTCCACAGTCACCAGCCGCACCTGCGAGGTGCCGATGGGGTTGGGCCGCTGCGGCGAGCGTAGCGCGAAGGTGCCGAAATAGCGCGTGCCGTCGCCCTTGGGGTTCTGCCGCACCAAATCGCGGCGTGAGCGATCGAGCCAATAAAGGAGTTCCAGATGCGCATAGGCCCCGACCCCCTCCAATGCCGCCTGCCACGGCTCGAAAACTTCGATCCGGCAATCAGGGCCATCGAGCCGCCCCTGTCGCGGGCATTCCTCACGCCGCGTCCAGGGGGTGCAGATGCGCCCGATGAACTGCAGTCCGGCATCGCGCGCGTCGGGCGTTTCCGTCACCACCTCCCCCTCGCGCAGCCGCGTCTCCATCGTCCTACCCCTTGAACCCTGTCGCCACCACGAACTTCTCGGAACTGTCCGCGCGCGAGGCGGGCGGCTTGACATTCGCCACCTTGGCAAAGCGCTGCTTCAACAGCTTCTGAAGCTCTCCCTCTGCGCCGCCGGCCAGCACCTTGGAAACGAAGGTGCCGCCCTCTTCCAGCACGTCAAAGGCCAGATAGGCCGCCGCCTCACAGAGCGCGATGATGCGCAAGTGGTCGGTCTGCTTGTGTCCCGATGAGGACGCCGCCATGTCCGACATCACCACATCCGCCTTGCCGCCAAGCCAGTCCTTGACCTTGTCGTCCGCGCCGTCGTCCATGAAATCGAGCTGATGGAGTTCCACGCCCGCAATCGGCTCCACCTCTTGCAGATCGACACCCAGAATGCGCCCCTGCGCCTTGCCCGCCTTCTCGCCAAGAGCATTGACGCGCGGCACCGCTACCTGACACCAACCGCCTGGTGCACAGCCCAGATCGACCACCCGCGCGCCCGGCACGAGAAAGCGGAACTTGTCGTCGAGTTCCATGATCTTGAACGCCGCGCGTCCACGATAACCCTCCAACTGCGCGCGCTTGACATAGGGGTCATTGAGCTGCCGTTGCAGCCAGCGGGTCGAGGACGCCCGCCGCCCCCGAGCCGTCTTGACCTTGACCGTCAGGTCGCGCTGTCCACGCCCCGAAGTGTTCTTGCCGTCCGGCCCCTTTGCCATCAGTCGTCCCCGTCCATCAATACACCATCCGCAGCCATCTGCGCGTAGAGCATCCCCTCGCGCAACCCGCGATCCGCCACGCTCAGGCGGTCCGTGGGCCAGCACCGGAGCAGCGCCTGCAGGATCGCCGCCCCCGACATGATCAACGCCTGCCGATCCTGCCCGATCCGCGGGTCACGCCGCCGCCCCGCCGGACCAAGCGCGAGGTAATTGCGGATCACCTTGTCGATCTCGTCGCTGGTCATGGTTAGCCCATCCACCTTGTTGCGGTCATATCGCTTCAACCCCAGATGGCTCGCCGCCACTGTGGTCACCGTGCCGCTCGTGCCGACGATCTGAAACCCCTCGCGCGTCTGCTCGTCCTTGTAGGGGGCGAACTCGGCCAGGTTCTCTTCAAAGAACCAGCTCATCAGCGCAAAGCGCGCGCTGTCATCCTCGACATCGCGGAACTGATCGCGCAGCGTCGCCACACCCAACGGGACGCTGATCCAGTCCACCACCCGCGCGCCGGGCCGCCCGTCCGGGCATTGAAACCCCAGATGCATCCGCATGATCGCGCGGCGACGCTCTGGCTGTGGCACGTCGCGCAGGTCGATCCACACAAGTTCTGTTGACCCGCCGCCGATATCCACCACCAAGAGCTGCTCGGTTCCGGCGCTCACCAAGGGCGCGCAGGACACAACCGCCAGCCGCGCCTCTTCCTCGGGCTTGATGATATCGAGTCGCAGCCCCGTCTCACGCTCGACCCGGGCCATGAAATCCGCGCCGTTGCTGGCGCGCCTGCACGCCTCGGTCGCCACCAGCCGCATCTGCGTCACCCGGTGCCGCTTGAGCTTTTGCCGACACACCCGCAGCGCCTGAATGGTCCGGTAGATCGACGCGCGCGACAGCTTGCCCGAGCGTTCCAGCCCGGCCCCCAGTTGCACCGATTTCGAGAAACTGTCCACGACTTTGAACTGCGTGCCCTCGGGACGGGCAATCAGCATGCGACAACTGTTTGTTCCCAGATCCAGTGCCGCATATAGCGACGGCTGATCCGGCAGGCTCAGTGCGGGGCTCTCAACCGGTTTCGGGATCGCGCCCGCACTTTCGGGACGCTTGGGCGCCATGACAACACGCCCTCCATTTCAAGTTGCCTCCAAGGTAATCTCATCCCGCCGCCCGCGCAAGCGTTGCAATGATCCGATGAAGATCATGAATCATTTTCCCAATCGCGCCCATGGCCCCCCGATTGCGCCCCGGCTATTCTCGCGACGTCGCATGACGCTTCCGTTCTGTCGAAATCATGCACTGACACGTGCCTGCCCTGCATTAGTTAGAGGCCTTGAGGAGAAAGGAATCAGCATGGTTGACGTCACCATCGTTTATTGGCGAGACATCCCCGCGCAGGTCATCGTCGGCAAGGGGCGTCGCGGCAGCAAGGTGCAATTGCCCGAACGCTTTGAGCAGGCCATCGACCGGGCCGCGATGAAGACGGGTGCCGCAGGCACCGACGACTACCTCGCTGAATGGCGCAAGGCTGATCCCTATCCCGTGGAAGGCGAGCCCGACGCCGTCGCCAAATCCGAGGCGGCGCGGCTCGATGCAGAGTATGATCAGGATCGCATCAAGACCCTGATCGCCAACAATGGCTGGGCGTGAATGCGCCCCGGTTCGATATGGGAGGCCGCAATGGCACTTTTGAACTTCAAGAAGCGTGAGAAATTCACCCTGGCCAACGCACAGCTGGAGGCGTTCCTTCAGGGCTATTCCATCGAGGTGATGCCGCGCACCGCCGAGAAGGTCGAGAATTTCCGCGACCTCCTGCCCGAAGGTACCCGCGTCTACATCGCCCATATCGAAGGCACGCCGATCGACGAGATGGTCGCCACCGCCAAGCGCCTGTCGCGCGAAGGCTATCCGGTGATGCCGCACTTCCCGGCGCGTATCATCAAGGACCGCGCCACGCTGGCCGACTGGATCGCGCGCTATCAGGGAGAGGCCGGCGTCGATCAGGCGCTGCTGCTCGCCGGTGGCGTCGAGAAACCGCACGGCGATTTCCACGCCTCCATGCAACTGCTGGAAACCGGCGAGTTCGATCGCGCGGGCTTTAAACGCCTGCATGTCGCAGGCCACCCCGAGGGGAACCGCGACATCGACCCCGACGGCAGCCGCCGAAACGTCGACGATGCGTTGCGCTGGAAGCAGAAGTTTTCCGAAACCACCGACGCGCAGATGGCGCTCGCCACGCAATTCGCGTTTGACGCCAAGCCGATCATCAAATGGGCCGACGCGCTGCGCGAGGCAGGCATCACCCTGCCCATCCATATCGGCATCGCCGGACCGGCAAAACTCCAGACCCTGATCAAGTTCGCCATCGCCTGCGGTGTCGGCCCCTCTTTGAAGGTTCTGCAGAAACGCGCTATGGATGTCTCCAAGCTGCTCATGCCCTACGAGCCAACCGAGGTGCTCACCGAACTCGCGGCCCACAAGGCCGCCAACCCGGACTTCAACATCGAGCATGTGCATTTCTTCCCGCTCGGCGGGATCAAGGCCAATGCAGAATGGGCCATCGAAAACGGCGGGGCCGCAGCCACGCCCGCCAGCAAACAAGGATAACAACAGACCATGACCCGCACCATCGTCGAGAGCAAAACCAAGACCGCCGTGATCGGCTTTGACGAGCCGTTCTGCGTCATTGGCGAACGCATCAACCCGACCGGCCGCAAGAAACTCGCCGCCGAGCTGGAGGCGGGCGATTATTCTACCGTGGAATCCGACGCCATCGCGCAGGCCGCCGCCGGGGCCACGGTGCTCGATATCAACGCGGGCGTGGTCTATAACTCCAATCCTAACCCGAACGAGACCGAACCCCCGCTGATGACCGCCATCGTTGAGCTGGTGCAGGGTCTTGTCGATCTGCCGCTGTGCATCGACTCATCGGTTCCCGCGGCCCTTGAGGCCGGGCTTCAGGCCGCCCATGGTCGTCCGCTGCTCAACTCGGTGACCGGCGAAGAGGATCGGCTCGAATACGTGCTGCCGTTGGTCAAGAAATACAACGTGCCGGTCGTCGCAATCTCAAATGACGATACCGGCATCTCCGAGGACCCCGACGTCCGCTTCGCCGTCGCGAAGAAGATCGTCGAGCGCGCCGCCGATTTCGGCATCCCCGCGCATGACATCGTGGTCGATCCGCTGGTCATGCCGATCGGCGCGATGGGAACGGCCGGTCAGCAGGTCTTCACCCTCGTCCGTCGTCTGCGCGAGGAACTGGGCGTCAACACCACTTGTGGGGCTTCGAACATCTCCTTCGGCCTGCCTAACCGCCACGGCATCAACAACGCCTTCCTGCCCATGGCCATGGGCGCGGGCATGACCAGCGCCATCATGAACCCGATCGCGCTGCCGGTGAAACAGGCCGAGATGGAGGCTAAAAAGGCCGAGATCGCCGCCGCCGGGCTGATCCTGCCCGATGACATGGACGACGAGACCTTCTGCCAGCTGTTCGGTCTGGGTTCGATGAAGCCGCGCGCGGGCAGGGAGATGGAGGCGATCATGGCCGCCAACTTCCTGACCAACAACGATCCGCACGGCGGCAACTGGATCAAGTTCAACAAGGCCCCGCCGAAGCCGGGCGAAGAAGTCCGCACCGGTGGCCGCGCAGGCTCCCGCAGCCGCCGCCGCCGCGCCTGAACCAGACCCACGCCACGCAAAACAAAACCCCGCCGCAAAGGCGGGGTTTTTCGTTACGGCGTATCTCAGTGCTGTCTGAAGGATGTGCTCAGTTTCAAGGGCAGCGTCGCAGTTGCCTCAAACTCTCACGCCCCGACGCCCCGCAAGATCGGTGAAATACTGCCACGCCACCCGGCCCGACCGCGCGCCGCGCGTGGCTTGCCACTCGATCGCCTCGGCGCGCAGGGTGGCGTCGTCGATCTCGACCCCATAGGCGTCGCAATAGCCGCGGATCATTGACAGGTATTCGTCCTGATCACAGGGATGGAACCCCAGCCATAGCCCGAACCGGTCCGACAGAGACACCTTTTCCTCAACCGCCTCGGAGGGGTTGATCGAGGTCGAGCGCTCGTTCTCGATCATGTCGCGGGGCATCAGGTGGCGGCGGTTCGAGGTGGCGTAGAACACCACGTTCTCGGGCCGCCCTTCGATCCCGCCATCCAGCACCGCCTTCAATGATTTGTAATGCTGATCGTCATGGCCAAAGCTCAGATCGTCACAATAGAGCAGGAACCGCGCGTCAGACCCGCGCAAGAGGTTCAGCAGACGCCCCACCGAAGGCAGGTCTTCGCGCTGCAACTCCACGATCTTAAGCGGCAGCCCCTCGGCGCGCACAGACGCATGCACGGCCTTGACAAGGCTCGACTTGCCCATGCCCCGCGCGCCCCAGAGCAGCGCGTTGTTGGCAGGCAGGCCCCGTGCGAATTGCTGGGTGTTGGCCAGGAGCGTGTCGCGTGACCGGTCGATGCCCACCAGCAATTGCATATCCACCCGGTTGACCGTCTCGACCGGCTCCAGTCGGTCGGGTGACACATGCCAGACAAAGGCGTCAGCGGCGTCGAACTGCGGCGCGCTCAGCGGCGCGGGCGCCATGCGCTCCAATGCGGCGGCAATACGGTCCAGCGGATCGGTGGTCATTTAGTGCTTGCCTCAGTCCTTGCCCTTGTCGGCCTCGGGATCGAACTCGGCCTGCATCTCGTCCTCGTCGGGGATGATCTCATCCTCGTCATCGAACCAAAGGCCCTGTTCGCGCAGTTCCGCTTCACGCTTGCGTTCAACCCGCTGCACCAGCTGGATCGACACCTCATAGAGACCATAAACCACGATAAAGAGAATGATCTGCGTAATGACATCAGGCGGCGTCACCAGCGCAGCCAGCAACAGAATACCCACCACCGCGTATTTACGCACCGAGCGCAGGCCCGGCGCGCTCACCAGACCCGCCTTGCCCATCAGCGTGAGCAGAACAGGAAGCTGGAAGCACAGCCCAAAGGCCACGATGAACTTGATCGTGAGGTTGAGGTACTCCTGCGCGGAGCCCTGGAACACCACCGACAGAGGGGCCGCATTCTGACCGCCCTCGACAGCCTCGCCCTGCCCGCCGAATTGCTGGAAGCCGAGGAAGAAGTCGTAGGCCAGCGGCGTGACCACGTAGAATGCAAAGGACGCGCCGAGGAAGAACATGAACGGCGAGGCCACGAGAAACGGCAGGAACGCGCCTTTCTCGGATTTATAGAGCCCCGGAGCCACGAACCGCCACATTTGGTTGGCGATATAAGGAAAGGCGAGGATGAACCCGCCCAGAAGCGAGACCTTGATCGCGACGAAGAACCCCTCTTGCGGCGAGATGAAGATCAGGTCGCAATCCTGCCCGCGCTCGGCCAGAACCTGGCAGAGTGGCGCAGTAAGAAAGTTGAAGATCGGGGTGGCGACGGTGAAACAGATCACCATGCCGATGATGAAGGCGACGACAGAATGGATCAGACGGTTGCGCAACTCCGCCAGGTGCTCGATCAGCGGTGCGCTGCTGTCTTCGATCTCGTCGGGGGTGCTCATGCCTTGTCCTCGGCCTTCGCCGCGGCGGTCTTGCTGGTCTTGGCTTTAGCCTTGGTTTTGGGCTTTGGCTTTGGCTTGGCGGGCTTGCTGTCGGTCGGTTCCGTGGCCTGCGCCTCGGCGGCGGCTTTTGCCTCGGCCTCGGCAGCATGACGCGCTGTGGCCATTTCGGCGGATTTCTCACGGATCTTGTCAGCCTGCGCCTGCCGCTCGGGGCTGAGCGCGGGCGTGTCGACCGTGGTCAGGTCGCGGGTCGCATTCTCGGTGGTCTTCTTGACCTCGTCCATTGCCGTTTTCATCGGGTTGGACGCAGCCTTGAAGCTTTTCTGAATGTCGTTCACGCCGGATTGATCGGCGGCGTCATTCATCGCGCGGCTGAATTCGCGTGCCATGCCCTTGGCCTTGCCCACGAATTTGCCCACGGCCTGAAACATCCCGGGCAGGTCCTTGGGGCCCACGACGATCAGTGCCACGATGCCGATGAGCAAAAGCTCGGTCCAGCCCAGGTCCAGCATTTAAGGTTCAGACCTTGTCTTTTTCGTCGGTGGGGGTCACGTTGCGGGCGGTTTCATCCTCGTCCTTGGACTCGTCATCGAGTTCCTTGGTGCCGTCAGCGACACCTTTCTTGAATGAGGTGATGCCCTTGCCCACTTCGCCCATCAGCGAGGAAATCTTGCCGCGACCGAAAAGCACCAGCACCACCACGGCGATGAGAAGAAGGCCGGGAAGGCCGATATTGTTCAGCATGTCTGTCTCTCCCTATCTCGGGGGTCCATGGATCGCCCCCGGGAATATCATTGGTTTATCTAGTCGTTCAAAGCGGCAGTTGGAAGCACCAATACGGGCGCGCCCCCGAAATCATGACAATTTTCGCGCGGCCATCCTAGGCGCGGCATGAAAAGCGGTCAATCATCCCCCTGCGCCTCAGCGCGGCTTTTGCCGCTAACGTTCTGCGCCAGCGTCGCGGCCATGAACGGATCGAGATCGCCATCGAGCACGCCCTTGGTGTCGGAGGTCTCGACCCCGGTGCGCAGATCCTTGACCATCTGGTAGGGTTGCAGCACGTAAGAGCGGATCTGGTTGCCCCAACCTGCGTCGCCCTTGTTGTCATGCGCCTCGTTGATCGCCGCGTTGCGCCGGTCAAGCTCTTGCTGGTATAGCCTTGATTTCAGAGCCTTCATGGCGATATCGCGGTTCTGGTGCTGCGATTTTTGCGAAGATGTCACCACAATTCCGGTCGGGATATGGGTGATCCGCACCGCCGAGTCGGTGGTGTTCACGTGCTGCCCGCCCGCACCCGACGAGCGATAGGTGTCGATGCGGATATCGGCAGGGTTCACCTCGACTTCGATATTGTCGTCCACAACGGGATAGACCCAGACCGACGAGAACGAGGTGTGCCGCTTGGCCGCCGAATCAAACGGCGAAATCCGCACCAGCCGATGCACGCCCGATTCCGATTTCAGCCAGCCATAGGCATTGTGGCCGCTGATCTTGTAAGCGGCGGATTTGATCCCCGCCTCTTCCCCCGACGACTCCGATTGCAACTCGACGGTGTAGCCGCGTTTTTCGGCCCATCGAACGTACATTCGCGCCAGCATCGACGCCCAGTCACAGCTTTCGGTGCCGCCCGCGCCCGCATTGATTTCGAGGAACGTGTCATTGGCATCCGCCTCGCCATCGAGCAGCGCCTCCAGTTCCTTGGCGGCGGCGACTTTGGCCAGCGAACGCAGTGCGGCCTCTGCCTCTGTGATGACCTCTTCGTCACCCTCCATCTCGCCCAGCTCGATCAGGCCCAGCTGATCCTCCATCTCCTGCTTGATGTTGTCATGCGTCTCCAGCGCGTCGACCAGCGCCTGCCGCTCGCGCATCAGCTTTTGCGCCTGTGCCGGATCATCCCAGAGCGTCGGGTCCTCGACCCGCGCATTGAATTCCTCCAGCCGGTGCCGGGCGGTCTCCCATCCCAGTCGCTGACGCAACAGCTCCAGCGATTTTTCGATCTCGGAAACGAGGGTTTGTGCTTCGGCGCGCATTGTCTGATCTGTCCTTGCCTGCTCAGATGCGGGTGATACCGCAGCGCGGCGGGCCGGGCAAGGGCAGCGCGTCGTAGCAGGGGCGGGCAGAAGAGAGGCTGTCATGGCCCGGCATTGGCCCTGGATTTACGCACCCGCGCGATACGCGGCCGTTAGACCAAACCCGCCACCGGCTCGCCCAACCACCCCTAGTACAACCCGCCCGAACTCATCGAGCCAAAGGTTGCCTTGCCGCCCACCTGCGCCTTTTCCCCGGTCGAGGTGGTCACGTCGCGCACCTGTTCGCGCGTACCTGCGCTATACAGATCCAGATCGTTGCCCATGGCGAACCCGCCATCGAACATCACGCCAAAGATCGGCTCCTCGCCGTCGCGGAAATACTCGGCCACCACATTCGGCCCCGAGGCATCGTCGGGCAGGCGCGCACCTGAAAACCGGTCGATCTTGATGAAGTGTCCCCCGGGCGGCACATCGAACGGACCACCGCCATATTTCGCGACCGCCTCTTTCATGAACTCCTGAAACACCGGCCCGCACAGCGACGCGCCATAGGCCCCGCTCCCCAAGCCGCGCGGCTGGTCATGGCCAATATAACACCCGGCTGCGATGTTGCTGGTAAAGCCCACGAACCACACATCGCGCGCGTCGTTGGTGGTGCCGGTCTTGCCTGCCACGGGCACCGGCAGGTTGATCGCCCCCGAGGCGGTGCCGCGATCCACCACGCCCTTCATCATCGAGGTCAGCTGATAGGCGGTGACGGCGTTCATAACCCGCTCGCGATCCGACACGATGCGCGGGCCGGTCCCCTCGGGCAGGCTGGGGTCGTTGCAATCCACGCATTGGCGCTGATCCTGCGAATAGACGGTGCGGCCATAGCGATCCTGCACCCGGTCCACGAGGCTGGGGCGCACCCGCTCGCCGCCGTTGGCGAACATCGCATAGGCCGCCACCATGTTGAACAGCGTCGTCTCCTCGGAGCCGAGCGAGTTGGCCAGGAACTTGCCCATGTTGTCATAGACGCCAAAGCGTTCAGCGTAATTCGCCACCACGTCCATCCCCACCTCTTGTGCAAGGCGGATGGTCATAAGGTTCCGCGACTGCTCGATGCCGGTGCGCAACGGCGTCGGACCGTAATACTTGTTCGACGAATTGCGAGGCCGCCAAAGCCCCTGCGGTGTGTCGATCTCGATCGGCGCGTCGATCACGATGGTGGCCGGGGAATAGCCACTGTCGAGGGCAGCGGCATAAACAAATGGCTTGAAGCTGGAGCCGGGCTGCCGCATCGCCTGCGTCGCGCGGTTGAATACCGAATGCTGATAGGAAAACCCGCCCTGCATCGCCAGCACCCGGCCCGTATTGACGTCCATCGCCATAAAGCCGCCCTGCGCCTCGGGCACCTGCCGCAACGTCCAGCGGATTAAGTCGCCGCTATCGTCCTCGGTCATGCGTCGCACATGCACCACGTCACCTGCATCAAAGGTTTCGTGAAAGTCCCCGGGAAGCCAGGCGATATCGCTGCGCGGCACCTCCTGCACGCCCTCGACGCCCTCGATGCCGATGCGCATCGCCTGATCGCCGGTTTCCAGCACCACCGCCGGATACCATTGGCCATTAAGGTCGATATCGCGCGGCACACGCAGATCGTTCAACGCGGCGCGCCATGCCTCCTCGGAGTCCAGCGCATCGGGCGGAATCGTCATCCCGGTGCCGCGCCACCTGCCCCGGCCCCGGTCATACTGCTCCAACTGACGACGCAGCGCGCGCGCAGCGTTCGCCTGCATCTCGGGGTCGAGCGTGGCCCGCACCGACAGCCCGCCCGAGAAAAACTCACCCTCGCCGAAATCCTCGCTCAACTGACGGCGGATTTCGTCGGTGAAGTAATCGCGCGTTGGCAGATCGGCGCTGAACGGCGGGAAATCACCATTCTGGACCGAGCGCAGCGGTGCCTCGCGCTCCGCGCGATACTCCGCCTCGGTCAGATAGCCGTTTTCCCACATCTCACGCAGCACGAAATTGCGCCGGTCGAGCAGGCGTTCTTTCTCGCGCACCGGGTGATAATCGCTCGGGGCCTTGGGCATGGCCGCTATCGTGGCGGCCTCATGCGGGACCAACTCGCGCAGCGTCTTGTTGAAATAGGTCTGCGCGGCTGCGGTGACGCCATAGCTGTTTTGGCCAAGAAAAATCTCGTTGAGATAAAGCTCAAGGATCTTTTCCTTGCTCAGCGTCTCCTCGATCCGCGTCGCGAGAATGATCTCCTTGATCTTGCGCTCCAACTGCCGATCGCCGGACAACAGAAAGTTCTTCATCACCTGCTGCGTGATGGTCGAGGCACCGCGCACATTGCGCCCGCGCGACTTGACCGCATCGACAATGGCGGACGCGATGCCCAAGGCGTCATAGCCGCCATGGCTGTAGAAGTTCTTGTCCTCGGCGCTGATGAAGGCCTGCTTCACCAGATCGGGAATATCCTCGGCGGGCGTGAACAGCCGCCGCTCGCGGGCGAACTCGTCGATGATGCGCCCTTCGCTGGAATAGATCCGGCTGATCGTGGGGGGCGTGTAATTGGCAAGGCTCTCATGGCTTGGCAGGTCCTTGCCATAAATATGCAGGACCGCACCGATGCTCAGCCCGACAATCACCACGACAAGGGTGATCAGGCTAAACACAGTGCCGAAAAGGCTCAGAATCGGTCGAAACACGCGCGCCCCCGCTGGATGGATGCGCCCCATATAGGCATGCAGGGGGCACGGGTCAAAAGGATTGGCGCAGGCCCGCTCATTGCCGCACCAGCCCGGCGCGCGCCGCATCGGCGTCGCGCCACAGCTCGAGCGCGTCGCTCACCGCCTGCGCAACCTGCGCCCGCCACTCCGCATCGCGCAGGTTCTTCAGGTCGCGCGGGCTCGACAGAAACCCCAGTTCTATCAGGACCGACGGGATATCGGGTGCCTTGAGCACCGAAAACCCGGCATGCCGCTTTGGCCGCGACAAGAGCGGCAGACCGGCGG
This sequence comes from Roseovarius tolerans, assembly GCF_900109855.1. Taxonomy (GTDB): domain Bacteria; phylum Pseudomonadota; class Alphaproteobacteria; order Rhodobacterales; family Rhodobacteraceae; genus Roseovarius; species Roseovarius tolerans. The sequence continues at coordinate 105,083 of NZ_FOBO01000002.1, read as the reverse complement.
CGCGAAACCCCTCCAGAAAGACCCGCGCCAGATGTTCGGAGCGCGGCTGCGTCTCCATTCGCGCCAGATCCATCAGGACGTCGGCCACCACGTCATCCTTGCCGCTCAGATCGACCCCGGCCAGAATATCGGCCCGGTTATGACGTTCGGCCAGCGCCGCACTCGCCGCGTCCGAGGCACTGTCTGACAACGTATAGACAGAGGCCCCGCGCGCCCGCGCACCGCTGAGCGCATCGGCGTGCAAGGACAGGAACACGTCCGCCCCCGCCCGATGCGCCAGCGCCACGCGTCGCTCCAGGCTGACGAATTCATCTACGTCACGGGTCAGCACCACATCAAAGCCACCGGCGCGCAAGAGCACTTCGCGCAACTCGCGCGCGAAAATAAGCATCAGGTCTTTCTCCTGCGTGCCGTCGACCTCGGCCCCCGGGTCAATGCCGCCATGTCCGGGGTCGAGCACGACGCGAAACACGCCGTCATCCGCGCGCGGGGTCGCCGGGGCCGATACGGCGGCAGGCAGATCCCAACCGGGCAAATCCGGCGTGCCCGCGCTGGCAGCAAACCCCCCTGCGTCCTCACGTCCCAGCCGAACCTGCAGCCGCGCCGCGCCGCTTTGCCGGTCGATCCGCAGCCCGGCCTCCTCCAGCATATGCGGCCCCGCAAGATCGATCACGATCCGCGACCAGCCCGGTCGGATTTGCCCCAGGCGCAGGCCGAGTGCACGCGCACTGGTGATCAAGGCACCCGCCTCCGCGCCGCTCCAATCCACTTCGCGAAAATCCATCACCAGCCGCGCCGGATCATCCAGCGTGAACACCCGGTAGGGCACGCCTTGCGACAGCGTCAGCGTGACCTCCAGCCCGTGCCGCGTATCGCTGATCGTGCTTTGGGCCGTGTCGAGCCGCGCAAGACCGCTAAATCCGCTCTCCTGCCCCTGCACCGCAGAGGCTAGGACCAGCATCGCCAGCCCCATCAGCCATGTTCGCATGATCCTGCTCATTCGCCGGTCCCCGGTCTCGTTGCCCGTCAGGATAAATCAACCGGACCGCAAAAACAGCCCCATTGCGTCTTCTTGGCGAAAATACTCAATTCCATCATCCGCCCCACAGGCGCGCGTCACGGGCAGAAGAGATCGTTGAACACCGCGAACAGCATCAGCGACAGGATCAGCGTCAGCCCCACCGTCATCAGCACCCGCAACGCGCGCTCGCTCGGGGGGCGACCGGTGACGGCTTCATAGGCGTAGAACACCAGATGCCCGCCATCCAGGACCGGCACCGGAAAGAGGTTGAGCAGCCCCACGGCGGTGGACAGAACCGCGATGAACCAGATGAAGCTTTGCGCCCCCTGGCTCGCCATCGCACCCGACACCTGCGCGATGCCGATTGGCCCGGACATGTTGCAGCTGCTGATCGCGCCGGTGACCATGTGATACAGGCCCGAAATCGAGCTTTGGATGATCTCACCGGTCTGCACAACCGCGCCACTGACCGCCTCGACGGGCCCAAGCGCCTCGGTCGCAGGCTCAAAGGCCAGACCGCCCGCGATGCCGATCCGCCACTCGGTCTTGAACCCGCCCTCGGGCTGTGGCTCGTCCACCCGGCGCGGTGTCAGCGTGGTCTCGAACGGGCCACTCTCCGGCCGCCACATATCCAGCGCCAGCGGCGCACCGTTCGATCCCTCGACGATCTCCTTGAGTTCCGAAAACGCCACAACGGAGCGGTCGTTGATCCCGGTGATCACGTCTCCGGCCTTCAGCCCCGCATCGAATGCCGCCGATTGCGGCGACAGCCCGGCAACCAGCGGCGGCAGCAGGTGAGGGCCCTGCGCGGTCATGCGCGCGCCGTCGCGGCGAACGTCGTAGTCTAGCAATGCCTGCACCGGCAACGCATCGAGAAACGCCTCATAAGGCTCGGTCTCATCCATCGGCGGCAGGTCACCGCCCGCGATTCCGAGGATCTCGTCGCCGGGTTGCAACGTGATCCCCTCGACCGGCAGCGGCTTGAGTTCCCCTACGGTTAGCGGCTCCGCAGTCTTGCCGCCACTCATCATCACGGCCGCGAACACGATAATAGACAGGATGAAGTTGAAGACCGGCCCCGCCGCCACCGTCGCCGTGCGCGCCCAGAGTGGCGCGCCGTGCATGGTCTGGCGCAGCCGCTCGGGTGGCAGGTCAGCCATCGCCTCGCCGTCCTTGCCGCTCGCCGCGTCCGCGTCCCCGAGGAATTTCACGTAGCCGCCGAACGGCAACGCCGCCACCTGCCAGCGTGTGCCGTGCCGGTCGATCCGCGAATAGAGCACCGGGCCGAACCCAAGCGAGAACACCTCCGCCTTGATGCCCGACCAGCGACCGACGATGTAATGGCCGTATTCATGCACTGCCACGATTACGGAAAGCGCCACCACAAAGGCAATTATGGTCATGAAAACACTGCCGAATTGCGGCAGGAACGTCAGAATATCCACGTGCTGTCCCTAAACTTGTCGCGTCATGGCCGCCCGGTCGGCCTCATCCCTTGCCAAATGGTCCATATGGGCCACCACATCAAGGGTCGGATCGTCACAACGGGCCTCGGGGCGCGCCGCGAGAACGCTCAGCGTGTCCTCGACGATTGCGCTCATGTCGGTAAACCGCACGCGCCCGGCGATGAAGTGATCGAGCGCGCGCTCCTTGGCGGCATTGAAGATCGCCCCCGAGAGGCCCCCCGCCGCCATCACCTCGCGCGCCAGCCGCAGCGCCGGATAGCGCGCCTCGCAGGGCGCGCGAAACTCCAGCGTACCCACAGCCGCCAGATCGAGCGCCGCCACCGGCAAGCTGCGCCGGTCCGGCCAGTTGAGCGCATAGCCAATGGCGTGGCGCATGTCCGGCGGGCCGACATGCGCCATCAGCCCGCCATCGCAGAACCCAACCAGCGCATGCACCAGCGATTGCGGATGCACCAGTACCTCGATCTGATCGGGGGTAAAGCCGAAGAATTCCCTCGCCTCGATCATCTCCAGCGCCTTGTTGAACATCGACGCCGAATCGATGGTGATCCGCTGTCCCATGTCCCAGTTGGGATGACTTGACGCCTCGGCCACCGTCGCCGCCGCCAACCGCTCCAGCGGCCAGTCGCGGAATGCCCCTCCAGAGGCGGTGAGGATCACGCGTGTCACCGCCGCCGCATCCTCACCTACCAGCGCCTGAAAGATCGCCGAATGCTCGCTGTCGACGGGCAGAATCCGCGCGCCATGCGCCTTGGCCGTCGCGATCAGAAGCGGCCCTGCCGTGACGAGCGATTCCTTGTTGGCCAGCGCCAGCGTCGCGCCCTGCTCCAAGGCCGCCAGCCCCGGCGCAAGCCCCGCAGCACCAACGATGGCCGACATCACCCAATCGGCAGGCCGCCGCGCCGCCTCGATCAGCGCGTCACGCCCTGCAGCGGCCTCCACGCCCGAGCCCTCAAGCGCCGCGCGTAGATCCGGCAACAGGTTCTCCTGCGCCACCACCGCCAGATCGGCGTCGAGCGCACGGGCATCCGCCGCCAGTCGCGCGACATTGCCCCCCCCGGTCAGCGCCACCACGTTGTAGCCATCCGGATCACGCGAAATAAGATCGATCGTGCTTTGCCCGACAGAGCCGGTGGCGCCTAGAATGGATACCCGTTTCATGCCACCCCCGGCATCAGGCCAAGCGCCCAGAGGATCACAACAACAAGCGCCGCCCCCAACATCGCGTCGAACCGGTCGAGCACACCGCCATGCCCGGGAATGAGGTTGGAACTGTCCTTGACCTCGCGCAGACGCTTGATCGCGCTTTCGGCGATGTCGCCCATTTGCCCGGCAAAGCCCACGAGGATCGACACCGGGATCAGCGCCAGCCCCGCGCCCGTAGGCCAGGCAAAAACCGCACCAACGATCCCCGCCCCGATCCAGCCGGCAATGGTGCCCGACCATGTCTTCTTGGGGCTGATGCGTGGCCAGAATTTCGGCCCGCCCAGGCTGCGCCCCGCGAAATAGCCCGCGACATCTGACACGACCACGATCCCGACCATCCACAGCACCCAGATCACCCCCGCCTCGGCGCGCAGCAGACCCATGGCATAGCACCCCAACAGCGCCCAGAGGGTCAGGGCAAAGAACGGTCCGCGCTCGCGGTCGACAGCACTCACAGTGACCAGCGTTGCAGCCAGAAGCAGCGGCAACACCACCAGCCCCGGCAGCCAGAGCGACAGTGCCACAGCCGCCGCCGCCAGCACGCCCGAGCGCCCCGCGTCGGGTGCCGCGAACATGCGCGCGCCTTCCCAGACCATCAGCCCAGACAAGACTGCCACGACCGCTCCAAAGACTACGCCGCCAAGCCAGATTGCGACTGCGCCCAGCACGATCATCACCAGCCCCGACATCACCCTCGGGGCCAGATCGGACCATCGGGCCGTCACACTCATGCGGAGACGGCCCCGAACCGCCGGTCGCGGGTGCCATATTGCGCCAGAACTCCGGCAAAGATGTCAGCAGTGAAATCCGGCCAGAGCGTGTCGATGAACTCGTATTCCGCATAGGCCGACTGCCACAGCAGGAAATTCGAGATCCGCGCCTCGCCGCTCGTACGGATAACCAGATCGGGGTCGGGCAACACGCAGGTATCAAGGTAGCGCGGCAGCGTCTCCTCATCCACGTCCTCGGGGCGCAACCGCCCCTCCGCCACATCCCGTGCCAGCCGCTGCGTGGCACGCGACACCTCGTCCCGCCCCCCGTAATTGAGCGCGATGGTCAGGTTCAGCCGTGTGCAATGCGCCGTCATCGACTCGGCCTCCTCCATCAGTGCGCGCAGCCTGCTTTCCAGCCGATAGCGGTCACCGATAAAGCGCACCCGCACGTTCTCGCGCACGAACCCCTGCATTTCCTTGATGATGTAGCGGCGAAAGAGATTCATCAGACCGGCCACCTCGGTCTGCGTGCGTTTCCAGTTCTCGGTCGAAAACGCGAAGATCGTCAGATAGTCCACCCCCAGCCCGGGGCAGGATTCCACGATCTCGCGCACCCGCCGCGCTCCGGCATGATGACCGAACAAGCGTGGACGCCCGCGCTTTTGCGCCCACCGGCCATTGCCGTCCATGATGATCGCAACATGGCGCGGCCCCTCGCCTGCGGGCTTGGTCTTGGCCGTGACAGCGCCCTTCATCATCAAACCTGCATGATCTCGGCTTGCTTGTGTTCCAGCGCATCGTCGACAAGCTTGATGAAGCGGTCGGTCAGATCCTGCACCTCGGTCTCCCAGAACTTCTGATCGTCCTCGGACATGCCGTCGGCCTTGGCCTTTTTGATCTTGTCCATGCCGTCGCGGCGCACGTTGCGCACGGCGACCCGCGCATGCTCGGCATATTGCGAGGCGACCTTGGTCAACTCCTTGCGGCGCTCCTCGTTCAACTCTGGGATGGGCAGCATGATGATCGTGCCGTTGAGCTGCGGATTGATCCCCAGCCCGCTCTCCCGAATGGCCTTCTCGACCTTGCCGACAAGGCCCTTGTCCCAGACATTGATCGTGACCATGCGCGGCTCGGGCACGTTGACGGTGCCCACCTGATTGATCGGTGTCATCTGGCCGTAAGCATCAACCTGCACCGGCTCCAGCATCGAGGCCGAGGCCCGGCCCGTGCGCAACGATGCGAACTCGGTCTTGAGCGAATTCATCGCCCCGTCCATCCGCCGCTCTAGGTCGCCTGTGTCGATTTCGATATCGTCCGCCATGTCGTCTTTGTCCTTCTTGCGGGCTGCGTCTCGCTTTCTGTTTAGCCTTAACCGTGCACGCTTGTATAGGTGCCCTCACCGCCGAGAATACCCTTGAACCCGCCCGGCTCGTCGAGAGAGAAGACGATGATCGGCAAGTTGTTGTCCCGCGCGAGCGCAATCGCCGAGGCGTCCATCACGTTGAGATGCTGTGCCAAAACCTCGTCATAGGTGACGCTGTCATAGCGCTTGGCATCGGCATGCTTGATCGGATCCTTGTCATAGACCCCGTCCACCTTGGTGCCTTTGAAGATCGCCTCGCAGGCCATTTCATTGGCGCGCAGCGTGGCCGCCGTGTCGGTGGTGAAATAAGGATTGCCCGTACCCGCCGCGAAGATGCAGACGCGTTTCTTCTCCAGATGCCGGACGGCGCGGCGGCGAATGTAGGGCTCCGCCACCTCATCCATCCGAATGGCGCTGATCACCCGGCAAAAGACGCCGATCTTCTCCAGCGCGCTTTGCATCGCCAGTGCGTTCATCACCGTGGCCAGCATGCCCATGTAATCGGCGGTGGTGCGTTCCATCCCTTGCGCCGAGCCTTGCAAGCCGCGAAAGATGTTGCCGCCGCCGATCACCATGCAGATCTCGACGCCCAGATCATGCACCACCTTGACCTCGCGTGCGATCCGCTCAACGGTCGGCGGATGCAGCCCGTAGGATGTGTCGCCCATCAACGCCTCCCCCGAGATCTTGAGCATGACGCGGCTGAATCTCGGCTTCGGGCTGTCGGGGGATGTCATCGGGGATCTCCGCAAATTTCGGGTTGCGCGCAAAATGTCGCAAATGGGCGGCAGGTGCAATCGCAGAAAACCAGCGCGGCGCGGGAAACCGCTAGAAATGCACCTCGTCAAGCGGGCCTTTCTTGGGTAACGAAACGCCATGGACGTGATCACCGACATAGACCCCGCCCGAACCGTGCTGATCGCAGGCCCGACGGCCAGTGGCAAATCGGCACTGGCCATGGCGATCGCGCGCGCGCAAGGCGGTGTGATCGTCAATGCCGACGCGTTGCAGGTCTATGAGAACTGGCGCATTCTTTCGGCCCGGCCCGACGCGGCGGACGAGGCCGCCGTGCCACACCGGCTCTACGGTCATGTCGGCGCGCGGCAGGACTATTCCACCGGCCATTGGCTGCGCGAGGTCAGCAACCTTATCGACGGACCCCACCGCCTGATCATCACCGGCGGCACCGGGCTCTACTTCACCGCCCTTACCGAAGGGCTGGCCGACATACCCGCAACGCCCGCCGCGCTCCGCGCCGAGGCCGACCGTTTGCGCACGGATCGGGGTATCAACGTCCTTCTAGACGACATCGACGCCGTCACCCGGGCCCGCATCGACACCCGGAACCCGATGCGCGTGCAGCGCGCATGGGAGGTGCAACAGGCCACCGGACAGGGTCTTGCGGCATGGCAGGACGCGACACCACCGCCGCTCCTTCCGCTCGATGCCTGCACAGCACTTCTGGTCGAGGCTGAAAAGGACTGGCTCAACGCCCGCATCGCCCGACGATTCGACGCGATGCTGTCGGCAGGCGCGCTTGACGAGGTGCGCGCCAACCTCGCCATCTGGGACCCTACCCTGCCCTCGATGAAAGCCATCGGGGCGCCGGACCTCGTGGCGCATATGCGTGGCGAAATCACCCTTGATGCCGCCCGCGAGGCGGCCACCATCGCCACCCGGCAATATGCCAAGAGGCAACGCACCTGGTTCCGCGCCCGCATGCGCGACTGGCGGCGGATCGCCGCCGATACGCTTTAGATTTTCCGCAGTTTCTCCCTGACACAGCCACAAATTCATGCGATGACTAGTCCAAACGCGACTATTTCGGGAAATTCGCCAGATGCCACACGCGCGAGTCATGACCGTGGTGCAATGGGTGCAGGGGGCCGATTGGCGTGCCACGCTGCAACATTCCTGCCCGCATCACGCCCTTGTCTGGATCACCCGCGGTCAGGGCATCGCGGTGGTTGAGGGCGTGCGACGCGGCGTCGGCGTGCACAACGCACTGGCCATTCCCGCAGGCACCATGTTCTCGCTCGATCTCGGTAAATCCGGCTTTGGGCTGGTGTGCGAGGTGCCTTCCGGCGGGACCACCCCGATGCCCGATATCCCGCAACACCTGCGCATTCGCGACGTGGCCAGCCAGAACGAGCTGACCGCCATATTCGAGGCGATGCAGCGCGAGCAAAGCAACACACGCACCTACATGGACGAGGCGCTCAATGCCGAGGCCAATCTTGTCAGCGTCTGGCTGCGTCGCGCGATGATAGACCACCCCGAAACCGCGCGCGCCACGGCGGGCGAGCGTCTGGTGCGCGCCTATGCCGCCCTGATCGAGCGCGATTTCCAGAGCGGGCGGTCGATGGCCGTCTATGCGCGTGCACTCGGTGTGACGCCCACGCATCTCACCCGCGTATGCAAGCAATTGTCGGGCCTCACTGCCGCCGACATGCTGACCGAACGCAGCCTGCACGCCGCCCGCGACCTGCTCGAGGCCAACGAGATACCGGTAGGCCAGATCGCCGCCAGCCTCGGCTTCGGCAGCGCCGCTTATTTCTCGCGCTTCATATTGCATCATACCGGTCAGAGCCCCTCATCCCTGCGCGGCAAGGCAACGGCCCGGCCGCCCATTGCCCGCGCGGTCTGACGGGGTACGGGCGGGACGGTCGCTCTTGGCCGGGCGGACATCCGATCACACCCGAAACATCTTGGTCCAGACTCCTGCCGGGTTGCGCTCGGACCCACGGCAATATCTAATGAGAAAAGGCCCTCAACCAGTGAAAGCCCGCCATGACGCAAAAGCCCCCTCATCCCGCGACCGCCCCCCTGGTGACAGAGCTTCGGGCCGGGCGCATGGGGCGACGCGAATTTCTCAGCCGTGTGACAACGCTCGGCCTCGGGGTCACGGCGGCTTATGCCTTGGGTGGCCTTCCCCGGCCGGCACAGGCACAATCCGCCATCGCACAGGGCGGCACCCTGCGCATCCAGCAAAGCGTCAAGCCGCTCAAGGATCCGCGCAGCTACGACTGGAGTGAGCTGGCCAACCAGACCCGTGGCTTTCTCGAGTATCTGGTGGAATACCGAGGCGATGGCACCTTTACCGGCATGCTCCTCAAGGCATGGGAGATCAATGCCGACGCCACCGGATACCTCCTGCATCTCCGCCCCGGCGTGCGCTGGAACAACGATGACCCCTTCACCGCCACAGACGTTGCCCGCAACATCGCCCGCTGGTGCGATACGCGCGCCCTTGGCAATTCCATGGCCAGCCGCTTTGCCGCGCTGATCAACCCGGAAACCGGACAGGTCCGCGACGGGGCGATCACGGTCGTCGACGATCTCACCGTCGCGCTCAGCCTGTCGCGCCCCGATATCGCGCTGATTGCCAACATGTCTGACTATCCGGCAGCCATTGTCCATCAAAGCTATGAGGGCGGCGATCCCTTCACCCATGGCATCGGCACCGGCCCGTTTCGCCCCGTCAGCATGACCGTGGGCGAAAGCTGCGTCCTCGAACGCCACCCCGATCACGATTGGTGGGGGACCGATGTGTTCGGGGGACCATGGCTCGACCGGGTCGAATTCATTGACCTCGGCACCAATCCGTCGGCATGGCTCGCGGCCGCGGATGACGGCGCAATTGATCTGCTCTACGAGTCGGTAGGGGCCTTTATCGACGCGATGGATGCCATCGGCTGGACCGCGACTCGCGCCGAAACAGCAGCGACGCTGGTGATCCGTGGATCACAGAACGCAGCACTTGTCGGCAGCAACCCCTATCGCAACGCAGCGGTGCGCCGCGCGCTCGCGCTCGCCGTCGATAACGCGATCTGCCTGGAGCTTGGCTATAGCGGGCGCGGCACCCTGGCCGCCAACCACCATGTCAGCCCGATCCACCCCGCCTATGCCGATATCGGACCTGCGGCCTATGATCCGGCCCAGGCCCGGGCCGAAATCGAGACGGCCGGCCTGCTCGGTTTCAAGCATGAACTGGTCACCGTCGATGATGAATGGCAACGCAACACCGGCGATGCCGTGGCGGCCCAACTGCGCGACGCGGGGCTGCGAGTGGATCGGCGGATCGTGCCGGGCGCGACCTTTTGGGCGAACTGGCGCGACTACCCGTTTTCCGGCACGCAATGGAACCATCGCCCGCTCGACGTGCAGGTGCTGTCTCTCGCCTACCGCACCGGGGCTGTCTGGAACGAGACCGGTTTTTCAAATGACGCGTTCGACGCCCTTCTGGACGAGGCCAATCGTCTCTCCGACCCCGAGACACGGCGCGGCGTCATGGCCCAGTTGGAAACTATCCTGCGCGACGAAGGCGTCATCATCCAGCCCTATTGGCGCGCGCTCTACAATCACCACAATGGGCGATTGGTGAATGCCGAGAAGCACCCGGCCAACGAAATTCACCTCTACAAGATCGGCTTCAGGGCCTGAGAAGCGCACGCGGAGGACGAAATCCTGCGCGCGCGCCCCAAAGCTCACTTCGATTTGGACAGGCGCTTGCGCTCATGCGGATCGAGATAGCGCTTGCGCAGCCGGATCGCGTTTGGTGTCACTTCTACCAACTCATCATCGTCGATATAGGCAATCGCCTCTTCGAGGCTGAGCGTGATCGGCGTGGTCAGGCGCACGGCCTCATCAGTGCCCGAGGCCCGCACGTTGGTCAGTTTTTTGCCCTTGAGCGGGTTCACCTCGAGATCGTTCTCGCGGCTGTGCTCGCCGATGACCATGCCGGTATAAACCTTGGCCTGCGCACCGATGAACATGCGCCCGCGATCTTCGAGATTCCATAGCGCAAAAGCCACGGCGTCACCGTTTTCCATCGAAATCAGCACACCCGCGCGGCGGCCCGGGATTGGTCCCTTATGCGGGGCCCAGCCGTGGAAGACGCGATTAAGCACGCCGGTGCCGCGCGTATCGGTCAGAAACTCGCCGTGATAGCCGATAAGGCCGCGCGACGGCACATGCGCGATGATCCGCGTCTTGCCTGCCCCCGCCGGTTTCATCTCGGCCAACTCGCCCTTGCGCGGGCCGGTGATCTTTTCGATCACCGCGCCGGAGTATTCGTCATCGACGTCAATCGTGACCTCTTCGATGGGCTCCAGCCGCTCGCCGTTCTCGCCTTCGCGCATCAGCACCTGCGGGCGCGAAATGCTCAGCTCGAATCCCTCGCGGCGCATGTTCTCGATCAGCACGCCCATCTGCAATTCGCCGCGTCCCGCGACCTCGAACGCCTCGCCGCCGGGGGTATCGGATATCTTGATGGCGACGTTCGACTCCGCCTCCTTCATAAGGCGTTCGCGAATAACCCGGCTCTGCACCTTCTTACCGTCGCGGCCCGCCAGTGGGCTGTCATTGATCCCGAAAGTGACGGTGATGGTGGGCGGGTCGATGGGCTGAGCCTCGATCGGCTCTTCCACGGCCAGCGCACAGATCGTATCGGCCACGGTGGCCTTGGACATGCCCGCAAGGCTGACGATGTCGCCCGCCGTCGCCTCTTCGATGTCCTGAGAGGCCAGACCACGAAACGCCTGGATACGTGTGACGCGGAACTGTTCGATCTTCTGGCCGATGCGGCTGAGCGCCTGCACCGTCTGACCCACCTTGAGGCGACCGGATTCCACCCGCCCCGTCAGCAGGCGACCGACAAACGGATCAGCCCCGAGCGTGGTGGCGAGCATGCGGAAATCTTCGTCCACATACGCGATCTGCTTGGGGGCCGGGACGTGGTTGACGATCAACTCAAAGAGCGCCGAGAGATCCTTGCGCGGCCCGTCCAATTCGTGATCGGCCCAGCCCGAGCGGCCGGACGCATACATATGCGGAAAATCCAGCTGATCGTCATTCGCATCGAGATTGGCGAAAAGATCGAAACATTCGTTCAGCGCGCGATCAGGCTCGGCATCGGGCTTGTCCACCTTGTTGAGCACCACGATGGGCCGCAGCCCAAGGCGCAGCGCCTTGGAGGTGACGAACTTGGTCTGCGGCATCGGGCCCTCGGCGGCGTCGACCAGCAGGACGACACCATCGACCATGCTCAGGATGCGCTCCACCTCGCCTCCGAAATCGGCGTGACCGGGGGTGTCGACGATATTGATGCGGGTCTTTTTCCACATCAGGCTGGTCGGCTTGGCAAAGATCGTGATCCCGCGCTCGCGCTCCAGATCGTTGCTATCCATGGCGCGTTCATCCACCGCCTGGTTGGCGCGGAAGGCACCAGACTGCTTCAGCAATTCATCCACGAGTGTGGTCTTGCCGTGGTCAACGTGGGCGATGATGGCGATGTTGCGCAGATCCATTGGGGGGTGTCCTGTTCCGTGATGGTCCGCGCCCTACATGCCGCAGCGCGGAAAGACCAGAGGCAAAGCGCGCGCAAGCGTGACGGCGCGCGTCAACCTGTGGTGACGCAGTGACAGCAGACTGAGCCCCGTCTTCCGGTCAGAACGGAATTTCGTCATCCATGTCGCGCGACGGGCGGCTGTCACCGCCACCGCCGGCATCGCTACCGCCGCCATAATCGCCGCCGCCATAGCCCGGATCCTGGCTGCCGCCATAGCTGCCGCCACCGCCGCCGCCGCCATCGCTGCGCCCGTCGAGAAAGGTCATTTCACCGGCATACGGCCGCAACACCACCTCGGTCGAATAGCGATCCTGACCGCTTTGGTCCTGCCACTTGCGGGTCTCCAGCTTGCCCTCGATATAAACCTTGGAGCCCTTCTTCAGATATTGCTCGGCCAATCGCACAAGCGCCTCGTTGAAAATCGCGACCGTGTGCCATTCGGTGCGTTCGCGCCGCTCGCCGGTGTTGCGATCCTTCCAGTTCTCGGAGGTGGCGATACGCAGGTTGCAGACTTTCCCACCGTTCTGGAATGTCCGCACCTCCGGGTCGCGGCCCAGATTGCCGATGATAATTACCTTGTTGACAGAGCCGGCCATCGCGCCCTCCTTGAATCGAGTGGTCCTTGCATTCCGACGGTTACACCACCCCAACGACATGAAGGAAAGGTTAAAATACGTCTCTAATGCGCTGGATATCGCACGGCAGGTCTGCATCGCGGCAAAAAATGCCTCGAATCTTCCGGGATTTTCCGTATATTGCACGACAATCGGGTGATTGGAAAAGCATAGATGTTGAGACTGACAAGTGCGACGCTGATTGCGGCACTGGCGACATCACTTGGCGCGCAGGCCGATGTCTTGTCGACAAAAGGACGGTTGTCGCAGTTCGACTCGCAGACACGGGTTCTCGATAATCGTGCCCGCCAGCAATACAACAATTCGGTCCGGCTCCAACCGCAGCGGTTTCAGGCCCCGACCATGTGGGGAGAGAGTGCGCCGACGTTTCGCGGGGTGTATCGCGGGCCCTTTCTCGACATCGCGAGACAGGCGGCGCGGCGCTATCGCGTGCCCGAGGATCTGTTCCTGAGGCTGGTGCAGCAGGAATCGGGATGGCGCGCCGATGCTGTCTCGCACAAGGGGGCAATCGGGCTGGCGCAGCTGATGCCACAGACCGCACGGGTGCTGGGCGTCAATCCACATGATCCCCGCCAGAACCTCGAAGGCGGCGCGCGCTACCTCGCCGAGCAATACCGCACCTTCGGCTCGTGGCGGCTGGCGCTGGCGGCCTATAATGCAGGTCCGGGGGCGGTCCAGAAATACGGCGGCGTGCCCCCGTTCAAGGAAACCCGGAACTACGTCAAGATCATTCTGGGCAGCTGATCGCGTCTCACATCCACCAGCGGGCGCGGTCGTGCCGGGCCAGCCAGCCCCCGATGCTGAAATGGTCACGCCGGATCAGCAGCACCAGCGCGATGAGCGCTCCCAGCACAGCCAGGTCGATCACCTGGTTGCGATTAACCGGAAAGCCCCGATCATTCACGGCGAAGGGATCGAAAAAACCCTCCCAGCGGCGCGTCACGGTGAAGAAATGCATCACCAGAAGACTGCCATAGCTGAAATACCGAAACACCCCGATCACCACCAGTACACAGAGCACGATCTGCACGCCCCCGATGGCATAAACCTGCGCGAGGCTCACATCGACCCCGTCGAAATGCCGCGCGAGGTTCTGGTATTGCCCGGGTGTTATAACCTTATGCGCCGCCCACAGAAACATGAACCACGCAAGCCCCAGCCGCAGCACCAACAGCGCCAGGCCATCCAGCCTGTCCTGGGGTCTCAGAGTTGCCTTGTCGTGCAATGCCATCGCGCCCGCCCTTCATGCCAAACCCCATCTGGCTAGCGACATCATCCCGCGCAATCAAATCACAGCTTGGCGAGAGATGTGTCAGCCAGCATGCGCCTCAAGGCTATCCCCGGGTGCCTCGGCGCGGTCGTGCTTGCCGTAATCCCGTATCACGCTGACGACGCGCAGACGGTAGTCGTCGAACATCATCGCGCGTCCAGCGCGTTGCGCCTGCCGATGCGCGTGCAGTTTGCGCCACCGCTCGACCGCCGCCTCGTCCTCCCAGAAACTCAGCGACAAGAGCTTTCCGGGGTTGGTCAGGCTCTGGAATCGCTCGACGCTGATGAAACCATCAACCCCCTCGACCAGCGACCGCATCTTCGCCGCCATGTCCAGATAGGGCTCTTTCTGTCCCTCCGCCGGTTACACCTCGAATATGACCGCGATCATGCCGCGCCTCCCTTGGATGCGGGCACCAGCTTCAGGAAAGTCCGATCCTCGCGCAACAAAAACTTCTCCTTCTGCGCAAAGGCGTAGTTTTCGCGCCCAGAGGATCATCTGCCAGCCTCGCGCGATAGGCCTCGTAATCGGTGAGCGACGACACGTTGTAGATGCCATAGGCCAGCGTGCTGCTGCCTTCATGCGGGAGGTAATACCCGATCAGGTCCGCGCCGCAGCGCGGAATCGCGATACCCCAGTTGCTTGCATATCGGGCGAATTGGTCCTTTTTGGTCGGGTCGATATGGTAACGGATCACACAGGTCAGCATTGGGTCCTCCTTGGCTTGCTGCGTTGATCCTATCCGCTTGCTACGCACCAATGCTTCGGTTAGTGTCGAACCATGAAAGACGGGCCCGACATCTCAATAATCGCTGCACTGATCGGCGACCCGGCGCGCGCCAACATCCTGACCGCCTTGATGAGCGGCAAGGCCCTCACCGCGTCCGAGTTGGCATCCGAGGCGGGCGTCACCTTGCAAACCGCGTCATCGCATCTGTCAAAGCTCGAAAACGCCAGCCTTATCCGAGTGCGCAAGCAGGGGCGGCACAAGTATTTCACGCTCGGCTCCGAGGATGTGGCGCATGTGCTCGAGGCGCTTATGGGCCTCGCGGCAGGCACCGGTCGGCTGCGCACGCGCCCCGGACCACGCGACGGGGCGATGCGCCATGCCCGGGTTTGTTACAACCATCTGGCCGGGGCCATGGGCACCCGGATGTATGACAGCCTGATGGTCCGCGACTTCCTGCGCCACGATGGGGACATGCTGCACCTTACCACCTCGGGGCAGGAGTTTGTTGCCCAACTCGGCCTTGATCTGCAATCCCTGCCCTCACCTCGCACGCGGCTGTGCCGTGACTGCCTTGATTGGTCGGACCGCCGGTCTCATCTGGCTGGGCGTCTGGGTCGGGGTTTGCTTGCGCATTTTGAAACCCTGGGCTGGATCCGGCGCGTGCCCAAGAGCCGGGTCATCGAGTACTCCAAAGAGGGGCAGAAATTGTTCGACCGGGCCTTTCCGATCGCCTGAGACGGATCGCGCGACCAGAGCGCTATGGTCAGAAAACAGTACCTTCGCATTCGGACCAGATTGCGCAAGTCATAAGTCCAGCCTACTCTTGCCCCATGGCGATTCCGGTTGAGACATTCTTTCTCGCCCCCGAGGCAGAGGGCACCTTGCAGGCGCAGATCCAGCAGATGATCGCGCAGGGCATTCTCTCAGGCCGGTTCCGCAAAGGCGAAAAGCTGCCCTCCTCGCGCAAACTCGCCGCCCATCTAGGGGTGAGCCGGATCACCGTGACCCTCGCGCTGACCGAGTTGCAGGCCAATGACTATCTCGAAGCACGCGACCGTTCCGGCTACTATGTGTCTGAAAACGCGCCGGAACCACCTGCATTCACGGCCCCGACGCCTCGCGCCGACACAATCGACTGGTCGCGCGCTTTGGGGCGGCGTTTCACCGGCGGCGACACCCCCGAAAAGCCGCAGGACTGGGCGCGCTATCCCTACCCGTTCATCTATGGCCAGACCGATCCGGCGCTCTTCGATCACACCAACTGGCGGCACTGCGCGCTGCGCGCGCTCGGACAAAAGGATTTTCAGGCGCTGACGGCCGATTACTACGATCAGGACGATCCCGAACTGATTGAATTCATCGCCCGCCACACCTTGCCGCGTCGCGGAATCTTGGCACAACCCTCTGAAATCCTTGTGACAATGGGGGCACAAAACGCGCTCTGGCTAACCGCGCAGGTGCTGCTGACACAGCGCCGCACAGCGGTGATCGAGAACCCCTGCTACCACGCGCTCCGCGATATTCTCACGCAATCGCGCTGTCATCTGACCCCCGTGGACGTCGACCGCGATGGTCTGCCCCCCAAGGCGCTGCCGGATCAGGCCGACGTGATCTTTACCACCCCCAGCCATCAGGCCCCCACCAACGCCACGATGCCCCGCGCCCGCCGCGAGGCGCTCTTGGCCAAGGCGGCGGATATGGGCGCGCTGATCGTCGAGGATGATTACGAGTTCGAAGTTTCCTTTCTCCGCGCGCCTTTACCCGCCCTCAAATCCCTCGATACCGAGGGGCGCGTGATATATGTCGGCAGCTTCTCCAAGTCGATCTTTCCGGGCCTGCGCCTTGGATATCTCGTTGGCTCAAAAGCCTTTATTCGCGAATGCCGCGCGCTGCGCGCCTCCGTGTTGCGGCACCCGCCGGGCCATATTCAGCGCACGGCGGCCTATTTCCTGTCGCTCGGCCATTACGACAGCCTGGTGCGGCGCATGGGGCAGGTTTTTTCCCGCCGCCGCAAGGTCATGGAGGAGGCACTCGCAGCGCACGGGCTCGACGTCGCCGGGCGCGGGGTATTTGGCGGCTCGTCCATATGGATGGAGGGCCCCGCTCATATCGACATGGGCCAGCTCGACGCGCGCCTGCGCAAGCGCGGCGTGCTCGTGGAGCCGGGCGCGCCCTTCTTTCATGGCAAGCGCCGCCCGCGTAATTTCTACCGCCTCGCCTATTCCTCAATCCCATCCGAGCGCATCGCTCCCGGCATTACGCTCCTGGCACGCGAATTGGCGGATTGCCCGGAATAGAGTGCGAAGGAGGCGTTTTATAAATTTACTCTTTAATGTCTGAGTATTCCGGCTAACACTTCATGTGTAGTGAGTAAACTTCCTGTCTGACTTAATTCAATTACTGATACCTTTGTTCTCATTAATTTGCACTTTTGGACTTATCTGAGAGATGTGTCTGGCCCTAGAAACACCCTGCCCCCAAGGCTAGGCTCACAGCAATCAGTCATTCCCGGCGCCGGATTGCGCCCGACCCGAAGGATCACGCCCATGAAGATGACCACCGAAGAAGCCTTTGTAAAAACCCTGCAAATGCATGGAATCCAACATGCTTTCGGGATCATCGGCTCAGCCATGATGCCGATCTCGGATATTTTTCCCAAGGCGGGAATCACCTTTTGGGACTGCGCGCATGAGGGTTCTGCGGGCATGATGGCCGACGGCTACACCCGCGTGACCGGCAAGATGTCGATGATGATCGCGCAGAACGGCCCCGGCATCACCAATTTCGTCACCGCCGTAAAAACCGCCTACTGGAATCACACGCCGCTTCTGCTCGTGACCCCGCAGGCCGCCAACAAGACGATCGGTCAGGGCGGCTTTCAGGAGGTAGAGCAGATGAAACTGTTCGAGGACATGGTCGCCTATCAGGAAGAGGTGCGCGACCCCACCCGCATCGCCGAAACACTCAACCGCGTGATCCTTCAGGCCAAGCGCGCCTCGGCCCCGGCGCAGATCAACATCCCCCGCGATTTCTGGACACAGGTCATTGACGTGGACCTGCCCGCCATTGTCGAATTCGAGCGCCCGTCGGGCGGTGAGACGGCGATAGCCGAGGCCGCCAAGCTGCTGAGCGAGGCTAAATTTCCGGTCATTCTCAACGGCGCGGGCGTGGTTCTGGCCGGTGGCATCGACGCCTCGCGGCAACTGGCCGAGCGTCTCGATGCGCCGGTCTGCGTGGGCTATCAGCACAATGACGCCTTCCCGGGCTCGCATCCGCTGTTTGCCGGACCTTTGGGCTATAACGGCTCCAAGGCGGGGATGGAGTTGATCGCAAAGGCCGATGTCGTGCTCTGCCTCGGCACCCGGCTCAATCCGTTCTCCACCCTTCCGGGCTATGGCATCGACTATTGGCCCAAGGACGCCAAGATCATTCAGGTCGACATCAACCCCGACCGCATCGGCCTGACCAAGAAGGTCACCGTGGGCATCGTGGGCGACGCCAAAAAAGTCGCGACCTCGATCCTCGGCACCCTCGCCGACAGCGCGGGCGACGCGGGCCGAGATGAGCGCAAGGCCCTGATCGCACAGACGAAATCCACTTGGGCGCAGCAGCTCTCCTCTATGGATCACGAAGAGGATGACCCTGGCACCAACTGGAACGAGCGCGCCCGCGCCGACAAGCCCGACTGGATGAGCCCGCGCATGGCGTGGCGCGCCATTCAGGCCGCACTGCCGAAAGAGGCGATCATTTCGTCGGATATCGGCAACAACTGCGCCATCGGCAACGCATACCCGTCCTTCGAGGAAGGGCGCAAATACCTCGCGCCGGGGCTTTTCGGTCCCTGCGGCTATGGCCTGCCGTCCATCGTCGGCGCCAAGATCGGCCAGCCTGACGTGCCGGTCGTGGGCTTTGCTGGCGATGGTGCCTTTGGCATCGCCGTCAACGAGTTGACCGCGATTGGCCGCGAAGAATGGCCGCCGGTCACGCAGATCGTCTTCCGCAACTACCAATGGGGCGCTGAAAAGCGGAACTCGACGCTGTGGTTCGACGACAACTTCGTCGGCACCGAGCTTGACCAGAAGGTCTCCTATGCCGGCATCGCGCAGGCCTGCGGCCTCAAGGGCGTGCAGGTCAAGACGATGGATGCGCTCACCGACGCGCTCAATCAGGCGATCAAGGATCAGATGGAGAACAACACCACCACGCTGATTGAAGTGCTGCTTAACCAGGAACTCGGCGACCCGTTCCGCCGCGACGCGATGAAGAAACCCGTCGCCGTCTCCGGAATCGACGCCACTGACATGCGCGAGCAGCAGGTCTGAGGCAATGAGCGATCCGGCGGATAGCGATCTCATACTGGTCCTGAACGCCGGATCCTCCTCGATCAAACTCGCGGTATTCGACAGCGATCTGACCGAGACGCTGACCGGGATCGCCGATGGTATCGGTGGTGCGGGCCACCTGAAACTGGACAGCGTCAAGACAGCACAGAGTTTCCCGGATCACGAAAGCGCGCTGCAAGCGGTGCTTGCGGGACTGGAGGCGAACGGCCTGCACTTCACCCGCTTTCGCGCCGCTGCGCATCGCGTGGTGCATGGCGGTACGGAACTGACCGAACCGGCACTCGTCACGCCCGAGGTGATCGCGGCGATTGACCGCTGTTCGGCGCTCGCGCCGCTGCACAACCCGCATAATCTTGCCGCCATCAAGACGCTGGCGCGCCTTGCCTCCGGCTTGGCCCAAACCGCTACATTCGACACCGCCTTTCATGCGGCAAACCCCGAGGTGGCTGCGCGCTATGCCGTGCCCACTGGGATCGAGGCACGCGGCATCCGGCGTTACGGGTTCCACGGCACCTCCTACGCCTCGCTGGTGCGCCACATGCCGGACCTGATCGGCGCGGTGCTGCCCACGCGCCTGCTCGCCTTTCACCTCGGCAACGGGGCCTCTGTCTGCGCCATCCGTGACGGGCAATCGGTGGCCACCACCATGGGCTATTCGCCGCTTGGCGGGCTGACCATGGGCACCCGCACCGGCGAGATTGACGGCAATGCCCTGCTGCGCCTCGCCGAGGAAGACGGGATCGCGGCGACGCATCATCTCTTGAACAAAGAAAGCGGGCTACGTGGCCTCTCGGGCGGGCTGTCGGACATGCGCGCACTGATGGAGGCGGACACACCCGAGACGCGCTTTGCCATAGATCACTTCTGCTACTGGGCCATCCGCCATGCCGGATCGCTGATCGCGGCAATGCAGGGGGTCGATGCCGTGGCCTTCACCGGTGGCATCGGCGAAAACGCGGGCCCCATCCGGGCGCGCATTTTTCGGGGCCTCGCATGGCTCGGCGCGCAGCTTGACGAGGAGGCGAACACCCGCAGTGAAACACGCCTTCACAGCAAGGGGTCGACCATCACCGGCTGGATCGTACCCGCGCAGGAGGAACGCATGATCGCCGCCGATGCGCTGCATCTCTTGAATGTACCACCACCATGAAAACAGGAACATTGAACCGCTGTCTTCGGGATTTCCAAGACGGATGTTCAGGAAATGCAAAGATCTCAGAAAACGGTCGCGGCCAGACTTCGTCTGCCCTAACGTGACGCCGACCAAGGACAAAGGCCTGACATGACGCATCATCAGCCACGCATCGACACCTCTCCCCATGTCTCGGACGAGGTGCGCAAGACGACCTGTTACATGTGCGCCTGCCGCTGCGGGATCAACGTGCATATGAAGGGCGGCAAGGTGGCCTATATCGAGGGCAACCGCGACCATCCGGTGAACAAGGGAGTGCTCTGCGCCAAGGGCTCGGCGGGGATCATGCAGGTCAACGCCCCCTCGCGCCTGCGCGCGCCATTGAAGCGCGTGGGCCCCCGTGGCTCGGGGGAGTTCGAGGAAATTTCCTGGGACGAAGCGCTGCAAATCGCCTGCGACTGGCTGGAGCCGATCCGCAAGACCGACCCCTCCAAGCTTGCGTTCTTCACCGGGCGCGATCAAAGCCAGAGCTTCACCGGCTACTGGGCGCAGAATTTCGGCACGCCGAATTTCGCGGCGCATGGCGGGTTCTGCTCGGTCAACATGGCAGCTGGCGGCATCTATACGATGGGCGGCGCGTTCTGGGAATTCGGACAGCCGGATTGGGACCATACCAAGCTCTTCATGCTGTTCGGTGTGGCCGAAGACCATGACAGCAACCCGATCAAGATGGGAATCGGCAAGATCAAGGCGCGTGGCGCGCGGGTGATAGGGGTGAACCCGATCCGTTCCGGCTACAACGCCGTGGCCGACGATTGGGTCGGCATCACGCCGGGCACCGATGGCCTCTTCATCCTGTCGCTGATCCATGAGCTGATGCGCGCGGGCAAGATCGACCTCGATTACCTCGCTCGCTACACCAACGCGCCGGTTCTGGTGAACGCCGATCCCAACTCGCCCGAGCACGGGCTTTTCCTACGCGATACCGACGGAAAACCGACAGTTATCGACCGCACCACCGGCAAGCTCACCGCGTTCGACGCCCCGGGCGTGCGCCCCGATCTGAGCGCCACGCACGAGGTGGACGGGATCACACATCGCCCCGTTATGCACCTGATGGCCGAGCGTTACCTCGACCCGCAATACGCCCCCGAGGCGGTGGCCGAGCGTTGCGGCATCACGCCAGACAAGATCCGCCGCATCGCCGCCGAGATCGCGCGCGTGGCCTTTGACGAGGCCTTCACCCTCGATCACGAATGGACAGACTTTCGCGGCGAGACCCACAAGACCATGACCGGCCGCCCGGTCAGTTTTCACGCCATGCGTGGAATATCGGCCCATTCCAATGGCTTCCAGACCGCCCGCGCGCTGCATGTGCTCCAAATCATCCTCGGCACGGTCGAGGTGCCCGGCGGGTTCCGCTTCAAGCCGCCCTACCCCAAACCCGTCAGCGCCCATCCCACGCCGCATTGCAAATACGCGCCCGGTCAGCCGCTCGACGGGCCGCATCTGGGCTTCGTGCGTGGCCCTGAGGACCTCGCGCTCAAGGACGACGGCAGTCCCGCCCGTATCGACAAGGCGTTCACCTGGGAAAACCCGATGTCGGCGCATGGGCTGATGCACATGGTCATCTCCAACGCCCATGCGGGCGACCCCTACAAGATCGACACGCTCTTCATGTACATGGCCAACATGTCGTGGAACTCCTCGATGAACACGCGCGGCGTGATGGAGATGCTGACGGACACCGATGAGAATGGACACTATGTCATCCCGCGCATCATCTACTCGGATGCCTACAGTTCGGAAATGGTCGCTTATGCCGACCTGATCCTGCCCGACACCACCTATCTGGAACGGCACGACTGCATCTCGCTGCTCGACCGCCCTATCTGCGAGGCAGACGCAGCGGCGGACGCGATCCGCTGGCCGGTAATCGAGCCCGACCGTGATGTGCGCGGCTTTCAGACGGTGCTGGTGCAACTGGCCAACAAGCTGAAATTGCCAGGCTTTACCGCCGAGGACGGCACGCCGCGCTATCAAGACTACGCCGATTACATGGTCAATCATGAGCGCAAGCCGGGGATCGGCCCGCTCGCCGGTTTTCGCGGCAATGGCGAGGACGTGGGCCGTGGCGCGCCCAACCCGGCGCAGATCGACCGCTATATTGAAAACGGCGGCTTTTTCGTCAGCCACATCCCCGAGGGCGCGAATTACTACAAGCCGTGGAACATGGCCTATCAGGATTGGGCCGTCGGCATGGGCATATTCGACAAACCGCAGCCCTATATCTTCGATCTCTACGCCGAGCCGATGCGCAAGTTCCAGTTGGCAGCCGAGGGGCATGGCGATCGTCAACCGCCCGATCACCTGCGCGCGCGGATCAAATCAATGATGGACCCGCTGCCGATCTGGTATCCGCCCTTCGAGGATAGCAGCGTCGATACCGAGGAATTCCCGGTGCATGCGCTGACACAGCGCCCGATGGCAATGTATCACTCCTGGGGCACGCAAAACGCCTGGCTGCGGCAGATCCACGGGCAGAACCCGCTCTATCTGCCGACCAAACTCTGGGACGAACACGGCTTTGCCGACGGCGATTGGGCGCGCATCACCTCGGCGCATGGCGAGATCACGGTGCCGGTCGCCCACATGGCGGCGCTGAATGAAAACACCGTCTGGACATGGAACGCCATCGGCAAGCGCAAGGGCGCTTGGGCGCTGTCCGAGGATGCGCCCGAGGCGACGCGCGGCTTCCTGCTCAACCACCTGATCCACGAGCTCTTGCCACCAAAGGGTGATGGGCTGCGCTGGTCCAACTCCGATCCGATCACCGGGCAGGCGGCATGGTTCGATCTGCGGGTGAATATCGAGAAATCCACCGCCCTGGCAGAGGCGCAACCCGCCTTCGCGCCGATCAAATCGCCGGTCGGGAAAGGCCCCGACCAACTCGAATGGAAGGTTGGCGAATGAGCGGCAAGACCCTGACATTGCTCGCCATTCTCGCATTTATTGCCTTCGGCGTCGGCTCGTTCATCTGGTTCATTGCCACATGGGACAAGACCCGCGAAGAGCCAGTGAGCACCCGCCCCCACATACTTGAGGAGCGCCCCGCATGACCACGCTTCCCGAAACCACGACCCGCAAACTCGGTCTCGTCATCGACCTCGACACCTGCGTCGGCTGCCATGCCTGCGTGGTGTCCTGCAAGGGCTGGAACACCGAGAATTATGGCGCGCCGCTCTCCGATCAGGACCCCTACGGCGCCGATCCCTCGGGTACCTTCCTCAACCGCGTGCACAGCTACGAGGTGCAGCCGCTGGCGACCTCGGCCATGCCTCACCCCGCGGCACAACTGGTGCATTTCCCCAAATCCTGCCTGCATTGCGAGGATGCGCCCTGCGTCGCCGTCTGCCCGACGGGGGCCAGCTACAAGCGGGTTGAGGACGGCATCGTTCTGGTCAACGAGAGCGACTGCATCGGCTGCGGGCTGTGTGCCTGGGCCTGCCCCTATGGCGCGCGCGAGATGGATCAGGCCGAGGGGGTGATGAAAAAATGCACCCTCTGCGTCGACCGCATCTACAACGACAACCTCCCCGAGGAGGACCGCGTGCCGGCCTGCGTGCGCACCTGCCCGTCGAACGCGCGTCATTTCGGTGATCTGGGTGATCCCGACAGCGACGTGAGCCAGCTTGTGGCAGAGCGCGGCGGTATGGATCTCATGCCCGAACAGGGCACCAAGCCCGTCAACCAATACCTGCCGCCCCGCCCCAAGGATTCGCTCGACCAGCCCAAACCGGTAGGCGATATCGACATCCTCGCCCCGTTTCTGGAGCCGGTGATGGACGAGCCCAAGGGCTTTCTCGGCTGGCTCGACCGCACATTGGAGAAAATCTGATGCATCCCGCCCCGTCCGTCATCGTCTTCACCACCCTCTCGGGGCTTGGCTTCGGCCTGCTGATCTGGCTGGGCCTTGGCCTGCCTGCGGTCACCGGCTGGGTCGCCTTCGCCTTCTTCGCCATTGCCTATGCGCTCGCCGTGGGCGGGCTGATGGCCTCGACCTTTCACCTCGGCCACCCCGAACGCGCGTGGAAGGCGTTCAGCCAATGGCGCTCTAGCTGGCTGTCGCGCGAAGGCGTCTGTGCGGTCGCGTCCCTGCTGGTCATGGCCGCCTATGGCGCGGGGCTGGTGTTTTTCGACACGCGGCTGGCGTTGCTTGGCTGGGTCGGAGCCCTGCTGTCGCTCGCCACGGTTTTCACCACCTCGATGATTTACACGCAGATGAAAACCGTGCCGCGCTGGAATACACCCCTGACTCCGGCGCTGCTCATCGCGATATCGCTTGGGGGTGGGGCCCTTCTGGCCGGGGAAATCAGCGCCGCGCTGATCCTCTTTCCCATTGCCGGCGTGCTGCAAATTCTATGGTGGGTGCGCGGCGACGGGGCCTTCGCCGCCTCGGGCACCGACACGGCGACGGCGACGGGGCTTGGCAGCATTGGCACCGTGCGCGCCTTCGAGCCGCCCCATACCGGCACCAATTACCTCATGCGCGAGATGGTGCATCAGGTCGGGCGCAAACACGCGATGAAACTGCGAGGCATCGCCTTCGGGCTAGGCTATGTGCTACCCGTCGCGCTCCTGCTGGTGCCGTTCTCGCATATGCTGGCGCTCGTCGCGGTTCTTGCCCATGTCGCAGGCATAACTGCTTCCCGCTGGCTGTTCTTCGCCGAGGCAGAGCATGTCGTCGGGCTCTATTACGGTAAACGCTAGGCGCTCATGGGGCGACGAGAAACCGATCGACCATCTCAAGCCCGTCACCCTTGCGCCGGGTCACAATAATCTCACCTGAGCCCACGCCACGCCCGGTCAAGGCGGTGATGTTCACCTGATGCGTCACGATCAAGAGCCGATCACCCTCGGGCAACTCCGCGATCAGATCGAGAGCTGCTGCTGTCTGCGCCGCGCGGTCGCCACGCCCGGCGAAGAAGGAATTGAGCGGTGGCTTTTCCTCCACATCTCCCATCTCCATCAATACAGCTGTGTCGCGTGCCCGGCACCATTGGCTGGTCCAGACTTGATCAAAGGTGACACCCGCGTCGCGCAGCGCATCGCCAGTGCTTCGCGCCTGATCGCGTCCCCGTGCATCCAGATTGCGCTGGGTGTTGCAATCGTCGACCGCGAACCCTGCCGGATCTCCCGTTCCGGGCGCAAGCGCGTGCCGCATCAGCGCAACGACCCCCGGCTGTTTCAGCGCGTCAAGCCCCTGCGCCGTGACGCAGGTAGCACTCGCAGCAAGCCAGATAAAAAGTAACAACCGCATCCCAAACTCCTTTCGCAAGAGGAGTTAGGGCCACGGTTTGCAGCGACCAGCCTAGTCGGTGATTTCCACGATCACCAATTCCCGTTCCGACGCACCGCGCGCATGGTCGAGCGCCTCCTGGTACTCGGGACTGTGATAGCAGGTCTCCGCAGCCTCGAGGCTGGGAAAACGCGCAACCACGTTGCGCGCCCGCTCCTTGCCCTCCATCTGCACATACCGTCCGCCTCGCGCAATGAAGGCGCCACCATGCTTTGCGATGGCAGGTCCCGCAAGAGCCGCGTAGCGGCCATAGGCAGCGTCATCGGTGACGGTCACATGGGCGATCCATAGGGCGGGCATAAGGTGATCTCCTGTCTGTTCAGATGCCATCGACGATGACGATGTCCCGGCTGCTCGACGACAGTGCCAGCGGCAGGATGCGGCGATACTCCTCCGAGCGGTACCAGTCGAGCGCTGCCTGTCGGTTAGGGAATTCGATGATCACATGGCGCTCGGGGCAGTTGCCCTCAAGGGCGGTCTGCTCACCGCCCTTGACCAGAAACCGCCCGCCAAACTTCTCGGCGAGGGCCACGGTCTGATCGGCATAGGCTTGGTAGTCCTGCGGGTCGTTGACCGTGATCCGTCCGATAATATAGGCGCGCATTCATCCTCCTCAGGAGGTAAGAACCCCCTCTGCCGCTTTGATCGCAGCATCTGCCCCGCCGATATCGCTGCCGCCGCCCTGGGCCATGTCGGGCCGGCCACCGCCGCCCTTGCCGCCCAGTTCCGCCACCGCCGCCCGAACCAGATCGACCGCCGAAAGCTGCGCCGTCAGGTTATCGGTGACACCCGCCGCAACCGCCACTTTGCCGCCGGTATCTGCAATAAGCAAGATCGCACCGCTACCCATCCGCGCCTTGTGTTCGTCAATCAACGGCGGCAGATCGCGGCCCTGCACCCCCGAAAGCACCTGCGCATGGAACGCAACTCCACCCACGTCGCGCGCGGCAACGGCTTCACCCTGCCCTGCCCCGCCTGCCATCGCCAGATCACGACGCAGCTGCGCCACCTCGTTGGCCAAGACGCGACGCTCCTCCATCAGCGATTTCACCCGCTCGGGCACATCCTCGGGCCGGGTTTTGAGATCCCCCGCGACCCGTGCCAGCCGTGCGTTCTGACCGCTGAGATAGTCGAACGCCGCCGCCCCGGTCAGCGCCTCGATCCGGCGCACGCCTGCGCTCGACGCGCTGTCACCAAGCGCCACGAAGGTGCCGATGTCACCGGTCTGGCGCACATGGGTCCCACCGCACAGCTCGATCGAATAGGTGCGACCGTCACTGCCCTTGCCGGACCCGTCGAGCATGCCCATGGACACGACCCGCACCTCATCGCCGTATTTCTCGCCAAAGAGCGCCTGCGCGCCCAGATCTCGCGCATCGTCCGGGGCCATGATCCGCGTCTCGACGGGCGCGTTCTGCCGGATATAGGCGTTCACCTCGGCTTCGACCCGGTTCATTTCCTCGGGGCTGAGCGCCTTGGCATGGCTGAAGTCGAAGCGCAGCCGGTCCGAGGCATTGAGCGAGCCGCGCTGCGCCACGTGATCACCAAGCGCCCGGCGAAGCGCCTCGTGCAACAGGTGCGTGGCCGAATGATTGGCGCGAATGGCGCTGCGGCGGGCGTGATCAACGGCCAGTTTGGCCGCCTGCCCGTTCTTGATCTCGCCAGTCTCGACCTCGGCGAAATGGATGAAGACCCCGGCGACCTTCCTCGTGTCGGTGATGCGCGCGCGGCCGGACTCGGTCTCAAGCGAGCCGGAATCGCCCACTTGACCGCCAGATTCCGCATAGAACGGGGTCTGGTTGAGGACGATCTGGCAGGTCTCTCCCTTGCCCGCCGCCCCGATCATCGCGCCGTCGGAAACGACGGCGGCAATCTGGCCCTCGGCGATCTCAGTGTCATAGCCCAGAAAATCGGTGGTGCCCTTGTCCTCTGCGATGTCGAACCAGATCGCCTGATCCGCCGCCTCACCCGACCCAGACCACGCGGCGCGCGCCTTGGCCTTTTGCTCAGCCATGGCGGAATCAAACCCGTCGGTATCGACTGTGCGCCCCTTCTCGCGCAGCGCATCCTGCGTCAAATCGAGCGGAAATCCGAACGTGTCGTAGAGCTTGAACGCCGCCCCACCCGGCAACGCCACCCCTTCGGGCAGGTGCGCCAATTCGTCGTCGAGCAACCGCAAGCCGCGATCGAGCGTCTGCTTGAACCGCGTCTCCTCGATCCGCAGCGTTTCCTCGATCAGTGCCTGCGCCCGGCCCAGTTCTGGAAAGGCCTGCCCCATCTGCGCCACCAGCGCGGGCACCAACCGGTGCATGACCGGATCCTTGGCACCCAGAATATGCGCATGCCGCATCGCGCGACGCATGATCCGACGCAGCACATAGCCGCGCCCTTCGTTCGAGGGCATCACACCGTCGGCAATGAGAAAGGACGTGGACCGCAAATGATCGGCGATCACCCGGTGATGCACCTTGCCCGGCCCGTCGGGATCGGCGCTCGTGGCGTGGGCGCTCGCCTCGATCAGGTGGCGCATCAGGTCGGTGTCGTAATTGTCATGCTTGCCTTGCAGCAGCGCACCGATCCGTTCCAGCCCCATGCCGGTATCAATCGACTGCATGTCAAGGTCGCGCTGCGTGCCGTCGGCAAACCGCTCGTTCTGCATGAAAACGAGGTTCCAGATTTCGATGAACCGATCACCGTCCTCCTCGGCGCTGCCCGGAGGGCCACCCCAGATCTCGGGTCCATGATCATAGAAAATTTCGGTGCAGGGGCCGCAGGGACCGGTCGGCCCCATCGACCAGAAATTGTCATCGGTCGCGATGCGAATGATCCGGTCATCGCTCAGGCCTGCGTATTTCTTCCAGATATTCGCCGCCTCGTCATCGGTATGGTAGACCGTCACCAGGAGCTTGGATTTGTCGATCCCGAAATCCTTGGTCAACAGATCCCAAGCATAGGGGATCGCCTGCTCCTTGAAATAGTCGCCAAAGCTGAAATTCCCCAGCATCTCGAAGAAAGTGTGGTGGCGCGCGGTGTAGCCCACATTGTCGAGATCGTTGTGCTTTCCCCCGGCCCGCACACATTTTTGACTTGTCGCAGCGCGGGAATAGTCGCGATGCTCGACCCCGGTAAAACAATTCTTGAACTGCACCATGCCGGAATTCGTGAACATCAGCGTCGGATCGTTGCGCGGCACCAGCGGAGAGCTGTCAACGATCCGATGGTCATTGCGTTCGAAAAAATTGAGAAAAGTCGAACGAACTTCATTCAGCGTGGGCATGGGCATCTCTTTCCGGGGCATGGGGTGGCCAGCGTCTGTGCAGATTTAGCCGGGCCATCGCCGCATGTCCACCGCAAGAAAAAAGGCCCGAGAATGACATCTCGGGCCTTTTGCATGGGATCGCTGTGGTCACCCTTCCATGATGTCATCGCCATCTTCATCGGGCGCATCAGGCATGTCAAAGTCGAGCCCGTGGGCGGCCCTGATCTTGTCCTCGATGGCGAGCGCGATATGCGCATGCTCCTTGAGATAGGTCTTGGCGTTTTCCCGGCCCTGTCCGATACGCTCGTCCCCGTAACTGAACCAACTGCCGGACTTCTCGACTACGCCCGCCTTGACCCCCATGTCGAGCAGTTCGCCGGTCTTGGAAATGCCCTCGCCATACATGATGTCGAATTCCACCTGCTTGAAGGGCGGGGCCACCTTGTTCTTGACCACCTTGACGCGCGTCGAATTGCCGACCACCTCGTCGCGATCCTTGATCGCACCGATACGGCGGATGTCGAGCCGCACCGAGCTATAGAACTTCAGCGCGTTGCCGCCGGTCGTGGTTTCGGGGCTGCCGAACATAACGCCGATCTTCATGCGGATCTGGTTGATGAAGATCACCGTGCACTTGGTGCGGCTGATCGAGCCAGTCAGCTTACGCATCGCCTGGCTCATCAGGCGGGCATGCACGCCGACGCTGCTGTCCCCCATCTCACCTTCCAGCTCAGACTTGGGCGTGAGAGCGGCCACCGAATCGACCACCACGAGGCTTACCGCGCCAGAGCGCACCAGCGTATCGACGATCTCGAGCGCCTGCTCGCCGGTATCGGGCTGCGAAATGAGCAACTCATCAAGATCGACTCCGAGCTTGCGCGCATAGATGGGGTCAAGCGCGTGTTCGGCATCGACAAAGGCGCATACCCCGCCCTTTTTCTGTTCCTCGGCCACGCAATGCAGGGTCAGCGTGGTCTTGCCCGAGCTTTCGGGCCCGTAAATCTCGACCACGCGGCCCTTGGGAATGCCACCGATGCCAAGCGCGATATCGAGCCCGATCGACCCGGTCGAGGTCGCCTCGATATCGGCGATCGGATTGTCGCCGCCCATCTTCATGATCGAGCCCTTACCGAATTGCCGTTCGATCTGGGCCAGGGCGCTGTCGAGCGCCTTTTGCTTGTCTGCGTTGCGCTTGTTATCCATGGAGAGAAGATCTGCCGTTGCCATTCATTCGCTTCCTTATTCCATACCCGGCCAAGGGCGGCAATGATTGCCTTTGTTCATGACTTGTTCCATATCCGTATGAGGGTAAAACAAGAACATTTCAAGAAGTTTGTTTGTGGTGACAGTTTTCCCATTAAGCATTAACAAGTGGTTTATATCCGTGGCCAGCGGGGCCGAATCCGGGAAAGAGGCGAAATATGCTCGTGTTTTCAAAGCAACGCCTGATCTTGTTGTCAGTCCCCAAGACCGGGACGACGGCCTATGAAACCGCCCTCGCCCCATTGGCCTCGATTGTCGTGAGCGCACCGCCCGAACTCAAGCACGCGCCGGTGTTTCGCTATAACCGGTTTTTCAGACAGATGATCGAGCGATTCATTGGCGAGGATGCAGAGATCGTCGCCGTCATGCGCGAACCCGTCAGCTGGCTTGGAAGCTGGTATCGCTACCGACAACGCGCATCCCTCGACGGGCAGGCCAATAGCACGCGTGGCATCAGTTTCGATGATTTCGTCACCGCGTATTGCCAAGGCGATTCACCGAGTTTCGCGCAGGTCGGCTCGCAGGCCAAGTTCCTCGAACCGCAACGCAATGGCACCAGAGTCACGCATCTTTTCCGATACGAGGATCAGACCGGGTTCCGCGCCTTTCTGGAAAAACGCCTCGCCACCAGTATAGAGACCTCTTGGCAGAATCAGTCGCCTTCAGTGCCACTGGACCTCTCCTCTGGAACAGAGACCCGCCTGCGCCGCAAGTATGCGGCGGACTTCACCCTATGGCAGGGGATCACGGGGGGCGGTCAATACACGCCACAGCCCCCTCGCCCAAAACCGGATGGCAAAGGATGAAATCACCATGATCGTGGCCTTATCCGATCTGGCGCAAGACGGTTTCTGTCAACTCGTTCAGTGAGAATGGTTTCGGAAGAAAAATCGAATTCGGAATCGTCTCCTGCACATCCCCAAACGTTTCTTCGGCATATCCGGACATGAACACCACCTTTACCGACGGACGATTTTCAAGAACCCGCATTACCCAGGTCGGCCCATCGATGCCCGGCATGACGACATCGGTCACGAACACATCCACATCAAGCTCCTGATCCTCCAGAATTTCCAGCGCGTCTTCGCCAGATTCGGCCTCGAGCACGGTCAGGCCGCGCATCTGCAGGGCGCGGCTGGCAAATGCCCGTACCGGCGCCTCGTCCTCGACAAGCAGGATGACACCACTCACATGCTCGCGCCCATACGGCTCCACATCAGACGGTGCCTCCAGGTCTGGCGATTGGGTATGGGCCGGAAACAGCAATTGAAACGTCGCGCCCTCACCGGACACGCTGTCGGCAAAGATGAACCCTCCGGTCTGCTTGATGATGCCATAGGCCGTGGACAGCCCAAGCCCGGTCCCTTCGCCGGTGCGCTTGGTGGTGAAAAATGGCTCGAACACCTTCTGCAGCTTATCGGGCGCGATCCCCTCGCCTTCATCGATAACCTTCACAGAGACATACCGCCCTGGCGCAACCACGGCCCGGTCCCGGCGCATCGGTTCGGTAAGTGTCAGATTCTCGGTGACGATGCGAATGTCGCCGCCCTCGGGCATTGCATCGCGGGCGTTCACGACAAGGTTCATCAGAACCTGCTCAAGCTGCCGCTTGTCGGCGCGAATCGCGTGCAATGTGGGGTCGTGGCTCAAGGTCAGAGACACCTTTTCTCCGACCAGACGATTGAGCAAATGCGTGAGGTCCGACAAGCTGTCGCGCAGGTCGATGACCTGCGGAAGCAACGTCTGCTTGCGCGAATAAGCCAGAAGCTGGCTGACCAATGCCGCCGCGCGATTTGCATTCTGATTGATCTGCATGAGATCGGCATGGTCGGGCGCGTTCTGATCGTGGCGCAACAGCAGCAAATCGCAATGCCCGGTGATCGCTGTGAGGAGATTGTTGAAATCATGCGCCACACCACCGGCAAGCTGTCCGATCGCCTGCATTTTCTGGCTTTGAACGAATTGCGCTTCGAGCGATTTCAACTCCGTCGCATCGCTCATGACCGCGATCAGCACCACCTCGCCGTCCTCCGTCGCGCGATTGAGAGTGACCTGAACGAAAACCTCCCGGTCATCGCGGCGCACACGCAGGAATTCCGAATGCACGGTTCCACGTCCGGCGGCGGCATCGTCGAGCCAGTCGGAGATCGAGCGTCCAAGCCCTTCCAGCACATCGCCCAATCGAATATCCGCGCTCCCCTCCACCCCGAGCAGCGTCCTGGCGGGGAGGTTCAACAGCGCGATAGCGCCATCGCGCCGCAGCTTGAGCAAGGGCACCGGCAATTCGTCGAAAAAGGCCCATCCGTCCACCGGGCGCTCCAATCCGGAAAGCCCGGGCAAAATGTAGATCTCACGCCGCCCGGCGACACCCTGCCTCTCGACCAGCAGACAGTCGACAGGGCCGTCCGGGGTTTGCACGCTATGCACCTCGCCCGACTGAAACCTGCGGCCAGGGCAAATCCGGTCGAGGGACCGCACCCGTTCACCCACAAGCTGGCGCGCGGCGGGGTTCATGTAGAGCACCGCATCATTGCGCCCGACGATCAGCATCGGCAAGGCATGACTGTCGGTTCCACGATTGGGTCGCGTGCTCGATGGCTCGATCCGCCAGAGAAACTGCCCCTCGCCTGCGCGATGCACGGTCACATGCACATGGCCCGCCCGCGTCACGATATGTTCGGTCGCTGCACCTTTCGCTTCGGCCCGGCTTTCCATCCGAAAGAGCACCGGACCGGGATTGGCAAGCGTCTCTCTCAATGCGGCGGCCAGCGTCGTGACCGCAGGCGTCACAAAGCTCTTGCCCGCAGCAGGATTGGCATAAAGGATATGCCCATCCGCGGCGGCAAGGATCATCGGTGACGGATCATCCTGCATCAACGCTCCGGCCTGCGTCACGGTCTGTTTCTCGCGCGCAGCGCCGTTGCGGCGAAAAATCACCAGCCAGGCTGCGGCAAACAGAAGTATCCCCGCCGCGAAAGCCACCATCAACCGCGCGCGCGGATCACCGAGCATGACGGCAACGACGGCGAACAGCAGACCCGCCAACACGATCACGCCGCTGCGCGGACCGATCCTGAGAACAGCCCTGCCTAGCGGTCTGCCAGAAGTGGACATGAATGCCACAAAGACGCCTTTCTGTCAGATCCAATTCCGCCGCAGCGTGGCCCAAAGACCTTAATTGAACTTTAACGACAGCCGAAAACCCGTCAAGGTTGTTGCGCTAAACCTATCCACGAACCAGCTGTGCGAGACAGAAGCCATCGCCCGCCCCCGAAATCGGCCACGTCCTCTGCTGGCCGAGCCGCCATGACGGATGCTCTTGCAAGAATCGCGCGACCACCGCTTCGTTCTCTTGGTTGAAAACGGAGCAGGTCGCATAGGCCAGACAGCCGCCATCCGCCACGCGCGGCGCGGTTCTGGTCAGTATTTCATATTGGGTCTGCGTCAGGTCCTCGAGCCGCTCCGGTGTCAGGCGCCACTTGGCCTCAGGACTGCGCCGCCAGGTGCCGCTGCCGGAACAGGGGGCATCGCACAGCACGAGATCAAACGGCGCGGCGCTTGCGATGGCATCGCCCTCCAGGCGCGTCACCTCCACCCCGGCCCGTTTCGCGCGCGCGGGCAAGTCGTTCATGCGTTGCGGCGCGATATCATGTGCATACCATGCGGCATCGGCGCGGGCCGCGAGGGCAAGCACCTTGCCACCACCGCCTGCGCAGTAGTCCAGAACACGCGCCCCTTTTGTGATCTGCAGCGCCTCCATCGCGGCCTGACTGCTGCCATCCTGAAGCTCCACCAGACCTTCGGCATAGGCGACTGATCCGGCAATTTTTCGTTCTCCGGAAATCGCTTGCAGCGCGGTCTTCGCAATATCGGCCGTGGTCGTATCAATCCCCTCGGAGGCCAGCCGTGCCTGTGCATCCGCCACAGTTCCGCGCCGTAAATTGACCCGAAGCATCACCGGCGCGCGGTGGCGCAGCATCTCTGCGGCACCCTCGGCAGATGCGCCGAGCGAGGTCTCGAAATGCGGCCAGAGCCAATCCGGCAGGTCAAGCGCATCAAGCCCCACAGGCACATGGCCACCCGCCCGTTCCGGCTCGGTCAGCGCAGTCGGCGCATGTCCGTCGCCGGTAAAGATCGTGTGAGGATCGATGCCCTCGGACCGCATCGCGCCGATCATCAGGTGACGGCCATCGTCACCACCGCCAAGCGCCGCGCAGGAGCGCCAGCGGCGCAATACGTCGAAGACATGATCGCGCACTGCCGCGCGGTCCTTGGAACCCGCATAGCGCGCGCCGCGTGCCCAACCGGTAAGCGCCTTCTCCGCCGCCTCGCCCGCGCGCACCGCGTCGAGCACGGAGATTGCCGCCGCCACACGTGCCCCGGGAGTCACGAGTTCACCTCAAGAACGCCCGGCAACCAATTGGAATTCCTACCCGATCCGATAGTTCGGACTTTCACGGGTGATCTGCACGTCATGCACATGGCTTTCCTTCAGGCCTGCGCCGGTGATGCGCACGAAATTGCAATCGCGGCGCATCTCTTCGACCGTCGCGCAGCCGGTATAGCCCATGGCTGCGCGCAAGCCGCCCACCAACTGATGCAACACGTTTCCGGCAGGGCCCTTATAAGCCACCTGCCCCTCGATCCCCTCGGGCACCAGCTTGTCACTTGCCGCGTCCTTCTGGAAATACCGGTCGGCGGAGCCGCGCGCCATCGCCCCGAGACTGCCCATACCGCGATAGGCCTTGAAGGTCCGGCCCTGATACAGGATCGTCTCGCCCGGGCTTTCATCCGTGCCTGCGAGCATGGAGCCCACCATCGCACAGGAGGCGCCAGCCGCGATCGCCTTGGCGAAATCGCCCGAGAACTTGATGCCGCCATCGGCGATCACCGGCACGTTGCCCGCCGCCTGCGCGCAATCCATGATCGCGGTCAGTTGCGGTACGCCAACGCCCGCCACCATCCGCGTGGTGCAGATGCTGCCCGGCCCGATGCCCACCTTGATCGCATCTGCGCCTGCGTCGATCAGCGCGCGCGTGGCCTCTGCCGTAGCGACGTTGCCCGCCACGACCTGCACCTGATTGGAGAGTGCCTTGGCACGCTCCACGGCGCGCGCCACGCCTTCGGAATGGCCATGTGCGGTGTCGATCACGATCATATCCACCCCGGCATCGACAAGCGCCTGCGAACGCTCGAAACCCGCGTCACCCACAGTCGAGGCCGCCGCAACGCGCAGCCGACCGAGATCATCCTTGCAGGCCGTCGGGTTGAGCACCGCCTGTTCGGTGTCCTTGAGCGTCAGCAGGCCGGTCAGCTTGCCAGTGTTGTCCGTCACCAGCAGCTTCTCGATCCGGCGGGCGCGCATCAGGCTCTTGGCCTCGTCGCGGTCAGCGGGTTCCTGCAGGATGGCAAGGTTGTCGCTTGTCATCATCACATGCACCGGCGTGTCGTCGCTCGAGGCAAAACGCATGTCGCGATTGGTGACGATACCGACAACACGGCCCTTCTCGTCAACCACCGGGAAGCCGGTGAAATTGTAACGCTCAATGAGTGCCTTGGCATCGCCAAGCGTCTGGTCGGGGCGCAGTGTAACGGGGTTGTAGACGATCCCGCTTTCGAAACGCTTGACGCGGCGCACCTCACGGGCCTGTTCCTCGACTGTCAGATTGCGGTGAATCACGCCAATACCGCCGAACTGCGCCATGGCGATCGCCATGCGGGCCTCGGTCACGGTGTCCATGGCCGAACTCAACAACGGGATATTGAGACTGATCGTGTTGGTCACGCGGGTCCGCGTATCCGCCGTGTTGGGCAGCACGCTCGATGCCGCAGGCACCAGCAGAACATCATCAAAGGTGAGCGCCTCGCGAATCTCCATTATGGTTCTCCATGGATATCTCGTTTGGCACGTCCCTATTACATGGATGGCCTCCGGGTAAAAGGGCCATTCTCGCGCAGCGGCTATGCGTCACGCAGTTAGCGCTGATCGCGGTCCGGCACCGGATCATGACCGCACTGACCCCAGGGGTTGCAGCGCGCGATACGCTTTGCCGCGAGCCACCCGCCCCGGAGCGCCCCATGCGTCTCGAGCGCCTCGAGCGCGTATTGGCTACAGGTCGGATGGTAGCGGCAGTGATAGCCGACCCAGGGCGACAGGATGAGGCGATAGCCCTTGATCGGCAGGGCCAGAATGCGGGCAAGCGGGCTCATCTGGGCCCCCGCAACTTTCGCAATGCGTGGATCAGATCGTCGCGCAGCGCCTCATAGGGCCGCGCCGCCGTTTCCTGCGCCCGGCCGATCAGCACATAATCCCAGCCGGGTTGCCCGTAGCTATGCAAGACCTCACGCGCCACGGCGCGCAACCGGCGCTTGGCACGGTTGCGCGCAACCGCGTTGCCGACCTTCTTGGAACAGGTAAAGCCCACCCGGATCGAAGGGTCGTCATCGCGCCGGTCGCGGCCCTGCACCATCATCGCGGGCGTGCCCTGGCGCCTCGCACGCGCAGCGGCAAGGAAATCCGACCGCTTGCGCAAAACGTTCAAACTGTCATGCGCGCATGACGAAACCGCCGGGGGGCTGTTCCCTGGCTTGCGGTCAGGGGCCTCCGGCGGTGTCATGGTCGTCACAACGTGCTGGCGCTTAAGCGCTCAGCGACTTGCGGCCACGTGCACGACGTGCATTCAGGATCTTGCGGCCGGCTTTGGTGGCCATGCGCGCGCGGAACCCGTGGCGGCGTTTGCGAACCAGGTTCGAGGGTTGAAAGGTGCGTTTCATCGCTCCGTCTCCGACGTTGGGGCCACGCTGCAATCGGAATCGCACACGGCCCTGATGTATCCGAAGCCCGGTCTATAGAGATGGGTCAGGACCAAGTCAAACCCCCGCAACCGGAATTTGCAACAAAATCATGCGGGGCTGACCCGGTGATGTTACAAGAGGTGACGAAACGCCCGTTCCAGCCGCCCATGCCATCACCCGCGATCACCCCCGCGTGAGGCCACTGGTATAGCAGCGACCCGCGGTGCAAGTAGAAGGCAACGCAGTCAAACCCGGGCAGGACCATGGATTACAGCATGCAGCATTCGTCAGAGCACAAAACCGGAGGCTGGGCGCGACACGCGCCGCTCGCCATCATTCTCACCGCAGCCGTCATCGGCTATTTCACGCTGCGAGACTACATCACCTTCGACACGCTGCGCGACAATCGAGAGGCGCTACTGGCATTCCGGGACGCCAATTTCGGGTTGATGGTGCTGGCTTTCATAGCGATCTATTTCGTGATCGTAGCCTTCTCGCTGCCGGGTGCGGCGGTGGCATCGGTCACCGGCGGATTTCTCTTCGGCCTCGTCTCAGGCACGGCGTTCAACGTGCTGGCCGCGTCGCTCGGCGCCTTCGCAATCTTTCTCGCGGCCCGGTGGGGGCTGGGCCGTTCGCTCGCGGCCCGGATCGAAACCTCCGAGGGCACGCTGAAGCGGCTCAAGGCCGGGCTGCACGACAATGAAATCAGCGTGCTGTTCCTGATGCGCCTCGTACCCGCCGTGCCGTTTTTCGTCGCGAATCTGCTGCCCGCCCTCGTCGGCGTACGGTTCGTGAATTTCGCGATCACCACCGTGCTGGGAATCATCCCCGGGGCCATCGTCTTCACCTGGATCGGCGTCGGCCTGGGCGAGGTGTTCGACCGAGGTGACAGCCCCGATCTGTCGCTCCTGTGGGAGCCGCAGATCATCGGCCCGATCCTGGGCTTGTGCGCGCTCGCAGCACTCCCCATCCTGATCAAGAGCATTCGTGGCAAGAAGGACATTTGAGCATGCAAGAGATTAAGACGGATCTGCTGGTCATCGGCGCCGGCTCCGGCGGGCTGTCCGTCGCGGCGGGTGCGGTGCAGATGGGGGCGAGCGTGGTCCTGCTCGAAGGCCACAAGATGGGCGGCGATTGCCTGAATTTCGGCTGTGTGCCCTCCAAGGCGCTGATCGCCAGCGGCAAGGCGGCCTATGCGCAATCCCATGCCGCACAATACGGCGTGGCGAATGTGACCCCGGATGTGGATTACGCCGCCGCCAAGGATCATGTGGCCGATGTCATCGCCCAGATCGAGCCGGTGGACAGCCAGGAACGGTTCGAGGGGCTCGGCGTGCGGGTGATCCGGGAATTCGGCGAATTCATCTCACCCAAGCAAGTGAAGGCAGGCGATCATCTGATCACCGCGCGCCGGGTAATCATCGCAACCGGGTCGTCCCCTTTCGTGCCGCCGATTCCGGGGCTCGACACGGTACCTTATGACACCAACGAGACGATTTTCGATCTTCGTGAAAAGCCCGATCACCTGCTGATCATCGGCGGCGGCCCGATCGGCATGGAAATGGCACAGGCGCATCGGCGGTTGGGCTGCGAGGTGACGGTGATCGAGGGGGCCAAGGTGCTGGGTCAGGATGATCCGGAACTGGCGCAAGTTGTGATCGACCAACTCAAGGTCGAAGGGATTGGCATTGAAGAAAGCGCCATGGCGTCGGAAATTCGCGGCAAGGCGGGCGCGATCGAGGTCGAGGCCAAGGACGGGCGCATCTTCAAGGGAACGCATCTGCTGATGGCCGTGGGGCGTAAGGCCAATACAGACCGCCTCAACCTAGACGCCGGCGGGATCGAGACCACGAAACGCGGCATCAAGGTCGACGCCTCCATGCGGACAAGCAACCGCCGGGTCTATGCCATCGGCGACGTGGCGGGCGGGCTGCAATTCACTCATATGGCGGGCTATCACGCCGGGCTGATCATCTGGCAGGCGCTGCTTGGCCTGCCCGCCAAGGAACGCACCGATCACGTGCCATGGGCCACCTATACCGACCCCGAGATCGCGCATGTCGGCCTCACCGAAGAGGCCGCGCGCAAGGAGCATGGCGGCAATCTCGACGTGGTGCGCTTTCACTACACCCATAACGACCGCGCCATTGCCGAGCGCAAGACCGACGGACTGATCAAGGTGATGGTGGTGCGCGGGCGGCCCGTGGGGGCGTCGATTGCCGGCGCGCAGGCGGGGGAGTTGATCAATCTCTGGGCCTTCATCCTCGCCAACGGGTTCAAGATGAAACACGTCGCCAACATGGTCGCCCCCTACCCCACTCTGGGTGAGATCAACAAGCGCGTCGCCGGGGCCTATTTCTCGCCAAAGCTGTTTGATAACCCTATGGTCAAACGTGTTGTAGGCTTCGTGCAGCGCTGGTTGCCCTGAGCGGCGACCAAGGGAGGGGACAGCTTGCTCAATTCACTTTCGGGACGTTTCCTGATCCTGACGGCCGTCTTCGTGATGCTGGCCGAAGTCCTGATCTTCGTGCCCTCCATCGCCCGCTTTCGCGAGGAATTCCTGCTGACCCGACTGGAACGGGCGCAGATCGCATCGCTGGTGCTTTTGGCCGATGAAGAGGTGAATCCCGACCTCCAGGAGGAGCTATTGCGCAACGCGGGCGTGTTCAACGTGGTCATGCGACGCAACGAGACACGGCAACTGGTACTGTCTTCACCCGTGCCCCGACCGATATCCGAAACCTACGATCTGCGGAACGCGCCCGCCTTTACCCTCATCCGCGATGCCATGACCCGGCTGACCACCCCGGAAGATCAGGTGATCCGGGTGATCGGTCAGCCGGTGCGGATGGGCGGGTTGTTGATCGAGGTTACGCTGGAGACCGACGACCTGCGCGCCGCGATGATCGACTACGGGCTGCGTATCCTCTGGCTGTCGCTGGTGATCTCGGTCTTTACCGCCGTGCTTCTGTTCTGGGCCGTCCAATACTTTCTGGTGCGCCCCATCCGCAGGGTGGTCGGAAATATGCAGGCCTATGCCGAAGCGCCAGAAGACGTGCACCGGGTGATCGCCCCCTCCTCGGGCATTCGCGAACTGCGCGAGGCCGAGGAAACGCTGCAAACGCTGCAAACCCAGTTGACCAGTGCGCTCAAGCAAAAAGAGCATCTGGCACAGCTTGGCGGCGCCGTGGCCAAGGTCAGTCACGATCTGCGCAACATCCTCACCTCGGCGCAGCTCTTCACCGACCGCATCGAGATGAGCGAAGACCCCGGCGTGAAACGCATGGCACCGAAGCTGGTGAACTCGCTGACCCGCGCGATCCATCTCTGCGAGGCCACGCTCGCCTATGGCAAGGCAGAGGAGCCTGGCCCAACCCTCGCGCAGGTCCGATTTGCCGATATCGTGGCCGATGTCATCGACAGCGAGCGGCTATCGGCAGGCAAGTTCGATATCAGTTTTGCCGAGGACGTCCCAGCCGATATGGTGCTGCGCGCCGATGCTGAGCAACTTTATCGCGTGATCGCAAATCTTGTGAGGAATGCCCGCCAAGCCATTGTGAACACGGGAAATCCGGGGGAGATCAGTGTCATGGCCGACGAAGACGAGCGCGCCTGGATCATCCGTGTTGCCGACACCGGCCCCGGCCTGCCCGCGAAGGCCCTCGAACACCTGTTCAAGCCATTTCAAGGTGGGGCGACCAAGGGCGGGACGGGCCTTGGGCTGACCATCGCGCAGGATCTCGTGCGTGGTCACGGCGGCTCGCTCTCGCTTGAACACAGCGACGAAACGGGCACATCCTTTTGCATCACCCTGCCCAAGGGAAATTTGACGGATGTGTCATAAATCTTCCAAAACGCCCTTGCATTGCCGGTCCGCAGAGTCTAATTCCTGCCCTCGACGGACCGATAGCTCAGCTGGATAGAGTACTTGACTACGAATCAAGGGGTCGGGGGTTCGAATCCTCCTCGGTCCGCCACCGTTCCCCAAAACCGGTAGCGTGAAAACTGAATAACATCAGCAGTTTACGCTGCACTCTTCTTGCGGCCGTCAATCCGTGTAGAGTGGTGCAAGCCAAGCGTCGAGGGCAGCATCATCAGGCGCGACAGGCTCCGCCAAACCCTCGCAAAACGTCTGAAACCGCGCCGCGTTGAGGTGATTGACGCCAACCAGAACCGGCACCCCGGCTGTCAGCGCGTTCGCAATCAACCCGCGAAACCCGCGCCCCTCCGCCTCGTGCTTGCCGAACTTGTTGACGATCACCAGATCGCAGCCCGCATCGAGCCGCGTCTCGCTTTCGGCCACCGCCTGTTCCAGCGCGGCCGGGTCGAGCCTGCAGCCTCGCGCCGCCGGCCCGAGGGTTTGCGAAATGCGGATCACCGGCCCGTCGGGCAAGACCTGAACATCCATGTCACAGGGGCGATCCGCATCGCAGTTGGAGTTGATCTGCACCGTGCCACACAGCCGCAGCCCGCGCGCCTGCGCGCGCATGGCCACTCCGTGCAGCAGAAGATCGGTATCGCCCCGCCCTTCGGCCATCACAGAGGCGATGCGCATGGGCGACCTCCTCAGGCGGTCAGGCGGCTGATGACCACCGTCACTTCGGGCCGTTTGCCGATCTCGTTCTGCGCGCTTTGCCGCGCCACCCGGCGCAACCCCTCTTCCAGCTTGTCGTCATTGTTCAGCGTCTTGGCCCCGGCCCGGCCCATGAATTGCGACAGATCCTCTTCCAGCACGTCGACCAGCGGCGCGCGGCTGCGTCCGGTCTCGGCAAGCCCCATCACCTCGACCCAAGGCTCACCGAGGGGCTCGTCTTCCTCGTCCATGATGACATTGATCATCACATGCCCGTTGAGCGCCATGCGAATCCGGTCGCGCACGATCCCGTCCATCGCCCCGATCTTGACCGAGCCGTCCACGTAAGTGCGCCCGGTCTCGACATATTCGGCCACCTTGGGCGCATTGCCGCTAAGGTCGATCATCATGCCGTTGACGGCCAGAACGCCGCTGATCCGGTTCGCCTCTGCCAGCTTCACATGCTCGCGCAGGTGGCGGTGCTCGCCATGCATTGGCACCACGATCTGCGGCTTGATCAGCTTGTGCATCGCGTCGAGATCGGGCCGGTTGGCATGGCCGGAGACGTGATAGCGATCATCGCCCTCGACCACATCCACGCCCATCTCGGAGAACTTGTTGATGATGTGGATGACGCCGCGCTCGTTGCCGGGAATGGTCTTGGAGGAGAAGAGGAACGTGTCACCCTCTTTGAGCACCATGCCATTGTACTTGCCATTGGCCAGCTGTGCGCTCGCCGCGCGCCGCTCGCCCTGGCTACCGGTGACGATCAGCATCAGGTTCTCGCGCGGGATGGTGCCCGCCTCTTCGGGGCTGACGGTCGCGGGGAAATCTTTGAGAACGCCGGTTTCGACCGCCGCCTCGATCATCCGCCGCATCGCCCGGCCCAACAGGCAGACCGAACGCCCGGCGCGCTTGCCCGCCTCGGCCAGCGTCTTGACCCGTGCCACGTTGCTGGCGAAGGTCGTGCAGACGAACATGCCCTTTGATGCCTGCACCAGATCGGTAATCGGTTGGCCCACTGT
The DNA here is from genome assembly GCF_900109855.1 of Roseovarius tolerans. Taxonomy (GTDB): domain Bacteria; phylum Pseudomonadota; class Alphaproteobacteria; order Rhodobacterales; family Rhodobacteraceae; genus Roseovarius; species Roseovarius tolerans. Next base: position 62,581 of record NZ_FOBO01000002.1, on the reverse strand, counting down.
GCTCTCGGACCGCCCGTCGTGGTGGCTGAACACATTGGTCGAATCGCAAACCAGCGCCTTGACCCCCGGCTCGGCCAGACTCGCCCAGAGGTCATGATCAAACGGCTCTCCCACGATCGGGTTTTCGTCGATCTTGAAATCACCGCTATGCACGATGCGCCCGCCGGGGCTGTCGATGACAAGGCCCGAACTTTCGGGGATCGAGTGCGAGATCGGCACGAAACCCACGCTGAAGGGCCCCGCCTTGACCGTCTCGGGCCAGGGAGACGCAGTCTTGACTGCCTTTTCGGAATGGCCATGCTCCTCCATCTTGCGCCGTGCGATGTTGGCGGTGAAGGCGCGCGCATGGATCGGCGCGCCCAGGCGGTCGTAGTAATGCGCAACGGCTCCGACGTGATCCTCATGGGCATGGGTGATGAACACCGCCTCCAGATCGTCCTTGCGCGCCTCAAGCCAGGAGATATCCGGCAAGATCAGATCGACGCCGGGCGTGCCGTCCATGTCCGGAAAGGTCACCCCAAGATCGACCAGGATAAGCTTCTCCTTGCCCGGTTTTCCATAGCCGTAGACATAGGCATTCATACCAACTTCACCCGCCCCACCGAGGGGCAGGTAGATCAAACGTTCGCTGCTCATGGGGCGTCAGCCCTCCTTGTTGTGCTCGTGTATCACGGTCAGCCCGTGCATTGTCAGATCGTCCTCGAACATGTCGAACATGTCCGTGCCTTGCTGGAATAACGGTGCCAGCCCACCTGTTGCGATCACCTTCATGGCGCGGCCACGCTCGGCCTTTATCCGTTCACATATCCCATCAATGAGGCCGACATAACCCCAGAATACACCCGATTGCATGCAATCCACCGTGTTGGTGCCGATCACGCGGTCAGGCTTGGTCACGTCGATATGCGGCAGGGCCGCCGCTGCCTCATGTAGCGCCTGAAGCGACAGGTTCACCCCCGGCGCGATCACCCCGCCGATATAGGCACCATCATGATCGACCACATCGAACGTGGTGGCGGTGCCGAAATCCACGATGATCAGATCGCCGCCATAAAGGTCATAGCCCGCCACCGTGTTGACCAGCCGATCCGGCCCCACCTGCGTGCCCGCATCCACCCGCACATCCACCGGCAGACGGCACTCGGGCTTGCCCACGACCAGCGGGCGGCAATTGAAATAGCGATCAGACAGAACGCGCAGATTGAACACCACCCGCGGCACCGTGGAACTGATCACCACCGCGTTGATCTTGGCATCAATCCCGTGATGCGCCAGCAGCGTCTTGAACCAGACGAAATACTGATCCGCCGTGCGCTGATGCTCGGTCGAGGTGCGCAGCGTGCACAGAAACCGCGTCCCGTCCCAGATCGAAAACACCGTGTTGGTATTGCCGCAATCAATCGCCAGAAGCATGGGCACCGCCCTCCCGCGTCAGAAAAACACCTCGGCTGCGGCAATCGCCTGCCGCCCCTTCGGTGTCATTAGAACGAGATTGCCCGCCTCGTCCACCGTCTCGAAAGTGCCGTGATGGCTGTCGCGTGTAGTGCGGGCGGTAATCGCCGTACCCAGACGCGCCGCGCGGTCGAGCCATGCCCGGCGAATGGGACCGAACCCGTAGGTCACGAATTGCGCCTCAAACCGCGCATAGGCCGGGGCCAGAAGGTCTAGAAACTCCTCCGGCCCGATTGCCACCCCGCTCTCGCACAACAGCGAGACAGGTCGCAACGCGCCCTCCTCCACCTCCGCCGGTGCAGGAGCGCTGCGCAGATTCACTCCGATGCCGATGGCGAAATGACTCAGCCCACGGCCCGCGCCCGCGCTCTCCAAAAGAATGCCCGCCAGCTTGCCGCCATTGAGCAGCACGTCATTGGGCCATTTGAGACTGATCCCCTCGGCGCGCCCGGTGGCCGCAACAAGCGCGTCGAAAAGCGCGAGCGACGCCACGAAAGACCGCAACGCCACCTTGTCCGGGCTCTCATTGGGCCGCATCACCAAGGTCGCCGCGAAGTTCCCCATCGGGTTAACCCAAACCCGCCCGCGCCGCCCGCGCGCCGCCGTCTGCTCCAGCGCCAGGATCCACTCCGGTCCACGCAAGCCGGGGGCCAGCCGCGCAGCCTCGGCGTTGGTGCTATCGACCGAGGCCAGTACCCGGCGACCATAGCTCTCGGGCCAGTCGAGTTCCGATGTCGGCTTCATCTTTCCGAAAATACTCCCGCCGGAGGCGTGCGGTCGCCTAAACCAAAGCGACGCGCCCGGCAGGGGCGCGTCACCTTTTTCTCAGACCGTGATCGGTCTCATGTCAGTTGACCAGCGTCGCGGCGGCGGCCTGCGCCATCGTCTCGACCCCGAACATGTTGACGATGCCCAGAAGCATCACCGCCGCCGAGGCCATCAGGAACGCCCATTGCACTGGCGAGCGGCCGGTTTCCAGCGTCTCGCCCTCTTCGCCGAAATACATGTAGAACACGATGCGCAGGTAGTAGAACGCCCCGATCACAGAGGCGATCACCCCGGCCACCGCCAGCCATGCCAGCCCGCCCTCATAGGCCGCGCGCAGCACGTAGAGCTTGCCGAAAAAGCCCAGAAGCGGCGGCACACCGGCGAGGCTGAACAAGAGGATCAACATTGCAAGCGCGCGCCCCGGCTGCGCCTTGGAATACATGTTGAGCGCGCGGATATCCGTGACCGGCTGCCCGTCGCGCTCCATCGACAGGATGAAGGCGAAGGTGCCCACGTTCATCGTGACATAGATCGCCATGTAAATGAGCATCGCCTGCACGCCGAACACCGTGCCCGCCGCCAGCCCCATCAGCGCATAGCCCATATGCGCGATCGACGAATAGGCCATCAGCCGCTTGATATCGGTCTGCCCGATTGCCGCGATGCCACCGAGGAACATCGACAGCAGGCTCAGCACCGCGAGCACCTGTTGCCAGTCGCCCACCACCTCGCCAAAGGCGTCATGCACGACGCGCGCGACCAGTGCCATCGCCGCCACCTTGGGGGCCGTGGCGAAAAACGCCGTGATTGGCGTCGGTGCGCCCTCATAGACATCGGGCGTCCACATGTGGAACGGCACGGCGGAAATCTTGAACGCCAGACCGGCCAGCACGAAGACCAGACCGAGCAGGAGACCGATCGGGGCCTGCCCGTCTGCCGCGTCAATGATGCCCGAGAAAAGCGTCGTGCCCGCATAGCCATAAGTCAGCGACGCCCCGTAGAGCAGCAGGCCCGACGACAGCGCGCCCAGCACGAAATACTTGAGCCCCGCCTCGGTCGATTTGGCACTGTCGCGGCGCAGAGAGGCGACGACATAAAGCGCCAACGATTGCAGCTCCAACCCCATGTAGAGCGCCATCAGATCGCCCGCACTGACCATCACCATCATGCCCACGACCGCAAGCGCGACCAACAGCGGATACTCGAAGCGCAGGATATCCCGGCGCGCCATGTATTCCTGCCCCAGCACCAGCACCGCCCCCGCCGAGAGCAGGATCGTCACCTTGGCAAAGCGGGCAAAGCCATCGTCGTTGAACATGCCGTCAAAGGCGGTGCGCGTGCCGCCACCGGACGAGGCTCCAATCCACAGCGCCATGACCGCGAAGAGCGCCGCCGTGAGCCAGACCAGCATCCCTGCCATCTTGTCCTTGCCGGTATAGGCGCCGAACAAAAGCGCCGCGATGGCATAGACGGAAATCACGATTTCCGGCAGGATTACGTTCAGATCAGCCTGCATGTCTCAGTGCCTCCGGTTCAGTGGTCCGCGACGGCAACCTGGCTGCTGGCCTGTGCCACCGCCTGTGCCGTCTCTACGTTGGAAATCAGCGCCTCGACCGAGGGGCCGGTGATGTCGGTGACCAGCCGGGGATAGACCCCGAGCAGCAGCGTCATCACCACCAGCGGCGCAAAGATCGCCCGCTCGCGCTTGGTCATATCGGTGATCGTGCGCAGGCTCTCCTTGATAAGGTCGCCAAACACCACCCGGCGATAGAGCCAGAGCGCATAGGCCGCCGACAGGATCACACCCGTGGTCGCCACGGCCGCCACCCATGTGTTGACCTGGAACACACCGACAAGCGTCAGGAATTCCCCGATGAACCCGGATGTGCCCGGCAGCCCGACATTGGCCATGGTGAAGAACATGAAGATCAGCGCATAGGCCGGCATCCGGTTCACGAGGCCACCATAGGCGTCGATCTCGCGGGTGTGCATCCGGTCATAGATCACGCCGACGCAGAGAAAGAGCGCGCCCGAGATGAAGCCGTGGCTGATCATCTGGAAGATCGCCCCATCAAGCCCCTGCTGATTGGCCGCGAAAATCCCCATCGTGACATAGCCCATGTGGGCCACCGACGAATAGGCGATCAGCTTTTTCATGTCTTCCTGCGCCAGTGCCACCAGCGACGTGTAGACAATCGCGATGGCGCTCATCCACAGCACCAAGGGCGTCAGCACCTCGGAGCCCACCGGAAACATCGGCAATGAGAACCGCAGGAAGCCATAGCCGCCCATCTTCAAGAGGATCGCCGCCAGCACGACTGAGCCTGCCGTGGGGGCCTGCACGTGCGCATCGGGCAGCCAGGTATGCACCGGCCACATCGGCATTTTCACCGCGAAGCTGGCAAAGAACGCCAGGAACATCAGCGTCTGCATGCCGCCGACGATGTGGATGCCCAACAGCGAGAAACTGTCTGAGGCAAATTCATGCCGCAAGAGCGACGGAATATCGGTGGTCCCCGCATCCGAGAACATCGCCACCATCGCCACCAGCATCAGCACCGAGCCGAGGAAGGTGTAGAGGAAGAACTTGAACGAGGCATAAATGCGTGCCGCACCGCCCCAGATCCCGATGATCAGGAACATCGGAATAAGCCCCGCCTCGAAGAAGAGGTAAAAGAGCACCAGATCGAGCGCCATGAACACACCCAGCATCAGCGTCTCAAGGATCAGGAACGCGATCATGTATTCCTTGACGCGGGTTTTGACGTTCCACGACGCCGCGATGGTCAGCGGCATCATGAAGGTCGTCAGCAAAACGAACAGAACGCTGATCCCATCGACACCCATCTTGTATTTCAGACCCAGGAGCCAGTCCTGCTCCTCGACGAACTGAAACCCGGTGTTCGACGGGTCGAAATCAAACAGGATGAAAAGCGACACAAGGAATGTCAGCGTGGTCGCGATCATCGCCACCCATTTGGCGTTCTTCTGCGCCGCCTCATCCTCACCGCGCAGGAAGATCGCGAGGATCGCCGCCGCCACCGCCGGGATGAAGGTCACAATGGAAAGCAGGTTGTCCATCAGTTGGCCCCCCCGAAGATCGTCATCCACGTGACCAGGATCGCGATCCCGATCACCATGGCAAAGGCATAGGTGAAGATGTAGCCCGACTGCGCCCGGCCAGCGAGCCGCGTGAGCCGCGGGATAAGCCCCATGGCCACACCGTTGAGCGAGCCGTCGATCACGTCACCGTCGCCGCGCTTCCACAGTAGCTGCCCGAGCGCCTTGGCGGGGCGGACGAAGAGGAAGTCGTAGATCTCGTCGAAATACCACTTGTTGAGCAGGAAGAGGTAAAGCGGACGGTTCGTTGCGGCCACGCGACCCGGCATCGCTGGATCCCAGACGTAGAACCACAGCGCCGTGATCAGGCCGATCAGCATGGCGATGAATGGGCTGACCTTGACCCATGTCGGTGCATGATGCGCATCATCAAGCACGGTACTGTCGGGATGCATGAAGATCGCGCCCTGCGGCGGGCCGGAATGGGCGGCGGTGCCAGTCTCCTCGTGCATCGTTTCGTGGTCGTGGCCCTCTTCGCCATGCGCCACCGCCTCGGGCGTTTCAGTTGCCTCGGCGTGATGCTCCGGCATCCCGAAGAAACTGTTGACCTGTGCATGGCTGCCGAAAAAGCTGCCGTACCAGATCATGCCCGCGAAGACCGCGCCAAGCGCCAGCACACCAAGCGGCGCGACCATCACCATGGGGCTTTCATGCGCGTGCTCATGGGTGTGCTTGTCGCCGCGCGCCTCACCAAAGAAGGTGAGGAACATCAGCCGCCAGCTATAGAACGAGGTGAACAGCGCCGCAATCACCAGCATCCAGAACGCATAACCTCCTTCGGTGCCGGCCCATGCGCTCTCGATCACCGCGTCCTTGGACAGGAACCCGGCAAAGCCGATATGGGTCAGCGGAATGCCCACCCCGGTGATCGCCAGCGTGCCGATCATCATCGCCCAGAACGTGTAGGGCATCTTCTTGCGCAGCCCTCCATAGTTGCGCATGTCCTGCTCGTGATGCATCCCATGTATGACCGAGCCTGCGCCAAGAAACAGCATCGCCTTGAAGAACGCATGCGTGAAGAGGTGGAACATCGCCACCGAGTAGACACCGACACCGGCGGCCACAAACATGTAGCCAAGCTGCGAACAGGTCGAATAGGCGATTACCCGTTTGATGTCGTTCTGCACGAGGCCCACGGTCGCCGCGAAAAACGCCGTTGTGGCCCCAAGGAACACGACGAAGTTCATCGCCTCGGGGGCGTATTCCATCAGCGGCGACATGCGGCAGACAAGAAACACGCCCGCCGTCACCATGGTCGCCGCGTGGATAAGCGCCGACACCGGGGTCGGGCCTTCCATCGCGTCGGGCAGCCATGTGTGCAGGAAGAGCTGCGCCGATTTGCCCATCGCGCCCACAAACAGCAGGAAGGCGATCAGGTTGGCCGCGTTCCACTCGGTCCAGAGAAAGGTCAGCTGCGTTTCGGCCAGCTCCGGTGCGGCGGCGAACACATCGTCGAGCTTGATCGAGTCGACGAGGAAATAGAGCGCCATGATGCCCAAAGCGAAGCCGAAATCGCCCACCCGGTTGACCACGAAGGCCTTGATCGCAGCGGCATTGGCGCTTGGCTTGCGATAGTAGAAACCGATCAGCAGGTACGACGCGACGCCCACGCCCTCCCAACCAAAGAACATCTGCAACAGGTTATCCGAGGTCACCAGCATCAGCATCGAGAAGGTGAAGAACGACAGATACGCGAAAAAGCGCGGCCGATAGCTCTCATTGTCGCGGAAATTCTCGTCATGCGCCATGTAGCCGACGGAATAGAGATGCACGAGGGCCGAGACGGTGGTGATCACGATCAGCATGATCGCCGTCAGCCGATCCATCCGAATGGCCCATGCCGTGTCGAGCGTGCCCGACTGCACCCAATCCAGAATATGGATCTGCTCGGTCACCCCATCATGGCCAAGAAACAGAATCCAGCTCAGCAGCGCCGAGAGGAACAAGAGCCCCGTCGTGACCCATTGCGCGCCCTGATCGCCGATGATGCGCCAGCCGAAACCCGCGATGATCGCCCCGACGAGAGGCGCGAAGAGAAGGATGGTTTCCATGACTTCAGCCTTTCATCACGTTGATGTCTTCGACGGCGATGGTGCCCCGATTGCGGAAGAAACAGACGAGGATGGCAAGGCCGATGGCGGCCTCGGCGGCGGCGACGGTCAGCACGAAGAGCGTGAACACCTGCCCCACCAGATCACCCAGATACGACGAAAACGCGACGAGGTTGATATTCACCGACAAGAGCATCAGCTCGATCGACATCAGCAGGATGATCACGTTCTTGCGGTTCAGAAACAGGCCGAAGATGCCTATCACGAACAAGGCCGCCGCCACCGTGAGATAATGTTCAAGTCCGATCATGTCTGTCCCTCCGGGCCGTGCCCGATTGTCGTCTTTACGCGTCGCCCCGGGCGTTGCCGGAACACTTTTCCCATCGTCACCCCGGGTCGCGCCCGGGGCGGGTGAGGCCCCGTTAGAGCCCCTGCCCCGGTTTCACATCCCGCAATTCCATCGCCTTGGCGGGGTCGCGATACATCTGCGCCAGCACGTCCTGCCGCTTGACATCCGTGCGGTGCCGAAGCGTGAGCACAATGGCCCCGATCATCGCCACCAACAGGATCAGCCCCGAAAGCTGGAACAGGATGAAGTATTTGTCATAAAGCAGCATCCCGAGGGCCGCGGTATTCTCTACCCCCTCGGGCGTCACCGAGCGGCGTGCCGCCTCGGCCCCGTCGGCCATGGTCCAGTTGCCGAAGGCGAGACCGAACTGCATCAGAAGGATCACACCGATCAGCAGTGCCAATGGCATGTATTTCGCCATCTCCGCTTTCAACTCGGCGAAATCAACGTCGAGCATCATCACCACGAAGAGAAACAGAACCGCGACGGCGCCGACGTAGACGATGATCAGCAGCATCGCCACGAATTCAGCACCCAGCAGAACGAACAGCCCGGCCGCGCTGATGAAGGACAGGATCAGCCAGAGCACCGAATGCACCGGGTTGCGACTGATCACAGTGAACAGCCCACCGGTCAGAAGTGCCACGGCAAAGAGGTAAAAGGACATCGCAGCAATCGTCATTTCTCTGATCCTTTCTCGTCTTCGCCGTCCATCACCTCGCGCGCAAACTCCATCGCGCGGGTCATCGAGGGGATACCGGCAAACATCGCCATCTGTGCGATCGTCTCGGCAATCTCATCCTTGGTCGCCCCCGCCTCGAGCGCATGGCGCACGGTCATGCGGATCTGCGTATCGCTCTGCGCGCCCAGCATCGTCAACCCCGCAAGCGTGATCAACAGCCGCGTCTTGGCGTCCAGCCCCTCCTTGTTGATGCCCTTGCCAAAGCTCATTTCCATGAACTCCTTGGGCATCGTCGGCCAGAGCGATTCAAACCCCTTGGGCGAAAAGCTCTCAAGCGCGGGATTCATCGCCTTGGCCATTTCCTGCGCCTGACGCATCATCATCTCGAAGGGGTTGGTTGGATCGTTCATCTGTAGGGTGCATCCAGTTCGAGGTTATGGGCGATCTCCGCCTCCCACCGGTCGCCGTTCTCCAACAACTTGGCCTTGTCGTAGAACAGTTCTTCACGGGTCTCGGCGGCAAACTCGAAATTCGGCCCCTCGACGATCGCATCGACCGGACACGCCTCCTGGCAGAAACCGCAATAGATGCATTTCGTCATGTCGATGTCATAGCGCGTGGTGCGGCGGCTGCCGTCATCACGCGGTTCGGCGTCGATGGTGATCGCCTGCGCCGGGCAGATCGCCTCGCACAGCTTGCAGGCGATGCAGCGCTCCTCGCCATTGGGATAGCGGCGCAGGGCATGCTCGCCGCGAAAGCGCGGGGAAAGCGGGCCTTTTTCATGCGGATAGTTCAGCGTCGCCTTGGGCGCGAAAAAGTATTTCAGCCCCAGCCTGAACCCCTTGAAAACATCGGTCAGCAGGAAATATCCCGCCGCGCGTCCGTAATCGATCTGCGTCATGGATCAGCCTCCAATCGCCCAACGGGCCCAGAACCCGCCGAACACTTCGAATTTCGCAAGGAACGCCACGATCACGACCCAGCCGATCGACATGGGCAGGAACACTTTCCAGCCGATGCGCATCAACTGGTCGTAGCGATACCGCGGGGTAATCGCCTTGACCATGGCGAAGATGAAGAAGAAGAACGCCATCTTACCGACCATCCAAACCACGCCATCGGGCAGGCCCGGAATGGGCGACAGCCAGCCGCCGAAGAACAACAGCGACGTGAGCGCGCACATCAGGAAAATGGCGATATATTCCCCGGCCATGAACAACAGGAACGGCGTCGAGGAATATTCCACCTGATAGCCCGCCACCAGTTCCGATTCGGCCTCGGGCAGGTCGAAGGGCGGGCGGTTGGTCTCAGCCAGCGCAGAGATGAAGAACAGGAACACCATCGGCAGGTGCGGCAGCCAGTACCAGCCGAAAAACCCGTAAGCCGTATCCTGCGCCGCCACGATGGCCCCGAAATTGAGCGAACCGGTGGAGATGATCACCCCGATGATGATGAGACCAATCGAGACCTCGTAGGAAATCATCTGCGCGGCCGAGCGCAACGAGCCAAGGAAGGGATATTTGGAGTTTGACGCCCATCCGCCCATGATCACGCCGTACACCTCCAGCGAGGAGACGGCGAAGACGAAGAGCACGGCCACGTTGATATCCGACAGCACCCAGCCTTCGTTGAGCGGGATGACCGCCCAGGCAAGGATCGCCAGCACGAAACTCGTCATCGGGGCCAGCATGAACACCGCCTTGTCGGCCCCCGCCGGCACGACGATCTCTTTCACCACGTATTTCAATGCATCGGCGACGGTCTGCAGCAGGCCCCAGACACCCACGACATTGGGGCCGCGCCGCATCTGCACGGCAGCCCAGATCTTGCGGTCGCCGTAGACGAGAAACAGCAGCGACACCATCACGAAGCCCACCACCGCAAGGCATTGTGCAACGATGATCACCAGGGTCCCGAGCGGGGTAGTCAAGAATTCAGCCATCAGGTCCTCACACCATCGGTATTCCGTTTTCCGCGCAATTCGCGGCCGTGACTTCGGCGTCGATCGTCTTCAGGCCACGCGGCAGCGCCGCCGAGACCGTATAAACCGCATCGCCCTGCCAGATGCCACCCTCTTCACTCACATTCGTGCGCACATGACGTGCAAAACCGTAGCCCCGGATCAGCGTGTATTGCGCGGCGGCACATTCGGCATAGCGATCAACGTCTTCAGCCCCCCGCGCGCCGCGCATGGTGACGTGGAAATTCACCAGGTCACCGGCCAGCAGCCGCGTCTCGACGCCCTGATAGTCGGGCTGAAACGCCGATGGCGCGCCCGGCTCGGCGCAGCCCGAAACGGCCAGCGCCAGAGGCGTTATGATCGCGACCGCCATTTTCACTCTGCCGCCATCGGCTGATTGGCGCGCGCCTTGGCATTGGCGCTCAATTCCGCCATCAATTCGCTCGACCGTGCGATCGGATTGGTCAGGTAGAAATCCTTGATCGCCAGTCGGAAATCGGCCTTGCCCAGCTTGGCCTTGGGCAGCGGCTGCCAGTCGTTCTCCGGCACGCGGTCGATTTTCTTGAGATGCGGCACATCCTTGACCAGCGCTTGACGCAGCTGCGCCATGCTGTCATAGGGCAGTGTCGCCCCCAACTCGCCCGAGAGCGCGCGCAGGATCGCCCAGTTTTCCTTGGCCTCGCCGGGCGCGAACCCGGCGCGCAGTGCCAATTGCGGGCGGCCTTCGGTGTTGACGAACAGGCCCTGCTCCTCGGTATAGGCCGCGCCGGGCAGGATAACATCGGCACGATGCGCGCCCCGGTCGCCATGGCTGCCCTGATAGATCACGAAGGGGCCGTCTGCGATCTCGACCTCGTCGGCACCGAGATTGTAGATCACGTCCGCGCCGTCGATGGCGGCATCCAAACCGCCCTCGGTCACGGCCCCTACATCCAGCGCCCCCACCCGGGCAGCGGCGGTGTGCAGCACCAGCATCCGACCGGTCAGCGCCTGCGCAGCGGCGAGCACCGCCTCGCCATCGACCTCTTGCAGGGCACCTTGTCCGACGATCACAATCGCATCTTCGGGAACCTTCAAACCATCCAAAGCGGCCCGGTCCGTGCCTGCATGGGTATAGTCATAGGTCAGGTCCACCTTGGGGCCCACCACGGTGACATCCGCCCCATTGATCCAGGCCTTGCGGATGCGTGCATTCAGCACCGGGGCCTCGAGGTTCGGGTCGCTCCCGATCAGGATGAAATTCTTTGCCGTATCAAGGTCTTCCACGGCGACATTACCGACATAGGCGCTACGATTGCCCGCAGGCAGCCGCGCCTTGTCGGTGCGGCACTCAACCGCCCCGCCCTGCCCTTCGATCAGGCCCCTGAGCGCATAGACCGCCTCGACTGGGGCCATATCGCCGACCAGACCGGTCAGCTTTTTCGCGCCCTTGATCGCCTCGGCCACCTTGCCCAAAGCCTCACCCCATGTCGCCGCACGCAGCTTGCCGTTCTCGCGGATATAAGGCCGGTCCAGACGCTGACGGCGCAGCCCGTCCCAGACAAAGCGCGTCTTGTCGGAAATCCATTCCTCGTTGGTGCCGTCATGGTTGCGCGGCAGGATGCGCATCACTTCGCGGCCCTTGCAATCCACGCGGATGGAGGACCCGAGCGCGTCCATCACATCGATGGTCTCGGTCTTCGTCAATTCCCAGGGCCGCGCGGTAAAGGCGTAGGGTTTCGACACCAGCGCCCCCACCGGGCACAGGTCGATGATGTTGCCCTGCAGGTTGCTGTCGATGATCTCGCCCAGATAGGTGGTGATCTCGGCATCTTCGCCGCGGCCCGTTTGCCCCATCACGTGCACGCCTGCCACCTCAGTGGTGAAGCGCACGCAGCGGGTGCAGGAAATGCAGCGCGTCATATGCGTCTCGACCAGCGGGCCGAGATCGAGATCCTCGGTCGCGCGCTTGGGCTCGCGGTAGCGGCTGAAATCTACGCCATAGGCCATCGCCTGATCCTGCAGATCGCACTCGCCGCCCTGATCACAGATCGGGCAATCGAGCGGGTGATTGATGAGAAGGAACTCCATCACCCCCTCGCGCGCCTTCTTGACCATCGGGCTGTTGGTCTTGACCACCGGCGGTTGCCCCTCGGGCCCGGGCCGCAGATCCTTGACCTGCATGGCACAGCTTGCCGCCGGCTTCGGCGGGCCGCCCACGACCTCGACCAGACACATCCGGCAGTTGCCCGCGATGGAAAGCCGCTCATGATAGCAGAAACGCGGAATTTCGACGCCGGCCTCTTCACAGGCCTGAATGAGGGTCATCGCGCCCTCGACCTCGATCTCCTGATCGTCGATGATGATCTTTCGTAGGTCAGCCATATCCGTCTACTCTTTTGTCAGGAACTTCCCGATCGGGGACTCTGCGGCAATTTCCGCCCGCCCCAGATCGCAGAACGTTTCGGGTTTTTCGGGATCCACGCCCTTGGCGGCCATATAGGCTTCGCCCTTGTGGCGCATCTTCCGTTTCTCAGCCTTGTTGTCCACATAGGCGTCGATCTCGGCCTCGCTGTAGCCTCGCTCGCGCGCGCGCTGCTTGAGACTGTTCATGTAAAACAGCGCCTTGATGACACGACCGCCGATACTGTCGCAATTCTTGCGGATCTCGTCGGCGATCCCGACGGCCAGAAGGCCCGCATTGATATCCGTTTCACTCGCCAGTCCGGGTTTGGACTGAACCGAACCTGCACCAAGTGCAAGGACGAGGGCGCCAGCAACAATCACACGCATCACAGATCTCCTTTCATGCGGATGTCGGGGCGCACGCAGATCGACACCCCTTTTCCGCCAGAGATGGACATGCAGGCACCTGTCATGCAATAACAAGCAGGACAAGCCCCTGATATGATGCGTGGTTTCACCATATGATGCAGCGTCCGCTCACCGACAGGCTGTCGCCCGCGCGGGCATAGACCGGCCCCTCACCACCCGCAGGCACACCGGCCCATTCGATCTCGGAGGTACCGAAATTCAGCAGGCAATAGCGCGTTGCCTCGTGCAGAACAGCTTTTCGCGCCCCCTCAGGCCCCCGCGACACACGCCGCACAGAGGCGGTAAAGTCACGACGTTCCGCCTTCTCGCCTTTGCTTTTGGCAGGATAGTAGTTGCCGTCGAAAATAACGCGTTCGTCGCGCTCGGCACAGCCTGCCAGCAACACGAGAGAAAGAGCGACGATCCCCGTGCCCCGCAGCATGCCTGTTATGTTAGCGTATATGTTCAAACCAGTCACTCCGCCGCCACGGCGCTCATGCGCCCGGCCCGCTTGGCCTTGATACGGTCCTCGATCTCGTCGCGGAAATTGCGGATCAGGCCCTGAATCGGCCAGGCCGCCGCATCGCCCAGGGCGCAGATCGTATGCCCCTCGACCTGCTTGGTCACCTGAAAGAGCATATCGATCTCCTCGACCTCGGCCTCGCCGCGCACCAGACGGTCCATCACCCGCATCATCCAGCCGGTGCCCTCACGACAGGGCGTGCACTGACCACAGCTTTCATGCTTGTAGAATTTCGACAGCCGCCAGATCGCCTTGATGATGTCGGTATCCTTGTCCATCACGATCACGGCTGCGGTACCGAGGCTCGACCCCACCTCCTTGAGCGCGTCGAAATCCATGATCGCGTCCTTGATGTTCTCGCCGCGCACGCAGGGCACCGAAGAGCCACCGGGAATGACCGCCTTGAGATTGTCCCAGCCGCCGCGGATGCCGCCGCAATGCCGCTCGATCAGCTCCTCGAAGGAGATCGACATCGTCTCTTCGACAACGCAGGGATTGTTCACATGACCCGAGACCGCAAAGATCTTGGTGCCCGCGTTGTTGGCCCGACCAAAGGACGAGAACCATTCCGGCCCACGCCGCAGGATGGTCGGTACCACGGCGATGGATTCGACGTTGTTCACGGTTGTGGGGCAGCCATAAAGCCCCGCCCCAGCCGGAAACGGCGGCTTCATCCGCGGCATGCCCTTCTTGCCCTCAAGGCTTTCGAGCAGGGCGGTTTCCTCGCCGCAGATATAGGCCCCCGCACCGTGCACGAGGTAGATGTCGAAATCCCAACCCGACTTGCAGGCATTGCGGCCCACCAGCCCAGCCTCATAGGCCTCGTCGATGGCGGCCTGCAACGCCTCTTTCTCACGGATATATTCACCGCGAATGTAGATGTAGCAGGCATGCGCGTTCATCGCGAAGCTGGCGATCAGACAGCCCTCGATCAGCGTGTGCGGATCATGGCGCATGATCTCGCGGTCCTTGCAGGTGCCGGGCTCCGACTCATCCGCATTCACCACCAGATAAGCCGGCCGCCCGTCGCTTTCCTTTGGCATGAAGGACCACTTGAGCCCGGTCGGAAAACCCGCGCCGCCGCGCCCGCGCAGCCCGCTTGCCTTCATCTGATCGACGATCCAGGCGCGACCGTTCTGCAGGATTTTCGCCGTGCCATCCCAATGTCCACGCGCCTGCGCACCCCTGAGGCTGCGGTCATGCATCCCGTAGAGATTGGTAAAGATACGGTCTTCGTCTTTCAGCATCCCGTTACCCCTGCTTGTCCTGACGCGCACGCCAGATTTGGTAGATCAAGACGAAGGCCCAGATGAACCCCGCCAATGCCATCAGGTCAAACAGCGCGCGCACGCGCTGGCTGAGCCCTATTTCGTCGCCGATGAATGTCGCGAGAACCCAGAGCACACCAGTGCCCGCGATCACCATCGCGGTAAAGCGCCCCTTGCGAGCTGTTTCTGCCTCCTTGTCCGACATCATCCATCTTCGTCAGTATACGTCGCCACCCTCGACGCGTTTGGAGAATTCCGTCTCTCCGCCCGCAGCAAGGGTCTTGGCCTGTGCCACCCAGTTATCGCGGCTCACCCGGCCCTTGAACCCCTTGATATTGGCATCGACCCAGGCCACTTCATCGGGGCCCCAGCCCGCGATCTGGTCGAAGTGGTAAAAGCCCAAGTCGTTGCACAGTTTCTCAAGCTTCGGCCCCACACCCTTGATCTGTTTCAGATCGTCGGCCTGTCCACCCTTGGGCGCGCTCAGCGCCTCGGGGCGGGTGCCTATATCGTCCTCATCTGTCGCAGCGGGAGCCGACGTTTGCGCCTCATCGCCGTACTTCCAGTCGCCCTTGCGCGCGGCGAGTTCCTTTTCGCCGTCCAGCACCGTTCCCGATTTTACCGGCGCATCGGCCGTTTCGGTCTTGGCTGCCGATTTTGCCGGGGCCGCCTTGGGGGCTGCGGGCACATGGTCCTCATCCTCGTCGAACGGGGCCTTGTAGCCGGTGATCCCGGTGACCTGACGCACCGTCTCTTTCAGGTCGCTGGTCTTTATCCCCGCGTCCCCGTCACCGTAGCCCGTGCAAACCAGCCGCGTGATGGCAAGCCCCACAAAGGCCGCGAAAGCCGCCCCCAAAAGCAGCGCCGCGAAGAAGCCGACTGCTCCGCTCGCGGACCACAGCACTAAAATTCCGGTCAATCCCGCCAGACACCAGCAGACAATCTGGCAGGTGCTCAGTTTCGACGTATCAGACATGACAATTACCCCCTCTGTTGATCAAGCAGGCGCGTTCAATAGACCCCGCCTTTCTTGGCCCGGGCAGAGAACTCCGTCTCTTTGCCCTCAGCCAGCAGTTTCGCCTGCTCAACCCAGTTGTCGCGGCTGACCCGCCCCTTGAAACCCTCAAGGTTCTGGTCGACCCAACTGACCTCATCTCGTGTCCAGTTCGCCACCTGATCGAAGTGGTAGACCCCAAGCGTGTGCAGCAATGCCTCCAGCTTGGGGCCAACCCCCTTGATCATTTTCAAATCGTCCGCCTTGCCCTTGCGCGGGGCGTCCAGCGTTGCGGGCTTGGTGCCCTGCCCGGCCTCGGCTTTCGGCTCTTTGGGCTCCTGAACCGGCTTCGCGGCAGCGGAGGCCTCGGGCTTGGCCTTGGTCTTGGCCTGAGCCTCGCCCTTGGTCGCGCCGGTTTTGTCCACCGGGGTTGCCGGGGCAACCTTGCGCGTGATCTCGACCGGTTCCTCGTTCACCTTGACCGACGGGGCCGCAGGCTGATGCATCGCGCCCTTGTCGCGCCACGGCGTCAGTAGCGGCACCTCCGACCCGTCAATGCGCTTGATCGTGTCGCCCAGATCGACCGCAAGCTGCACGCTGCCATTATACTGCGCGCGCCCGCTCTCGAAATCGGTGAGGCTGGTCAGACCGCCCTTTGGCTCCGACGCATAACGCCCGTTCTGCGGCCCGGGTGTCGGCACCCTGCCATCCGCCAGTTCGTCGATCATCTCGGCAAACCGTTCGGCGGTCAGATCCTCGTAGTAATCCTTGCCGATCTGCGCCATCGGCGCATTGGCACAGGCCCCGAGGCATTCCACCTCTTCCCATGAAAACTTGCCATCCGCCGACAGCTCATAGGGGTTGGCGGCAATCTTTTCCTTGCACACGCCGATCAGATCCTCGGCCCCGCAGATCATGCAGCTTGTCGTGCCGCAAATCTGGAAATGTGCCACGTTACCAACAGGTTGCAGCTGGAACATGAAGTAGAAGGTCGCAACCTCGAGCGCGCGGATATAATCCATATCCAGCATGTCGGCGACATGCTCGATCGCCGGACGGCTCAGCCAACCCTCCTGCTCCTGCGCGCGCCACAAGAGCGGAATGATCGCGCTTGCCTGCCGCCCCTCGGGATACTTGCTGATCTGCCCCTCGGCCCAGGCCTGGTTGGCGGGGCTGAAGGCAAAGCTCTCGGGCTGGTCATGATAGAGACGACGTAGCATTCTCAGGCACAGGCTCCTGTGGTCAATTTGATACCTCCCTCGGGCAGCCGTTCAGCGCCTCCGGAGGAAAGTTTATAAGCGGTCACCTCGAGCAGTTGCTCTCGCGTGAGGCCGGTCTGGATACCAGCGGCCAGGTAATCCGGTTCGGTCACCAACGTGCAACCAAGGCTGGTCACGGCGGAATCGTAGCGCGCCAGATCGGCCTCGCTCACCCCATCGGGCGGCAGCGCGCAGGCAGCGGTCAGGCCGAGCAGGCCAAGGGCAAGACATATCCGACTCATCGCGGGCAGAGCTCCTCTGAGATCGTCAGGCTGTCGTCGGCAACGTTCATCTCGGCCTCCCCCGCTCGCAGCATCGCGCCGATCACCGGTCGCAGCTCCTTCGTGGTAAACCCGGCGGCGGGCAACTGCCGGTCGGCCTCGGACCGGCCAAGCGAACAGCCCACCCCCTGCATATAGGCGATGAAATCGGCCCGCAGCGCATCCGCGCTGCGCGGCTCGACCGCCGCCTCGGGCGCACTCGCCATCATCTGCGGCGAGAGCCCCTTGAACTTGTCACACAGGCTTTCTTCGAGAAACACAGCCTTCTCGTCCGAAGAGAGCCGGATTTCAGACATGCGCAGCATCTTGTCCATCAAGAGCTGCACTTCGGTCATCTCAACGCCCACGCGCGGCAAGAGAAGCTTGGCCTCGTCGATAGTCATCACGCAGTTGTTGTCGGCAATCGCCGCAAAGAACCGCTCGCGCCCCGAGTAATCGAGCTTGCCACCACAAGCCCCGCCAAAGACCACCAATTGACCGTCGAGAATGCGCGCACGCTCCTCGTTGACCAACTGTTCGGTGATCGCCTTGGTCTCGACCTTGTCGTCAAAGCCCGCGCCCGGCATCACCTCGTCGGCGTGAAACGGTGACATGCGACAACCATGCTCGGCCATCACGGCGACAAAGGCCTCGATCCGCTCTGACGGTACGGCTTGCGCCTGTGCGGCACCGGAAAGCAAACCCACGGTGAGGCACCCCACAGCCGTTCGCCCCGCCCCTCGGGCTGCACTGCCAAGCCAATTCGCGCTCATTACCTGTCGATCTCCCCAAAGACGACATCCATCGTGCCGATGATCGCCGCGATATCGGCCAGTTGGTGCCCCTTGGAGATATGGTCCATCGCCTGCAGGTGCAGGAACCCCGGCGCGCGCAGCTTGGCACGGTATGGCCGGTTCGTACCATCGGCCACCAGATAAACGCCGAACTCCCCCTTGGGCGCCTCGACCGCGCAATAGACCTCGCCCTCGGGCACGCGGAACCCCTCGGTATAGAGCTTGAAGTGATGGATGAGCGCCTCCATCGAGCGCTTCATCTCGCCGCGCTTGGGCGGCGTCACCTTGCCGCGCGAGAGGATATCGCCCTGACTCTCGGGCGCGCGCAGCTTCTCGATGGCCTGATGGATGATCCGCAGACTCTGGCGCATTTCCTCCATCCGCACGAGATAGCGGTCATAGCAGTCGCCATTCTTGCCCACCGGAACAAGGAAATCGAACTCGTCATAGCATTCATAGGGCTGCGCGCGACGCAGATCCCACGCCATGCCAGAGCCGCGCACCATCACGCCGCTAAAGCCCCAATCAAGTGCCTCTTGCTGGCTCACAACGCCGATATCGGCATTGCGCTGCTTGAAGATGCGGTTTTCCGTCAACATGCCGTCAATATCATCGAGCACGCGCGGAAAGTCCTTGGCCCACTCTTCGATATCGTCGAGCAATTCAGGCGGCAGATCCTGATGCACGCCGCCGGGACGGAAATACGCCGCGTGCAGCCGCGCACCACAGGCCCGTTCATAGAAGACCATCAGCTTTTCGCGCTCTTCAAAACCCCAGAGCGGCGGAGTCAGAGCGCCCACATCCATGGCCTGGGTGGTGACGTTCAGCAGGTGGTTCAGCACACGGCCGATTTCGGAGTAGAGCACCCGGATCAGGCTCGCGCGGCGCGGAACCTCGACCCCGGTCAGCTTTTCAATGGCCAGGCACCACGCATGTTCCTGGTTCATCGGGGCCACGTAATCCAGCCGGTCCAGATAGGGCAGGTTCTGCAGGTAGGTGCGACTTTCCATCAGCTTCTCGGTGCCGCGATGGAGCAGGCCGATATGAGGGTCGCACCGCTCGACCAACTCGCCGTCCAATTCCAGAACCAAACGCAAAACCCCATGCGCCGCAGGGTGTTGTGGTCCGAAGTTAAGGTTGAAGTTGCGAATCTTCTGTTCGCCCGTAAGGGTGTCTTCGAATTTGGAGCCGTCCATTATCTGCGTCCTCCGTCAAGCTTGTCGCGGAACGCCATGACCCAAAGCAGGACCAGCGCCCCAAGCGGGATGATCGACACGAGGCTCACCCAACTGGGAATGCCGAATTTCGGCAACAACTTCCAGAACGGGATGATGATCAATACCGCGAATAGAAGCATGAAGATCACGCCACCACCACCCATGCCATAGCCGCCGCTCATCATTTCGCGCCCTCTTCCTTCTCATCACCCGGAAGGATGTAATCAGCCCCTTCCCAGGGCGACATGAAATCGAACTGCCGGTATTCCTGCACCAGTTTCACCGGCTCATAGACAACGCGCTTCTGCACCTCGTCATAGCGCACCTCGGTATAGCCCGTGGTCGGGAAATCCTTGCGCAGCGGATGGCCGCGAAACCCGTAATCGGTGAGGATGCGCCGCAGGTCGGAATGGCCCGAGAAAAGGATGCCGAACATGTCGAACACCTCGCGCTCGAACCAGTTGGCCGAGGGGAAAATCTCGGTGATCGAGGGCACCATGTCCTCTTCGCGCACAGCGACGCGCAGGCGGACACGGTGGTTTTGATACATGCTCAACAGGTGATAGACCACGTCGAACCGCTTGGGCCGTTCGGGATAATCCACCGCCGTGATATCGACCAGCGTGGAAAACGCGCAGGTCTGGTCGGTCTTGAGAAATTCCACCAGCCCGCTGATGTTCGGCAGCGCCACATCGACATTTAGTTCGCCATGCGTCACATCCCAGCCCAGCACGCAATCGCCGCGCTTCAACTCGATATATGCGCCCAGTTCCTTGAGTGCCTTGCTCATCTCACGATCGTCCCTGTCCGGCGGATTTTGCGCTGCAACTGGAGGATGCCATAAACCAGCGCCTCGGCGGTCGGCGGGCAGCCCGGCACGTAGATATCGACCGGCACGATCCGGTCACAGCCGCGCACCACGGAATAGCTATAGTGGTAGTAGCCGCCGCCATTGGCGCAGGACCCCATCGAAATCACGTAGCGCGGCTCCGGCATCTGGTCATAGACCTTGCGCAGCGCCGGGGCCATCTTGTTGGTCAGCGTGCCCGCCACGATCATCACGTCAGACTGGCGCGGGCTGGCGCGCGGTGCAAAGCCGAACCGCTCCACGTCATAGCGCGGCATCGCGGTGTGCATCATCTCGACCGCGCAACATGCCAAGCCAAAGGTCATCCAATGCAGGCTGCCGGTGCGTGCCCAATTGATGATGTCCTCGGTCGAGGTCACCAGAAACCCCTTGTCCTGCAACTCGGCGTTCAGCGCCTGCATCGCGGGTTCGTGGGTCTCACCCGGCTCGTAAGCCTCAACCGGGGCGAGGCTCGACGGCGCGGATTTCACGCGCGGGCTCTGGTTGCCCTGGCCCTGGCCCTGCGTTTCGGTCACGACCGCGTCGTCTTGATCGTTCACTCCCATTCCATCGCTCCCTTGCGCCATTCATAGGCGAATCCGGCGGTCAGAACGGCCAGAAACACCATCATCGACCAAAATGCCGCCATGCTCAGATCCTGAAAGGCGACTGCCCATGGAAATAGCATGGCAATCTCAAGGTCAAAGATGATGAAGAGGATCGACACCAGATAAAACCGAACATCGAACTTCATCCGCGCGTCATCAAAGGCGTTGAAGCCGCACTCATAGGCGCTCAGCTTTTCCGGGTCGGGGTTGCGAACCGCCAGCACCACGGCCGCCAAGATCAGGACGAGCCCGAGACCTATGGCAATGGCCAGCAAAATCAGGATGGGGAGGTATTCCCTCAGCATCTCTTCCACGAGGTGGCTCCTTTCATGCGCGGGCGCGGGCGCATCAAGATGGCTGCATGACTATGCCGGGTTTAAACCCGCCCCTTGATGGGGTCAACCAAGCGTGCGCGGGTTTGATTGCCCGGCAGGCCTGAATCTGCATTTATGTATGCGATAGTATGCCGCAATTCGGTCGAATTGGACCGAAAACCTGACCGCCCGTCGCCGCATCGCGGCAAATCCGCGCGACTCAGCCCCGCCAGCGGGGCGCGCGCTTGTCGAAGAAAGCGCCGATGCCCTCCGGCGCCTCGTCCCCGGCCCAGCACTCGGCCAGCGCCTCGACGGTCTGCGCGATCACCGCCTCGTCGATCCTAGGCCCCAGATCCCGCAACAGCGCCTTGGCCCGCGCGACCGCCCCCGGCGCGCAATCAAGATAGGGCGCGACCTCGGCCTCGACCGCCGCATCAAGTTCACCCTCGGGCACCGCCTGCGCCAGCAAGCCCAGATCTTTCGCCTCACCCGCATCGAAACGCCGCCCGGACATGAAGACGCGCCGCGCCCGTGCCTCGCCCATGCGCGCCGCCACGTAAGGCCCGATCGTGGCAGGGATCAGCCCCAACCGCGTCTCGGTCAGCGCGAATTGCGCAGCCTCCGCGCCGATCACAACATCGCACACGCTCATCAGCCCGACACCCCCGCCAAAGGCATTGCCATGCACCCGGCCAATGAGCGGCTTCGACAGGGTGTTGAGCGCCTGCAGCATATGCGCGAGCTTGGCCGCCTCGCGCCCGCGCACCTCCGGGTCCGCCTCGAACTGATCCCGCATCCAGCCCAAATCGCCACCGGCGCAGAATGTCCTGCCCCTGGCTGCCAGCACCACCACCCGCACAGCATCGTCAGCCCCCAGATCCATCGCCGCCTGATGCAACTCCGCAATCATCTGCGCCGACATGGCGTTATGCTTCTCCGCCCGGTCCAGCCACAGCGTCACCACCCCCCGCGCGTCTTGCTCGATGCTGATCGTCTCGGTCATGCCCTCTCCTCTTCGTACCAAATTTCTTCAAAAGAAATTTGTCAAAAATCTTTTCAAGATTTTTACCCGTCACCCCGCATCGCCCGCGCCATCTCCGCCGCGCGCGCCAGCACGTCCGCATCCAGACCGGTCTCGTATCCGAGCGCCGCCAGACGCTCATGCACCTTCTCCGTCGCCACATTGCCCGCAGCGCCGGGCGCATAGGGACATCCACCAAGACCACCGACCGCAGCATCGAACACCCGCAGGCCGCGCGCCAGCGACGCTGCGATATTGTCGAGCGCGCGGCCCGACGTGTCATGGAAATGCCCCGCCAGCCGCTCCGCCGGCAGCGCATCGCAGACCGCCGCCAGCATCGCATCGACCGCCTCGGGCGTGCCACGGCCAATGGTGTCTCCAAGGCTGATCTCATAGCATCCCATCTGCCAGAGCGCCTCGGCCACGCGCGCCACCTGCCCTGGATCGACCGGGCCGTCATAAGGGCATTCCACCACACAGGACACGTAGCCGCGCACCCGCAGCCCCTCGGCCCCCGCCGCCTCCAGCACCGGGGCAAACCGCGCAAGGCTCTCGTCGATCGTGGCGTTGATATTGGCCTTCGAGAACCCCTCCGAGGCCGACCCGAAAATCGCCACCTCATCCGCCTCGGCCTCCAGCGCGTCATTGAGCCCGCGCATGTTGGGCGTCAGCGCAGCATAACGCACCCCCGGCGCGCGCCTGATCCCACGCAACACCTCGTCCGAGTCGGCCATCTGCGGCACCCATTTGGGGCTGACGAAACTGGCAACCTCGATGCGCGCGAACCCCGCCTCGCTGAGCAGATTGACCAAGGCAATCTTGTCGCGCGTGGCGATCCGCGCCGCCTCGTTCTGCAAGCCGTCGCGCGGGCCGACCTCGAAGATTTCAACGCGCTCCGCCATGCTCATTCCTCCGGCACAGGATAGAACTCCTGCGCATAGATATCTTGTGCGCCATCCCGCGCCTTGGCCCTTTGATACCCAGGCCGCGCGCGCAGGCCCTCCCAATACGCCATCAGACGCGGATAGGCGTTCAGATCTACATAATACCGCGCCAACTCAAACCCGTAGGCAAACATGATATCCGCCGCCGAAAAGCCTGACGCCAACAGATGATCGCCCTCCAGCCGCGCCTCCATAGCCGCCAGCACCGCGCGCAGCCGGGCATTGAGCAGCTTCACCACCGTGGGCGACGGGCGCGCGGGCGGGCGCAGGAACACCTGATTGAGATTGAGATTTTCCAGCAGACACCCCACCGTCTCCGACAGGCTCAGCATCTCCATAAACCGCGCACGCTCCGGGTGACCCGGCGGCGGCATCAGCCCGGCATCGGGGTAGGTCTCGCACAGCATCTGCACGATGGCCGCACTCTCCACCCAGACCGCACCCTCGTGCTCCAGCACCGGCACGCGCCCCGCAGGCGACAGCGCCAGAAACTCCGGGCTACGCATGGAGCCATCGCGGATCGAGTAATTGCGCAGCTCATAGTCGAGCCCCAACTCCTCCAGCAGCCACAGCACCCGAAGCGAGCGCGCCAGCGGCACATGGTGCAGGATGATCATGAGTCGTCCTCTAACCGAACCAGCGCCGCCCCCGCGCTGACCTGATCGCCTGTCGCGACCAGCACCTCGGCCACCACCCCGTCACGTGCAGCCAGCAGGCTATGTTCCATCTTCATCGCCTCCAGCACGGCCAGACGGTCGCCCTTGGTAACCGCCTGCCCGGCGCGCGCAAAGACCGCCTTGACCAGCCCCGGCATCGGCGCCTCGATCAACGCCGCATCGCCCCCCGCCACACTGTCCCGCGCCAGCGGATCGACCAGATCGAAGACAAGCCCGTATCGCGCAAAGACCGTGATCCGCGCGCCGTCCACCGCCACCCCAGGCGCGGGCGCGCCATCGAGCCGCCACTGCCCGTCGACGCGCCGCGCCGCGACCCATGTCTCGCCCACCCGCAGATCGTGGGCGGTGCCCGACAGCGTGCGCAGCCGCACCGTCACCTCGTCCCCCTCCGACACCAATACCACGTCACGCCCCAGCGGCTGCCAGAGTGCGAATCCCGCCTCCGCCGACGCGCCCTCAAGCAGATCAAGCGCAGCCAGTGCGGCAAGCGCCGTCTCCTGTGGCCCCGCCAACGGGGCCACCACCAGCGTCTCGATATCCCGCGCGATCAGCCCGGTATCCACATCGCCGCGCGCAAACCCCTCATGCCGCGCAAGCGCGCCGAGAAAGCCGAGATTGGTGACCGTCCCGGCCACCTCGCACCGCTCCAGCGCCCGCGCCAGCCGCCGCAGCGCCACGGCACGAGTCGGTCCATGGGTGATCACCTTGGCGATCATCGGGTCATAGAACGGGCTGATCTCGTCACCCGCCCGCACCCCGCTATCGGCGCGGCAGCCCTCCGGAAAGGCCAGATGCGATAGCCTGCCGGTCGCGGGCAGAAATCCCTTCGGCACGTCCTCGGCATAAAGCCGCGCCTCGAAGGCGTGGCCGCTGATCGTCAGGTCCTCCTGACGCGCGGGCAGCGCCTCCCCAGCGGCCACGCGCAACTGCCATTCCACCAGATCGACGCCGGTGATCGCCTCGGTC
Source organism: Roseovarius tolerans (assembly GCF_900109855.1). Classification (GTDB taxonomy): domain Bacteria; phylum Pseudomonadota; class Alphaproteobacteria; order Rhodobacterales; family Rhodobacteraceae; genus Roseovarius; species Roseovarius tolerans. The sequence continues at coordinate 37,714 of NZ_FOBO01000002.1, read as the reverse complement.
ACCGGATGCTCGACCTGCAACCGCGTGTTCATCTCCATGAACCAGAAGCGATCCGCGCGCAGCCCGTCAGAGCCATCGACGATGAACTCCACCGTGCCCGCACCGCTATAGCCGATCGCCTCGGCGGCCCGCACGGCGGCCTGTCCCATGGCGGCACGCATCGCCTCGGTCATGCCCGGCGCGGGGGCCTCCTCGATCACCTTCTGATGGCGGCGCTGCAACGAGCAATCGCGCTCGAATAGATGCACCGCGCGCGTGCCGTCCCCAAAGACCTGCACCTCGATATGGCGCGGTTTCTCGACGAATTTCTCGATCAGCACATCGGCATTGCCAAAGGCCGTACGCGCCTCTCCTCTCGCGCTCTCCAAAGCGTCGGCAAAATCCTGCGGCCTCTCAACCAGCCGCATCCCCTTGCCGCCACCCCCCGCCACGGCCTTGATCAGCACCGGATAGCCAATGGTGTCAGCCGCCCCGGACAGTTGCTCGGGGTCCTGATTGCTGCCGTGATAGCCGGGCACCACCGGCACGCCCGCCTCCTCCATCAGCGCCTTGGCCGCATCCTTGAGCCCCATCGCCCGAATGGCCGCCGCCGAGGGGCCAATGAAGACCAGCCCCGCCGCCTCCACCGCCTCGACGAAATCAGGGTTCTCGCTCAGGAAACCATAGCCGGGATGGATCGCCTCGGCCCCCGTCTCCAGCGCCGCCGCGATGATCGCCTCGCCTTTGAGGTAACTCTCGGCAGGGGCCGACCCGCCGATATGCACCGCGACATCCGCCATCGCCACATGCGCGGCGCCCCGGTCGGCGTCGGAATAGACCGCCACCACCTCGACCCCGAGGCTGCGCGCCGTCCGCATCACCCGGCACGCGATCTCGCCCCGGTTGGCGATCAGAATCCGCTCAAACATAGCACCCGCCCCCAGATTCACCTTTCCGAAAATACTCAAATCCCGACATCACCACCCTCACATCCGAAAGACGCCAAAGCGCGTCTCCTCCACCGGCGCATTCAACGCCGCGCGCAAGGAGAGGCTCAGAACGTCCCGGCTCTTGCGCGGGTCGATACAGCCATCGTCCCACAGCCGCGCCGAGGCATAAAGCGGATGCGCCTGCCGCTCGAACATCTCCACGGTCGGGCGCTTGAACGCCTCTTCCTCCTCCGCCGACCACGCCTCGCCGCGCTTTTCCATCGCGTCGCGCTTGACCGTCGCCAGCACGCCCGCCGCCTGCGCACCGCCCATCACGGAAATCCGCGAATTGGGCCAGGTCCACAGGAATCGCGGCTGATAGGCGCGCCCCGCCATGCCATAATTGCCCGCGCCGAAGGAGCCGCCCACCAGCATGGTGATCTTGGGCACGCTCGTCGTTGCCACCGCCGTCACCAACTTGGCCCCGTGCCGCGCGATGCCCTCATTCTCGTATTTGCGGCCCACCATGAAGCCGGTGATGTTCTGCAGGAACACCAACGGGATGCGCCGCTGCGAACACAGTTCCACGAAATGCGCGCCCTTGGAGGCCGCCTCGGAAAACAGCACGCCGTTATTGGCGATGATCCCCACCGGGCAACCCTTCACATGGGAAAATCCGCAGACCAGTGTCTCGCCGAACCGCGCTTTGAATTCGTCAAAGCGGCTTGCGTCCACCAGCCGCGCGATCACCTCGCGAATATCATAGGGCGTGCGCAGATCGGCGGGCACCACGCCGAGTAATTCCGCCGGATCATAGGCGGGCTCCTCGGGTGGCTGCCAGCCCCGGACCGGGGCAAGCCCATCGCCCAGATTGCCCACCGCCCGCCGGGCCAGCGCCAGTGCATGCGCGTCATCTTCGGCCAGATAATCCGCCACGCCCGACAGGCGCGTATGCACATCGCCGCCGCCCAGATCCTCGGCCGTCACCACCTCTCCGGTCGCGGCCTTCACAAGCGGCGGCCCGGCGAGAAAGATCGTGCCCTGATCGCGCACGATGATCGTCACATCCGACATCGCGGGCACATAGGCCCCTCCCGCCGTGCAACTGCCCATCACCACGGCGATCTGCGCGATGCCCTGCGCGCTCATCCGCGCCTGATTGTAGAAAATCCGCCCGAAATGATCGCGATCCGGGAACACCTCATCCTGATTGGGCAGGTTCGCGCCGCCCGAATCCACCAGGTAAATGCAGGGCAGATGGCATTCCTCGGCGATCTCCTGCGCGCGCAGGTGCTTCTTGACGGTCATCGGGTAATAGGTGCCGCCTTTCACGGTGGCGTCATTGCACACCACCATCACGTCGCGCCCCTGCACCCGGCCGACCCCGGCGATCACCCCCGCCCCCGGCGCGGCCCCGTCATATAGGCCATGCGCCGCCGTCGCCCCCACCTCCAGGAACGGGCTGCCCGGATCGAGCAGTTCGGCCACCCTGTCGCGCGGCAACATCTTGCCGCGCGACAGATGTCGCTCGCGGGCGCGGTCTCCGCCGCCCGCCGCCGCTGTCAGTGCGGCCTCCTCGACCACGCGCAATGCCTCGAGATGGTCCGCCTCATTGGCCCGGAACGCCTCCGAGGTTGGCAGGACCGCCGATTTCAGTTGCATGATGCAATCCCCCGCATATCGGCAGGGCGCGCCCCACCTGTTGCAATTTCACCACAGCACGGGCCGGACCGCGCAATTTGACCCACATCAAGGTCGGACAGGCGATTCAGGCGCATACCCGCCGCTGTCAGAACAAGAGTGGAAAGACCATGAAACATATCACAGCCCTCACACTCGCGGCCCTGATGGCCTCGACCGCCGCTCCAGCGCTCGCACAGGAGCAAGGCGACATCCTCCTCGGCCTCGGCCTTGGCTGGATCGAACCCGGCAACGGCTCGAACACCGTGGCCGGCAAGGTCGACGCCGACGGCGCCCTGAGCCCGACGATCACTTTCGAATATTTCATCGCCGACCGCGTCGGGATCGAATTGCTGGCCTCCTGGCCCTTCAAGCATGATCTCAACCTCAATGGAACGAACGCGGGCGAGACCAAGCATCTGCCGCCCACCCTGTCGCTGCAGTACTACTTCACCAACAACAGCAGCATCACACCGTTCATCGGCGCGGGTATCAACTATACCTACTTCTTCGACGAAGAAGGTCAGGGGCCGCTCAACGGCGTCTCGGTCCAGCTTGACGACTCTTGGGGTCTCGCACTGCATGCCGGTGCCGATTTCGCCCTGTCCGAGAAATCCGCCCTGCGCGCCGACGTGCGCTACATCGACATCGAAACCGAAGCCACCGTTGGCGGCGCCAATATCGGCGATGTCGACATCAGCCCGTGGGTCTTCAACATCGCCTACGTGATGAAGTTCTGATCCTCCCCAGACTTCACCTATCAAAGGGCCGGGCATCGCACCGGCCCTGTTCATTGCCTGCGCCGCGCTCATTGCCCCACCTCCGCCGCCGCACGCGCCTTGAGATCCTTACGGATTACCTTGCCCGTAACCGTCATCGGCAGCACATCCAGAAAATCTATTTCTCTGGGATATGAATAGCTTGCGAGGCGTTCCTTGACATGCGCCTGCAACGTTTCAGCCAAGGGCGGGGACGCCTCCCAGCCCGCGCGCAGGACCACATAAGCCTTGACGATCTCGGTGCGCAGAGTGTCAGGCTTGCCGACCACGCCCACCGTCGCGACCGCGTCATGGGTCAACAGACAATCCTCGATCTCCGCCGGGCCGATCCGGTAGCCAGCGGAGTTGATTACGTCATCCTCGCGCCCGACAAAGCGAATGAACCCGTCCTCGATCACACCCCGGTCGCCGGTCAGCAGCCAATCGCCCCGGAACTTCTCCGCCGTCTCACGGGGTTTTCCGTAATATTCCAACATCATGGAAGCCGAACCTCGCCTGATCGCGATATCGCCTTCACCTGTCGTCACGGCGCCCTCACGGTCAATCACCGCCACTTCGTGTCCCGGCACGGCACGGCCCAAGGCACCGGCGCGCGGATCAAAGAGCGCGCCGCAGGACGATCCCACCATGTTGCACTCGGTCTGCCCGTAGAACTCGTTGATCGTCAGGCCAAAGGCGCGCCGCCCCCAGTCGAGCATCTCGCCCCCAAGCGGCTCACCGCCGCTCGCCACGCTGCGCAACCCGCCAATTCGCGCATCTTCGGCTTTCAGCATCCGCAGGGCCGTTGGCGGAAAAAAAACATTTTTTACAGAACCTTCCGAAACGATCCTCACGCACTCTGCAACGCTGAACTTGCTCATCCGCGCCGCCACCACCGGCACCCCAATGGCCAGCCCCGGCATCAGCACGTCGAACAGCCCGCCAATCCACGCCCAATCGGCAGGGGTCCACAGGCAATCGCCGGGTTGCCCGAGGAAATCGTGGCTCATCTCCACCCCCGGCAAATGCCCGGTCAGCACACGGTGGCCGTGCAGCGCGCCCTTGGGGCTGCCCGTGGTGCCGCTCGTGTAGATCAGCACGGCTGGCGTCTCCACTTCGGTTTCCACCGTCTCGAACACCGTCTCGAACTGCGCCTCGGACAGCGGTTCGCGCTCGGGAATCAGCGGCTCCACCTCGGCAAAACCGGCCAGCATCCCCGCGCCCTCGGTGTCTGTCACGACCACCCGCGCGCCCGCGTCCCGCACCCGGCTCGACAGCGCATCATGCTTGAAGAGTTTGAACAAAGGGATTGAAATCGCGCCAATTTTCCAGATCGCGATATGCGCTGCCGCACACCATGCGCCCTGGCTGCGCAACACGCCCACCCGGTCGCCCTGCATCACACCCCGCGCCAGAAGCGCATGCGCCAACAAATCCGCCATGCGCCGCAACGCGCCATAGCTTACCTCGCGCGGGCCATCGCCCGACAGATCGATGATCGCCACGCGCTCCGGTGCCGCTTCGGCCCAGTCGTCACACACCTGCGCGGCCATGTTCAGCCGCGCCGGGATATCCCACCGGAACTCGTCGCGCAGCACCTCGTAAGGCGCAGGGCGCAACATAGGTCGCATGTCACTCATGACGCCACCCCGGGTGCATTGCGATGAACCAACCGCCCATAGGCATCAACAAAATACTCATAATCGCCACAGGCCACCACAAGCCACAGATCGTCGCTCACCGCCGGACGCGCCTCACAATCCGAGCGGGCCGCCTCCGTACCCGCCTCGGTCAGATAGCGTGCCGCCATGCGTTCGATCACCTCTGTCTCGGTCGTCGTCGCCGCGCGCCCGCCCAGCATCAGGCCGATGCCCGCCACCACGGCGATCAGCGCCAGAACCGGCAGAAAGATCAGGCGGCGCGGCATCGGATCAGCCTCCCAACTCGCTCGATTGCAGGTAGAGCATTTGCTGTGCTGTCTCGTGCAAAAGACAACTCACCCGTGCCGGTCCCGCCCCTGTGCCGCCGCCCCATTGCGAGGCCTCATAACCGCATTTGGCATCGCGATACCCGATCCACGCCCGCTGCATCGCGCGCAGCGCCTCGGCCTGTTTCGGCGCATAGGACGGGGCCTGCGCATCCTGAGCCGCCAGTTTCGCGTAAAGCTGCTGATAGACGGTGTTGAGCCAGCCATCCCAATGCGCGCGCTCACGGTCGGTGCAGCCGCTCATGGCAACGGTGGTATAGCCGCCGGGCGTGGCCTCGATACATTGCGCCGCGGCCTTGCCCGCGCAACTCTCGCCGCCACCCGCGCGAATGCAGGCCTCGACCGGGGCGATGTCGAAGGCCAGATCCTGCGCCATCCCCGGCACAGGCAATAGCAGCAGCGCCGCAATCAGCCCCTTCATGTCATCGCCCCCATCAACTCGCGGCCCACCAGCATGCGTCGGATCTCCGACGTGCCCGCCCCGATCTCCATCAGCTTGGCATCACGGAACAGCCGCGCGACGGGCGCATCGTTGAGGAACCCTGCGCCACCCATGGCCTGCACCGCCTGATGCGCCTGCACCATCGCCTGCTCGCTCGCATAGAGACAGCAGGCGGCGGCGTCCTGCCGGGTCACATCCCCCCGGTCGCAGGCCTTGGCCACCTCGTAGACATAGGCGCGCGCCGAATTCATCGCCGTGTACATATCCGCGATCTTGCCTTGCATCAGCTGGAACGAGCCAATCGGCTGCCCGAACTGCTTGCGCGCGGCCATGTAGGGCATGATCTCGTCCAGACAGGCGGCCATGATGCCAGTGCCGATGCCTGCCAGCACCACGCGCTCGTAATCGAGGCCCGACATGAGCACGCGCACGCCCTTGCCCTCTTCGCCCAGCACATTCTCGAACGGCACCTCGACATCGTCAAAGATCAACTCGGCGGTGTTGCTGCCGCGCATTCCCAGCTTGTCAAAATGCGGACTCGTGCTGAACCCGGTCATCGTCTTCTCGATCAGGAACGCGGTGATTCCCTTGGCCCCCGCCTCCGGGTCGGTCTTGGCATAGACCACGAGCGTGTCGGCATCCGGCCCGTTGGTGATCCAGTACTTGTTGCCATTGAGCTTGTAGTGATCGTTACGCTTCTCGGCGCGCAGCTTCATGGCGACCACGTCGCTGCCCGCCCCCGCCTCCGACATGGCGAGCGCACCGACATGTGCGCCCGAAACCAGACCGGGCAGGTATTTCGCCCGCTGTTCGTCCGTCCCGTTCAGCTTGATCTGATTGACGCACAGATTGGAATGCGCGCCATAGCTGAGCGACACCGAGGCAGAGGCGCGCGCGATCTCTTCCACCGCGATCACATGCGCGAGGTAATTCATCCCCGAGCCGCCGTATTCCTCAGGCACGGTGATCCCCAGCAGGCCCAGATCGCCCATTTCACGCCAGAGGTCATTCGGAAAGACGTTGTCACGGTCCACATCCTCCGCAATCGGCTTCACCCGCTCCTGCGCCCACCGATGCACCATCTCGCGCAGGGCGTTCACATCCTCGCCCAGATCAAACTGCATCACGGCATTGAACATCGCGCTTCCTCCTCCGGAACGGATTTATTGAACACTTGTTCATTTATAGACACAAGGCCGCGTGCGCGTCAATCCCGTGCCGCGCGGCTCAGCGGGTCGCGTTCAGCCTCGGGTCGAGCACGAAATCCTCCTGCACGGCATCGCTGATCCGCCCATCGGGCAAGGGCGCCAGAAACACGAGGTTCCAGCTCTGCCGCGACACCACCGAGGGGATCACGATCATGCCATGCGCGCGCAATTGCTCATCGCCCCAGGCCCGCCGGTCGGGAACGGCGTTGTTGGGATCGAGCCAGCGCGGATCGGGGATGTCATCAGGCGCGATTACCCGCACCCGCTCGGGGGTGATCACGGAAAAGGAGGTCAGCATGTGCGGTTGCGTGTCGAGCACGCGAAACCCCTTGTGCACCGCCACCTCCAGAATCGCCGTGGACGGGTCGAGCGCGCAGTAAACAGCCCGGGTCCCGACGGAATTCCACCGCCCCCCGGCCTGAAACGCGCCTTCGCCGCTGCTCCAGGTCGCGGCGTGCCGGGCCCGGTCCAGACGGTGCGCGGCCACCGTGCCGCCGCCCAGGGCTGCCGGCAAAGGCGTCACAGATAGACGCCGTAGTCAATCTGCCGCAGGGTCCGATCCACGAGGGCCGCACCGATAAAGGTATCCAGAAGGTCGATGGGCCGCCTCCCGCCAAGCGCCATCTGCTCGCCCCGCATCCAGTCAAGCGCCGCCGCGCGCCCGCCGAACACATCCTCGGCCCGCGTCAGCAACAGTGCGAACAACACCAGTTGCGAGCTGACCCCGCTCGACAGCGGCCGGTCCGCGCCGCGCAGCCGCTTGAGCTGCGAGACACTGATCGCAAGGATCTCGGCCCATGTCTTGTCCGGCAATTCCTCGACCGCCGCCCGAAACCGTTTCAGCGCCGCCGCAGGCAGCCCCTTCTCGATCGCCGCATGCACGTCATAGGGCGATTCGGGCACCGGGCCGTTGCGGCTCAGGTATTTCCAGGATTGTTCGAGCTCTTGCTGATTGGCGATATCGAACGGCATGGGGTGGCTCCGATGCATGGCTCATTTGGTCCTTTAACGTAGGTCATTTGAGCCATTTCGTCAAGATGCCGCCTGATAGACCGCCCCCACCTCGGCCCGGATGATCCGGGCAATCTGCGCACAATCCTCAAGGCTGAAGGTCAGCGGCAGGCGCATGTCGACAATGCCGCGCAAAATGCGGTCGCTCGCGGGCATCGGCGCGGACGGCGCATAGCGCCAACTGTCATAGCGGCTGGTGAACCCCGCCGGTTCCGCCGCGCCGAACCATTTGAGCTCCACCCCCCGCGCGACACAGCGTTTCAGAACCTCGCCGATGCGCGCCCCGTCCCAATCAAGCAGCAGGAACTGAATGGACGACCCGACATAGCTCTCCTGCTCGCCGCGCTCCGGCAGGGTCAGGCCCGGCGTGCCACGCAAGCCCTCCTCGACCACGCGGTAGCGCGCGTTCCACTTCTCGACCTGGCCCTCCAGCGCGCGCAACTGCGGCCGCAGGATCGCCGCGCGCAGATGGTCCATCCGCCCCGAGACATTGGGCGTGTCGTACTTCACCCGCTCGAACACCTCGTCGGGCGGCACCGTCCCGTGCCGACCATAGAGCATGTAAGATCCCGACAGGATGATCGCACGAGCCATCACCTCGTCGTCATCGGTGACCAGAAACCCACCCTCGCCCGAATTCATGTGCTTGTAGGTCTGGGTGGAATAACAGCCCACACGGCCCCACCGCCCCGAGGGCACGCCGCGCCACGCCGCGCCCATCGTATGCGCACAATCCTCGACCACGGTTACATTGCCCGCGTCGCAGATTTCCATAAGCCGATCCATATCCGCCAAATGCCCGCGCATGTGGCTCAGCATCAGCACATCGGCGTCCTGCGTCTTGGCCGCGAGATCATCGAGGTCGATGGTCAGCGCCTCGGTCACGCCGACAAAGACCGGCACGGCGCCGACACTGGCAATCGACCCCGGCACCGGGGCGAGCGTGAAGGCATTGGTGAGCACCCGGTCCCCCGGCCCGACCCCAAGCGCGCGCAGCGCCGTGGCCATCGCATAGCCGCCCGAGGCCACGGCAAGCGCGTAGCGCGCGCCTGTATAGTCTGCGAATTCCCGCTCCAGCAGCGCCACCTCGCCCGGCTCGTCGCCCACGAGGTTGTAACGATGCAACCGGCCCGAGCGCAGCACGCCCATCGCCGCCTCGATCCCCTCATCGGGGATCGGCTCCTGCTGGGTGAAATTGCCTTTGAATACCTCGGTCATGGCTTTGTTTTGGGTGCCGATCCGGGCTGCGTCAATGCTTTCCTGTGCGCGCCCCCGGCATATTCGCAAAATCCGAAACCGCCCTGCGTCTTACCCAATAAGCCGCGTGACCACGCCGGGCAATTCGTCGTAATGGCCGATCACGGCCTCCGGCCCCAGATCCGCCACCGCCGCGCCATTGGGCCCGAAACTCACCAGCACCGACGGCACGCCCGCTGCACGCGCGGTGTCGAAATCGGTCACGGTATCGCCCACCAGAAGCGAGCGCATCGGATCGCCACCCGCGCGCCGCACCGTCTCGCGCAGATGCTCCGGGTCGGGCTTGCGCACCGCCAGCGTGTCGGCGCCGGTCAGCGCGGCAAATGCCCCGAGAACGCCCAGCCGCTCCATCAGCAGCCGCGCCAGCCGCTCGGGCTTGTTGGTGCAGATGGCGACCTTATAGCCCGCATCGCTCAGCCCCGCGACGGCCTCCATCGCCCCGGGATAGAGCGTGGTATGCACGTCGATCGCCTGGGCATAGGCCTCCAGCAAGATGGGATATTGCCGGTCGATCTCAACCATATCATCGCCGCGCCCCAGACGCTCCATTCCAAGGGTCAGCATCGCCCGCCCGCCGCGCAAGGCGACCCCGGCATCGGCCACGGGATCGAGCATATCGCCCACCCCAAGCCCCCGGAAACAGGCATTGGCGGCGGCGACAAGATCACCGCTCGTGTCGGCCAGCGTGCCATCGAGATCGAAAACCACCGTGCGCATCGCGCGTCTCCTCATCCGCCCCTATGATGTCCGGAGCAGATAGCCCGCCACGTCACGAAAGACAAAGCGAAAGCCGCGCCTCACCCGCCAAGGCCGGTGACCCGTACCTCCGGCAACCCGGTGAGCGGCGCGCCGAGCGCCTGAAACCCGGCCAGCGACAATCGGCTCCCCGCGCCGCGCGGCGCATCGAGCGGGATAAGATCCACCTCCACCGTCTTGCCATTCACCGGATAAGTGACCCGCCCGCGCCCCGGCGCATCCACCAAAGGCGTCTTGAGCCACAGCCCGGGCTCGGTCGCCGTGCCCAAGGACGCCACCGTCAGCCCCAGATCACCCGTCGCGGGCGCGGGTGTCTCGGCGTCCTCGTCTTCCGGCACGGTTTCCGACGCGGCAGACGGCGCTTCGGTGGCAGGCTCCGGCGCAGGCTGGAAAATCCCCTCGACCTGCGCGCAGGCACCGAGGAGGGCGAGGGTCGCGATCAATGTCAGACTCCGTGTCATGCCGTCACCCTACCCCGCCGATAGAGGCCCGACAATCCGCAACATCGCCCTTGCCCCGCTCCACGGCGCGGCTTAAGTTTCGGCCATGACAGCACCTCTGATAGACCCGTTCCAGCGCGCCATCTCCTACCTGCGCGTCTCCGTAACCGACCGCTGCGATTTTCGCTGCGTCTATTGCATGTCGGAAAACATGACCTTCCTGCCCAAGAAAGAGCTGCTGACGCTCGAGGAGCTTGATCGCATGTGCTCGACCTTCGTGCGCATGGGCGTGGAAAAACTGCGCATCACCGGCGGCGAGCCACTGGTGCGCAAGGGGATCATGACCTTTTTCGACGCCATGACCCGGCATCTCGAGGCGGGTGATCTCAAGGAGTTGACGCTCACCACCAACGGCAGCCAGTTGGAGCGTTTCGCAGACGATCTCTATGCCGCTGGCGTGCGCCGGGTGAATGTGTCGCTCGACACGCTCGACGAGCAGAAGTTCGCCGACATCACCCGCTGGGGCCGCCTGCCCCAGGTGATCAAGGGCATCGACGCCGCGCAAAAGGCCGGGCTGCGGATCAAGATCAACACCGTCGCTCTCAAGGGCTTCAACGAGGACGAGCTGTTCACGCTGGTCGAATGGTGCAAATCGCGCGACATGGACCTCACTTTTATCGAGGTCATGCCGATGGGCGATATCGGCAACGAAGACCGGCTTGGCCAATACTGGAAACTGTCGGACCTGCGCGCGCAGCTCGCCGAAAACTATACCCTCACCGACCTGCCCGAACGCACCGGCGGACCGGCGCGCTATGTGCGGCTCGAGGAAACCGGGCAAAAGATCGGTTTCATCACGCCGCTCACGCATAATTTCTGTGAAAGCTGCAACCGCGTGCGTCTGACCTGCACTGGCGAGCTTTACATGTGCCTTGGCCAAGAAGACATGGCCGACCTGCGCGCGCCCTTGCGCAACAATCCCGCCAATGACGCGCCGCTCGAGGCGGAGATTCGCAACGCCATCTCGCGCAAGCCAAAGGGCCACGATTTCGACTATTCGCGCCAGTCGGTCGATGGTCGGGTCTCGCGCCACATGAGCCATACCGGCGGCTGATACACCGCATCGGCGCGGTTAAAAAACGCTCTGGAAAGACCTGCGATCACGCCGCCTCAGAGGCTACCAAACGGATTCGCTCGATCATCGCGCGCAATCCGTTCGAGCGCTGCGCCGAAAGATGGTCGTTCAGCCCCAGGCGGCCCAATTGCTCCGGCGCATCGACCTGCGGCACCTCTTTCACCGGCAGATCGTTGTAAAGCGCGCGCAGCACCGCGATCAGCCCGCGCACGATCATCGCATCGCTGTCGCCGTCAAAGCTGAACCGGCCATCCTCGATCTTCGGATGCAGCCAGACCTGACTTGCGCAACCATCCACCTTGGTCGCGGGCACCTTGAGCGCATCGTCCAATGGGTCCATCGCCTTGCCATAGTCGATGACATAGCGATAACGGTCCTCCCAATCGTCGAGGAACTCAAAATCTTCGACAATCTCTTCAAATGCCGCACCGGTCATGGCCTGCTCCTTCTGATCCTGCCCAAGACCTAGGGAGGCAAGCGAAAAAGGTCCAGTCCAAGCTTGCACCTTTTCAAGCGGGAATGGATGCGATAACCGGAAGGGGCGTAAGACAAAGGCGGATGGCATGCACAGGCGGGTATTTCTTTCAATGGCCGGGGCGCTCGCCCTGGCAGGGTGCGGCGGATTGCGAGAGTCGCGGGTCAATCCGCGCAATTGGTTCGGGCGCAGCAGATCGCGACGCCGGGCCGCGCCCGCGACCGCGACAGAAAACACCAACCCCCTGATCCCCGAGCGCGAGGACAGCATCTTTCGCCGCAACCGCGAAGTTGTCTATGAAGGCACGCTTGTCGACCAGATTACCGCAGTGGAGATCGAGCGCACCTCAGACGGGGCGATTATCCGGGTGACGGGCCTGCCCTTGCGACAGGGGGCCTTCGACGTGCGGCTGGTGCCCGAGAACGAGGACAAGAAACCGATCAACGGTGTTCTCGACTTCGAGCTACGCGCGATCCAGTCCGAGAATATGCCGCAAGGCCCGGAACGCGCGCGCGCCGTGCAAGCAGCGGTTTTCGTCTCGCGGCAGAATATCGAACGGGCCGCAGAAATCCGCGTGCGCGGCGCGCGCAACGAGCGGGTCAGCAGCCGCTGACTGCGCCCTCGTCGCGAAAGGCTTTTGCAAAAGCCTCGCCCCGGATCGCTTAGATTTCGACCGGCTCCACCGCACTGCCCTTCACTGCCAGTCCGATCTCGCCTTCGCAGAGCCGGAGCGCGTCCTGACCGAACACATCCCTGCGCCAGCCCCGCAGCGCCGCCACGTCGCGATCACCGCCCGCCATCGCATCAAGATCGGCGGCGCTGGCGATCAGCTTGGGTGCCACGCCATATGTATCGCTCTTGGCCTTGAGCAGCACGCGGAGCAAATCCGCGAGCGCCGGGTTGATCTGTTGACGATCCGCCATCTTGTCGGGTTTGGGCAGATCTTCGGTTGGGCAGTCCAGCGCGGACTTGACTGCGGCCAGGATGCCATCGGCGACGTCACCCTTGCGCGCCTCGCGCAACAGCAGACGGGACCGCCCCAGATCCTGAACATTCTGTGGCTTGGTCGCGGCCAGTTCCAGAAGCGCGTCATCCTTGTAGACCCGGTTGCGCGGGATATTGCGGCTCTGCGCATACTCCTCGCGGAACCGCGCCAGCTCACGCAGAATCGCGAGGAATCGCGGCGAGGTGTTGCGCGTCTTGATCCGCCGCCACGCCTCTCCGGGTTCGGTGCGATAGGTCTCGGGGTCGGTGAGCACGCTCAGTTCTTCCTCGACCCACTTGTCGCGGCCAGTGCTGGCCAGCTTCTTGGCAAGAAACTCGTAGATCCCCCGCAAATGCGTCACATCGGCCAGGGCATAGGTCTTTTGCGCATCGGTCAGCGGGCGCCGCGACCAGTCGGTGAACCGAGAACTCTTGTCGAGCGACTGCTTGGCGATCTTTTTGACCAACGTCTCATAGCCCGCCTGCTCGCCGAAACCGCAGACCATCGCCGCCACCTGAGTATCGAAGAGCGGCGCGGGGATCACCCCGGCCTCGACCTGAAAAATCTCCAGATCCTGCCGCGCGGCGTGGAACACCTTGACCACCGAGGTATCGCGGAACAACTCGTAAAGCGGTTCCAGCGACAGGCCCTCGCCCGCCAGCGGATCAACCAGAACGGCGCAGTCGTCCTCCTTGCCCGGCACCGCAAGCTGCACGAGGCACAGCTTGGAATAATAGGTGCGCTCGCGCAGGAATTCCGTGTCCACGGTGACGTAAGGGTGCTGTTTCGCCTTGGCGCAGAACGCCGCGAGATCGTCAGTCTTGGTGATGGTTTTCATGGGGTAAGGTGTCTTCTCTTTTCTTGTCTCGTATACTCTGCGCCACCCCCGTACCCCAGCTATAGACGAGATTGCGACGATTGCAAACGCCTGCCACCTGCCCCGTCAGGGCAAATAAACCGGGCTCTTGTCGCCCGCCGCGAAGCGGCGCAGAACCATCGGGTAAAGGATATGTTCCTGCTCCAGCACCCGCGCCGCCAGCCGATCGGGCGTGTCATCAGGGCGCACCACGACGCGCGCCTGCCCAAGGATCGGGCCGTCATCGAGTTCCGCCGTCACCTCGTGCACGGTACAGCCTGCCTCGCGCTCACCCGCCTCGATGGCACGCGCATGGGTGCTCAACCCGCGATACTTCGGCAAGAGCGACGGATGGATGTTAATCATCCGCCCCTGCCAGGGCGTCACGAACCCCGCCGTCAGAACCCGCATGAAGCCCGCAAGGCAAATGATGTCGATCTCATGGGGTGCGATCCGCGCCGTGATTTCGGCTTCGAACGCCGCGCGATCAGGCCCATGCGGCCGGTGATCCACCACCTCGGTGGCGATCCCGCGCTCCTTTGCCCAACTGATGCCACCAGCCCCGGCGTTGTTCGACAGGATCAGCGCGGGCCGCGCGGGATGATCGCCCGCCATGTCCTCAACGAGGGCGCGCATGTTCGAGCCGCCCCCCGACAGAAAGATCGCAACCCGCTTGGTCAAAGCAGACGGCCCGCGTAGCGCACCGTCCCCTCGCCCGCCGTCACATGCCCGATCCGGTGCACAGTCTCGCCCGCGCCTTGCAGCACCGCCTCGCCCACCTCGACCTGTGCGGGGTCCACCGCCACGACCATACCGATCCCGGCATTGAAGGTCTTGAGCAATTCGCCCTCCGCCATTCCGCCCGTCTCGGCGAGCCAGCGGAACACGCCCGGCAAATCCCATGCCCCAAGGTCGATCTCGGCCCCGGTGCCCTCGGGCAGGACGCGCGGCAGGTTTTCGGTCAGCCCTCCGCCGGTGATATGCGCCAGCGCATGCACGCCGCCCTTGGCGGTCGCCTCCAGCACGGGCCGCACATAGAGCCGCGTCGGCGTCAGCAACGCCGCACCCAGACTGCCCTCGGCCCAGGGGCAGGCATCGTCCCAGCCGAGCCCCGACATCTCGACGATCCGCCGCACCAGACTGTAGCCGTTGGAATGCACCCCGTCCGACGCGAGCCCCAACAGGACATCGCCCTCGGCCACGCCCGCGGGCAACTCATGGCCACGCTCCATCGCGCCCACGGCAAAACCCGCCAGATCGAAATCGCCCGCCGGATACATGCCCGGCATCTCCGCCGTCTCACCCCCGATGAGCGCGCAACCAGAGCCTTCACAGCCCTTCGCGATCCCCTCGATGATCCGCGTCGCCTGATCAAGCTCCAGCTTGCCCGTCGCGAAATAATCCAGGAAAAACAGCGGCTCCGCACCCTGACAAATCAGGTCATTGACGCACATCGCCACCAGATCGACGCCCACGCCATCCACATGGCCGGTGTCGATCGCAATCCGCAGCTTGGTGCCGACGCCATCCGTGGCCGCGACCAGAACCGGATCGGAATAGCCCGCCGCCTTGAGATCAAATAGTCCGCCGAACCCGCCAAGACCAGCCATCACACCCGGACGTACGGTACGCTTGGCAGCAGGCTTGATCCGCTCCACAAGGGCATTTCCCGCGTCGATATCGACACCGGCCTCGGCATAGGTGATCCCGTTTCGCTTGTCGGTCATGGCGGTCCTCATCGGCTGAATGCGCCTCCCGTTAGCCCATCAGCGCGCGCCACGCAACGTCAAAGCCTTGACCTCCCTTCGGGCTGCACTTACGAGGAACAACAGGTCGGGCCTGTAGCTCAATTGGTTAGAGCAGAGCGCTCATAACGCTTTGGTTGGGGGTTCGAGTCCCTCCGGGCCTACCAACCCAAAACAAAGGGTCGAAAAGACTAGGTTTTCCGAACTTGGAGTGTTGGCTAACCTCGGTTGCGTTAGCCACTATTCGTCTAAGCCCTTGTTTTTTCTTGTATGTTGTAGTCATTTCAGGACTACAAACGAAATACACACTTGCGGAAGGCGTATATGCGTTGCTTTGTTGAACAACTCTTGCCTTCGGAGTTCTTGTTGAAGCAAGGTGTTTACCTTCAGACTTGTGCTCACATAGAACTTGTTATGTGGCGAATAGTTCAAATGGTCGATGGTGTTGACCCATCCTCGCGAGCGCAAATTGATGCATACGTGCGTCTCAAGTCACAAACTCGTGGAATAGTCAAACGTCTTCGGACAGCGGGAACAAAGTGCCACGTTAACTTGGGCATACGTATGCTCATGCTTGCAAATCGCATCGAGATTGGTCTGGCGAACCGCAACATGGCAGCTCATGGGGCATGGAAGTTTCACTCATCCGGACAGTTGGAAGTAGAGCACTACTTCACCAACAAGCAGAAGGAACTCCGGTATGTGTCTGAGAGGATCAGTAGTCGCGGTGTGAATGAGGCACTAGAAAATGCCGACCTAATCCTCAGAGACGCTATAGAACTGCACGAAGCATTACGATCTCAGAACCGGCCATTTGTTTCCTTCAACGCTTCGAATGAACCATCCCAAAGGGTGGCGCGAAATAACTCGGCACCCACCTCATATTCGGACGCACGTAAGCAAGTCATAGGGTTAGCCAGAATGGTAAATCATCTAATGACATCAACTGCACTTCCGCTAAGGTTAGCCAACGTAACGCATTAAACACCCATAAAAGAGCCATGCCCTCAGGCCTACCAAACCAATCTCCACCCCTCATATATCCGGACGACGCGGCATGTGCTCCCGACACCCTGCCGGGCATCGGAACCGGCAAAAGCCACCGCACAAGGCGCTGGGGCCGGTCATATCACTCTCACGCTTGGCCGTCGCCACTTGGCCCCCGGCTCGACGATCAGGTCGGTCAGCGCCCAGACCAGCGCATCGACCCGGTCGGGCCTGCCCTTGCCCTCATAACCACGCGTGGTCATCGCGCACATCTGATCCTCCAGCGCGCCCAGGCCCCGCAGATGATGCACCCGCCCCTGCTCGTAAAGCGCCGCCACCGGCTCGGCGCGCGCGACCTTGCCCCGGCTGGCATGCACCGACCGGAACGGCACCAGCGGGTCGACCTGCCGGACCACCTGCTCGACCAGATCACCACCCTGGTTGACCTCGGCCACCAGCCATTCGCCCCCCCCACTGCTCCATCGCGCGAATGGCGGCACTGGCCCAGCTTGCAGGGCTTGCCGCCCGCACGCTTGCATCCGCCAGCACATAGGCGCGCCAGTCCTGCACCGGGCCGCGCGTGACGGCGCCCACGACCACGATGCCGCATTCGTCCGAGCCCGCATGCCCGGTCACCGGCGGATCGACCGCCACCACGATCCGGTCCAGATCGGGCGCGGCCTCCACCCGTCCCGCCTCGAGCATCGCGGGCGTCCAGAGCGCATCCTCGGCCGCATCGACCAGTACCCCGTCCAGTTCCTGCCGCCCCAGCCGTGTGCCCGCATAGCGCGCGCGCACCTCTTCCAGAAAGCCCTCGGCCAGATAGGCCGCATTGGCCTCGGTCGGGGCGCTCGTCACCACCGTGCTGGAGGCCGCCAGAATATCCTTGAGCGCGCCCACATTCCGCGGGGTCGTGGTCACGCAGACGCGCGGATCGTCCCCCAGTCGCAGCCCGAATTGCAGCATGTCCCAAGTTTCGCGCGCCTTCTTCCACTTGGCCAGCTCATCCACCCAAGCCCCGTCGAATTGCGGTCCGCGCAGACCCTCGGGATCATGCGCCGAAAACGCCTGCGCAATCGCGCCGTTGGGCCAGATCAGACGCTTGCGCGTCGCCTGCCATTCTGGCCGCCGGTCGGGCGGCGAACAGGCGACGATGCCGCTCTCGCCGAAAATCATCACCTCGTGCACCTGATCAATGGTCTCGCCCACCAGCGCCAACCGCTTGCACCGCCCCACGTCCAATGGCCGCGCCCCCTCGACTTGGGCGCGCACCCATTCCGCCCCGGCCCGCGTCTTGCCCGCGCCGCGCCCCCCCATGATCATCCACGTGCGCCAGTCGCCCTCGGGGGGCAGTTGATGCGCCAGCGCCCAGAACTCGAAGATATAGGGCAGCGCCAGAAATTGCCCCTCAGTCAGGGCATCGAGGAACTGGTCCAGAACATCTTGCCCTTCTGAGACGATCCATGCGGCACCCGATCTCATCTCGGGCGGCGTCGAAATCAATGGCGTATCCGTGGGCGATGCCACGCTCGTGTCGTTTGCGTTTGTCAAGTTGCGCCTCCGCTTCTATCGCGATCTTCAGCCATTGCCGGATCTCGGCGGTGGCCTTGGTCGCGCTCTTCAGTTCATCGAGATCCCCGGCCTTGATCCGGTGATACAGGTCTTCCAGTTCCTGACGCATATCCGCCAATTGGCCCTCCAGCGCGTTGATGGAGGTGGTCAGGCCCGTAGGCCCCTCATCGGGGGTGATCAAAACCATGCGTGCTCATGCCTCGTGCGATTGTCTGATGCCGTTGTTGAGCGCCTCCGCCGTGCCGACGCAAAAAAGCGGCCTCCGGGCATCACCCGGGGCCGCTCGCCCAATTCGTCCAGCATGGCACAACCTATACGCGACACCGCGCGCAAGATCAATGAAGACCGCCGTGTAAACGCCCGCAATAATTACGTTTTGTTAACTTATCAGCCGTGGAGAGCGGCGCAGGCCGAGGACGTCAGAGGCTCTATTCCGCCGCCTGCGCCGCGTTCTCTGCCTCGATCTCGGCGGCGCGTTTCTCGACCTGTTCGACGATGTGGTCGATCATCTGCGCGTTATCCATCCGGTGGCTTTGCTTGCCCGCCAGATAGACCATGCCGTTGCCCGCACCGCCGCCGGTAAAGCCGACATCCGTCATCAGCGCCTCGCCGGGGCCGTTCACCACGCAGCCGATAATGCTCAGGCTCATCGGCGTCTTGATATGCTCCAACCGCTCTTCCAGTGCCTCGACGGTCTTGATGACGTCAAAGCCCTGCCGCGCACAGGACGGGCAAGAGATGATGTTCACGCCGCGATGCCGCAGCCCGAGGGATTTCAGGATCTCGTAGCCGACCTTGACCTCTTCCACCGGGTCGGCAGAGAGGGACACCCGGATCGTGTCGCCGATGCCCATCCACAGAAGGTTGCCCAGACCGATCGCGCTCTTGATCGTGCCCGAGGTCAGCCCCCCCGCCTCGGTGATCCCGAGGTGGATCGGCGCGTCCGTGGCCTCGGCCAGTTGCTGATAGGCAGCGGCAGCCATGAACACATCCGATGCCTTCACACTGATCTTGAATTCGTGGAAATCGTTGTCCTGCAGGATGCGGATATGCTCCAGCCCCGACTCAACCATCGCATCGGGGCACGGCTCGCCGTATTTATCCAGCAGATGCTTCTCAAGGCTTCCGGCATTCACCCCGATCCGCATCGAGCAGCCGTGATCGCGCGCCGCCGAGATCACCTCGCGCACACGGCGCTCATCGCCGATGTTGCCCGGGTTGATCCGCAGACAGGCGGCCCCGGCCTCAGCGGCCTCGATCCCGCGTTTGTAGTGGAAATGAATGTCGGCGACGATCGGCACCGGGCTTTCGCGCACGATCTCCTTCAGCGCCTTGGCAGACAGCTCATCCGGCACCGACACCCGCACGATGTCCGCCCCCGCCTCGGCAGCGGCCTGAATCTGTGCCACCGTGCCCGCCACATCCGTGGTCAGCGTGTTGGTCATGGTCTGCACGGAAATCGGCGCATCACCGCCCACGGGGACATTGCCCACCATGATCTGACGGCATTTGCGGCGATAGATATTGCGCCACGGGCGGATATGGTTGAGCGACATCGCTTTGGCCCCGTTTGGTCTGAGAGTGGCTGTCACCGGTACAGATAATACGCCAGGGCCCTCGGGGCAATCATGCGTTGCGGCTCAGTCCTGAGCGGCAGGGTCCGTCGTGAGTTCGGCGACATATTGCATGAGATCCTGATCGGCCGAGATATCCGCCACGGAATAGCGTTCGGTCAGTGTCTCCGGCGTCAGTGCAAGGTCGGATGTCACTGATCCGCGCGCCCCCGCAGGCCCGTAATGCTGACCGTTCACGGCAAAATACACGGCCCCCGATTCGCCCACCCGCAGGGTCGGCGGTTCTTCGGTGGCGGGCACGTCATAGGTATCGCCCGCATTCAGAATGCCTTCGAAAATCACGCTGCCATCGGCCCCGCGCACCCGCACCCAGGCCGGGCGCACAGCCACGACCTGCAAATCGGGCGGGCCGTCGGCAACAACCTTTGGGGTGGCCAACGCGTCAGTGCCAAACCCCTGCGCCTCACGCAGGGCGAGTTCGATCCCGCTTGCGCGGTCCGCCTCGGGCGCGGTCGGGCTCAGCGTGCCCACCTCGCGCGGGTCGAGCGTGGAAATCGGTGCATCACGCGCCACCATCACTGGCACATCCAGTGCCTTGGGGCGGTAAAGACGGCTCAGACGCTCATCGCGCGGTGGCTGAAACACTCCCGCCGCATCGCCCGCATCGGCCAACGCCTCGTCACGCGTCACCGCGGCCCCGCTCAGGGGGTCAAGATCAGCCAGCACGACCGGCGTATTCTCGACCGGCGCAAGCTGAACCTGCTGCACCTGTCGCAGCACGCTCCAGCCGCCATAGCCGATGGCACCGATCAATGCGACCAGCACCAGCGCCGATCCGATCGCCCCCGGCTCGATCCGCGCCAGAAAACTCTCGGAGGCCGGCAGGAACGGCGTGTTCGGCGCGATCAGCGGGTCCTGCGCCCTCGTCTTGCGCACCGGCATCGCGCCGGGCTTGCGAATGGACGAGGCCTCGGCGGACATGCCATGCGCGATGGAAAAACCCGACTCGGCGCAGAATGTCGTGAACGCCTGATCCGGATCCATGCCCAGATAGCGTGCATAGGACCGAACATAGCCGGGAATGAAACCGGGCGTGTCAAAGGCGGACGGGTCGGCATTCTCAATCGCGGCCACGTAATTGGCCTTGATCCGCAACTCGCGTTCCACATCCAACAGGGATTTTCCGAGGGTCGCGCGTTCGCCGCGCATTAGGTCACCAAGACGCAGTTCAAAGGCGTCGAAGCCGCGCATATCGGCCTCGTCCGTTTCGACATTGCGCGAAAAACGCCGCCCGATCATGCGCTCTGTGCCTCTTGCGTGTCCCTTGGCCCCATACGAATCTCACGATTCGACCATAGGCCTTATCTTTAGATGAGATTAACACAGCGCAAGGTTTAATGCACGTCCGCTTGCGTCATCCCGCCAATTCGGCGCGATTCAGCGCACAATGGCTCCAGAGCGCGTCCATCGCGTGCACCAATGCGTCCATCTCGTCCGGCCCATGAACCGGAGACGGCGTGAAACGCAGCCGCTCGGTGCCACGCGGCACGGTCGGAAAGTTGATCGGCTGAACGTAGATGCCATGGCCCTCAAGCAGCATATCCGACAGCTTTTTGGTATGCACCGGGTCGCCCACGATCACCGGCACGATATGGCTGCCGTGGTCGATCAGCGGCAAGCCCATACCCTTCAGCCGGGTCTTGAGGATCTTCGCCTGCGTCTGATGTTGCTCGCGCAGCTTTTGCCCCTCCGACGTCTTCAGAAATGCAACCGACGCGGTAGCGCCTGCAGCCAGCGCCGGGGCGAGCGACGTCGAAAAGATAAAGCCGGGCGCATAGCTGCGCACCGCATCGCACATTTTTGCAGATGCCGCGATATAGCCGCCCATCACACCATAGGCCTTGGCCAGCGTCCCGTTGATGATGTCCAGACGGTGCATCAGCCGGTCCCGCTCGCAGATACCCGCGCCGCGCGGACCATACATGCCCACCGCATGAACCTCGTCAATATAGGTCAGCGCGCCGAACTCGTCCGCCAGATCGCAGATCGCCTCAATAGGGCCGAAATCCCCATCCATCGAATAGACGCTCTCGAACGCGATCAGCTTGGGCGCGTCCGGATCGTCCGCCGCCATCAACTCGCGCAGGTGCGCGACGTCGTTGTGCCGGAAAATCCGCTTGGCCCCGCCATTGCGGCGCACGCCCTCGATCATGCTGGCATGGTTCAGCGCGTCGGAATAGATGATCAGACCGGGGAACAGCTTGGGCAGCGTGCTCAGCGTCGCGTCATTGGCGATATAGGCCGATGTGAACAGTAGCGCCGCCTCCTTGCCGTGCAAATCAGCCAGCTCCGCCTCCAGCCGTTTGTGATAGACCGTAGTGCCGGAAATGTTGCGCGTGCCGCCCGATCCTGCACCGGTGGCGTCAATCGCCTCATGCATCGCGCTCAGCACGACCGGATGCTGCCCCATGCCAAGGTAGTCATTGCCACACCAGACCGTGATCGGCTGCTCATTCCCATCCGGCTTGCGCCAGGTGGCATGCGGGAAATTGCCGTTCTTCCGCTCGATATCGATGAAGGTGCGATAGCGCCCCTCGTCGTGCAGACGTTCGATCGCTTGATCCAGCTTGGCCGCGTAATCCACTGGCAGGTCCTTCCCTTCGGCACCCATGGGCAGCCTTGGCCACCACTCGGGGTCTTTGGCAGCGTGCTCTACGCTACTTATTCAACATTTGGAATGCATATAATATACATCCCTTTCACACAACAGGTTACAAATTTCCGCCCCCGCCCTCCTTGACCTGTGTCAACTCGCTGGACAGTGCTGAGCGGCCTGTTACCCTCACCAGAATACATAGACCAGACCCAAAGGCCAGCCATGTCCCTTTCCGCCGTTCTCACCCGCATCGACGACCAATTGCCCAAAGCCCTCGACCGGCTCTCTGGGCTATTGCGCATTCCGTCGATCTCCACCGATCCGGCCTATGACGCAGACTGCGAGGCGGCGGCGGACTGGCTGGTAAATGACTTGCAAAGCCTTGGCGTCAAAGCAGAAAAACGCCCCACCCCGGGCCGCCCGATGGTCGTGGGCCATATCGCCGGGCCCGAGGGCAGCACCGGGCCGCATCTGCTCTTTTACGGCCATTACGACGTGCAGCCGGTCGACCCGCTCGACCTGTGGCATACTGACCCGTTCGCCCCCGAGATCGAGGATACGCCGCACGGAAAAGTGATCCGCGCGCGCGGCGCCTCGGATGACAAGGGCCAGCTGATGACCTTCGTCGAAGCCTGCCGCGCCTACCGCGACGTGACCGGCACCCTGCCCTGCCGCATCACCTTCTTCTTCGAGGGCGAGGAAGAATCAGGCTCGCCCTCGCTCATCCCCTTCATGCGCGAGAATACCGCCGAACTCACCGCCGATCTCGCGCTGATCTGCGACACCTCGATGGTTGCCCCCGGCGTGCCCTCCATCGCCTCGCAACTGCGCGGCATGCTCAAGGACCAATTCACCATAACCGGCCCGCGCATCGACCTGCATTCGGGGCATTACGGCGGCCCCGCCCTCAACCCCCTGCGCGAAATCTCCCGCCTCATCGCCTCGTTCCACGATGATCAGGGCCGCGTCGCCATTGAGGGCTTCTACGAGGGCGTCCACGAAGTGCCCGACACGTTGCTGCGCCAATGGGAAAACTGCGGGTTCGATGAGCACGAATATCTATCTTCCGTCGGCATGACGCAGCCGCATGGCGAGGCGGGCTATTCCACCCTCGTGCAGCAATGGGCCCGCCCGACGCTCGAAATCAACGGCCTCTGGGGCGGCTATCAGGGGGCCGGCACCAAGACCGTCATCCCGTCTGAGGCGCATTGCAAACTGACCTGCCGCCTCGTCGGCGACATGGACCCTGACAAACTGCGCACCAAGATCCGCAAACATGTCGAGGACCGGCTGTCACCCGACGCGAAAATCACCTGGAATCAGGATCTCGACGGCTCACCCGCCGCCGTGATGAACACCGACCGCCCCGAATTCGAGGCCGCCCGTCAGGCGCTTACCGCGGAATGGGACCGCGAGGCGGTGCTGACCGGCATGGGCGGCTCGATCCCCATCGCGGGATTTTTCAAGGAGGTTCTCGGGCTCGATGCGATGCTCATCGGCTTCGCGCAGGAGGATGACGCCATCCACTCACCCAACGAGAAATACAATGTCGAGAGCTTTCACAAGGGCATCAGGTCATGGGCACGGGTGCTTGACGCTCTGGCCAAATAAGAGTGGGGCCAAATGATCCCAGGCTTCACCGAAAATCAAAGCGGTCCCCTCGCCTACAGCATCGGCGGTGAGGGGCCACCGCTCCTGCTCCTGCACGGCTTTCCCCAGACCCGCGCCATGTGGGCCCATATCGCACCCGTGCTGGCGCAGTCCCATACCGTGATCTGCCCCGACCTGCCGGGCTATGGGGCCTCAAACAAGCCGCAAGACCTCGCCGCCTACAGCTTCCGTGCCATGGCGCACGAGATGCTCGCACTGATGGACAGCCTCGGCCACGCAACCTTTGATCTTGTCGGCCATGATCGCGGCGCGCGGGTGGCGCATCGGTTGACGCTTGATGCGCCCGACCGCGTCACGACCCTCACCCTGATGGACATCATCCCCACCCACACGCTGCTCTCGGACCTGCGCTGGCCCGTGGCGAAATCCTATTATCACTGGTTCTTCCTCGCCCAGCCCGAACCTTTCCCCGACCGCATGATCGCCG
The DNA here is from genome assembly GCF_900109855.1 of Roseovarius tolerans. GTDB lineage: Bacteria > Pseudomonadota > Alphaproteobacteria > Rhodobacterales > Rhodobacteraceae > Roseovarius > Roseovarius tolerans. The sequence continues at coordinate 13,184 of NZ_FOBO01000002.1, read as the reverse complement.
CCGACCCGGACCGCTATTTCCAGTCCTGCCTGCTCGGCTGGGGCGGCGCGCAACTCGATGCCTTCGATGCGGATCAACTGGCGCACTATCGCGCCGCCTGGCGCGACCCGGAAACGATTCGCGGCATGTGCAACGATTACCGCGCAACGCTTGCCCTCGACATCGCCGACGACGAGGCGGACTCCGAGGCGCTAATCCCCTGCCCCACGCTCGTCCTCTTCGGAGCCTCCGGAGCTATGGCCGAGCACTACGACGTGGCCGCCACATGGGCCGCGAAATGCCGCCATATGCAGGCGCAGGCGATCCCCGGCGGGCACTTTTTCCCCGACACCAACCCCTCGGACACCATCGCCGCGCTGCGCCGGTTTATCTCGGACGCGCGCGCGTAGAAAACGTCGGGAATGCGCCAAAAGCGACACGCACGACTCCCTCTCGAAACAGCATATTCCAAATATTTATAACGGCTTACGACTCCCATTTGACATGGAGGTCAGTTCGCGACAGGCTCAAAGGGATTTGTTAACAGTTGGGAGAACATCATGACCACAGTCGTAAAACGCACAGTCACGGCGCTCGCCACCACCAGTATTCTGGCCCTCAGCGCGACCGCCGTGACCGCCGATACCTGGCGCTACGCCTTCGAGGAGGCGCTCGAGGACGTGCAGGGCGTCTTTGCCCAGAAATTCAAGGAAGAGGTCGAGGCCAATTCCGACCATCAGGTGCAGCTCTTCCCCTATGGCACGCTCGGCGAATCCGCCGACACGATGGAACAGGCGCAGGCCGGGATTTTGCAATTCGTCGACCAGAGCCCGGGCTTCACCGGCTCGCTCATCCCCGAGGCGCAGGTGTTTTTCGTCCCCTATCTGCTACCGCAGGACACCGAGGCACTCGGCGAGTTTTTCCGTACCTCCAAGGCGGTCAACGAGATGTTCCCCGAGCTTTATGCCGAACAGGGGCTGGAACTTCTGACCATGTTCCCCGAAGGCGAGGTCTGCGTGACCACGCAGGAGCCAGTGACCGAACCCGCCGACCTCAACGAGGTCAAGGTGCGCGTGATGACCAACCCGCTGCTTGTCGAAAGCTATCAGGCGTTTGGTGCGACCCCCACGCCGCTACCATGGGGCGAGGTTTACGGCGCGCTCCAGACCGGGATCATTCAGGGTCAGGAAAACCCGATGTTCTGGAACTGGTCGGCCAACATGTATGAGGTGTCCGAGGTCATCACCTGCCTGGGCCACAGCAACTTTACCACTGCCGTGATGGCCAATCAGGAATTCTACGAAGGTCTCTCGGATGAAGAACAGCAGGTCGTGCAGGATGCCATCGACGTGGCGTTCGATCATATCATCGACTACCAGCAAGGACTGCACGAAGAGAGCATCGAGAAGATCAAGGAAGCCAAGCCAGAGATCGAGATCAACGTGCTGAGCGAAGAGCAGCGTCAGCCGTTCATCGAGGCTGGTGAAAAGGTCGAAGACCGGTTCGTCGAGATGACCGGGGATAGCGGCAAGGCAATCCTCGACCAACTGAAGGCCGATCTCGAGGCCGTGACCGAATAACACCGGCACCACATCGGGGGCGGCACACATCGCGCCGCCCCCGCACCCATAATCGAAAGATGATTTTCGCGGGGAGGGTCAGCCGTGAACGACAAGCCTGATACGGACGGCGCGGCACCGCCGGAACGAAACGCCCGGGGCTTGCCTCCGCCAGATACATATGTCTCCACGCTGCCCGGCTTTCTCGGCACCATCGACACGCTGATCGCCCGCGTCGAGGCGATCATGCTGGCCGTCGGCGTGCTGCTCATGGCCGCCAACACCGTCGCCAATGTGGTCGGTCGCTTTGTCTTTCAGAACAGCCTGTTCTTCTCCGAGGAACTCAACCGCATCCTGATCATCCTGATCACCTTCGCCGGCATCAGCTATGCCGCCCGTCAGGGCCGTCACATTCGGATGTCGGCGATCTACGACGCGCTGCCCCCCAAGGTGCGCAAACTCATGATGATCGTGATCGCGCTGGTGACGGCCGTCTTCATGCTGGGCCTTTGCTACTACTCGTTCCAGTACATCCTGACGCAGGCGGGTCGCGGACGTGTCCTGCCCTCGCTGCAAATTCCCGTCTGGGTCACCCTCGTCTGGGTGCCGGTGGGCTTCTTCATGACCGGGCTGCAATACCTGCTCACGGCCATCAAGAACATCCTGTCCAAGGATATCTACCTCTCGACCGCCGTGCTTGAGGGATATGACGACAACGAGATGGAGGTCTGAGCCATGGCCGCAACGATTTTCTCGATCATGATCGTCCTGCTGCTTCTGGGCTTTCCGATGATGATTCCCCTGATCGTCGGGGCCTTCGTCGGCTTCTACACGCTCTTTGGCGGCTTTGGTCAGCTTGAAACGATGATCCAGCAGATCATGGCGGGCATCCGCCCCGCCTCGCTGATCGCGGTGCCGATGTTCATCTTCGCCGCCGACATCATGACACGCGGCCAATCGGCGGGGCGGCTCATCGACCTCGTGATGGCCTTCGTCGGCCACCTCAAGGGCGGGCTCGCGGTCTCGACGGCGGCGGCCTGCACGATGTTCGGCGCGGTCTCGGGCTCCACTCAGGCCACGGTGGTTGCCATCGGCTCGCCGCTGCGGCCGCGGATGCAAAAGGCCGGCTACAACGACAGCTTCATCCTCGCGCTAATCGTCAACTCCTCCGACATCGCCTTCCTGATCCCGCCCTCCATCGGCATGATCATCTACGGCGTCGTCTCCAACACCTCGATTGCGGAACTCTTCATCGCGGGCATCGGGCCTGGGCTGCTGATCCTGCTGCTTTTCTCGATCTATTCGTGGATCTACGCGGTGCGCAACAACGTTCCCACCGAACCCAAGACAAGCTGGCCCGACCGCGCCCGCGCCATCCAATACGCGCTTTGGCCGCTGGGCTTTCCGGCGATCATCATCGGCGGCATCTATGGCGGCATCTTCTCGCCCACCGAGGCGGCGGCGGCCTGCGTGCTCTACGCGCTCATCCTCGAAGTGCTGGTGTTTCGCTCGCTCGACCTCTCGGGCGTCTATGACACGGCGAAATCCACCGGGCTGATCACGGCGGTGGTGTTCATCCTCGTCGGTGTGGGGGCTGCATTTTCCTGGGTGATTTCCTTTGCCCAGATCCCGCAGGAAATCCTCGGCTCCATCGGCATCGACGAGATGGGACAGGTCGGCGTGCTCTTCGTGATCTCCATCGCGTTCTTTGTCGGCTGCATGTTCGTCGATCCCATCGTGGTGATCCTCGTCATGGTGCCGATCTTCGCACCCGTCGTGGACTCCGTGGGCCTTGACCCGGTACTTGTCGGCACGATCATCACGCTTCAGGTCGCCATCGGCTCGGCGACGCCGCCCTTCGGCTGTGACATCTTCACCGCCATCGCGGTCTTCAAACGGCCCTATTGGGAGGTGATCCGCGGCACGCCGCCCTTCATCTGCATCCTGCTATCGGTGGCCGTAGCGCTGATCTACTTCCCGCAGATCGCCCTCTTCCTGCGCGATCTCGCCTTTGCGAAATAACCCGAGGAGGACACCATGTTCAAATCGATCCTTGTGCCCTTCGACGGCTCGCCCAATGCGGAAAAGGCGCTCGACAAGGCCATGGAAGTGGCCCGCCTCACCGAGGCGGCGCTGACCATCCTGACGGTCTATCGCCACCACTCGATGCTCGAGGCCTCGCTGTCGATGGTGCGCCCAAACGACCCCGGCAATCTCGATGACATCATGTCGGCCCACGCCACCGAGGTCGCCGATTACGCCAAGAAACACGCCATTGATGCGGGCTTTCCAGAGGTCCGCGCCTTCATCAAATCCGGCCCCACCTCGCGCACCATCGTCAAATTCGCCAAAGAGCACGACAACGACCTGATCGTGATCGGCAGTCGCGGCATGGGCTCGATGGAAGGCTACCTGCTGGGCAGCGTCTCGCACAAGGTAACCGGGCTGTCGGAGGTGCCGGTGCTGGTGGTCTGACAACCATCGCAAGCATTTGGAATATCATGAGAATGGCGCGGTTGACGGGGCTCGAACCCGCGACCCCCGGCGTGACAGGCCGGTACTCTAACCAACTGAGCTACAACCGCGCATCTCACGCATCGGGATCGTCTCAAGGCAGCGGTGGCGCGGTTGACGGGGCTCGAACCCGCGACCCCCGGCGTGACAGGCCGGTACTCTAACCAACTGAGCTACAACCGCTCACTGCCCGCCCGATCCCTCGGACGTGTTGCGCTTCTAAGCGGCAGACCGGCCCTCGTCAAGCGCCCCATGCGCGAAATTTCATTTTTCTCGACCCTGCGCCCCGGCCCCAACCGCGCGCCCTTGAAAAGCTCGCTCCAGCACCGCAAGCGCCCTCTGCGAATTTCCGAACTTCCAAACAAAAACAAAACGTTATCCGGGTGCTTCACGGACCCCATCCCCCGGGAGATTCGACAGCAGGTCGCCCGGCTCGATGCCGCGTTTCTCGGCACTGGCGCGCACCGCCTCGCGCAGCGCAGCACTGCGGCGCAACAGGCGGCGAAAGCGGTCCTCGTCCAGCACCAGGAACGTCGAAGGCGCAATCGCGCGCACCTCGGCCCGGCGCACCCTGTTCATCAGAAGCGCCAGTTGGCCGAACATCTCGCCCCGGCCCAGTCGCCATGTCTGGCCTGCGCTCTCCAGTTCAACGGCCCCCGAGGCGATGAAGAACACCCGCTTGGCCGTACTGTCCTTGCGGATCACGACATCACCCGCATCCACGTAGCGGGTGTGCAGCACCCGCGCGAGACGCTTCTGCGCGCGCGCATCCAGTTCGGCGAACAGCGGAAACTGCTTCATCAGTTCGGCCCGCCGCAGCGCGATATCGAGCCTCGGGCGCACCTCCGCCCGCGCGCGGCGCGCGGCGACATCCTGCATCAGGGCGGTATAGACCTCCGATCCGATCAGCCCGTCCTCGCGCATGGTCGCGTATTCACGCTCTTCCAGCCGCAGCGCAGTGCGCCGGATGAACCGACGCTCCAACTCTTCGGCATATCCGGGATATTGCAGCCGCAACCCCTCCAGCGCGGTCTCCAGCATCTCGACCCGGCGCGCCAGCAACTCGTTGAGCAACTCCGCCACCCGGCGGCCGTGAATGCGCCGGATGCGGCCACGAATGAACTCACCCAGATCCTGCAGGATCAGCCGTTGCGACAACAGCAATTCGAACCGGTCGGCGGTCAGCCGCGCCAGCGGCCGCGCCAGCCCGAGGCGGCGGTTGAGCACCACTGCCACGCGAAAGCCCCGGCCATAGGCGACGATGTGCCGTGCCGCGCGCATATAGCCGCTGCGCCCGTCGCTGCGCGCACCCTCGATCAGCCGGTCGGCATCCGACAGCACCTGCTCGGCCATGCGCGCCGAAATCGTCCGCTCCCGCACCCGCGCCAGAATGGTGTCGCGCTCCCGCCCCGCCAGCGCGATCAGGCCAAGCGTGATCCGGTCCCGGTCAAGGATATCGGCGCTCGCCTCGGCGCGCTTCACCGCCCCGTCCAGACGCTCGCCGAACCGCTTGGCCTCGGATCGCACGATATCGCGTGACAGGTCGTAATTCTCCGCCGTGCGCGCGACATCCTCGCGCACGGTCTGCAGCGCCACCGCCACCACCTGCCGCGACAGCGCCTCATCAAGCGGCGACAGCCGGTCTAGCCCCAGCCAGCGAATGACCATCCGCAAGGTCGTGCCCTGCACGATCAGCGTGAACAGCGTAAATCCGGTTGCAAGAATGCCGACCACCCGTTTGACCTCGACGGGAACCCGGAAACTCTCGGTCACCGCCAGCGCCAGCGCCAGCGTCACCGCCCCGCGCAATCCGCCCCACAGGATCGCGGCGCGGTAGGGGCGCTCGACAGGCGGTGAGGCGCGCATCGCCGTGAGCAGCGGCAACAACCCGAACAGAATGACCGCCCGCGCCGCGATCGCGGCGAGGATCACCACGCCGACCAGCGCGACATCACTCGCTTTCACCTCTTCCAGCAGGCGCGGGATCAGCAGCGCCGCCAGGATAAAGATCAGCGCCCCCGCCCAATGCGCCAGCAGGTCCCAGACCTCGCGCAGGTTGGTCCAGGCCTGCGGCGGCAGACGGCCCGGCCCGCTCAGGTTCAGGGTCAGCCCGGCCGCGACCACCGCGATTACCCCCGAGGCACCGACGCTCTGCTCGGCCCCGATATAGGCGAGATAGGGCAGCGCCACCGAGATCGAGATCTGCGCCAGCTCATGACGGCTGAACAGCGCCATGACCCAAACCGCGACCCGTGCCGCCAACCAGCCGGTCAGCGCGCCCCCGGCGATCAGCACCGGAAACCGCGACAGCGCATCGCCAAGGCTCGGATTGGGCACCCCCAGCATCACGAACCCCATGAACAGGCCGAAAAGCGCAATCGCAGCGGCATCGTTCAGCAGGCTCTCGCCCTCGATGATCCGCGCCAGCCTGCGCGGTGCCGACAGCGACCGAAAGATCGACACCACCGCCGACGGGTCGGTGGTCGACACGATCGCCCCGATCAACAGGCAGGCCGCCAGCGGCAAGGTGCTCGCCCAGGACAGCGCATAGCCCACGCTCAGCGTCGCCACGATCACCGCGACCACCGCCAGCACGAGGATCGGCACCCAGTCATCCAGCATCCGCCGCAGGTTCATGCCCAACGTGGCCTGAAACAGCAGCGTCGGCAGGAACACGTAGAGAAACACGTTGGACCGGATCGGCAGGCCCAGGATCGCCTCCGCGACCGGGTTGAGCGCATCGGTCAGTTCCGTGCGCAGAAAGAACACCGCCGCGAGGCCGATCAGGATACCGAGTGTCGCAAGGATCACGCTATAGGGCAGCCGCAACCGCGCCGCCAACGGCTCCGCCACCCCGATCACGAGGAAGAGCGAGGCGATCACCGTGGTGATGAGAACAATATCCATAGGTCTGATCTAGCGCGAAACCGAACTGAAGGGAAACACAGGCACGCCCCTTTGCAGCCCCGCGCGCCGCCAGCCCGACACGGTGTCACAACGGCCAGACCACCAGCAGCAACGGCAGGCTGACCACCACGACCAGCACTTCCAGTGGCAGCCCCAATCGCCAGTAATCGCCAAAGCGGAACCCGCCCGGCCCGAGGATCAGGGTATTGTTCTGGTGCCCGATGGGCGTCAGGAACGCACAGGACGCCCCGATCGCCACGGCCATCAGGAATGTGTCGGGATTGACACCCAACGTATCGGATATCCCCAGAGCAATGGGACACAGCACGGCGGCGGTGGCGGCGTTGTTCATCAGGTCCGACAGGAACATCGTCGTTATCAGCACCACACCGAGGGCGACCACGGCATTACCCTGCGCGATGGTATCGACCAGAAACCGCGCCAGCAGGTCGGCGGCCCCGGTGCTCTGCATCGCGCCCGCAACCGGGATCAGGGCCGCCAGCAGCACGATCACCGGCCAGTCGATGGCGGTGTAAACCTGTCGCAGCGGCACCGTGCGCAGCACCATCGAGGCCAGCACCCCGAGCGCAAAGGCAACCGCGGCAGGCAGCAACCCAAAGGTCACGATGCCGATTGCCCCCACCATGATCGCGCCCGCGATGATCGCCATGCGCGTGTCGGGGATGCGCAGATCGCGCGCGCCCAGCGGCACGCAGCCTGTGTCATTCACAAACCCCGACACCGCATCCGAGGCCCCCTGAACCAGCAACAGGTCACCGGATTTCAGCTCCAGCGTGCGCAATCGGGTGCGCGGCGCGCGTCCGGCACGCGACACGGCCAGCAGGTTGATCGCGTACCGCGTGCGCAGTTTCATGTCATTCGCGGACCGGCCGACAATGGTCGATCCCGGCAGGATCGCCAGTTCGCGCAACACGATTTCATCATTGCGCGCCGGGCCCTCATCTTCTCCCTCATCCGTGTCGTCGGGACTTTCGGACTGCGCCGTCTTCTCTTCTGCCGCGTCTTTATCCTCAGACGAGGCCGTCCGTTCTTCCAGTTCGATCCCGAACACCGACAACGCCTCCGCCAGCGTATCGACATCGGCCTCCAGAATCAGAATGTCATTGGCGCGAATGCGCCGCCCGCCATGCGGCGCGGTGATCCGCACCTCGTTGCGCACCAGGCCCACGATTTGCGCGTCACTGTCCTCGATCTCACGCTCAAAGGCACGCAGGGTCAGACCGACGGCCTTGCTTTTCTCCGGCACACGCAGTTCCGTGAAATAGGCCCCGGTGTCGAAGCTCTCACCAGCCGCGGATTGCCGCGCAGGCACCAGCCGCCAGCCGACGAACACCACGAAAATCACGCCCACCACCGCGACCGCCGCCCCGACCGGGGCAAAATCGAAGATCGCGAAATGCCCCAGCCCGGCCTCGTTCCGAAAGCCCGAGACGATCAGGTTCGGCGGCGTCCCGATCAGCGTCGTCATGCCGCCCAGGATGGTGCCGAAGGCCAGCGGCATCAGCACCTGTCCCGGCGTCAGGTCAAGCCGGTTCGACAACTGCACCGCCACCGGCATCAAGAGCGCCATCGCGCCCACGTTGTTCATGAATCCCGACAGCACGGCCCCCAGCCCCATCAGTGCCAGCATGCCGGTCAGCCGCCCCGCATCCCGCGGCAGCACGCTGCGCGCCAGCCAGTCCACAGCGCCGGTGTTCTGCAACCCCTGACTGAGGATCAGCACGCAGGCCACGGTGATCACCGCCGGATGGCCGAACCCGGCAAACGCCGTGTCCGTCGGCACCAGCCCCGCGATCACGCTCGCCAGCAGTGCCGCGAGGGCTATGACGTCATGCCGAAGGCGGCCCCACAGGAACAGCCCCATGGTGATCGCGAGGATCGAGAAAATCAGCATCTGGGGAATGGTCACGATGGCGGCCTTTCGGGGTCGGTCATGCGCTGAGATGTCTTGGATACGCGAATACCGCACCCGCAATCAACGGTCTTGCCGGGCCAGGATATGACAGCGTTCCGTGTCAGGCCACTTGAAACACCCGCCACCGACCCAAGGCAATCGTGATCATAAGACTGGTGGGTGATGAGAGACTCGAACTCCCGACATCTTCGGTGTAAACGAAGCGCTCTACCCTATTCTGCGTGCGTATCAATGCACTTTAGTCCACTGCCGTCACTTGCACCTGAACAAGTCAGATGTCCTGTGTTGTCAGTAAGTTATGCATGGCAGCTTGTGACGCGGAATGCAACAAGACACTGCATCACCGGCGGCAAATCAACACCCGGAATCTGCATGCAAGCGTTGCCTGACTGCAGCGGAGGTGCAGCGGAGGAGAGGGGGCAAGGGGGAGTTTCGCGCGCCCGTACACATAGATGGGGGCACGAAAAAATGTGCCGAAAATTCTCGACTCACTTCAACCCTTGCGACGCGCAACGGCAGAAATGCTCTCGCCCTCATAAAGCGTCTCTCCCACGATCCGCAGCTTATCAGCCTCGGACCCGCGCCGACGAGCACCGCCATCGGCGATGATTTCTATCTCAGACATAAGCACGTGTTTTAGGCTATCCTTAAGCCTCCTTCGTCAGACCGAGGTGTCCGGTCGAAATGGGGGCCAGTTCAGGTCCTTGCAACAATCATCAATGGCCATCACGTGATGTGACACATGAAGGGTCTATAAAAAGCGCATTCTATGTCCTAGTCTTGACATGATCTTTCCTACCCTAAGCGGTATCTAGAACACTAATAAGGGAGCATCACGGTCCGATATGAGTGGATGGATAAAGATAAAGCGAGAGATTTTTTGCGACTATTTAGGTTTGATTCTTAGGCATGCCGTTGTTTTGTGTTTTCCGTTCATGCTTATTGGTCATAAGGCAGCGGCGAACGATGGCTACTTGCAGGCCCAAATGGTCATGCCCTCACCCAAAGGCGCAATCGCAATCTGCCAGACCTACCAATGGGCCTGCGCGGCGCAATCCGCGAGGAACCTAAGTTCTGTGGCAGAACTGGCCTTGGCGCACAAAGTGAATGCGAAGGTAAACGCGACGACGCGGGCGGTATCCGATGACCGGCAGTATCGGCTTGCTGAGCGTTGGTCATTGCCAACCAGCGCTGGCGGAGATTGCGAAGATTTCGCCTTGCAAAAAAAAATGGAACTGGTGCGCCTAGGTGTTAATCCAAATCGTTTGCTTTTAGCAACTGTCCTTGATCGACGGCGCGTCCCCCACGCCGTTCTCGTTTACCGTTCGGATAAGGGCGATCTGTTGTTGGACAACCTGACAGATAAGATGTTGACTTGGCGTAAGTCCGGGTATGTGTTTCTCAGGATGCAGAACCCCGACAACCCCAAGCAATGGATCGGCGGCTTCCGCGTTGGATGAAGAATGCTGGCCCAGCAATAACAATCCACCTTTGGTTAGGTTTCGATTCCAGAGCTTCTGGGTAGTGATTATGCAGCCTTGCTTTTGCGACGTGCGATAAATCCGAGCGCGCCAAGCGTGCTTATCAAGAGTGGCAAAGTTGCCGGGAGCGGGACTACCGCGGGTGAGATTCGGGCGTAGATATCGGCGCGGGCCGGGCTGACGTCATGCCATTCACCGTTTTGCCATGCCTCGTATACCACAAACTCGTTCGAGAAGGTTGCTCCACCATCCGACGAAAGACCAAGGACTTCGAACAGATAGCGCTGATCGCCGACAAAGAAATGCTGGATAGCAGGAGCCTGCCCCACGAATAGCGTATCGGCGTCGCTTGGCACTGACACAAAACCATTGGTCGTTGTCAAAACGTCAAACGCATACTCGAAGGAGAGAATATCGCTGATCAGTGGGTCCGAGAGCGACACATCAATCGACAGGTTTGCTCCCTTAAAATCATGGCTGATCGAGTAGCTGGTTCCGTTTCGATATTCGAAGCTGCCCAACGAGAACAGACCTCCGTCATAGGCAGACCAATTCGTACCATTTGAAAAGCTCATGTAGTTGCTGTCTGGATCATTTTCTCCGACGTAGTCGCCAATAGCCGCGTCCGAGGTCACGTCGTCTACCCATTCGACACCCCAGGTGACAGTTGCGGTGTCATCGCTAATTGTTGTGTTGGAGCCGAAACTGCCATCCACGGAGGTCCATTCCCCCTGGGCTGTACCCTTTATAGTTGCGGCGTCTAGAGCGGCTGTAGTGGACAGAAAAAACGCGCAGGTAAATATCAACGGTTTCATAGTACAACTCCTGAATTTGGCTTAGGCACTTCCTAGGGTAGGGTTTAGGCGCATCATTGCCTTGTCATCAGCATAGAAAGCCTCAACTGCGAGTTTACTCAGTCTTTCTTTGTGTGCTTCATCGATGGCTTCCTGCTTTCATGCTTAGTTAGTCGATCCAGCGCCAGGGCCACCCCCAGCGCCGGAACCGCCACCACCAGCACTTCCGTTACCACCGCCATCGGGGCCATCAAAGCCAACGCTGGTGCTTGTCGAGAATGTTGTTACCTCGGTCAGTATCACCGTGAGGCCGAAGCAAGACGCCTGGCTTTCTTCCAAGATCCGGGCAAATTCGGAATGCCTTTGGACTTGAGCGACGAAGCCTTTGGTCACGCGATCACATTCACAGAGTTCTTCGGTTGATGTTGCAAACATAGCGGTCCACGCAGTGCAGCGCTTCTCCGCAACTGCCGGCGATGCCACTGCACCGAAGGCGATGCACAGGGCAATTTTTTGGGGAATGGATCTTTTTCTGAACATAGGACCACCTTAAGCGTGAACTTCGTGAAGCTTTGCGTATGTAAAAGGACGCTGCAGGTATTCTACGCCAGGTTTGCACTGGTAGCTGCCTTATTCCTGACACTCTTTGAGAACTACGAACTAGTTCTTAGTTGCGTCGACGAGCGCACGGTGCAATATTTAGATAAATTGTATTGCGCACAGCGCACATATTGTAATTCAGTTGCAAAAAAAGAAACATACTGTCTTTAGAGTGGGCCTTCTTTGGACTTGTTTTGGACACAATTATCGACACAATAAAGCGGCTTTGTAATGACTGTAAATTTGCAATGAATAATAGCTACGAGCATAAAGGGCTGGAAAGCAGACACAAGCGATGTCTGCTCCAGAGTTTCAGTTTGGCATCGACACTCTCAAACATGAGGTGTCATCAGATGGAAAAGCCGCCTAACGGTTAATCTGGCCAGTGTTCCTGTGGCGGTGGTGTCGATCAAGGGTGGACCAGAGGCTGCAAGCGCCCATACTCAAGGCGAGTGTTCTGCCCATGTGACTGTCGATACTCACATCCTTGTCGAAGCAGATTTGTGATAGTGTGATCTTGCGCTTGGTGTCTCGCTTTTCACGCGATGGCGACCGTCGATTGAGGACAGCACATCGTCATCCTCATAGTCACCAAAGGGGATGCTGTCGTCTGCGTCGAGTGAATCCACACCGGCCTGCACCTCTTCACAGATGCGGTAGTCCCTCCCGAAGTCAGCCTCTGACGCGTCTTGCCGTCGCCGTACCTTAGCCGCGCTTCTTGAATACAAGAAGGGTCTCCGTTCGTTGACGAACCCTGAGTTTCGCGCAGAGTTTGGCGAGGGCTGAAACACCCCGAAAAGAAGCTCAGGAGTCGTTGTCGGAGTCATCAGATGAATCATCAAACGCAATGAATGCCTTGGTATAGTTGGACGTGTGCGACGCCTGAGTCGACCGGTCACCCTCAGTTTTACCGATTGGACCTACTGTAGAGTTTTTGAAGCCAGGAATCAGCATTCACGTCTGGGAGCATGTCTTTCATGACCGATTTGTACGCTTTGCGTTCAAGGCGGTGCTGTTCCTCAGATAAGAGGCTTCGTCTCAAAAGCCGCCTTGCGATTGCAGCAGTGTCCCTTTTTTGGACGACCCGTCCTTCAACACTGTCGACCGCTGACCATAGGATATCCAGAACGTCAGTGTCTGAAGTCGCTATTAGTGGGATCGCATCTCCCAGGAAGATCCTCATTTTTGAGAAGTTTGCGTTGATGGATGCCGCCAGGAAACGCGCGTTGATCTCGTTTTCGATCATGTCTCTTGGAGCGTTCAGTTGTTTTTCAAGCACACAGAACAACGTCCCGTTTCCGCGATAGGACATGGAACTCACACGGTCAGGTAAAGTTGCTCTCACGCAGAGGATAACTTCGCGCATTATAGCGGAAAACTCGTTCAATGAGATTCTCACGTGACCGAGCATCGG
>NZ_FOBO01000006.1 GCF_900109855.1 Roseovarius tolerans | reverse complement strand
TCATCCGCACCGCGATCCAGTCCCGCAGACGGGCCAGCTTTCCATGCCCGCCGCCATTACCTTGTCGGCGCGGCTCAAGCTCACCTGTCTCACGTTTCAGGATCACCATATCGTTCACGAACTTCACTGAAACCCGAAACCGCGCGGCTGCTGCGCGGTGGGAATGCCCTTCCTCCACAAACGCGACGACCCTCTCACGAAGTGCCATAGGATGTGGCTTACCCATCTCAAACCCCCATATCTGCCATGCAGACAGGGAATCACAAATCAAGCCTCATGGGAATCTGAATCAGAAAGCTCGCAACCCGCTCTAAAGGCCATTCCACCCCCAAACCAAAACCCCGCCCGCGCAAGGCGGACGGGGTTTTGCATCTTTCAATCAAGCGCCGTTCACTCGGGCTGGTTGCCGCCCATCACCGACAATCCGCGCAGGATATCCACGGCATAGGCCAGCTGGTAATCCTCCTCGCGCAGCTTGGCGGCCTCTTCGGCGCGCGCGCGGTCCTCTTCGATCTGCTTGATCTCGTCCTCGCTCAGGCTGTCATTGTTCAGACGGCCCCGCAGATCGGCCTCGGAGCGACCGGGACGGGTCTCCTCCTCTTCCTCCGTCTGCTCGCTGCGCGGCGGCTGTTGCACAAGGATATCGGGGCTGACCCCGAGCGCCTGAATGGACCGGCCCGACGGCGTGTAATAGCGCGACGTGGTCAGACGCATCGCGCCGTTGCCACGCAGCGGCATCACCGTCTGGACCGAACCCTTGCCGAAACTCTTGGTCCCGACCACAATGGCCCGGTGATGATCCTGCAAGGCCCCTGCGACGATCTCCGACGCGCTGGCGGAACCGCCATTGATCAGCACCACGATGGGCTTGCCGCCCGCCAGATCGCCCGGCGTCGCGTTGAAGCGCTCGCCATCCTGCGGATCGCGCCCGCGCGTGCTCACGATCTCGCCCTTGTCGAGAAACGCATCCGACACCTTGATCGCCTGCGTCAGAAGACCGCCGGGATTGTTGCGCAGATCGAGCACGATGCCGCTGACATTCTCCATGCCACCCAGCGCCTCGACCTGCTCTTTCAGACCGCTTTCGAGATTGGGAAAGGTGTTGTCATTGAAGGTCGTGACCCGCAGCACCACGGCGTCGCGCTCGGTGCGGGCGCGCACCGCCGTAAGCTCGATCGTGTCGCGAATGATCGACACGTCAAAGGGCTCGGGCTGGCCCTCGCGCACCACGGTGATCACGATTTCGCTGCCCACCGGGCCGCGCATCAGGTCGACCGCTTCGTTCAGGGTCAGGCCCAGCACGCTTTCGCCATCGACATGGGTGATGAAATCGCCCGACTCGATCCCGGCCTGATCGGCGGGGGTGCCGTCCATCGGCGAGACCACCTTGACGAAACCGTCCTCCTGCGTGACCTCGATGCCCAGACCGCCGAACTCGCCGCGCGTCTGCACCTGCATGTTCTCGGCATCATCCGGCGAGAGATAGCTGGAATGCGGATCGAGCGAGGTCAGCATGCCGTTGATCGCCGCCTCGATCAGCTCCTTGGTCTCAACCTCCTCGACATATTGCGCGCGAATGCGCTCGAAGATATCGCCGAAAAGATCAAGCTGCTCGTAGACATTGCTCGATTTCTCGCTCTCCTGCGCCAGAAGGGGGGCCGCCACCTGTGTCGTCGCGATCGCCCCTGTCAGGATGCCAACGGAGGCGGCCATCAGGAATTTTTTCATGTCTCACTCTTCCTTGTCGGTTCTGAACCACGTCAACGGGTCCACCGGTGAATTGTCTTGACGCACTTCGATATAGAGCGTCTGGCTTCTTTGGGCACCCGCCTGTGACATATCTGCGGCCAAAAGCAGATCGCCTTCCGCGCCCGCCCCACCCATAAGGCCCACCGGACTGCCCCCGGGCAGGACCTGACCGGTCTGACCATAAACAACATCAAGCCCGGCGAACACCAGAAGAATCCCGGCTTGCGGCTCCAGAATGATCACATTTCCGTAGTCGAGCAAGGGGCCGCGATAGCGCACCGTCGCAGGTGCGGGTGTGGTGACCAGGGCACGCGGGCGCGCCGCCACCACGATGCCGGGCCGGGTGATGCCCGCCGCGTCCGCCTCGCCTGCCCGGCGCAGGATCACGCCCTCGACCGGCAGCGCCAGATTGCCCTTGCGCGGGGTGATCTCGGGCAGGCTGCCGGGGGCCTCGTCCACCGCGATCTCGCTCAGCCCGCTGGCAAACCCCTCCAGCGTCTCGGTCGAGGCAATGAGCAGAGCGGTCTTGACCGGGTCCTCGGTGAAGCGGCGCGGCAGGCTGGTGCGCTCGGCCATGGCCTCGCTCAGCGCGGTGCGCGCCGCCTGCACGCCCTCCAGCCCGTCCTGCAACTTGTCCGCCGCGCTCTGCTGCAAGGCGCGCAACACGCTCAGTTCCTGCACCTTGTCGCGCAGACCCATCGCGCGGGCATCCAGCGCCGGGGCCACCTCGGACAGGATCATGCCCGCCCGCGCCGTGCCCACCGGTCCCGCCGGGTGCATCATCAGCACCGGCACCGGGGCCGCGCCCATGGTCTGCAACACGCCCAGAAGCTGCGCAATCTCGTCGTCGCGCGCCTGCAATTCCGCACCCAGCGCCTGTTCGCGCAGGGCGGCCCGGCGCAGCCCCTCGCGCATCGCCTCCAGCCCGTCCTCATAGGCCCCGATCACCTGGGTCAGCGCCTTGACGCGGTTCTGCGCGCCCTCGGCGCGTGCCAGTTGCTCGGCCGCCCGGTTCAGCTGATCCGCCGCCGCGCGCGCCGCGACCGATGGCTCTTCTGCCGCGACCGGCATCGCGGCCAGCGCGAACCCCATGACGCAGGCCCACAGCGCCCTCACGTCAAAAGGCTTTCGCCGGTCATCTCAACGGGCTGCGGCAAGCCCATCAGCGCCAGCACGGTGGGGGCCAGATCGGCCAGCCTGCCGCCTTCGCGCAGCTGCGCGCCACCGGCCCCCCCCACGAGAATCACCGGCACCGGATTGAGCGTATGGGCGGTATGCGGCCCGCCGGTCTCGGGATCGACCATGACCTCGCAATTGCCGTGATCGGCGGTCACGATCATCGCGCCGCCCGCCGCCTCCAACGCCTCCAGCACCCGGCCAAGCCCTGCATCCACCGCCTCGCAGGCGGCCATTGCGGCCTTGAGGTCGCCGGTATGGCCGACCATGTCCGGATTGGCATAGTTGACGACGATCAGATCATAGCCGTCACGAATGGCCCCAACCAGATGATCGGTCACCTCCGCCGCCGACATCTCGGGCTGCAAATCGTATGTCGCCACATCCGGCGACGCCGCCATGTAGCGCGCCTCGCCCGCCTCGGGCTCTTCCTTGCCGCCGTTGAGGAAAAAGGTCACATGCGGGTATTTCTCGGTCTCGGCGAGATGAAACTGCCGCAACCCGTGATCCGCGACCCAGGCCCCCAGCGTGTTGACGATATCGCGCGACGGAAACACCGTGTCGAGCCACGCGCTATGCGCGTCGGAATATTCCACCATGCCCAGCGTCGCTGCCCATTCGGGCAACGCGCCGCGCGCAAACGCGTCGAAATCAGGATCGACCATCGCCTGCAATATCTCGCGCGCCCGGTCGGCGCGAAAGTTGAGACAGAACAGCCCGTCACCCGGGGCAACACCGCGGTAATCGCCGATCACCGTGGCGGCGATGAACTCGTCGCTCTCGGAGCGCGCATAGGCATTGGTCACGGCCATGCGCGGATCGGCGGCGCGCAGGCCCTGCCCCCGCACCATCGCCTCAAAGGCCTCCTGCACCCGCGACCAGCGATTGTCGCGATCAAGCGCGAAATAGCGCCCGGTGACGGTGGCGATACGCACCCCCTCGGGCAGGTCCTCGATCAGCCGCGCCAGATGACTGCGGGCCGAGCGCGGGGCAACGTCGCGCCCGTCGGTGATCGCGTGCAGGATCACCGGCACGCCCGCCTCGCGGATCACCCGGGCGGCGGCCACGATATGGCGCAGGTGCCCGTGCACCCCGCCATCCGACACCAGCCCCATCAGATGCGCCGTGCCGCCGCTGCCCTGCAACTGCGCAATGAACCGCTGCAACGCCGCGTTGCGGGCAAAACTGCCATCTTCAATCGCAAGGTCGATCTGCCCCAGGTCCATCGCCACAACGCGCCCCGCGCCGATATTGGTATGACCGACCTCGGAATTGCCCATCTGCCCGCGCGGCAGGCCCACATCGGGGCCATGGGTGATCAGCGTGGCGGTGGGGCAGGTCTGCATCAGACGGTCGAAATTCGGCGTATGTGCGAGGTGCGGCGCATTGGCCTCGGCGCGCTCGCTCAGCCCCCAACCATCGAGGATGCACAGGACGACGGGTTCGGACATGCTCTCTCCTGCCTTGCTTTGGCAGCCTTCTAGCCTGTCGGGGCGTCAGGGTGAAGCGGGTTTGCGGTAACGGTGCCGGGGCCAGCAGCGATCAGCCGCGTGCGGCCCCGCCCGACCGCCTGCGCGCGCACCACAGGATCAGCTTGTCGAGGACAAAGCCCGTCACCAGCACCGCCAGAAACCCGAGCGTCGCCCAGATCACCATGAACACCCACAACAGGTTGACCGCCCCCATCACGAGGGCGGCATTGGTGTAATTCGGGGCCGCTTTCAGGTTTCCACGTCGCATGGGTGGAGTGTACCGCAAGAATCGCCCCTGTCAGGTGAAATTTTTTACTGCGACGCCGACGCGCAGCTATCCGCGCGCCTCGGCCAATGCCTCGGGTAACGCCTCGGCCAACACCGCCAGATCGGCGGCCCGCCCGCAGCTGATACGGATGCAGCGATCCTGCGGGACGACAAAAGGCATGCGCACAAACACGCCCCGCGCCACCAGCGCCGCCAGCACGGCGCGCGCGAAATCTCCGTCGCGCCCGCAATCGACGGCGACGAAATTGGTGGCCGATGGGATGGCGCGCAGCCCGTTTTCGCCCGCGATGCGCGCAATCTCGTCGCGCGCGCGGGCCACCTCGGCCTGCACATGCGCCAGCCAGTCGGCATCGTGCAGCGCCGCAAGCGCCCCGGCCTGCGCCATCCGGTTCATGCCGAAATGGTTGCGGATCTTGTCGAAGCTCTTGATCAGCGCCGTCGCCGCCACCGCATAGCCGATGCGCGCGCCCGCCATGCCGTAAGCCTTTGAAAAGGTGCGCATGCGGATCACGCGGGGGTCGTCTGCGGCGATCTCTGCCGCCGTGCCCTCGGGGGCGAATTCGACATAGGCCTCATCAAGGCAGAGCAGACAGCCCGGAGGCAGATCGTCGAGCGCGGCCAGAACATCCGCGCCCCGCGCCCATGTGCCCATCGGGTTGTCGGGATTGGCGTAGTAGATGAGCTTGGCATCCACCTCGCGCGCCCTCGAAATGAGCGCACCCAGATCCTCGCGATCGTCGCGATAGGGCACCTTGTGCAACGCGCCGCCAAACCCCACGACATGGTAGTTGAACGTCGGATAGGCCCCGTCCGAGGTGACGACCGCATCGCCGGGGGCAACCAGCAGACGCACCAGATTGCCCAGAAGCCCGTCGATCCCTTCGCCCACCAGCACGTTTTCCAGTGCAACGCCCATGTGCTCCGCCAGCGCCGCGCGCAGGTCGTGGCTCGTCGGGTCGCCGTATTTCCAGACCTGCTCCGCCTCGGCCCGAATCGCGGCAAGCGCCTTGGGCGACGGGCCAAACAGGCTCTCATTCGCACCCAGCCGCGCGGCAAAGGGCGCACCGCGCGCGCGCTCCTGTTCCTCGGGGCCCACGAAAGGCACGTTGGCGGGCAGGCTCTCGACAAGGGATGTGTAACGGGGTCCGATCATGGGGGCAGTTAACGGGATGCAACGCGGCGCTGCAAGGGTCTGCCGCCACGTTCCGCTGGCCTGCGCCGCACGGCCCGTGTTTCATACGGCCAAGGAGGACCGCCCATGCCCCGTGTCACCACCGATATCCGCGATCACATCGCCCATGTCACCCTGACCCGCCCCGACAAACGCAACGCCGTCGATCCGGAGATGGCCGAGGCCATCGTTGCCGCCGGACAGTCGCTGACCGAGGCCGATATCCGCGCCGTCGTCCTCTCGGGCGAGGGGCAGTCGTTCTGCGCCGGGCTCGACGTGATGAGCTTTGCCGCGCTGGCCCGTGGCGATCCCGAAGCGCTGATCCTGCCGCGCAGCCACGGCAATACCAACCTCTTTCAGGAGGTGGCGATGGTCTGGCACCGCCTGCCGGTGCCGGTGATCGCGGCGCTGCAGGGGGCGGTCTATGGCGCGGGGTTTCAGCTTGCGCTCGGGGCCGATATCCGCATCGCGGCCCCCGAGGCGCAGCTGGCCATCATGGAGATGAAATGGGGTCTCATCCCCGACATGGGCGGCATGGCGCTCTTGCCGCGCCTCACCCGTTCGGACGTGATCCGGCGGCTGACCTATACCGCAAGCCCGATCCCCGCCGCGCAGGCCGAGGCATGGGGTCTGGTGACGGAAATCGCCGACGATCCGTTGACCGCCGCGCGTGATCTGGCGCAGGAGATCGCCACCCGCAGCCCCTCGGCGATCCGCGCGGCCAAGCGGCTCATCGCCGTGGCCGAGAGCGGTGCGGGCGAGGATGCGGTGCTGATGGAGGAGAGCCGCGAACAGGCGGCGCTCATCGGGCAGCCGGACCAGATGGAACAGATCGCCGCCAACATGGCTGGTCGCGCGCCGGTGTTCGGCGGAAAGGGGTGAGAGGCGCGGTGGGCGGCGGGTTGCTGCCGTTGCCGCATCCCGCGCGATACGCACCGAAGGTGCCGCGCGATCGCCGGGCCGTCCCGCGGCCTGGCGATCGCGCGGCACCTTCTGGCCGGGCGCTTATGTCCGCAACAGGCCAACTTTGTCAGGTCGCAACCCCCACAGCCTCACCCGCCGTAAACCGCGCTCCAGCGTTCGATCAACGCCTGTTGCAATTGCTTCGATCGCCGGTTCCAGCCGCGCGCACCGGGCGGGCGCTCGTCGCGCTTGGGGTCGATCCGGCTGCGCAGGCTGTCGCTTGCGGTGAAGATCGCAAAGGCCAGATCGGCCCCCTGCGGCGTGCGCACATAGCCCGCAAGGCTGCTCACGAAATAGAGCGTGCCGGTCTTGGCCACGACCTTGACCGGATGATTGCGCTGCTCGCGCCCGTTTGCGTCGCGCATCCGGTGCTCGCGCAAGAGCGGCCGCAGCAACCCCGCGTCATGCGCCCGCGCCAGCCCCTTGGCCATCGCCGCCGCGGTCAGACGAGACCGGTCGCTCAGCCCCGAATGATCGCGAAGCGCGGTGCCGGTCATTCCGAGGCGCTGCGCCGCCCACTCGTTCATCGCCTGCGCGGATCGCTCCAGCGGCAAGGCACGGCCCTTCAGCTTTGCGGTGGTCATCAGACCCACCATCTCGGCGGTGAGATTGGTGGAATATTTCAGCATGTCGCGCAGGATATCGCGCAGCGGCGCGCTGTGATGTGTCACGACCACCCCGCCCTGCGGCGCGCTGTCCTGCAGCGCGGGCTTGCCAAGATCAATGCCGTGCGAGCGCGCGAAGGTGGCAAAGACCTCGGCCGCGTAAAGCTCGGGCTTGCGCACCGGCAGCCAGCGCGCGCCGCCATTGCCCAGCGCGCCGCGCGCCACCGTCCAGTCGTCGCGCCCGCCCGCATCGCGGTAGGTATAGACCGGCACGCTGCGATCGGCGATCTGCATCCGCGCCACGGTCACATCCGGGCGATAACGCGCGGTGCGCGCATCCATCGAGACGGTATATTTTCCGCCCGCGCGCTTCCATTCGAAATGCACGCGGTTGTAATTGAGGTTCAGCCCCGAAATCGCGGGGTTATAGCCGACATGCTCGGGCTGGCCCTCGTCGATCGCGCGCTTGAACGGCACCGCCCCGCCCCAGACGCGGAACTGCCCGCGCACCTCGCGGACACCGGCCTTTTTGAGCCCCGCCGCCAGCGCCGCCAGCGCATCGGTGTCGAGCGTCGGATCACCGCCCCCCGCAAGCACCAGATCGCCCTTGAGCACGCCGCCCTCCAGCACGCCGGTGGCGAACAGCCGGGTCTCGAACCGGTAGCCGGGACCGAGCGTATCCAGCGCATAAAGCGCCGTTACCGCCTTGGTGACGCTGGCGGGCGGCAGGCCGGTGGCACCATCGCCCTCCTCCAGAACCTGGCCGCTCGCGGCATCGGCCACCGCATAGCCCACCTGCCCCGATAGCTGCGCCTCGGCAACCAGCGCCTCCGCGCTTGGGGCCAGCCGCGCCGCGCCGCCACCGGGCCGCGCCACCGGGCGCAGCGAGACGGCAGGCGCCCCGCCAAGGGCCGCACCCGCCATGCCCGAGAGCGCCGCACCAAGGAACAGACGTCTGGTAAATGGATGTCTCATGAGGCCGAGTTAAACGCAGCACGCCGCGCGGTGCAATCGCGATTCGGCGCGCGCCGTATCACGTTTTACGACCCGCATCGCCACCACTCTGCGCACGCAGCGCGGTCGAGGAAATATCCATCATCGGCACGTTGACGAAACACCAGGCCGGGGCCGTCGCCCGCCCCAAAAGACGGCTTGCCCGGGCGGGCAGAAAGGCATGGCGATAGATCCGCGCAGCGGGCGACATCCGCGCCGAAATACGCTCTCCGGGGCGGGCCAGCACGCCCACCGGCACGCTCTCGATGATGCTCTGCCAATCCTGCCAGCGATGAAACTGCGCCAGATTATCGGCCCCCATCAGCCACACGAACCGCACCCCCGGCGCGGCATGGCGCAGCGCGATCAGCGTCTGCGCAGTATAGCGCGTCCCGGCATGGGCCTCGACATCGGTGACGGCCATGCGCGGATGATCCACCATCGCGCGCGCCGCCGCCATCCGCTCGGCCAAGGGTGCGGGCCCATGCGGCTTGAGCGGGTTTCCGGGGCTCACCAGCCACCACAGCCGATCCAGCCCGAAGCGGCGCAGCGCCTCGCGGCTGATATGCAGATGGCCGGCATGCGGCGGATCGAACGACCCGCCCAGAAGGCCCACCACCTGGCCGGCGCGGATATGTGGCAAGGCGTGTCTCATCCACCCCTCACTGCCACAGAGCGATGCGAAGTAAAGCGAAAACGGGACCGCGCTGACAGCCTCTCAATAGACGTCCTGCCAGTCATCCTCGTGAAAGGCCGCGCCAATCGCCAGCCAGCGCACCCGCACCCGCGCCACGCGCGTGTCCGACCATGTCCGGAACACCACGTCGAATCCCGTGCGCGTGATCTTTTCGGCGGTCACGTCGGCACGGGCATTGGTGGCGCTGTCCATGTCCCAGAGCGACATCGAGACATGCACGACCGGCTCGTCCTTGAACTCGGTCGCGAAGGTGATCATCTTGCGCCGCTCACGCGCGCCGCTGCCGGTCCACATAGTGCCGCCATCCTCGTAATCCGAGAACAGCACGTCGTCCCCCTGATCCACGCCGATGGCCTGATTGATGAATACCTGCATGCGCACGCCTTTGCTATCCTGCCTGAATTATTACGGATTTCTGGCAGAATTGAGAACCGAAAAAGAAAAAAGGGCCGCGAACCGTGGCAGGCTCAGTCCCGGGTGACCGATTAATCCTGGGACATGAGCGCCGCCAGTTCCCGGTCGGGAATGGCATCGGCGGCATAACCGAACGTGCCATGCTCACGCACCTCCTCGGCGGCCCTTCTCAGCGCCCCGAACGCGGCCCGCGCGAAAGAGCCGCCGACACTGATGCGGCGCACGCCCGCCTCTGCCAAGGCCTCAACCGACAGCGACGGACCGCTCAACCCCATCACCACGTTCACCGGCTTGTCCACTTCTCGGCAAACTGTGCGGATCGCTTCGAGGTCCGGCAGACCCGGCGCATAGAGCACATCCGCGCCCGCCTCGGAAAAGGCCTGAAGACGCCGGATTGTGTCCGACAGGTCAGGACGTCCCCAGAGATAATTCTCCGCCCGCGCCGTCAGCAGAAACGGAAGATCACGCGCCGCCTCCGACGCGGCTGCAACACGCTCGACGGCCAGTGGCAACGGGTGGATCGGCGCGGTTTCATGACCCGTCGCATCCTCAATCGAACCGCCGACAAGCCCGATGTCGGCGGCTAGTCGGATGGTGTCGGCGCAGGTTTCCGGCGCAGGCCCGAACCCGTCTTCAAGATCCGCCGTGACCGGCAAATCGCAGGCCTGCACGATCTGCTGGGCATTTGCCAGCAATTCGTCCCGGCCCAGCCCGGCGAAGGAGTCTCGCTTGCCTACGGAAAAAGCATAGCCCGCGCTCGTCGTCGCCAGCGCCTCGAAGCCGAGGCTTGCCAGCATGCGCGCGGAACCAGCATCCCACGGGTTCGGCATTACAAAAGCACCCGCCCGTTGATGAAGCGCGCAAAAACGCTCGAACTTCGCTGTATGATCCATGTCGTCCTCCGGCTCGGTCTGTGAATTAGCGCACGCGGCATCGGCCTTGTCCAGTTCACGCCTGCCGACCGGCAGCGCGGCACGAAAAAAGGGGCTGCGATGCAACCCCTTTCAAGACCGGCTCGTGCCCCTGGCTCAGTTCGCCGAGAGCCCGATATGATCGCCGATCGCCACCATGTCCGACAGGAGCTTGGCCGCCTCGTCCACCGGGCCGGGCTCGTTGACATAGGTTTCCTGCGCGTTGGCCAAACGGTCGGTCGCCTCGGCGACCATCGCCTTGTAGGCCTCCTGCGTCATGTCCTCACGGGCCACGGCACGTTCCGCCAGGATCGAGATGCTCTCGCCGTTGATCTCGGCAAAGCCGCCGGTGACGACATATTCGGTGTCGCCCTTGGGGCCCGACACCCGGACGATACCAGGACGCAGCGTGGTGATGAGCGGCGAATGATTGGGCATCGCCGTCATGTCACCCTCGGCCCCGGGGATCTGCACCTCACGGGCCGCCACCGAGGTCAGAAGACGCTCGGGGCTCACGAGATCGAATTGCACTGTCTCAGCCATATTGGCCTCCTCTTGCAGTGAACGGCGGGGGACCCCCCCCACCCCACACTTACGCCGCGTCTGCCGCCATCTTCTCGGCCTTGGCGATCACATCGTCGATCCCGCCGACCATGTAGAACGCGCCTTCGGGCAGGTGATCGTATTCACCGGCGACCACGGCCTTGAACGACTTGATCGTCTCTTCCAGTGGCACCTGAATGCCGTCCGAGCCGGTGAACACCTTGGCCACGTCGAAGGGCTGGCTGAGGAAACGCTGGATTTTCCGGGCACGCGCCACGGTCAGCTTGTCCTCTTCGGAGAGTTCGTCCATCCCGAGAATGGCGATGATGTCCTGAAGCGACTTGTAGCGCTGCAGAATACCCTGAACGTCACGCGCCACGGCGTAATGCTCTTCGCCCACGATCTGCGGGTCCATCAGGCGCGAGTTCGAGTCGAGCGGGTCCACGGCGGGGTAGATGCCAAGCTCGGAAATCGCACGGCTGAGAACGGTCGTGGCGTCGAGGTGCGCGAATGTCGTGGCCGGCGCCGGGTCGGTCAGGTCGTCCGCAGGCACGTAGACGGCCTGAATCGAGGTGATCGAGCCCTGCTTGGTGGAGGTGATGCGTTCCTGCATCGCGCCCATGTCGGTGGCCAGCGTCGGCTGATAGCCCACGGCCGAAGGAATACGGCCCAGAAGCGCCGACACCTCGGAACCCGCCTGCGTGAAGCGGAAGATGTTGTCGACGAAGAAGAGAACGTCCGAACCCGACTGATCGCGGAACTGCTCGGCCAGCGTCAGGCCGGTCAGGGCCACACGCGCACGCGCGCCCGGAGGCTCGTTCATCTGGCCGTAGACCAGCGCAACCTGGCTCTCTTCCAGATTGTCGGGCTTGATCACGTTCGATTCGATCATCTCGTGATAGAGGTCGTTGCCCTCACGGGTCCGTTCACCCACACCGGCGAAGACCGAGTAGCCCGAGTGCACCTTGGCGATGTTGTTGATCAGCTCCATGATCAGAACCGTCTTGCCCACACCGGCACCGCCGAAGAGGCCGATCTTACCGCCCTTGGCATAAGGAGCCAGCAGATCCACCACCTTGATCCCGGTCTCGAGGATCTCGGAGGCGGTCGACTGCTCCGCGAATTCCGGCGCAGGCTGGTGGATCGAACGATATTCGCTCGCCTTGATCGGCGCGCCCTCGTCCACCGGCTCGCCGATGACGTTGAGGATGCGGCCCAGCGTGGCGTTGCCCACCGGGATCGAGATCGGCGAGCCGCTGTCTTTCACGTCCTGACCGCGCACGAGACCTTCGGTCGCGTCCATCGCGATGGTGCGCACGGTGTTCTCGCCCAGATGCTGCGCCACTTCGAGCACCAGCTTCTTGCCGTTATTGTCGGTTTCCAGCGCGTTCAGAATGGCTGGCAGATCGCCGTCAAAGTGAACGTCCACAACGGCGCCAATGACCTGTGTCACCTTGCCTTTTGCATTTGCCATGTTTCGTCTCCGGTTTTTCTTACAGCGCTTCCGCGCCGGAAATGATTTCAATCAGCTCGTTGGTGATCACGGCCTGACGCGAACGGTTGTATTCGATGGTCAGCTTGTCGATCATATCGCCCGCGTTGCGGGTGGCGTTGTCCATCGCGGACATCCGCGCCCCCTGTTCCGAGGCTCCGTTTTCCAACAGCGCACTGAAGATCTGCGTCGCCACGCCGCGCGGCAGAAGATCGGCGAGGATCGCCGTCTCGTCGGGCTCATACTCGTAGAAGGTCTCGGTATCGGCCTCGTCCAGATCGCCCACGTCAGCAGGAATGATCTGCTGCTTGGTCGGGATTTGCGTCACCACGTTCTCGAACTGCGAGTAGAAGATCTTGGCCACATCGAACTCACCGGCGTCGAACCGGTTGAGCACATTGGCCGCCACCGCCTGCGCATCGGCATAGCCCACACGCTTGACCTCCGTGAGATCGACGTGATCCACGAAATACTGACCATAGTCGCGCTTCATCGCGTCCCGGCCCTTCTTGCCGACGGTGATGATCTTCACGGTCTTGCCCTTGGCCAGCAGGTCCGCCGCCTCGGCCTTGGCCAGCTTGGCGATATTGGCGTTGAAGCCACCGCAAAGGCCACGCTCGGCGGTCATCACCACCAGAAGATGCACCTTGTCCTCGCCCGTCCCGGCCAGAAGCCGCGGCGCGTTCTCGGCGTCACCCACCGAGGCCGCGAGTTTCTTCATCACCGCGTTGAAGCGTTCGGTGTAAGGCCGCGACATTTCCGCGGCCTCCTGAGCGCGGCGAAGTTTCGCCGCGGCGACCATCTGCATGGCCTTCGTGATCTTGCGGGTCGATTTGACCGACGAGATCCGGTTTTTCAGGTCCTTGAGATTCGGCATTGCCTTATCTCCCCCTTACGCGAAGTCAGCGGCGAATTCGTCCAGCGCGGCCTTGATCTTGTCCTCGGCCTCACCCTTGATCTTGGGATCTTCCGTCGTGATGTGATCCAGCAGATCCTGATGCTTGCCGCGCAGATGCTTGAGCAGCCCTTGCTCATAGCGGCCCACATCGCCAACCTTGATCTTGTCCAGATAGCCCTTGGTGCCCGCATAGATCACGCAGACGATCTCGGCGTTGGTCAGCGGCGAATACTGCGCCTGCTTCATCAACTCGGTCAGACGCGCGCCACGGTTCAGCAACTGCTGCGTCGCCGCGTCGAGATCAGAGCCGAACTGCGCGAAGGCCGCCATTTCGCGATACTGCGCAAGTTCCAGCTTCACCGGACCGGCAACCGACTTCATCGCGTTGGTCTGAGCCGAGGAGCCCACACGCGACACCGACAGACCGGTGTTCACGGCGGGGCGGATGCCCTGATAGAACAGTTCGGTTTCAAGGAAGATCTGGCCGTCGGTGATCGAAATCACGTTGGTCGGAATGAACGCCGAGACGTCACCGCCCTGGGTTTCAATGATCGGCAGTGCCGTCAGCGAGCCCGAGCCATTGTCTTCGTTGAGCTTGGCGGACCGCTCCAGCAGGCGGGAGTGGAGATAGAACACGTCACCCGGATAGGCTTCACGCCCGGGCGGACGACGCAGAAGCAGCGACATCTGGCGGTAGGCCACGGCCTGCTTGGAAAGGTCATCATAAACGATCAGGGCGTGACGGCCATTGTCGCGGAAATGCTCGGCCATGGCGGTCGCGGAGTAGGGCGCGAGGAACTGCATCGGCGCGGGGTCGGATGCGGTGGCGGCCACGACGATGGAATATTCGATGGCGCCGCTCTCTTCGAGCTTCTTCACCAGCTGCGCCACGGTCGAGCGTTTCTGGCCCACAGCCACGTAGACGCAATAGAGCTTCTTGCTCTCGTCGTCGCCCGCAGCCTCGTTATAGGTCTTCTGGTTGAGGATCGCGTCAAGCGCCACGGCGGTCTTGCCGGTCTGACGGTCACCAATGATCAGCTCGCGCTGGCCACGGCCGATCGGGATCATCGCGTCCACCGACTTGAGGCCGGTCGCCATCGGCTCGTGCACCGATTTGCGCGGGATGATGCCGGGGGCCTTCACATCGGCCAGACCACGGGTTTTCGTCTTGATCGGGCCCTTGCCATCCAGCGGGTTGCCCAGACCGTCCACGACACGACCCAAGAGCTCGTCGCCGATCGGCACGTCCACGATGGACTTGGTGCGCTTGACGGTGTCGCCTTCCTTGATGTCACGGTCGGACCCGAAGATCACGACACCGACATTGTCGGCCTCGAGGTTGAGCGCCATGCCCATGATCGAGCCCGGAAACTCGACAAGTTCACCCGCCTGGACATTGTCCAGACCATGAACCCGCGCGATACCGTCGCCCACGGACAGAACCCGACCGATCTCGGCAACTTCGGCCTCCTGGCCGAAATTCTTGATCTGGTCCTTCAGGATCGCAGAAATCTCTGCTGCTTGGATACCCATTTATCCGACCTCTTTCATTGCATTCTGGAGGGAATCGAGCCGCGAGCGGATCGAGGTGTCGATCATCTTCGAGCCCACTTTGACAACAAGACCGCCGATGAGGCTTTCATCAACGGTCGCATTCAGTTTCACATCGCGGCCGATCTGGGCCTTGAGGGTTTTCGCCAGCTTGTCGGACTGTGCCTTGGTCAACGCCTTGGCGCTGGTCACTTCGGCCTTCACCTCGCCCTTGTCCTCGGCGATCATCTCGTCAAGCTGGGCAATCAGTTGCGGCAGCACGAACAGGCGCCGCTTGGCGGCCATCAGCGCCATACCATTGCGCAGTTCGGGGACCAGCCCCATCTTGTCTGCAATTGCGGCAATCGCCCTGCCCTGCTCGTCACGGCTCAGCACCGGAGAGGCGATGACATCGCGCAGCTCAGCGCTTTCGCCAAGTGCTGCGGACAGGTCATTGAGGTTCGCTTCGAGCTTGGCCAGCGATTTGGCCTCTTTCGCAAGCTCGAAGATTGCAGTGGCATAGCGCGCGGCAATGCCGGAAGAAATCGAAGCTGGTTCGGACACGTCCACCCTTCCGATAATCTGGCCCCGGTTGAGCAGCTGTGACGGCGGGTCACATCCGGGGGCGTTGGCATACGATGAAACTTGCGAAACATCGAAATTCGGCTGGGGTGTAGCAGAGCCTTCCGTGTCGGGCAAGCCGCTTGAAATCAATTGTATACTATAGAATACCGCTTGCTTTCAAAGGCTTACCCCAAGTGCGACCGAATGCGCGCTTTTTACCCAGCAAAAAACATCACATTTTCTTACGAATTTGCGATTCCCATGGCCCGGACCCTGCCCAAACCCCCGGCAGACGTTTGCGCTATCAGCGCGAGAGGGGCGAAAACCGTCCCCCTCTCTGGTGTCACGACCGCTTGAGCAGCGCCAGCAACTGCTGCGACGGCAGGCCGTCCTGCGCCGCCCCCACCGACCGTTGAAAGGCCCGGATCGCGGCCACGGTATTGGGACCGACGATGCCGTCGATCTTCTCCACGGCAAAGCCCTTGCGTCTGAGGCGGCGCTGCATCTCCTTGCGCTCGTCGAAACTCAGCGGATCATAGCCGCGCGGCCAGCTGGCCTGGATCGGCGGCCCGCCCGCGATCCGGTCCGACAGGTGCCCGACGCCCAGCGCATAGGCATCGGCGTTATTGTAACGCTTGATCACGTCGAAATTGGCAAAGACCATGAAGGACGCGCCCGCAGGCCCCGCCGGTTGCAGGATGCGCGCCGAGCCGAAATCGCGCACCGGTCGCCCGTCGATGCCCACGACACCCCGCGCCGCCCAATCCGACGGCATCCGGCTCGTGCCGCCGTAGGACGCGCCGCGCGGCACCCGCACCTCGACGCCCCAGGGCATGCCCTTGCGCCAGCCGAACCGCTTGAGATAGGCGGCGGTCGAGGCGAGCGCGTCGGTCGGATCATCCGACCACACGTCGCGCTTGCCGTCGCCGGTGAAATCCACCGCATAGGCCTCATAGGACGTGGGCATGAACTGCGTGTGCCCCATCGCCCCGGCCCAGGAGCCTTTCATCTTGTCGGGCGTCACATCGCCCGATTGCAGGATCTTCAGCGCGGCAATCAGTTGTTTCTCAAAGAACGCCCCGCGCCGCCCGTCATAGGCCAAGGTTGCCATCGAGCCGATCAGCGGCAGATCACCCAGCCGCTCGCCATAGGTGCTCTCCATCCCCCAGACCGCCGTCACGATCTCTTTCTCGACACCGTAATGCGCCTCGATCCGGTTCAGCGCGCGGCCCTGCTGACGCAATGCGCGCTGCCCGTTCTCGACCCGCACGGGAGACGCGGCACTGTCGAGATAATCCCAGATCTCGCGCTTGAATTCGGATTGGTTGCGATCCTTGGCCACGACCTCGGGATCGTAGCGCACGCCGCGAAAGGCGCTGTCAAACACCCGCCTGCTGATCCCTTGCGCCGCCGCCCGGCCCCGAAACCCGGCGATCCAGCGGTCAAAGCCGGGGTTGGAGGTGACCGGGATGGCGCGCAGCCCCTCGGGGCGCAGTTGCGGGCGCAACACGCGCACCGGCGCATCGTTCACCACCACCGCCGCCGCCGTGATCAGCCCCGACCCGGGCCGCAATTGCGGGCGCAGAGACTCCTCTACCGCACCCGCCGCCCATGATGGGCCGATCCCGGTCAAAAGGGCTGAAAGCCCCAACATCACTGCTCGCATCACCTGCCCCTTATTGCGTGGCTATTTGTTTATGACGATACCCCGATTGTTTCCGAATCGAAAGCAATCTGACGTGTGCCTGCGGTGTCTTGCCGATCCGATCCGCCGCGACAGGACACACCACACGCAGGCTACGCGCGCGCCGCCCTTTCGCGGAACGCCGTGATCATCTCCTGCGGGTCGCGGTCGGCGTCGATCGCCAGACGGCGCAGGCCGAAATGCACATGCGCCATATCCTGATAATATTGCGTATAGGCGTAATTCGTGGCCGCCCCGGCCGCCGCACCCAGCACCGGCACGGTCTGCGCCGCCAGCTTCTGCCCCAGCACGGCCGCCAGACGCGGGGCCACCCGAGCAATGAGCGCGCGCATCGCCGAGCCGGTCAGCGTCACCCGCGTGCCGATGAACCCCAGATTGGCGCCGTCATCCTCCGACAGCGGCCCGGCGGCGCCGAACACCTCGATGGAATCGAAGCGCACGGCAGGCTCTGACGGATCAAAGCCGTGCTCGCTCGCGACGTCCTGAATGGCGCGCAACAGGATGGTCGTGGTCGCGGGCAGTTCCGCCAGCGCGGTGGGCAACCCGCCAAAGCCGCCCGCAGCCCCCATCACGGTGGTCAGCGCCCGGATGCGCCAGGCGGGGCCCTCGCCCATCACATCGCGCGAGCGATGCGCGGCCTCGGCGGCATGGCGCAGCGCCTCTTCGGTGGCGGAATTGAGCCGCATCCGCGTGGCGGCGGGCAACCGATCAAGCAACCCCTCGGCCTGCCCGCCAATGAGGTTCAGCACATCCATCACCGAATTTCCGGCCCGCGCATTGCGCTGCACGAGCGCATCAAGCCGCGCCTGTGTCGTGGTCTCGTCAATCGGTCGGCCCAGAAGTTCCATCGCCCCGCCCTGTCAGCTCTCTACCCGGACCAAGCTGCGCATCGCCTGCGGAAAAATCAAGCCGCGCGCGTCACCTCTCCGCGCACACCCTCCCACGCGCCGGGCTGCAAGGCCAGCCCCAGCACGCGCTCGGGGTTGGTGGGCGGCGGCATCAGGACACCCGCCAGCCGGGCAAAGCCGAACCGCCCGTAATAGGGCGCATCCCCCACCAGCATCACGCGCAGCCACCCCGCCGCCCGCGCACGCTCCACGCTGTCACGAATAAGCCACGCACCCAGCCCCTCGCCCTGATGGGTGGGATGCACCGCCACGGGGCCCAGAAGCAGCACGCGCGCCGCGCCCACCTGCACCGGCCAATAGCGGATCGCCCCCGCCACAATCCCGTCCTCGCGCGCCACGAGACACAGATCGGCCACCGGCAGCACCGCGTCGCGCAGCCGGTAGGACGAGAGCGCCTCGCGCCCCGGCGCGAAACACAGGTCATAGAGCGCCTCGACCTCCCAATGATCCTCTGGCCCCTCGGGCCGCACATCCAACATGGCGCGCCATACCTTCGCGAATATCGACTGGCAAAGCGCGTAGCACGGCGTTACGGCTGGCACAAACCGGATCACCCCGAGAGGAGAGCGCGATGTTCTACAAACCCGAGGAGGGCCACGGCCTGCCGCATAATCCCTTCAACGCGATCGTCACACCCCGCCCGATCGGCTGGATTTCGACCCGCGATGCACAAGGCCATGACAACCTCGCGCCCTACTCGTTCTTCAACGCGGTGGCCTATGTGCCGCCGCAGGTGATGTTCGCCTCGACCTCCGCCAAGCCCGACCGCGACGGCACCAAGGACAGCGTCGCCAATATCCGCGACACCGGCGTGTTCTGCGTCAATATCGTCAGCGAGGCGCTGCGCGACGCGATGAACCAGACCTCCGGGCCATGGGGCCGCGAGGTCGACGAGTTCACCGATGCAGGGCTGGAGAAAGCGCCTTGCGACACCATCGACTGCGCCCGCGTGGCCGCGAGCCCCGCCAATCTCGAATGCAAGCTCACACAGATCGTGCAACTGCCCGGCGAGGCGAATTTCGTGGTCTTCGGCGAGGTGACCGGCGTGCATATGCGCGACGATTGCATGGTGGATGGCCTCTTCGACGTCACCCGCTTCACCCCGCTGACCCGGCTGGGCTATCAGGATTACTCGGTGATCCGCGAGACCTTCAGCCTGAAACGCCCGGAATAGGGCGCAGAAGCGGCTTGCAAGCCGCTTACCCGCGCTTTGCAAAGCGCGGTCCAAGGCCTTTGCAAAGGCCTTGCCGCGCTTGGTTGGCGGATCGAGAGCCGATGGAGGACGGCGCAATTGACGGTGGTGGCAACGCAGGACCGCGACACCTCGCGCAAATCTCTCAGCGGGGGCCTGACCGTGCACGGTTCTGCGCAGCCGTTCGAATTCGGCACGCAGGTCGGGCGGTTTCGGCAGGATAAGGGCGGGCAGGACGCGGGCGTCGTGCAACGTGCCGCGCCCGTCCGCACCCGCCTGAAAAACCTTCCTATTCACAGCCCTTCCGTTTGCGCATATGTCACCCGAATGATCCGTCTCGCCCTCATCACGGTCCTCACCCTCGCCCCCGCCCTAGCGCGGGCCGATTGCGTCGTGCTGCTGCATGGGCTCGCCCGCAGCGACGCCTCGTTCCTCGTGATGCAGGAGGTGCTAGAGGCGCAGGGCTATGACGTCTTCAGCCCCGATTATCCCTCGACCGAAGAGGACATCGCCGAACTGGCCGAGGAAACCCTGCCCTTCGCGGTGCGGGTCTGCGGCGAGACCCGCATCCATTTCGTCACCCATTCCATGGGCGGCATCCTGCTGCGCGTCTGGCTGGCTGAAAACCGGCCCGACACCATGGGTCGCGTCGTCATGCTCGCCCCACCCAATCACGGCAGCGAACTGGTGGACGAGCTGGGCGGGCTGGAGCTTTTCAAATGGCTCAACGGCCCGGCCGGGATGCAGCTTCAGACCGGGCCGGGCGGCGTGCCCGAAAATCTGCCGCCGGTGGATTTCGAACTGGGCGTGATCGCGGGCACCCGCTCGCTCAACCCCTATTACTCGTCGCTGATCGAGGGGCCAGACGATGGCAAGGTCTCGGTCGCCTCGACCATGGTCGACGGCATGGCCGATCACCTCACCTTGCCGGTGACGCATACCTTCCTGATGAACAACCCGCTGGTAATCGCGCAGGTCGAGGAATTTCTTGAACGTGGCCGGTTCGATAACGATCTCACACTCGGCGACGTGCTCTTCGGGCGGCGCGGCGGATGAGCGCGGCCCTCACCCTGCAGGGCGCGCAGGTGCTCTGGCCCGAGGGGCCGGAGGTGCGTGATCTCACGATCGCCGATGGTCGTGTCACCGACGCGCCCACGGGGCGCGGCGTGGACCTCTCGGGCTACATGATCCTGCCCGGCATCGTCGACATCCACGGCGACGGGTTCGAGCGCCACCTCGCCCCCCGGCGCGGCGCGATGAAGGACGTGGATCAGGGCCTCATCGCCACCGAGGCCGAACTGGCCGCCAACGGCATCACCACCGCCACGCTGGCGCAATTCTACAGCTGGGAAGGCGGCATGCGCGGGCCGGAGTTTGCCGAGAAGGTGTTTACCGGGCTCGCCACCATCCGCCCGCAGGTGGACACAGACCTGCTGGTGCAACTGCGGTTCGAGATCCCGATGCTCGACGATTACGCCGCCATCGAGGACATGATCGCCCGCCACGCGATCCCCTACGTGGTGTTCAACGATCACCTGCCGCATGAGGATCTGGCCAAGGGCAAGCGCCCGCCCCGCCTGACCGGGCAGGCCCTGCGCATCGGGCGCAACCCCGAAAAGCACCTCGCCTTCATGCAAGACCTGCACGCCCGCATGCCCGAGGTGGAGCCCGCGCTCGACGCGCTCAGCGCGCGGCTCATCGCGGCGGGGGTGCGCCTCGGCAGCCATGACGAGGCGACCGCAGCGGCACGCGCGAGGAACCGCGCGCGCGGCATCCACATCGCGGAATTCCCCGAAACGCTGGCGGCCGCCGAGGCCGCCCGCACAGGCGGCGACAGCATCATCATGGGTGCCCCCAACCTGGTGCGCGGCGGCTCGCACAAGGGCAATGCAAGCGCGCTGGAGATGGCCGCCATGGGCCTCATCGACGCGCTCGCCTCGGATTACCATTACCCGTCGCTGAAGCGCGCGGCGTTCCTGCTGGCCGATGGCGGGGTATGCGATCTGGCAGCGGCGTGGCAGCTCGTCTCGCTCGGCCCGGCGCGCATTCTGGGCCTCGGGGATCGCGGCGAATTGCGCCCCGGGCTGCGCGCCGACCTCACGGTGATCGACCCGGCAAGCCGCCGCATCATGGCCACCATGGCAGGCGGGCGGATCAGCTACATGAACGGCGCCGTGGCGGCGCGATTCATGGGGCTGTGATGGGCCTGAAGCAGTCATAGCGCCCCGCCAGAAGGTGCCGCGCGAGCGCAGGGCCGGGGACTGGCGAAGCAACGCTCGTTGCGGGTACTTTATGCCAGCCAAGTCATTGTAACATCAACACGTTGCGCGCCCTATCATATCGCCAGGCCGCGGGACGGCGTCATGCTGGAGGCATGCCTCTGGCATGACGATCGCGCGGCACCTTCGGTGCGTTTCGCGCGGGCACTCTCGAAGGCCAGCTCAAGACCAATCGCCTCCCCCCTCTGGACAACCTCCCACAGGCAGGGTCTACATCCCCGCATGACAGACCCGATCTACGCCATCCCCGATATCCACGGTCAGGACGCGCTGCTTGACGCCGCCCTCGATCTCGTCACGCAAGACGGCGGGGCGCAGGCCCGCATCGTCTTTCTCGGCGATCTCGTGGATCGCGGCCCCGATAGCCGCGCCGTGATCGACCGGCTGATGCAGGGCCAGGCCGACGGCCGCCCCTGGACCGTGCTCAAGGGCAATCACGATCAGCTTTTTCTCGATTTCATCGACACCGGCCAAATCCGCTCGCCCCAGGTCCGCTCCGGCCTCACATGGCTCAACCCCCGGCTTGGCGGCGCGACGACCCTCGCCTCCTACGGCGTCAGCGCGTCCGAGGACGCGCCCGCATGGGACGCCGCCCGCGCCGCCGTGCCACAGGCGCATCGCGACTGGCTCGCCCGGCTGCCCCTCTACAAGGAGGTGGGCGGGTTGCTCTTCGTCCACGCGGGCATCCGCCCCGGCCTGCCCCTCGCGGACCAGAGCCCAACCGACCTGATGTGGATCCGCGACGGCTTTCTCGACCATGACGCGCCGCACCCCTGGCTCGTGGTGCACGGCCACACCGCGCTCGACCGGCCGCAGCATTTCGGCAACCGCATCGACCTCGACGGCGGCGCGGGCTATGGCCGCCAAATCTGGCCTGCCGTGTTCGACGGCCGCAGCTGCCACCTGCTCACCGACACCGGACGGCAACCGCTCACGCCCGCCGGATGAGGAACCAAACAGCACGCACACGCGCTGAATTCTACAAAACTCCGCCCTGACACCACGTCCGCGTTGCCTTTTGCCCTGCACCGCCGCTAGGCTCTGCCTAACGCAAACCCCGGGTGGAGGATGACCCATGACCGATATCGTTATTCTGGATGGCTGCCGAACGGCCATTGGCACATTCGGCGGGGCCCTTGCGGGCACACCGCCCACCACCCTCGGGGCCACCGTCGCCCGCGAGGCGCTCGCACGCTCGGGTGTCGAGGGCGGGCAGATCGGCCATGTGGTCTTTGGCCATGTCATCAACACCGAACCGCGCGACATGTATGTAAGCCGCGTCGCCGCCATCGACGCAGGCATCCCCGACACTGCCCCCGCGATGAACGTCAACCGCCTCTGCGGCTCGGGCGCGCAGGCCATCGTGTCGGTCATTCAATCCCTGATGCTGGGCGACGCCGAGTTCGGCCTTGCAGGCGGGGCCGAGAACATGAGCCGCTCACCCTTCATCATCCCCGACCAACGCTGGGGCGCCAAGATGGGCGACGTGAAGACGCTCGACATGATGCTGGGCGCGCTCAACTGCCCGTTCGGCACCGGCCATATGGGCGTCACCGCCGAGAATGTCGCGGCCGAGCATGACATCAGCCGCACCGATCAGGATGCCTTTGCGCTCGAAAGCCAGCGCCGCGCCGCAGAGGCGATTGGCGAGGGCCGGTTCACATCGCAGATCGTGCCCATCGAGGTGCGCGTGAAGCGCGACATGGTGGCATTCGACACCGACGAGCACCCCAAACCCACCACCGCCGAGGCCCTCGCCGGCCTGCGCACGGTGTTCCAGAAAGACGGCACCGTCACCGCCGGCAATGCCAGCGGCATCAATGACGGGGCCGCCGCCCTCGTGCTCGCCCGGGCCGAAGCGGCAGAGGCCGCGGGCCTCAAGCCGCGCGCCCGTGTTCTGGGCTACGCCCATGCCGGGGTGCGCCCCGAGGTGATGGGCATCGGCCCCATCCCCGCCGTCGAGAGCCTGCTGGAGAAAACCGGGCTCAGCGTGGCCGATTTCGACGTGGTGGAATCGAACGAGGCGTTTGCCGCGCAGGCCCTGGCCGTCAACAAGGGGCTTGGCCTCGACCCGGGCCGCGTCAATCCCAATGGCGGGGCCATCGCGCTCGGCCACCCGGTGGGCGCAACCGGCGCCATCCTCACCGTCAAGGCGCTTTACGAGTTGGAGCGGACCGGGGGCAAGCGCGCGCTGATCACCATGTGCATCGGCGGCGGTCAGGGCATCGCATTGGCGATCGAGGCGCTCTGAGCACATAATTCACAGGCTTTAACCGCTTGTTCACGACGATGCCGGATTGTGACCCGATCACATTCCGGCACGGCGGAGGACGGGCATGAGCCTTGCCAACAAGCTGGCAGAGGAGCGGCGCGCCCGTCTGGCCGCCGAACGTCTGCTGGAACAGAAACAGGCGGAACTGCACGCCGCCAACCGCAAACTGGGCAAGCATGCGCGCGCCCTCTCGCACGAGATACACGAGACCCGCGCCGAGGTGCAGACCGTCCGCGACGAGAACCTGCGCGTCAAATCGGACCTGAGCGAAGCGCATCAAAAGGTCGAGATCGCCGAACGCCGCCTCTGGCATTCGATCGCCACCATTCAGGACGGCTTCGCGTTCTTCGATGCCGACAGCCAGATGATCGCGGCCAATCACGCCTATCTCGCGGTGTTCGACGGGCTCGAGGCGGTGCAGCCCGGCATCAGCTATGTCGAAATCCTGCAATTCATCACCGAAGAGGGGATCGTCAACATCGGCGCACACGCCCCGCATATCTGGCGCGAACACATGCTCGACCGCTGGCAACAGGCCACGCCCGAGCCCGAGGTGATCCGCCTTTGGAACGGCCACTATATCAAGCTGATAGATCAGCGCGACCCCGATGGCGATGTGGTCAGCCTTGCGCTCAACATCACCGACACGATCCGCTACGAGACGGAACTGAAAGAGGCCCGCCGCCGCGCCGAGACCGCCAATCGCGCCAAATCCACCTTCCTCGCCAACATGAGCCATGAGATCCGCACCCCGATGAACGGCGTCGTCGGCATGGCCGATCTGCTGATGGACAGCGACCTGACCGAGGAACAACGCCTCTATGCCTCAACCATCAAGCATTCCGGCGAGGCACTTCTGGTCATCATCAACGATGTGCTGGATTACTCCAAGATCGAGGCCGAGAAACTCGTCCTCCACACAGCCCCGTTCGATCTCGAACGCTGCATCCACGAACTTGTGACGCTGATGCAGGCCAATGCCCGCGACAAGGGGCTCGATCTGCTGGTCGATTACGATCTGTTCCTGCCGACGCGCTTCATCGGCGATCCGGGCCGCATCCGGCAGATCCTGACCAACCTTCTGGGCAATGCCATCAAGTTCACCGAGACCGGCCATGTGCTGATCCGCGTGACCGGCGTGCCGCCCGCCGCAGACGAGGCGGCGATGATAAATGTCAGCATCGAGGATACCGGCATCGGCATCCCGCCCGACAAGGTCGATCACATCTTCGGCGAGTTCAATCAGGTCGACGACGACCGCAACCGCAAGTTCGAGGGCACCGGCCTCGGCCTCGCGATCTCGCAAAAGCTGATCAGAATGATGCAGGGCGATATCTGGGTCGAGTCGACCCCCGGAGAGGGGTCGAGTTTCGGCATCTCCCTCACCCTGCCGCTCGCCGCCCCCGAAGACGCGGCCGACCCGGTCCTGCCGAGGTCAGCCGCGCGCGCCCTGATCGTCGAGCCGCAGGCGGCTAGCCGGGACATTCTGGAACGCCAACTCGCCGCGCTCGGGCTCGCCGTGGTCAGTTGCGCCAGCGGGGCCGAGGCGCTGACGCTGGCCTGTCCCGAGATCGACATCGTGCTTTGCGATCACAACATGGCCGCGATGGACGGGCTCGAATTGGCCGAGGCGCTGCGCGCGGCGGGCCACACCATGCCGATTGCCCTGCTCAGCCAGAACACCGGCTATGCCGAGCAAGACCCCGGGCGCGCCCATGTGCAGGTGGTTCTGCAAAAACCGGCACCCCGCCGCGTCCTGATCGACACGCTCGCCGCCTTGCTGCCATCCGGCCAGACCATGCCCCAAGCCGCCCGCACCATGCGGGTGCTTGCGGCAGAGGACAACAAGACCAACCGGCTGGTCTTCTCCAAGATGCTCACCGGCCTCGATATCGACCTGAAATTCGCCGAGAACGGGCGCGAGGCAGTAGAGTTGTTCCACGCGTTCCACCCGGATGTGATCTTCATGGACATCTCCATGCCCGAGACGGACGGCAAGGAGGCCACCCGCACCATCCGCGAGGCCGAAGACCCCGGCGCGCATGTGCCCATCGTCGCGATGACCGCCCACGCGATGCAGGGCGATGAGGCCGACATCCTCGCCGCCGGGCTCGATCACTACCTGACCAAGCCGCTGCGCAAGGCCGATATTATCTCCCGGATCACCGCCGCCTGCCCGCCCGACGCCCGCGCGACGCCCGCGCGCCACAGCCAGCACCCACAACGGCTCAGGCCGGGTAATCGCGCAGAAACACCATGCTGTCACCCTCCGACATCTCGGCATTGTAGCGATAGCCGCCGGTATCGAAGTCTTTGAGCGCGTCCGGGTCGGTCAGCCGGTGCTGGATCACGAACCGCGCCATCGCGCCGCGCGCCTTCTTGGCGTAAAAGCTGACGATCTTGGGCGTGCCCGCCTTTTCTTCCATGAAGACCGGCGTAATCACCCGCAGATAGAGCGCCGCGCGGTCCACCGCCCCGAAATATTCCTGGCTCGCACAGTTGATCAGCGTGTCGGTGCCGATCTCACGCGCCTGCGTATTCAGCGCTCTGGAAATCCGGTCGCCCCAGTAATCATAGAGCGTGCGGCCCCGGTCGGTCGCCAGCCGACTGCCCATTTCCAGCCGATACGGCTCGATCGCATCAAGCGGACGCAACAGTCCGTAAAGCCCCGACAGGATGCGGAAATGATCCTGCGCCCAGTCCATTTCATCCGCGTCGAGCGATCCCGCCTCCAGCCCCTGATAGGTGTCGCCGGCAAAGGCCAGCGCGGCGGGCTTTTCCTCCATCGTGCCGAACTCGGCAAAGCGGTCGGCATTGAGCCGGGCAAGGTTCTCGCTGATCTTCATCAGCTTTTGCAGATCCCCCACGTCAAGGCCGCGCGCCACCTGCGCCAGATCCTCCGCCTCGGCGCGAAACGCAGGCCGCGTCGGCGCAACACCCTCGACCGGGCTCATATCCATCTTCTTGGCGGGCGAGACGACAACCAGCATGCGCAAAATTCCTCTGTGACAGCGTTGCGGCAGACTTAGTCCGCCATACGCAGAACGTCCAGAAAGGCCGGACCGAAACGTTCGGCATATTTCTCGCCGATCAGCCGCGCAAGCGCGTCACTGTCGCGCGGCCGCTGGCTCGCCACCCGCGCCAGCAGCGAGGCCGAACAACTCAGCGGCTTGTCGATACCCTCGGGCCCGCGCGAGAGCCGCGCCTGCGCCTCGATCAACTGGTCATAGACCTCGCCCGCCGCGCGGCCCGCCAGCTTGCGCCGCGTCGGGTGAACCTCCTCCACGGCACCGTTGATCACCTCCAGGAAATCCGCGCCATAGCGGTCCAGCTTGGTCGCCCCGACGCCGCCCACGCGCGCCATCGCATCCAGATTGGCGGGCCGCGTCTCGGCCATCTCGATGAGCGTGCGGTCGTTGAACACGATATAGGCGGGCACCCCCGCCGCCTCGGCCAGCGCGCGCCGCTTGGCCTTGAGCGCCGACAGAAGCGGTGCGTCCTCCTCTGACACCAGCGCCCGGGCGGCGGGGCGGGGCGTGCGCTGCGCCACCTCGCGGCGCAGACGGATCGGGGCTTCGGCGCGCAGGATCGGGCGGGCGGCCTCGGTCATCACCAATGCGCCATGCCGTTCGGGATCGGGGCGCACCAGATCATGCCCCATCATCTGCCGGAACACGCCCTGCCAGCCACGCCTGTCCATGTCGCGGCCCACGCCGAAGGTCGGCAGGCTGTCATGGCCGCGTGCGCGCACCTTGTCGGTCGCGTTGCCCAACAGGATGTCGATCAGATGCCCCGCGCCAAACCGTTCCTCGGTGCGCAGGATCGCCGACAACGCCTTTTGCACCGCCTCGGTGCCGTCGAAGGTCTCGGGCGGCGTCTCGCACAGATCGCAATTCCCGCACCGCTCCGCCACCTCGCCGAAATAGCCGAGCAGCGCGGCCCGGCGGCACTCCAGCGCCTCGGCCAGCCCCAACAGCGCGTTCAATCGCCCGTGATCGGCCATCCGCCGTTCCGGCGGGGCCAGCCCCTCGTCGAT
The DNA here is from genome assembly GCF_900109855.1 of Roseovarius tolerans. Taxonomy (GTDB): domain Bacteria; phylum Pseudomonadota; class Alphaproteobacteria; order Rhodobacterales; family Rhodobacteraceae; genus Roseovarius; species Roseovarius tolerans. Next base: position 202,737 of record NZ_FOBO01000006.1, on the reverse strand, counting down.
CTGCGACCGGCGCAGGCGGATATCGTCCGGCCCGAACAACGTCAGCGTCTCGGCAGGCGCGCCATCGCGTCCCGCGCGGCCGATCTCCTGATAATAGGCCTCGATGCTCTTGGGCAGGTCGGCATGCGCCACCCAGCGGATATCGGGCTTGTCCACCCCCATGCCGAAGGCCACTGTCGCCACCACGATCAGCCCGTCCTCACTGTTGAACCGATGTTCCACGTGGCGGCGCGCATCGGCCTCCATCCCGCCGTGATAGGCGCAGGCATTGTGCCCCGCCTGTGACAGGGCCTGCGCAAGGCTCTCGGTCCTCGCGCGGGTGCCGCAATAGACGATGCCCGACTGCCCTTTGCGGGCCCCGGCAAAACCCATGATCTGCTGGCGCGGCCCGTCCTTGGCGGCAAAGGTCAGGTGGATATTGGGCCGGTCGAACCCGTGCAGAAAGATCTGCGGTGGCTGCCCGTCAAAGAGCTTGGCCACGATCTCGTCGCGCGTCTCGGCATCGGCGGTGGCGGTGAACGCCGCGAGCGGCACGTTGAGCGCACGCCTGAGTTCACCGATGCGCAGGTAATCGGGCCGGAAATCATGGCCCCACTGGCTCACGCAATGCGCCTCGTCCACGGCAATCAGGCTGACACCGATGCGCCGCAGCATCCCCAGCGCCGCCCCCGACGCCAGCCGCTCCGGCGCCATGTAAAGCAGCTTGAGCCGCCCTTCCTCCAGCGCCGCCCAGACCTCTGCCGTTTCCTCTTCGGTATTGCCCGAGGTCAGCGCCCCCGCCTCGACCCCCGCCGCGCGCAAGCCCCGCACCTGATCGCGCATCAGCGCAATCAGCGGCGAGATGACCACCGTCACCCCGTCCCGCATAAGCGCAGGCAGTTGGAAACACAGGGATTTACCGCCCCCCGTGGGCATGATCGCAAGGGTGTTGCACCCGGTGGCGACGGTGTGCACGATCTCTTCCTGTCCGGGCCGAAACGCATCGAACCCGAAGACATCGCGCAAAAGCGTGGCAGCGCTCGGCATGGCAGTCCTGTAAGATTTTATATATCTGCTCTTACAATCACTGTTTCACACCAAGATTCGGTGAACAAGACCCCGGATCAGTAAAACGCCGCCGCATTGTTGATCAGGATGATCCGCAGCGCATAGACCGCCACCAGCACCACCAGGGGGGCCAGGTCGATGCCCGACATCGGCGGCAGGAATTGACGCACCCGGGAATAGATCGGCTCCAGCAGGCGGTTGAGCCCGTACCAGATCTGCGCCACGAATTGCTGTTGCAGGTTCAGCACCTGGAAATTGATCAGCCACGACATGATCACATGCGCAAGGATGAAGAACCACACGATATCGAGCAGCAGCATCAGGATCTGGAAAAGCGATTGCATGGGCAGTGGTCCTTTGGGTCTGAAACGCCTTCTCACCTAAGCAAGCCCGCCCCCGAGCGCAAGCCTGACGCGCGGTCGCAGTTGACTGCCATGCCCGAGGGTGGCAGGCGCGGGCCAAAGGAGACCCGCCCATGTATCCCGTCCTGCGCCTTGTCTGGCAACTCTACAAACATCGCAAATCCCCTGCCCTGCCGGTGACGGGTCTGCATGTGTCGCAGCATTATTGCCTGCCCTGGGATATCGACCTCTGGATGGAACTGAACAACGGGCGCACGCTCACGCTCTATGATCTTGGGCGGATTCCGCTGGCCGGTCGCGTCGGGCTGATCAAGGTGCTGCGCCGCAAGCGTTGGGGCCTGACCATCGCAGGCGCAAGCGTGCGCTATCGCCGCCGCATCCGCATGTTCGAACGCATCGAGATGCGCTCGCGGCTGGTCTGCTGGGACGAGAAATTCCTCTATCTCGAACAATCCATGTGGACGCCCGATGGCCAATGCGCCAACCACATCCTCTACCGCGCGGCGGTGACCGGAAAGGGCGGGATCGTGCCCCCCGCAACCGTCCAGGCCGAACTGGGGCACGACGCTGCCCAGCCAACGCACCCCGACTGGGTCCGCGCCTGGATCGAGGCCGATGCCACCCGCCCCTGGCCCCCGATGCAAGACCCCGCGCAGGAATAGCTTGCACCCACGCGCCTGCCGCGCTCATATCCCCAAAAGGGTGAGCGAGGCAGGTATGACGGGTATTTCCAAACGCAAACGCATCTGGGGCTGGTTCTTTTTCGACTGGGCCAGCCAGCCCTATCACACCCTGCTGATCACCTTCATCTTCGGCCCCTATTTTGCCTCTGTCGCCTCCGATCACTTCATGTCCACCGGGCTGAGCGAAGGCGTCGCCGACGCCCGCGCACAGACGCTCTGGTCCACCGGGCTGACCATCAGCGGCCTGATCATCGGCCTCGGCGCGCCGATCATGGGGGCCTTTGCGGACACCACCGGGCGGCGTCTGCCCTGGATCATCGTGTTCTCAGCGATGTACGTAACCGGCGCGGTGGCGATATGGGGCGTGACGCCGGACGGGGCCAACCTGTGGTTCGGGCTCATCGCCTTCGGCATCGGCTTCATCGGGGCGGAATACGCGCTCATCTTCATCAACTCGCAACTGCCCTCGCTCGGCACCCAGGACGAGGTCGGCGCGATCTCGGGCTCGGGCTTTGCCTTCGGCTATGTCGCCGGGGTGGTATCGCTGCTGATCATGCTGGCGCTCTTTGTCGAACAGCCCAGCGGCAAGACCCTGATCGGCCTTGACCCGGCCTTCGGACTTGACGCCGCCACGCGTGAGGGCACGCGCTTCGTCGGGCCCTTCACCGCGGTCTGGTTCGCAGTGTTCATGATCCCCTATTTCCTCTGGGTGCGCGATACCGGGCCTGCGGGCACGGGGCGCGGCATCGGCGATGCGCTGGGGCTGCTGGTCAAGACGGTCAAAGGCCTGCGCCACCGCCTCAGCCTCAGCACCTATCTTGGCTCCTCGATGTTCTACCGCGACGCGCTCAACGGGCTTTATGGCTTCGGCGGCACCTATGCGATTCTCGTGCTCAACTGGTCGATCACCTCGGTCGGCATCTTCGGCATCATCGGCGCGATTTCCGCCGCACTCTTCAGCTGGGTCGGCGGCAGGCTCGACGCGCGCTTCGGCCCCAAACCGGTCATCGTCGTGGCGATCTGGGGCCTGATCGCGGTCTGCGTCATCGTCGTCGGCATGGATCGCAGCCAGATCTTCGGCATCCCGCTGGCCCCCGGCTCCACCCTGCCCGATGCGATCTTCTTCGGCTGCGGCGTGCTGATCGGCGGCCTGGGCGGCACCCTTCAGGCCGCCAGCCGCACCCTCATGGTGCGCCATACCGACCCCGCGACCCCGACCGAAAACTTCGGCCTTTACGGCCTCTCGGGGCGGGCCACGGCATTTCTCGCCCCGGCGCTGATCGGCCTCGTGACCTCGCTCTCGGGCAGCGCAAGGATCGGCATTTCACCGGTAATTTTCCTTTTCCTGATCGGCCTTGTGCTGCTACGCTGGGTCAAGGCGGAAGGGGACAGCGAACAATGGGCCGGATCGTCATAACAGCAGCACTTTGTCTGGGCCTCGCGGCCTGCACGCAACCCGAGCCGGAGGCGCAGGCCCCCGGCATCGTCTCCAGCCAGAGCATCCCGGCCGCAATGCAGGGCGTGCAGGCCAAACAGCTTTTCGGCGCGAAGGGACAAGGCTCCGAACACGCCCCCGCCGCCTATGGCAGCTACGCCAATGGCTGCATCGCCGGGGCCGTCGCCCTGCCCGAAACCGGGCCGACATGGCAGGCCATGCGCCTCAGCCGCAACCGCAACTGGGGCCACCCCGAAACCATCGACATGCTGCAAGACCTCTCGCGCAAGGCCGCAGCGCAGCCGGGCTGGAACGGCATCTATGTGGGCGATATCAGCCAGCCGCGCGGCGGCCCGATGCTGTCGGGGCATCGCAGCCACCAGATGGGGCTCGACGCCGATATCTGGCTGCGCCCCGCCGACAACCTCACCCTCGACCGCACCGCGCGCGAAAACATCTCGTCGATTTCCATGCGTCGCGCCAATGGCGCCTATATCAACGGCAACTGGACCCGCGCGCATCACGAGATCGTCAAGGCCGCCGCGCAAGACCCGCGCACCGCGCGCATCTTCATCTTTCCCGGGGCCAAGGCGCAGATGTGCAAAGAGGAGACCGGCGACCGCGCATGGCTGCGCAAGGTCCGGCCGTGGTGGGGGCATCACTACCATTTCCACGTCCGGCTGAATTGCCCCGACAATGCGAAGGGCTGCGTGGAACAGGCCGCGCCACCCCCCGGCGATGGCTGCGCCGAGGCCGATCAGTGGGTGCGCAACATCCTCAACCCGCCGCCGCCCGACCCGGACGCGCCACCGCCCAAACCCCGCCGCGAGTTGACGATGGAAGATCTTCCGCGCCAATGCGTGGCCGTGTTGCAAGATCAATAAATCAGCATCCTGCGTCGCTTTTTTCGCCCACCACATGATTTTGTTTTGACAACTACGAAATTTATGTCAGGCTTAGCTTAGGTTTAACAATGCGAAAGGAGGTGGTCCAGTGTCTATAGAGGTATTGGAGCGAGGTGTCGGAACAGTTCGGGAGGCCGCCGTCTAGGGCAGCCCCGAGGCGAAAGCCGCCCGGATTGGTGCGCCTAACCGGCCCACCTCCGTAGCTTCTAGAGGGCCGTTCCCAGCCGGGGCGGCCCTTTTGAATTGCCACGCTTGTCATCGACCAACACGTCATCAACGGGACCGCCCCATGCTGAGGATCACCGATCAGATCGCCATCGAGGATTGGGAACTGACCGAGCAGTTCATCCGCGCCTCCGGCCCCGGCGGACAGAACGTCAACAAGGTGGCGAGCGCGGTCGAGTTGCGCTTCGAGGCCGAGCGCTCGCCCAACCTGCCCGGCCCGGTCAAGGCCCGGCTCAAACGGCTCGCGGGCCGCCGCTGGACCAAGGAGGGCGCGCTCCTCCTGCAATGCGACGAGACCCGCAGCCAAACCCGCAACCGCGACATCGTGCGCGACCGCCTGGCAGACTTGATCCGGCAGGCCCTGGTCAAACCCAAACGCCGCATCCCGACGCGCCCCACGCTGGGGGCCAAGAAACGCCGCCTCAAGGCCAAGAAGGTGCGCGGCGAGGTCAAGGCGCTGCGCGGCCGGGTGGACGGCGAGGACTGATCCCGCCAGCGCCAATTGATCCGGATACCAATAATTGGTATACCTCGATCAAAGGAGCCACCCCATGCCCCGCAACACCTCGGTCGTGCTCAGCGACCACTTCAACGACTTCATCGCCCGAGCCGTCGAAAGCGGCCGCTACGCCTCGACCAGCGACGTCCTGCGCGCGGGGCTGCGGATGCTGGAGCGTCAGGAGGCGGAACTGGAGTTCGACCGCCTTAAAGCCACCCTTGAGGAGGCCGACCGGCAAGCGGCGAACGGCGAAACCTTGGATCTCGATCTGGAAAGCTTCCTTGCCGCCAAGCGTAAAACCTCAGCGTGACGGAATTTCGGCTGACACGCACAGCGGTGGCCGACCTCGATGATATCTGGGATCATTCAAAGGTAACATGGGGCGAACAGCGGGCGGAAAGCTATGTCACGGAGATATTCGCCTGTTTCTCGCGCGCGGCCGCCGCTCCGGAAACAGGGCGCGACCGGTCCGTCTTCGTGCCGGGTGCGCGGTCACTGCCGGTCGGTCGACATCTTGTCTTCTACCGCATGGTCGGACCGGACGTCGTGATCTTGCGCGTGGTGCATGAGCGGCGCAACTGGGCGGCCCTCAGTTTCGCAGACGATCAGGACTGACAAACACCCGCCCCGGCTTCTTCTTGGCTAAAATACTCAAACTCCGGGACGCAGCCCCGCCTCCCCCCCGGTAACGCAGCGTTCATGGGTGACAATCGCGCGCGGCTGCGGCATCACTTGGATAAGCCAAGGGAGAGAGCCATGACCGATTATCCGCACCTTCTTGCCCCCCTCGATCTGGGCCATGTGACGCTCAAGAACCGCGTGCTCATGGGCTCCATGCATACCGGGCTGGAGGAGACGCGGGACTGGAACCGGGTGGCTGAATTCTACGCCGCCCGCGCGCGTGGCGGGGTGGGCCTCATGGTCACCGGCGGCATGGCCCCCAACCGCGAGGGCGGTGTGTTTCCGGGTGCTGCGGGGCTCTTCACCCCCGAGGATATCGCCAATCACCGTATCGTCACCGACCGGGTGCACGACGCGGGCGGGCTTATCGCCATGCAGATCCTGCACGCGGGCCGCTACGCCTATGGCAAGGAATGCGTGGCCCCCTCGCCCGTCAAGTCGCCGATCTCGCCCTTCACCCCCACCGAACTCGACGAGGACGGCATCGAGAAACAGATCGCCGATATCGTCACAGCGGCGCAGCGCGCCCGCGAGGCGGGCTATGACGGGGTCGAGATCATGGGGTCCGAGGGCTATTTCCTCAACCAGTTCCTCGTCACCCACACCAACAAACGCACCGACCGCTGGGGCGGCTCCTACGAGAACCGGATGCGCCTGCCGCTCGAGGTCGTGCGCCGCACCCGCAAGGCCACAGGCCCCGATTTCATCCTGATCTACCGCCTGTCGATGATCGACCTCATCCCCGAGGGCAGCACCCATGCCGAGGTGGTGCAACTCGCCCAGGCGGTCGAGGCGGCGGGGGCCACGATCCTCAACACCGGCATCGGCTGGCACGAGGCACGGGTGCCCACCATCGCCACCTCCGTCCCGCGTGCGGGCTGGGCGTGGGTCACGCAAAAGCTGATGGGTAAGGTGAGCATTCCGGTGATCACCTCGAACCGGATCAACACGCCGCAGGTCGGCGAAGACCTGATCGCGCAGGGCGCGGCCGACATGGTCTCGATGGCCCGCCCCTTCCTCGCCGATGCGGATTTCGTCAACAAGGCCGCAGCGGGGCGCGCCCAGACCATTGCCCCCTGCATCGCCTGCAATCAGGCCTGTCTCGATCACACCTTCTCGGGCAAGCTGACCTCCTGCCTCGTCAATCCGCGCGCCTGCCACGAGACCGAACTGACCATCGCGCCCGCCGACACACCGAAACGCATCGCCGTTGTCGGTGCCGGGCCTGCCGGTCTCTCGGCCGCGATCACGGCAGCGGAGCGCGGCCACAAGGTGACGCTTTTCGACCGCGCGGCAGAGCTTGGCGGTCAGCTCAACATGGCCCGCGTCATCCCCGGCAAGGAGGAATTCCACGGCCTCGTCGACTGGTTCGAGGTGATGGTCGAGAAAACCGGCATCGAGGTCAGGCTGGGCGTTGAGGCAGGGCCGAATGACCTTGCAGGCTTTGACGAGGTGATCATCGCCACCGGGGTCATCCCGCGCGATCCGGGCATCGACGGGCAGGACGGCCCCAACGTGCTCAGCTATATCGACGTGCTGCGCGGCAAGGCAAACGTGGGCAAGCGCGTCGCCGTGGTCGGCGCGGGCGGCATCGGCTTTGACGTGTCCGAATTCCTCGTCCATGAGGGCGAGAGCCCGACCGAGAACCTGTCGCTGTGGCGCGAGGAATGGGGCGTGGGCGATCCCGCAGAGGTGCGCGGCGGGCTGGCCGCCACCGGCCCGCAGCCCGAACCGCCCGCCCGCGCCGTGACGCTGTTGCAGCGCAAGGCCGAGCGCCCCGGCAAGCGGCTGGGCAAGACCACCGGCTGGATTCACCGCGCCGCACTTCGGATGAAGGGCGTCGAGATGCTGAGCGGCGTCAACTACGAACGTATCGACGCGCACGGCCTGCACATCAGTTTTGGCGAGGCGCGCGAGACCCCCAAACTCATCGAGGCCGACACCATCGTGCTCTGCGCCGGACAGCTGAGCGAGCGCAGCCTTGCCGATGCTCTCGAGGCCGAGGGCGTCACCTGCCACGTGATCGGCGGCGCGGATGTGGCCGCCGAGCTTGACGCGAAACGCGCGATTGATCAGGGCACGCGGCTGGCCGCCACGCTCTGAGGCGGGTTATTCCACGGTGATCGTGATCACCTCGGACGTCACCGGCGGATCGTGCGGCACATGGTTCATGTCGCCCAGAACCAGTTGCAGCGTGTGCGGCCCGGGCTCCAGATCAAGGCTCACCTGCGTCTGACCGCCGCCGAAATGAATATGATTGTCATCGGCGGGCAGGCTGGTGTTCAACTCCTCGGCCCCGTCCGGCCCCTCGCCGAGCGGCGGGCGATCGACCAGCACATGGTGATGGCCGGTATTCTCCTTCTCGGTCCCGGCAGGGGCCACGCCCATGCCCTTGAGGCCAAAGACCACAGTGACCGGCGCGCTGACGCTGTCGCCGTCCGAGAGATTGACGAAGTAGACCTCTGCCCCCTCGGGCGCGGGCGTGTCCCCGGCGAACGCGGGCGCGGCGACCGCCAGAAGAGCAGCGGTGACGAGTGTTGCAATGCGTGTCATGGTTCATCCTCCTGTCCAGATACTAGCATAGGTAGCGCGGCGACACAGTGTTTCGACGCTCACGGGTCGGTGTTTCTGCGTTTCCCAGCCGGGAACGATAAAGGGAATATCAAGATATTGTCGGGCAAGCGCCCCAGTTGTGCCTGATTTCTTGGGCAGAACAGAGGCTGACACGCAAGAAGAGGTATCAGTATGGATCGCCTGACGGAAATGGAGGCCTTCGCCACGGTAGTGGACCAGGGAGGGTTCACCGACGCCGCGCGCAAGATGGGCATTTCGAAATCCGCCGTATCCAAGCATGTTTCGTCCCTTGAGGCCCGCTTGGGGGCCCGCCTGCTCAACCGCACGACACGCCGCGTCAGCCCGACCGAGATCGGTCTGGCCTATTACGACCGGGCGCTGCGGGTTCTCAATGACGCGGGCGAGGCCGATGCGCTGGTCAGTTCGATGCAGTCCGACCCTTCCGGCCTCTTGCGGATCTCGGTCGCCACCGATTTCGGGGTCAATCATCTCAGTCCGATTCTGGGGTCTTTCCTAGATGAATTCCCCGATATCACCGTCAACATGGTGCTCAACAACCGCTACGTGGAGCTGATTTCCGAAGGCTTCGACATGGCCATCCGGATCGGCGAACTGGAAGACAGCACGCTGCGCGCCCGCAAGCTCACCGAGACCACCAAGCGGATGATCGCCAGCCCCTCCTATTTCCAGAAATACGGACGCCCCCAGAAGATCGACGAGTTGAACGAGCACAAGCTGCTGCATTATTCCAGCCAGGCGGGCAACGCGGTCTGGAAGCTGACCGCCCCCTCGGGCGAAAAGCGGCAGGTGCGCACGGCGGGCGGTCTCAGCGTCAATGACGGGCAATCGCTGCTCAACGCCGCGATCTCCGGCCTCGGGATCGCCTATCTGCCCTCCTTCCTCTATGCACAAGCAATGGCCGACGGGCTGATCGAGGATGCGATGCCCGACCTACCGGTCGAGATGCAGGGCATCTACGCGGTCTACCCGCCGGGCCGGTTCACCCAGCCCAAGGTCCGCGCCTTCATTGATTTCCTCGTCCACCAATTCGCCGAAAAAGGCCCTGTGGACTGGTAAAAACGTCCCCCTCGCCACGCCTATGGCAGATTTGATCCGGCCCGCGCCCTCGCGGGCCGGTTTCGTTTTTCCGGGTCCCTGAGGGATCGCACATCCGCTGTGCAGGCACCGGCAGTTGCCAAACGCCGGAACCCGCCCCAGTTTGTGTCGCAACATCGGTTCATTTCAGAAAGGTCGATACATGACACATCCCACACTCCTGCTTCTCTCCGGCTCGCTGCGCAAAGGCTCTTACAACCGGATGCTTCTGACCCAGGCCGCCGAGGCCTTCGGCCCGGCCAACGTGATCGAGGGCGATCTCGACCTGCCGCTCTACAACGGCGATCTCGAAGAGGCCGAGGGCGTGCCCGAGAAGGTCAAGACCCTCGCGGCGCAGATCAAGGAGGCGGATGCGGTGGTGGTCGGCTCGCCGGAATACAACAAGGGCATCACCGGGGTGCTCAAGAACGGGCTCGACTGGATCAGCCGTCTGCCGGGATGGCCGCTCAAGGACAAGCCTACGGTCGTCGTCTCGGCCTCTGCCGGGCGCACCGGGGGTGAGACGGCGCAATTCATGACACTGTCGTGCCTCACCCAGCATCAGGCCCGGCTCATCCCCGGCACCGCCGTGCTGATCGCAGGCGCGATGAACGCCTTTGATGACGACGGACGCCTCAAGGACGAGACCTCGCAAAAACTTCTGACCGAGCGGATGGAAGGGCTGCGGGCAGAACTCGGGTAGGCATTTGGGCGAGGGCGCGAATGGCCTAGAGATGCCGTTGCCGCGTCCCGCGCGAAACGCACCGAAGGTGCCGCGCGATCGCCGGGTCGTCCCGCGGCCTGGCGATTTGATAGCGCGCGCGACGTGTTGAGTTCAGAATGACTTGGCTGGGATAAAGTACCTGCCACGGTCGTTGCATCGCCAGTCCCCGGCCCTGCAACCGCGCGGCACCTTCTGGCAGGGTGCTATGTCCGATCCAGACCCACCCAACACGCCCAAAACACAAACGGGCCGCCCAATCCAAGGCGGCCCGTCTTTTCCGAGGGAACCCCGATCAGGCGTCGAGCCAGACCTTCTCGTAATGCATCTCGCGGAACTGATGCGCGCTCACATTCTTCACCTTGTCGGTGTGATGCAGCGCCTGATTGCGCCAGAACGGCTGAATGATCGCCCCGCTATCCTGCAGCATCGTCTGAAGCTTGGCCGAATAGTCACGCCGCTCATCGGCATCGAACACGCCCAGCGCCTCATCCAGAAGGGCATCGAACTCGGGGTTCGAATGGCCGCTCTCGTTCCACGCCTCGCCCGAACGATAGGCCAGCGCAAGCACCTGCACCCCCAGAGGACGCGGACCCCAGTTGGTGGTCGAGAACGGGTATTTCGTCCAGTCGTTCCAGAACGTGTTACCCGGCATTACCGTCCGCTTGACCTTGAACCCCGCCTGCCGCAGCTGCGCGCCGATGGCATCCGTGGTGGTGGTCCGCCAGTCACCGTCGATCGAGATGATGTCGATCTCGGTCTCGGCATGGCCCGCCGCCGTGGCCATCTCGATGGCCTTTGCCGGATCGGGCGCGATCTTGGGCAGTTCGGCATATTCCGGGTGGAACGGTGCGACGTGGTGATTCTCCGCCGGAATACCCTCGTTGTTGATCGAGATCGCCAGCAGCACCTCGTTGTCACACGCGAGCTGAATGGCGTTGCGCAGCTCCTTGCTGTCATAGGGCGGGGTGTCGGCGCGCATCCGCGCGACGATGGTATTGGCGGTGGGCTTGGACTGCTTGACCAGCCCGAGAGCATCGTACGACTCGATGAAATCCGCGGTCGATTCGTCGTTGATGTCGATCTCGTCGCCGTCGAACGCCGCCACGATCGAGGCATTATCCGTGCCGAAATCGATAAAGCGGACGCCGTCGAGATAGACATCGCCGCCCCACCACTTGCCGTCGGCGCGGCGCTTGACTTCGGCGCCGGTGCCGATCTCGATGGAAACCAGCTCGAACGGGCCGGTACCGATGGGCGATTGCGCCAGATCGCTGTCATCGCCATGGCTGCGATGCACGCAGAGTGCGGGATAATCCGACATGCCCGCGATCAGCGTGATATCAGGACGCGGAAGGTTCAGCTGCACAGTGAAATCATCAACCTTCTCGATCGCCCCCTCAATCGCCTTGTTGGTGTCGGGGTCGATCAGCGTACCCATGCGCGCGGCCATCGAATTGCCCTCGACCGCCTTGTCGCACCAGCGGTTGAGGTTGTGAATGATGTCATCGGCGTTGAACTCATCGCCGTTGGTCCAGACAGCACCCTGCCGCACCTTGAGCGTGTAGGTCTTGGCGTCGTCACTGACCTCCCAGCCCTCCAGCAGCATCGGCTGAAAGCTGAAATCCGACGCCCAGCGCACCATCGGCTCGCAGAACTGACGGCTGATATTGCCCGGCTCGGACCAGGCGAACTTGCGCGGATCGGTGATCTCGAGCACGCGGCTCGCCACGCGCAGCACGCCGCCTTTCTTGCCGTCCTGCGCCTGCGCTTGGGTCGGCACGGCCAGGCCCAAGAGGCCATAGGCGGCAGCGGATGAGGCCCCGAAGGTCGAGGCGAGCGCGATGAATTCGCGGCGGTCCATCTTGCCGGCCTTCGTGTCCTCGGCCAGTTTGCGCACGATCGGGCGCACGTTCTCTTCGGGAAGTGAGTGGGTCATGGTATTCCTCCGTGTTGGCCTTTGGCCGGGGCGACCGGTGTCGTTTTCCGACAGGTCCGGCGCCAGTGTTAGCAGGGATTACCCCCTGCGCCAGTGTTTTTTCAGGGTCGGACAGATGTCGTTTTTGCACCTTTTCGCGTCCGGTCCGAGGCCAGAGAGTATAGCGATTCCCCGGCCCATATCGCCTGTTTGCGACAAATGCCCGCCAAAATGGCTTGAGGCGGGCGCAGGCCACGGCTAGATGAGCGACAAAGGAGCCACGCGCATGAGCCTCAACACCTTCGGTCATCTCTTTCGGTTCACCACCTGGGGCGAGAGCCACGGGCCCGCCCTCGGGGCCACGGTCGACGGCTGCCCGCCGGGCGTGCGCCTCGATGAGGGTAGGCTGCAACACTGGCTCGACAAGCGCCGCCCCGGCCAGAACAAGAACACCACGCAGCGGCAGGAACCCGACGCCGTGCGCATCCTCTCGGGCGTCTACGAGGGCCAAACCACCGGCACGCCGATCCAGCTGATGATCGAGAACACCGATCAGCGCTCGCGCGATTACGGCGACATCGCCCGCACCTTCCGCCCCGGCCATGCCGATATCAGCTATCACCTCAAATATGGCATCCGCGATCCGCGCGGCGGCGGGCGCAGTTCCGCCCGCGAGACCGCAGCGCGAGTGGCCGCAGGTGGCGTCGCCCGCGCGGCCTTGGCCACACTGGTGCCGGGGATTGAGGTCAAGGGCTACATGGTCGCCATGGGCAAGATGCAACTCGACCGCGCCCGTTTCGATTGGGACGCCATCGACGGCAACGATTTCTGGCTGCCCGATGCCAAGGCCGCGCCCGAGTGGGAGGCCTACCTGCAAGCCCTGCGCAAGAACCACGATTCGGTGGGCGCGGTGATCGAGGTCGTGGCACGCGGCGTGCCCGCCGGCCTCGGCGCGCCGATCTATGGCAAGCTCGACACCGATCTGGCCTCGGCGATGATGTCGATCAACGCGGTCAAGGGCGTCGAGATCGGCGAGGGCATGGCCGCCGCCACCCTCACCGGCAGCGCCAATGCCGACGAAATCTTCATGGGCGAACACGGCCCCGAATTCGCCTCGAACCACGCAGGCGGCATCCTCGGCGGCATCTCAACCGGGCAGGATGTGGTGGTGCGCTTCGCCGTCAAGCCGACCTCCTCGATCCTCACGCCGCGCCGCTCGATCACCGTCGACGGCGACCCTATCGAGGTCGTCACCAAGGGCCGCCACGACCCGTGCGTCGGTATCCGCGCGGTGCCGGTGGGCGAGGCGATGATGGCCTGCGTGATCCTCGATCACCTGCTCCTGCATCGCGGACAGGTCGGCTCTGGCCCGCGCGGCACCATCGGCTGACGCCGTTTTCTTGAAAAGAAAACGATCCGGAATTTTTTAAACTTCCGGTCGCTCAGACCCGACGCTGCCGTGACAACTGCACCGCCAGAATGCCGCCCATGATCACCGCCACCCCGATCAGGTCCTGCGGGCCAAGCCGCTCGCTCAGGACTAGGGCCGCGATCGCCACCCCGAGGAACGGGTTGAGAAAGTGAAACGTCGCGGCCTTGGTCGCCCCGATCCGGTTGACCAGCCAGAACCAGACCAGCGTCGCCGCCAGCCCCGGCACCAGCGTGGTATAGGCAAAGGCGGCGATCAACTGCCACGACCACGTGACCTCGATGGTCTCCATCGCCGCCGCCCCCACCACAAGCCCCGCGCTGCCCACCAGCATCTGCAAGCCGACGATCATCAGGAAATTGCCACCTGACGTGGCCCCGCGCACCGCCAGCGTGGCAAAGGTCAGCGCGATCACCCCCGCGACGCACAGCCCGAGACCGTAGAGATCCACACCGCCCTGCAATCTTGCGCCCATGATGATCGCCACACCGATCACGCCTGCGACAAGGCCCAGCATCCCCATCCAGCCGATCCGCTCGCGAAAGATCAGCCTGCCCGCCAGCCCGACCAACAGCGGCATGGTCGAGGCGATGATCGCCGCAAGCCCCGCTTCGATGGTCTGCATGGCGACGAAGTTGAGCCCCAGATAGAGCGTGTTCTGGCACAGCCCGAAAATCACCGTGGCCCGCCATTGCCCACGCGTCAGCTGCCAGCTTTGCCCAAGGGCCCGGGCGATCAGCACCCCCAGAAGACCGGAAATGAAGAACCGCAGGCTGAGCGCCGTCAGCGGCGGGGCCGAGGCCACGATGATCCGCGCCGAGGTGAAGGCCGAGGACCACATCACCGCAAAGGCCAGCCCCATCAGTATCGCGCGAATATCCATGCCCTGCCCCGTGCCATATGCCGCCGCGACCATTGTGGATTTCCCGGACAGGCGCAACCCGGCATCACCGGGCCCCGGATACGCAAAAGGGCCGCCCGACAGGCGACCCTCTGCAAAAACTCGAAAGAGCGGATCAGCCGTTGACGCTGTCCTTGAGCGCCTTGGCGATGGTCATCTTCACCACCTTGTCGGCCTCTTTCTTCATCTGCTCGCCGGTGGCGGGGTTGCGCACCATGCGCTCGGGGCGCTCACGGCAGTAGATCTTGCCGACGCCCGGCAGGGTCACGGCGCCGCCGCCGGACACTTCCTTGGTGATCACATTGACCACCGCATCGAGGGCCGCGCTTGCGGATTTCTTGTCACTGCCCATTTCCTCGGCCAGAGCGGCGACGAGCTGGGTTTTGGTCATTGGTTTTGCCATTTCTTGGTCTCCTTCAACTGCCCGTCTCTTGGGCCTCATGGGCGTGATTTAACGCTATGGTGTGGCTAAACACAACGCCTAGTGGCCAAAAGCAAGCGTTTTCGGCGGATTTTGTGCGGATTTCTGTCGGTTCACAGGAATGCCGTCTCTTCAAAGCTACGCAATTTGCGGCTGTGGATGCGTGAGAGCGGCATCTGGCGCAGTGATTCCATCGCGCGAATCCCGATCATCAGGTGCCGTGAGACCTGCGATTTGTAGAAATCAGAGGCCATGCCGGGCAGTTTCAACTCGCCCTGAAGGGGTTTGTCGGAAACGCAAAGCAACGTGCCATAGGGCACCCGGAAGCGAAATCCGTTGGCCGCGATCGTGGCACTTTCCATGTCGAGCGCGATGGCGCGCGACTGGCTCAGGCGCTGCACCGGACCGGACTGGTCGCGCAACTCCCAGTTGCGGTTGTCGACGCTCGCCACGGTGCCCGTGCGCATCACCCGCTTGAGGTCGAACCCGTCCAGCTGGGTTTCTTCGGCCACCGCCTCCTGCAACGCGATCTGGATTTCCGCCAGCGCCGGGATCGGCACCCAGGCGGGCAAATCGGCATCGAGCACGCGATCCTCACGCAAATAGGCATGCGCCAGTACGAAATCGCCCAGCGATTGCGAATTGCGCAGCCCCGCGCAATGGCCGACCATCACCCAGGCATGCGGGCGCAGCACCGCGATGTGATCGGTCGCTGTCTTGGCATTCGACGGGCCCACCCCGATATTCACCAGCGTGATCCCCGACCCGTCGGCACGCTTGAGGTGATAGGTCGGCATCTGCGGAAGTCGGTCGGGCATCGGCAGCTCACCGTCGGGCGTGGTGATCTCGGCGTTGCCGGTGCTGACAAAGGCAGTGTAACCGCTTGCCCCATCGGCCAGCATCCGGCGCGCGAACCCCTCGAATTCCGAGACGTAGAACTGGTAGTTGGTGAAGAGCACGTAGTTCTGGAAATGCTTCGGGTCGGTCGCGGTGTAATGCGCCAGCCGCGCCAATGAGTAATCCACCCGCTGCGCGGTGAACGGGGCCAGCGGCGCGACACCATCCGTCCCCCGCTCCCATGTGCCGTTGACGATATCGTCATTGGTTGTCGACAGGTCCGGCACGTCGAAATAATCGCGCAGGGTGAACTCTGCCGCGCCCTCCTGCGGCACTGTCAGGGCGGCATCATTGGCCACCGCAAAATGCACCGGCATCGGCGTGTCCGAAACGCCGATCGAGACCGGCACGCCGTGGTTTTCCATCAGCAATTCGATCTGCTGTTCGAGATAGGCGCGAAAGAGATCGGGCCGAGAGATCGTCGCCCCATAGGTGCCGGGATAGGACACATGGCCGAAACTCAACCGGCTGTCGATCTTGGCATAGGTGGTCGTGGTCAGGCGAATCTCGGGGTAGAACGCCCGCACCCGCCGCGCCGGGACATCACCCTTGAGCGCGCGCGCGAAAGCGTCGCACAAATGCCGCGTCGCGCCGTCGTAAAGCAGGCACAGGCGATCCACCGCCGCGCGGGCATCGGTGAACGCCTCCGGCCCCGGCAGGTCGGGCGGAAGGATCGGGTCGGTAGGGTCGGTAGGGCTCATGCGCGCGTCCTGTGCTCGGTCAGAGGGGACACGTTGACACGGGCCAAGCGCACGATCAAGCTGCGAGGCAAAGCGAGGTGCACCATGGATCTTGAGACCGTCACCCCAGAGGATTTCGGGGCCAGCCTGCGCGGCTTTGGTCTCAATATCCTCGTGCGCGACGTGCACGCGCAGGCGGCATTCCTTGCGGATGTCTTCGGCGCGGTCCCGCACCGCGTCAGCGACGATTTCGCGATCATCGCCTATCATGGCCACCTGATACAGCTGCATGCCGATCACACCTATGGCAGTCATCCGCTGCTCGGTCTCGTCCCCGAGACCCCGCCGCGCGGCGGAGGCGCGTCGCTTTACATGTTCGACAGCGACCCGGATGACGCCGCCGCCCGCGCCGAAGATGCAGGCGGAACGATCCTGCAAGCCCCCACCAACAAGCCGCACGGGCTGCGCGAATGCTGCATCCTGTGCGAAAACGGCTATGCTTGGGTCGCCTCACGACCCCTCACCGAAGATGAAAGGACAGCGACATGAGCGTGACCAGCCTGAAACCCAACATCGAGCATTGGCAGGAGCGGGTCGATCTTGCCGCCGCCTTCCGCTGGACCGCGCGGCTGAACATGCACGAGGCGGTGGCCAATCACTTCAGCCTGTCGATCAACGAGGATGGCACGCGGTTCCTGATGAACCCCAACCAGATGCATTTCGCGCGCATCCGCGCCAGCGACCTGATCGTGGTCGATGCCAACGACCCCGAGACGCTGGAGGGGCCGGACGCCCCCGACCCCACAGCCTGGGGGCTGCATGGCGGGCTGCACCGGCATTGCGCCCATGCGCGCTGTGCGATGCATGTGCATTCGACCCATGCCACCGTGCTCGCGTCGCTCGCCGATAGCCGCCTGCCGCCCATCGACCAGAACGGCGCGATGTTCTATGGCCGCCACGTCGTCGATGAGGGCTATGGCGGGCTTGCCTTCGAGGATGAGGGCGAACGCTGCGCGCAGCTCTTCCATGACCCCAAACAGAGGGTCATGATCATGGGCAATCACGGCGTGATGGTGATCGGCGACACCGTCGCCGACACGTTCAACCGGCTCTATTATTTCGAGCGCGCGGCGGAGAATTACATCCGCGCGCTTCAGACCGGGCGGCCCCTGCGGGTGCTGTCGCACGAGGTCGCGGCCAAGACCGCCGAGGAAATCGAGAGCTACCCCGAACAGGCCGACCGGCACCTGTCGGAGATCAAGGCCCTGCTCGACGCCGAAGGCTCGGACTACGCGAGTTGAGGCAGGGAGGGAGATGGGCTTTGCGGATACCGGATTTACGCACCCGCGCGAAACGCGGCCCAGCGGGCCGCGGCACGACGCTGCGCGGCTTACACTAAAGGCAGCAACAAACCCTCAAGACCGCAACCCGGTCTCGACCAGCAGCCCCTTGCGCTTGGCCTCGTAATAATACCCCCGCGCATACCAGCCGATCGCCGCATCCGGATCGCCGCCCGCCACCAGATAGGCCCCGCGCAGATACTTCACCCCGTATTTCAGGTTGGTCTCGGCATCGAGCAACGTCTCGGGCGCACCGCGATGCCCCATCGTGCGCGCGGTCTGCGGCAGGATCTGCAACAACCCGTAATACGGCCCGTTCCGCGCCCAGGGCCGGTGCGTGCTCTCGCGGATCGCCAGCCGGTGCACCAGGCTGCGCGGCACCTCGTAGTGATCGGCATAGCGATTGATCAGACGGCGCAACTCCGGCGTCTCGTTGGGATAGAGCGGCGGATCATGGGGCGCATTGCGTGTCGAGACCGACGGCCTCGAACAGGCGGCAAGCGGCAGGCTGGCCAGAAGACCGAGCACAAGGCGGCGCGTGGGATGGGGCATGGCGGCTCCGGCATGACTTTGTGCCAGAATGCCCGCCCGCGTCGCCCCGCGCCAGCGACATGATCACCACCGGCGAAACCTTGCCATTCCACCCGCCCCGCGCCATGTAAGGGCGCATGAGCAAGGTTCTTTTCTCCTTCGGCCACGGCTACTGCGCCCGCGCCCTCGCCGCCCGGCTCCTGCCTCAGGGCTGGCGCATCTACGGCACCACCCGCGACGCCACGAAAGCCGAGGCCCTGCGCGCCGAGGGCGTTATCCCGCTCCTCTGGGGCACCGATGACCTCACCCCCGCCCTGCAAGAGGCGACCCACCTGCTCAGTTCCGCAGCCCCGACCGAGGACGGCGACCCGGTGCTCGCCCGCCACCGCGCCGAGATCACCACCCTCGCGCCGCGCCTCACCTGGGCGGGCTACCTCTCGACCACCGGGGTCTACGGCGACCATCAGGGCGGCTGGGTCGATGAAGACACCCCCCTCACCCCCTCCACCAAGCGCGGGCGCTTGCGCGTCGCGGCCGAAGCCGAATGGCAGGCGATCCCCGGCCTGCCGCTGCACATCTTTCGCCTCGCGGGCATCTACGGCCCCGGGCGCGGCCCGTTCGAGAAGGTGCGCGCACGCACCGCGCGGCGCATCATCAAGCCAGGTCAGGTCTTCAGCCGCATCCATGTCGACGATATCGCGCAGGTGCTCGAGGCCTCGATCATGGCCCCCCGCCCCGGCACCGCCTACAACCTCTGCGATGACGACCCGGCCCCGCCGCAGGACGTGATCGCCCATGCCGCCGAATTGCTCGGCGTGGCCGTGCCCGACGCAATCCCCTTCGACGAGGCGGAGATGAGCCCGATGGCCCGCTCCTTCTACGCCGAATCGAAACGCGTCTCGAACCGGCGCATCAAGGACGATCTCGGCCTGCGCCTGATCCATCCCGACTACCGCCACGGATTGCGCGCGCTTCTGGCGCAAGAGGGCTGACGCCCCCCTTCATTTTTCCAAAAATACTCAAGACCACGTCAGCCCAACGAAAAAGGGCCGCGCACCGCGCGACCCTTTCCTTGGCTGCAAAGGCCGGGGGATGATTTACATCATGCCGCCCATGCCGCCCATGTCGGGCATACCGCCACCGCCGCCACCGGCGCCTTCTTTCTGCGGCTTGTCGGCCACCATCGCCTCGGTGGTGATCAGGAGGCCCGCGATCGAGGCGGCATCCTCGAGTGCGGTCCGGACAACCTTGGCCGGGTCGATCACGCCGAACTTGAACATGTCGCCATATTCATCGGTCTGCGCGTTGTAGCCGAACTTGAGGTCGTCGCTCTCGCGGATTTTGCCCGCGACGACGGAGCCGTCGACACCGGCATTCTCGGCGATCTGGCGCAGCGGAGATTCGAGCGCGCGGCGCACGATCGTGATGCCCGCATTCTGGTCACTGTTCTCGCCGGTCAGGCCTTCGAGCGACTTGGCACCCTGCACGAGGCTGACACCGCCGCCGACGACGATCCCTTCCTGCACGGCAGCCCGGGTGGCGTTCAGCGCGTCATCGACGCGATCCTTACGCTCTTTCACTTCGGTTTCGGTCATGCCGCCAACGCGGATCACGGCCACACCACCAGCGAGCTTGGCCACACGTTCCTGCAGCTTCTCACGGTCGTAATCCGAGGTGGTTTCCTCGATTTGCGCGCGGATCTGGGACACGCGTGCCTCGATTTCCGCCTTCTCGCCATGGCCGTCCACAATGGTGGTTTCGTCCTTGGTGATGTTGACGGTCTTGGCGCTGCCCAGCATGTCCATGGTCACCGACTCGAGCTTCATGCCGAGGTCTTCCGAGATCACCTGTCCACCGGTCAGGATCGCGATGTCCTGCAACATGGCCTTGCGGCGATCACCAAAGCCCGGTGCCTTGACAGCCGCGATCTTGAGGCCGCCGCGCAGCTTGTTCACCACGAGGGTCGCAAGCGCTTCGCCTTCGACGTCTTCCGCGATGATCAGCAGCGGCTTCTGGCTCTGGATCACCTGCTCGAGCAGCGGCACCATCGGCTGGAGGCTCGACAGTTTCTTCTCGTGCAGCAGGATGAGGCAATCATCCAGCTCCGCGATCATCTTGTCGGAGTTGGTCACGAAATAGGGGCTCAGGTAGCCACGGTCGAACTGCATGCCCTCGACCACGTCGGTCTCGGTCTCGAGGCCCTTGTTCTCTTCGACGGTGATGACACCCTCGTTGCCGACCTTCTGCATCGCATCCGCGATCTGACGGCCGATTTCAGCTTCGCCATTGGCGGAGATGGTGCCGACCTGCGCGACCTCTTCAGAGTTCTCGACCTTGCGGGCCGCGGCCTTGATGTGCTCGACGACCTTGGTGGTGGCCAGATCGATACCGCGCTTGAGATCCATCGGGTTCATGCCCGCAGACACGGCCTTGACGCCCTCTTTCACGATGGCTTGCGCCAGCACGGTGGCGGTGGTGGTGCCGTCGCCGGCCTCGTCATTGGTGCGGCTGGCGACTTCTTTCACCATCTGCGCGCCCATGTTCTCGAACTTGTCTTCCAGTTCGATTTCCTTGGCGACAGAGACACCGTCCTTGGTGATGCGCGGCGAGCCAAAGCTCTTTTCCAGCACGACATTGCGGCCCTTGGGGCCAAGCGTCACCTTGACCGCATCGGCCAGGGTGTTGACGCCCTTCAGCATGCGGTTGCGGGCGTCGGTGTTAAAACGTACGTCTTTTGCAGACATGTTCAGATGCTCCTGATTTCTATGGGTTCCGGGTCAGACGAAGCGCGGCGTTCAGGCGGCCTTGGCAGCCTGATCGGCGTCGATGATGCCCAGAATGTCGCTTTCCTTCATGATCAGCAGCTCTTCGCCGTCGATCGTGACCTCGGTGCCCGACCATTTGCCGAACAGAATGGTGTCACCGGCCTTCACGGCCATCTCGATCAATTCGCCATTGTCCTTGCGCGCGCCGTCACCGACGGACACCACCTGGCCCTGCTGGGGCTTTTCCTTGGCGGTCTCGGGGATGATCAGGCCCCCGGCGGTTTTCTCTTCGCTTTCAACGCGGCGGACAAGCACGCGGTCATGCAGCGGTTTAAATGCCATCTCTGAGGCTCCTTGGCTCAAAGTTACTCCCTATTGATCCCTACTAGGGGATCGTTGGCACTCCCCTCGGGCGAGTGCTAACGAGGGATAGCTAGGCAGTGCGCCTCCCCGAGTCAACACCCTTGATCGCGAAAATCGTCGGTGTCGGATCAGGGCTGCCGGGTCGGCCTGATGCCGAACCGATGTCAAGGTCGGGATTCGACTTGAAGCGGTCATTGAATGACCCGTAGAAGGTGCCGCGTGATCGCAGGGCCGGGGACTGGCGATGCGCCGTTTGTGGCGGGTACTTTATGCCAGCCAAGTCATTGTAGCCTCAACACGTTGCGCACCCTATCAAATCGCCAGGCCGCGGGACGGCGTCATGCCGGAGGCATGCCTCTGGTATGACGATCGCGCAGCACCTTCGGTGCGTTTCGCGCGGACAGGCTTCAACGCCCGCTCCAGGCCAGAACTGTCCCGCCCCATCTGTTGTGATCGTCTCCCCTGTGCCTCCCCTCCCCGGTCATCCTCTGGCTTGACCAGAGGATCTCTTGGCCGAGAGACCCTCGGATCACGTCCGAGGGTGACGATGCGCGAGGCGGGCACCGGAATCGCCCCCCTCGTTGCCGCAGTGCAGCATTGCCGGGTGACAAACCCCGCGCACCTCCCTATAAAGCGCGCCGAAGCATTCACGATCACTGAGGACACGCATCATGACCACTCTTGTTTTCGGCCACAAATCCCCCGACACCGATTCCACCGGATCGCCGATCCTCTGGGCGTGGTATCTCAACGAGGTGAAGGGCGGCGACGCCGAAGCCGTCCTGCTCGGCGAGCCCAATACCGAAGCCGCCTTCCTGCTGACCAAATGGGACCTGCCCAAGCCGCGCATCATTTCGGATGTCGAGGACGGTCAGGCTTGCGTCGTGGTCGACACCAACAACCCGGCTGAACTGCCCGCCAACATCAACGGCGCCGATGTGCAGGCGATCATCGACCATCACAAGCTGGTCGGCGGTCTGGAAACCAAAGGCCCGATCGACATCACCGTGCGCCCGCTCGCGTGCACCGCGACGATCATGGTCGACCTGATGGGCGACGACGCCGCGAAGATGCCCGATTGGGCCAAGGGCGCCGCACTCACCTGCATCCTTTCGGATACGCTGGAATTTCGCTCGCCCACCACCACCGACCATGACCGCGCCGTGGCCGAAAACCTCGCCGCCGATCTGCGCGTTTCGATCCCCGACTATGCCGCCGAGATGTTCGCCGCGAAATCCGACGTGTCGGCCTTTTCCGACGCCGAACTGCTGCGCATGGATTCCAAGGAATACGAAGTCGGCGGCAAGAAATTCCGCGTCAGCGTGCTTGAGACGACCGCCCCCGCCACCGTGCTCGACCGCAAGGCCAGCCTGATGGACAGCATGACCACCGTCGCCGCCGAGGATGGCGTCGATCAGGTGCTCTTGTTCGTGGTGGACATCCTGAATGAGGAGGCGACGCTGCTGGTGCCGAACGATCTGGTCAAGGCGCTCGCCGAGAAAAGCTTTGGCGCGAACGTGGCGGGCGACGCCGTGGTCCTGCCCGGCGTGATGTCCCGCAAAAAGCAGATCATCCCCAATCTCGCGCTCTGATATCGCACCGACGCGATACCGACAGAATACCGACGCGATACAGACATGAAAAAAGGCCCGCGGTGGACACCTCCCGCGGGCCTCTCTGTGTCCGGTGCGCGGGCTTAGCCCCGACCGGCCTCAATCACATCCTCGACCGTGCGCAGCCCGGTGCGCGGGGCCTGAACCAGCACCGCCATGTTGCCCGGCTTGTGTTCGTTGTTCAGCATCTTGGTATGTGCCTGCGGGATCTCGTCCCACGGGAAAACCTCGGACATGCAAGGGTCTAGCCGCCGCTCCACCATCAGCTTGTTGGCCGCCGCCGCTTGCTTGAGATGGGCGAAATGGCTGCCTTGCAGGCGCTTCTGGTGCATCCACATGTAGCGCACGTCGAAGGTGCAGTTGAACCCGCTGGTCCCCGCACAGATCACCACCATGCCGCCCTTCTTGCAGACGAGGCTCGAGACCGGGAAGGTCGCCTCGCCGGGATGCTCGAACACCATATCAACGCTGACGCCTTTTCCGGTTATGTCCCAGATTGCCTTACCAAATTTCCGCGCTTCCTTGAGCCATTCGTTGTATTCCGGCGTGTTCACCGTGGGCAGTTGTCCCCAGCAGTTGAACTCCTTGCGGTTGATGACACCCTTGGCCCCCTGATCGAGAACGAACTGCCGCTTGCTCTCGTCCGAGATGACGCCGATGGCGTTCGCGCCCGCCGTATTGGCCAGCTGGATCGCATAGGAGCCGAGGCCCCCCGACGCCCCCCAGACCAGCACGTTCTGCCCCGGCTTGAGGTCATGCGGCGCGTGACCAAAGAGCATCCGGTAGGCGGTGGCGAGCGTCAGCGTGTAGCAGGCACTTTCCTCCCAGGTCAGGTGCTTGGGCCGCGGCATCAGCTGTTGCGCCTGCACGCGGGTGAACTGCGAGAACGAGCCGTCCGGCGTCTCATAGCCCCAGATCCGCTGCGTGGGCGAGAACATCGGATCGCCGCCGTTGCACTCCTCATCATCGCCATCATCTTGATTACAATGGATAACCACCTCGTCTCCGACCTTCCAGCGCTTGACCTTCTCGCCCACTTTCCAGACGATCCCCGCCGCGTCGGACCCGGCGATATGATAGTCCGCGCCGTGCCCGTCGAACGGGCTGATCGGCTGGCCGAGACCGGCCCAGACGCCGTTATAGTTGACGCCCGCCGCCATCACCAGAACCAGCACCTCGTGGCTGTCGATCTCCCATGTATCGACTACCTCCTGCTGGAACGATGTTTCCGGCTCGCCATGCCGCTCGCGGCGGATCGCCCATGCATACATATGCTTGGGCACATAGCCGAGCGGGGGCATTTCGCCGACCTCGTAAAGGTCTTTTTCAGGTGCGTCATAGGGCGCGATGCCCGTCTCGTTATCCAAAGCCATGCTAGCCTCCTGTGAACGCGTGCCGCAGTGCAGAATCGCGGCGCTCTGACCTTGGGATACTGATGGATCGGTAATATTGCAATAGCTTTGGGTCTATTTTTGTAATTATATGACCGAGCAATTGCAGCAAAATCGCTCAATCCCCGCTGCACCCGCGAAAAAGATGGGCGATTGAGGACGCATAATACGTCAGCAGCGGGCGCTCGGTCTCGTTGACGACGAACGCCCCGTGATGCTCCTCAATCATGCCACGCTTGCGCAGAACCGTGATCCCGAACCGGATCGCGTATTCCAGATCGTCGCGCGGCAGGTGCAGATGGGCGCGCGGCGCCGCCTCCAAAATCTCCGTCACGCGGGCGTCCAGCGCCTCGCGGCTCAGCGGCGCATCGGCCAGCACCAGCGCCCGCGCCACCAGCGGCACCGGCAGCACCGGCACCTCGCCCCCGATCCGCGCCATCAGCGCCCGCGCCAGCCCCTCAACACCCCCTTCCGGGTGATCCACCTGATAGGACCGCAGTGACATCGGTGCGCCGAAACTGACCGCGGCATAGCCGTGCCGGTGGTATTTGCCCCGCAGCTTGAGCCAGCCCTGTTTCACGATGAACCGCGCCACCACGCTGATCCGCGCCGGAAAGCGCCGTCCGCCCGCCTGATCGGCAGCAACCAGCAGCCGATCCTCGAACACCCGGTCATAGTTCAGCGCGACGGGCACAAAGACCACATCGCGCCCGCCGGGTTCGCGCTCCTCCACCAGATATTTCAACAGCCCGAGTCGCGGCTCCTGCAAGCCGCCATTCAGGCTCAGCCCGCCCTCGGGGAACATCGCCTGCGTGACGCCGCCATCGGTGGCCATGCCCACATAGCGCGCCAGAACACGGCGATAGAGCGCCCCGCGCGATTTGCGGCGGATGAAATAGGCCCCCATCGCCTTGATCAGCCGGCTGAGCGGCCAGACCCGCGCCCATTCCCCCACGGCGTAAGAGAGTGCCGAGCGTTCGGCCGCCAGCCACGTGACCAGCACATAATCCATGTTCGAGCGGTGGTTCATCACGAACACCACCGTCGCGTCGCGGTCGATGCCGCTCAGCGTCTCGTCGAAATGCCCCAGCCGCACCCGGTAGAGCGCGCGGCTCAGCCATTTCGCCAGCTTTATGGCGATCCCGAAATAGGCGGTGGCAGAAAAACTCGGCACGATCTCGCGCGCATAGCCTTTGGCCTTCTCGAAGGCGACATTCTCGGGGATGCCTTCCTTGCGGGCATGTTCGGCGATGGCGCGGATGACCTCAGGGTCGTAGATCAGCCGCTGGATCATGTCATAGCGCCGCGCCAGCTTGAACGGCT
This sequence comes from Roseovarius tolerans, assembly GCF_900109855.1. GTDB lineage: Bacteria > Pseudomonadota > Alphaproteobacteria > Rhodobacterales > Rhodobacteraceae > Roseovarius > Roseovarius tolerans. The sequence goes on along the minus strand of NZ_FOBO01000006.1, from coordinate 176,938 downwards.
CGATGGGCCGCTCCAGCCTCTCGTTGAGCCGGGCCACCGCCCGCTCCATCCGGCGACGAAAGAACCAGCGGACGGAGGGGAAGAGGAAATGCGACGCAAAGGTCACGCCCGCAAAGGCGATCAACAAGAGCAGCGCCCAAAGGGGCATGTCGACCGTTTGTGTCATTGCACCAGATAAGCAGGGAACGCGGGGGCGGTAAATGGGGGCCGCATTATCCTCTTAGTGTTGGGCGTCATCCTCTGGCTTGACCAGAGGATCTCCTGGCCAAGAGATCCTCGGATCAAGTCCGAGGATGACGGGAGAGAGACCGAAGACGCCGGACCGGCGCATATGCCGCGATGCAGCGAATTGACAGCGCCAGTTTGTTGCCATTACATTGCGCGGAACGTAAGAAAATTGCGCAACCTGATTCACGAGGCCCGTACATGTCGCAGACGCAGAAAGATCGCCCCTGGTTAATCCGCACCTATGCGGGCCATTCGACGGCGCAGGCCTCGAACGCGCTCTATCGCTCGAACCTGGCACGCGGGCAGACCGGGCTGTCGGTGGCCTTCGATCTGCCGACGCAAACGGGCTATGACAGCGATCACGTGCTCGCCAAGGGTGAGGTCGGCAAGGTCGGCGTGCCGGTCTGCCACCTGGGCGACATGCGCGCGCTCTTCGATCAGATCCCGCTTGATCAGATGAACACCTCGATGACGATCAACGCCACAGCACCTTGGTTGTTGTCGCTCTATATCGCGGTGGCCGAGGAACAGGGCGCGGATACCACTGCCCTGCAAGGCACGGTGCAGAACGACCTGATCAAGGAGTATCTGTCGCGCGGCACATACATTTGCCCGCCCAGGCCGAGCCTGCGGATGATCGGCGACGTGGCAGAATACTGCTACAAGCACGTGCCCAAGTGGAACCCAATGAATGTCTGTTCCTACCACCTGCAAGAGGCCGGGGCCACGCCGGAGCAGGAGCTGGCCTTTGCGCTCGCCACCGCCGTGGCGGTGCTGGACGAGTTGAAGCCGCGCGTGCCGGAGGAGGATTTCCCGATCCTCGCCGGGCGGATTTCGTTCTTCGTCAACGCGGGCATCCGCTTTGTCACCGAGATGTGCAAGATGCGCGCCTTCGTCGATCTCTGGGACGAGATTTTGCAGGAGCGTTATGGCGTCGAGGACCCCAAGTTCCGCCGCTTTCGCTATGGCGTGCAGGTCAACTCCCTCGGCCTGACCGAGCAGCAGCCCGAGAACAACGTCTACCGTATCCTGATCGAAATGCTGGCGGTGACGCTGTCGAAAAAGGCCCGCGCGCGGGCGGTGCAGCTTCCGGCATGGAACGAGGCGTTGGGCCTGCCGCGCCCGTGGGATCAGCAATGGTCGATGCGGATGCAGCAAATCCTCGCCTACGAGACCGACCTGCTGGAATTCGACGATCTGTTCGAAGGCAACCCGGCGGTCGATGCCAAGGTCGAGGCGCTGAAAGATGGCGCACGGCATGAATTGGCCAATCTCGACAGCATGGGCGGCGCGGTCTCGGCCATCGAGTACATGAAATCGCGGCTCGTGGACAGCAACGCCGAACGCCTAGGCCGGATCGAACGCAACGAGACAGTCGTCGTCGGCGTCAACAAGTGGCAGGAGGGCGAGCCCTCGCCGCTGCAAACCGAGGATGGCGGCATCATGGTGGTCGATGCGGCCGTCGAGGCCGATCAGATCGGGCGGCTGGAAGAGTGGCGGCGCGCGCGTGACGCAGGCGCGGTCAAGTCCGCGCTCTCTGCCCTGCGCGCAGCAGCCAAGGCCGGCGAGAATATCATGCCCGCCTCCATCGCGGCAGCCAAGGCAGGTGTCACCACCGGCGAATGGGCCGAACAGATGCGCGCCATTCACGGGGAGTACCGCGGCCCCACCGGTGTCTCGCGCAGCCCGTCGAACATGACCGAAGGGCTGGATGAGATCCGCGATGCGGTGGACGCGGTCAGCGACAGCCTCGGGCGGCGTCTGAAATTCCTCGTAGGCAAGCCGGGGCTCGACGGCCATTCCAACGGGGCCGAACAGATCGCCTTCCGCGCCCGCGATTGCGGCATGGATATCGGCTATGAGGGCATCCGTCTGACGCCGGAACAGATCGTCACCGCCGCACAGGACGAGGGCGCGCATGTGGTCGGACTGTCGATCCTGTCAGGATCGCACATGCCCCTGATGGAGGACCTGATGGAGCGGATGCGCAACGCGGGGCTCGGGCATGTGCCGGTGATCGTCGGCGGCATCATCCCCGAGGACGATGCCCGCCGGTTGCGCGAGATGGGCGTGGCGCGGGTCTATACGCCGAAGGATTTCGAGCTGAACACGATCATGATGGATATCGTGACGCTCGCCGATCCGCGCGCGTTGGCGGCGGAGTGATCCGCCGCCCCGATGCCGATTACTCTTCGCGCAATTCGGAGATGCGAGCGATGATGCGCTGATTGAGCGCGTCGCTTTCGCCGGCCGCGTTCGCGATGGCCACGTAGCTGTCCACGTCCATATTCTCGACCTCGCCCACGGCGGAGAAGGCGGCCTCATTGGCCTCCTCGACGAGTTCCTTCTGGGCTGCCTCGTCCTCGGCGGCCTCGATCAGGGGCGTGTATTCGTCGCGCACTTCTTCGACCGCGAGAATGGCATCGACAAAGGCCTCAACTTGGCCGTCGGTGACATCCTCGGCGGCGATTTCGGCGGGTTGCGGCAGGCTTTGCTCGGTCTCCTGCGCGGCGAGCGGGGTGGCAAGAGCGAGCGCCGTGGCGCTAAGCAGCGTCGCGAGTTTGGTTGTGAAGGTCAAATCAGTCTCCTGTTGCGTGGTCTGACGTCCCGCGCAGGCCGCGCGGAATGCCCGGTAGAGGTGGGGGAACGATGAACGGGTGACAACCCGATCGGCGGAAAAATGCCGGGGCGCGCCGAGAATTCCGTCTGGTCTCTGCCCTGCGGTTGGCGCAGGCTACGCAACAAGACCTGAACCGGAGATATGCCATGACCCTGCAGATCCGCCCTGTCGAGACCGGGGACAAACCCGGATGGGTGCCACTCTGGCGCGACTATCTGGCGTTCTACGAAACCACCCTCGCCGACACGGTCTACGACGTGACCTTCGCGCGCCTGACCTCGGCGGCACATCCTGATCAGAACGGTCTGATCGCACTGCGGAACGGGCGCGCGGTGGGGGTGGTGCATTACATCTACCATCCGCACAACTGGCGCGAGGAGAAGGTGTGTTACCTGCAGGATCTCTTTGCCGCCCCGACAGCGCGCGGCACAGGCGTGGGGCGGGCGCTGATCGAGGCGGTCTATGCCCGCGCCGATGCCGATGGCTGTCCGTCGGTTTATTGGCTGACGCAGGACTTTAACGCACAGGCACGCAAGCTCTATGACCGGATCGGAACGCTTACGCCGTTCATCAAGTACATCCGTTAGTCTGTATACTTGCAATCGGTGGCGAGCCTGACAGTCCTGCTTACCCTTGCGCCGCCGTCGCGATCAGTTCCACCTTATAATCGGGCGTGGCCAGTTTTGCCTCGCCGCAGGCGCGGGCGGGGGCGTGGCCTTCGGGCACCCAGGCATCCCAGACACTGTTCATCTCGGCGAAATCGGCCATGTCGGCCAGCCAGATCACACATTGCAGGATGCGCGTTGCGTCTGACCCTGCCTCGGCCAGCAGTGTCTCGACCTTCTCCAGGCAGGTAAGGGTCTGGTCAGCGACGCTGTCGCCCGGATTACCGACCTGCCCGGCCAGATAGACGGTGCCGTTATGGGTGACGCTCTGGCTCATGCGTTGGCCGGTGTTGTGACGGGTGATATCGCTCATGGGCGGGTCCTTTCGGTTGGATCAACAAAATCGGTCTGGGGCCAGCGCGGCGCGGGTGGCCGCGTCGAGCACGGATGCGCCACCAGTCAGCAGCGCGGCGCTGAACTGCGATAGCGCGGGCGCGGTCTGAACGCCATAGCCGCCCTGCCCCGCCAGCCAGAAAAAGCCGGTGCTGCGCGGATCGAAGCCCGCGACCGGCGTTCGGTCGGGGGCGAAGGTGCGCAGGCCCGCCCAGCTATGCTCCAGCCGCGTCACCTCATGCGTCACCGCCTGCTCGAACCGGTGCAGCCCTTCCGCAAGCACCATGTCCTCGGGCCAGGCGTCATGCGGATCGACCGGGTCTTCGTCGGCGGGCGAGACCATCAGCTTGCCCGCCTCGGGCTTGGCATACCAGGTCTCGGCGATGGAGCCAAAGATCGGCCAATGCTCGGTATCGTGCCCCTCGGGCGCAGGGATAATCGCGGCGGAGCGTCGATAGGGTTGCAGCCCGAGGCGCGGCAGACCGGCCAGTGCCGCCACCTCATCCCCCCATGCGCCTGCGGCGTTAACCACGGTGGGCGCACTGAGGGTGCCCTGCGCCGTGTCCACGTGCCATTGCCCGGCGTCAAAGCGCAGCGCCTGCACCTGCGCGCCGGTGACGATCTGCCCCCCGCGCCCCCGCAGCATCCTTGCATAGCCCTGCAACAGCAGATCCACGTCGATGCCGCGCGCGTCGCGTTCGATCAGCGCGCCCGCGATGCGCTCGGGGCGCAGGATGGGGACGATCTCTGCGGCCTCATGTCCTGTCAACCGCTCCACCCCGACCGCGCCGTCGAGATAGGCGTCGAGCACTGGCAGTTCTTCCTCCGAGGCGACCATAAGCTCGCCCCGGGGGCTGAGGATCGGTTTGTCGCTGATCTCGCCGGGCTGTTCAAAGATCGGTTCGGCCACGGCGTTGAGCGCGCGCAGCGTGGCGTTGCCGTAGTTACGGATGAAGATCGCCGCAGAGCGGCCCGTCGCGTGATAGCCGATCTGCGGCTCGCTCTCCAGCACCGTGACGGAGGCCCCGGCGCGGGCACACTCCGCGGCCGCACTGACCCCTGCGATGCCGCCGCCGATGACTATTATATCGCTCATGGCCGCGCCCCCTCGAACCCGGTGAGCGTGGCGGTGAGGTTCTGGCCCAACTCCTCGCAGAGATAGCCCCCCTCCTGCACGAACAGCGTGGGCAACCCGAGGCCCGCAATGGCCGCACCGATGCGCCCGAAGCCCGGCGTGGTGATGGCCAACCCCTTAAACGGATCGCCCTCATAGGCGTCGAGGCCGAGGGCGACCACCACCGCGTCAGCCCCGAAATTCACGATCCTTTCCAGCGCGCGATCCAGCACCTTCAGATAGTCGTCATCGCCGGTCTTGCGCGGCAGCGGCAGGTTGAGGTTGTAGCCCATCCCACGCCTCTCGCCGCGCTCGCACGCATGGCCCCAGAAGAACGGGTAGAACCGTTCCGGGTCGGCATGGATCGACACGGTCAGCACATCATCGCGGTCGTAGAAGATGCCCTGCGTGCCGTTGCCGTGATGCACGTCCACGTCAAGGATCACCGTGCGCCGTCCGACCATACGCAGCCGTTCAGCGGCGATGCCGGCATTGTTGAGAAAGCAAAAGCCGCCCGCCAGATCGCCAAAGGCGTGGTGTCCCGGCGGGCGGCAGAGCGCGTAGGCGGCGCGCTCGCCGCCGCGAACAAGATCGGCCCCGGTGACGGCGCTCTGCGCCGACCAATAGGCGGCCTCCCACGTGCCCGCGCCGATGGGACAGGCGGTATCGGCCTGATGATAGCCCGCCTGCCCCACGGCGGATTTGGGGTAACCGTCGCCGCGTGTGGCGGGGTGGATGTTGGGGATCACCTCCGGCCCTCCGCCCTCGATCCGCTGCCAGCGGGTGTGGATATTGCGCAGAAAGGTCACATACTCCGGCGAATGGAGGGCGGCGATCGGGCCAAGGCCCGCATCCTTGGGCGCGATCATCTCGCAACCCGCCGCCTTTGCACCATCAGTCAGCCGCGCGATGCGCTCGGGCTGTTCGGGGCTGGGCTGGATGACGCCGTTGGCCATGAAATGCTGCGGCGCGTGTTTCCACTGGCGGTCGTCGAAAATGGCCTTCATCTGCCCTCTCCCTTCAGTCTGTCAAACCCTGCCTGTGGCAGGCGCATCTGTGTCACGCGTTCCTGCGGCGCAAAGCCGAGCCGTTCATAGAACCGGCGCGAGGCGGTGCTGTGACCATAGACCGCCAGCGTCATCCATGCAGCGCCCCATTGCGCCCCAGCCCGGCGCGCCACCTCGGCCAGCAGGTGCCGCCCGGCCCCCTGTCCGCGTGTCGCCGCATCGACCCAGAGGTCCGAGACATAGACCCCCGGCGCCCCCTGAGCAGTGGAAAACACCGGACTATAGAGCGCCGCGCCGATCACGTCCCGCTCCACCGCCAGAAGCCCGTAGGCCGCTGGCGTATCGCCCATCAGCCCGGCGCGCAAGGCGCCGAGTCCCGCCATATGCTGATCCCCCAGATCGTGGCTGAGAGACCGCAAGGCCCGGTCCAGAAGACCCATATCCGCCTCTGACGTGACCGCGCGAAACTCCGTCCCCATGTCTCAGATCGCCGTCCGGTCCGCGCCCTTGAGGCGCAAGAGGCGGCGCGCGCCGTCCGCATCCACCACCTCGCGCCCCATCGCCTCGACGATGCCGCGCACTTTCTGCACCTGCTCGGCATTGGATCGCGCCAGCGTGCCGCGCGCAATCGTCAAGCTGTCCTCCAGCCCCACGCGCACATGCCCGCCCATCGCCGCCGCCTGCGCCGCCATCGGCATCTGGTGACGTCCCGCAGCCAGCACCGAAAACATGTAATCCGCACCGAACAGCTTGTCGGCGATGCGCACCATGTGGCTCAGGTTTTCCGGGTCCGGCCCCATGCCGCCCAGCACGCCAAAGACGAACTGAATGAAGAACGGCGCCTCGATCAGGCCCCGGTCAGCGAAATGGCGCAGCATGTAGAGATGGCCCAGATCGTAGCATTCGAATTCGAACCGCGCGCCACGCTCCTGTCCCAGCTCCGTCAGGATGCGGGCGATGTCGCGCGGGGTGTTCTTGAACACCAGATCGTCGGAGCCTTCGAGAAAGGGCTGCTCCCAGTCATGCTGCCAGTCGGTGATCCGCTCGGCCATCGGGTAAAGGGCGAAATTCATCGTGCCCATGTTGAGCGAGGCCATTTCCGGCGCGGCCTCTTTAGGGGCGGCCAGACGCTCATCAAGCGTCATCACCGCGCTGCCGCCCGTGGACAGATTCAGCACCGCGTCGCAGCCCTGTTTGAGGCGCGGCAGGAAGGCGCGGAAATGGTCGGGATCGGCCGAGGGCCTGCCCGTCCCGGGGTCGCGCGCATGCAGGTGCAGGATCGACGCGCCCGCCTCGGCGGCCTCGACACCCGCCTTTGCGATCTCATCTGCCGTCACCGGCAGGTGCGGCGACATCGAGGGCGTGTGGATAGAGCCGGTGAGCGCGCAGGTGATGATGATCTCGCGCATCACACCGCCTTGCCCAACGCGGGGCGGATTTCTTCGGTGAACTCAGCCAAAGAGGCGTCCAGCATCTCGGTGATCTCATCGAGATGCGTCTCGGTCGCGATCATCGGCGGGGCAATGATGATATGGTCGCCCTCCATCCCGTCGCGGGTGCGCCGCGAATAGACGATCAGCCCCTTGTCATAGGCGATCTGCACGAAGCGGTTGAAGGCTTGCAGGTGCTTGGGCAGCGGGGCCTTGCTGCCCCGGTCGGCCATGAATTCGAACGCCGTGAGCAGCCCCTTGCCGCGCACGTCGCCTATGATGGCATAGCGCTGCATGAGACCTTCCAGCCGTTCCTTGAGTTTCACCCCCATACGCGCCGCGTTGCCCACCAGATCCTGCCGCTCGATCTCGTCGATCACGGCCAGCCCGGCGGCGCAGGCCAGCGGGTTGCCCGCATAGGTGTAGCCATGCAGGAAACCGCCCGAGTCAAGCACCGCCTCGACCAGCCGCTCATGCGCGACCATCGCGCCAAGCGGCACGTAACCGGCGGCAAAGCCCTTGGACATGACGGCGATATCCGGCGCCAGCCCCCAATGCTCGGAGGCGAGGAATTTGCCGGTGCGCCCCGCGCCGGTCATCACCTCGTCGAGGATCAGCAGCACGCCATAGCGGCGGCAAATCTCCTGCACCCGCTCCATGTAGCCCTTGGGCGGCACCAGCGCCCCGGTGGAGGCACCGCCAATGGGTTCCACCACGAAGGCGAGCACGCTCTCGGGGCCTTCTTCCAGTATCTTCGCCTCAAGCATGTCGGCGTAATGTTGGCCGGTCGCCTCATCCTCGGGGTCGAGCCCGTCGAGATAGGCGCGGGGCGCGGGCACCTTGGGCATGGCCTGCATCATCGGGGCGAAGGGATCGGTCAGCGGCGCGTAGGAGGTGATGGCGAGCGCACCAAGGGTGCAACCGTGATAGGACGGCGCGCGGCTGATGATCTTCCAGCGGCTGCCCTCGCCAGTTGCGAGCGCGTATTGCCGTGCCAGTTTCAGCGCCGATTCCACCGCCTCGGACCCGCCCGAGACGAAGAACACGCGGTTGAGGCCCTCGGGGCACAAGGCGGCGGTCTTGGCGGCGAGTTTCTCGGAGGCTTCGGTCTCGAAATGCAGGCGATACCCAAAGGTGGATTTCTCCATCTGACGGCGCATCGCCTCGAGCACGTTCTCGTTGGAATGGCCGATATTGCAGACCATCGCGCCACTTGAGCCGTCCAGATAGCGCTTGCCGTCCACATCCCACATGTATACGCCGCGCGCCTGATCGAGCACCGGCTTGCGTTCGCGCCCCTGATAAAAAAGGTGAGAGGGTTTCACGTTCATTGTCTTATCCCGGAAGCGCCGCGCAATCCTGCGGGCGCAAGTGCAGATGGACCGCGTCGCCCGCCGCAAAGGGGCGCTCGTCGATCATGTTGATGGCTTGCAGCTGCGCCTCGCCCGCGCGGACGAAATAGCGCACCGCCTGTCCCTGATAATCCACGGTTTCCACGGTGGCCGGGACAGAGATCACGCCCTCGGAGGCCTGGGTTTTCGACAGCAACAGTTTCTCGGCGCGCACCACCAGCTTGGCCGGGCCCTGCCCGGTCAGGTTGGGCGCCTTGGCGGCGGGCACGGTGACACGGCCAAAGGTGGCATCCTCGACCACCACGCTCGCGCCATGCTCGATACATTTCGCCTCGGTGATATTGGACGCCCCGAGGAAATTGGCGACGAATTCGGAGGCGGGCGTGTTATACACCTCTTCGGGCTTGCCCACCTGCTCCACCCGCCCCTCGGACATCACGACGATCAGGTCCGACATGGCGAGCGCCTCGGACTGGTCGTGGGTGACGAAAACGGTGGTGACGCCGATGCGTTCCTGAATGCGCTTCAACTCCACCCGCATATCTTCGCGCAGGTTGGCGTCGAGCGCCGAAAGCGGCTCGTCCAGAAGCAGCACGTCGGGCTCGATCACGATGGCGCGCGCAAGGGCGATGCGCTGTTGCTGGCCGCCCGAAAGCTCCTTGGGATAGCGGTCACCGACATTAGGCAATTGCACCAGTTCCAGCGCCGCCTGCACCTTGGCCGGGATCTCGGATTTCGGCACGTCGCGGTATTTCAGGCCAAAGGCTACGTTCTCGGCCACGGTCTTATGCGGGAAAAGCGCGTAGTTCTGAAAAACGAGACCAAGGTTGCGCTTGTGAATGGGCACGTCGTTGACGCGTTTGCCGCCGATCAGGATTTCGCCCTCGCTCGGGTCGAGCAGCCCGGCGATCATGCGCAGGTTGGTGGTCTTGCCACAGCCCGAAGGCCCTAGCAGCGTGACGAACGCCCCTTCGGGAATTTCCAGCGTGGTGCGATGCACGGCGGTGAAACTGCCGAAACGCTTGACGATGTCTTGCAGGGTGACGGCGCTCATCGCGGTCTCCTATGTTGCGAGGCCGCGCGGGGCGGCGGTCACGCAATTTCGAAATTGCGTGACCAAGGCCGTTTGAACGGCCTTGGCACTCTTTGCGAGCTGGATCGCTCAGTAGCCGCGCTGCACGCGGCTGAAGGTCTCGGACCATTCCGCCTCATTGCCGTTCCAGTAGTTGGGATCGGCGAAGGTGAGCGAGTCGAGCGTGCCGGTCGGATCATAGGCCGGCAGGGTCGGGATCTTGTCACCCAGATCGACCTTGGTCCCGTCAAGCGCGGGCGGATAGTTCTGCCCCTCGGCCACGGCGATGGAGGTCTCAGGCGCGAGCATGAAGTTCAGGAGTTCCTCGCAGGCCTCGACCGGGCTGCCCTTGAGCACGTGCAGGCATTCCTGCCAGGCAAAGCTGCCGGGCGCGTCGTAATAGCCGATGTCGTGGCCCTGCTGCTGCAGCGCCGCGATGCGGCCCGACCAACCTTCGGTCACGTAGATTTCTTCCTCGGCCAGAAGGCTCATGAGTTCTGCGCCCGACGACCAGTATTTCAGCGCCAGATCGCGGTGGCTGCGGATCGCGCCCCAGACCGCCTCCATATCCTGAATGTTGTTGGGATCCTGTCCGGTCTGCAGCGCACCGTACCAGATCCGCGTGCGCCATTCGCCCCAACCACCGATCTTGCCCTTATAGGCCTCGTCGATCAGGATGCTGGCACCTTTCTCCTTCATCTCCTCGTCGGAGATATACTTGCGGTTATAGGCCAGCCCCGTGGTGCCATAGTCATAGGGCACAGCCGAGAGATAATCCGGCGTCACACCGCGGAACGCGCTGGTCAGCGCATCCATCACCAGCGACATGTTGGGGATGTTGTCGAGGTTCAGCTCCACCGTCAGGCCGAAATTCACGTAGCGCGCATAGTCGAACACGCCCGACAGATGCGCGATGTTGTATTCGCCCTCCTGGCTGGAGCGGACCTGCGCGAGATATTCGTCGCTGCCCGCAAAGGTGCCGTCCACGACCTCGATGCCGGTCTCCTTGGTGTAAGGCTCGAACGCATGTTCGCGGAACGCCTCGGACACGACACCGCCCCAGCCGTCGAACCGCACCTGCTTGACGTCCTGCGCATGAGCGAACTTGGCGAATGGCGTCTGCACACCATAGGCGAGACCCGCAGCCCCGATCAGCCCCAGAAAATTGCGCCGGTCCAGTTCGCCATTGCGATAGCGCTCCAGCAGTCGTTCATAACGTTTGGTATTGTCCATTTTTCATATCTCCTTGTTGAGGGTTAATGCGGTTCTTAAGCGCCGCTTTTCATGGCGAGTTTGCGGGCCACCGCCGCACCGAGCAGTGGCAGGCCCACGGTCATCACGATCATCACCGTGCCAAGCGCGTTGATCTCCGGGCTGATCGAATTGCGCAGCATCGAAAAGATCTGCGTCGGCACGGTCTCGACGCCGCCCGGCTTCCAGAAGAGCGTGCCGGTGATGTCATCAAAACTGATGGTGAACGCGAAAAGCGCGCCGGCGGCCACCGCAGGCAGCATGAGCGGCAGGGTGACCGAGAAAAACGTCTGCACCGGCGAGGCGCCGAGGCTCAGCGCTGCCTCTTCAACGTCGCGCTTGATCGACACCAGCCGCGCCTGCACCACGAGGATGACGAAAGGCAGGGTAAAGATGACGTGCCCCGCCAGCAGCAAAGCGAAACTCTTGCCGAGACCGAGCCAGTTGAGAAACAGCAACAGTGCCACCGCCAGCACCACCTCGGGCACCAGAATGGGCGCGATCAGCAGCGTGGTGATCGTGTTGCGGCCGGGGATCTTGTAGCGCACCAGCGCAAGGCTCGCGAGGATGCCCAATGTGGTCGAGATCACCGCCGTCATCAGCCCCAGCACGATCGAGGTGCGAAAGGCGCGCATCACCGCGTCGTTGTTCCACAATTCCTCGAACCAGCGCAGCGACATGCCGGTCATCGGGAAACTGCCGAACTGATTGGCGTTGAATGACAACAGCACCACCACCGCCACCGGCAGGAACATGAAACCATAGACCAGAACGGTCCAGATGCGGATCGCCTGCCAGCCCATCACCCTAGCCCCTTGGCCAGTTGCGCCATGCCGAGATAGCGGTTGTAGATCGCCACCAGCACGCCGAGCACCGCCAGCAGCAGCAGCGACAGCGCCGAGCCGAGCGGCCAGTTCAATTGCGTGATGATCGCCTCGAACACGAGGTTGGCGAACATCGCATCGGTCGGCCCGCCAAGGATCACCGGGGTGATATAGGTGCCCGCGCCCAGCACGAAGCACAGCAATCCGCCCGCCGCCAAACCGGGCAGCGAGAGCGGCAGGGTGACTTGGGTAAACGCCTCCCAACGGGTCGCTCCGAGCGAGGTTGCGGCGTCTTCGAGATTGGTGTCGATGCCCTCCAGGCTGACATAGACATTAAGCACCATGAACGGCAGCAGGAAATGCACCAGGCCAAGGATCACAGTCGCCTCGTTATAGAGCATCTGCATCGGCTCGCCGATGATCCCGAGCGTCATCAGCAAGGTATTGAGCGCCCCCGACGTGCCGAGGATGTTGATCCAGCTCATCGTGCGGATGATGTAGCTGATCCAGAAGGGCAGCATCAGCAAGAGCAGCAGGATCATCTTGTTGCCCTTGGACCGCGCAATGAAATAGGCCGCCGGATAGCCCATCAGCCCGCAGATCAGCGTGGTGATTGCTGCGATCTTCAACGTGTTCAGCAGGATGTCGCGGTAAAACCGATCGCTCAGCGCCTTTTGCCAGTTGTCGAGGTAGAATCCCACCTGATCCGCGCTCATCGCCGAGCGCAGCCAGAACGAATAGACCACGATGAACATCAACGGGATGATCAGCAGGAAGAGCACCGCCCCGAGGGCGGGTGACAACAATATCCACGGCTGTCTTGCCTCGCGGGCTTCGACCGACATGCGTCTCCCTTTCCTGCGCTGCCCGTCGGATGCGGGCTTGCGACAAGGGTGCAAAGCGGTCCATCATTAATCAAATAGATAAGAGGAATTGTGACAATAGATGAAATCTATGGAAAGCCGCGACAGCCCTGAACGGATCATGCGCGAGATGGATTGGAACCTCTTGCGCACCTTCGTCGTGCTGGCGCAATCACGGTCGGTCACAGATGCCGCAAATCGGTTGCGCCTCACGCAGCCTTCGGTCTCTACCGCCCTGAAAAGGCTTGAGGATCGGGTGGGCAAGCGTCTCATTCACCGTTCACCGGGGCGGTTCGAACTGACCGAAGCGGGCGAGGTGCTTTATCGCGAGGCGGTGGATATCCAGGGCTCAATCTTGCGGCTCTCCACCCTCATGCGCAACATGACCGACGAGGTGACGGGGCATGTGCGGGTGTCCTTGGCAAGCCATGTCATCTGCCCGCTTTTTGATCAGGTGCTGGCGGAATTCCATGCCGAGAACCCGCGCGCGACGCTCTCGATCGAGGTGCATTCCTCGGCGCAGGCGATCGAGACGGTCTCTGCACGCTCGGCCTCCTTCGCCATCTGCCTCGTGCATCAGCGCAACCCCAAGCTGGAATATCTGCGGCTTTACCGCGAATTCTTCGGCCTCTTTTGCGGCCCGCCACATCCCCTCTTCGGCCGCCGCGACCTGACCCGCGCCGATCTGGCGGGGCAAAGCGCCGTCAGCTTCGAGACCGACCGCCTGCAGGACGCGCTCAAACCGGTGACGCTGATGCGCGCGCAGGCCGAACTGGGCGATCAGATCATCGCCACCTCCAGCCACCTGGAGGAGGTGCGGCGCATGATCATCGCGGGCCTCGGGATCGGCCCCTTGCCCCTGCACGTGGCAGAGCGCGACGTGCGCGACAGCCTCTTGTGGCAGTTGCCGCCCTATGATCAGACGGCGGCGGTCGATGTTCATGTGGTCTGGAACCCGCGCGCCGTACTCAACCGCGCGGAACAATCGCTGCTCGACCGGGTGCACCGCCGGATCGACGACACCCCGATGGAGGCGCGCACCTATCGCTGAGTCTGCGGCCGGTTTTCGCGCAACCCGCTGCGAGATGTTACGCAGGTTTCATACCTGCACCCTTGCGCCCGTGTGGTGAACCGATACAAGAAAACCCGTTACCATGTTCAGGGATTTCTCATGTCGATTGCACTCATCATTCTGGCGGCGGGCAAGGGAACGCGGATGAACTCCGATCTGCCCAAGGTTCTGCACCGGATCGCCGAGGCACCGATGCTGGTGCATGCGATGCAGGCCGGTGCCGCGCTTGAACCCGACCATACCGTGATCGTCGCAGGGCACGAGGCCGAGGCGGTGGCCGACGCGGCGCAAGAGCATGACGAGACGGCGCGTATCGTGCTGCAGGAGGAGCAGTTGGGCACCGCCCATGCGGTGGCGCAGGCCCAGGCGGAACTGGAGGATTACACCGGCGACGCTATCGTTCTCTACGGCGACACGCCCTTTATCCGGCCCGAGACGCTTGAAAAGATGGCCGCCGCGCGCGCGGCGCATGACGTAGTGGTTCTTGGGTTCGAGGCCGCCGATCCGGGCCGCTACGGGCGCCTTGTTGTCGAGGGCAGCGCGCTCACGCGGATCGTGGAATTCAAGGATGCAAGCCCGGCAGAGCGCGCGATCACGCTGTGCAACAGCGGCGTGGTGATGGCCCCTGCCCCGCTTCTCTTCGACCTGATCGCAGAGGTCGGCAACGAAAATGCCTCGGGCGAATATTACCTGACCGACATCGTGGGGCTGGCCCGCGCGCGCGGGCTTTCGGCCAGTGCCGTCACCTGCGATGAGGCCGAAACCATGGGCATCAACAGCCGCGCGGAACTGAGCGTGGCCGAGGCCGCCTTTCAGGCCCGCGCCCGCGCCGAGGCGATGAAGAACGGCGTGACGCTGGTTGCGCCCGAGACCGTGCATTTCGCCTATGACACCCATCTGGGCCGCGACTGCCTGATCGAGCCGAACGTGGTCTTCGGCCCCGGCGTCACCATCGAGACCGGCGCGCATATCCGCGCCTTCAGCCATCTTGAGGGCTGCCACGTCGCGCGCGGCGCGGTGGTCGGGCCCTATGCACGGCTGCGCCCCGGAACCGAGTTGAGCGAGGACAGCCGCATCGGCAATTTCGTCGAGGTCAAGAACGCGCTCATCGGCGAGGGGGCCAAGGTCAATCACCTGAGCTATATCGGCGACGCGCAGGTGGGCCGCGACAGCAATATCGGGGCGGGCACCATCACCTGCAATTACGACGGCGTGATGAAGCACGAGACGCGTATCGGCGAGCGGGTTTTCATCGGCTCAAACACGATGCTGGTCGCCCCGGTCTCGGTCGGCGACGACGCGATGACCGGCTCCGGCTCGGTGATCACGCAGGATGTTGCCGCGGGGGCCTTGGCCATCGGGCGCGCCCGGCAGGTCGAGAAACCCGGGCTTGCACGTAAATTATTTGAACTGTTACGGGCGCAAAAGGTCCGCAAGACTCAGAAGGAAATGGATTGATGTGCGGAATTATCGGAGTTCTGGGCAATCACGAGGCCGCCCCGATCCTCGTCGAATCGCTCCGGCGGCTGGAATATCGCGGCTATGACAGCGCCGGGATCGCCACGCTGAACGACGGTCGGCTCGACCGTCGGCGCGCGGTCGGCAAGCTGGTCAATCTCGCGGATCTGCTGGTGCATCAGCCGTTGGCAGGCAAATCCGGCATCGGCCACACCCGCTGGGCCACCCATGGTGCCCCGACCGAGATGAACGCGCACCCGCACAAGGCCGGGCCCGTCGCCGTGGTTCATAACGGCATCATCGAGAATTACCGCGACTTGCGCGCCGAACTCTCAGAGGCCGGGATCGGGCATGAGACGGACACCGATACTGAAACGGTGGCGCTGCTGGCGCATCACATGATGACGCAGGGCCTCAGCCCCGAGGCCGCCGCGCGCGCCACCATTGCGCGGCTCGAAGGCGCCTATGCGCTGTGTTTCCTGTTCGACGGGCATCCCGATCTGCTGATCGCCGCACGCAAGGGCAGCCCGCTCGCCGTGGGCCATGGCGAGGGCGAGATGTTCGTCGGCTCGGATGCGATCGCGCTTGCGTCGATGACCGACCGGATCACCTATCTCGAAGAGGGTGATATCGCCGTCGTCACCCGGCAGGGCCTCGCCGTCACCGATGCCGAGGGGCAGGCGGTGACCCGCGCCGTCAAGACCATCGAGATCGACAATGCCCGCGTCGACAAGGCCGGGCATCGCCACTTCATGGCCAAGGAAATCGCCGAGCAGCCATCGGTGATCGGCACCGCGCTCACCCATTACCTGACCGAGGACGGGCGCGATATCGTGCTGCCGGGCGGGACGCCCGACTTCACCAGGATCGAGCGCATGAGCCTGGTGGCCTGTGGCACCGCCTATTTCGCCTGCCTGACGGCAAAATACTGGTTCGAGCAATTGGCCGGCCTGCCGGTGGATGTTGATATCGCCTCGGAGTTCCGCTATCGCGAACCGCCGGTCAGCACAGGCACCGCCGCCCTCTTTGTCAGCCAGTCAGGCGAGACAGCAGACACGCTCGCCGCCCTGCGCTACTGCAAGGGCCGCGCCGGACAGGTGCTGTCGGTGGTCAACGTGCCCGAAAGTTCGATCGCACGGGAAAGCGATCTGGCCCTGCCGATCCTCGCCGGGGCCGAGATCGGCGTCGCCTCGACCAAGGCGTTCACCTGTCAGTTGACGGTGCTGTTGCTGCTGGCGCTCAAGGCGGCGCATGCGCGCGGGCGCATGGATGACGCGCGGCTGAGCGATCTGCTTTCGCAGTTGCGCGCCCTGCCCGCGACCTTCAATACCGCGATGGAGATCGACACCGATATCCGCATCGCCGCGCGTGACCTCTCGGGTGCGCAAAGCGCGCTCTTCCTCGGTCGCGGGCTGATGTATCCGCTGGCGCTCGAAGGGGCGCTGAAACTCAAGGAAATCAGCTATATCCATGCCGAGGCCTATGCCTCGGGCGAGTTGAAGCACGGGCCCATTGCCCTGATCGACGATACCCTGCCGGTGATCGTCATGGCCCCCTGTGATGCGCTCTTCGACAAGACCGTGTCGAACATGCAGGAGGTGATGGCGCGCGGCGGGCAGATATTGCTGATCTCGGATGCCAAGGGCGTCGCCGCCGCCGGTGACGAGACATGGCAGACTATCACCCTGCCCGATGTCGATCCGGTGCTAGCCCCGATCCTCTATGCGCTGCCCGCGCAATTGCTGGCCTATCATACGGCGGTCGCCAAGGGCACGGATGTGGATCAACCGCGCAATCTGGCGAAATCCGTGACGGTGGAATGAGGGAGCCAGGCGTGCTCTGGCTTCATATCGGGATGCCCAAGACGGGCACGACGGCGCTGCAGGGCTATCTGCATGCGCAGCCCGAGTTTCTGGATGATCACGGCATCCGCTACATGGTCACCGGCCGCGACCGGGGTACCGGCACCGCGCGCCTGATCTGTCACAACGCCATGGCCATTCACATGAGCCGGGGCTGGCAGACCGCCCCCGAAGGCGAGGCCGAAGCCTTTGCCGCCGAATATGCCGCCCACCCCGCGCAGCATTGCATCCTGTCGAGCGAGATGTTCTTCGGCCGTGACCTGACGCCGATGCAGGCCCGGTTCCTGAGCCGCGTGGAGGGGCCGGTCAAGGTCATCCTCTACCTGCGCCGCTTCGACGATTTCATCGAGGCCGATTACAAGCAGCGCGCCAAGAACGCCCTGCCCACCGGCGGGGCGGACGGCTTTGTCTCGCAAAGGCTGCAGCAGATCGAGAGCGATCCCGACTACATGGATTTCGGCGCGCTGTTCGAACGGGTCAAGACGCAGGTGCCGGGGGCGGAAATCCACCCACGCCTCTACCTGCGCGACGAGATGGTGGGACAGAACGTGATCCCGGATATCCTGTCGGCCATGGGCGTGCCGCCCGAGGCGGTGACCCTGCCGCGCGTTGCCGCAAACCGCTCGCTCTCGCGGCTGGCGAGCGAGGCGCTCGGCCTCTTCGACGAGCGCGGGGCGGGCTATGACAAGAAGGCGCGCCGCAGGCTCGGGCGGCTGCTTCAGCAAAGCGAGGACCCAAAGCTGTTTGCCAGTGCCGACGTGCTCCTGCCCGAGGAACGCGCCCAGATCAACGAGACGCTGGAGGCGCGCAACGCGGCAATGCGCAAGGCGTATTTCCCCGGGCGCGAGGTGCTTTTCCCGCCGCGCACGGACCTGCCAGACCATCCGCCGCGCGGCCATCCGGGCGAGTTGCAGGAGTTTCAATACGCCGTGCGTGCGATCCTCAAGCTGATCCGGCGGGCGGGTTGAGACGGAGCGGTTTGGCCTTGAGCGGACATAGCACCCCGCCAGAAGGTGCCGCGTGATCGCAGGGCCGGGGACTGGCGAAGCAACGGTCGTGGTGGGTGCTTTATGCCAGCCAAGTCATTGTAAACTCAACACGTTGCGCACCCTATCAAATCGCCAAGCCGCGGGACGGCGTCATGCCGGAGGCATGCCTCTGGCATGACGATCGCGCGGCACCTTCGGTGCGTTTCGCGCGGCTCACGGCAACGGCAGCACCAGGCCGAAAACCACCACCACCGCTCACGCCTGTTTGCGCAAAAGCCGATCGCGCCGGTTGCGATAGCGTTGCTGATTGGGCGCAATCTCGGCGGCGCGATCAAGCGCCGTCACGGCAGCGTCCTCGTCACCCATGCGGCGACACAACTCTGCCAGAAGCGCGTGCAGCTCGGCAGTGCTGTCATCCATCGTTGATGCGCGCTCGAAGCAGGCCCGCGCCGCCGCCATGTTGCCCGCCTGTTCATGAATCTGCCCGGTCAGGAAATGCCAGAAGGCGTGATCGGGCGCATCGGCGCGGCAGGCGTCCATCTCGACCAATGCCGCCGCGTGATCGCCGCGCAGCATCAGGATTTCCGCCTGCCGCTTGCGCACCAGCGGATCGTCCGGGGCCTGCGCCACTGCCTCGGTATTGCGGGTAAGCGCCTCATCGAGCCGACCCATCCGCGCATCGAGCAGCGCGCAAAAGCTGAATGGCCCGGCCCCCGGTACGCAGCCCTCATGCGCCAGAAGCCGCGCCCGCATCGCCTCCAGTTCCTGCGTCGCCTCGAGCAGCCGCCCGGTCTTGCCATCGAGCGGAAACCACGGCCATTCAATGGCGATGGTCGACAGATCCGCCGCGCGCCGCCGCAGGATCTTGCCCTGCTGCACGACGATATTGGTCTGTTGATAGCGCACCGGCAGGGCCATCAGCGTGGCCCGGTCAAACGGCAGCGTCGCGCCGGGCTTGAGCCGCCCGCGCTTGATCATGAACGATCCAAGCACCGTCACATCCGGCAACATCGGCTTTTGCCAGAAGGCGCGCAGGAACGACCGCCGCGCGCCGAACCGCTTGCCCAATGCCCCCAGAATATGCGCCCGGATGGCAAGGCCGGAGATGTAGTTTTCCTGCCATTGGTCCGGATGGGCGAGGGCCGCCTCGACATGCACCAGCGCCTCGTCCCACTTGCTGAGATAGATGCCGTTGGTCGCATGCATCAGCGCCATGAAGGCGTTGTCGGCCCCCGCATCCAGAATGCTCTGCCCGATCTCCCACGCCTCGGCCTCGCGCCCGGTTTCCTGCAGGCGGCGGGCGAGTTTCACATAGACATGCGCAGCCTCGCTCGGGGTGATGAAATTCTCTACCCCGGCATTGAACCGGCTCACCAGATGCTCATAGGCGGCGTCGCGTTCCGCCAGCGTCATAACCTCGTGAAAGCACTTGCGCTCCTGTCCGCTCAGGCGGGCGGCGGCGCGGCTGAACGCGCTGATCGGCGGGGCCACGATTTCTGAGGCACGCGACATCGCGAAGAGTTCCAGAAAGTCGCGCTGCACCGGCTTGCACCCCTCCAGATCGATCAGATCGGTGATGCTGCGCACGTGGCTGTGCGCGGTGGTGAACCGCGCGATGCTCTCGGCCTGATCGGAAAACACCAGCGCCCCGGCCCCGGCGTTCTTTTCCAGATAGGCCGAATAGAGCTCGTCCGGCTCGATCTTGGCGGGCCATTCCTTGTGCTTCCACGGGTCCTCGTTGAGGATGTCGCCGCGCCGGATGTGATAGGCCACGACGCGCCCGCTGCCCTGCGCCATCGCCGTCTCGACCGCCTCGATATGGCGCTGCACCACGGGGTTGAAGGCGATGCGGCTGATGAACCCGCGAAACCGCCCGCGCAGATCGCCGCCATCCTCCCACGGGAATTCCACGATCTCGAACCCCTCGTCGAGCAGGACATGCCCACCCTCGGCCAGATGCGCCTCCAGCCGTTTGGGCGTCTTGTCCTTGAGGAAAGACCAAAGCGGCTTGGTCAGGCTGTCCAGCGCCTCGAAACTCTCGTTGTCGATGAAATGCCGGTCGATGAACGCCTGCGCGAAGAGATCCGACGGCGTGTCGAGTTTCGGGGCCATCGCCCCGCGCGGAAACCAGTTGATGCGGAAGTCGGTGCCGTAATCCTCGGCGAGGCGGATGCTGTTAAGCATCATCAGAAGGCGCGCGCCCAGCTGATCCTTGCGCAGACCAATGAACCATCCGCGCCTGTTATTGGCACCCGTCGACATAAATCAACCTTTTCTACATCTTGGAAATTTTATACACTCAATGGAAACAGTCGCAAGCGCTCCCGCTGCCGGGCAGTGGCGAAGGAGTTGGTGAGTTCATGACAACAGGGCCGAAACTGTTGCTGAGTGCCTTTGCGGCGCAGCCTCGATCGTCGTTTCTGGAATGGCTGGCCTATCACCGGGCAATCGGAGCTACCGATGTGCTGTTGTTGACGGATCGCAGACAATCAGGCAAGCAGCCGCTGTTCGACGCCCTCGCGGCGGCAGGGGCGGTGCGCGTGACGTCGGTCGCGGTCGATCCCGACAGGAAGGAAGAAATTCACAATTCCGCCCTGCGCGCGGCGGCGGTCGAGGCCACGGATAGCGGCGGATATGGCCTCTATCTCGGGGCGGACGAATATTTCTGTATCCTCAACAATTCGAAATCCGTGCAATCGCTGATGCGGTCCTCGGGCGGGGCTGATGTGCTCTCGGCCCCGCTTCAGGTTGCGGGCACGGCCGAGGCGCAGGACAGCGGCGCGATCCTGTTCACCGCACGCCCGACCGCCGCCGTGACGGCTGACGCGCCCTTGCGCAGCGTGGTGCGGCTCGGGCTTTTTGGAGCACGCAATCCCGAGGTGCCGACCGGCCCTGCGCAGGGCAAGGCGGCGCTCAAATGGGTGAACGGCGACGGCACGCCGATGGCCGAACCGCATAGCCGCCTGACTTGGGCCAACGATGCAGGCGCGCGCGGCACGTCCAAGGCCGCGATCCTGAAAATCCCCGCGCCGAGCGTAGAGGCGCATCTTCTCCATATGGCCACCCTGCCCGAAAAGCAGCGCCCCGATGCCGACACGCTGATCGCGTGGCTGGAAACGCAGCGCGCGATCACCGGCGACGGCCCCGACCTTACGCCGCGCATGGCCGACACGGCGCGCGAACTCGAAAGCCTGATGGCGCTGCCCGGTGTCGCCGAGGCGCAGGAGGCGCTCTGCGCCGAGGAACGCGAAACGCTGGAGCAGATGCGCAGCGGCGGCGGTGACATGGCCCGAGTGCTGGGCGCAGTCGGCGCAAAGGCCCCGCAACCCGCGCCCAAAACCAAAGCCCAGCCCCCTGTCACGCCCGTGGCGGAGACCGCCGAGATCACACCGGACGCGGAACCCGACCCGCGCCCCGAGGCCCCCACCGCCCTGCCGCCCTGGTTTGCTGAGATCCACACCGGCGGCGGCACCGAAGGCTTCTACACCCGGCTCAAGAACCACGCCGTGGTCGGCATCCTGCGGGATCAGACCCGGCTGGTGGTGACTTTCGACAACCTCTCGAACGTCAATGATCTCTCGCCCGAGCGCGAGCCCTGGGCCTATAAATTCGTGCGCGACAATGGCTGGTCGCACATGGCGGTGATGGCGCGGCGCAAGGATTGGTTTCGCTGCCCGCAACTGATCGCTCATCTCGAAAAGCTGGCCGCCGACGGGGTCTTTGCCGGGTTCGACAAGGTCGTCCTGACCGGCACCTCGATGGGCGGCTTCGCGGCGCTTGCCTTTGCCTCGCTGGCCCCCGGCGCCACGGTCATCAGCTTCAACCCGCAAACCACGCTCGACGAGACGCTGGTGCCGTGGGAGAAACGCTTTGGCATGGGCCGCGCGCGCGATTGGACGCTGGCCCATAGCGATTGCGCCTTCGAGATCGACGAGGTCGAAAAGGCCTTCGTGCTCTACGACCCGTTCTTCGAGCCCGACCGCCGCCATGTCGACCGGCTGGAGGGCGACAACGTGATCCGGCTCAAGACCTGGTGCTCGGGGCATTTCTCGCCGGTCTTCCTGCGCCGGGCGGGGCTGCTCAAGCCGCTAATGCAGCACGCGCTCGACGACACGCTAACTCCGGACGTCTTCTACAAAATGTATCGCGACCGGCGTTTTCTGCCGTGGTACCGCAAGGCGCTGCAAACCAACCTGCAAGAGCGCGGGCATGACAAGCTGGCGCGCATCGTCAGCCCCGCCTTTCGCAAACTCAAGAGACAGGCCGCCGAATGACCAAGCCCGGAGCGATCACCGCAGCCCTGCCCGCCCCCGCCCTTGGCGGCAGCCATGTCATCATGACGACGATGAAGAACGAGGGGCCGTTCCTGCTGGAATGGATCGCCTATAACCTGACCATCGGCTTCACAGGCTTCGTGATCTTCACCAACAATTGCGACGATGGCACCGACCTCATGGCCGAGCGGCTGGAGGAACTGGGCTATTGCAGTCACCGGCCCAACGATGTCTCGGACGGCTCGCCGCCGCAGCATAAGGCGCTGCGCCGCGCCACCGCGCATCCGTGGGTGAAGGGGGCCGAGTGGCTGATTTGTCTCGATGTTGACGAGTTCTTAAACCTGCGCGAAGGTGTGCAGACGCTCGATGAGATGATCGCCACCATGGGCGATTGCGATGCGGTGTCGTTCGTCTGGAAACTGTTCGGCTGTGGCGGGGTCGAAGATTATGCCGACACGCCCGTGACCGATCAGTTCTTTCTCGCGGATATCGAGGATGACCCGGCCAACGGGCGCGCCACAGGCTTCAAGACGATGTTCCGCAACAACGGTCTTTTCCGTAAATACAACCCGCACCGCCCCAAGGGCGTGCCCGAAGGACGCGAGGATGCGGTGCGCTGGTCCGATTGCGGCGGCAACCTGCGCCCGATGGGGCAAATCGGCTGGCGCGCATGGCCGGGGTTCAGCAACCGTTATGCCCGGCTGCATCACTACTCGGTGCGCTCGCTCGACAGCTTTCTGGTCAAGCGCGACCGGGGCCGCACCAACCACATCGCCCGCGAGCAGACCGAGCATTACTGGTCCGACATGAACGTCAACCGTGCCGAGGATCGCAGCATCCTGCCCCATGCCGAACGCGCACGCCCGGTTCTCGACGCGCTCAAGGCCGATCCGGTTCTGGCGCGCCTGCACGAGGATGCCTGTGACTGGCACCGGGCCAAGATCGCCGAGTTGAAGGAGCGCCCCGGCTGGGACGAATTCCTCGGGTGGCTCAAGGTCAACAAGATCGAGACAAAGGATGAGGTCACCGAGAAAGATTATTGACAAGACCCCCGGCCTGACCGCTTGATAAAACGCCGGTTGACCATGCGCGGCACAAGCGCGGCACCCGGCAGACAGCAGTCAGGAGGGCGCGAAAGACCCCTCCGGCATTTCACAGGACCAGTCGCATGAACGCAGACACAATGCTTCATCCCAAGAAGAAACACCGCCTGCAAATCGCCGAAAAAGGCGGACCGATGGGGGCCGTTGCGCGGCTCTCGAAATATTCCGAGCGCCGCGGCGCGGTGCTCGATGTGGGCGTCAATCGCGGCACCATGGCGCTGCATCTGTGCCGCCTCTTCTGCGACATGCCGATCCACCTGATCGAGCCGATCCCGGCGCAATGCGACTACGTGCGCGAGCGGTTCGCCCGCTTTCCGACGGTCGAGGTGCATCAGATGGCCCTCTCGCACGAGACCGGTCAAAGCGATTTTCACCTGGCCGATCATGTCGGCAGTTCGTCGCTCTTCACCAATTCCGGCGACGAGGCCGCGCAGCATTCCGGCCACTCCACCGCCGAGACAATCACCGTCGAGATCAACCGTCTCGATGACTGGTGCGCGGCGAACGCGGTCGACCATATCGCCTGCATGAAACTCGACACACAGGGCAGCGAATTCAACATCCTCACCGGCGCGCAAGACCTGCTGTCGCGCGACGCCATCGACATCATCATGCTCGAATGGTTCGCGATCCCGCATTACGACGGCGTGCCGCTGCTGGACGAGATCCTGACCCTGATGCGCGGGCATGGCTACCTGCTCTACGACATCTTCCCGTCCCGGCGGCTAAAGAACAGGCAGTTGCGCTTCGGCGATGCGGTGTTCATCTCCGAAACCTTCCGCAAGACCCGCCTGCCCGCCGCACAGGGCACCTGAGCCACGGCCCGCACTCACTGACCGAAAGGACGGCGCATATCCGATGGGACGCTTTGTCATTGTCACCCCGATGAAGAACGAGGGGCCGTTCATTCTGGAATGGGTCGCGCATAATCTCGCCATCGGCGTGGACGAGATGGCGATCTTCTCGAACGACTGCACCGATGGCTCTGATGCGCTGCTCGACCGGTTGCACGAGATGGGCAAGCTCCGTCATGTCGACAACAGCTCAAGAAAGCCTGCGCCGCAGCGCCGCGCCTATCGTCGGTTTCTCAGGATGGATCTCGCCGGACCCGAGGATTGGGTGATCCCGATCGACGCCGACGAATACATCAACGTCAAGACCGGCGACCACACGCTGCGCGCCCTGACAGATGCGGTGCCGCAGGCGCGCACGCTGTCAATGACATGGCGGCTCTTCGGCAATGCCGGGGTCAGATCTTACGAGGACACGTTCCTCACCGATCAGTTCCGCATGGCCGCCGCCGACATGACCCGCCGCTCGCCACAGGCCTGGGGCCTGAAGACCATGTTCCGCCGCGATCTGTGGGGGCATATCGGCGTGCACCGGCCCAAGCGACCCACGGTCGAAACCTTTGCCGAAACGCAGTGGTTCAACGGCTCGGGAGAGCCGATGCCCGAGCGCTATATGGAGGGCAGCTGGCGCTCGGGGCCGGATTCCCTCGGCTATGATCTGGTGCAACTCAATCACTACGCCCTGAAATCCTGCGAATCCTATCTGGTGAAAAAGGCCCGGGGCCGCGCCCATCACGGCGGCGAGGCGCTTGGCCTCGACTACTGGAACAAGATGAACCACAACCGGATCGAGGATCGCAGCATCGACGGCATCCGCCCGCGCAAGGCAGCGATTTACGACGACTTGCTGTGCGACACTGAATTGCGCCGCCTGCACGACGCCTGCTGCGACAATCACCGCGCGCTGATCGCGGAATTGCGCGAGCGTCCCGATTTCAGCGATCTGGTGCAGGGTCTCTTGCCCGAGACGGCGGGCTGATCCTCAGAACGGGTTGGCAAACGCGCCGATGATCTGGGTCAGCTCCTCGCGCGGCAGGGCCATCTTCTTCAACTCGAACCGGGCCATCCGTCCGCGCATCTCCACTGGCTTGGCAAAGCGTTCCACCGCGTGATAGCGCGGCCGGTCGCCGTAATCGTCGAACAGCACCACGGTCTTGCGGGTGCAGCGCAGCATCACCGCATAAAAGCACGCCTCGCGAAACCGCCCGTCGATGAGCACCGTATCGGGGGCCTGAAACTCGGGGTGATCCCAGATACCGAGCGCGTATTCGTGGTAGCGCCGATAGCCGCTGCTATCCACCGGGCGGCCCCATTTGCCGGTCTTGCCGATCGGGGCATAGTGCAGATGCACGGGCGACGGCGCGCCCGCCTCGTCGAGATAGGCCTGCAGGCGGCGTGTCCAGCGGCGGTCGCTCTCGACGGAAAAGACCGTCTTGCCGGGCATCTCCGAGGCCAGCACCGTCGAGCCACCGCTGCCATATTCGAGAATGACCTTGGCATTGGCATAGGTCTCTTGCACCCACTCGCCCACCTCGGGCGAAAACGTCAATTCGGGGAGTTCCAGAACCGCCTTGTCCATCACTCACACTCCTTCACCGGGTCACGCATCCACCGCCTCGGCAGTGCGAGGGCGGGTTTTTTAGGATTGTGCCCGCGGTCCAGCGGATGCGGCAGCGCGCCTGCCGGGCGCAGGCCCTGCGCACGGTCGCGCCGCAACAGCGTCGCCTCGGCCACGCGCGGGATCGCCTCGTCGTCGATCTCGACACTGCCCGACACGTTGTTGGGATGCAGATGCACGGTCACGAAATCCTCACGCAACTTTTCAATGGCGGCAAGCGCCGGGCCCATGAAGCGCGGCTTGGTCAGGATCGAGGGCAGGTGATGCCATTCGATCACGATCATCCGGAACCGCCGCAACAAGTCACGCGGCGCGGCAGATAGCGTGGCATATTCCGCCCCCTCGATATCCATCTGCAACAGCAAATCGGCGTCGGGGTCCGGATCGGTCGCCGCCACCCAGGAGACCAGCGTCATGACCTCGCCCTCATCCTTGTCCCCAAGGAATTTCCGCAGGAATTCTGCACCCGGCACGTTCAGCGGCGGTCGTTCCACCGAGGCGTCGGCCATGAAGGACGCAATACCGCGCTTGGCCATGTCCATCTCGAAGCTGGCCTGCTCTGACACGCCGGGTGAGTAACACGCGGCGATCCCGCGCAGGTCGTCAGGCAACAGGTATCCGCCATCCCCGAAATCGCCCATCCGGATCAGCGGCGTGTCGGTCTCATAGGGGCGCATGAAGGCGTCAATGATCGCCGCCCCCTCCGCATCGTGGACGGATCGGGCAACGGGGGCTTGGGTGCTCATGACGCGGGTCTCTGCTCTGGTAACGGCCTGTGGGCGGGTGGCGGGGCATGCCCTGCCACCTCTGTTATCTGCAAGTCACGCGACAATAGCACATCCGCGCGGCATTGCAGCCCTGTAAATGCCGCCTCAGACCGCCTTGGCGCGGATCCCGCCCTCTGCCGCACCGGTGGGCACCAGCGCGCGCACCAGTTTCTGCATCTCCAGCGCGCCCACCTGCGCACCGTCGCGCATGACGCGGTAACACAGCCCGGTATTGCCCTCGGAAATCGCGATCACCGACTCCAATGTGTCGTCGGGGCCGACCTCGCCCGCGAATTCGCGGTCCTGAGCCGTGGTTTCCTCCATCACCGACCGCACCCGCAGCACGCGCGCGCGGTTGATGTCGCTGATGAAATCCACGATGTAGGGATCGTTGGGATGCAGCAATATCTCCTGCGGCTCGCCCTGCTGCACGACCTGACCATCCTTGAGAATGACCAGGTGATCGGCCAGCTTCAGCGCCTCGTCGAGGTCGTGACTGATGAACACCACCGTTTTCTGCAACTCCTCCTGCAACTCCAGTAGCAGGTCCTGCATGTCGGTCCGGATAAGCGGATCGAGCGCCGAGAACGCCTCGTCCATCAGCATGATGGGCGAGTCCGAGGCCAGCGCCCGGGCGATGCCCACCCGCTGCTGCATCCCCCCCGACAGCTGATGCGGATACTGCCCGCCCTGCCCGCCAAGTCCCACGCGATCCAGCCATTTGAGCGCGTCGTCCTGGAAATCGGCCTTGGTCTCGCCGCGCACGGCGCGGGCCATGCCGGTGTTCTCCAGCACGGTGCGGTGCGGCAGCAGCGCGAAATGCTGGAACACCATCGACATCTGCTCGCGCCGCAGGCGGCGCAGGTCACGCTCGCCATAGGCCAGCACGTCCTCACCATCGAGCAGGATCTGCCCCGCCGTCGGCTCGATCAGCCGGTTGAGGTGGCGGATCAGCGTTGATTTACCAGACCCCGACAGGCCCATGATGACGGTGATATCGCCGCCGCGCATGTCGACATTGATGTCCTGAAGACCCAGCACATGCCGGTGCTTTTCCATCAATTCCGGCTTGCCCATTCCGGCGCGCACATTCTCCAGCGCGCCCTTGGGGTCTGACCCAAAGATCTTGTAAAGATTGCGGATCGAAATCTTGACGTCTTTTTCCATTCCAGCGGCCCCGTTCATGAGTTTCTCTGCGCCGCACTTGCAGCATTAACGCGGGCCAGCGCCGCCTTGGTCACCCGGTCAAGGATCACCGCCAATAGCACGATGCCCAGACCGGCGATCAGGCCAACGCCCAATTCCAGATTGCGGATGCCGCGCAGGACCAGCACGCCCAGGCCGGGAGCCGAGACGAGCGAGGCGATCACCACCATCGCAAGGCTCATCATGATGGTCTGGTTCACGCCCGCCATGATGTTCGGCAGCGCCAGCGGGATCTGCACCCCGTAGAGCTTTTGCCGGTCGGTCATGCCGAACGCCTCGGCAGCCTCGATCACCTCCTTGTCGACCAGCCGGATGCCCAGATCCGTGAGGCGTATGACCGGCACGATGGCATAGAGGATGATGGCGATGCCGTAGAGCTTGGGCTCGGTCACCGAGAAGAGGAAAATCAGCGGAATGAGATAGACGAAGGGCGGCAGCGTTTGCAGCATGTCCAGCACCGGGATCGTCAGGCGCTGCATCGTGTCACTGCGCGACATGGCGATTCCGATGGGCACGCCCAAGAGTACGCATAGAAACGCACAGACAAAGATGATCGCCAGCGTCTGCATGGCGAAGTTGTAATGGTCGATGAAGGCCAGAAACAGGATCGAGAAGGCGACAAATCCCACCAGCTTCATGGATTTCGAGGCAAAATAGACGACCGCCAGCAGGATCGGGATCATGATGAACCACGGCGTGTTCTGAAAGGCGTAGAGCGCGCCCTCCAGAAACCAGCTCAGCGGTTGGGTGATCGGATCGAGCACGATCTTGAGCGTGTCCTTGATGTCGAGAAAGCTGGTTTCGACCCCCTTTGTCAGATCGCGGGTCCGGGCAATCGCCGGGCACGCCTCGTTCAGCGCATCGAGAGAGGGAAAAGGCAACTCCCAGATGGGGGTGCCCTCACCGCCGCCCGAGCCCTGGGCGAGCAGGTCTGCCATGCTCATCGGGCCGGTGGTCGCATCCTTGTCGCACCACTCCCGCAGGCCGAGCCCGTTGAAGATGAAATCATATGTCGCCATGTCGGCTCTCCCTGCGCAGGCCCTTTTGCGGGCCTTGTCGTGCTTATTGGGCAAACGGGGCCGCGCATGTCGCACGGCCCCGCCCGAAGGCGTCGTTTACTTGATGATGCCGCTCAGTTTTTCGGCAGCGGCGTCATTCACCCAGGACTTCCAGGTGTCGCTGTTCTGCGTCAGGAAGTAGACGGCGGCCTCTTCTGCCGAGGCGCTGTTATCCGCCTGCCATGCCAGCAGGTTGCTCAGCTCCTGCGTCCCGAAGGAGATGTTGCTCACCAACTCGAACACTTCGGGGTTCCGCTCGGCGAAATCCGAGGTGACGACGGTCAGCACCGGTGCCGCCGGATAGGCGGATTTTCCGGGGTTGTCGCAATCCTGTGTCTGGTTGCAGGCGTGCACCTCGGGCTTGTGCGGCCCCATGTCCACGGCCACCATGTTGTAGCGGCCCAGCACGGCGGTCGGGCCCCAATAGTAGCCGAACCACGGTTCCTTGTTCTCGTAGGCCGATGCCATCGCGGCAGGCAGCGTGTCACCCGAGCCGTGATTGAACACCTCGATACCGTGGCCCTCGAAGTCGAACGCCTTGACGAGGTTGTCATTGGCAATCCGGCAGCCCCAGCCGTCGGGGCAGTTATGGAAGCGACCGCCGACCAGTTCGGGATTGGCCAACACGCCCTCGATGGTGGCCAGTTCGGGATGCTCTTCCACGAGGTAGTCGGGCACCCACCAGTTCTCGCTGCCGCCTTCCGAGAACACATCGGCAGCCTTGACCACCTTGCCCTCTTCTTCCAGCTTGAAATAGGCGGGGGCCGAGTTGACCCAAAGCTCGGGCACGACGTCCGGCTCGTTGTTCTCGGCCAGCGAAGTGATCGCGGTCGTGGTGGCCGACGGCACCAGCGTCACGTCGCAGCCATAGCCCTGCTCCATCAGGAATTCGGTGATCTTCGAGATGATCGAGCCCGACGCCCAGTTCATCTCGGCGACAGAGACTTCGCCGCATTCGGCATGCGCCATCGCGGGCGCGGTCAGCGCGCCGAAGGCCAGTGCAAGTGTCAGTTTCTTCATGGTCTTTCTCCCAGTTGAGTGGTCTTTTTCATGGTAGGTCGTCTGATCGCGGGTCAATCGTTGTCATCCCCCGCAGCCCCGGCACCGGCACGCGACCCGGCCGAGGGTGGAACGGTAACGCGCAATGCCAAAGCATCGAGCGCCTGCCAGTCGGCAAAGGCGATGCCCTTGGCCGACACCGCACAATCTGTCTGTTGCTCATTCGGCTCCGGTCGCGCCATGACTGCGATCCACAGATCGACGGGCGCGCCCGCGTCTTCCCCAAGTGACACCGTGATCGGCCCGTTCGCAGCCGTATCCAGCGTGAGTTCTGCGCCAACCCAACCGATCCGGAGCGGAAGGTCAAGCCTTGTCGCCGCCCGCGCCACGAAGGGCAGGATGAGGCGCGGATGCGCGACGCTGTCGATCTGCAGGCCGTCCTCACCCGGCCCCTCGGGCAGCCCCGCGTGATCGGCAAGGGCAATACCCGTGCGCAGCGGGCAAAGCGGGCCGGTCATGGCCTGCCAATGGCCGACCGCAGGAACGGGGCGGGCTAAGGTGGGACAGTCTCGAAGCCAGCTCAGCAGGATTGAGGGCCCTGCCAATCCCGCGCGCGTCAGCCACGCTGCCGCCCAACCCGCCTCTTCGGCCTCGCCCCAAGTCAGGCCAGAGCCGCGCGCCGCCTTGAAGCACAGCGCGTTGATTTCCGACAGCGACAGGCAGACGCGCGCACCGTCCTGTGCGACAGGGGCCGAGGCAGAGCGTGTCGGATCGTTGGGCGACATCATCACGGCGCATCCCCCGGGTTCAGGTCATCGGGATAGGGCGCGCCCTGAAACAGGCTGATCCGCACCCACCGATCCGAGCGCGGATCGAACCGCGTCGCCCCGAAAAACGCCAGCTTGCAGCGCAGAAGGTCGATGGGCAGCATCTCCGCGTCGATCAGGTTGTCACGTATTTCCGCGAACGGATGCCGCGCCGTGGTCTGCACGCGGCGCAACATCAGGCGATGCTCGGGATGCGCCAGCAGGAACCGCGCCAGCGGGGCATCGCCGTCCTCCTCTTGCAAGACCTGCCACAGCGCCGCCGCCTGCCGCCCGGTATCGAGCGGCAACTCGCGGCTTGCACCCTCCTCCTCAAACCGCTCACCAAGGCGCGGCTCCAGCTTTTCCTCGGAGATATACCAGAACCGCGCACAATGGGCGGGGTCGCTGTAATCGGTGTGGATGGCCCAGTCGTACTGCGCTTGCAGGATGGCGCGCAACTCTGCCACGCGCATCGCGCCGTCAATGCCGAAATGCGCCTCTTCATCGGCCTGCATGCATTGGCCCAACCCGTCGATCAGGTCGCCATGCGGCTCCAGCATCGCGGCCAGCAGCGCCTCCTGCGCCTCGAGCGGCAGATGCTTCTGCCCCCAGTGCCAGAGCGCATCCCAGGGCTGCGGCGCGCTCGCATCCCAGCCCTCGGCCACGAACTGTTCCAGCCTTGCCAGACCGTCGCGCAGGTCGCCCAGCTTGGACTGCTGAATGGGATGCGCGCTCTGCCAGTCGGTGGCGTTCTGCACCGCCGCCGCCAGCGTCGCGCGAAAGCCCGCCAGGGTCATCTCATCCGCCGACGCTTGTGCCCGCACGCGCGCCAAAGCCTCTTCGCGCGCCATCATCCAGTTATTCAGCAGCACCGGATGCCGCACCAGAAACGGCGCCATGCCAAGGCCGGTGGAATTGCCCACGCCAAGACCCCGGCGCAGATCTTCGCGCAGCGGCACCGCAGCGGCACCACCCCGGGCGCGCGCCAGATGCTCGACCAGATCGACGGTAAAGGCCCGCGTGAGCCAGACCGACAGCATCTCGGCCTGAAACGGCGCACTCAGAGCAGGCCGCCCGGCAATCATTGCGCGATCCGCCGCCCCGAACTTGCCCGAGCCGTAGACGGCCGTGGTCCGCATCAGATACCCGGTTTCGCGCAGCATCTGCGCATCCGGCTGCTGCCCTGCCGCCAACCGCTCGACCACGTGATCGAAGAGCCGAACCGAACGGTTGGCCCGGCTGAGCGACAGCTCGCGCGGGCTGACGCGCCCGGCCTCCTGCAGCGGCACATTGGCCTGCAACCGATCCAGATCAGCGGCATCCGGCGTGCCATCGAAGAGCGCAAAGGTCGCGTCCCACGCCGTCGCGATCACCCGGTCCGAGCGTTGATCGGCGGGCAGGTCATGGGCAAAGGCCACGAGGCTCAGGCTGCCGCCGTCAAAGCGCATCCGGTAGACCGCCCGCCCCACGCCATGCGCATCCATGTCCCAGACCGGGCGATCGAACACCCAGCCCTCGGCCTCGATCCGGTGCAGCAATTGCCGCAGGAACGACAGCCTTGTGGGGTGGCTGCAGCCCATCCGGTCGAGGCGCATGACCTCTGCGGGCTGCCGCCGGAACGCCGCCGCATGCGGCATGGGGTTCCGGCTCTCGCAGCTCACTGCGCGGCCTCCTTGTAGCGGGGCGCGACGCTGCCGAAACTCTCGGCAAAGAACCGTGCCCAGTTACCCCCCATGATCCCCGCCACCTCGGCATGGCACATGCCGGTGGCGCGCAAACCCTGCGCGATATTGTCGAAATCGCGGTTGTCTCGGAACCAGTCGGGCATCGGCGGAAAGCCGGGTGCATCGGCACTGCCCTCGCCGAAATCGACCGTTTTCGTCCAGCGCCCCGACCGCATCCACTCGACCACGCTGTCGGGCTGATCCTGACAAAGATCCGAGCCGATGCCGAGCCGGTCGACACCCATCCGCTCGGCGGTGCGCGCGACCATCTCGCAGAATTCCGTGAGCGTGCAGTCGCCACCACCCCTCAGGTGATGCGGATAAAGCGAAAAGCCCAGCATCCCGCCACTTTCCGACAAAGCCTGCAACACCCGGTCGGACTTGTTGCGCCGGGCGGGGTGCCAGCTTGCCGGATTGGCATGGGTAATCGCGATGGGGCGCGTCGAATGCTCGATCGCCTCCAGCGTGGAACGGTCGCCGGAATGGCTCATATCGACCACGAGGCCGACGCGGTTCATCTCGGCCACCACCTCGCGGCCCATGCGCGTGAGGCCGGTATCCTCGGCCTCGTAGCAGCCCGTCGCCAACAGGGATTGGTTGTTATAGGTCAGTTGCATGAAGCGCAGCCCCAAGCGGTGCAGCACCTCGACAAGACCGATATCGTCTTCCATGCAACTCGGGTTCTGCGACCCGAAAAAGATCGCCGTGCGCCCGGTCTGCCGTGCAAGCGCCACGTCTTCGGCGGTGAAGCCCTGAAAGATCAGGTCGGGGAAGCGTTCGAACCAGCGATTCCACGCCTCGATATTCAGCACCGTCTCGCGGAACGTTTCGTGATAGGTGATCGTCACATGCACCGCATCGACATTGCCCGCGCGCATCTGCCGGAAGATATCCTCCGACCAGTTGGCATATTGCAGGGCGTCGATGCGGTTTTTCGTGATGCGGGGACCCCCGAGAAGATGTAGGAAGTCTTGACCGTGGTGTAGAATTCCTCGGCGTAGCGGCCCTGTTCGCGGGGGCCGTAGCTCGATGCGCCGCGCCCGCCGAAGGGGACATGGTAATCGGTGCCTGCGGTGGGCAGGTTGACCATCACGCAGCCCGCCCGCGCGTTGCGGCGGAAATGCGTGGCGCGGGCGAGATCGCGCGTCATGATCCCCGCCGTCAGGCCGAATTCGGTATCGTTGGCCATGTGCAGCGCTTGCGTATAGCTGCCCGCCTTGAGGATGCAGGTAACGGGGGCGAACATCTCCTCGCGGTTGATGCGCATGGCGTTGTGGGTGCCCGCGAACACGGCGGGGGCCATGTAATAGCCGTCGGTCGCCCGCTCCAGCCGCGTGCCGCCGCAAAGGAGCTCCGCACCCTCTGATTGGCCCAGCTTGATGTAATCGAGATTGCCGCTCAACTGCCCCTCGCTCACCACCGGCCCGATCTGCGTGCCCTCTTCCAGCGCGTGACCGACCTTGAGCGCCTGCGTGGCCGCGACCAGCTTTTCGACAAAGGCGTCATGGATGCCCTCCTGCACGATCAGCCGCGAGGCGGCGGTGCATTTCTGCCCGGTCCCGCCAAACGCCGCACCCACGGCATGGGCCACCGCCAGATCGAGATCGCAATCGTCGCAGATCACCATCGGGTTCTTGGAACCCATCTCCATCTGGATCTTGGTCATGTTGACCATCGCCGCCGCCGCGATGCCGCGCCCCACGGGGACCGAGCCGGTAAAGCTGATCGCGTCCACGGCCGGGCTCTCGACCAGACGCTGCCCCACATCGCGCCCCGGCCCCATCACGAGGTTGAAGAGGCCCTCGGGCAGGTCCTGCTTTGCTATGATCTCGGTCAGCGCAACGGCGCTCGCCGGCGTCTGGTTGGCGGGCTTCCAGATCACCGCGTTGCCAAAGGCGAGCGCCGGCGCGATCTTCCACGCGGGCGTGGCGATAGGAAAATTCCACGGGCTGATGATGGCCACCACACCCACCGGTTCGCGGCGCACGTCAATCTCGATATCCGGGCGCACGCTGTCGGCGGTCTCACCCAGTTGGCGCAGCGCCTCGGCGGCGAAATAGGTAAAGAACTGCCCGGCGCGATAGGTCTCGCCCTTGCCCTCGGCCAGCGGCTTGCCCTCTTCGCGGGCGATCATTGTCCCGATCTCCTCGGCACGCGCCATCAACTCGGTGCCGATCGCCATCAGCACATCGTGGCGCTTCTGCGGGCCGGTGGCACCCCATGCCACTTGCGCCGTGCGCGCCGCGTCAAGAGCCGCGTCAAGCTGCGCCGCATCGGCCTGCGCATAGTGGCCGATCACGTCGCTCAGATCCGACGGGTTGCGGTTTTCCACGGTGGCGGCACCGGCCTGCCATTGGCCTGCGATGAAGTTGCGCGTCTCGAGTATCATGCTTGTCCTTTGTCATCCGCCGCCCTCCACCGCACAGCGCGGGATCGCGGTAAATCTCAGGCACGCAGCTTGCGAGGCGCATCCGATTAAATCAATCGCAAATTTCTTTACAAAAATTCAGAATATCTGAATTTCAACTCCGCCGATACCGGAACACGCCGCTACCCGTCGCAATCAACGCGCCGGTCTCGTCGCGCACCTCACCTTCCGCGAAATAGGTGCTCTTGCCGCCGCCGGTGCGCCGGGCCTCGGCAATCAGAACCTCGCCGCGCGCCTGCCCGAGGTAATTGACGGTGAGCGAGAGCGTGAGCGCCATCTGCGCCCGCTCCGGATCGCCGGTATAGCACCCCGCAAAGCCCATGGCCGTATCCAGAAGCGTCGCATGCATCCCGCCATGCGGCAGCCCCTGCCGGTTCATCAGCACAGGCGTCAACGGCAATTCCACGCGCGCGAAATCCTCCATCCATTCGGTCAGGCGATAGCCCAGATGGGTTTGCAGCGCCGACGGCGCCTCCAGCAGGTTGGGGTCGATCTTGTCGCTCATGTCTCGTCCTTTGCGGCCCGCAGCCCCGCGCTCGCAAACTCCGGCACGTATTGGCCAAGTGCCAAACCGCGCGCAGGGTCCGAGGCGTTGCCGTCCATTGCGCGTTTCTTCACCCCCTGCAGGATCGCCGCCATGCGGAAATAGGTGAAGGCGAGGTAAAAGTTGAACCCCTCGATGGGTGCCAACCCCCGCCGCGCGCAATAGCCCGCGATGAAATCGGCATCCGACCACAGGCCAAGGGCGGCGCGATCCACCCCCGCCAGCCCGCGCCCCTCGGTCGTGGCGGGCATCGACCATTGCATGATGACAGCGGCGAGATCGGCATAGGGGTGGCCGATGGTCGACAATTCCCAATCAAGAACGGCAACACACTGCGTGCCCTCCGGTGCGAACAGCAGGTTGTCGAGCCGGTAATCGCCATGCACCAGACAGCGTTGCCCGTCCTCCGGCGGCACACGGTCATCCAGCCAGACGATCAGCGCCTCCATCTCCGGCAGGTCCTCGGTGGCGGTGGCGTGATACTGCGCCGTCCAGCGGTCGATCTGACGGCGATAGTAATTGCCCGAGGGGCCGTAATCTGTCAGCCCCGTCGCCTCCAGATCGACGTCATGGATCGCGGCCAGAACCTTGTTCATCTCGTCGATCACGGCATGGCGCTCGGCAGGCTCCAGCCCCGGCAGCGATGGCGCATCAAAGGTCCGGCCCGACACCGCGTCCATGATGTAGAAGGGCGATCCGATGACCTCCTCATCCTCGCACAGCACATGCATCCGCGCGACCGGCACATCCGTGCCCGCCAGCGCGCGCTGCACACGAAACTCGCGCTCCACGGCATGGGCGGATTTGAGCAGCACCCCGGGCGGCTTGCGGCGCAGCACGTAATTGCACGCAGGCGTTTTCAGCAAATAAGTCGGGTTCGACTGACCGCCGCTGAATTTCTCGGCCTCAACCGGCCCGTCAAAGCCCGGCAGATGCCCGGCCAGCCAGTCTGCGACGCGGGCCGTGTCCAACGCCTCGCTCATGCCCCCGCCTCGCGCAGATCGGGATGCACGTAATCGGAAAACTGCTCGCGCAGCGTAAGCTTCGACACCTTGCCCGTCGCCGTCAGCGGTAGCGCCTCGACCCACAGCAGGTCGTCAGGCAATTGCCAATCCGCGAAATGAACCGCCATATACGCCCGCACCTCGGCCAGATCGGGCAGCACCTCACCCGCCGCCACCGCCACCAAAACCGGGCGCTCGTCCCATTTCGGATGCGGCACGGCAATCACCGCACAGGCGGCAATGGCGGGATGCGACAGGGCGGCATTTTCCAGGTCAATCGAGCTGATCCACTCGCCACCCGACTTCACCAGGTCCTTGGCGCGGTCGCGAATGATCAACTGTCCCTCGGGGCTGACCGAGGCAACATCGCCGGTTGCGAACCACCCTTCGCCATCCATTGCCGCCGCCGTCGCCTTGGCATTCTCGAAATAGCCGCTGATCACCGTATTGCCCCGCACGTAAAGCTCTCCGCTCGCTTCTCCGTCATGCGGCATCCGGCGGCCCTCATCATCCACGATCTTGAACTCCACCCCGAACAGCCGCCGCCCGGCGCAGCATTTGGCCGCGATGCGCTCAGGCTCAGGCGCGCCCTCCAGCGTGGCGGGCAGGATACCATGCGTGCCGATCGGGCTCATCTCGGTCATGCCCCAGGCTTGCGCCACGTTCACGCCGCGCGCCTCGTAGGCCTCGATCATGACTTTCGGCGCGGCGGACCCGCCGACCACCAGATCACCAAACCCCTCCGGCACCCGGTCCTGCGCCCGGATCTCTTCCAGCAGCCCGGCCCAGACCGTTGGCACGCCCCAGGCCGACCAGACCCGCTCCGCCTCCATCAGCCGAAAGAGGCTCGGCCCGTCCAGGTTCGGCCCCGGCATGACCAGCGTCATGCCGGTCAGCGGCGCCGTATAGGGCAGGCCCCAGGCGTTGACATGAAAGAGCGGCACCACCGGCAGGATGCGCTGCCCGGCGCGAAAACTACTGGTCTGACAGATCGGCACCTGCATCGCGTGCAGCAGCGTCGAGCGATGCGAATAAAGCGCGCCCTTGGGATTGCCGGTCGTGCCCGAGGTGTAACACAGGCCCGACGCGGTCTCCTCGGGAAACTCCGGCCAATCGTAGCTCTCGAGCTGGCCCTCCAGCAACTCCTCGTAGCAGAGCGCATCTAGCACCGTCTCGAGCATATGCCCGCGGTCGGTCATCAGCACGAACCGCAGCCCGTCGGGCAAATCGGGCACCAGCGCCTCGACCAGCGGCACGAAGGTCAGGTCGAGAAACAGCACCCGGTCGCCCGCATGCTGGATGATATAGAGCAGTTGTTCCTGCGACAGGCGCGGATTGATCGTGTGACAGACCGCCCCCATCCCCGCGACACCGTAATATAGCTCGAAATGCCGATAGCCATTCCACGCCAGCGTCCCGACCCGGTCGCCCCGGCCGACGCCCAGCCCCTCCAGCGCATGCGCCAGCCGCGCCACGCGCGCCAGCGTCTCGACGTAGCTTTGCCGGTGAATGTCCCCCTCGACCCGCGCCGACACGATACCCTGATCGCCATGCGCCTCGGCGGCATGGGTCAGTATGTCGATGATCCGCAGATCACGGTGCATCATCTGGCCCTGCATGCTGCTCTCCTCCCTCGTCCCTCGCCCGGCGACGGTGGCATGAAAGGCGAGAGGGATCAATCGCATGCTCCGTCTTCCTCGGGCTTGACCCAGGGATCTCCGGAGGGCTCGAGACACCCTCCGGTCAAGCCGGAGGGTGACCGATAAAACGACACGGCAACCGGGCCGCTCTTGACCTTCCCTGCCCGAGCGCGCATTTCCCCCTCATCCAGCCCTGAGAGGAGCCACGCCATGACCTTCACCCGTTCCATCAAGATCGCACCGTCGATCCTCTCGGCGGATTTCGCCAATTTCGGGGCCGAGATCCGGGCCATCGAGGATCAGGGCTGCGACTGGGTGCATGTCGACGTGATGGACGGGCATTTTGTGCCCAACCTCACCTTCGGCCCGCCGCTCTGCGCCGCCATCCGCCCGCATATCAAGACGGTGATGGACGTGCATCTGATGATCGCACCGGTCGACCCCTATATCGACGCCTTCGCGCAGGCCGGGGCCGACGTGCTGACCGCGCATATGGAAGCGGGGCCGCATACCCACCGCACATTGCAGGCCATTCGTGGCGCTGGTTGCAAGGCGGGGCTGGCGCTCAATCCGGGCACCGGTCTCGACGGGGTGGAGAACCTGCTCGACATGATCGACCTAGTCTGTGTTATGACCGTGAACCCCGGCTTCGGCGGGCAGAAATTCATCCACAGCCAGATCGACAAGGTCAAACGCCTGCGCGCGATGATCGGCGACCGCCCCATCCATATCGAGATCGACGGCGGCATCACGCCCGAGACAGCCCCCCTGATGGCCGCCGCCGGGGCCGATGTGCTGGTCGCAGGCTCTGCGGTGT
This sequence comes from Roseovarius tolerans, assembly GCF_900109855.1. Lineage (GTDB taxonomy): Bacteria > Pseudomonadota > Alphaproteobacteria > Rhodobacterales > Rhodobacteraceae > Roseovarius > Roseovarius tolerans. Next base: position 137,959 of record NZ_FOBO01000006.1, on the reverse strand, counting down.
TCAAGGGCGGCAGCGTCGACAACCCCGGCGTTTACGGTGAGAACATCCGCAGCATCCGCCACGCGGCAGAGGCGGCGACCGGCGCGATGGCATGAACCGGGGCCTGACCCGCGCGGTCATTTTCGACCTCGACGGCACGCTGATCGACAGCGCGCCCGACATTCACGCCGCTGCCAACACCCTGATGGAGCGGCACGGCTTTGCGCCTTTCACACCGGCAGAGACCCGCAGCTTCATCGGCAGCGGCGTGCCGCATTTCATCACCTGCTGCCTGCGCGCCCGCGACCGGGCCGGGGATGCGGCCCTGCGCGCACAGCTGATCGCGGAATTCATCGATCTCTACGAGACGGCGGTCACGCTGACGCAAGTCTATCCCGGTGTCGCTGACGCGCTGACGACGCTCACCGCCACCCCCTACGCGCTCGGCCTTTGCACCAACAAGCCCGTCATGCCTGCCCGCGCGGTGCTCGCGCATCTCGGGCTCGACGCGCATTTTCCGGTGGTGATCGGCGGCGACAGCCTGACCGTGCGCAAACCCGACCCGGCCCCGCTGCACGCGGCGGTGGCGGGGCTTGGCGCGCGCGACGTGGTCTATGTCGGCGATAGCGAGGTCGACGCCGAAACGGCGGCGCGCGCAGGCCTGCCCTTTGCCCTCTATACCCAAGGCTACCGCAAGGGCCCGGTCGCGGACATCACCCATGACCGCGCCTTCGACGATTTCGCCGAATTGCCGGGGATCGTCGCTGACCTCTTGTCCTGAGCGTGGCCCCGCGCGCATACTGCGCCCATGCGCACCCGTCTTACCGATGCCTTTGACCTGACCCATCCGATTGTCTCGGCGCCCATGGCCTTTGCCGCCCATGGGCGGCTCGCGGCGGCCGTCAGCCATGCTGGTGGGCTGGGCCTGATCGGCGGCGGCTACGGCAATGCCGAGTGGCTGGACGGGGCCTTTGCCGAGGCCGGGAATGCGCGCGTCGGCTGCGGTTTCATCACCTGGAAGATGGCCGAGAACCCCGATGTGCTCGATCAGGTTCTCGCGCGTAACCCGGCGGCATTGTGCCTGTCCTTCGGCGACCCGGCCCCCTTCGCGCCCCGCATTGCAGAGGCGGGCGTGCCGCTCATGGCACAGGTGCAGACCCTGCGCGACGCGCAGCACGCGGCGGACTGCGGCGCGCGGGTGATCGTCGCGCAAGGGTCCGAGGCCGGCGGCCATGGCGAGCGGCGCGGCACGATCACGCTGGTGCCCGAGGTGGCCGACTGGCTGGCGGGCCACGCGCCCGAGGTGCTGCTGCTCGCGGCGGGCGGCATCGCCGACGGGCGCGGGTTGGCGGCCGCCCTCATGCTGGGAGCCGATGGCGTGCTCATCGGCTCGCGGCTCTGGGCCTCGGAAGAGGCACAGGTGAGCGAGGCGATGACCGACGCCGCGATTGCCGCCAGCGGGGATCAGACCCTCCGTTCCACCGTGATGGACGCCGCGCGGGGGTTGCGCTGGCCCGACCGCTACACCGCACGGGTGCTGCGCAACCCGATCACGGACCGCTGGCACGATGATCCGGATGCCTTGCGCGCCGACCACCGCGCACAGGCCGATTGGGCGACTGGCTGGACCGAGGGCGACCCGGCCCGCGCCAATACATTCGTTGGCGAGGCGACAGGCCTGATCCACGACCGCCCGCCGGTGGTCGAGATCATCGAGGCCATGGTGCGGCAGGCCGAGGCGCTGTTGCGGCGCGCGCCGGGGCTGGATTGAGGGCGCTGGAACATGAGTATTTTTGCCATAAAGAAACTGCCTGTCATGGTCATTCCATACGCTGCTCTAGCTGCCGGACGGGGGTGAGACGATGACGCTCAAGGACCGGCTGACCCAAGAGATCGCGGCGCGTGAGGCGGATCTGGTGGCGCTGACGCAGGACCTGATCCGCATCCCGACGCTGAATCCGCCGGGCGTGAACTATCGCGAAATCTGCGACTATCTCGACCGACGGCTAACGAGTGCAGGGTTCGCAACCGAAATGATCCGCGCCCATGGCGCACCCGGGGACAGCGACCGGCATCCGCGCTGGAATATCGTCGCGCGGCGCAAGGGCACCCGCCCCGGCGCTTGCGTGCATTTCAACAGCCATATCGACGTGGTCGAGGTGGGCCATGGCTGGACCATGGACCCCTTTGGCGGTGAATTGCGCGACGGCAAGATCTACGGGCGCGGCTCCTGCGACATGAAGGGCGGGCTCGCCGCCAGCATCGTCGCCACAGAGGCCTTTATCGCCACCTGCCCGGACTATGCCGGAGCGATTGAAATCAGCGGCACGGCGGATGAGGAATCGGGCGGCTTTGGCGGTGTGGCCTACCTGGCTGAGCGCGGCTATTTCAGCCCCGAGCGCGTCGATCATGTCATCATCCCCGAACCCCTGGGCAAGGATCGCATCTGTCTGGGCCATCGCGGCGTCTGGTGGGCCGAGATCGAGACCCATGGCGAGATCGCCCATGGCTCCATGCCCTTCCTCGGCGATTGCGCGATCCGCCACATGGGGGCGGTGATCGAGGCGATGGAGGCGCAGCTTTTCCCCGCGCTCGCCGCGCGGCGCACCGAGATGCCGGTGGTGCCCGAGGGCGCGCGGCAATCGACGCTCAACATCAACTCCATCCATGGCGGCGAGCCGGAACAGGACGAGGATTACACCGGCCTGCCAAGCCCATGCGTGCCCGACCGCTGCCGCATGGTGATCGACCGGCGGTTCCTGATCGAAGAGGATATCGGCGCGGTCGAGGCGGAAGTGCGCGCCGTGCTCGAGGCCGTGCGCGATGGGCGGCCCGGCTTTGACTACACGATCCGCGAATTGCACCGCGTCCTGCCCACCATGACGGAACGTGACGCGCCGGTGGTCGCAGCCGTGGCGCGGGCGGTGGCGGAGGTGTTCGGCCACGCGGCTGATTACGTGGTCAGCCCCGGCACTTATGACCAGAAACATATCGACCGCATCGGGCGGCTGAAAAACTGCATCGCCTACGGCCCCGGTATCCTCGATCTGGCGCATAAGCCGGATGAATACGTGGGCGTCGAGGACATGCTGCAATCGGCCCGGGTCATGGCCTTTGCGCTGCAAGACTTGTTGAGCGGATAGCCGGTTTTCGCGGTTGCGGTCGCGCAGGTGATCCTGTTTCATCGCCGCGTTTGAAAACTGTGAGGTGTGACATGCGGCGGATGATGACGGCGGCGGCGTTCTGGGCGTTGACAGCGGGCGGGGCAGCAGCAGCCTGCGGCGGCAATTTCAACGCCTTCGTCGCGGATTTGCGCGCCGAGGCACAAGCGCGCGGGTATAATGCGGCGACGGTGCAGCGGTTCTTTGCCGGTGTCCGGCAAGACCCCGCCGTGCTGCGCGCCGACCGGCGGCAGGGCGTGTTCCAACTGCCCTTCACCGAGTTCGCCCGCCGCCTGATCAGCGCCAACCGCCTCAACCGCGGGCGGCAGATGGCCGAGCGTCATGACAGCACCTTTGACCGGATCGAGCGTGATTATGGCATCAGCCGGGGCGTGCTCTTGGCCTTCTGGGCCTTCGAGACCGATTACGGCGCGGTGCAGGGCGATTTCAACACCCGCGACGCGCTCGTCACATTGGCGCATGACTGCCGCCGCCCCGAGATTTTCCGCCCCCAGATCTTCGCCGCGATTGAGCTTTTCTCGCGGGGCGATTTCGACCCCGCCCGCACCACCGGCGCCTGGGCCGGGGAAATCGGCATGGTGCAAATGCTGCCGGAGGACATTCTCGAGCATGGCACCGATGGCGACGCCGACGGACATGTGCGGCTGAAATCCTCGGCCCCCGATGCGCTCTTGTCAGGGGCGTCGATGCTGGCCGGGCTGGGCTGGCGCGCGGATGAGCCGTGGTTGCAGGAGGTGACGCTGCCGCAGGGCTTCGACTGGGCGCAATCGGGGCTGGAGGTGACGAAGGACGGCACCGACTGGGCTGCTATCGGCGTGCGCCCCCGTCATGGCGAGATCGCAGACCTGCCCGCCAGCGTGATCCTGCCGCAGGGCAAGGGCGGGCCGGCCTTTCTCGCTTATCCCAATTTTCGCGTCTATTTCGAATGGAATCAAAGTTTTACCTACGTGCTGACCGCCGCCTATTTCGCCAACCGGCTGGAGGGCGCGCCGGTCTTTGACGCCGGCAACCCCGCGCTGGGGCTCTCGGGCGAAGAGATGAAGGCGCTGCAACGCAAGCTCAAGGCGCGCGGCTATGATGTCGGCGGGGTGGACGGTATTCTGGGGGCCAATACACGTGCTGCGGTGCGCGAGATGCAGGACAAGCTAGGCCTGCCGGTCGATGCCTGGCCAACGCGCGACTTGCTGAATCGGCTGTGACATATCAATAACAAAAACCTATCGCTTTAATCAGCAAACGCAACTTCCCCTAATGTCGCGGATTTGTTAGAACGATTCTACATCCTGCGGATATGACGTGGCATACGCCTGCACCGCAGCAGCGAATACAGCAGACCCAACCTGAATTGGAGGACAAGATGGACGGCAACGATATGGGCAAATGCCCCGTCATGCATGGCGGGCTGACCGAGAGCGGCACGAGCGTCACCAGCTGGTGGCCCAATGCGCTCAATCTCGACATCCTGCATCAGCATGACAGCAAGACCAACCCGATGGGGCCGGACTTCGACTATGCCGAAGAGGTCAAGAAACTCGACTTCGATGCGGTCAAGGCCGATGTCACCGCGCTGATGACCGACAGCCAGGATTGGTGGCCCGCCGATTGGGGTCACTATGGTGGCCTGATGATCCGCATGTCCTGGCACGCGGCGGGCACCTACCGCCTTGCCGACGGGCGTGGTGGTGGCGGCACCGGCAACCACCGTTTTGCCCCGCTCAACAGCTGGCCCGACAACACCAATCTCGACAAGGCCCGCCGCCTGCTGTGGCCGGTCAAGAAGAAATACGGCAACCGCCTGAGCTGGGCCGACCTGATGATCCTCGCGGGCACCGTGGCCTACGAATCGATGGGCCTCAAGACCTACGGCTTCGCCTTTGGCCGCGCCGATATCTGGCACCCCGAGAAAGACACCTACTGGGGCGCCGAGAAGGAATGGCTCGCGCCGTCCGATAACCGCTACGGCGATGTGGGCAAGCCCGACACGATGGAAAACCCGCTGGCCGCCGTGCAGATGGGTCTCATCTACGTCAATCCCGAAGGCGTCAACGGTCAGCCCGACCCGCTCAAGACCGCTCAGCAGGTCCGCGAAACCTTTGCCCGCATGGCGATGAACGACGAGGAAACCGTCGCACTCACCGCAGGCGGCCACACCGTCGGCAAATGTCACGGCAATGGCGACGCCGCGCTGCTCGGGGCAGAGCCCGAGGCGGCGGATGTCGAAGAGCAGGGCCTTGGCTGGAACAACCACACCAAGCGCGGCGTGGGCCGTGACGCCGTGACCTCCGGCATCGAAGGCGCGTGGACCACGCAGCCGACGCAGTGGGACAACGGCTATTTCCACATGCTGCTGAACCACGAGTGGGAGCTCAAGAAAAGCCCCGCAGGCGCATGGCAGTGGGAGCCGGTCGACATCAAGGAAGAAGACCGCCCGGTCGATGTCGAGGACCCCTCGATCCGCTACAACCCGATCATGACGGATGCCGACATGGCCATGAAGATGGACCCGGTCTATCGCGAGATTTCCGAGAAGTTCTACAAGAATCCCGAACTGCTCGATGAAGCCTTCGCCAAGGCGTGGTTCAAGCTCACGCATCGCGACATGGGCCCCAAGGCGCGTTACATCGGGCCGGAAGTGCCGCAGGAAGATCTGATCTGGCAGGATCCGATCCCGGCAGGCGCGACCGACTACGACGTCGCCGCCGTCAAGGCCAAGATCGCCGAGAGCGGGCTGAGCCTGTCGGACATGGTCAACACCGCATGGGACAGCGCCCGCACCTATCGCGGCTCGGACATGCGCGGCGGTGCCAATGGTGCGCGCATCCGCCTTGCTCCGCAAAAGGACTGGGAGGGCAACGAGCCCGACCGTCTGGCCCGTGTTCTGGGCGTGCTGGAGCCGATCGCCAAGGACAGCGGCGCGAGCCTCGCCGACGTGATCGTGCTGGCCGGGAATGTCGGTGTCGAGCAGGCCGCCAAGGCCGCCGGGTTCGATGTCGAGGTGCCGTTCCATCCCGGTCGTGGCGACGCCACGGACGAGATGACCGATGCCGCATCCTTCGACGTCCTGGAGCCGCTGGCCGATGGCTTCCGCAACTGGGCGAAGAAGGACTATGTCGTCAGCCCCGAGGAAATGCTGCTCGACCGCACGCAACTGATGGGCCTCACGGCGCATGAGATGACCGCGCTGATCGGTGGCATGCGGGTCATGGGCACCAACTATGGCGGCACGTCGCATGGCGTGTTCACCGACAAGGTTGGCGCGCTCTCGACCGATTTCTTCACCACGCTCACCGACATGAGCTACAAGTGGAAGCCTGCTGAAAACGGCACCTACACCATCGTTGACCGCAAGTCGGGCGAGACCAAACACACCGCGACCCGCGTCGATCTGGTGTTCGGCTCCAACTCGATCCTGCGGGCCTATGCCGAAGTCTATGCCCAGGACGACAACGCGGAGAAATTCGTGCAGGATTTCGTCGCCGCCTGGACCAAAGTGATGGAGGCCGACCGTTTCGATCTGACCTGATCGGGCGTCGCGCCAAGATATGAGACCCCGCCGCGCGGCCCCGACACGGGCCGCGCGGTTTTCGTTTGGGGGAGTGTCGTGAATGGCCTGGAGCGGACCTTGGCGGTTTCAGAGATGAGCCGCGCGGTGCCCGACCGCCGGGTGGGCGCAGCAGCCTCGGTGGACCGCACTTTATGCCAGCCAAACACTCTAGCGTTATCAATGGCTTGATACGTTGCAAAAGCGCCCGCCCGAGGGGGCGGTCGGGCGCTGCGCGGCAGTGCCTGCGGCACCTTGATTCCGCGCGGAAGGGCACAAGTCGAATGGCAGTTTAAGGCCAACTCCACCCCAACCACACGAGGACTCGAAAAAGAACAAAGCGTGAATATACTACATGCCACCTGCCCCTTCCCGAATCGCAACCACCCCCATGCCCTTCGCCGAACTCTCTGCCCTCTCGAATTTCACCTTCCTCACCGGGGCCGCCCATCCCGAGGAGTACATCGACCGCGCCGCCACGCTCGGCCTCTCGGGCGTGGCCATCGCCGATGAAAACTCCGTCGCGGGCATCGTGCGCGCCCATGCCCGCGCGCGCGAGCTTGCCCGGCAGGTCAGCGAACGCCAAAGACAGGAGGCGCGCAACGGGATGATCGGCCCGCCCGCGCCCTGGCCCACCACCCCGCACTGGGCCGTCACTCCCCGTCTCATTCCCGCCGCCCGGCTGGTGCTGCACGAGGGGCTGACGCTCACCGCTCTGCCCCGCGACCGGCAGGGCTGGGCCAGCCTCTGCCGCCTGCTCACCCTCGGACGGCGGCGCGCGGCCAAAGGGGGCTGCGAATTGCACCTCGCGGATCTGCTGGAGGGGGCGGCTGGCCTGCACCTGCTGCTGCATCCCGGTGGGGCAAGAGACTGGCAAGCGCAGGCCGCGCAACTGGCGGCGCGCTTTGGCGATCACATGCACATGCTGCTGCGCCCGCACTATGACGGGCGCGACCGGGCACGGTTCGCGCACCAGACCCGGCAGGCCACCCGCCTCGGCCTGTCCACCCTTGCCGCCGCAGCCCCGGTCCTGCACCGCGCCGGGCGCCGCCGCCTTGCCGATGTCCTCAGCGCCATCCGGCTGGGCGTGACCGTGGACCGGCTCGGCCGCCACGCCCTGCCCAATGCCGAAGCGCGCCTGCGCTCGGAGGCCGAGATGCGTCGCCTCTTCGCCGGTCACGAGGACGCGGTCGACCGCGCCGACAGCCTTGCGGCCGGGCTCACCTTCTCGCTCGACGAATTGCGCTACGAATATCCCAGCGAAGTCGCCGAGAACGAGACCCCCAGCCAGAGATTGCGACGGCTGGCCGAGGCAGGGCTCGACTGGCGCTATCCGAGCGGCGCGCCCGAGCGGGTGCGCGCGATGATGGAACATGAACTGAGCCTCATCGCCAAACTGCGCTACGAGCCCTATTTCCTGACCGTGCGCGACGTGGTGGCCTTTGCCCGCTCGCGCGGCATCCTCTGTCAGGGGCGCGGATCGGCGGCCAATTCGGTGGTCTGCTACTGCCTCGGCGTCACCGCTGTCTCGCCCGAAATCGGCGCCATGGTGTTCGAGCGGTTCGTCTCCGAGGCGCGCGACGAGCCGCCCGATATCGACGTCGATTTCGAACACGAACGCCGCGAGGAGGTGATCCAGTGGATCTATGAACGCTACGGACGGCACCGCGCCGGGCTCTGCGCCACGGTGATCCATTACCGCACCAAGCGCGCGATTCGCGAGGTGGGCCGCGCCATGGGCCTTTCCGAGGATATCCTCGGCGCGATGACCACACAGATCTGGGGCCATGGTGGCGACGGCCAGATCAGCGACATCCGCCTGCGCGAACTGGGCTTCGATCCGACCGAGCCGCGCCTTGCCCTCACCCTCGATCTGGTGCGCGAGATCACCGGCTTTCCCCGCCATCTCAGCCAGCATGTCGGCGGTTTCATCATCACCGAGGGACGGCTCGATGAGCTGGTGCCGATTGAGAACGCCAGCATGGCCGACCGCACGGTGATCTGCTGGGACAAGGACGATATCGACGCGCTTGGCATCCTCAAGGTCGATGTGCTGGCGCTTGGCATGCTCACCTGCATCCGCAAGGCGTTCGATCTTCTGACGCAGCATCGCGGGCAGGCGCACACGCTCGCCACCCTGCCGCCCGAAGACCCCGCCGTTTACGAGATGCTCAGCCGCGCCGATAGTCTGGGCGTCTTTCAGGTCGAAAGCCGCGCGCAGATGAATTTCCTGCCACGCATGCGCCCGCGCTGCTTTTACGATCTGGTGATTCAGGTGGCGATCATCCGCCCCGGGCCGATTCAGGGCGACATGGTGCATCCCTTCATCCGCCGCCGCAACGGCGAGGAGGCGGTCAGCTTTCCCTCGGACGAACTCGGTCGGGTGCTGGGCAAGACCCTCGGCGTGCCGCTCTTTCAGGAACAGGCGATGCAGATCGCCATCATCGGCGCGGGGTTTACCCCCGAGGAGGCCGACCGCCTGCGCCGCTCGCTCGCCACCTTCAAGAAACACGGCAATGTCAGCGAGTTCAGCAATCGCTTCCTGCGCGGCATGCGCGCCAATGGCTATGACATGGAATTTGCCGAACGCTGTTTCAGCCAGATCGAGGGCTTCGGCAGCTACGGCTTTCCCGAAAGCCACGCCGCCAGCTTCGCCCACCTGGTCTATGCCAGCGCCTGGATCAAGCATCACCACCCGGCGGTCTTTGCCTGCGCGCTGCTGAATGCCCAGCCGATGGGGTTCTACGCCCCCGCCCAGATCGTGCGGGATGCGCGCGAGCATGGCGTCACCGTGCGCTCGGTCTGCATCAACGCCTCGTTCTGGGACAACACGCTGGAGCCGGACCGAAAGGGGCGACTGGCGCTGCGCCTCGGGTTTCGCCAGATCAAGGGCGTGGCCCGGGACGAGGCCGACTGGATCGCGGCGGCGCGCGGCAATGGCTATGCCGGACCGCAAGACGTCTGGCGGCGTGCGGGCCTTGCACCCGCACTGTTGGCGCGTCTGGCCGAGGCCGATGCCTTCGCCGCCCTCGGGCTCACGCGGCGCGACGCGCTCTGGCAGGCCAAGGCGCTGCAAAGCCCCGAGCCGCTACCGCTTTTCGCCCGCGACCTCGATGGCGAGGCGATCCATGAACCAGCGGCGCATCTGCCGAAAATGACCCTCGGCGAAGAGATGGTCGAGGATTACGCCGCCTTGCATCTGAGCCTGCGCGCGCATCCTCTGGCGCTGCTGCGGCCCCTTCTGACACCGGCCGGCGCCTGAGGTCATTGCCAATCGGTCGCGTTGCGGAAATACTCCGGCCAGACCCAAATCAACGCCAAGGAGCCACCATGCGCTGCGTCTTCATCAATATCCGCTGCAAGCCGGGCCGGTCCTATCGCGTGGCCGAAAACATCGCCCTGCGCGAGATCCACTCCGAGCTTTATTCGACTTCCGGCCCCTTCGACCTGCTGATGAAACTCTATATCCCCGAAAGCGACGATATCGGCAAATACATCAACGACAACCTGCTCGATATCGACGGGATCGAACGCACCGAGACGACGCTGACCTTCAAGGCGTTCTGAGAACAGGGTGGCCTGAAGCTGGCGTTGCCGTGAGCCGCGCATCGACGGGCCGCGGTACGGCGATCCAACGGCAGTTTTGTAGCGCTTTATATCAGCCAAATCCGAAAAACATCTGAGCGCAGAGCAGGTTGCAGCCAAATCGCCGTGCCGGGGGGCGGCGTCATGCCGAAGGCATGCCTCTGGCATGGCGATGCGCGGCGGGCTTCGCCCTTGATTCCGCGCAGGGGCATAACGGCAAAGTCCGCTTCAGGCCAAACGCGGCCAAGCCGACGCCTCACCCCAGAATACGCGGCAGCCGCAGCCTATGCGCGCGCGCGCAATCCAGCGCCTCGTCATAGCCCGCATCCGCATGCCGCCAGACGCCGCTTGCCGGATCGTTCCACAGCACCCGCTCCAGCCGACGCGCGGCCTCCGGCGTGCCATCGGCGCAGATCACCACGCCCGCGTGCTGCGAAAACCCCATGCCGACACCGCCGCCGTGATGCAGGCTGACCCATGTCGCCCCCGAGGCGGTGTTGACCAAGGCGTTGAGCAATGGCCAGTCGCTCACGGCGTCCGAGCCGTCCTTCATCGCCTCGGTTTCGCGGTTGGGGCTCGCGACCGACCCGCTGTCCAGATGATCGCGCCCGATCACCACCGGCGCTTTCAACTCGCCATTCGCCACCATCTCGTTGAACGCCAGCCCCGCGCGATGCCGGTCACCCAGCCCGATCCAGCAGATCCGCGCGGGCAATCCCTGAAAGGCGATCCGCTCGCGCGCCATGTCGAGCCAGGTGTGCAGCTTGGTGTTGTCGGGGAACAGCTCTTTCATCTTGGCGTCGGTCTTGTAGATATCCTCCGGGTCGCCCGACAGCGCGCACCACCGGAACGGGCCAATCCCCTTGCAGAACAACGGCCGGATATAGGCCGGCACGAAGCCGGGAAAGGCAAAGGCAGTCTCCAGCCCCTCATCCAGCGCCACCTGCCTGATATTATTTCCATAATCGAGCGTCGGCACGCCCACGTTCCAGAAGTCCACCATCGCCGCGACATGGGTTTTCATGCTCGCCCGCGCCGCGCGCCCCACCGCCTTGGGATCTCTCTCGCGCTTCTCACGCCATTCCGCCATGCTCCAGCCCTGCGGCAGATAGCCGTTCACCGGGTCATGCGCGCTCGTCTGGTCGGTGACCATGTCTGGCCGGATGCCGCGCCGGTAAATCTCGGGGAAGATGTCGGCGGCATTGCCCAGAAGGCCCACCGATTTCGCTTCACCCGCCGCCGTCCAGCGCTCGATCATCGCCAGCGCCTCATCAAGGCTGTCGGCGCGTTCGTCCACATACCGCGTGCGCAGGCGAAACTCGATGCTGTCGGGGTTGCACTCCACCGCCAGACAGCAGGCCCCGGCCATCACCGCCGCCAAGGGCTGCGCACCGCCCATGCCGCCAAGCCCGCCGGTCAGGATCCACTTGCCGGTCAGATCGCCGCCGTAATGCTGCCGCCCGGCCTCGGCAAAGGTCTCGTAAGTCCCCTGCACGATGCCCTGTGAGCCGATATAGATCCACGACCCGGCGGTCATCTGGCCATACATCATCAACCCCTTGCGATCCAACTCGCTGAAATGGTCCCAGGTGGCCCAATGCGGCACGAGGTTGGAATTCGCGATCAGCACGCGGGGGGCATCGCTATGCGTCTTCACGATGGCGATCGGCTTGCCCGACTGCACCACCAGCGTCTCATCCGCCTCCAGATCCTTCAGGCTCTCGACGATGCAGTCGAAATCCGCCCAGGTCCGCGCCGCCCGCCCGATGCCGCCATAGACCACGAGTTCATGCGGGTTCTCGGCCACGTCCGGGTGCAGGTTGTTCATCAGCATCCGCAGCGGCGCTTCGGTCTGCCAGCTCTTGGCGGTCAGGTCGGGCCCGGTGGGGGGATAGACATCGCGGGTGTTCTTGCGGGGATCGGTCATCACGGTCTCCATGCGGACAGGGTATCAAGGATGGCGCGCAGGGTGTCGCGCAGGCGCTCGGCGCGGGTGGTGTCATAACGCCACGGCGGGGCCTCGGCAGCGAGATAGGTGCTCTGGGCCAGCTCCATCTGGATCGCATGCAGCCCCTCATTAGGCCGTCCATAATGGCGCGTGGTCCAGCCGCCCTTGAAGCGGCCATTGGTGACGGTGCTGTATCCACTCGCCGCGCACGCGTCCCGCACCGCCGCCGCGATCCCCGGCGCACAGGTGGTGCCGCCATTGGTCCCGATGTTCAGATCGGGCAGAACGCCGTCAAACAGGTAAGGGATACGCAAGCGTATGGAATGGCAATCATAGAGGATCGCAAAGCCGTGCCGCGCGCGCACCCGCTCCATCTCCGCCGCCAGTGCGGCATGATAGGGCGCGTGATACGCCTCCCGTCGCGCGTCCACCTCCGCCACGTCAGGCGCTTCCCCGTCCCGCCAGATCGGCTCCCCATCGAAATCCGTCAACGGAATCAACCCGGTGGTGTTCTGCCCCGGATAAAGGCTCTCGCCACTTGGGTCGCGATTCACGTCGATCACGTAGCGATGCACCAGCGTGCGCACCGTCGTAACCTCCCCGACCAGCCCATCATAGAGCCGCTCGATATGCCAATCGGTATCCGCCAGCGCGCGCCCCGTCCCGTTCAGCCGCGCCTCGATCTCCGGCGGAACATACGACCCCGTATGCGGCATCCCCAGCACCAGCGGCCCGCCCCCCTTTACCACCTCGATCATAGCGGCAACTCCAGCCCCGCCGCCCGCACCAGCGCGCCCTCGCGCAGCAGCGCGGCGGCCGCCTCCAGTTCGGGCGCCATGTAGCGATCCGCCCCGAGGCTCGGCACCACATCCCGCAGCCGCTCCACAGCCCCCCGCAGCGGTGCCGAGGTCTCCAACGGCGCGCGCGCCTCAATTCCCTGCGCCGCGCAGATCGCCTCGACCCCGAGGATCACCGACAGGTTCCGCGTCATCCGCCGCAGGCGATACGCGGCATGCGCCGCCATGCTCACATGATCCTCCTGATTGGCCGAGGTGGGCGTGCTGTCGATCGTGCAGGGATGCGCCAGGTGCTTGTTTTCGCTCATCAAAGCCGCCGTCGTCACCTCGGCGATCATCAGCCCCGAATTCAGCCCCGGATCGGGCGTCAGAAAGGGGGGCAGGTCAAAGGACAGCGTCGGATCGACCATCAGCGCCACCCGCCGCTGCGCAATCGCCCCCACCTCGGACAGGGCCATCGCCAGCGTATCGGCGGCAAACCCCACCGGCTCGGCATGGAAATTCCCGCCCGACAGGATCGCGCCATCCCCGACCAGCACCAGCGGATTGTCCGTCACGGCGTTGGCCTCCGCCTCCAGCGTGCGCGCCGCCCAGCGGATAAGGTCGAGCGCCGCACCCGTCACCTGCGGCTGACAGCGGATGCAATAGGGGTCCTGAACGCGGGCATCGCCTTCCCGGTGGCTTTCGCGGATCACGCTGCCCTCCATCAGGCCGGCCATCGCGGCGGCCACGTCGATCTGTCCTTGGTGCCCGCGCAATTCGTGGATCATCGGATGCAACGGCGCGGTCGATCCCATGATCGCGTCGGTCGATAGCGCCGAGGTCACCACCGCCCCGCGCACCAGCGTCATGGTCTCGAAGAGCCCGCCCAATGCGCAGGCGGTGGAAAACTGCGTCCCGTTGATCAGCGCCAGCCCCTCCTTGGGGCCGAGCACGACGGGCATCAGCCCCGCGCGCTGTAAGGCCACGCCGCCCAGCAGCGTCTCACCCTCATATACCGCCTCGCCCTCACCGATCATGACGGCGGCCATATGCGCCAAGGGGGCCAGATCGCCCGAGGCCCCCACCGATCCCTGCGCCGGGATCACCGGCACGACACCTGCGGCCAACATGTCCTCGATCAGTGCGCAGATTTCCCACCGCACGCCCGACGCTCCGCGCCCCAGCGACAGCAGCTTCAGCGCCATCATCAGCCGCGTGGTGGCCGCATCCAGCGCCTCGCCCACGCCGCAGCAATGCGACAGGATCAGGTTGCGCTGCAATTGCGCGGTGTCCTTGCCCGCGATCTTGACCGAGGCGAGCTTGCCGAAGCCGGTATTGACGCCGTAAACCGCCGCGTCACCCTGCGCCGCCCGTTCGACCAACGCCGCCGCCCGGTCGATCCCGTCGCGCGCCGACGGGTCCAGCCGCGCGGCGCGCTCCTCGCGCCACAGCGTTTCCAGTTGCGCCAATGGGGTGGCCCCAGGAATGAGCGTTTCGGTCATGCCTGTCCTCCGAAAATGCGGGTATGAAGTGGGTTGGAGCCGATCCGGTAGGAAAGTTCGGCAGGCGTCTCCACATCCCACACCGCCAGATCGGCGCGCAGCCCGGCGCGGATCTCGCCCCGGTCGCTGAGCCCGAGCGCCCGCGCGGCGTGGCGCGTCGTCCCCGCCAGCGCCTCCTCCGGCGTCAGGCGAAAGAGCGTGCACGCCATGTTCATCGCCAGCAGAAGCGAGCCCAGCGGCGACGATCCGGGGTTGAGGTCCGTCGCCACCGCCATCGCCGCGCCCGCGTCGCGAAACGCCTGCACCGGCGGCGCCTGCGTCTCGCGCAGGGTATAGAACGCGCCCGGCAAGAGCACCGCGACGCTGCCCGCCTCGGCGAGCACCGCCGCGTCTGCGGCGGTCGCGTATTCCACGTGATCCGCCGAGAGCGCGCCGTATCGCGCCGCCAGCGCCGTGCCACCCATATGGCTCAACTGTTCAGCATGGAGCTTGACCGGCAGGCCAAGCACCGCCGCCCGGTCGAACACCCGCGCGATCTGCGCAGTATCAAAGGCGATCCCCTCGCAAAACCCGTCCACCGCATCGACCAGCCCCTCGGCATGGGCGGCCTCCAGCGCGGGCAGGCAGACCTCGTCGATATAGCGGTCGGCATCCTCTCCGGCGGGCACCGCATGCGCCCCCAGAAAGCTCGTCACCACGGTCACGGGTCGCATCTCACCGATCCGCCGCGCCACGCGTAGCATCCGAAATTCTGCTTCCAAATCCAGGCCATAGCCCGATTTGATCTCGATGCACCCCACCCCCTCGGCGATCAGCGCATCGACCCGGGGCAGCGCCCCCGCCAACAGGCTTTCCTCATCCGACGCGCGCGTGGCACTCACCGTCGAGACGATGCCGCCCCCGGCGCGCGCGATCTCCTCATAGCTCGCCCCCTCCAGCCGCATCTCGAACTCGCGGGCGCGGTCGCCGCCATGCACGATATGGGTGTGACAGTCGATCAACGCGGGCGTCACCAGCCGCCCGCCAAGAGACCGCACGGACACATCGCGGAACTCTTCCGGCACGTCCCCCGCGGGCCCGACCCATCGGATCGCCGCCCCCTCCACGCAAATCGCGGCCTGCTCGATCAACCCATAGGCCCCCGCGCCGGGCACCATCGTCGCAGCAGTCAAATCGGTCAGCAGCAGGCGGTCAGGCATGGCGCAGTCCTTGATTACATTCGCGCTTAACAATAAAATGTATGCACATAATATGTCAACGGAGCCGCAGCATGCAAATCATCACCGCCAGTCAGGCACTTACCCCCCAAGGCTGGGCCCGCGATGTGCAGATCACCCTCGACGCGCAGGGCCGGATCGAATCGCTGAGGCCCATGATCACCCGCGCGGACACCCATCTCGACATGGTGATCCCGGCCCCGGTGAACCTGCACAGCCACAGCTTTCAGCGCGCCATGGCCGGGTTGACCGAGGCACGCGGGCCGGACCCGGCGGACAGTTTCTGGACGTGGCGGCGGCAGATGTACCGCTTTCTCGACCAGCTTGACCCCGATCAGATCGAGGCCATCGCGGCGATGGTCTTCATGGAGATGCTGGAGGCCGGATATGGTGCGGTGGCCGAGTTTCACTACCTGCATCACGCCGCACAAGGGCAGGTCTATGACGATATCGCCGAACTCAGCACGCGCATCGTGGCCGCCGCGCAGCTGGCGGGCATCGGCCTCACGCTCTTGCCGGTGCTCTATCAATGGGGCGGCTGCGACGCGCGCCCGCTTGCGGGGGGGCAATTGCGGTTCGGCAACGACCCGGAGCGGTTCACGCGCCTGCATGCCGGGGCCGCGCGGGGGCTGGCGGCTCACGGCCACGCCGACGACCGGATCGGCACCGCGCCGCATTCGCTGCGCGCGGTGGATGCGGCGGGGTTGGAGGCGGCGCTTGCGCTCTGCCCCGAGGGCCCCGTTCACATGCATCTGGCCGAACAGCAGGCGGAGGTGGCGGAGGTCGAGGCGCATCTTGGCGCGCGCCCGGTGGAGTGGCTGCTTGACACCCACGCGGTCGATCCGCGCTGGTGCCTGATCCATTGCACGCAGATGACCGGCGACGAGACCACCCGCCTTGCCGCGACCGGTGCCGTTGCCGGTCTCTGCCCGATCACCGAATCGAGCCTGGGCGACGGGATTTTCAACGGGGCCACCTATCTCGGCGCAGAGGGCCGCATCGGGGCGGGGTCGGATTCCAATATCCACATCGCGTATTTCGAAGAGCTGAAGACGCTGGAATATTCGCAACGCGTGCGCGGCCATGGCCGCGCGGTTCTGGCGACACAGGCGCACTCCACCGGCCGCCGCCTGATCGACGCAACGCTCGCCGGGGGCGCGCAGGCGGCGGGGCGGAAATGCGGCGTGCTCGCCCCCGGATACCTCGCCGATCTGGTGGGGGTCTCCAGCGACAATGAATGGCTCTGCGACCGCGCGGGCGACGTGGCGCTCGATACGCTGATCTTTGGCGGCCACGGCGCGCACTGCATCACCGATGTCTGGAGCGCGGGCCGCCATGTGGTGCAGCACGGTCGCCATCGCGACCGCGACGCGATATGCAGGCGGTTCAGGGCCACCATGGCGCAATTGCGGGACGAAACATGACGATAGCGGAGCGGCTGACCTGGCGGGATGTCTATGACACCATACAGGGGCGTATCCTCGACGCGACCTACCCGCCCGGCACCCGCGTGCCACGCGACGAGGATATCGCGCTCGATCTCGGCTGTGCCCGCGCCACGGTGCAGCGTGCCATGCGCGCGCTCGCCGACGAGGGTCTGATCGAGCGCAAGCGCAAGGGCGGCACGCATGTGCTGCGCCTGCCCGCCACCCGCGCGACCTTTCACATCCCCGTCGCCCGGCTGGAGGTGGAGGCAACCGGCGCACGCTATGGCTATCAGCTTGTCTCGCGCGAGGAGGCCGATGCCCCGCGCGCCGTTGCCGCCGCCCTCGAACTGCATGCACCCGCCCGGATGCTGCATGTCCGCGCCCTGCATCTTGCCAATCAGCGTCCCTATCTTTTCGAGGATCGCTGGATCTGCGTCGAGACCGTGCCCGAGATCCTCGATGTCGATCTCAGTCGCGAGAACGCCAATGAATGGCTGCTGCAAAACCGGCCTTACAGCCGCTGTGACCTGCGGTTTTTCGCGATGAAGGCCAGTGCCGATGAGGCTGCTCTGTTGCAGGCCGAGGAAGGTGACGCCCTCTTTGGCATCGCGCGCAGCACGTGGAACGGGGCTGACCCGATCACCACCGTCACCGCCCTTGCCCCGCCGGGCTACGAGTTGCACAGCCGCGCCTGAGTCGGCGATGGCCCTGCGCACGGTGTTGCGCTAGGCTCGGGTATGGCTCAACTCAACCTCGCCCATCTGCGCACCTTTCTCGCGGTCGTCCGCACCGGCGGCGTGCGCAAGGCAGCCGTGAGCCTGAACCTCACCCAACCGGCCATCACCGCCCGCATCCGCAATCTAGAGGACACGCTGCAAGGCACGCTCTTTGACCGGGACGCGGGCGGCATGACGCTGACCAGGCGCGGCGAGCGGCTGCTGCTTTACGCCGAGAAGTTCGAGCGGTTGCAGGAGATGATCGAAAAGGATGTGATCGACCCCAAGGGCCTGGAACGGCATCTGCGCATCGGCGTCTCCGAGACCATCGCGCAATGCTGGCTGCCCGATCTCATCGCCCGGCTGCACCGCAAGTTTCCCAAGCTGCAGATCGAATTCAACGTCGATATCTCGCTCGACCTGCGCGAACGTCTGCTCGGGCGCGAGATCGACCTTGCGATCCTGCTTGGGCCGATCTCGGAGTATACGGTCGACAATATCGACCTGCCGGGGTTCGATCTGGCGTGGTATGTCGCGGCTGAGGCCGCGATTGAGGAGGACCCAGCCACCTATCTCAACCGCCCGGTGCTGACCTATTCGCGTAACACCCGGCCTTACCGCGAATTGCGCGAGTTGCTGTTCGAGCATGTGGGGCCCGACGTGTCGATCTTTCCGTCCTCGTCGCTCTCGGCCTGTTTCCGGCTGGTCGAGGCCGATCTGGGCATCGCCGCCCTGCCGCGCGCTCTCGGGGCGGAATACATGGCGGCGGGGCGTATCCGGCAGTTCGATCCCGGCTGGGTGCCGCCGCCGCTGCGCTTTACCGCGTCATGGGTGGCCGAGCCGCGTAGTCACGTGGTCGAATTCGCGGCGCGCGCCGCGCGGGAGGTGGCGCAGGAGTATCGCGGCAAACTGGGTGATAAGTAATTTCTATACCATGTGACAAATTTATTCGATTTGATTTTATATTGCGTCCCGGTCACGCTGGGGTCAACCAATCGAGAGGCCACCCGTGACCACCGAATTCGACCGCCTGAGACATGCCGACCTGCCCAACCTGCGCGCCGAGATTCGCGCCGGGCGCTACGCGGGCCATACCGCCGGGCTGGGGCGCGGCCATCTTCAGGCCAATATCGTGATCCTCCCCGAGGCGCAGGCGCTCGACTTCATGCGGTTTTGCCAGCGCAATCCGAAACCCTGCCCGCTGGTGGGGGCCTCGGATACCGGCGATCCGATGATGCACACCCTTGGCCGCGACATCGACATTCGCAGCGATGTGCCTGCCTACAACATCTACCGCCACGGACGGCTTGAGGGATCCGCCACCGATATCCGCGAACTGTGGACGGATGACATGGTGGCCTTCGCGCTTGGCTGTTCGTTCACCTTCGAGCATGCACTGATGCAGGCGGGCATCCCGCTCTGGCATGTCGAGAACGACACCACCGTGCCGATGTTTCGCACCAATATCGACTGCGCTTCCGCAGGCGCGTTCCGCTCGCGCATGGTCGTCAGCATGCGCGCGGTCGATCCCTCGCGCCTGACCGAGACCGAACGGATTTCGCGCCGCTACCCGCTGGCGCACGGCGCACCGATCCATCACGGCGCGCCCGACGAGATAGGAATCAACGACATCACCCGCCCCGACTGGGGCGATCCGATGCCGCTGGCCGAGGGGCAGGTGCCTGTTTTCTGGGCCTGTGGCGTCACCCCGCAGGTTGCGATCGAGGCCGCAGCCCCGCCGCTCTGTATCACCCACAAACCCGGGCATATGCTGATCACAGATATCCCCGAGGACTGCGAAACCCCGGTTCTGACACCGGCAGAATAACCAAGAAACCAACAAGGAGATAACCATGAAAACCCTCACCGCCCTTCTCGCCACAACCACCGCGCTCGCCGCACCCGCCTTTGCACAGGATCTCTCTGTAGTGGGCAGCTGGTCGAGCCTGCCGTTGCACAAGCAATACGAGGCCCCGTTCTGGACCGAGACTTTGCCCGCCGCCTCGGACGGCGAAATCAACGTCTCGCTCACCACCCATAATCAGATGAATCTCGGGGTTGGCGACGTCTACCGCCTGCTCGGTGACGGGGTCTATGACGTGGGCATGACCGTGGCCGATTACGCCGTGGCCGACGCGCCGGAACTCGAAGGCCTCGACGTGCCGCTCGTGGCGCTGACAGCCGATGAGGCCCGCGCGATGGTCGATGCGGCGCGCCCGATGGTGCAGGATATCTTCAACGACCGGTTCAACAGCCATGTTCTGGCCATCGCGCCCTATCCGCCGCAGGTGGTGTTCTGCAACGCGCCGGTCACGGAACTCTCTGATCTCGAAGGGCTCAAGGTGCGCGCCTCGGGCCGCATGACCGCGCAGTTTCTGGAGGCCTTGGGCGCCGAGGGCATCAACGTGAGCTTTGGCGAAGTGCCCGGCGCGCTGCAAAATGGCGTGGTGGATTGCGCCGTCACCGGGGCCGGTTCGGGCTATTCGGCGGGCTGGTGGGAGGTCTCCACCCACCTGCTGCCGATCCCGCTTGGCGGCTGGGACAGCGTCGTGACGGCGATGAATCTCGACCGCTGGAACAGCCTCGACGAGGGCACGCAATCGCTCATTGAGACACAGATCAAGACCGAGTTCGAAGACCCCGCCTGGGCCACCGCGCAGGACGCGCTGGTCAACGATATCGCCTGCCTGACCGGCAATGGCGAATGTCCCTCGGGCGACGCGCGCGACATGACGCTGGTCGAGGTCTCGGAGGCCGATTTCGAACGCGCCCGCGAAGTTCTGGTCAATACCGTGCTGCCCGACTGGGCCGAACGCGCGGGTGACGACTGGGCCAAGCGCTGGAACGAAACCGTAGGCGCCACCGTCGGCGTCACCATCGACGGGGTGAACTGAGCATGACGCGAGGGGCCTCGACTGCCGTGGCGCTGCTCGACGGGGTGCGCAGGATCAACAGGGGGGTGGCGATGGCCGTCGGCCTTTTCCTGCTGGCCTGTGCCGCCTTCGTGCTCAGCGATATCCTGCTGCGGCAGGTCGAGGCCTCGTTCGGCGGCACCGATGAGATCAGCGGCTATGTCATGGCCATCGCCACATCCTGGGGCATGGGTTATGCGCTGATGGAACTGGGCCATGTGCGGATCGACCTCATCCGTTCGCGCGGCGGGGCGGTGACGCGGTCGCTCTTCGATCTCTTTGCGCTCGCCACGCTGGCGGGCACGGTGACGCTCGTGGCGTGGTGGTCCTGGCCGGTGGTGGAGCGTTCGCTCAATAACGCGTCCCGCGCCAACACGCCGCTGGAAACCCCGCTGGCACTGGTGCAGATTCCGTGGTTCGCGGGTTGGGTGTGGTTCGCGCTGGTGTCCTGGCTGACGCTCACGGCGGCGGCTGTTCTGGTACTGCGGCGCGACTTTGATGCGGCCGATCAGGCCATCGGCGCGCTTGGCGAAGCGGAGGCCACGGAATGATCGCCTATGCAACCTTCGGCCTGCTGTTTCTGCTGGGCCTCTCGATCCCCGTCGGTATCGTGCTCTTTCTTCTGGGCTTCGGGCTCGATCTCTTCTTCAGCCCCTTTCCCCTGATCCGGGGCCTTGGCAACCTGGTCTGGTCCACCTCGAATAACCCCACGCTCATCGCGATCCCGTTTTTCGTCCTTCTGGGCGAAATCCTCGTGCGGTCCGGCATCGCCACCCGCACCTATGCCGCGCTTGATCGGTGGGTCAGTTGGCTGCCCGGTGGTCTTGTTCACGCCAATGTCGCGACTGCGACGATGTTTTCGGCCACGTCGGGCAGTTCCGTGGCCACCGCCGCCACGGTCGCCACCGTCGCCATGCCGCAGGCGGAAAAGCTGGGCTACGACCCCAAACTCTTTTCGGGCGCGATCGCGGCGGGCGGCACGCTCGGCATCATGATCCCGCCTTCGATCAACCTGATCGTCTACGGTTTTCTCACCCAAAGCTCGATCCCCAAGCTGTTCCTTGCGGGCCTCGTGCCCGGCATCGGCCTCGCGCTCGCCTTCATGGTCGTCACCGTCATCATCTGCATGATCCGCCCCGATCTGGGCGGCGAGCGGCGGGTGTTTCCGCTGGTGCAGATGTTGCGCGCCCTGCTGCAACTGATCCCGATCATCCTGCTCTTCACCGTCATCATCGGCTCGATCTACAAGGGTTGGGCGACCCCGACCGAGGCCGCCTCGGTGGGCGTCTTCGGGGCCTTCGTGATCGCCGCGCTCTTTGGCACCGTGAATTTCGACGTCCTGCGCCAGAGCCTGCTTGGCACCGTCAAGATCACCGCGATGATCATGCTGGTGGTGATCGGCGCGTCGTTCCTCAATTTCACGCTGGCCTCTGCCGGGCTTGGCCGTGAACTTGAAACGCTCCTCGGTGGTCTCGGCCTGTCGCCGCTCGGCACGATCATGGTCGTGGTCGGCATCTATATCGTGCTCGGCTTCTTCATCGAGACGCTGTCGCTGATGGTGGTGACCATTCCAATCGTGGTGCCGCTGGTGGTGGCGCAGGGCTATGATCCGATCTGGTTCGGCATTCTGATGATCGTGCTGATCGAGATGGCGCTGATCACCCCGCCGGTGGGCCTCAACCTCTATGTGGTGCAGGGCGCGCGTCAGGGCGGGCGGATGTCCGAGGTAATGCTGGGGGCCGCGCCCTATGCCGCGACCATGCTGGTCATGGCCGGGTTGCTCATCGCCTTCCCGCAGATCGCCCTTTTCCTGCCCGACGCCGTCCAATAGACCGGTAGTCACGCACAAAGCCGAGGAACCGCCCCGTGAGCGAGACGGATCAAGACATGCGCGCCGATGCGCCCTTTCCCCGTATCGGGCGGGTGGGGCTGGATGGTCTGGTCGTCTCCTTCGGCGAGACGTTGAGCGAGCCTGCCAACCGTGCCGCCCTCGCCTTTCGCGCGGCGGTGGAGCGGGCCACGCCAAAGGGCGTCGAGGAAAGCGCCACCTCTCTTGTCTCGACCTTCCTGCGGTTTGATGCGCTGCGGATCGAGGCAGAGGATCTGCGCGGAGATCTGCAGACGCTGCTCGACAGCTGCGACTGGTATGGGGCCGACCTGCCCGAAGGGCGCAGGCTTTGGCGCATTCCGACAATCTACGGCACCGATCTGGCCCCGCAACTGGCCGAGGCGGCAGAGGCGGCGGGGCTGACCGAAGAGGCGGCGGCTCGGCAAATCGCCAGCAGCCGCGTCCGCGTGCAGACCATCGGCTTCGCCCCCGGCCAGCCCTATCTGGGCGAGTTGCCCGAGGCGTGGGACATCCCGCGCCAGACCGCGCTGACCGACCGGGTGCCCATTGGCGCGCTGACCGTGGCGATCCGGCAGTTGGTGCTCTTTTCGGTCACCACGCCCACCGGCTGGCGGCATATCGGGCAGACCGCCTTTCGCCTGTTTCGCCCTGATTCGGACACGCCCTTTGTCCTGCGCCCGGGCGACGAGGTGATCTTTGAGGCGACCGACCGCGAGACCTATGAGCGCCTGCGCGAGGATGGCCCCGATGGCGGTGCCCGGTCCGAGGTGATCCGATGAGCCGCCTGATCGTGCATGACGCAGGTCCCGGCGTCAGCGTGCAGGATCTGGGGCGCCCCGGATACCTCGCCTATGGCCTGTCGCGCGGCGGCGCGGCGGACAGGCTTGCGATGGCTGAGGGCGCGGCGCTCCTGCATCAGTCCGAAGGGCTGGCGGCGCTGGAAATGGCGGGCATGGGCGGCACGTTCGAGGTCGGCCATGACACCCGCATCGCCCTCACCGGCGCACCGATGCGGGCAAGCGTGGATGGCGCGCCGCTGGCCTGGAACGCCTCGCATCTGCTGCACGCGGGCAGCCGCCTCAGCATCGGGGCGGCGACGCGCGGTGTCTATGGCTACCTGCATCTGGGCGGTGGCATCGCCACGCCCGAGCGTCTCGGCGCGCGCTCGGCGCATCTTGCGGCGGGGCTTGGCGCGCTGATCGCGGCGGGCGACGAACTGCCTTTGGGCGAGGACCGAACCGGGGGCGAGACCGGCCTCTGCCTGCCAACGGATGATCGGTTCGAGGGTGGCGCAGTGCGTGTCGTGCCCGGCTTTCAGACTGGTTTTTTCCCCGACGAGGAACGCGCCCGCTTCGAGGCCACGCCGTTCACCCGTGCCGCGCGCGGCAACCGGATGGGCGTGCGCTTCGATCCCGACGGCGAGGGCTTTGCCAGTGCGGCCGGGCTCTCGGTCCTGTCCGAGGTGATCGTGCCGGGCGATATCCAGATCACCGGCGACGGCGCGCCCTTCGTGCTGATGGCCGAATGCCAGACCACGGGCGGCTATCCGCGCATCGGCTCTGTGCTGCCCTGCGACCTGCCGCGCGTGGCGCAGGCACAGCCCGGCGCGCGGCTGCGGTTTCGCTTTGTCACGGAGGACGACGGCATCGCCGCCGAACGCGCCGCCGCGACCGCGCGCAAAGGATTGCGCGCAAAACTCGATCACCTTGTTCGCGACCCGCACGACATTCGCGACCTTCTGTCCTATCAATTCATCAGCGGTGTCACCGCAGGCCATGACGAGGAGACCTGACCCATGCAAGCAAGCGTCGATCTGAATGCCGACATGAGCGAGAGCTTTGGCCCTTGGACCATGGGCGACGATGCGGCGCTGCTGGAGGTGGTCAGTTCCGCCAATATCGCCTGCGGCTTTCACGCGGGCGACCCGGATGTGATGGCGCGCAGCATGGCAGGCGCTGTCGCGCGAGACGTGGGCATCGGCGCGCATCCCGGTTTTGCTGACCTTCAGGGGTTTGGCCGCCGCCGCATCGACCTCGGGCATGAGACGCTTGGCAATCTCGTGCGCTATCAGTTGGGCGCAGCACAGGCGATGGCGCGGGCGGCTGGGGGCAAAGTGCGCCACCTGAAACTGCACGGCGCGCTCGCCAACATGGCCTCTGAGGATGCAGAGCTTGCCCGCGCCGCCTATACCGCAGCACTTTCGGTCGACCCGGAGATCATCGTGATGGTCCTTGCGGGCACCGCGCAGGAGGTGGCCGCCCGCGATCTCGGCGCGCGCATGGCCTGCGAGATCTTCGCCGACCGGGCTTACAACGATGATTGCACGCTGGTCGACCGGCGCAAGCCGGACGCTGTGATCCATGATGCAGCACTGGCTTCGGCGCGAATCCTCGAGATGATCCGCGCGGGCGCGATCATCGCCGAGAGTGGCAAGCATATCGCCACCCGGATCGACACGATCTGCCTGCATGGCGATACGCCTGAAGCGGTCGAAATCGCGCGCGGGCTGCGCGCGGAGCTTGAAGCCGCCGGTGTCGCGGTTGCGCGGTTTTCCGGCGCGCGGGCCGGATAGCGCGGGCGTTGAAACCAACGTCGGGTGGATGACAGGGAAGGTCGCGGTTGGCCTTGAGCTGTCGTTAGATTGTAGCACCTGCGCGGAACAAGGCCGAAGGCCGCCGCGCATCGCCGGGCCGCCCCCCGGCACGGCGATTTGGCTGCAACCTGCGCATCACGTGGATGTTTTCCTGACGTGGCAGAGATAAAGTGCTGCCGAACACGCGTTGGATCGCCGTACCGCGGCCCGTCGATGCGCGGCTCACGTCAACGGCAGCTTCAGGCCACAACCGCCCCTACTGCAACTCTTCCCAAAACAGCGCCAGATGCCGCTGCACGATCTCGTTGTAACGCCCGCTCTCGCGCAACCGGGCCAGCCCCGCATTCAGCCGGTAGAGATGCGTCGTACCGCGCCAATGGGTCTTGGAAATCACCACGTGAAACGCCTCCCGCGACAGCGGCTGATCGACCGGCACCACCCGCCCCCTCAGGCCCATGGCCACGATCTTGGCCGCCCCTTCGAACACGTCGAGGCTGACCGCATCCACCTGCCCCGCCATCAGCGCGGCAAAGCATTCCTCCGGCGTGCCCGGCTGCATCAGCTCGATCTGATCCTGCGCCAGCCAGCGCCGCCCCGACCGGTCCAGATCATGGGTGAACCGCCCCTTGGGCCGGCATAGCCGCTTGCCGATGATATCGGCATCGCTCTCGTAGAAAAAATCACCCTCCGCCCGCCGAAACAGCATGATCGGCAGATCGAGCAGCGGATCGGAGAAATGGAAACTGGCGCAACGCGCGTCCTCGGGCGTGGCGGCACAATCGGGCTTGGGCCAGGGAAAGCCCATGTCATAGCGCTTTTCCTCCAGAAGCGGGAACAGGTGCCGCGACCAGTCCTCCTCCCAGACCACCTCATAGGGCACCGGCGACGGGCTCAACTCCAGCGCCGCATTGACAAGTTCCGTCGCCAGCCCCCCACCGGGCCAGTCCGGATCGGCAAAGGGCAGCTTGCCACCGCCGGTCAGCAGCGTCATCTCCGCCCCCTTCTGCACCAGCGGCGTGGCGTCGGCCACAGGGTTCTCTGCCGGGCAGGGAATGTAGATTTCCGCGCCCGCGACCAGGCTCTGCACCTGCCCGGCAAGTGCCGACTGATTGGCATAATAGATCAGCGTCCACTGATCCGACGCCTCGTAATGCTGCGCCGCGACCGACAAGAGCGTATCGCCGGGCTGCACCCGGTAGGTCACGTCACACAAGGCCCGCGCCGCCCCCGGCAGGGCCAGCATCAGCGCAGCGGCAATCCCCGTCACGACACCCCGCATCGCCCTAGAACTCCGCCTAGACACGGGTCATGTGCTCGTCGATGATGCGCTGATAGGTGCCATCGGCCTTGATCTGCACCAGCCCCTGCTCGAAGATCGCGAGCAGCGCGCGCCCCTCGGGATGCGACCTGTGAACCACCATGTGATTGCCATCGACCGAGATCGGCTGCCCCTGCGCCACCACGACACGGTCCTCCAGCCCCATCTCCTTGATCTTGCCCCGGCCGAGGAATTCGTTGAGCACCACGCCATCGACCTCGCCTTCGGTCAGCAACCGCAGGCAATCGCCGGGCGAGGCGGGGGTCTTGAGGGTGATCACCCCGTCTTTCAGCCAGTTGCGCCCGTGCTGATCGAAAATATACGTCGAATACCCCGCCGGTCGGCACAGCACCCGGCCTTGCAAATCGCCCGCATTGTTGAAGGCGATGGGGCGGCTCGTGTCGACGAAAAGCAGCATCAGAACCTCGAACATCGAGTCCGAAAAGATCAGGTTGGCACAGCGATAGGTCTCGGGATCGCTCTCACAATCGGGGCGAAACCACGGAAACCCGATATCCAGCAGCGCGTTCGACAACAGCGGCTCGAAATGCGACGCCCAGTCATCGACCCAATGCACCGCAAAACCCTGCGCCGGATCGGCTGCCTCCATCGCGGCCTGCACCACGTGCGCCAGAACGCCGCCCTCGGGCATGTCCTTGTCGGTGAAGGGCCAGAAATCGCTGCCCGTGAGGATGTTGATCTTGCGGCGCGTCGTGGCGGTGCCGGGGGCCACTACCAATGCGGCAGGCTCGGGCGCCACGGCCTCTGCCGCCTGCCCGCCGGGCAAACCCTCGGGCAACCCGTCGATGCAGCGCAGGCGCAGCGACATGCCGACCCGGATATTGTTGGGGTTCTCGCCAATCGCGTCGATATTGCCGGAATGCACCACGGTCCACTTGCCCGCGTCACGGTATTGGTTGTCCGCGATCGGCGACAGGCTGTCACCGCGCTTGACCGTATAGTCCCCGCCACAGGTCTGCGCCGCCGACGCCGCGGCCAGGCCCAGCCCGGCAAATGCCAGCACCGCCCCACAAATTGCGTTTCTCATATAACACACCCCCAGATAATGAGGGGTAATAACGCCGTTTCACCAGATTCGGTCAAGTGCCCAGAGGCCGCAAAGGCCGGTGCCACGGCGCAAACGCGGCCAAATCCCGGGTCGCCCGCCCGGTTTACATGCGCGTCAGCCGCGCGCTCAACCGCAGCGCGTGGCTCGGGTCCTGTGCCACGGCAGGCAGAACCGGGTCATAGCCCGCCCGAATGAGCGCGCCGATCTCGGGACGCAGCACCAACTCGCCGCTCGGTAAGGCCGCCAGCGGCGACCGGTCGGTAAAGGCGCGGTCCGACCAGAGCAGGACGGTCTGCACGATCTGGCTCAGCGCCAGCGTCTCGGCGGGCACCGCGCTCAACTCCTCGTCCATACGCAGGAACACGAAAGACGCCCGGATCGCCCCCGCCTCGTCAAAGCGAAAGATGCGATACTGATTGGCCCCTGCCGTGATCAGCCGATCCACCAGCGGACCAAGGTCGGGCACCAGCCGGTCCAGATCGGGCACCTCGCGCAGCTCTTCCCAGTCGCGAAAGAAAAAGATCATCAGGTTCGCGCCCAGTTCCGGGTCGGTCTCGGACATCTTGTGATCGGCCAGCGCCACCACCGCCTCGATCGCGCCCTTGACGATACCGAGCGTCCGGTCATCGACGCCAAAGACAATCGGCACGATAGGCCGCCCCCAGCGGGCGAACAGAAACGTCCCGTTGGTGCGGGTAAACAGCGCCTCGATCTCGGCGGGCTCCAGCATGTCACTCATGCAGCGTCCTCCATATCCCGCGCCCCTCTAGCAGGCCCCGCCCGATCCCGCAAATCCCGGTTTCTTTATGGCAAAAATACTCAAATCCGACACCCGCACCGGGGCACCGTCACTTGCCGAATAGATCGTTCTGCCCTTTCGGTCCCGGCGCGGGCAAGCCTAGATGCGTCCAGCCGCCCTGCGCCAGCATCCGCCCGCGCGGCGTGCGCTGAATCAGGCCCTGCTGCAACAGAAACGGCTCGATCACCTCTTCCAATGCATCCCGGCTCTCGGACAAGGCCGCGCTGATCGTCTCGATCCCGACCGGCCCGCCCTGATAGGCCTCGGCGATCAGCCGCAGATAGCGCCGGTCGGCCCCATCCAGCCCCAGATGATCCACCCCCAGCCGGGTGAGCGAGGCATCGGCCAATTCCCGGCTGATCTTGCCGCCGCCCTCAACCACCGCGAAATCCACCACCCGGCGCAACAGACGCCCGGCGATGCGCGGCGTCCCGCGCGAGCGTCGCGCGATCTCGCGCGCGCCATCCGGGTCGGTGGGAATGTTCAGCAATTTGGCATTGCGCCGCACAATCTCGTGCAACTCGTCGATCTCGTAGAATTGCAGGCGCGTGGGAATGCCGAAGCGGTCGCGCAGCGGCGTGGTGAGCAGCCCCAGCCGCGTTGTCGCCCCGACCAGCGTGAAGGGTTGCAACTCGATCCGCACGGTGCGCGCCGCCGGTCCCTCGCCGATCACCAGATCAAGCTCGAAATCCTCCATCGCGGGGTAAAGCACCTCTTCCACCGCCGCATTGAGGCGATGGATTTCGTCGATGAACAGAACATCATTGCGCTCCAGATTGGTCAGGATCGCCGCAAGATCCCCCGCCTTGGCCAAGACCGGGCCGGAGGTCATGCGAAACCCCACCCCCAATTCGCGCGCCATGATCTGCGCCAGCGTCGTCTTGCCCAGACCGGGGGGGCCGTGAAACAGCGTGTGATCCATCGCATCGCCACGCTGCCGCGCCGATTGGATGAACACCGCCAGATTGGCCCGCGCCTCGCGCTGCCCGATGAATTCCTTGAGCGCCTGCGGTCGCAGGCTGCGGTCCTGATCCTCGGGCAATGCCTCGGCGCGCAATGTCGGGTCCGGATCGGTCACATCTTAGCCTTTCGGTGCCAGCAGGCGCAGCGCCGCGCGGATGAGCGTAGGCGTGTCGGCCTGCGCCGTCTCACCCGCCGCCTGCGCCACAGCACCCGCCGCCTCGCCCGGGGCATAGCCCAGATTGGTCAGCGCCGACAGCGCCTCGGCCTGCGCGCCGTTCCCCGCAGGCATCACCGGGGCCGCAACTGGGGCGGCGACGCTCTCTGCCTCGATCACCTCGCCCGCATCCTGCGCGGGCGGGGGCGCGCTGCCCATCGCCATCACCGTGGGCGCCTTGTCCTTCAACTCGTTGACCACGCGCTGCGCGGTCTTGGCGCCCACCCCCTTGGCCGCCGTCACCGCGTTCCAGTCGCCGATGGCAATCGCACGGCTCACCCCATCCGGGCCGAGCGCGCCCAGAATGGCCAGCGATGCCTTGGCCCCGATCCCCTGCACGCTCATCAGCAACCGGTGCCATTCCTTTTCCACCAGCGTCGAAAAGCCGAAGAGTTGCAGGATATCCTCGCGCACCAGCAGATCGGTATAAAGCGCGGCCATGCCGCCCACGGCAGGCAGCGACGACAGCGTCCGGTCCGAGCAATAGACCAGATACCCCACCCCGCGCACGTCAATCAGCACGTGATCGCTCGCGCGGTAGTCGATCCGTCCCGCGATCCGCCCGATCATGCGCCCGCCCTCGCCACCGCGCGGGCCAGCATGTCGCCCGAGCGCGCGTGATGCGCGTGGCAAATGGCAATCGCCAGCGCATCCGCCGCATCCGGCCCGGCCAGCACCACGCCCGGCAGTTGCACCTTGACCATATGCGCCACCTGCTCCTTGGCGGCATGGCCCACACCCACCACCGTCTTCTTGACCGAGTTGGGCGCGTATTCCCCGACCGTCAGCCCGTATTGCGCAGGTACCAAGAGGGCGATGCCACGCGCCTGCCCCAGCTTGAGCGTGCCCGCCCCGTCCTTGTTGACGAATGTCTGCTCCACCGCCGCCGCAGTCGGATCATAACGATGGAAAATGTCGGTCAGCTGCTCATGCAGCGACAAAAGCCGCGCGCCGAGGTCCACGCCGGTCGAATGGCAGATGCCATTCGCCACATGGCTCAGACGGCTGCCGTCCACGTCGATCACGCCCCAGCCCATGTTGCGCAACCCGGGATCTATGCCCAATACCCGCATGTTTTTTCAGCCCTGCCCGCCTGTTTTTCGATGCAATAGCACGAAACAAGAACAAAGACCAAGGGGAATGCAAGTTTCCATTTTGCCCAGCCCCACGGCAAAACGTTGCAGAATTGCCGCCCCGACAGGATCACCCGAGGCTCGGTGAAATGAAAAACCACTTACAAACAACAACTTGAACGCCGCTCCGACCCATGCATTAAATGCATAAGAACTATGCAATAATCCCGGCTTGCGAGAACAGGATTGTCTCACTAGCTGCACTGCAGAAACGTAATTCCTCCGCAACCACCCATTCAAGGAACACTCTCATGGCCGCTCTTGACACCACCCGCGCCCACGCCCCTCACGCCGGTTTCGGCTCTCTCGCCTCTCGCGTCCTGTCCATGCTCGTCGCATGGAACGAGCGCCGCGCCACGCGCAACGCCCTGTCGCAACTCTCGGACCGCGAGCTTGACGATATCGGCCTGACCCGTGGCGACATCGACGTCGTTGCACGCAACATCTGATGCGCAACGACGCGGGTCGCACGACCCGGACAACACAGAAAAGCCCTGCACAGACACAGCTGCGCAGGGCTTTTTCCGTCAGACGACCCGATCAGTTCAGGATCAGCGCAAAACCGGCGCCAGATAGCGCGCCATGATCCGCGTCAACGGGTCGGGCTGCATCACCGCCGCGCCCGCCTGCTGAATGAGGCTGCCCTCGGCCAATTGCGCCACGCGCTCCTCATAGGTGACCCCGCCCAGATGGGCGAGAACGACGCCTTTGAAAAAGACAAAGCCCAGAACCATGTAGAGCAGACCGCGGATCGGAAGACCCGGCATCCGCCGCTTGGGTTTGAAAACGGTAAGGCCGTCACTGCGGACCTTGCCGACATATCCATACCCGGAGCGGGCACGTTTGCGGTCAAGCGCCTTGACGCGAGAATTAAAGGCTTGGTGCACATCAGTCATGGCAACATTTCCCCAATCACGACCCCCACCGTAATTGAGAAAAAACTACGCCTCGATTATGGCGGAAACAAGGCAGAATTGGCAAGCCGGGCCAATTTTAGACTTAATTTCAAGAGTTTCTGGACATCACCAGCGTCGTCCAGTCACCAATTTCATCGCGATGATCAAGATTGTTTCCGGCCTGTGCATAAACCCCGACCACCTCGTCGGCCTGCTCGTTCAAGATGCCTGAGAGAATCACCTTTCCGCCGGGCCGCAGCCGCGCCGTGATCTCGGGGGCAAGCGCGATCAGCGGCCCCTTGAGGATATTGGCGAAGATCAGGTCATAAGGACTTGCGGCCAGCAACTCCGGATGATCGAGCCCGGTCGCCTCGACACAGCGCACGCGTCCGCCCAGATCGTTGGCCGCCACGTTGGCCTCGGCCACCTCGACCGCCACCGCGTCGATATCCGAGGCCAGCATCACCCCCGGCCAGATCCGCGCCGCCCCCATCGCCAGAACGGCAGTGCCACAGCCCAGATCAAGCACCGAACGCCCGACAAAGCCTGCATCGGCCAGCCGGTCAAGCGCGCGCAGGCAGCCCAATGTGGTGCCATGATGCCCGGTCCCAAACGCCATCGACGCCTCGATCAGCAAGGGCTCGCAGCCCTCCGGCACGCGGTCGGCATCGTGGCTGCCATAGACAAAGAACCGCCCCGCCTCGACCGGGCTCAGATCGCGCCGCACCTTGGCGACCCAGTCCACCTCGGGCAGTTCCGACACCGCAAAGGGCTTTGCCTCGTGGATCGTCGCCAGCAGGGCCAGCCCCGCCTCGTCCGGGGCCTCCTCGAAATAAGCACCGATCTCCCACAGTCCGGACCCGTCCTCCATCTCGAAGGCCCCCACGCCGGTCGGTTCGGGCGTCAGCCCTTCCAGCGCCTCGGCCAGCGCCTCTGCCTGAGATTTGTCGGATAGCGTGGTGAGCGCGGTATAGGTCGGCATGTCGGCCTCAATTCTTGGGGATTATTCGGCGGGCGCGGGGATGAACCGCGCAAACACGGTCTCGTTGCCCGGCTCCGGGTGGCGCGGGATCAGCAGCGCAAGCGCCAGCGATACACAGGCCATGCCCGCCGCCGCCATGAACACCGCCGCAGGCGAGATCAGCCACAGATAGCCCAGAAGCGCCGGCAGGAACACCGCCGCGATATGGTTGATGGTGAACGCCACGGCAGCGGTCGGCGCGATGTCCCCGGGATCGGCGATCTTCTGGAAATAGGTCTTGAGCGCAAGGGCCAGCGAGAACAGCACATGATCCACCACATAGAGCGTCGCCGCCAGCACCACGCCCCAGCCGAAGAAGTAGATTCCGCCATAGGCCAAGAACACCAACGCCAGCCCGACATATTCAAAGACCAACGTGTTGCGCTCGCCAAAGCGGAACACCGCCCGCCCCATCAGCGGCGCGGCCACCATGTTGACCACAAGGTTGATCAGGAAGAGCGCGGTCACCTCGTGGACTTCAAAGCCGAACTTCTCGACCATCATGAAGCCCGCGAAGACCACGAAAATCTGCCGCCGCGCGCCCGCCATGAATTGCAGTGCATAATAGAGCCAGTAGCGCCGCCGCAGCACCATCTTCTTGACCTGCGGATTGGGCGCCTCGAACTTCGGATAGGCGAGCAGACAGAACACCGCGACACAGGCGGTGAACCCGCCCGAGATCATGTAGACGGTGTTATAGCTGATATCGAACGCCTGCCAGGTCAGCACGATCAGCACATAGGCGACCAAAGTGGCCCCCGATCCCGCCGCCAGCAGCCAGCCCAGCATCTGCGGCGCGCGCAGCTTGTCCAGCCATTGCAATTGCAGCGACTGATTGACCGTCTCATAATAATGAAACCCGATGGAACTGAGCATGGTGATCGTCAGGATACCGCCCAATGTCGGGAACTGCGCAGTAAGCGCGGTGGCCACGCCCAGCAGCAAGAGCGACACCAGCCCCAGCACCTGCTCATGCATGAAGATAATGAGCGCGATCACCCCCACGGCGAAAAAGCCGGGGATCTCGCGCACGGTATGCAGCCAGCCGATATCCGAGCCGTCGAACGCCGCCATCTCGATCACGAAATTATTGAGCAGCGCCGACCACGTCGCAAAGGCCACCGGCATCGCGGCGGCCATCAGGAACAACAGCGTGACGGGACGCCGCCAGACCGGCAGCTCCCGCGCACGCCCAAGGGGAAATTGCGCACTCATGCGCATTCCTTACGCCCAAGTTTCGGCTTTGGCGAGAGGCCACACCCGCCAGCATCCGAAATCTTCAAAAGATTTCGGACCGCTTTCTTTTCAAGAAAGCGCCGTCCCGCCACCTTCACCTGCCGTCATTCTCATCCCCTGCGCCCCGTCATCCATTCTCATCCCCTGCGCCCCGTCATCCTCGCCCCCTACTCCCCGTCATCCTCTGGCCTGACCAGAGGATCTCATGATTGAGGGATCCTCGGGTCAGGCCCGAGGATGACCTTGGGTCCGGACAACGGACCAACCGCCGCTCAGCCCGCGCCCTGATCGGCGCTCGTGCCACTCATGTAATTGGTCATGAACGCAGGCTCACCCAGCTTGCGCAACAGATCAAGCTGCAGGTCGAGCCATTCCCAATGCCCCTCCTCATCCTGCACGATCCGCTCGAACAGCGCCCGCGTGCCGATATCGTCGCTCTCGAAGGCCTGCCGCGCGGCCTTGGTGTAGAACTCAATCGCCCCGGCTTCCTCCCCCTTGTCGGCCTCGAAGAGCGCCTTGAGGCTCTCGGCCTTCTGCGGCGTCTTGGCAGCTTCCAGCTTGGGCACACCGCCCAAGAACATGATCCGGTCGATGAAGGCCCCGGCATGGCCCAGCTCCTCGTGCATCTCCTCGCGCATCTTCGCGGCCAGCTTGTCGATGCCCCAATCCTCCAGCGTGTGGGCATGCAGCAGGTATTGATGCACCGCCGTCAGTTCCATCGACAGCGCGGTTTGCAGATTCTCGATGCTCGTCGTGCGGTCAGCCATATTCGTCTCCTTTTCGCGGTTGCGCGTTTCAGCTTCCAGCTATGCAAGCATGCAGCTTTTGCAATGCGCTCCACCGACAGGGCGTCACTTCGCCACCTGGTGCCAAAACCATTCTCGCGAACCCCGATAGGCTGACCACGCCGTGACGGGCCAAGCGGAACGGACCCATCAACACGAGGACTGCGGCAAAGGCCGATCAGGTTTTCTGTTCCATGAAACAGATACTTATCAGGATTTAAAATGAACTGTGACCCGGTTCATAGCCGCCATTATTCAACACGGTCATCATGGCTCCACCGTCATATTTCAACACGGGGATAGAAACCATGAAAACCACTGCAATCGCCATTCTTGTCTTCCTTTCCGCAACCCCAGCAATTTCAATGGGGATCAGCACGAACTCCCTGACGCCAAGCTTGTGGTTTCCCGAACCTCAGCCCGCACCGACACAGGATGTCGTTTCAAAGAATGCGCTCGCCGAGACCAAATAACCCTGCGCGGCGCGATGTCTGGCGCTTTCGTCGTCAGTAAAAGCTCTGCGGGTCGATATCCACGCTCAGCCGTGCCTGCGCGGGCAGCCGCAACTGCCCGACCCAGGCCGACAGCGCGGATTGCAGCGCCACGCCCTTGGGTGCCTTCACCAAGAGCCGCACCCGGTGCCGCCCCCGGATACGCGCGATCGGCGCAGGCGCGGGGCCAAAGACCTGCGCCCCCACCGCCCGGATCGGCCCGTCCCGTCGCGCCAGTTCCGACCCGAGATCGAACACCGCCTGCATGTCGGGTGAACTGAGGATGATCCCCGCCATCCGCCCATAGGGCGGCACGCCCGCCTCACGCCGCGCCCCGGCTTCGGCCCGCCAGAAGCCTTCCTCGTCACCCGCGAGGATCGCGCGGATCACCGGGTGCTCGGGCTGATAGGTCTGCAACACCGCGCGCCCCGCCCGCTCGGCCCGCCCGGCACGCCCCGCCACCTGCCGCATCAGCTGAAACGTCCGCTCGGCGGCGCGCAGGTCACTGCCCTGCAACCCCAGATCGGCGTCGATCACACCCACCAACGTCAGCAGCGGAAAATTATGTCCCTTTGCAACGAGTTGCGTGCCGATGATGATGTCGGCGGCGCCTTGGGCGATCTCCACGATCTGCTCCTTGAGCGCGCGGGCCGAGCCGAATAAGTCCGACGACAGCACCGCGATCCGCGCCTGCGGAAACAGCGCGGCCGCCTCCTCTGCCAGCCGCTCCACCCCGGGGCCCACGGCGGCCAGCCGGTCCTCGGCCCCGCAGGACGGGCACGCACTCGGCACCGGCGCGCTCTCGCCGCATTGATGACAGATCAGCCGCTTCTGAAAGCGGTGCTCGACCATCCGCGCATCGCAATGCTCGCAGCCGATCTGATGACCGCAGGCCCGGCAGATCGTGGTCGGCGCATAGCCGCGCCGGTTGAGAAACAACAGCGCCTGCTCCCCCGCCGCCACCCGCGCATTGACCGCGGCCTGCAATGTCGGCGACACCCATCGGTTCGATGGCAGCGTCTCGGCCCGCATGTCGATCGCCGCCAGTTCCGGCATCACCGCCGCCCCGTAACGCGCCTCGAGATCCAGCCGCTCGTATTTCCCGGCCTCGGCATTGGCCCAGCTCTCAAGGCTCGGCGTGGCCGAAGCCAGCACCACCCGCGCATCGCACAAGGACGCCCGCAGCACGGCCATGTCGCGCGCATTGTAAAGCACGCCATCCTCCTGCTTGTAGGAACTGTCATGCTCCTCATCCACCACGATCAGGCCAAGATTCTGAAACGGCAGAAAAAGCGCCGAGCGCGCGCCCACCACCATCTGTGCCGCCCCCTGCCCGACCATCTTCCACGTCCGCCGCCGCTCGGTCATGGTCACGCCGGAATGCCACTCGGCGGGGCGCGCCCCGAACCGCGCCTCGACCCGTGTGAGAAACTCCGCCGTCAGCGCGATCTCCGGCAAAAGGACTAGTGCCTGACGCCCCCGCCGCAGCGTCTCGGCCACCGCCTCCAGGTAAACCTCGGTCTTGCCCGACCCGGTGACACCGCGCAGCAATGTGGTGCCATAGCCCTGCGACTGCACGCCGTCGCGCAGCCGCTCAGCGGCCTGCGCCTGATCGTCGGTCAAATCTTTCGCGGGCAGATCCGGATCGAGCCGCGCAAAGGCGCGGTCGCGCGGCGTATCCTCCTCGCGCACGGCACCCTGTTTCACCAGCCCCTTGACCACCGAGGACGTGACCCCGGCCATGTCGCTCAACTCGCGCAGCGTGAACCCCAGCCCACCATGCGCGCGCAGCACCTCCAGCACCCGCGCGCGGGCATCGGTCATCCGCGCGGGCGCGTCCTCGCCCGGCCGATAGACCTTCTGCATCGACGGCGGATCGCTCAGCCCCGGCGCGCGCGTCGCCAGCCGCAACATCGCGGGTAGGGGCGTCAGCGTATACTCCGCCGCGCAGCGCAGAAATTCCTGCATCTCTGCGCGCATCGGGGCCACATCAAGCACCCGAATGATACTGCGCGCCTTCTTGAGGTCGAACCCCCCGCGCCCCGCGCCCCAGACCACGCCCAGCACCTTGCGCGGCCCCAGCGGCACCTCGACAAAGGCGCCGTGCAGACATCCCCCCTCGGGCGCACGGTAATCCAGCGGACCCTCCAAGGGCTGCGCCGTCAACACCGCCACGAGCGCGCCTTCGTGATGAAACTCCGGCGGCTGTTCGGTCACGGGGCGGCTCCTTGCCTTGGGCGTCAAGAGGGGTTTCGGCAGGTTGATCTATGCGGTAAACGCGAAGCTGAAACAACCCAACCCGCCAGAGAGGGCAGGCCCATGAAATTCTTTGTCGATACCGCAGAAACCGATCAGATCGCCGAGTTGAACGAGCTTGGCATGGTCGATGGCGTCACCACCAACCCGTCGCTGATCCTCAAATCCGGGCGCGACATTCTCGAAGTCACCAAGGAAATCGCCGGCATGGTCGATGGCCCGGTCAGCGCCGAGGTCGTGGCGCTGAAGGCCGACGAGATGATCGCCGAGGGCCGCAAACTCGCGCAGATCGCCGACAACATCGCCGTCAAGGTGCCGCTCACATGGGACGGGCTCAAGGCCTGCAAGGTGCTCTCGGGCGAGGGAAACATGGTCAACGTGACGCTGTGCTTTTCGGCCAATCAGGCGCTTTTGGCGGCCAAGGCGGGGGCCACCTTCATCTCGCCCTTCATCGGGCGGCTTGACGACATCAATCTCGACGGAATGGACCTGATCGCGGATATCCGCCAGATTTACGACAATTACGGCTTCGAGACGCAGATCCTCGCGGCCTCGATCCGCACCGTGAACCACGCCTTCCAATCCGCCCAGATCGGCGCCGACGTGATGACAGCACCCCCCGCCGTGATCAAGGCGATGGCCAATCACATCCTCACCGACAAGGGGCTCGAGGCGTTTATGTCCGATTGGGAAAAAACAGGGCAGAAGATCCTCTGACCCGACGCCGCCCGGTCATCCTCGGACTTGTCCCGCCCCCCGTCATCCTCGGGCTTGACCCGAGGATCTCTCACCCGGCAGATCGTCCGGTCCAGCCGGACGGTGACAACGGTCAGTCACCCGCCCTCCACTGACGCGGCCCCGCGCCCGTCATCCTCGGACTTGATCCGAGGATCTCATGCCACAGGAGATCGTCCGGTCACGCCGGACGATGACGCCTTGGGGGGAGGATCGCGGCGCAGCCTCGAAATTTCTTGCGGCATTCCCCGCGTGATCTGCTATAACGTCAAAAAATACTCCGAGGCCCAAATGAGCAGCAAGCCCGAGATGAATGATCACCTGCGCGAAAAGATCATCGCGCAGCCCGATGTTATCCTTGACGATCAAGACCTTATGCGCGCCCTCATCGCCGCGAACGAGCGTGCCATGGGGGGCAATATCGTCGATCTGCGCGGCATCGCGATGGAACGGCTCGAGGCACGGCTCGACCGGCTCGAGGACACCCACCGCTCGGTGATCGCTGCCGCCTACGAAAATCTCGCGGGCACCAATCAGGTGCATCGCGCAATCCTGCGCATGCTCGACCCGGTGGAGTTCGAGACCTTCCTGCGCGATCTCGACGGCGAGGTGGCGCATATCCTGCGGGTCGATTCGGTGCGCCTCGTGCTCGAATCGGTACAAAACGACAGCGATCCGGCCGTGCGCCGCTTGGGCGATGTGCTCTCGGTGGCCGAACCCGGCTTCATCAAATCCTATCTCACCAGCGGGCGCGACGTGCCCGCCCGGCAGGTGACGCTGCGCCAGATCGAAGAGGGCGACATGCGGATCTATGGCCGCGACGCCGGATTCGTGCGCTCCGAGGCATGCCTGCTGCTGGATTTCGGGGCCGACCGCCTGCCCGGCATGCTGGTCATGGGGGCCGAAAACCCGCATCAGTTCAGCCCGCAGCAGGGCACCGACCTTCTGGCCTTCTTCGCAGGCGTGTTCGAGCGAACGATGCGCCGCTGGCTGTCATGATCTCCGCCGCCGCCCGCGACGCCCTGCAGGGCTGGCTGGCGGGGCAAAAGGCGCTCAAGGGGGCCTCCGACAATACACTCGACGCCTACGCCCGCGACGTTGCGGGCTTTCTGGCCTTCATGACCGAACATCACGGCCAGACCCAGGGCCTCGGCGCGCTCGCTCGCATCACCACCGCCGACATGCGCGCATGGATGGCCTTCACGCGGGGGCAGGATATCGGCCCCCGCTCGCTCGCCCGCAAGCTTTCGGCGGTCAAGAGCTTCTATCGCTGGCTGTCCGAACGCGAGGGCTTCGAGCCAACCGCCGTCCTGTCGATCCGCGCGCCCAAGTTCCAGCGCAAACTCCCGCGCCCGCTCTCACCCGAGGCCGCCAGCGAGGTGATCGAGACGCTTGAAATGCAATCCCTCACCCCTTGGATCGCCGCGCGCGATCAGGCGGTGGTGACGCTGCTCTATGGCTGCGGGCTGCGCATCTCCGAGGCGCTTGGCCTCACCGGCGCGGTGCTGCCGATCGGCGACACGCTGCGCATCATCGGCAAGGGCAATAAGGAACGGCTGGTACCGGTGATCGCCCCCGCCCGCGCGGCGGTGGCGCGTTACGCGCAGATTTGCCCCTATGACATGACCCGCACCGGCCCGCTCTTTTTCGGCGCGCGCGGCGGCGCGCTCGGCCCCCGCGCGGTGCAAAAGGTGGTAGAGCGCACCCGCGCCCAGCTTGGCCTGCCCGCCACCGCCACGCCGCACGCCATGCGCCACAGCTTCGCCACCCACCTGCTCAACGCGGGCGGCGACCTGCGCGCGATCCAGGAACTGTTGGGGCATGCCTCGCTCTCGACCACGCAGGCCTATACCGGCGTCGACACCGCCCGCCTGATGGAGGTCTATGCCCGCGCCCACCCGCAGGGTCGCGGGTAGCGGCGGGACCGTCGAAACGGGTTGGCCTGGAGCGGTCGTTGGATCAGCAAACCAGGCGCGGAATCGAAGCCGAAGGCCGCCGCAACATCGCCAGCCCGCGGCCTGGCAGTTGCGCGGCTTACGGCAATGTCCGGTCCAGGCCAACACACCCCCCGTTAACCTTTCCTAAACGCCTGCCGCGCTACGCATTAACCATGACGTAACCGGAAAGGACCCGCATGGTCGCACGCGCCTATACCGTGGCTTTCGAGGGGGTCGAGGCGCGCACGGTCGAGGTGCAATGCGCCATCACTCCGGGCGTGCCGGCCTTCTCGCTCGTCGGCCTGCCCGACAAGGCCGTGTCCGAGGCCCGCGACCGGGTGCGCACCGCGCTCTCCTCCATGGCCATCGCCCTGCCCTCCAAGCGCATCACCGTCAATCTCTCCCCCGCCGATCTGCCCAAGGAAGGCAGCCATTTCGACCTGCCCATCGCCCTTGCCCTGCTCGCGGCGCTCGAGATCATCCCCTCCGACGCCGCCGAGGGCACCACCGCGCTCGGCGAATTGTCCCTCGACGTCACACTCATCCCCGTCATCGGTGCGCTGCCCGCCGCCATGGCCGCCGCCGAGGACAACCGCACCCTGCTCTGCCCCCGCGCCTGCGGCGCCGAGGCCGCATGGGTGGGTGCCGCGCAAGTGATCGGCGCGGGCAGCCTCGCGGACGTGGTGCGCCACTATACCGGCCAAGCCCCCCTGCAACCGGCCGAGGCAGGCGAGGTGATCGAGACAGCCCAAGGCCGCGACCTGCGTGACGTCAAGGGCCAGGAACGCGCCAAGCGCGGCCTCGAAATCGCCGCCGCCGGACGTCACCACCTGATGATGGTAGGTACGCCCGGCTCAGGCAAATCCATGCTCGCGGCCCGCCTGCCCGGCATCCTGCCGCCCCTTACCGCCCCCGAGGCGCTTGAAACCTCGATGATCCACTCGCTTGCCGGGCTCCTCTCCGAAGGCGGGATCAGCCGCAGCCGCCCGTTCCGAGAGCCGCATCACACCGCCTCGATGGCCGCCATCGTCGGCGGGGGCCGCCGGGCGTCACCGGGCGAGATCAGCCTTGCGCATAACGGCGTGCTCTTCATGGACGAATTCCCCGAATTTCCCCGCACCGTTCTGGAAACCCTGCGCCAGCCGGTCGAGACCGGCGAGGTGATGATCGCCCGCGCCAACGCTCATGTGAAATACCCCTGCCGCTTCATGCTGGTCGCCGCCGCCAACCCGTGCAAATGCGGCTACCTTTCGGACCCGGCCCGCGCCTGCTCGCGGGCACCAAACTGTGGCGAGGATTACATGGGCCGCATCTCGGGCCCCCTGATGGACCGTTTTGACCTGCGGGTCGAGGTGCCGCCCGTGGCCTTCACCGATCTCGACCTGCCCGCCTCGGGCGACACCTCCGCGCAGGTGGCCGCGCGGGTCGCGACGGCGCGGGCGGTGCAACAGGCCCGATTTGCCGACCGGCCCGACATGCGCCTCAATGCCGATGCCGAAGGCGAGGCCCTGGAAGAAATCGCCACGCCCGATGCAGAGGGCCGCGCCCTGCTCACCCGCGTCGCCGACCGCTTCGGCCTGACGGCGCGCGGCTATCACCGGGTGCTGCGCGTGGCCCGCACCATCGCCGATCTCGACGGCGACAAGGCGGTGCGCCACCCCATGTCGCCGAGGCCGTCAGCTTTCGCATCGGCACCCTCAAAGAGAGCTGATCCACCCCGCCAGATCGCGCAGGGTCGCCTTGGCCTCGGGCAGCACATTGTGAAACAGCGGCCAGACATGCGGGCGATCGCGTTCGACATGCAGCACGCTTGTCACCCCCTGCGCCTCCAGCACCCCCTGCATCCGCACCGCGTCATCGCGCAGGATCTCGGTATCGCCGACGGCCATCCAGACCGGCGGCGCACCGGCATAGTCGCCCCGCAGCGGCGAGGCGCGCGGATCACCCGGATCCTGTCCGGCCAGAAACATTTCGCGCATTTCCCCGATCCGCCCCGGCGACAGCACCACGTCGCGCGCCGCATTTTCGGTGACCGACGCGCCCGAAAACGTCATGTCCGCCAGCGGCGACAGGGCAAACACCCCTTTCGGCGGCGCGATCCCCTGCTTCAGAATCTCGTGCAAGAGGGCCAGCGCCAATGCACCCCCGGCGCTGTCCCCGCCGAGGATCACCTCGTGCTCGGCCCTCAGCGCCCGGAAACAGGCCAGCGCATCCTCGATCTGCGCCGGAAAGGCATGGTCGGGCGCAAGGCGGTAATCCGGCAGGCAGGCGCGCAGCCCGGTCAGCGCCGAGAGCTTCGCCAGCATCGCCCGATGCGTGTCGGATGAGCCGAAGACATAGGCCCCGCCATGCAGGTAAAGGATCACCGGCCCGGCCCCGGCCGCGCGCGCCTGCGCCCATTGCACCGGAACATCCGCCAGACGCTCCCGCCGATAGACACTCCCCCACGGCGCATGAAAATAAATCTTCGACTTGATCTCGAACGAGCGCCGCAACCGCTCCACCGGTAACCGCGCCAGCGCCGGCTTCTCGAACCAGCGCAGATGCCGGTTCAGAAGCGCCAGTTGCCAGCTCATGCCCGCCGCGCCTCGATCGCGTCCCAGATCAGCCCCGCGCCATTGGTCCCGTCGAACCGCTCCAGCTCCTGCAAGCCGGTGGGCGAGGTCACGTTGATTTCCGTGAGGTAATCGCCGATCACGTCGATGCCGACGAAGACCTGCCCCTTGTCGCGAAGAAGCGGCCCGATCCGGTCGCAGATCTCGCGGTCGCGGGCGGTCATCTCCACCTTCTCGGCGCGCCCGCCGACATGCATGTTCGACCGCGTCTCACCCTGCGCCGGCACCCGGTTGATCGCGCCGATCGGCACCCCGTCGACCAGGATCACCCGCTTGTCGCCCTTGCTCACCGCAGGCAGATATTTCTGTACGATCAGCGGCTCGCGGCTGAACCCGGTGAACATCTCGTGCAGGCTCGCCAGATTGCGATCGGCCTCCGGCAGATGAAACACCCCCGCCCCGCCATTGCCATAAAGCGGCTTGAGGATCACGTCGCCATGGCGCGCCCGGAACGCCTTGATCGTCTCGATGTCGCGCGCGATGGTCGTCGGCGGCATCAGGTCCGGAAAATCGAGGATCAGCAGTTTCTCGGGAAAATTGCGCACCCAGAACGGATCATTGACCACCAGCGTCTTGGGGCTCAGTCGCTGCAACAGATGCGTGGTGGTGATGTAGAACATGTCAAAAGGCGGATCCTGCCGCAGCCAGACCACGTCGAACGCGCCGAGATCGACGGTCTGCTCCTCGCCAAGGTGGAAATGATCCCCCACCACCCGCTGCACCGTCAGCGGCCAGCCCCGTGCGGTGATCCGTCCCTCGTCATAGGCCAGCCGTTCCGGCAGGTAATAAAACAGCTCATGCCCCCGCGCCTGCGCCTCTTCGGCAAGGCGGAACGTGCTGTCGGCATTGATGTCGATCGGCCCGATCGGGTCCATCTGAAAGGCTATTTTCATGGGCGGCCCCCTGTTGCGATCCGCCACTTACATGCGTCATGCCGCGCAGAGGTGCAATTCAGAAATGCCCAAATGCGTTTTCCATCAGACGCAGATCGCCCATTCCGTTGACCAGAACCAGATCAAACCGCACCGATGCCAGCTGCCCTTCGGGCGTGTGGCCCAGATATTCCGACGCCGACGTGAAAATGCGCTGCACCTGCCCGTGACGGATCCGCTCCAGCGCCCGGTCGAAACTGACCGCCTTCTTTACCTCGCAAAACACGTAACTGTCGGGTTCACGCAGGATCAGGTCGATCTCCCCGCCCGTCCCGCGCCAGCGCCGTTCCAGCAGACGCGCGCCCCGCGCCTCATAGGCGCGCAACGCGGCATCCTCCGCCGCACAGCCCGACAGATAGGCCCGCAGGCCGCGCTCCCGGCGCGGCGCGACCTCAGCAACGACCACC
Organism: Roseovarius tolerans; assembly: GCF_900109855.1. Lineage (GTDB taxonomy): Bacteria > Pseudomonadota > Alphaproteobacteria > Rhodobacterales > Rhodobacteraceae > Roseovarius > Roseovarius tolerans. The sequence goes on along the minus strand of NZ_FOBO01000006.1, from coordinate 93,922 downwards.
GGGGCCTCGAAATCGAAACTCATCTGGCTCATTCCTCGCCTCCTTCATGCTCCGCCGCCAGCACCAGCGCCCGCTGATAGACCTTGCGCCGCGGTAGCCGCAGCCGTGCCGCCACCTGATCGGAGGCATCCCGCACCGATCCCCCCTGCAACGCCTCTCGCAACACCGTGTCTAAATCGATTTCACTAATATTTTCTGAATCCCCGCGCCCCACCACGACAACGATCTCGCCCTTGGGCGCCGTATCGGCACAGCCCCCGGCCAGTTCCGCCAATGTCCCGCGCCGCACCTCCTCGAATTTCTTGGTGATCTCCCGGCAGAGCGCCGCCGGCCGCCCCGCGCCCAGCACCTCCGCCGCATCGCGCAGCATGGCCGCCACGCGCTTGGGGGATTCGTAGAACACCAGCGTTGCGGGCACTTCGGCCAGCTCGCCCAGCGCGGTCTTGCGCTTGCCCGACGTGTTGGGCAGGAACCCCGCAAAGAGGAACCGGTCGGTGGGCAGCCCTGACAATGTGAGCGCCGTGATCACCGCCGACGGGCCCGGGGCCGACACCAGATCGAACCCCTCGGCCACCACCGCGCGCCCCAGGTCGAACCCCGGATCGGCGACCATCGGCGTGCCCGCCTCGGAGGCATAAAGCACCGATTTTCCCTCGGCCAGCGCCGCCATGATTCGCGGCCGCATGCGCGCGCCATTGTGATCGTGATAGGGCCAGAGCGGCCGATCCCCGAGGCTCAGCCCGTGAATATCCATCAACCGCCGCAGGCTGCGCGTGTCCTCGGCGACCAGCACATCCGCCGCCGCCAGCAGGTCGAGCGCGCGCAGCGTGATGTCACGCGCCGCCCCGATCGGCGTGGCAATGAGATACAGCCCCGCGGCCAGTTTCTGCTTGTCGGGATTCATCACTGGACCCGCTCCATATGACGGTTATGATCGTCCGCAATCGCGTCTGGCCTCAGGCACAACGCAACAGGGAGTGAGACCGTCACATGTTCGCCGTTTTAAACGTCATCCGCAAGCCGTTCACCCGCCTTCTCGCAGGGCTCGCCATCCTCACGATGGCCGCCGCCTGTCAGCCGGTCTCGACCGTGACCACCGGGGGCGGCGGCACACCGACACGCGGGGCCGTGCCGGTGGCGCTGCTGGTGCCGCACGGCTCGGCCGATGCACAGGAAAGCCAACTGGCCCGCGATCTCGAGAACGCGGCGCGCCTTGCGGTCTCCGATCTCTCGGGCGTGCAGATCGACCTGCGCGTCTACGGCACCGCCGGGCAGGCGCAACAGGCCCAGCAGGCCGCGCTCAACGCCGCCTCCGACGGCGCGCGCATCATCGTCGGGCCGCTGCATGCCGAATCCGCCAATGCGGTTGCCGTCGCCATGGCGCCGCGCAACATCAACGTGCTGGCCTTCTCCAACAACCCGACCATCGCGGGCGGCAATCTCTTCATTCTGGGCCAGACCTTCCAGAACACCGCCAATCGCCTCGCGCGCTATGCCACCGGGCAGGGCAAATCGCGGATCATGGCGGTCTATTCTGACAATCTCGCCGGACAGCTTGGCCGCGCGGCCATCGAACAGGCGGTGCGCGACAACGGCGCGACGCTCGCGGGCAGCGTCGGCTATGAATTCTCGCAGCAAGGCGTGCTGAACGCGGTGCCCAATATCCGGCAATCCGCCGAGACCAACGCCGCCGACGCGATCTTCCTCACCGCCAACACCGCCGGGGCCCTGCCGCTCTTCTCGCAGATGCTCCCCGAGAACGGGCTGGGCCCCGACCGGGTGCAATATATCGGGCTCAGCCGCTGGGACACGCCGCCGCAAACGCTGGAGTTGCCGGGCGTTCAGGGTGGCTGGTTCGCCCTGCCCGACCCGAACCGTTCGGCGCAGTTCACCAACCGGTTTCAGGCCGCCAACGGGCGCGCGCCGCATCCCATCGCGGGGCTCGCTTATGACGGCATCGCCGCCATCGGTGCGCTGGCGCAGGCCGGCCAGGATCTCGGGCGCGGCAGCCTGACGCAATCGGCGGGCTTTCAGGGGGTGAACGGCGTCTTCCGCCTGCGCGCCGACGGCACCAACGAGCGTGGCCTCGCCGTGGCGACGATCACCGACAACGCGGTCACGATCCTGTCGCCCGCACCGCAAGGCTTTGGCGGGGCCGGATTTTGACGCAGAGGTCCAGACCCTGACATGATCACGACACTGGCCCGCCCGGACGATCTGATCTGTCCGGCGCAGGAAATTTTCGACGAACCCGCCACCCGCGCGGCGCTCGACCGCGCGGTGAACGAGGCCGCAGGCGACATGGCCGCCCTGCGCCGCGCCGCCGTCGGCATCCTGTCGGAGCGGATGAAAGCCGGGCGCACCGCCATCGCCGAGGCGTTTTCCGCCCGGCCTTTTGACGCCCGCCCCGCCACCCGCGCCTATTGCTGGCTCACCGATTGCATCATCCTCAGCGCGCTCGATCTGGCGACGCAGCACATGCACCCGCTGCCCAACCCCACCGGATCCGAACGCATCGCGGTCTTTGCCGTCGGCGGCTACGGGCGCGGCGAGATGGCCCCGCAATCGGATGTCGACCTGCTCTTTCTGACCCCCTACAAGATCACCCCCTGGGCCGAGAGCGTGATCGAATCGATGCTCTACATCCTGTGGGATCTGCGCCTCAAGGTCGGCCATGCAAGCCGCACCATCCGCGACTGCCTGCGCCTCGGGTCCGACGATTTCACCATTCGCACAGCGCTCCTCGAAAACCGCTTTCTGGCGGGCGAAGACAGTCTCGCGGCGAAACTCAACCAGCGCCTGCGCGACAACCTCTTCAAGGGCACTGAGCGCCAGTTCACCGAGGCCAAGCTCGAAGAACGCGACGCCCGCCACGAAAAACAGGGCGAGCGTTACATGGTCGAGCCCAACGTCAAGGAGGGCAAGGGCGGGCTGCGCGACCTGCAATCGCTGTTCTGGATCGCCAAGTACCTGCACCATGTCAAGGATGTGAGCGAGCTTGTGGCGCTCGGCATGTTCACCCGCGACGAGTTCAGCACCTTCCTGCGCGCCGAGAATTTCCTCTGGGCGGTGCGCTGTCACCTGCACCTGATCTCGGGGCGGCCCAACGAGCAACTCACCTTCGACATGCAACTCGAAGTGGCCGCCCGCATGGGCTATTCCGACAGCGCCGGACGACGCGGGGTCGAGATCTTCATGCAGGATTACTTCCGCCACGCGACATCAGTGGGCGACCTGACCCGCATTTTCCTGACCAAACTGGAGGCCACGCAGCTCAAATCCGAACCGCTCCTGCAACGCCTGCTCAAGCGCCGCAAGACGCTCAAGCCGGGCTACGAGGAAATCCACGGCCGCCTCGCCATCAAGGACGAGGCCGAGTTCCTCTCCGACCCGCTCAACCTGTTGCGCCTGTTCGAGGAGGGGCTGCGCACCGGGCTGCTCATCCACCCCGACGCGATGCTGCTGGTCACCGCCAACCTGAACCTGATCGACGCGCAGATGCGCAACGACCCGCGCGCGGCGAAACTCTTTCTCGACCTGCTGCTGAAACACGGCAACCCCGAGCGCGCCCTGCGCCGGATGAACGAGCTTGGCATCCTCTCGGCCTTCATCCCCGAATTCGAACCGGTCGTCGCGATGATGCAGTTCAACATGTATCACCACTACACGGTGGACGAGCATATCATCCAATGCATCTCGCACCTCGCCCAGATCGAGCGCCGCGAGCTGATCGAGGAATTGCCGGTCTCGTCGTCGATCCTCAAGGAAGGCGTCAACCGCCGGGTGCTCTACGTCGCACTGCTGATGCACGATATCGGCAAGGGCCGGGACGAGGATCACTCGATCCTCGGCGCGCGCATCACCCGCAAGGTCGGGCCGCGCCTTGGGCTGAAACCCAAGGAGGTCGATACCGCCGAATGGCTGGTGCGCTATCACCTGCTGATGTCCGACATGGCCCAGAAACGCGACATCGCCGATCCCCGCACCGTGCGCGACTTCGCCAAGGCGGTGCAGACCCGCGAGCGGCTCGACCTGCTGCTCCTGCTCACCGTCTGCGACATTCGCGGCGTCGGCCCCGGCACCTGGAACAACTGGAAGGCCTCGCTGCTGCGCGCCCTCTACCGCCAGACCCGCCACGTGCTCGAAGACGGCATGGAGGCGATCACCCGCGAACAGCGCGGCGCCGATGCCAAGCGCAACCTGCGCGAGGCGCTCACCGACTGGGATGCCCGCGATCTCAAGCACGAAACCACGCGCCACTACCCGCCCTACTGGCAGGGGCTGCACGTCACGGCCCATGTGGTCTTTGCCCGGCTGCTCAAGGGGCTGCACGAGGACGATATCGGCATTGATCTCGCCATAGACGAGGACCGCGACGCCACCCGCGCCTGCTTCGCGCTGGCCGATCATCCCGGCATCTTCTCGCGCCTCGCCGGCGCGCTCGCCCTTGTGGGGGCCAATGTGGTGGACGCCCGAACCTATACCTCCAAGGACGGTTTCGCCACCGCCGCCTTCTGGATACAGGATGGCGACGGCCACCCGTTCGAGGCCGACCGCCTGCCCCGCCTGCGCCAGATGATCCTCAAGACCCTGCGCGGCGAGGTCGTCCCCCGCGAGGCGATCAAGTCCCGCGACAAGCTCAAGAAACGCGAACGCGCCTTCCGCGTGCCGACGCATATCACCTTCGATAACGACGGCTCCGAGGTCTACACCATCATCGAGGTCGATACCCGCGACCGCCCCGGCCTGCTCTATGATCTCACGCGCACGCTGGCAGGCTCGAACGTCTATATCGCCTCTGCGGTGATCGCCACCTATGGCGAACAGGTCGTGGACACATTCTACGTCAAGGACATGTTCGGCCTGAAATTCCACTCCGCAGCCAAACGCGCCTCGCTGGAGAAAAAACTCCGCTCCGCCATCGCCGAAGGCGTGGAGCGCGCCACCACCTGAGGGAGTGCGCGCATAGACGGCCGCGCTTTGTGCGAAGAGGTTGGGTGTTTTTCGCCTGTTGCTGCCGTTGACGTGAGCCGCGCATCGACGGGCCGCGGTACGGCGATCCAACTCCTGTTCTGCAGACCTTTATCTCTGCCAAGTCAGGAAAACATCCATGTGATGCGCAGGTTGCAGCCAAATCGCCGTGCCGTGGGGCGGCCCGGCGATGCGCGGCGGCCTTCGGCCTTGTTCCGCGCAGGTGCTTCAATCTAACGTCCGCTCCAGACCAATACCTGCCCAACTCCCTCGCCAACACAAAAGGGCGAGAGGCATCGCCCCCCGCCCTTCGCAAATCCCTACGACAATTCTGAAATCAGGCCGTCAGCCCCTCCGGCTCCGCCAGCCCGTTGGCCCGGCAACAGGCGGTCACCGTGTTGGCCAGCAGGCAGGCGATGGTCATCGGCCCCACGCCACCCGGCACCGGCGTCACCGCCCCAGCAACCTCTTGAACCGACGCGAAATCCACATCGCCGACCAGCTTGGTCTTGCCGTCCCGCTCGATCCGGTTGATGCCTACGTCGATCACCGTCGCCCCCGGCTTGATCCAGTCGCCCGGCACCATTTCAGGCCGGCCCACGGCGGCCACCACGATATCGGCCCGGCGCACAACATCGGGCAGGTCCTTCGTGCGGCTATGCGCGATCGTCACCGTGCAGCTGTCGCCCAGCAAAAGCTGCGCCATCGGCTTGCCAACGATGTTCGACCGGCCCAGCACCACCGCATCCATCCCGCTCAGATTGCCCAGCTTTTCGCGCAGCATCATCAGACAGCCGAGCGGCGTGCAGGGCACCATGCTCTTTTGCCCGGTGCCCAGCAGCCCGACATTGGAGATGTGAAATCCGTCGACATCCTTGGCCGGGTCGATGCTATTGATGACTAGATCGGAATCGAGATGATCCGGCAGCGGCAACTGCACCAGGATGCCATGCACCGCAGGGTCATTGTTCAACTGCTCGATCAACGCCAGCAGATCCGCCTCCGAGGTGTCCACCTCCAGCTTGTGCTCGACCGAGTGCATCCCCACCTCGACCGTCTGCTTGCCCTTTGAGCGCACATAGACCTGGCTCGCCGGGTCCTCGCCCACCAGCACCACCGCAAGGCCCGGCGTGATCCCGTGCTCCTCCCGGAGCCGCGCCACGTGACCCGAAACCTTGTCCCGGATCGTGGCCGCGAAAGCCTTGCCGTCGATGATGTCTGCCGTCATGTCTTTTCCCTTCTCTGCAACGGATCGGCCCGCCCGGTACAAGACCGCGCGAGCTGCCATGTTCTGGTTCAGAACAGCCCTTCGATCTGGCCGCCGTCATTCAGCCGGATCGACTCGGCCGCCGGTCTGCTGGGCAGTCCGGGCATGGTCATGATCTCACCGCAGACCACCACGATAAAGCCCGCACCGGCCGAAATCCGAACCTCGCGCACCGGCACCGAATGGCCGGTCGGCGCGCCACGCCGGTTAGGATCGGTGGTAAAGCTGTACTGCGTCTTGGCCATGCAGACCGGCAGGTTGCCGTATCCCTGATCTTCCCACTCTTTCAGCTGGTTACGGATCTTCTGATCGGCCAGCACCTCGTCGGCGCGGTAGATCCGCTTGGCGACCGTTTCGATCTTCTCGAACAGCGACATCTCGTCAGGATAAAGCGGGGCGAAATTGGCATTCCCGGCCTCGGCCACCTCGACCACCTTTTTCGCCAGCGGCTCGGAGCCTTCAGAGCCCAGTTCCCAGTGCCGCGACAAAACCGCCTCGGCCCCATGGCTCGCCACAAACTCCTGAACGGCGGCAACCTCGGCATCGGTATCGGTGACGAAATGGTTGATCGCCACGACAACCGGCACGCCGAACGATTTGACGTTCTCGATATGCCGTCCGAGGTTCGGACAGCCCGCCTTGACGGCATCGACATTCTCGGCCCCGAGATCGGCCTTGGCCACGCCACCGTTCATCTTCATCGCGCGCACCGTGGCCACGATGACCACGCAATCGGGCGCGAGACCCGCCTTGCGGCACTTGATGTTCATGAACTTCTCGGCCCCGAGGTCAGCCCCGAACCCGGCTTCCGTCACCACGTAGTCGCTCAGCTTGAGCGCGGTGGTGGTGGCAATGACCGAGTTGCAGCCATGCGCGATATTGGCGAACGGGCCACCGTGGACAAAGGCCGGGTTGTTTTCCAGCGTCTGCACGAGGTTTGGCTGCATCGCGTCCTTCAGCAGAACGGTCATCGCGCCTTCGGCCTTGATGTCACGGCAGAACACCGGGCTCTTGTCGCGGCGATAGGCGACGATCATCGCGCCCAGACGGTCTTCGAGATCCTTGAGGTTTTTGGACAGGCACAGGATCGCCATGACCTCGGAGGCGACGGTGATGTCGAATCCGTCTTCGCGTGCGAACCCGTTCGAGACCCCGCCCAGCGACGAGGTGATCTGCCGCAGCGACCGGTCGTTCATGTCGACCACGCGGCGCCACACGACGCGGCGGGTGTCGATGTTCTGCTCATTGCCCCAGTAGATGTGGTTGTCGATCATCGCCGACAGCAGGCTGTGCGCGCTGGTGATGGCGTGAAAATCGCCGGTGAAATGCAGGTTCATGTCCTCCATCGGGACAACCTGCGCATAGCCGCCGCCCGCAGCCCCGCCCTTCATGCCGAAGTTCGGCCCGAGGCTTGCCTCGCGGATACAGACCGTGGCCTTCTTGCCAATCCGGTTCAGACCGTCGCCCAGACCCACCGTGGTGGTGGTCTTGCCCTCGCCGGCAGGCGTCGGGTTGATCGCGGTCACTAGGATCAGCTTGCCGCTCTTGTTGCCCTGAACCGAGTTGATGAACTCCTGGCTCACCTTGGCCTTGTCATGGCCATAGGGCAGCAGGTGATCGCTGGAAATGCCCAGCTTTTCGCCGATCTCCTGGATGGGGCGCTTTTGCGCCTCGCGTGCAATCTCGATGTCGGATTTGTAGCTCATGGTCGGTCCTTTTGCTTTGCGCAGGGCAAGGTGTGGCACTGACCCGCCTATATCCAGTTTGCGGCATCCCGCAGCATGCGAATCCGACACATCCCGCCTCGCTTGCGGCGGCATGCCGCAGCCCGGTTTCTGATCGGAAACAGGCCACGCAGAAGCCCCACTGCCCCGCCACACCGCCGCAGGCCCGGATTTGGAACAGTTGTCGCCGAATTGCGTTGACCACCCGTACGAGGGGACGGCATCTGATCCGTGCGCTCCGATCGTGCGGCCATTGTCCTGCCCCTGAAACCGCCGATCCCGTCGGCACAGACAGAGGGAGAGCATTCCGATGAAACGCTTCTATACAACACTTCTTGCCAGCACGTCACTCCTTGTCGCCGCCCCGGCTCTCGCACGGTCAGAGGCCGAACCGGCGTCCATCTGCCAGAACGCCTTTTACTCTGCGGACAAGGATAATGACGGGACGCTGACCAAGACCGAAATCGACGATCACCGCGATGTGGTCTTCGAGCAGCTCGACGCCAACAAGGACGGCTCAATCGACCGTGAGGAATACGTCAACTGCGTCGGCCAAAAGGAAATGAAGTCCGCGCAGGACATCAAGGACACCAAGGAAGACAGTCGCTTCTCGGTCGGCAAGTGGAGCGATCTGAAAATTCCGCAAAAGGACCAACTGAGCGCCGAGGAGTTCGCCGACCTCGCCGAACGCGCGTGGAATGACGAAGACACCGAGATGCAAGCCGCACTGGGTTCCGGTCAGCAGGACGGCTCCCGCGAATCCTTTGCCAAGGCCGCAGCGGACCGGTTCCGTGCCTTTGATACGAATAACGACGGGATCCTGACCAAGAGCGAATATGAGAACCAGGTCGTCACAGAGGGCCGCTGGAGCGAAGACGCCCTGAACGAGCGGTTCGATGCCAGAGACGCTGACGGCTCCGGCGGTATTTCCCCGACCGAGTTTCGCGGTGCCGGCACCTGGGGGCCGCAGCCGGGCACTGCTGAGCCGCAAGACAAGGACGCCTCGGACACGCAAGGTGCCGACACCGGCGGCACGGTCGCTGTGCCGGTCTTCTACTACTATATCGAAGTCCTCTGAACCTCAGGCTCTGCAGGCCCGCGCGCCGCCATGTCGCATCGTGGCGGTGCGCAGGAGTGTCAGGGTTAAGGTCGCCAGCCGCGTTGGTCCGGAACATGCAATCGCAGCATCTCGCCCAGCCGCAGCACGCCCTCACGCTCGATCCAAGCGGTCACACCGCGCCGCCCCTGGGCCGCCGCCTTGAACCGCCCGCCGACCCCCGGCAAATGCGCGTCGATCACCTTGGCGGGCAGGTGACAGGGGCGGTTCTCCATATCCACCACCAGCGCCACGCCATCCGGCCCCTGCAACCGCGACGACGGCGGCAGATGGGTGAAATCGGGAATACCCTCGACCACCAGCGAGGCCCCGACCCAGGCCGGGTCAATCCGCTCAACGCCCATCTTCGCGGCAATCGCGGCAAGTTCCTCGACCGACAGCACCGAAAACTGCCGCACATTGCGGATCTCCGTGCCCTTGGGATACTGCGCCACGACCCGGCTGCACGAGGGGCGCGTCAGCCCCGCATGCTCTTCCCCTGCGATCCCCGCATAGCTGACCGCGACCTCGCTCAACGGCTCCGCCACAAGGCTCGCAGTCCGGTCCGCAACCCGCCCGATCCAGGCGATCCGCCCGGTATAGTCCGTCGGTTTCAATGCCGGCATGCCCGCCCCCGCTTCATCTTGCCAGAAATACTCATGCAACGGCGGCCACAGGCTCAGACCGTGAGGGTGAAAAACATCCGCCGGAACGGGAACAGCACCGTGCCATCGGCGCGCACCGGATAGGCGGTGTGCATCACCTCCTCGTAGCGGCGGATGATGTCGGCCTTCTCTTCGGGCTCCAGCATCGCCAGCACCGGGCGCGCATAGGTGCTCTCGGTATAGCGGCGCACCGGGTGGCTGCCCGGCTCGGCGGTCAGGCGCTGGTAATAGTCGGTTTCCCACAGGCGGAACTGCCCCAGGGGCGCCAGCAATTCCTCGTATTTCACCGGGGCCATGACACCGGGCGTGCCCATCTTCTCGACCCGCCCGGCGAAAAGCTCTTCCGCCAGCGTCAGCCAGACACGATGCGACGGGGCCTTGTTCTGATGCGGCATCTGCACGGCCAGCGTGCCCCCCTTGCTCAGCATCGCGGCAAGCCGCGGCATCAGGCTTTCGTGGTTGCCCACCCAATGCAGCGCGGCGTTGGAATAGATCAGCCCGGGGGCCTGACGCGGGTGCCAGTCGGCGATATCGGCCTGTTGCATCGCATCATAGCCGCCGCTCGCACGGGCCTTTTCCAGCATGGCGGGGCTGGCATCCACCCCCGTCAGCCCGCGTCCGGCCCCGCGCGCGCGCAGCGCCTCGGCCATCACCCCGTTGCCGCAGCCCAGATCGACCACATCCCCGGCCCCCATCTGCCCGACCGCGTTCAGCAGGTCGAGTGCGGGGCGCAAACGCTGATCCCGGAACCTAGCATAGGCCCCGGGATTCCAGTCTGCTTTTGCGAGCGTCGCGCTCACGTCGAGGGCTCGGGCTCCAGCCCGCCATCGCCCGACCCGGGCGAGGATTTGGGCTTGGTCTTGGGAATGGCGGTGACCGACGGTTTGGCGGCCTCTGCCGCGCCCCCGTCATCGTCACCCGCCTCGGGCGGCTCGCCCCGGATCACGCGGTTGATCTCTTCACCGGTCAGGGTCTCGTATTCCAGAAGACCCTGCGCCAGCCGCTCCCACTCGTCATGGCGCTCTTCGAGGATCGACTTGGCCTCCTGATAGGCCGTGTCGATCATGCGCTTGACCTCGTCCTCGATCAGCTCCTTGGTGTGGGCGGAAATCGAGAAGCCACCGGCACCATTGCCCATGTAGCCCTCATGCGCCTGCTCGTAATCGACATTGCCCACCTTGTCGGACATGCCCCAGCGCATCACCATCGCGCGGGCCAGACCGCTGGCCTGCTGAATGTCTCCCGCCGGCCCGTTCGAGACGTTCTCCTCGCCGTATTTGAGGATCTCGGCGGCTTTCCCGGCCATGGTCATGGTCAGCTTCTGCTCGCATTCGGACTTGTGCCAGTTCAGACGGTCGATCTCCGGCAGGCTGACCACCATGCCCAGCGCACCACCGCGCGGGATGATCGTGGCCTTGTAGACCGGATCGCATTTCGGCAGGGCAAGGCCAACCACCGCGTGCCCAGCCTCGTGATAGGCGGTCTTTTCCTTCTGGTCGTCGGTCAGCACCATCGAGCGGCGCTCGGCCCCCATCATCACCTTGTCCTTGGCATTCTCGAAATCGACCATGGTGACGAAACGGCGGCCCACCCGTGCGGCCATCAGCGCGGCCTCGTTCACGAGGTTGGCCAGATCGGCCCCCGAGAATCCGGGCGTGCCGCGCGCGATCAGGCGCAACTCCACATCCGGCCCCAGCGGCGTCTTGCGGGCATGCACGCCGAGGATCTTCTCACGGCCCTTGATATCGGGGTTGGGCACGGTGACCTGACGGTCAAAGCGGCCCGGACGCAGCAGCGCGGGGTCGAGCACATCCTTGCGGTTGGTCGCGGCGATGATAATCACGCCCTCATTGCTCTCGAACCCGTCCATCTCGACCAGCAACTGGTTGAGCGTCTGCTCGCGCTCGTCATTGCCGCCGCCATAGCCCGCGCCACGGTGACGACCGACCGCGTCGATCTCGTCGATAAAGACGATGCAAGGCGCGTTCTTCTTGGCCTGCTCGAACATGTCGCGCACGCGGCTCGCACCGACACCGACGAACATCTCGACAAAGTCCGAACCCGAGATGGTGAAGAACGGCACACCGGCCTCGCCCGCGATGGCGCGCGCCAGCAGCGTCTTACCGGTGCCCGGAGGGCCCACCAGCAGCGCCCCCTTCGGGATCTTGCCACCGAGGCGCGAGAATTTCTGCGGGTTGCGCAGGAACTCCACGATCTCTTCCAGCTCTTCCTTGGCCTCGTCGATGCCCGCCACGTCGTCGAATGTCACGCGGCCATGCTTTTCGGTCAGCATCTTGGCCTTGGACTTGCCAAAGCCCATGGCCCCGCCCTTGCCGCCGCCCTGCATGCGGTTCATGAAATAGATCCACACCCCGATCAGCAGCAGGAAGGGCAAGAGCGACACGAGGAAGGTCTGGAAACCCGACTGCTCCTGGCTCTCGGCCTTGACCGGCACGCCCTGGTCGATCAGCTGTTGCGTGATCTCGGCATCCTGCGGCTTGATCGTGGTGTAATCCTGCCCGTCGGCCCCGCGATAGCGCACCGCCTCGCCGTCCAGCGTGACCTGGCTCACCGCGCCGTCATCAACGGCCGCCACAAACTCGGAATAGGGGACAGAGCGGCTTTGCAGCGTGTTGCCCGAGCCGCTGAACAGGTTGAACAGCGCGAGGATCAACAGGAACAGGACCAGCCAGAAGGCGATGTTTCTTGCGTTGCCCAAGAGTTTTCTCCCAAAATTCGGTTCCCCGCTCATAGCACGGGGTGCACCGTTCTTAAATAGACATCACAACCCCATGTTCAATGAGATAATAACGCGTCGAAGTAGGACGCACCGTCGCGGCTGAGCCGCAGCGCATAGCCACCCGACCATCCCGCCAGCGGCGCCGCCAGCAATTCCTCACCACGCCAGAGCGCCGGACTAGCCAGCGCCGCGCCATGCGGCAGCCCGCCCGCGCGCCAATCGGGACAGGCGCGCAGTCCTTCGGGGCCAAGTGCCGCGACCTCTGCCCCCGCCACCTCCGGCCCGTTAATGCACCAGCGCCCGTCCCAGACCTGCCCCTGCGGCACGCGCAGCCCGGCCACCGCATTATATTCCCGCCCGATGCGCAGCATGTCGCCCTGCGCCTGCATGTAACAGCCCTGCAGGGTCATCGTCTCTCCGTCCCGCGCCGCCGCCAGAAACTGCGTCATGGCAGGGCCGCGCGGTGGATACTCCGCCCCGTTGATCCAGCGTAGCGCGCTCTGAAGAATGCGCCGCGCCGCCTCGTCCGGCATGTCCCGCAAGGCGGCGCGCGCGATCACCACATCGCCCGCCTCGATCCGCACATGGTCCTGCGCCAAGCCATACGCCTGATGATAAAGCGCCGCGCGCGCCCCGGCCATTTTCCGGGCCGTGGCCGCCAGCGTTGCCGTGTCGATCCCGAGCGGGGCCAGCGCAGCCAGCGCGGCACGGGTGCGCGCACGCTCATAGGCCGCATCGCTGTTGGTCGGGTCCTCGACCCAAGCCACGCCGCGCGCGCGCAGAAGATCGCGGAGCGCCTCGCGCCCCAGCCCCAGCAAAGGCCGGTGAAACGTCACACCCGCCTCGCGCCAGCGATCCCGCATCGCCGCCAGCCCATCCACCCCGGCCCCGCGCGCCAGCCGCATCACAAAGGTCTCGGCCAGATCATCCTCGGTATGGCCCACGGCGATATCCGCAATGCCGTGCCCCAGCGCCCACTCAGCCAGCAGCGCGTAACGCGCGCGCCGGGCACGATCCGGCAGGTTTCCCGCGCCGTCATGGCCGCCCCATGTCAGCGCGTCATGCGCAATTCCAAGCCCGGCACAGATCCGCGCGACCTCTGCCGCCTCCGCCGCCGCCTCGGCCCGCAGCCCGTGATCGACCGTCGCCGCCCGCAGATCGGGGCCGCCGTCGCGCCGCCACTCATCCAGCAGGTACAACAAGGCAAGGGAATCGCTGCCGCCCGACACGGCCACGCCGATCACCCCCGGTACGCCGGGGTGAAAATGGCGCGTGAGACTGTGACGGATGTCCGATCCGTCCGTCGTCACGAACAGCCGAGCCGGGTCAGTTCCGCCTGCGCATCCGCGACAGCCGCCGCATTGGGATAGCGCGTCGCGACCTGCCCCAGCGTCACACAGGCCTCGTCGGTCTGGCCAAGCTGCCCCAGCGAGCGCCCCAGACGAAACAGCGCCTGCGGGGCCTCGTCGCCATCGGGTGCTACACTGAACGTCTCCAGATAGGCGCGCGCGGCATCGCTCTTGCGGCCCGCCGCCTCCAGCGCCTCACCGCGCAGCAATCCAGCCTGCCCGCTCAGCGGTCCACCGGGATAGGCCTGCTGAAAGGCCGCGAACTGCTCGGCCGCCGCCGCATGATCGCCCGCTTCCATTGCGGCCTGCGCGCGCTCGAAATCGTCGCGCTCGCCCACGGCAAGCTGCGGCCCGTCGCCGCTGCCCTCGTCCGGCGTGGCAATCGCGCCGCCGCCGCCCGTGGCAGGCTCCACCCCGCCCAGCGTATCGCCGGGCTCAAGACCCGCGATATCGCAGTCGGGCTCCAACTCGCACAGCCGGAATTCAAGATCACCGACACGGTTGGTGCCGTCACTCACCACCCGGTCGATGCGAAACTCCAGTTCCTCGGTCTTGGAGGTCAGGCGCTGCACCTCGCTCTCGATCGCGTTCACCCGGTCGAGGATCGAGCCGCCACCCGAAAGCTGGCTCGCCCCGCCCGTGGTGCTTAGCTCGCGCCGCAGTTTCTTCAACTCGACGAACAGCACCGACAGCTCCTGCCGGATATCGGCCAGCGTTTCGGTGCTCTGCGCCCCCGCCCCGATCGGGGCAAGGGCCAGCGTGGCCGCGAGTGTTACAGCAAGATAGCGCATATGGCCCCCAAATCGTCGGATCAGCTGCTCAGACCGGCGGCAAGCACCGTCACCGCGCGGCGGTTCTGCGTGTAACAGCTTTCCTCGCTGCAAATCTCGATCGGGCGCTCCTTGCCATAGCTCACCACCTTAAGGCGGTTCGGCGCAACGCCCCGGCTGACCAGATATTCCTGCACCGCATTGGCCCGGCGCGCACCCAGCGCGAGGTTGTATTCCCGCGTGCCCTGCTCATCGGCATGGCCTTCGATCACGGCGGTGTAATCAGGGTTCGACCCCAGCCAGTTCGCCTGCCCGTTCAGCGTCGCCTGCGCGGCATCGCTCAGGCTCGACTGATCGACGGCGAACAGAACCCTGTCGCCGATGGTCTGCTGGAAATAGGCCGGCGATGTCGGATCCTGCGCCGAGCCCGCAAGCCCCGCGCCACTGCCGCCAAGATCGACGGTATTCTGGTTCTCGAACCGGTCGGGATTGGTACAGGCGGCAAGTGCCAGCCCCGCACACAGGATCAGTGTCTTGCTCAGATAGGTCATTTTTGCCCCGTTTGTTTTCATGGCCTCGGTCATTGTTTACCACAGCCCGCGCCCCAAGGAAACGCGGGCCGTGCATCGTCAGTTCTGAAGCGGCCCCCAGGAGGGGTCGCTCGCCCCGCCATTGGTCTGAACCTGCTTGAGATTGCGCCCCGAGATATCCACCGAATAAAGCCGCGCCTGCCCCTGCGCGCCCTGGGTCTCGCGGGTGAACATGATCACCCGGCCATTCGGCGCCCATGTCGGCCCCTCGTCGAGGAACGATGCGGTCAGCAGACGCTCTTCGCTGCCATCGGTGCGCATCACACCGATGTGAAAGCGGCCCTTGGATTGCTTGGTGAACGCGATCAGATCACCGCGCGGCGACCAGACCGGCGTGCCATAACGCCCTTGCCCGAAACTGATCCGCCGCGCCTCACCCCCGCCTGCGGCCATGATATATAGCTGCGGCGTGCCCGAACGGTCGCTCTCGAACACGATCTGGCGGCCATCCGGGCTATAGCTGGGCGCGGTCTCGATCGAGGGCGCATTGGTCAGCCGCGTGCTCGCCCCGCTGCCGATATCCATGCGGTAAAGATCGGTATTGCCACCCTGCGTCAGCGAATAGACCACCGTGCGCCCATCCGGCGCGAAACGTGGCGCAAAACTCATCGTGCCGTCCATCGTCGGCAAGACGCGGCGGCCCACGCTGGCCACGTCCAGCACATAGATGCGCGGAAAGCCGGTCTCGTAACTGGTATAAAGCACCCGGTCACCCGAGGGCGAAAAGCGCGGCGCAAGCACAAGGCTGGAACTGTCGGTCAGATACTGCACATTCGCGCCGTCGTAATCCATGATCGCCAGCCGCTTGGCGCGCTGATCCTTGGGGCCGCTCTCGGCCACATAGACCACCCGGCTGTCGAAATAACCGCCCTCGCCGGTGATCCGCGCATAGACCTGATCGGCCACCTTATGCGCGATCCGCCGCCAGCCGTCCTGCGTGCCCACGAATTGCAGCCCGTTGCCCAGCTCTTGGCCCGCAAACACATCGTAGATGCGGAACTTGACCACCAGACGCCCCGACCCGTCGACGCTCACCGCGCCGGTGATCAGCGCCTGAGCCTTGACCGCGCGCCAGTCGGCGTATTGCACCGGGCTTTCAAAGCTGGTGATCCGGCTGATATGCGCCTGCGCCGGGATTTCCCGGAACAACCCGGTGCCGCTCAGGTCCGACGCGATGACCCGCGACAGGTTGCGCCCCATCTCGGTCGCCGTGGCACTCTCACCCACGAAATCGGGCACTGCGTAGGGCATCGGCTCGATCACACCCTCGGTGATCTCGATCCGAAGCGGACCGCTGTTCTGCGCAATCGCGGGCAGCGCCCAAAGCATAAGCGCCGCAAGGAGGCTCATCATATACCGCATCATTTGATCCTCATGTTCTCCGGATTGAATGTCATTTCGATATCACGCCAGTGATCGTATTTCTCGACCGGCAGGTCGAATCCGTCATTGCCACAGCGGATAATCGCCCGCCGGGCCGCCTCGAACGCCTGTTTCGCCGCTGCATCTCCACCGCCCGAGGCGCTCAGCATACGAATGCTGCCGATCTCGGGCCTGCCACTCTCGGCCATCTGCACGCCCACCACGACGGTGGTGCGCAGCGCCTCGGAACTCAGGCTGCCCACGTTCCAGCAGCGCTGCACGGCCACCCGCAGCGCGTCCTTCTCGCCCCCGGTCAGGGGCGGGCCGCTCGGGGCCTGGCTGCTCTGCTGCGCCTGGCCCAGGGCCGCCGCCAGCGCGTCGTTGACGGCACTTTGATCGGTGGCAGGCGTTTCGGGCTCGGTTGTCGTTTCGGGCTGCGGTGTCTCTTCGGGCTCAGCCTCTGCCGTGGCCGCCGGGCGCGCCGGGCGCGAGCGCGGGCGCACCGAGGCCGAGGGCGCAGCCTGCGCCGGTTCCTCCGCCTCGGTCACGATCTCGGTCGCGGCCTCTTCCGGGGCCGTCGCCTCCGACGGCTCCTCGGCACTCTCGGCGCCCTCGTCGGGCGTCACCTCGGGGCTCGCTACGTCATCCACGCGCACATCCGGCTCGGGGCGCGCCACCGCTTCGGGGGCGACGCGCGGCGCGGGGCGCGGCTGCGGGCGGGGCGAGACCTCGGGCACCATCACGGCCGTATCCTCCTGCGGCACCTCCATGACGGGGGGCGCATCCTCGACCTCGGCGGGCGCGGGCGGGGTGATCTGCGACACATCGGGCGCGGGATCAGGCGGCGGTATCGCGCTTGCGTCGGGCTGCGCCGCCTCGGGCGGTGTGTCGGCCTCTGAGCTCAGGCTCGGCGCCGCCTCGCCCGGCGCGGGCGGCTCGGGCGTGTCGACATCGGCCACCGCATCGGGCGCGCTCTGGCGGTCCATGATGGCGGCGAACTCCTCTTCGGAAATGGCTGTCGCCTGCACCACCTCGAAGGGCGGCGGCGCGGATTGGAACACACCTCCGATGAGGGCCCATCCGATCAATGCCAGATGACCCACCCCCGATATGATCTGCCCGGTATTCACACCAGTCGCGCCCCTAGCCGCCCTGCCCGTCAAGCGCGGGCCCGCCGGCATCCGTCACCAGCCCGATATTGCCGAAGCCTCCACGATTGAGCGCCCCCATCACCTGCATCACGTCGGAATAGGGCACCGCGCCATCGGCGCGCAGGAACACCCGCGTGCTGTCGCGCTCGGTGGCAATGGCGCGCAGCCGCGCCACCAGGTCGCCGCGCGGCACCTCGGTGGTCTGGATCATCACCGTGCCATCCGCCGTGACCGTCACGGTCAGCGGCTCTTCTTCCTCGCTCGGCAGGGAATTGGCGGCGGTCTCGGGCAGTTCTACCGGCACGCCCACCACCATCAGCGGGGCGGCCACCATGAAGATGATCAACAGCACCAGCATCACGTCGACAAACGGCGTGACGTTGATCTCGGCCATCGGGCGCGACCGTCCGCGCCCGCGCCTGCGCCGCCCCTGATCGCCGGATTTCTGAACGACCCCCGCGCCCATGGCCTAGCTGTCCAACTGACGGCTGAGGATGGTGGCGAACTCGTCGGCAAAAGCCTCGTAGCTGGCCACGATGCGGTCCGCGTCAGCACTCAGCTTGTTGTAGAAGATCACCGCCGGAATCGCCGCGAGCAGGCCCAGACCGGTGGCCAGCAGCGCCTCGGCGATGCCCGGTGCCACCACGGCCAGATTGGTGTTCTGCTGCTCGGCGATATTGATAAAGGAATGCATGATCCCCCAGACCGTGCCGAAAAGACCGATGAACGGCGCGGTAGAGCCCACCGTCGCCAGCACCTGCAAGCCGCTTTGCAGGCTCTCGGATTCCTTGGCAATCGCCACATCCATGCTGCGGTCGATCCGCGCCGTGGCCCCGGCGATCAGCGCGCCATCGGTGCGGTGACTGCGCCGCCATTCCATCATGCCCGCCGCGAAAATTCGCTCGAAATGCCCGTCCGGCTCCGGCCCGATCTCGTCGAAAAGACCATCCAAGGGCTCGCCCGACCAGAACCGCCGGTCGAAGATCTCGGCCTCGCGTCGGGCCTTGCGATAGGTAATGAGTTTCTGGACGATGATTGACCAGGCCCAGAACGAGGCCACGATCAACAACAACATCACGAGTTTCACGACTAGGGTGGAGCGCGCGAACAACGCCCACATGGAGAAATCCATCTCCTGTGCCAATGCCAGGGTTTCTGCTTCCATCTGCCTGCTCTTTATAGGTTTGGCCGGTTTACCCGCCTTATTGGGGCCGACCCTACCCTATTTCCAGAGGGAAAGCCAACATATCCGCATCAAAACAGGCGTGATCGCACCGATCAGTGAAGTTGCAGGCGGATATTCGCCGGAAGCCGCGCCGGCTGCCCCGCCTCATTCACGCAGACCACCGTCACCATCGCCTGAAACAGCCGCTCCACCCCGCGCATCACCACATGTTCCATCACCAGCCGGGCGCCCGTGACCTGCACCGTGCGCGTCTCGACCTCCAGCGCGTCGTCGAATTTCGCCGAGCCCAGGTAATCCGCCTCGACCCGGCGCACCGCGAAAATCACCCCGTCGCGCTCGCGCATCGCGTTCTGGTCTATCCCCAGATCGCGCACCCATGCGCTGCGGGCGCGTTCGATGAACTTGAGGTAGTTGGCGTGATAGACGATACCGCCCATATCGGTATCTTCGTAATAGACGCGGACGGGGAAACGGTGGGTCATGGCGGGCGCTCCTTGGTCGCGCGGACCCTAGGCCGCGCCTGCACAACTGACAAGCACCATCAAATGGCTGCCAAGCCGCTCAAACTGAGATAATCTGCCTCCATCATGCCCAGCCTCTGCCGCGATTGCCTGACCCGATTCGAGGATGCCCGCCGCTGCCCCGCCTGCGGCAGTCCGCGTGTGGCGTCACATCCCGAACTCTGGGACCTGTCGATCGCGCATATGGATTGCGACGCCTTCTATGCCAGCGTCGAGAAACGCGACAACCCGGGTCTCGCCGACAAGCCGCTGATCATCGGCGGCGGGCGGCGTGGCGTGGTCTCGACCGCCTGCTATATCGCCCGCATTCGCGGCGTGCGCTCGGCCATGCCCATGTTTCAGGCGCTGCGCCTCTGCCCCGAGGCGGTGGTGATCCGACCCCGGATGGAGGTCTATGCCGAGGTCTCACGCGCCATCCGCGCGATGATGCTCGATCTGACGCCTTCGGTGGAGCCGCTCTCGCTCGACGAGGCGTTTCTCGATCTCACCGGCACCGCGCGGCTGCACGGCGCGCCGCCTGCCGTGATGCTCGCCCGCCTTGTGCGGCGGATGCGCGATGAATTGGGCGTGACCGGCTCCATCGGCCTCAGCCATAACAAGTTTCTCGCCAAGATCGCCTCGGATCTCGACAAACCGCACGGTTTTTCTGTGATCGGCGTGAAGGAGACCGATGATTTCCTGCGCGACAAGCCCGTCAGCCTGATCTGGGGGGTCGGCCAGTCGACCCTGAAGGCCCTCAACGGCGCGGGCATCCACACATTCGCCGACCTGCTGCGGTGGGAACAGCGCGACCTGATCGCGCGGTTTGGCTCTATGGGCGACCGGCTCTGGCATCTCGCACGCGGGCAGGACCGCCGCCGCGTCGCCGCCAACGCGCCGGTCAAGTCGATCTCCAACGAGACCACGTTTTCCCAAGATACCGCCGACCTCGACCTGCTCGACGGGCATCTCTGGCGGCTGTCGGAAAAGGTGGCCGACCGCTCCAAGGCCAAGGGCATCGCGGGCCGCGTCGTGACGCTCAAGCTCAAGCGCGCCGATCATTCGCTGCTCACCCGCCGCCAGAGCCTGCGGGATGCCACCCAAATGGCTGACACGCTCTACCGCGCCGCGCGCGCACTGATGGATCAGGTGCCGCAGGGCGCGGCCTACCGGCTCATTGGCGTTGGGCTGTCCGATCTCGTGCCAGAGGACGGCGCCGATCGCTCCGGCGACCTGCTCGACCCGCAAGCCGCCCGCCGCGCCGAAGCGGAACGCGCCACCGACGCGATCCGCTCGAAATTCGGGCCTGACGCGATATTGAAGGGGCGGGCGTTGCGGTAGGTCGTGGGGGGCTGGGTTTGGCCTTGAGCGGACCTTTGCCGTCAGCCGCGCATCGACGGGCCGCGGTACGGCGATCCAACGTCAATTTTGTATCGCTTTATATCAGCCAAGCCCGAAAAACATCCGCGCACAGAGCAGGTTGCAGCCAAATCGCCGTGCCGGGGGGTGGCCCGGCGATGCGCGGCGGCCTTCGGCCTTGTTCCGCGCAGGTGCTTCAATCTAACGTCAGCTCCAGGCCAAAAGCCGCCCCGCTACTCCGCCGCTAGCGGCACCGCATCCGAACGCCCGATATCGGCAATCTCGCGCACCACCTCGCGCATCAACCGCCGAAACGCCTCGAAATTCCCATTCGGCCGGATCAGCCGCTCGTTCATGTAAAGCGCCCGGTCGATCTCGATCTGCACCGCGTGCCGCCCCCGCGTGGGTCGGCCATAAGCCTGCGTGATATAGGCCCCGGCAAACGGCGTGTTGCGCGTCACCACCAGCCCGGCCCGCGTGAACACCTCCTCGATCCGGTCCACCACCGCGCCATCGGCGGCAGCCCCGAACCGGTCGCCCAGAACGATCTCGGGACGGCGCACGCCGCGCCGCGCGACCGCATCCATCGCCTCATGCGGCATCGAATGGCAATCCACCAGGATCGCCTCGCCGAACATCAGATGCGCCTGATCGAGCTGCCCCTGCAACGCCGTGTGATAGGGCTGCCAATAGGTCTCGATCCGGTGCCGCGCCTCGACCATGCTGAGCTTGCCGGAATAGATCGCCTGCCCGTTCGCCACGACCCGAGGGATCACCCCCAGCCCCGAGGCCACCCGCGGATTGTGCCCCTGTCGGCTCACCCCCTCGATCAGCGCCGGGTCAAGCTCGTCGGCGCTGCGGTTGAGATCGACATAGGCGCGTGGCGCCCCCGCCCTGATAAACGGCGCCCCCGCACGTGGCGCGCAATCAAACAGCTGATCGACAAACGCATCCTCGGATGAACGCACCGAATGCTCGTTCAGCGCGGTGCGGCGCAGGAAGGTCCACGGGTAATCGCGCCCGCTATGCGGCGAGGCGAACACCACCGACGTGGTGCGCCGCTCGGGATGGGTCAGGTGATAGGCGGCCTTCGGCATACGCGCTCCTCTTGAAAGTCATAATAGACCGAAAATGCGTATCTAAAAGCCCTTGATCCCCTCTCCGACTCCTTTTATAGACCAGCGAACCGGCGCGGGCTTCCGCGCCCCTATTCGTTGGGGCGCAAGGTCTGACTGGCATTCATGGGCGATTAGCTCAGCGGTAGAGCACTTCGTTGACATCGAAGGGGTCACAAGTTCGAACCTTGTATCGCCCACCATGAATTCACTGTTTCGCATCTGCGGAACACCCGTAACCCAAGGCGCTGGCCCGCGCCACGACAGACAGGAGACGACCATGAAGGTTCGTAATTCGCTGCGTTCGCTCAAGAACCGGCACCGCGATTGCCGTGTCGTGCGCCGCAAAGGCCGCGTCTACGTCATCAACAAGTCGCAGCCCCGGTTCAAGGCCCGCCAGGGCTGAACCCGGCTTCGGTGCGTCGCACCGATCAAGATCGAACCCCGCCCCTCTCCGGGCGGGGTTTTTCTTTTGCACGCCCGCCACATGCCCTTGCCGCGCGCCACGCGCTGCGCTTAGGTGGCGGCATTCCTTCGACACATGCATCAGAGGCCGCCTGTGAGCACGCCCCAGAACATCATCGTCATCGGTGCCGGCATCTGCGGCCTCAGCTCCGCCATCTGGCTGCGCCGCGCGGGCCACATAGTCACGCTCGTCGATCGCGAGTATCCCGGCGCGGGCGCGTCGCAGGGCAATGCCGGGCTCTTGGCACAATGGGCCATCGTGCCGGTCAACACGCCCGATCTCATCCCCACCGCGATCAAGTATCTCAGCAACCCGCGCTCGCCGCTCTTCCTGCAATGGTCCTACCTGCCGCGCCTGCTGCCGTGGCTGTGGCAGTTCACCCGCAACGCCACGCCCGAGGGCACCCGCCGCATGGTCGAGGGGCTGATCCCCATCGTCGGCGACAGCGTCGATCAGCACCGCGCGCTGGTGCGCGGCACTCCGGCCGAAAAATGGCTCGCCACCAGCGATTTCGCCTATGCCTATCCCAGCCGCGCCGGTTTTGACGCCGACAGCTACGGGTGGGAGATGAAGCGCACCGCCGGGCATATCCCCGAGGTGATAGAAGGGGCGGCGGTAAGAGAGGTCGAGCCGATGCTCGGCCCCGCCACCCAATGCCTCGCCCTGCTCAAGGACCACGGCCATATCCGCGACCCGCTCGCCTACATGGCCGATCTTGCCAAGGTTCTGCAATCCGAGGGCGGCCACTACCGCCGCGCCGATGTGCGCGACATCACCCTCACCGACGGGCGCATCACCGGCGTGGTGACCGATCAGGGCCCGCTGCCCTGCGATACGGCTGTTCTTTCGGCGGGCATCTGGTCGAAACCGCTGATGCGCAAACTCGGGCTCAAGGTGCCGCTCGAGGCCGAACGCGGCTACCACCTGCATTTCAAAGCCCCCTCGCAGATGCCGCGCCACCCGCTGATGATTTCCAGCGGCAAATTCGCGGTCAACCCGATGGCGCACGGACTGCGCTGCGCAGGCACCGTGGAACTGGGCGGCATCACCAAGGGGCCATCCCGCGCGCCGCTCGATCTCATCCGCCGCGTCTCGGCGCAGGTCTTCCCGGAGCTCACCTATGACAGCGTCGAGGAATGGATGGGCTTTCGCCCCTCGACCCCGGACAGCCTGCCGATGATCGGCGAAATCGGCCAGACCGGCGTGCATGCCGCCTTCGGGCACCAGCATATCGGCCTGACAGCAGGGCCCAAGACCGGGCGGCTCATCGCCGACATGATCGCCGGACGCCGTCCCAATATCGACCTCGCCCCCTACGACGCCAACCGGTTTTCTTAATCCCCACGCGACGTACCCGCGATCTTCAAAAGATCGCGGTCCGAAATCTTTTCAAGATTTCGGCCTACCTCACTCGTAGCTGCGCAGATCCTCGATCACCTTGCCGTCATTGGGCAGGCTGCCCGGCGGCACCACCTCGATCCGGCCCTTGAGCTTGAGCACCTCGCTCACCGCCCCGGCATAGTGATCGGCCTCACCGCCCGTGGCCTCGATCCGCACGGTCATCACATCCGCCTCGCCCTCGCGGCTGGCAATCACCCGGGCGCGCGAAATCGTATCGTGGCGCGCCACCAACGCCGCCACCTGTTCGGGGCGCACGAACATGCCCTTGATCTTGGTGGTCTGATCGGCACGGCCCATCCAGCCCTTGATGCGCATATTGCTACGGCCGCAGGGGCTTTCCCCCTCCATCACAGCACTCAGATCGCCGGTGGCGAACCGAATGAGCGGGTAATCGGGGTTGAGCGTGGTCACCACCACCTCGCCCACCTCGCCGGGGGCGACCGGATTGCCGGTGCCGGGGGTCACGATCTCGACGATTACGCCCTCGTCCACGATCATCCCCTCCTGCGCGGCGCTCTCATAGGCGATATTGCCCAGATCGGCGGTGGCATAGCATTGCAGGCATTGAATCCCGCGCTCCGCATATTCCGCGCGCAAGGACGGGAAGAGCGCACCGCCCCCCACCGCCGCCTTGGTGATCCTGAGGGCCAGCCCGATCTCCTCGGCCTTGTCGAGAATGACCTTCAGGTAATCGGGCGTGCCCGCATAGGCGGTGACGCCCACGTCATGCGCGGCGCGCGCCTGCAACTCGGTCTGGCCGGTTCCTGCGGGCAGCACCGCCGCCCCCACCGCCCGCGCGCCGTTCTCGAAAATCATGCCCGCAGGCGTCAGGTGATAGCCGAAACAATTCTGCACGATATCGCCACGCCCCACACCACAGGCATGCAGGAACCGGCCGACGCGCCACCAGTCATGGCTCACCCCGCCCGGCTCGTAGATCGGGCCGGGGGATTGGAAAATATGCGCAAAGCCCGAGGCAGGCAGACCGGTCAGCCCGCCGAACGGTGCCGCCGCACCCTGCGCCCGCCCCAGATCGGACTTGCGCAACACCGGCAACGCCGAGAGCGCCGCCGCATCGGTGATACGCTGCGGCTCCACCCCGTCCAAAGCCCCGCCATAGCCCGGCAATCCTTGCGCCCGCGCGATCTGCGCAGGCAGGTCACGCGCCAGCGCCTCGGCGCGGTCCGCCGCGCTGCGGGTCTCTTGGGCGTCGAAATAGTCGGTCATGCCATCATCCTCTGGCGGGGGTCTCGGGAAACGCGAACGGGCTCACGCCAGCCAACGCTTGCGGCGGCGATAGCTGCGCACATCGCGAAAGCTCTTGCGCCCCTCGTCCGACATGCCGAGATAGAATTCCTTGACGTCGGGGTTCTCGCGCAGGTCCTTGGCGGGCCCGTCCATCACCACCCGGCCCGACTCCAGAATATAGCCGTAATGCGCGAAGCGCAGCGCGACGTTGGTGTTCTGCTCGGCCAGCAGAAAGGTATAGCCCTGCTGCTCGTTGAGCGATTTCACGATGCCGAAAATCTGCTCCACCAGCTGCGGGGCCAGCCCCATCGACGGCTCATCCAGCAGGATCGTCTCGGGGCGGCTCATAAGTGCGCGCCCGATCGCCACCATCTGCTGCTCCCCGCCCGAGGTATAGCCCGCCTGTGACTTGCGGCGCTCTTTGAGGCGCGGAAAATAGTCGTAAACCATGTTCAGATCGGCATCGATCTCGCCCCGGCTCACGCCCCGCGTATAGGCCCCGGTCAGCAGGTTCTCCTCGACGGTCAGATGCTCGAAGCAATGCCGCCCCTCCATCACCTGCACCACGCCCTTTTTCACCAGATCCGAGGTCAGCAGATCCTGCACCCGCTCGCCGCGATAGTGGATCGTGCCCTTGGTCACCTCGCCGCGCTCGGATTTCAGCAGGTTCGAGATCGCCTTCAGCGTGGTGGTCTTGCCCGCCCCGTTGCCGCCCAGCAGTGCGGTGATCCCACCCTTCGGCACGCTCAGGCTCACGCCCTTGAGCACGAGGATCACGTGATTGTAGATCACCTCGATATTGTTGACCTCGAGAAGGGTCTCGTCACTCGGGCTTGCATCCAGCATCAAAGCTCTCCGTCGCAGACAGACAGGGACCGCCCCGTCTTCATCTTTCCAAAAATACTCAAGTGCCCCGGCCGCGGCATGCACCGCGACCGGGAGGAAATGATCCGGCTCAGCAGCCCGGCTCGATCCCGTTCTCCTCGGCGAACTGCGCCGAATCCTCGGCCACCAGCTTGCCGATGATCTCCTGATCCGATTGGTAATAGTCAGTGATCAGGGTGAACTCACCGGCTTCCGCATCCCACTGCGACACAGCACCAAAGCCGTTGCCACCGTGGTTCTCGCAGGACACCTTGAACTCGGGGCCGAAGTTCGGCAGGCCAAGGGCCGCCATCTTCTCTTCGGTCATCTCCAGGTTCTCCATGCCGTCGCGCATCTGGGCTGCACTGATCGCGGTCACGCCGTGCATCTCCTGCGCGGTCTTCACGGCCTCGGCTGCCAGCATCGCGGCATACATCCCCCGGTTATAGAGCACTGTGCCCACCTGATCGCCCGCACCCGCGGCCTTGCCGGTGTCCACGACATGCTCCTGAATATCCGCGTAAACCGGGTAATCGTCGCCGAGGTTGTGGAAGGTCAGCGCCTTGTAGCCATCGGCCCGGTCGCCCGCAGGCTTCACGTCATTCTCGGACCCCGACCACCAGATGCCGATGAACTGATCCATCGGAAAACGGATGTTCACGGCCTCCTGAATCGCGACCTGATTCATCACGCCCCAGCCCCACATGATCACGTTGTCGGGCTTCTCGCGACGGATTTGCAGCCATTGCGATTTCTGCTCCTGACCGGGATGGTCGACGGGCAGCAGCGTCAGCTCAAAGCCGTGCTTTTCGGCGAGGTTCTCCAGCGTGCGGATCGGCTCCTTGCCATAGGCCGAGTTGTGATAGACCAGCGCGATCTTGCGCCCCGAGATATCGCCGCCATTCTCGTTCAGGATATGGGTGATCGCGTGGCTCGCCCCGTCCCAGTAGTTGGCCGGATAGTTGAACACCCACTTGAAGACCTCACCATTCTTGGCCGAGGTGCGTCCGTAACCCATGGTATGAAGCGGGATACCATCGGCGGTCGCCTTGGGGATCAGCTGATAGGTGATGCCCGTCGAAAGCGGCTGATAGACCAGCGCGCCGTCGCCCGCGTTCTTGGTGGCCTCGTAGCACTCCACGCCCTTCTCGGTGTTATAGCCGGTCTCGCATTCGACGAGGTTGATCATCTCGCCGCCGATACCGCCGTCGCGCTCGTTGAGCAGGGTAAAGTAATCCTGATACCCATCCGAGAACGGGATACCGTTCGCGGCATAAGGCCCGGTGCGATAGCTCGTGTCGACGATGGTCAGCTCGGCCAGCGCCGGGCTTGCCGCCATCATGGCGACGGCCGCGGCCGTCATCAGTTTCTGTCTCATCGGTATTATCCTCCCTTGGTTTTTATCCGATGTCTCGTCTTGAACGCGGCCTCCCGCGCCCAATCCTGTTGCCCCGCCCTAATGCGGGAAGGGCCAAAGTCTCAGTTTCTCCTTGGCCACGCGCCACAGTTGCGCCAGGCCATGCGGTTCCGCGATCAGGAAGATGATGATCAGCCCCCCCACGATCATGAACTCCAGATGCGCCGCGAGGTCCGTGGGCCAGCCAAGCCCCCCCACCAGCGTGTTCTTCAAGAGAACCGGCAACAGCACCAGGAACGCCGCCCCGGCAAAGCTGCCGAAGATCGAGCCAAGGCCGCCGATGATCACCATGAAGAGCACAAGGAACGACTTGTTGATGCCGAACGCCTCGCCCACCTCGACGGCCCCGAGGTAGACCGCAAAGAACAGCGCCCCCGACAGCCCGACGAAAAAGCCCGACACGGCAAAGGCCGACAGCTTGGCCTTCAGCGGGTTCACCCCGATGATCTCGGCGGCGATATCCATGTCGCGAATGGCCATCCATTTGCGCCCCGCCATGCCGCGCGTCAGGTTACGCGCAATGATCGCCGAGGCGACGACGAAGACGAGGCAAAAGATGTAGGCCGCCCAGGGCGCGGTCTCCGCCCCGGTGACCGGGACACCGAACACGGTCCGCTCGGGCGCGTTGATCTGCCCCGAGGCCGAGTAGTTGTAGAACCACCCCACACGGTTGAAGATCCACACCAGAAAGAACTGCGCCGCCAAGGTCGCCACGGCCAGGTAGAACCCCTTGATCCGCAAGCTTGGCAGACCAAAGAGCACGCAGACCCCCGCCGTGATCCCACCCGCGAGGATGACGTGGAAAAAGATGCTGACCTCGGGAAACGCGACCATCAGCTTGTAGACCGCATAAGCCCCCACCGCCATGAACCCGCCGGTACCAAGGCTCACCTGCCCGCAATAGCCCACAAGGATATTGAGGCCGATGGCTGCGATCGAATAGATCAGGAACGGCAGGAAGACCGCGTTCACCCAATAGTCATTGATGACGAAGGGCACCACGGCAAAGGCCAAGACAAGAACCACATAATAGCGGTAGCGGTCGAACTTGATCGGAAAGGTCTGGCTGTCGTCGGTATAGGAGGTCTTGAAATCCCCTGCTTCACGGTAAAACATTTCAGAGCACCTCCCCATGAATCTCGTCGTCGTCGCGCTTTTCCGCGCGGTTGGCGGGCTTGGCATAGCCCGTCGCCTCGGTGTGGCGCACCAGCCAGAAATAGGCCAGCATGCCCACCCCGCCGCCAAGCGCGGCCAGCACGGCGGCAATCACCATCTGCCCGCTCTGATCGGGCCCTGCGCTGAACGCCAGATACCCGAAGGACCAGAACCCGGCCCAGGCCACCACATTGGCAATCGCAATCAGCTTTTGCATCTCACCGCCTCCCGCATCGAAGGTAGGCCTGGGTGGGCGGGTGTCGTGGCGCGCAGCGACACGCGGTCGCCCGCACGGCTCTTGTCAAACGCGCTCAATGATCTTCTCCCCAAACAGGCCCTGCGGCCGGAACACCAGAAAGACGAGCGCCAGCACATAGGCGAACCAGATTTCCGTGGCTCCGCCCAGATAGGGCGCGCCAATCAGGAACTCGAACAGCTTTTCACCGACCCCGATGATCAGCCCGCCGACAATGGCACCGGGGATCGAGGTGAACCCGCCCAGCATCAGCACCGGCAGCGCCTTGAGCGCGATCAGCGACAGCGAGAACTGCACCCCCGATTTGGTGCCCCACATGATGCCCGCGACCAACGCCACAAAACCGGCCAGCGACCAGACCATCACCCAGATGAACTTGAGCGAGATACCCACCGACAGCGCCGCCTGATGGTCGTCCGCCACCGCGCGCATCGCCCGGCCATGCTTGGAGAACTGCGCAAAGAGCACCAGCGCGATCACCAGCAGCGCCGCCACCAGCGTGGCCCACAGATCGAGATTGTCGATGAAGAAGCCATAGCCGAAGATGTTGTAGGTTACCTCGTCGATGGCACTGTTGATGCCCTGCGGCAGGCCGACATCCAGTTTCTTGATGTCAGAGCCCCACATCATGTCCCCGAACCCTTCGAGGAAATAGGCCAGACCAATCGTGGCCATGAAGAGGATGATAGGCTCCTGCCCGACAAGATGGCGAAAGATGAACTGATTGACCGCCCAGGCCAGCGCCACCATGACCACCATAGTCAGCAGGATCGCGCCCAGCGCCGGCACGTTCCATCCGAAATAATGCACATCGGTGCCGAAGACCGCGTTGATCAGGTGACTGAACGGCACCTGCCCCTCCATGATCCCGACGAGCGTCAAGGCCGCGAAGAGCGCGAGCACGCCCTGCGCGAAATTGAAGATGCCCGAGGCCTTGAAGATCAGCACGAAGCCGAGCGCCACCAGCGCATAGAGCACCCCGGCCATGAGCCCGTTCAGGAACACTTCCATTCCCCAGATAAACTGCTCAGGCATGGCGCAAGCCTCCGTTTTTCGTGTTGCTCTGCGGCACCGACGCAATACCGACGCGATACCGACATGTTACCGACGTGGAAAAATCAGTCATGCGCCACCCCCAGATAGGCGTCGATCACCGCCTGATTCTGGCGCACCTCGTCGGGCGAGCCATCGCCGATCTTCTTGCCATAATCCATCACGACCACCCGGTCGCTGAGGTCCATGACCACGCCCATGTCATGCTCGATCAGGGCAATCGTGGTCCCGAATTCGTCATTCACATCAAGGATAAAGCGGCTCATGTCCTCCTTTTCCTCGACGTTCATCCCCGCCATCGGCTCGTCCAGCAGCAGGATCGACGGCTCCGCCGCCAGCGCCCGCGCCAGCTCCACCCGCTTCTTGAGACCGTAAGGCAGCCGCCCCACCGGGGTCTTGCGGATATGCTGAATTTCCAGAAAATCTATTATCTTTTCAACGACTTCTCGGTTCTCGACCTCTTCGCGTTCGGCCTTTCCCTTCCAGATCGCCTGTGACAGCAGCCCTGCGCTCATCTGCCGGATACGGCCCGTCATCACGTTGTCGAGCACCGTCATCCCCTCAAACAGCGCGATATTCTGAAAGGTACGCGCGATGCCCTGCTGCGCCACCTCGTAGGGCTTCATCGTCGGACGCTTCGCGCCCTTGTACCAGACCTCACCCTCCTGCGGATGATAGAATCCGCTGATCACGTTGAGCATCGAGGATTTGCCAGCCCCGTTGGGCCCGATAATGGCCCGGATCTCGCCCTCGCGGATGTCGAAACTGATATCCTGGATCGCCACCACCCCACCGAAGCGCAGCGTGATGTTTCTCATCTCCATCACCACCGCGCCGATCTTGCGACCGTCCTCGGTGGTGTATCCGTCAGGTGTCATATCGTTCATTCCGCCGCCACCTTTATTGTCTCGACCGGCACCACCGCCGCGTCGCGGATCTGGAGCGTGGCGCTGATCGCGCCCTTGCGCCCGTCCTCATATGTGACCTCGGTCGTGGTAAAAATCTCACTCGATCCATCATAGAGCGCGCCCAGAAGATCCTCGAACTTCTCGGAAATCACGCCCCGCCGCACCTTGCGCGTGCGGGTCATCTCGCCGTCATCGGCATCGAGTTCCTTGTGCAGCACGAGGAAGCGATGCACCTGGCAATGGCTCAGCATCGGGTCATCGGCGAGGCTGCGATTGACCTCCTCCACATGGCTCTGGATCATGTCGAGCACACGCGGGTTTCCGGCCAGTTCCTGATAGGACGCATAGCCGATATTGTTGCGCTCCGCCCAGTTGCCGACCGCCGTCAGGTCGATATTGATAAAGGCGCTGCACTGTTCGCGCTGATGCCCGAACACCACGGCCTCAAGGATATTGGGATAGAACTTGAGCTTGTTCTCGACGTATTTCGGCGCGAACATCTGCCCGTCGGCCATCTTGCCGACATCCTTGGCGCGGTCGATGATCCGCAGGTGGCCAGAGCCGTCCTCGAAAAAGCCCGCGTCGCCAGTGGCAACCCAACCCTCTGAATCCTTGGTCTTTTTGGTGCTCTCCTCGTTTTTGTAATAATACTCGAACGTCCCCGGCCCGCGATAGAACACCTCGCCGGTGTCGCTGATGCGGATCTCCACGCCCGGTGCGGGCACGCCCACCGTGTCGGATCGAACCTCGCCATCGGGTTGCAGCGTGATGAACACCGATGCCTCGGTCTGGCCGTAAAGCTGTTTCAGGTTGATGCCGAGCGAGCGGTAGAAATCAAAGATTTCCGGCCCGATCGCCTCACCGGCAGTATAGCCTACGCGCACCCGGCCAAGCCCGAGCGTATCCTTGAGCGGGCCATAGATGAAGAGGTTGCCAAGCGCATATTTCAGCCGGTCCATCCCGCCCACGGGCTTGCCATCAAGGATCGCCGGGCCCACCCGGCGCGCATGCGCCATGAAGCGATCGAACAGCCATTTCTTGAGCTTTCCCGAATCCTCCATCCGGATCATCACGTTGGTCAACTGCGTCTCGAACACCCGCGGTGGGGCAAAGTAATAGGTCGGCCCGATCTCGCGCAGGTCGGTCTGCATGGTCTCGGGGCTCTCGGGGCAGTTGACGCAGAAGCCGCACCAATAGGCCTGCCCGATGGAAAAGATGAAATCGCCGACCCAGGCCATCGGCAGATAGGCCAGCACCTCTTCATCGCGGGTCAGCTTGTCAAATTCCGACGAGGATTTCGACGCCTCGATGATGTTGCGATTGCTCAGCACCACGCCTTTGGGCTTGCCGGTGGTGCCCGAGGTATAGAGCATCACGCAGACGCTGTCATAGGTCAGCTTTTCGCGCCGCGCCTTGAGATCCTCGATCCATTCATAATAGGCCGCGCGGCCCTGCTCCTGGATGTCGATATAGCGGTGCAGCTTGTGATGGTCGTATTTGCGCAGGCCCCGAGGATCCACATAGATCATGTGCTCAAGCTGATGCAGCCCCTCCTGCACCTCGATCAGCTTGTCGACCTGCTCCTGATCCTGCACGATGGCAAAGCGCGCTCCGCAATGGTCCATCACATAGGCCATCTCATCGGCGGCGGCATCCTGATAAAGCGGCACGGGGATCGCCCCCACCGATTGCGCGGCAACCATGGACCAGTAGAAATGCGGCCTGTTGCGGCCGATGATGGCGATGAAATCACCCTCGTTCACGCCCAGATTGATAAGCCCGAGCGCAAGCGACTCGATCTCTTTCTCGGCCTCGGCCCAGGTCCAGCATTGCCAGATGCCGTATTCCTTTTCGCGGTAGGCGGGTTTATCGCCAAACCGCGTGGCGTTACGTTGCAAGAGCGCCGGAACGGAATCCATCCCGTCCGTCGCCTGTGACGGCTGTGCCAAATTTTATCCTCCCAATTGTCCGATCAACGGACATCCGACCGCCTTGGGGCGATTCTCCTCTCCTCAAAGGGTGCGGGAAACACGCTCGCCGTCAACTTTTTCCTGAACATTTCGCAATCCTTACGAATTGTAACAGGCGCATATACAGCCTTTGCCACCGCCCCCTCCGGTGCTAGCCAAGGATCAGGAGGAAAGATGGATGAGCCCCAACCACGCCGATCGTGACGCCATGACCATGGCCGGGCTGAACCTCATTCAGCAGGCGCTCACCATCTATGACCGCGATCTGCGCCTCGCCGTCTGCAACCGGCGCTTTCAGGAAATGTTCGCCCTGCCCGATTGGCTCGTGACGCCGGGGGCCGATTTCTCCGATACGATCCGCTATCTCGCGACACGCGGCGATTACGGCGATGTGGGCGATGTGGACGCTTTCGTCGCCACCCGGGTCGAGATCGCCCGCGCCTTCGAGCCGCATTACATGGAACGGACCCGCGCCAATGGCCGCACGATCAGCGTCGAGGGCACGCCGCTGCCGCAGGGCGGCTGGGTCACGGTCTACACCGACATCACCCGCACCAAGCGGCAGGAGGCGCTGCTGCGCGCCCGTTCCGAGGAATTGTCGGATCAGCTGCTCAGCTATTCCGAGGATCTCTCGGCGGCCAACCGAGAGCTCGAGGCAACGATCACCGCACTGGAAGAAGCCAAGCGCCAGATTTCCGAGGCCGAGGCCCGCACGCGGCTGACCGCCGAGATGATGCCCGCACATATCGCGCATGTCGGCCCCGATCACCGCTATACCTATTCCAACCGGCGCTTGACCTCGGTGATGCCCGGCTCGCGCGCCGATCTGATCGGGGTTCATGCCGCCGAGGTTCTGGGACCGCAGCCTTGGTCTGTGATCGGCCCGGAACTGGACAAGGCCTATGCCGGGCAGGCGTCGGTCTTCGAATTCACCCACGAGCCAAGTTCGCGCCGCATCCGCGTGGCGCTCACTCCCGATCATTCCAGCGGCGGCGTCTATATCCTGTCGATGGACATCACCGAGGAAAGCCAGACCCGCGCCGCCTTGCAACAGACCCGGCGCCGCGAGATGGCGGCACAACTGACCAGTGGTTTGGCGCATGATTTCTCGAACCTTCTGACGATCATATTGGGCATGCAGTCGCGGCTTGGCCGGATGGGCCTGCCGGAAGAGGCGCGCACGCTGATCGACGCCACTCTTGCCGCAGCCCGGCGCGGCGGCGGGCTGCTCAACCGCATCGCCGACATGACCGGCCCGCGCGAGCATGAACCCGTGCCAACCGATCTCGCGGCCTTTCTGAGCGATCTGGAAACACTGGCCCGCTCGGCCCTGCCCTCGGGCGTGACCCTGCGGATCACACGCGAAGATACCGAGAACCGCTACCTGCTCGATGCGGGCATGTTGCAGGATTCACTGCTCAATCTCATCCTGAACGCACGTGATGCCTGTGGCGGCGGCGGCGAAATCACCCTCACAGCCCGCGCGCTGCAGGAAATATGGCTTGAATTCGTGCTCGACGATACCGGGCCCGGCTTCAGCCCCGAGGCGATCCGCCACGCGCTCGATCCGTTCTTCACCACCAAGGGCGGCGAGGGCTCGGGGCTGGGCCTGTCGATGGTCTATGACATGACCAAGCTGGCGGGCGGGCGCATCATCCTCGGCAATACCGACACCGGCGGGCGCGTGGCCCTGCGCCTGCCGTTGCGCCCGGCGGGTGACGCACGCCCCCCCGGCCTCGTGCTGCTGGTCGAGGACAGCCCCGACCTGCGCAGCGCCCTGCGCGGCATGCTGCGCGGCGCGGGCCATAGCGTGATCGAGGCGACCAGCGTGGAAGAGGCGACAACGCTGATCGCCGACCTGCCCGAGATATCCGCCGTGCTGTCGGATATCGTGCTGGAAGGCGACCGCACCGGGCTCGATCTGGCCTCGGTGGTGCGCGGGCCCGATTGCCCGCTGGTGCTGATGACATCCCTGCCGCCCGACGATCCGCTGCACCGCGCCGCCGCAGGGCGCGTGCCGGTGCTGCGCAAACCGTTCACCGCAGCCCAGCTTGACGCCGCCCTGAATGCCGGAGACCGACCATGACAGCCCCACTTGTCACCATTCTCGACGACGAACCGGCGATCCGGACAATGCTGGCCGATGCGCTGACCGAGGCCGGGTTTCGCACCATGGCCTTTGGCCGCGCCACCGAATTCGAGGCCGCGCTGCGGCAGGCCAATCCCGATGTCTGCCTCGTCGATCTCTCGCTGCCCGACCGCGACGGGCTGACCCTCGTGCATCGCCTCGCACTCGAACAGGGTGCCACGGTGATCATCATCTCAGGCCGCGCGCAGGTGCAGGACCGAGTGACCGGTCTGGAACTGGGGGCCGACGACTATATCATAAAGCCGTTCGACCCGGCGGAAGTGGTGGCCCGCATCCGCGCCCGGCTGCGTCGCGGCACACCCAGCCCGCAGACCGGCGAGGTGGCGCGCTTCAACGGCTGGACCGCGCATTTCGACCGTTATGTCCTAGAGGATGAGAGCGGCACGGAAACCCCCTTTTCCCATGCCGAGGGCGAGGTGCTGCGGCTCTTTCTCGAACGCCCCAAGCGGTTGATTTCCCGGCATGCGATGCAGGAGGCGCTTGGCGGGGCGGCGGGCGAAAGCTTTGACCGCGCCATGGACGTACGCATCTCGCGCCTGCGCACCAAGCTGCGCGAAGACCCCAAGAACCCGCGCCTGATCAAGACGATCTACGGCGCGGGCTATATCTTTTTGGGTGATGTCGGGTGGGGGTGACGTGCTTCCGTCATCCTCGGGCCTGACCCGAGGGTCTCCAGCCGCAAGAGATCGTCCGGTCGAGCCAGACGATGACGCGGCCTAAATGCTCAAAGCCGCGCCGCAGCCCCCGCCAACACCTCCAGCCCGGCCACCAGATCGGCCTCGGCGGTGTCCTCGGCAAAGGCGTGGCTGATCCCGTCGATCGAGGGCACAAACAGCATCGCCGCAGGCATCAGCCGCGAGACATTAGTCGCATCGTGCAGCGCGCCCGACTGCATCTGCCGCCAGCCGCCCGGCACCACGGCCTCGGCACTGTCGCAAAGCGCCGCACGCAAACTCCCATCCATCGGCACCGGCTCCAGCCCCAGCATGTCGCCAAGACTCAGGCCAAGGCCCATGTCTTGCGCCACCTCTGCAGCGGTGTCGCGAATGATCCCCTCCATCCGGCGCAGACGGTCCGCGTCGCCGTCGCGCCACTGCATCGAAAACACCGCCTGCCCCGGCACGATGGAATGCGCGTCCGGATGCAGCCGCACATGGCCGATGGTCCAGACCGTCTGCGGCGTGACGACGTTACGGAACCGCTCATTGATCAGGCTGTTGAACCGCGCCACCCCCTGAAACGCATCGCGCCGCAGGTGCATCGGCGTGGTGCCCGCGTGGTTCTGCTGGCCCTCCAGCGTGATCCGCATGTCGCGGATGCCAACGATATCGGTCACGACCCCGACCGCCTCGCCCGCCTGTTCCAGCCACGGGCCCTGCTCGATATGCATTTCCAGAAAGCCGGTGAAGCGCGCAGGATCAATGAAATCGCCCGCCAGATGCGCCATGCCCGCGCGCGACTCGGCGAAACTCACGCCCTCGCGGTCGGTCTGCCGGTCGGCGTCTTCAAGGCTCAGGTTGCCCGACCAGATCGCGCTGCCAGTAGTGACGCCAAAGCGCCCTTCTTCATCCTGAAAGGACACCACCGAGACAGGCGGCCCGCCCGCCTCGACGCTGGCGCGCGCAATCTCCAGCCCCGCGATGACGCCAAGCGCCCCGTCGAGCCAGCCACCCTCGGGCTGGCTGTCGCTGTGACTGCCGATCAGCAGCGATTTGCCCTCAGCCAGCCCGAACAGACTGCCCACCGGATCGAACTGCGGGATAAGGCCCGCTGCGCGCATTTCCCCGGCCAGCCATTCCCGCGCGGCGATATCGGGCGCGCTGAAGGCCGGGCGCACCACGCCCTTGCCCACCCCCGCCGCGCCGAACTCGCGCAGCCGGTGAAGATCGGCCAGAAATCTCTCGGGGTTCACGGTGATCATCGCTGTCCTCTTGCATTGCTTCATGCAGGGTACAGGCCTGCGCGTCAGGGGCAATGGGCCAATTCACTCCCAAAGCCCCCTAGTCCCAGCGCAAAGATGCAGCCGCCTCGGCGCGCTTTCGATGGACATATCCCGGTTTTTCCGTAGCATCTGTCGGAACTGTCAGCCCACCCGAGGAAATGTGATGGGCTGTGTGCGACGCGACACTTGTTATTCAGCGGCACGGGGCAAAGTTATTCTCAAAGCATTTACAAAAAAGGGATCGGACCATGAGCAACGTCGAGACGACACCGCGTCCGGAAATGTCCAAGGCGATGCTGGGGGCCGGGCTGGTCTGGCTGGCGGTGCTTGTCTATGCGTCGTCGAATTCCATCGTCTCCTTGCTGGCGGATATCGGCAGGCAACACCCCATCATGGGCCGCAACGCCGTGACCTTGTGCAATCTGCTATTTCTAGGGTCCCTGATATCGCTTATTCCAATGGTGTTCATGTTCTACAAGGACTGGACCCTCGACAATCTTGGCAAGCTGACACGCCGGGACTGGAGCATCCTGTCTCTGTCCGCGCTTCTGTCGTCAGCCGTGACGCCCGCGCTGTTCTTTATCGCTCTCGATTATACGACCGTGACCAACGTCGTGCTGATCGGTCGGATCGAGCCGCCGCTCTTTTTGCTCACCGCATTCCTTCTGCTTGGCGAAAAGCTCGATCCCTGGGCGTTCTCGGCGGGTTTGATCGCGCTGATCGGTGCACTCGTGATGCTTCTCATGAACGACGGCGGCGCCCGCTTCTCGTTTGGAAAAGGCGAGATCGCCACCGTCTTCGCCACATTGTCTTTTATCGCCTCGACCATCGTCAGCCGGGTCGGACTTAAAGGCATACCGCTTGGATTATTCTCGATCTACCGAACGGTCCTGGGCACGATCATCTACTATTTCCTCGCCATCTATCTTTACGGAGCGCTGCACTTTCAGGACATTTTCTCTGCAATCGTCTGGAAATGGGTATGGGTCTACGCGGTGATCGTCATCATCGTGGGGCAGTTTGCCTGGACGCTCGGCCTGAAATACGCCCGAGCTGGGGATATCTCTCTTGCGACATCCTTTTCCCCTCTGGCCGCGCTCGTGATCGCGATGCTGCTGCTTGGCGAGTCTCCCGGCGCGGGACTGATCCCGGGCGGGCTGATCATTCTTTCCGGCATTGGCATCGGTCAGTTTGGCCGCATCCGCCACCAACGCGCAGAGCAGCGCGCGATCAAGGCCCGAGATATGGCACTCGACGACGCGCTCGAACACGAGGGACGGGTCAACTTCAAGGGCGCCTGAGACCTCGTACCGATCAAGGGCACACCCAGGCGTTTAAGTTTCGGGACGTAAATGGTGCTGCTGGGGAGGATTGAACTCCCGACCTCACCCTTACCAAGGGTGCGCTCTACCACTGAGCTACAGCAGCACGTGGCGCGCTGATTAGACGCTAATGCCCCCTCGCGCAAGGGGTAACTGGACGGTTTTTGATGGCTCCTGTAAGACGGGCGGCATGAACAAGAAAACCACACCGGACACGCCCGCGAAAAAGGGCCAGAGCCGCGAGGACAGGCTCAAATCGGCGTTGAAGGCCAATCTCGCACGGCGTAAGGCGCAGATGCGCGCACGCGGTGCGGATGAGGCAGGCAAGCCGGAAACCGGTGGCAAGGACAAAGGGTAGAGCAGATGGATTCGATCGTCGTCACGGGCAATGGCCCTCTCAAGGGGCAGATCCCGATTGCGGGGGCCAAGAACGCCTGCCTCACGCTGATGCCCGCAACACTGCTCAGCGAAGAGCCGCTGACCCTGACCAACGCGCCGCGCCTGTCGGACATCAAGACGATGAGCACGCTCCTGCAATCGCTCGGGGCGGAGGTCACGCAGATGCAGGGCGGCAAGGTGCTGGCGCTGTCGTCGCACGCGCTCGACAATCACGTCGCCGACTATGACATCGTGCGCAAGATGCGCGCCTCGATCCTCGTGCTCGGGCCCATGCTGGCGCGCGCCGGGCATGCGGTCGTGTCGCTGCCCGGCGGCTGTGCCATCGGCGCGCGGCCCGTCGATCTGCACCTCAAGGCGCTGGAGGCCATGGGCGCGGAACTCGACCTGCGCGAGGGCTATGTCCATGCCAAGGCCCCCGGCGGCCTCAGGGGCGGCACCTTCGAGTTTCCCATCGTCTCGGTCGGGGCCACGGAAAACGCGCTGATGGCGGCGACGCTGGCCAAGGGCACGACCGTGCTGAAGAACGCCGCGCGCGAACCCGAGATCGTGGATCTGGCGCAATGCCTGCGCCGCATGGGTGCACAGATCGAGGGCGCGGGCACATCGACAATCACCATTCAGGGCGTCGACCGTCTGGGCGGAGCGACGCATCCCGTGGTGCCTGACCGGATCGAACTGGGCACCTATATGCTGGCCCCGGCGATCTGTGGTGGCGAGGTCGAATGCCTCGGTGGGCGGATCGACCTTGTGCAGGCGTTCTGCGAGCGGCTCAATGCCGCCGGTGTCTCGGTGGAGGAAACCGAACACGGCCTCAAGGTGAGCCGTCAGAATGGCCGCGTGCGGGCCGTTGACGTGATCACCGAACCCTTCCCCGGCTTTCCCACCGACCTGCAGGCGCAGATGATGGCGCTGATGTGCACCGCCGAAGGCACCTCGGTGCTCGAAGAGCGGATTTTCGAGAACCGCTTCATGCATGCGCCGGAACTGATGCGCATGGGGGCAAGAATCGACGTGCAGGGCGGCACCGCGACCGTCACCGGCGTCGAACACCTCAAGGGCGCGCCGGTGATGGCCACGGATCTGCGCGCCAGCGTGTCGCTGATCCTCGCAGGGCTGGCAGCCGAGGGCGAGACGGTGGTCAACCGGGTCTATCATCTCGATCGCGGGTATGAGAGCGTCGAGGAGAAACTCGGCAATGTCGGTGCGAAGATCGAAAGGATCAGCGGCCAATGACCGAAGACGCCAAATTCGAAGACGGGCGCGAGACCCCGCTCAATCTGGGTGCGTTCGATGTCGATGATCTGCAGGTGATCTCCAGCCTCGCGCAGGATGCGGTCTTTCCGATCACCGAAATGACCTGGCGACCGGGCGCGCGGCGCTTCGGCCTGCTGCTCAACCGCTTTCGCTGGGAAGATCAGGGTCGCGAGCGCCACGCGCCCGAACGGGTGCAATCGGTGCTGGTCGTCGAGAACGTGCTGCGCGTCGCCAGCCAAGGCATCGACCGGGGTGATCCCGACACGATCCTGTCGCTGATGTCGGTCAGCTTCGAGCCGACCGGCGACGGCACCGTCCATCTGCTGCTGACGCTTGCAGGCGATGGCGCGATCCGGCTCGAGATCGAGGCGCTCGAGGTCACGCTCAAGGATGTCACGCGCCCCTATCGCGCGCCTTCGGGAAAGGTGCCCCGCCACGACGCCTGATACCTGTGGCAGGCGACGGTATTTGAGTATTCTCGCCAAGAAGAAACCCGGGACTTGAGACACAGCCCCCCGCCCGCTATCTGCCTTGTCGAAAGGACCTGCCATGCCGATCACGCTCGACGCCACCACCGCTGATTTCGAGGCGCAGTTCACGGCGCTGCTGAGCGCCAAGCGCGAGGACAGCCCAGACGTGGACGACACCGTCGCCGCGATCATCAAGGATGTGCGCGCGCGCGGCGATGCCGCCGTGATCGAACTTACCGCGAGGTTCGACCGGCTGGAGCTGACGCCGGAAACCTTGCGCTTTTCGCCCGAAGAGGTGGCGGCCCTGATCGCGCAGGTGCCTGACGCCGAACGTGACGCACTCGAACTCGCCGCCGCCCGCATCCGGGACTATCACGAACGCCAACTGCCCGAGGATGCAAGCTGGACCGAGGAAAGCGGCGCGAGCCTTGGATGGCGCTGGACGCCGGTGGGTTCGGCGGGGCTTTATGTGCCGGGAGGCCTTGCCTCCTACCCATCCTCGGTGCTGATGAACGCGATCCCGGCCAAGGTGGCGGGGGTGGAGCGGCTGGCCATCGTCGTGCCGACGCCGGACGGCAAGGCCAATCCGCTGGTGCTGCTGGCCGCGCAGATCGCGGGGGTGGACGAAATCTATCGCATCGGCGGCGCGCAAGCGGTGGCGGCGCTTGCCTATGGCACCGAGAGCATCGCCCCGGTGGACAAGATCACCGGGCCGGGCAACGCCTTTGTGGCGGCGGCCAAGCGGAGGGTGTTCGGTAAGGTGGGCATCGACATGATCGCAGGCCCCTCCGAGATCCTGGTGATCGCTGACAAGGGACAGAACCCAGACTGGATCGCGCTCGATATGCTGAGCCAGGCCGAACATGACGAGAGCGCGCAGGCCATCCTGATCACCGACGATGCAGGGCTGGCGCGCGATGTGGAGGCGGCCATCGAACGCCATCTGCAAACGCTGGAACGGCGCGCCATCGCCGGGGCCAGCTGGCGCGATTTCGGCGCGATCATAACGGTGCCCGATCTCGATACCGCCGCCGCGCTCAGCAACCGCATCGCGCCAGAGCATCTGGAGCTTTGCGTAAGCGACCCGGACGCGCTGAGCCAGCAAATCACCCATGCCGGCGCGATCTTTCTCGGGGCCTGGACGCCCGAGGCCATCGGCGATTACGTGGGCGGGCCCAATCACGTGCTGCCCACCGCCCGCTCGGCGCGGTTCTCGTCGGGCCTGTCGGTGATGGATTTCCTCAAACGCACCACGCTGGCCAAGATGACGCCAGAGGCCCTGCGCGCCATCGGCCCCGCCGCCGAGACGCTGGCCCGCTCAGAGAGCCTTGAGGCGCACGGATTGTCGGTGCGCGCACGGCTTGATCATCTCAACGGGTGAGACCGGATGTGGCGGTTTGGTGCTTACAGGATTGAAACAGCCCCTTTCGCCCGTGCAGGCCGCCAACTATAAGGAAATCCGGCCCCCGACCGCCCGAGTCGCGGGGCAAATCTTCATTGGGGCGACAGGACAGTTACGTAAATGGCAATCTTTGACAGAATTCCCAGTCTCTTTTCATCGGACATGGCGATCGACCTGGGAACGGCGAATACGCTGGTCTATGTCAAGGGGCGCGGCATCGTCCTGTCGGAACCCTCGGTGGTGGCCTACCACATCAAGGACGGTGTCAAGAAGGTGCTTGCCGTTGGCGAGGATGCCAAGCTGATGCTCGGCCGCACACCCGGAAGCATCGAGGCCATCCGCCCGATGCGCGAGGGTGTGATCGCCGATTTCGACACCGCCGAGGCGATGATCAAGCATTTCATCCGCAAGGTGCACAAGCGTTCGACCTTCTCCAAGCCCAAGATCATCGTCTGCGTGCCCCACGGCGCGACCCCGGTCGAGAAACGCGCGATTCGCCAGTCGGTGCTGTCCGCCGGTGCCCGCCGCGCGGGCCTGATCGCCGAACCGATTGCGGCGGCGATCGGCGCGGGCATGCCGATCACCGATCCGACCGGCAACATGGTCGTCGATATCGGCGGCGGCACCACCGAGGTGGCGGTGCTGTCGCTTGGTGATATCGTCTATGCCCGCTCGGTTCGGGTCGGCGGCGACCGGATGGACGAGGCGATCATCAGCTATCTGCGGCGTCAGCAGAACCTGCTCGTCGGCGAGGCCACGGCGGAACGCATCAAGACCTCGATCGGCACCGCGCGGATGCCCGATGACGGGCGCGGCACCTCCATTCAGGTACGCGGGCGCGACCTGCTCAACGGGGTGCCGAAAGAGACCGAGATCAGTCAGGCGCAGGTAGCCGAGGCGCTCGCCGAACCGGTACAGCAGATCTGCGAGGCGGTGATGACCGCACTCGAGGCAACGCCGCCCGATCTTGCCGCCGATATCGTCGATCGGGG
Source organism: Roseovarius tolerans (assembly GCF_900109855.1). Classification (GTDB taxonomy): domain Bacteria; phylum Pseudomonadota; class Alphaproteobacteria; order Rhodobacterales; family Rhodobacteraceae; genus Roseovarius; species Roseovarius tolerans. Next base: position 51,409 of record NZ_FOBO01000006.1, on the reverse strand, counting down.
CGTGATGCTGACGGGCGGCGGCGCGCTGTTGGGCGATCTCGATCTGGCCCTGCGCGAGCAGACCGGGCTGGCAGTGTCGATCGCCGATGACAGCCTCAATTGCGTGGCCCTCGGAACGGGCAAGGCGCTCGAATTCGAGAAACAGCTGCGCCACGCGATTGACTACGACAGTTAACCCGCCCACCTTTTAGAGCAAAAGGGGGACCCCGTGGCCAAGGATCGCGGACAGAGCGAAGACTATAGCGGCCCGCTCAAGCGTCTGCTTCTGGGCGTGCTTCTGTTGTGCCTGCTCGGTCTGTTCCTGCTCTGGCGCATCGACAGCCCGCGCGTTGAACGCTTTCGCGCGCAGGTGGTGGACCGGGTCGTGCCCTCCTTCGACTGGGCGATGGCCCCGGTGACGGGCGCGGTGAACATCCTGAGAGACTTCCAGAGCTATCAGCGCATGTATCAGCAAAATCAGGACCTGCGCCGCGAATTGCAGCAGATGAAGGCGTGGAAAGAGGCAGCGCTCCAGCTGGAACAGGAAAACGCCCGCCTGCTCGATCTCAACAATGTGCAGCTCGATCCGCGCCTGACCTATGTCACCGGCGTGGTGATGGCCGATAGCGGCTCTCCGTTCCGGCAATCGGTGCTGATCAACGTCGGATCCCGCGACGGGATCATGGATGGATGGGCTGCGATGGACGGGCTGGGCCTTGTCGGGCGCATCTCGGGGGTGGGGCGCAATACCGCGCGGGTGATCCTGCTCACCGATACATCGAGCCGCATTCCCGTGACGCTCCAGCCGTCGGGGCAGCGCGCGCTCATCATCGGCGACAATTCCATAACGCCGTTGGTGGATTTCATCGAAACGCCCGATCAGGTGCGCCCCGGCGACCGGGTGCTGACCTCGGGCGATGGTGGGGTCTTTCCCGCCGGTCTGCTGGTCGGCCAACTGGCCGAAGATCCGGGCGGGCGCATGCGGGTGCGCATCGCCGCCGATTACGAGCGGCTGGAATTCCTGCGCGTGCTGCGCAGCTATGCAACCGAAGACATCAACACGCCCGGCGACCTCATTTCCCCCTCGTCCCTGCCCGACGCGCAACCCCTTGATCCCGCAATCGCGGCGGAGGCCAGCAATGGCTGATACGGTGCTGCCCCGGGTCTGGATAATGCGCGCGCTCTATCTTGGGCTCAGCTGGGTCTTGGTATTCGTGCATCTGCTGCCGCTCGACACGATGCCGCCGGGCTGGGCCGGGCCAAACATCTTTCTGGCGCTGACCTTTGCCTGGGCCGTGCGGCGCCCCGACTATGTGCCGGTGCTGCTGGTGGCCCTCGTGGCATTGGGGACGGATCTGCTGCTGCAACGCCCGCCGGGGCTCTGGGCCGCGATCACCGTGCTGGGGCTCGAGACGCTGCGCAACCGAGCGTCCTCGCTGCGCGATCTGACCTTTGCCGCCGAATGGGCCGCTGTCAGCAGCACGCTTGTCGTGATGACGCTGGCCTACCGGTTCATTCTCACGATCCTGATGGTCGATCAGGCCCCTCTGGGCCTCAGCCTGATGCAACTGGTTGCGACGCTTCTGGTCTACCCTCTGGTGGCACTGCTGTCGCATGCGCTCTTCGGTGTGCGCAAACGTGCGCCGGGTGACCTCGACACAGCGGCGGGCCGCGCATGAGACGGCCGACCCGCGATACCGCCGAAAGCCAGCGTCGCATCACGCGACGCGGGCTGGTCATTGGCGGGCTGCAGGCCGGGGTGATGACCGCCCTTGCCCTGCGCATGCGGCACCTGCAACTGGAACAGGCCGATCAGTTCCGCCTGCTGGCCGATGAAAACCGGATCAACATCCAGCTCTTGCCGCCCGCGCGCGGACGTGTCTTTGACCGCAATGGTCAGATCATCGCCGAGAACATTCCCAGCTACAGGATCACCATGATCCGCGAACAGGCGGGCGACGTGGACGCGGTGATCGCACGGCTTGCCCGCCTCGTGGAACTGGACCCGGGCGAGTTGGAAAAGGCGCGGCGCGACCTGCGTGACCTGCGCGGCGACACGCCCGTGACCGTGGCCGACCGGGTCACTTGGGAGGCGATCAGCCGGGTCGCCGTCAACGCCCCCGCGCTGCCCGGCGTCATGCCCGAAGTCGGCCTCTCGCGGCGCTACCCGCTGCGCGACGATTACGCCCATGTGGTGGGCTATGTCGGCGCGGTCAGCGACAAGGATCTCGAACGGATCGAGGCCCCCGAGGCCCTGTTGCGCCTGCCACGCTTCCAGATCGGCAAGATCGGACTCGAGGCGCGGCGCGAGGACCTGCTGCGCGGCACCGCAGGCAGCCGCCGCGTCGAGGTAAACGCCGCCGGGCGCATCATGCGGGAACTGGACCGCCAGGAAGGCCAGCCCGGGGCCGATATCCAGATCACACTCGACAACGAGTTGCAGGGCTATACCCATGCCCGGCTCAAGGGCGAGAGCGCAGCGGCGGTGGTGATCGACTGCGAGAGCGGCGACGTGCTGGTCAGCGCGTCATCGCCCAGCTACGATCCCAACCTCTTCGTGCGCGGCATTTCCGTCGCCAATTACCGCGCGCTGCTGGAAAACCCTTACCGCCCTCTGCCGAACAAGGCGGTGCAGGGGATTTATCCGCCCGGTTCCACCTTCAAGATGGTCACCGCGCTCGCCGCATTGGAAGATGGGCAGATCGACATAAACGAGACGGTCTACTGCCCCGGCCACAAGGAAATCAGCGGGCGCCGCTTTCACTGCTGGAAACGCGGCGGGCATGGCAATGTCGATTTCCACCGCTCGCTGCGCGAAAGCTGCGACGTCTACTATTACGAACTGGCCCTGCGCACCGGGATCGAGAAGATTTCCGCGATGGCCGAACGCCTCGGGCTTGGGGAACAGTTCGATCTGCCGATGACCTCGGTGGCGCAGGGGCTTGTTCCGACACGGCAATGGAAGCTGGCCAATCGCGGTCAGCCCTGGGTGGTCGGCGACAGCATCAACGCCTCGATCGGCCAGGGCTTCGTGCTGGCCTCGCCGATGCAACTGGCGGTTATGACGGCGCGGCTGGCCACCTCGCGGCAGATCACGCCCCGGCTGGTGAAATCCATCGACGGGGTCGAACAGCCCTCGGGCCGTGGCGAGGATATGGGCCTCAACGAGAACAACCTGCGCGAGGTACGGCGCGCCATGTATGCGGTCAGCAACAGCAATCGCGGCACCGCCTATCGCAGCCGCATCGTCGAGGACGCGATGCGCATGGCGGGCAAGACCGGCACCAGCCAGGTGCGCAACATCTCCTCGGGCGAGCGGGCGACCGGCGTACTCAACAACAACGCGCTGCCGCGAACGCAGCGCGACCACGCCCTTTTCGTGGATTATGCCCCTTATGACGCGCCGAAATATGCCGTGGCGGTGATTGTCGAACATGGCGGCGGCGGCTCGACGGCGGCGGCACCCATTGCCCGCGACATCACGCTGCAGGCCCTCTACGGCGGCGATCCGCCGCTCGAGGCCTATCCAACGGCCGACCGCCCCCGCATCCGCACGCAGCAAGAAGAACTCCGCCAGCAACGCCTGCGCCCCGGGGCCGGTGAGAAAGATCGCGCATGAGCTATCTCGAACATACGGTCAAGACCACGCCAAGCGGGCCACGCAAGATCCTCTATCTGAACTGGCCCCTCGTGATCCTTCTGGTGGCCGTGGCCTCGGTCGGTTTCCTGATGCTCTACTCGGTTGCGGGCGGCTCGCTCTCGACCTGGGCGGAACCACAGATGAAACGCTTTGCCCTTGGGCTGGTTGCAATGCTCATCGTGGCGATGGTGCCGATCTGGTTCTGGCGCAACGTCTCGCTGGTGGCCTACCTGGTCTCGCTCGCGCTGCTGATCGCGGTGGCGCTGGTCGGGGTCGAGGGCAAGGGCGCGCAACGCTGGCTCGATCTCGGCGTGATGCGGCTGCAACCCTCGGAACTGATGAAAATCACGCTGGTTATGGTGCTGGCGGCCTATTACGACTGGCTTCCCATGTCGCGCGTCTCGCGGCCGATCTGGATACTGATCCCGGTGACGCTGATCCTCACACCGGTGGCGCTGGTGCTGCGCCAACCCGACCTCGGCACCTCGATCCTGCTGCTGGCGGCAGGCGGGGTGATGATGTTCGTCGCAGGCGTGCACTGGGCCTATTTCGTGACCGTGGTCCTCGCTGCGGTCGGGTTGATCTTCACCGTCTTTCAAAGCCGGGGAACCGACTGGCAAATGCTGGAAAATTACCAGTTCCGCCGCATCGACACCTTCCTCAATCCCGAGACCGACCCGCTTGGCGCAGGCTATCACATCACCCAATCCAAGATCGCTCTCGGCTCCGGCGGCTGGACTGGGCGCGGCTTCATGCAGGGCACCCAATCGCGGCTCAATTTTCTGCCCGAGAAGCACACCGATTTCATCTTCGTCACACTGGCCGAGGAATTCGGCTTTATCGGCGGCGTGTCGATCCTCGGACTTTATGCGCTGATCCTGATCTTCTGCATCTCGGCGGCGCTGGCCAATCGCGACCGGTTTTCCTCGCTGCTGATCCTTGGTATGGCGATGACGTTCTTTTTGTTCTTCGCGGTCAACATGGCGATGGTGACAGGGCTGATGCCAGTGGTCGGCGTGCCGCTCCCGCTGGTCAGCTATGGCGGTTCTGCCATGCTGGTCCTGATGATCGGCTTCGGCTTGATCCAGAGCGCGAACATCCACAGACCAAGGTGACCCATGCCCGTCAACATTCTCTTTGCCGCCCGCGCCGATCAATGGCGCATCTATCAAGCACCGCTGACCAAGGCGCTGTCGGAGCAGGGGGTCGATGCGACCCTGTCCACCGACCTCGCACCCGAGGACGTGGATTACATCATCTATGCCCCAGACAGCGCCGTGCAGGATTTCACCCCCTACACCCGCGCCAAGGCGGTGCTCAATCTCTGGGCCGGGGTCGAGAACATCGTCGGCAATCCGACATTGCGCATTCCCCTCGCGCGAATGGTGGATCACGGGCTGACGCAAGGCATGGTGGAATGGGTGACGGGCCACGTGCTGCGGCATCACCTCGGCATGGACCGGCACATCCTCGGGCAGGACGGCGAATGGCGCGCAGAGGCCCCGCCGCTGGCCAGCGACCGGCGCGTAACAGTGCTGGGTCTTGGCGCTTTGGGCGAGGCCTGCGCGCGGATGCTGGTGCGCCTCGGCTTTCCAGTCACCGGCTGGAGCCGCAGGCCCAAAGACATCCCCGGTGTCAGCTGCCTGTCGGGCGACGCGGGGCTGCAGGCGGCGCTCAAGGCCGCCGATATCCTCGTGCTGCTGCTGCCGCTGACAGATGAGACCGAGAACCTGCTGAACGCCGATACCCTCGCGCTCTTGCCCCAAGGCGCGGTGATCGTGAACCCCGGACGCGGTCCGCTCATCGACGATGACGCGCTCCTCGCCGCGCTGGACCGGGGCCATGTCGCCCATGCCACGCTCGATGTTTTCCGGGTCGAGCCGCTGCCCGCTGAGCACCCATTCTGGGCGCATCCGAACGTCACGGTCACACCCCATATCGCCTCCGAGACGCGGTCGGAAACCGCAGCGCAGGTGATTGCCGAGAATGTCCGCCGCGGCGAAACCGGCGAGCCGTTCCTGCATCTGGTGGACCGCGAAAACGGCTACTGAGATACGTAAACTACCTCAGAACAGGCGGCTTATCCGGGTCAGAACCGGGTGCCGCACGTGGCTCCACTACGGGCGGTTCCGGCAGGTCAAACCGCAACCCGCAGCGCGCCAACCGCGCCGCCACGGGATCTGAGGCATCAAAGAACGCCACGTCGAGCGCCGCCGCCTCCAGCCCCGAAAAGACCAGCACTTCCGACACCGCCCGTGCCAAGGCGCCCTGCGCCTCGGGAACGGCCCCGACAAAGCCCAGCATGTGCCCACGCGCGCCACTCTCATAGGTCACGCCCACCAGATAGGCCATGCGGGCCTGCCCCGTCATGCTCGCCAGCCGCGCGTCGAGCGCGGTCAGTACCGCCTCGGGCAAGCCCTTGGGCGCGCTGAACTCCTGCGCCCGTGCCTCGATCTCCGAGGGCCCCTCCGACAGCGTCGCGGCCAGCCAGTCAACCGCCTCGGGCGGCAGCAGGATCGCCGAGGGGGCCACGTCGAGATTGAGACCCAGCCCCACCCCCTGCCCCGCCAGCATTGCCGCGATGCTGCGCCCGCTCAGCGCGGCATAGGGCACCGGGCGACCCGCGAAAAGCGCAAGCCGGTCCTCGCGGTCGAACACGAGGACAAAGGAATTTTCCGGCAATTCAAACACTTCCGGATCGAGCACCTCGCCCTCCGGCTCGGATTTCAGCAGCAGATAAAGCTCGCTCGCCGCCAGTGTCTCGTAGAACCGCAGGCGTGCACCCGCATCCTCGGGTGCCGCCTCCATCGCGGTATGGGTGTCATCAAGACGGGTCGCGTCAGTCATGGATAACCTTCTGAACTTGCGCACGTAATTCGGGCAGCACCTCGTCCTCGAACCACGGATTTTTCTTCAGCCAAGCGGTATTGCGCCACGACGGATGCGGCAAGGCAAAAAGCCGCGGTGCATGGTCGCGCCAGGCCTTCACGGTTTCGGTCACGCCGGTCTTGACGCCGAGGTGATACTTCTGTGCATAACCGCCCACGACCACGGTAAGTTCCACCTTGTCGAGCTCCTGCATCACACGGTCATGCCAGGTGCGGCCACAGATGCGTGGCGGTGGCAGGTCCGATCCCTTGGCGTCATAGCCCGGAAAACAGAACGCCATCGGCACGATGGCCACGCGCGATGTGTCGTAGAACTCAGTCGCACTCAGCCCCAGCCAATCGCGCAAACGGTCGCCCGAGGGATCGTCAAACGGCTTACCCGATTGGTGCACCCGCATCCCAGGCGCCTGCCCCGCGATCAGCATCCGCGCAGAGGGCCGGAACCACACCACCGGGCGAGGTTCGTGCTCGGTATGGGTGGCGGCGAACCGCTCGGCACAAAGCCGACAGGCGCGGATATCAGAGGCTAGGTCGCTCACGCAAAGACCACCCCTGCCTCCCGCATACCTTTCACCGCCGCGGCGAGCGAGCCATCGAGATCAATGCCGCGCACCAGATACTGCCGCACCATCACGCGATATCCCAGCCGTGCCGCATCCACCGCCGAGAAGTTGACGCAAAAATCCGTGGCCAGCCCCACCATGGTCAGATCGTTGATGCCGCGCGTCTGCAAATAGCCGTGCAGCCCGGTGGGGGTTTCATGGTCATTCTCGAAGAACGCCGAATAGCTGTCGATCGCCGGGTTATAGCCCTTGCGGATGATCAGGTCGGCCCGGTCGGTATCCAGCCCCTCGTGAAACGCCGCTCCCTGACTGCCCTGAACGCAATGATCAGGCCAGAGCACCTGCGGACCGTAGGGCATATCCACCATATCAAAGGGGGCCTTGTCGTCATGCGACGAGGCAAAAGACGAATGCCCCGCCGGGTGCCAGTCCTGCGTCAGGATCACCGCCGGAAAGTGCGCCATCAGCGCGTTGATGGCGGGCACGATGCTGTCGCCTTCGGGCACGGCAAGCGCGCCGCCGGGGCAGAAATCGTTTTGCATGTCGATCACGATCAGGGCGGTTGTCATGCGCGGGTCTCCTTTGCCCCATAGGGGTAGGTGCGCGACAGGCTTGCGTCAATGGCAGGCCGTTTTCAAAAGCGATGCCGCCGTTGCCTGATCCGCCGCCCCATGGCACTCTGCCAAAACGCCGATTTTCAACAGATACTTAATAAGGGAGAAATTTGATGATGAGGATCGTATCGCTCTGCCTGACGGCCTGCATGTTGGCGGTGCCCGCCGCCGCACAGCAGTTCATGGGCGAATATTACACCAGCATCCAAGCCGAGGACATGCGCAATTCCCGCGGCCAGCCGCTACGCGATTTCTGCGCCATCGTGCAGCAGGATCGGGCGAATTACCACGGCTTCGGTATCCGTCACGACGGCGATCAGGGCGATCCTTTTTTCACCACACCCGAGATGCGGGCACGCATTGTCGGGTCCTGCTACCTTATGTCCGGATCGGAATATGTGGCAGAGTGGGTGCTCACCGGCAGGCCCAGATATATCTGGGTACGGATTTTCGGAGTGAATGGGGTGCCGACAGCCTTGTGGGTCTCCGAAGGCGCAGGATAGGCGCGATCAGGGGGCCTGCCCTCTTGCGGGACGGGCGCAGGGGGCGTAAATCGCGCGCCATGTACAGGATCGCCGCACTCTACCATTTCACCCGGTTTGACGACCCCGCCGCCCTTCAGGGCCCGCTTCAGGCGCTCTGCGAAGCCGAGCGCATCAGCGGCTCGCTGCTTCTGGCGCGCGAGGGGATCAACGGCACGATTGCCGGGCCGGAGGCGGGTATCGCAAGGGTTCTGGCACATATCCGCGCATTGCCCGGCTGCGCCGATCTGGAGTGGAAGGACAGCGAGAGCGCCGAACAGCCGTTTCGCCGGATGAAGGTGCGGCTCAAGAAAGAGATCGTCACCATGGGCCAGCCCGATGTCGATCCGCGCGCCAAGGTGGGGCATTATGTCGAGCCTTCTGAGTGGAATGCCCTGATCCAGAGCCCCGATGTCGCCGTGATCGACACCCGCAACGATTACGAGGTGGCAATCGGCACGTTTGAGGGCGCGGTCGACCCCGAAACCGCCACCTTCCGCGACTTTCCCGCGTGGTGGGAAGAAAACAAGCACCGCTTCCACAACAAGCGGATCGCCATGTTCTGCACCGGCGGCATCCGTTGCGAAAAATCCACCAATTACCTGCTGGGCCAAGGGGTGGAGGATGTCTATCACCTCAAGGGCGGCATCCTGAAATATCTTGAAGAGGTGCCCGAGGATCAAAGCGCCTGGCAGGGCGAGTGCTTCGTGTTCGATGGCCGCGTCTCGGTGGGCCACGGGTTGCGGACAGGGCCGCACCGTCTCTGCCACGCCTGCCGCCGCCCGATCCTGCCCGAGGACATGGGCCGCCCAGACTATGAAGAGGGCGTCGCCTGCCACCTCTGCGCGCATGAAACCTCGGACGCGGACAAGGCGCGGTTTCGCGAGCGCCAGAAACAGATGGCATTGGCCGAGGCACGCGGTGAACGGCATATCAAGATTGTTCACGAAGAGTGACCGGATTTGAGTATTTGGACCATAAAGAAACCGGATCGGCTTCTTTATGGCATAAATACTCACTTAGCGACGCTCAGGCCGGGACCGCGCTCCGGGGTCTGGTGCGCAGCAGGATCAGCACCATGATCCCGATATTGAGGCCGTTCCACGCGATGCCGTTCAGAAAGGCCATGTGATAGCTGCCGGTCACGTCATAGATCCAGCCCGACATCCAGCCGCCAAGCGCCATGCCGACGATGGTGGTCATCAGCACAAAGCCGACGCGGCGCCCGGCCTCGGCGCTTGGCATGTATTCGCGCACGATCACCGCATAGCTGGGCACGATGCCACCCTGCGCGAGGCCGAAGATGAGGCTGACGATATAGAGCGAGGTGAGCCCGTCCGACGGCAGGTAGAGCATCAGCGCCAGCCCTTGCAGCGCCGAGCCGATGAGCAGCGTGCGCACCCCGCCCAACCGGTCCGCCAGCAGTCCCGATACCAGCCGCGAGCCCACCCCGCCCAATAGCATCAGCGACAGCATCTGCGAGCCGACAGCGGGGCCGTAACCCAGATCGACGCAGTAGCTGACGATATGCACCTGCGGCATCGACATGGCCACGCAGCAGCCCACCCCCGCAATCCCCAGCAGGATCGCGAGCATGCGCGGCGAGAGCCCCGTCGTGCCCGCGCGCGCCGCAGACAGGCTGTCGGCATGCGCCCGCGCTGCCAGCGGCACCCGGCGGCGCAGGAAGAGCGCCAGAGGGATCACCGTCGCCAGCGTCACCACGGCGAGCACCAGATAGACCGCGCGCCAGCCCTGCCCGGCGAGGATGCCCGCCAGGATCACCGGCCAGATCGCGCCCGACAGGTAATTGCCGCTCGCCGTGATCGCCACGGCGATGCCGCGTCGTTTCAGGAACCACAACGAGATATCGGCGATGAGCGGACCAAAACTGGCCGCCGTGCCGAAGCCGATCAGCAGTTGCAGCCCCGAGAGCACCAGCACCGACGGGCTCAGCGCCGCCGCCCCCGTCGCCGCCGCAATCAGCAGCGCCGCGCCGATCAGCGCCGTGGTCACCCCGAACCGGTCCACCACCCGTCCGATCGCCATGTTGCCTAAGGCAAAGCCCACCATGGTCAGCGTATAGGGCAAGGAGGCTGCCGCGCGGTCTACTCCGAATTCGGCCTGAATTGCGGGCATCACCACGATGATCGACCACATGCCGACATTGCCCACCATCGCGATGGCCAATGAGATGGCGAGCCGTGTCCAGGAATAACGGCTGTCGAGCAGGGCGATATCGGCGTTCATGGCGGCGACGTTAGGCGCGCCCGCACCGACTTGCCAGTGCCAAAAACGTGAGCCGCATCAGTCCACCTGAAAGACCTTGTTGCGCGCGCTGTGGCCCCGGATCAGACGCAGCCGCGTTTTTGCAATTCCAAGCGCCTTGGCCAGCAGTTTCTGTACGGCCGCGTTGGCCTTGCCATCCTCGGGTGCGGTGGTGACGTAGACCCGCAACGTATCGCCCTCGGCCAGGATACGATCGCGCGAGGCCTTGGGGGTCACGCGGATGGAAATCTGCGTGCCGGGACGGGCGAGATGGCTGAGGTCGGGGTGGGCCATGTGCACCCGATAGCGCCTCGCATCCCGGGACCCAAGCGGTTTTCGCCGGGTTTGGTCTTGACCCCGGACGCGCGCTTGCCGACATGTGGGGCGAACTGATCCGAAAGGCCGCCCATGCCCACGCCCAACCCTGCCGCGCTCGACTTTCTGCAAACCCGCCGGTCCCGGCCCGCCAAGACGCTCGGCCTGCCGGTGCCGGATCGGGCCGCGCTGCGCCCGCTCTTGCAGGCCGCCATGCGGGTCCCCGATCACGGCAAGCTGGAGCCGTGGCGCATGATCGTACTGGAACGCGCCGCACTCCTGCGCCTTGCGGGTCTGGTGCCCGAGGTGGGCGCGCGCATGGGCAAGTCGCCCGAGGATATCGCCAAGGCGCAGGCGCAGTTTTCCGATGCGCATCTCGCCGTGGCCGTGATCGAGAGCCCGAAGGCCTCGGACAAGATCCCAACGCTGGAGCAGACCTATTCGGCAGGCTGCGTCTGCCTCGGGCTGCTGAATGCCGCGCTCGCCGCCGGTTGGGGCGCGAACTGGCTCAGCGGATGGGCGAGCCATGACCGGGGCTTCGCCACCACGGCGCTCGCGCTCGCGCCGCATGAGCGGATCGCGGGGTTCATCCATATCGGCACCGAGACGAGCGCCCCGCCCGAACGCCCGCGCCCCGATCTTGACGCGGTCACGCAGTGGATGCCGGAATGATTTTTGCCAGCTTCTTCAAGGCCATGGGCCAGATCGGCGATCCGCGTTTCCGCAAGGTTCTGTTGCTTGGCGTGGGGCTGACGCTGGCGCTCTTGATCGTGGCCTATTCCGGGGTGCTGTGGCTGGTGCAATCCGCTGTCGGCGACAGCACCACGCTGCCGCTGATCGGCGAGGTCACATGGCTGGGCGACCTGCTGGGCGGCGCGTCGCTATTGTTGATGATCGTGCTGTCAGTCTTTCTGATGGTGCCGGTCGCCTCGGCGATCACCTCCATGTTTCTCGACGTGGTGGCGCAGGCGGTGGAGGATCGGCACTATCCGTCTCTGCCGCCCGCCGTGAACATCCCCTTCGGCGAGGCATTGCGCGACACGATCAACTTTCTGGGCGTGATCGTCGGGGCCAATACGCTGGCGCTCATCCTCTACGCAATCTTCACGCCGTTTGCGCCGTTCATCTTCTGGGCGCTCAATGGCTATCTCTTGGGCATGGAATATTTCACGCTGGTGGCGATCCGCCGGGTCGGGCGGGTCAAGGCCAAGGCCCTGCGCCGCCGCCACAAGATGACGATCTGGCTGGCAGGGGTGCTGATGGCGCTGCCGCTATCGGTGCCGATCGTCAACCTGCTGATCCCGATCATGGGGGCGGCCACCTTCACCCACATCTACCACGCTATTCAGGCGCGGAGCCCGGGCCCAGCCGGTTGAACATGTCGATATCCTCGAGCGTGATCACGCCCGAAATGATCGTGCCGCCGATGATGATCCACAGCACGACCGCGATGCCGGTGGTGATCCAGGCCTTTTTCTTAAGGTGATGATGCTCGGGCGAACCGGCATGGGTGCCGGGCACGACATTGCCCAGATCGCCCTGCGTCTGGATGCGGATCGGCAACACGATGAAAAAGGTCATGAACCAGATCACCGCAAGCAGCACGAGAGCCGAGGTGATACCCATCAGACCTGCTCCAGTTCCACGAGGCAGCCGTTGAAATCCTTGGGATGCAGGAACAGCACCGGCTTGCCATGCGCGCCGATCTTGGGCTCGCCGCTGCCAAGGACCCGCGCACCGGTTTCCTTGAGATGGTCCCGCGCCGCGATGATGTCATCGACCTCGTAGCAGACATGGTGAATGCCGCCCGAGGGGTTCTTTTCCAGAAAGCCGTTGATCGGGCTGTCTTCGCCCAGAGGGTAAAGCAATTCGATCTTGGTGTTGGGCAGTTCGATGAACACGACCGTGACACCATGATCCGGCTCGTCCTGCGGCGCGCCGACCTTGGCACCAAGCGCGGTGCGATACTGGTCGGCGGCGGCGGTGAGGTCCGGCACGGCGATGGCCACGTGATTGAGGCGTCCGATCATGGCATGATCCTTTCGTCTGGTCTGCGGCTGTTATGGGGATGTTGGCCGCACCTGACAAGCGACAGAGGGACGCAAGCCGCGCATTAACTTCGTGTTCACCTAACGCGGGCCATGCTGAGAAAAGTCAAAGCAGGAAGGACCAGCCCGATGAGTGACCTTGACAGCCTCGCACCGCTACGTGCCCCCAGTCATCAACGCCCGCTACTGGGCATGACCGTTCTTGCCGTCGAGGACAGCCGCTATGCCTCTGAGGCGCTGCGCCTGATGTGCCTGCGCAGTGGGGCGCGCATCCGGCGGGCCGATTGCCTCGGCTCGGCGCGGCGGCACCTGTCGGTTTACCGTCCCTCGGTGGTGATCGTCGATCCGGGGCTGCCGGACGGATCGGGGATTGACCTGATCGTGGAGATGGCGCGCGCAGCGCCCCGCGTCGGCGTGATCCTTGCCAGCAGCGGCGATCCCGGCACCCGGGCGGCGGCAATGGCTGCCGGGGCCGACGGGTTTCTCGACAAGCCGACGCTGAGCCTTGGGCGGTTCCAGCAGGAGATGCTGCGCCACCTGCCCCGCGACCGCTGTCCTGCCGGGCCCTATGCGCTGAGCGAAGAGGTGATCACGCCCGATCCGCTGGCCTATCGCGACGATCTGGAGCATGTGCGCAGCCTGCTGGAGGACATGCCCGATCCGGCCACCCACGCCTATGTCACGCAGTTTCTGCTGGGTGTGGCGCGGGCGGCGGGGGATGACGTGCTGGCAGACGCGGCGGCAGGCCTGAGCGGGTTTGGCTCAGAGGCCGGGATCGCCCGCGTCCTGTCCCTGATCGAGACACGGCTGGCGGCACTGGTCGCGCTCTGAGCAGGCGGATTGCGATTTCGGAGGTTTTGGCCTGTTGTTGCCTTTGCCGCATCCCGCGCGAAACGCACCGAAGGTGCGGCGCGATCGCCGGGCCGTCCCGCGGCCTGGCGATTTGATACGGCGCACAACGTGTTGAGTTCAGGATGACTTGGCCGGGATAAAGTGCGCACATCAGCCGTTGCATCGCCAGTCCCCGGCCCTGCGATCACGCCGCACCTTCTACGGGTCATTCAATGACCGCTTCAGGCCATCCCACTCCACCAATATGTCACGCAAGCCAAGCATCCTCACCGGCAACCTCAGCCTCGTCAGCCGCCGTTCTGCACCGGGTCCGAGGTCACGCGCACCAACCGTGTCAAAGCGCCAAGACGCTCTCTCTGCCGACCCTCCGCATCGAAATTCGCCGGCCCCAACCAGAAGCCGAACGCCTCTTTCAGCGCGGGCCATTCGGTGTCGATGGTAGCGAACCACGCGGTATCCCGGTTGCGTCCCTTGACCACCGTGGCTTGCCGAAACGTGCCCTCGTAGCTCAACCCCAACCGCTGCGCCGCGCGGCGCGAGGGCATGTTAAGCGCGTCGCATTTCCACTCAAACCGGCGATAGCCCGCGCCAAAGGCCCAATCCATCATCAGATAGAACGCCTCGGTCGCGGCGCGGGTCCGCTGCAAGGCGGGCGCAAGGTTGATATGGCCCGCCTCGATGCTTCCCGCGTTCGGTTTGATGCGCAGATAGCTCGCCACGCCACAGACCTGCCCCGCATCGAGATCGGTGATCGCATAGAACAGCGGATCAGTCCCCGCCGCCGCCTCGCGCGCCCAACGGTGATATTGCGAGGCCGAGGAAAACGGCCCGTAGGGCATGTAATCCCAAAGCGAGGCATCGCCGCTCATCGCTCGGTGCAGATCGCCCGCATGCCGATCCGCATCGAGCCGGTCGAGCCGCGCATAGCGCCCGACCAGCGGCGTGCCACCGGGGGCGGGCGGGGGCCGCCAATCCACAAGTTTCGGACCGAGGGGGCGGCTCTGGGACATGCGCGTGTCAGTCCTGCGGAATGACGCGCAGGCCGAGTTCCATCAGCTGATCGCTGGTTGGATCGGAGGGCGCGTTCATCATCAGGTCTTCGGCGCGCTGGTTCATCGGGAACATGATGACCTCGCGAATGTTCGAGGTGCCCGCCAGCAGCATCACGATCCGGTCGATCCCCGCCGCACAGCCGCCATGCGGCGGCGCGCCGTATTGGAACGCGTTGACCATGCCGCCAAAGCGCTTGCGCACCTCATCCTCGCCATAGCCTGCCAGCTCGAACGCCTTGATCATGATATCAAGCTTGTGGTTGCGGATCGCCCCGGACACCAGCTCATACCCGTTGCAGGCGAGGTCGTATTGATAGCCCAGCACCTTGAGCGGATCCCCGTCGAGCGCCGCGCGCCCGCCTTGCGGCATCGAGAAGGGGTTGTGCGAAAAGTCGACCTTGCCGGTTTCCTCATCCGCCTCGTACATCGGGAAATCGACGATCCAGGCAAAGGCAAAGCGGTTCTTCTCAGTGAGGCCCAACTCCTCGCCGATCACGTCGCGAGCGCGGGCCGCCACTCGCTCGAACGCCTGCGGCTTGCCGCCGAGGAAGAACGCCGCATCGCCCACGCCAAGCCCAAGCTGCTGGCGGATCGCCTCGGTCCGCTCGGGGCCGATATTCTTGGCAAGGGGGCCGGCGGCTTCCATCGTGTAGGCTCGGGTGAGAAACGCGACCTTTTCTTTGTCGCCGGCCTTCTTTGCGTCCGCAATCTCTTGTTGGCGTCGCGCGTACTCGTCTCCCATCAGGACTTCATCATTAAATTCCGTAAGGAAATCGTCGACGTCGTCCATGTTAGATACAACACCCTCAACGTCCCACTTTTTGAGGAGCTCTGCTGCACGCTTGTTGATGTCTGCAGACAATGACTCACGCCAGAAGATATATCCCATCCCCGGCAGCCCCTCTTTCTGGGCAAAGGCGTTCATCCGGTCGCAGAACTTGCGGCTGCCGCCGGTAGGGGCGGGAATGGCGCGGATCTGCGTGCCGTCCTGCTCCAGCAGCTTGGCAAAGATCGCGAAGCCGCTGCCCCGGAAATGCTCGGACACGTCCTGCATCTTGATCGGGTTGCGCAGGTCGGGCTTGTCGGTGCCATACCAGAGGGCGGCGTCGCGATAGCTGATCTGCGGCCAGACCTTGTCGACCGTGGCCCCCTCGCCGAACTCCTCGAACACGCCCTGAATGACCGGCTGAATCGTGTCGAACACGTCCTGCTGCTCGACAAAGCTCATCTCGAGGTCAAGCTGGTAGAAGTCAGTGGGCGAGCGGTCGGCGCGCGGGTCTTCATCGCGAAAGCACGGCGCGATCTGGAAATACTTGTCAAAGCCCGAGACCATGATCAGCTGCTTGAACTGCTGCGGGGCCTGCGGCAGCGCGTAGAACTTGCCGGGATGCAGGCGCGAGGGCACCAGAAAGTCGCGCGCGCCTTCCGGCGACGAGGCGGTGATGATCGGCGTCTGGAACTCCCGAAAGCCCTGATCCCACATCCGGCGGCGCATCGCGGCCACCACGTCGGAGCGGAGGGTCATGTTGTGCTGCATCGCCTCGCGGCGCAGGTCGAGATAGCGGTAGCGCAGGCGCGTCTCCTCGGGATACTCCTGCTCGCCGAAGACCTGCAACGGCAATTCGGCGGCGGCGCCGAGGATTTCCATGTCGCGGATGAACACCTCGATCTCGCCGGTGGGGATTCTGGGGTTCACCAGGCCTTCGTCGCGTGCCTTCACCTCGCCGTCGATTCGGATGCAGAACTCGCTGCGCAGCTTTTCCACCTCGGCGAAGACCGGGCTGTCGGGGTCACACAGCACCTGCGTCACGCCATAGTGATCGCGCAGGTCGATGAAAAGAACCCCGCCGTGATCGCGGATGCGATGCACCCAACCTGCCAGGCGCACGGTCTCGCCCACGTCTGTTTTCGTCAAATCTGCGCAGGAATGGCTGCGATAGCTGTGCATGATATCCTCTCCGAGCCCGGTCGCGGGCCTGTCTCTTGGGTCCGGGCCGATACACCTTGGCGGGGCGGCAAAGTCAAGGGCGGGCCGGTGCACTGCCGGGCAAAACCGTTTACAGAACAGGGGAATTGCGCAAAAATACCCGTCACACGAGCAGGCTGGCCCGGAAACCGGGTGCAGGGACAGGTTTGGTACGCCGTAAGGATGCGCCGCAGGACGTGCGCAAGAAAACGAGGTGTAGCATGTGGACCAAGGCTCTGGACGGGTTGCTGACCCATCTTTTCAAGCGTGGGCGCCTGCGCGTGACCTACCCCGACGGGCTGACCCGCGCCTATGGCCCCGGCGACGGCCCCGAGGCGGCGGTGACGCTGCATGATGCAACGCTGCCGCGCCGGATCGTGATCTCGCCCGAAATGGCTATCGGCGAGGGGTATATGGACGGCACCGTCACGTTTGACGGTGATGACGTCTACGGCTTTCTCAGCCTTGCGATCATGAATATCGCCGCACAGGGCCAGCCGTGGTTCCGCCGCCCGCTGGAGGGGATGCGGCGTCTTACAAGACGATTGGACCAGTTCAACCCGGTGACGCGGTCGCGCAGCAACGTGGCGCATCACTATGACCTGTCGGGCGAACTCTACGACCTCTTTCTTGACGAGGACCGTCAGTATTCCTGCGCCTATTTCGCCCGCGCCGACATGACACTGGAAGAGGCGCAGGCCGCCAAGAAGGCACATATCGCGCGCAAATTGCTGATAAAGCCGGGGATGCGCGTGCTCGATATCGGCTGCGGCTGGGGCGGCATGGGGCTGACGCTGGCGCGCGATTTCGGGGCAGATGTGACCGGCGTGACCCTGTCGCGCGAACAGCATGCGATGGCCAATGCCCGCGCCGAGAAGGCGGGGCTTTCGGACAAGGCGCGGTTCGAATTGATGGATTACCGCGACGTGGCCGGGCAGTTCGACCGTATCGTTTCGGTCGGCATGTTCGAACATGTGGGCGTGCCGCATTACGATGAATATTTCGCCAGCGTGCATCGCCTGCTCAGGCCCGACGGCATCGCGCTGATCCACACCATCGGGCGGGCCGGGCCGCCCGGTGCGACAAGCCCGTGGATCACCAAGTACATCTTCCCGGGCGGCTATTGCCCCGCCATGTCCGAGGCCACAGCGGCCATCGAGCATCATCATCTGGTGACCACCGATGTCGAGGTCTGGCGGCTGCATTACGCCGAGACGCTGCGCGAATGGCGCAGGCGGTTCGAGGCCAATATCGACCGCGTGCGCGCGCTTTATGATGATCGGTTCTGTCGGATGTGGCGCTATTACCTGATCGCCAGCGAACTCACGTTCCGGCTCAACAACCAGGTGGTGTTCCAGTTCCAGATGAGCCCAAAGCAGGACGCGGTGCCGCTGACTCGCGATTATCTCTATCCCGGCGACAGCGACGATCTGCGCCACGCAGCGGAATAGATCACGCCGGGACCGGCATCAGCGCGCGGGCAAAGCGCGCCTTCCACAGCGCCTCTTCATATTCGCCTTCGGCGGTGCTGTCATAGACAACGCCCCCGCCGACGTTGAGCGTGGCCTGCCCCTGCTCCAGCAGCAGCGTGCGAATGGCGACGTTGAATTCCGCGCGCCCGTCCGGCGCGGCCCAGCCGATGGAGCCGCAATAGATCTCGCGCGCGGCGCCTTCGAGATCGGCGAGGATCTGCATCGCCCGCAGCTTCGGCGCGCCGGTGATCGACCCGCATGGGAAAAGCGCGCGCAGGATGTCCGAGAGCCGCATGTCAGGTGCCAGATCGGCGGCGATGAGCGAGGTCATCTGGTGCACCGTCTCATAGCTTTCGACGCTGAAGAGTTCCGGCACGCACACAGAGCCGGGCACGCTCACCCGGCTGATATCATTGCGCAAAAGGTCCACGATCATCAGGTTCTCGGCGCGGTTCTTTTCATCCGATTGCAGGAAGAACCGGCGTCGCGCATCCTCCATCGCGTCGTTGCTGCGCGGCTGCGTGCCCTTCATCGGCCGGGTCTCGATCCCGCCCGCGGCATCGGTGCGAAAGAACAGTTCCGGCGAGCGCGACAGGATCGCGGGCAGCCCCTCGGCCTCGATCAAAGCGCCATAGCGCACCGGTTGGATCTGGCTCAACGCGGCATAGAGCGCCTGCGGCGTCCCCGTCGCCCGCATCCGGATCGGAAAGGTCAGGTTCGCCTGATAGATATCGCCCGCACAGATATAGTCATGCACGGTCTGGAACGCCTGTGCGTAGCGGCGCGCGTCCCAATCGGGGCGCATCTCGCTTAGCTGCGCAGGGCCGGAGCGTATGGGGGCCGCGTCAAGCGGGGCCTCGAACACGCCGAATTGCAAAAGTGGCAGGCGGCGGTGCGCGGGCAAGGTCGCGGCAAGGCGCGGCTCGAACGCATGGCCCAATTCGTAGCTGGCAAACCCCGCGAGCCATTGGCCCATTGCGCGCGCGTCGTCCATCGCGGCCAGGGCGGCAGGCACCTCGTCCGGCTCATGCGCCACGATCAGCTGTGCGGCCTGCGCGAACTGGCAGGCCTCCCCGGTCGGTCCATGATCGAAACGAATCTGCACGTTGCATCCTCTTGCACAGGTGCTGCGGTATTTAGGCCGCGCGGCACCGAAAGACACCCACAAAAGCGCCGCTTTGATCCGGTTTTGCGCAAGCCCCTGCGCTTGACACAAAGCATTGCAGGCGCGACGCTCAGACCCAAGGGCGATTTCAGGACCGGATTGATGAGACTTCTTTTGCAGGGCGGCATTCTGGGCCTCTGCCTCTGCGCCGGGATGGCCGGGGTAGGGCAGGTCTCGATCGGGTTTGAGGGACCGGGCGAAGGGCCTGCGCCGCAAGAAATGCAAGAGGACGGCTACCGCATCGCCACGCGCAACGCGATGATCTCGACCGCGGAAAAGTCAGGCGACGGCACCGATGGCCCAACCGAGATCGAGGGTGCCATGGGACAGCGCAGCGGCATCGCAATCCTGCGGGACGCACCCTTCACCTTCGTCTCGCTCGACTGGCAGTCCGAGCGCGGCGCGCCCGAAGTGCGGGTCGAGGGCTATCTCGGCGATCTTCTGGTGGCGGGCGACCGCTTTGTCGCCGCCCCCGCGCAGCCGGGGTTCACGCGCTTTGAGGCAGGCGCGCTCAGCGGGCAGGTGATCGACCGGCTGATCCTTTATCCGCAGCGCGACGGCGCGGGCATGGGCGCGCTCGACCGGGTCATTCTGGAGGACGCGCCGGAGATGCCCGAAACCTCTTGAACCCGCGCCGGGTTTGCCCCTTGCACACGGGCGGATCATGGATATAACCCCACCAATTTGCGCGCGCGCCCCTCCGGCCCGCGCGGTCATTCAGCTGCCCGAGGACCGATATGCCGAAAAGAACCGATATCTCATCCATCATGATCATCGGAGCGGGGCCCATCATCATCGGACAGGCCTGCGAATTCGACTATTCCGGCGCACAGGCGTGCAAGGCCCTGCGCGAAGAAGGCTACCGCGTCATCCTTGTAAACTCGAACCCCGCGACGATCATGACCGACCCCGGCCTCGCCGACGCCACCTATATCGAGCCGATCACCCCCGAGACCGTGGCCAAGATCATCGAGAAGGAGCGCCCCGACGCATTGCTGCCGACGATGGGCGGGCAGACCGGCCTCAACACCGCGCTCGCCGTGGCCGATATGGGCGTGCTGGAGAAATTCGGTGTGGAACTGATCGGCGCGAACCGGCAAGCTATTGAAATGGCAGAAGATCGCAAGCTCTTCCGCGAGGCGATGGATCGCCTGGGCATCGAGAACCCCAAGGCCACCATCGCCAACAACATGGATGAATGCATGGCGGCGATCGACTATGTCGGCCTGCCCGCGATCATCCGCCCGGCCTATACGTTGGGCGGCACCGGCGGCGGCGTCGCCTATAACCGTGACGATTACATCCACTACTGCAAATCCGGCCTCGACGCCTCGCCGGTCAGCCAGATCCTGATCGACGAGAGCCTCTTGGGCTGGAAGGAATTCGAGATGGAGGTGGTCCGCGACCGTGCGGATAACGC
The DNA here is from genome assembly GCF_900109855.1 of Roseovarius tolerans. Classification (GTDB taxonomy): domain Bacteria; phylum Pseudomonadota; class Alphaproteobacteria; order Rhodobacterales; family Rhodobacteraceae; genus Roseovarius; species Roseovarius tolerans. The sequence goes on along the minus strand of NZ_FOBO01000006.1, from coordinate 30,649 downwards.
AATCATCGTCTGCTCCATCGAAAACGTCGATCCGATGGGCGTGCACACCGGCGATTCGATCACCGTGGCCCCTGCCCTCACGCTGACCGACAAGGAATACCAGATCATGCGCAACGGCTCGATTGCCGTGCTGCGCGAGATCGGGGTCGAGACCGGCGGCTCCAACGTGCAATGGGCCATCAACCCCGAAGACGGGCGCATGGTTGTGATCGAGATGAACCCGCGCGTGTCGCGCTCCTCGGCGCTTGCCTCCAAGGCCACGGGCTTTCCGATTGCCAAGATCGCGGCCAAGCTGGCCGTGGGCTATACGCTCGACGAGTTGGACAACGACATCACCAAGGTGACGCCCGCGAGTTTCGAGCCTACGATTGATTACGTGGTCACCAAGATCCCACGCTTTGCCTTCGAGAAATTCCCCGGCTCCAAGCCGCATCTGACCACCGCGATGAAATCGGTGGGCGAGGCGATGGCGATTGGCCGCACGATCCACGAGAGCCTGCAAAAGGCGCTCGCCTCGATGGAAACCGGCCTTTCGGGCTTTGATGAGGTGGAAATCGAGGGCGCGCCGGACAAGGCCGCGATCACCCGCGCGCTCTCGGTCGCCACCCCCGACCGGATGCGCACCATCGCGCAGGCGATGCGCCACGGCCTCAGCGATGACGAGATCAACGCCGCCACGGCGTTTGACCCGTGGTTCCTCGCCCGTATCCGCGAGATCGTCGAGGCCGAAGCGCAAATCCGCCGCGACGGCCTGCCGATGACCGAGGACGGCCTGCGCCATCTCAAGATGATGGGCTTTACCGATGCGCGGCTTGCCATGCTGACGGGTCGCGACGAGGAGCAGGTGCGCCGCGCCCGCGTCAATCTGGGTGTGCACGCGGTCTTCAAGCGGATCGACACCTGCGCCGCCGAATTCGAGGCGCAGACGCCCTACATGTATTCCACCTACGAGGCCCCGATGATGGGCGAGGTGGAATGCGAGGCGCGGCCCTCTGACGCGAAGAAGGTCGTCATCTTGGGCGGCGGGCCGAACCGGATCGGTCAGGGGATCGAGTTCGATTACTGCTGCTGTCACGCCTGTTTCGCGCTCAGCGATGCGGGTTACGAGACGATCATGATCAACTGCAACCCCGAGACGGTCAGCACCGATTACGACACCTCGGACCGGCTCTACTTCGAGCCGCTGACATTCGAGCATGTGATGGAAATCCTGCGCGTCGAACAGGAGAACGGCACGCTGCACGGCGTGATCGTGCAATTCGGCGGGCAGACGCCGCTCAAGCTGGCGCGCGGGCTGGAGGCCGAGGGCATCCCGATCCTCGGGACCACCCCCGACGCCATCGATCTGGCCGAGGACCGCGAGCGGTTTCAGGAGCTGGTGGTCAAGCTGGGCCTCAAGCAACCCAAGAACGGCATCGCCTCGACGGACGCGCAGGCGCTTGCCATTGCCGAGAGCATCGGCTTCCCGCTGGTCATCCGACCGTCCTACGTACTGGGCGGCCGCGCGATGGAGATCGTGCGCGACATGGCCCATCTGGAACGCTACATCGCCGAGGCGGTTGTGGTGTCGGGCAAGAGCCCCGTCTTGCTCGACAGCTATCTGTCGGGGGCCATCGAATGCGACGTCGATGCGCTCTGCGATGGCGAGAACGTGCATGTCGCCGGAATCATGCAGCACATCGAGGAGGCCGGCGTGCATTCGGGCGACAGCGCCTGCTCGCTGCCGCCCTATTCGCTCTCCGCCGCCACCATCGCCGAGATCAAGACCCAGACCGAGGCACTCGCGCGCGCGCTCAATGTCGTCGGGCTTATGAATGTGCAATTCGCGGTCAAGGGCGAGGATATCTACCTGATCGAGGTAAACCCGCGCGCCAGCCGCACCGTGCCCTTCGTCGCCAAGGCAACGGATAGCGCCATCGCCTCCATCGCCGCACGGCTGATGGCGGGCGAGACGATGGCGTCCTTCCCCTATCGCGGCCCCTACCCGCGCGACACCAAGCCCGGCAGCCTGCCGATGGCCGACCAGATGACGCTGGCCGATCCCGACATGCCGTGGTTCTCGGTCAAGGAGGCGGTGCTGCCGTTTGCCCGCTTCCCCGGTGTCGATACGATCCTCGGCCCTGAAATGCGCTCCACCGGCGAGGTGATGGGCTGGGACGTGTCCTTCCCGCGTGCCTTCCTCAAGGCGCAGATGGGGGCGGGTGTGGACCTGCCCGAGGGGGGCCGCGTGTTCGTGTCGATCAAGGACAGCGACAAGACCCCGCAGCTTGTGGAAACCGCGCAGGTGCTCACGGATCGGGGCTTTACCCTTGTCGCGACACGCGGCACGGCGGCGTTCCTGACCGAGGCGGGATTGGCCTGCGAGGTGGTCAACAAGGTCTATGAGGGCCGACCCAATATCGTCGACCTGCTCAAGGATGGTGAGATCGCACTTGTGATGAACACCACCGAGGGCGTGCAGGCGGTCGAGGACAGCCGCGAGATCCGCTCGGTCGCGCTTTATGACAAGATCCCCTATTTCACCACCGTGGCCGGATCGCACGCGGCGGCATTGGCGATCAAGGCGCGGCAGGAGGGCGAGTTGTCGGTGATGCCATTGCAGGGCAATTCCGCCTGACCGATTGGGCGGCGGGCCTTTGGCCTGGATCGGACCGCTCGGTCTCGGATCGCCGCCGTTTTCTTCAAGAGAAACCGGACAAGAAAACTTCAAGTCTTCTTGCACGGAATTTTTCGAGAATTCCGTTCGGTAAATATCAGGCTCAGGCCAATTGCGACGTCGCTTTCAGACCACGCCCCTTCGCATTCGCTCGATATGTCGAAAACGCCCATGTGGGTTGTCGAAAATGCATGGATTTTCGGCGCTTTTATCATTGCGCCGCCACATTTATCGCTTATGTGCGCCTTGTGAGCGGCGCGCCGTTCGCATGCGAAACCGCGAGGCAGGAGGCAAGCCCATGACACGCGACGAACTGAACCGCGAACTGCGTATGCACTCGGCCTCCTGGCAGGCCGTGGTGATCGTCTATGGCGCGATCATCGGCACTTTCGTGCTGTCGGCCATGGCGATTCTCTAAGCACCCCAGGTAACGCAGATCCCGACATGAAAAACGGCGGAGGCTTCCCCCCGCCGTTTTGTTGTTCGTCCAGGGTCAGGTGACCTTGGCGTCTTTCGGGTCGATCTTGGCCGATGCCGCATCGCCCACATTATCGACGCCGCGCTCTTCCAGCAGCGTGGTCAGCCAGTCGGGATCCATCTCGGGCACCGAACTGAGCAACAGATCGGTATAGGGATGGTGCGGCGGCGTGAACATCTCGTCCTTGGGCCCCTGCTCCACCACCTTGCCATGCTGCATCACCACCACCTCGTCGGCGATGGACCGCACCGTCGCAAGGTCATGGGTGATGAACATATAGGCGAGGTTCAGCTCGTTCTGGAGCCGGTCGAGCAGCCGCAGAATGCCTTCGGCCACCAGCTGATCGAGTGCCGATGTCACCTCGTCACACACGATGAAGGTCGGCTCGGCGGCGAGGGCGCGGGCGATACCGATGCGCTGTTTCTGTCCGCCTGAAAGCTCTGCCGGGTAGCGGTTGTAATACTGCGCCGGTTCAAGCTCGATCAGGTCGAGAAGCTCGTCGATCCGGTTCTTCAGCGCGACCCCCTTGAGCCCGGAATAGAACGCCGCCGGTCGCCCGATGATCTCGGAGATCCGCACCTTGGGATTGAGCGCGGTGTCGGCCATCTGGTAGATCATCTGGCACTGGCGCAACTGGTCCTTGGTGCGGTTGCGGTAATCGGGCGGGAACGGCTCGCCCTTGAACAGCACCTCGCCCTTGGACGGCGGCAGCAGGCCCGTGATCACCCGCGCCGTGGTGGATTTGCCCGAGCCGGATTCGCCCACCACCGCGACGGTCATGCCGGGGTAGATGTCGAAGCTCACATCATCGAGCACCTTCTCGCCGCCGGTGTAGGAGGCATCCACATTCTTGACCGAAATCAGCGGCGGGGTGCCGTCGGTCGGTCGGTGGCGCTGCGGACTCTTGAAGCCACGCACGGCCCAGAGGGATTTGGTGTAATCCTCTTTCGGGTTCTCGAGCATCTCGCGGGTCGATGCCTCCTCGACCTCTTCGCCCTTGAGCAGCACCTTGATCGTATCGGCCATCTGCGCCACCACCGCGAGGTCGTGGGTGATGTAAATCGCGGCGGTGTTAAACTCGTCCACGATATCTCTGATGGCAGAGAGAACCTCGATCTGCGTGGTCACGTCAAGCGCCGTCGTTGGCTCGTCAAAGATGATGAGATCGGGACGGCAGGACATCGCCATCGCGGTCATCGCGCGCTGCAGCTGCCCGCCCGAGACTTGGTGCGGATAGCGAAATCCGATTTCCTGTGGATTCGGCAGCCGGAGCTTTTCGTAAAGCTCCATCGCGTCCTCTTGCGCCTCCATCCGTTTCTTGAGCCGGTACTGGAGCGGCGCCTCGGTGTGCTGGTCGATGATCTTGTGCGCCGGGTTGAAGGACGCCGCCGCCGATTGCGCAACATAGGCGATGCGCGAACCGCGCAGCATGCGCCGGTCGGCCTCGGTGGCGGTGGTCAATTCCATCCCGTCGAACTCGATCGAGCTGTCGACAATGCGGGTGCCGTCGCGAGCATAGCCCATGCAGGCAGCACCGATGGTGGATTTGCCCGCACCCGATTCGCCGATCAGCCCCATCACCTCGCCCCGGTGCAGGGTCAGGTCGATACCCTTGATGATATCGACCCAGGTTTCATCCGAATAGCCCTGGATCTTCAGGTCACGGATTTTCAGCAATACGTCTTTTTTCTTGATCATGACGATTACACCTTCAGTCCAGAGGAGCGGTAGAGCATCCAGTCCACCACGAAATTGACCGCGACGGTCAGAAGCGCGATGGCTGCCGCGGGGATAAGCGGCGTGATCTCACCGAACGAAACCAGCGTCGCGTTCTCGCGCACCATCGAGCCCCAATCCGCCGTCGGCGGCTGAATGCCGAGGCCGAGGAACGACAGGCCCGCGATCAGCAGGAACACGAAGCAGAATTCCAGCCCGAATTCCGCCACCAGCGGCGCGGTCGAGTTGGGCAGGATTTCCCGGCGGATCAGATACCATGTCTTTTCACCGCGCAGCTTGGCCGCTTCGATATAGTCCATCACCACGACATTTCCCGCGACCGCCCGTGTCAGGCGGAAGACGCGCGGGCTGTAGATCACCGCGACCACCAGCACGAGAATGATCTCGGACGGGTTGAAGATGATCAGCATGAACCCGGCAAAGGCCACCGATACCCCGACCAGCGCCGCCAGCCCGATGGCCCAGCCGATGATGTTGTTCTCGAACACCGCCGTCACGACCAGCAGTCCGGTCACCATCATGAACCCGGTCAGCAACCAGAAACTCGTCGTGTCATTGGCCAACTCGCCCCCGAAGATCGACAGCATCAGTAGCGCGAAGATCAGCGACGGGATCGACATGATCACGTCCGAGGTGCGGGCAATGAGCTGATCGAACCAGCCGCCATTGACCGCCGCCAGCAGCCCCGCGAGCGCGCCCAGAAGGAAGGCAAGCACCGTCCCGGCAAGCGCCAGGGCCACGGTATTGCGCGCGCCGTAGATGATGCGGCTGAACATGTCGCGGCCCAGTTGGTCGGCCCCCAGCAGCATCGTCTCATCCGCCGGTGCAAAGGCCGAGGAGATGATCTCGGCCTCACCGAACGGCGCGATCACCGGCGCGAAAATGCCTGCAATCGCATAGGTGAAGATCACGAACATCCCGAAGGCCGCCGTCAGCGGCGCCGTGCGCAACTCCTTGGCCATATTGGTCGAGGCGATGACGATCAGGAACTCGCGGAAGGCGTAGGAAACCATAGCCGCCAGCGCCAGAAGCCCCGCCGCGATCGCCACGCTGCGCAACGCGCCCGGTCCGCCAACGATGCCGAGGATGAACGACACCAGGGTCAGCGAGAAGATCAGCAGGAACGCCGACCGCTTGTTGAAGTAAGCCGCAAGGCAGGACGCGCCGAGTAGCAGAGTATAGTAGATAATGACGAAAACACTCATGTCTCTGCCCCCTTATTTCGGATGCCGCAGGCGCGGATTTGTCAGGATCGCGCCCACATCGGCTGCCAGATTGAGCAGGATGAAGGTCGCCGCGAAGATCAGGCAGCAGGCCTGAACCACCGGGAAGTCGCGTTTGCTGACCGCGTCCACGAGGGCCTGTCCGATACCGGGGTAGACGAACACCACCTCCACCAGCACCACGCCGGTGATGAGATAGGCAAGGTTCAGCGCCACCACGTTGATGATCGGGGCCCAGGCATTGGGCAGGGCGTGTTTGACGATCACCTTCCAGGGCGGTGTGCCCTTGAGCCGGGCCATCTCGATATAGGGCGAGGCCAGAAGGTTGATGATCGCGGCACGTGTCATCCGCATCATGTGGGCGGTCACCACCAGCACCAGCGTCAGCGCGGGCAGGAAGGTGCGATAGAGCAGATCGCCGAAATCCATGTCAGAACTCAGGCTGGCAATCGCCGGGAACATGCTCGTCTTGACCGCCAGATAGAGGATCAGGATATAGCCCAGAAAGAATTCGGGGCTGGAGATCGAGGTGAGCGTCGCCACGTTGGCCACCCGGTCGAAGATCGAGTTGCGCAGCAGGGCAACGATGATCCCCAGAACGATCGAGATCGGCACCGCAATGGCGGCCGCGTAGGTCGCCAGAAACAGCGTGTTGGCAAAACGTTCGCTGATCGTCTGCGACACGCTTGTGCCGGTTACGATGGAATTGCCGAAATCGAGCATCACCGCACCCGACAACCAGTCGAGGTAGCGCACGATGGCCGGTTGATCGAGGCCCATCTCCTTGCGTAATGCGGCCAGGTTTTCGGGCGTCGCGCCCTGCCCCAGCACCGCCTCGGCGATGTCACCGGGCAAAAGCTCGACCATGAAAAATATGATGACGGATATGACCAATAGGATGATCAGTCCGAGACCGAGCCGTTTCGCAACGAGCCCTAGGATGTCCCCCATCTTTCCCTCCTGCTGTTTCTGCCTGCCGCCTTGTTCCGGCGGGCCGTTTTCGGCTCAGGCGCACAGTGTTCTGTGTCTGCGGTCGCGCTTTGTTTTTTGGTATTTGCGAGTGCGACCGGATTGGCGAAACCGGAGGCGGGACAGACCCGCCACCGGCAGTGAAAGACCCGGCCCCCTTTTCGGGGACCGGGCCGGATCAGGGCGTTATGTCGAGAACCACCAACGGCTCGCGGCGCGGGCACCGTCACAGCTCCAGCTGGCCGCGACATCCTCGCCACGCTCCACACCCTTGCCACGGGCATAGACCCAGTTGTTGAAGAACGGGATAATCGTGCCGCCATCGTCGCGCATCAGCACGCACATCTCGCGATACATCTCGGCACGCAGGCTCTCGTCAAGCTCACCCTTCGCCTGAAGCAGCAGCTCGTTGAAGCGTTCGTTCTGCCAGCGGCTCTCGTTCCAGGCTGCGTCGTCCTTGTAGGCCAGCGTGAACATCACGTCCGGCGTCGGGCGCGCGCCCCAGGAGACGGCCGAGAACGGCTTTTTCAGCCAGACATCGGAGTAGTAGCCATCATTCGGCTCGCGCACGACATTGATGTTGATACCCGCCGCCTTGGCCTGTTCGGCATAGAGGACGCACATGTCGACCGCACCGGTATAGACGCTGTCGGCCACCGACATGTTGACCGAAAGCCCCTCTTGCCCGGCCTTCTTGAGCAGCGATTTCGCCTGATCCGGATCGTATTCGCGCTGCGGGATATCCTCGGGCCAATAGGGCTGCACCGGCGAAAGGTGGAAATCGTTGCCCTTGGTGGCCGCCCCGAACGAGATCTTCTCGATGATCTCGTCGCGGTTCATCGCGAGTTTCAGCGCGTTGCGCACGTTCACATCATCGAACGGTGCCGTGTCGCAATGCATCGGCATCGTGATCGCGCCACCCGACGGGATGTTGTCGACCTTGATGTCAGGATTACGCTCCAGCAGCGCAAGCGTCTTGAGCTCGATCAGCGAGACGCAGTTCACATCGCCGGTGACAAGCGCGGTCTGACGCGCATTCGGGTCGTTCAGGATCAGCATCTCGACCTTGTCGAAATAGGCCCCCTCGCCGTGCCAGCCATCGTGACGGCTGAGCGCCCACTGAATGCCGAATTCACCCGACTCGATCTTGTAGGGACCGCAGCCGTCGCCGGACTTCCAGTCGATCGTGCCGTCACCATTCGACGGGCAGATCGCAAAGTGATAGTCGGTCATCAGCCAGGGCAGGTCGGCATTGCCGCGCGCCAGCGAGATGACAACGGCATTCTCGCCATCCGCCTTGATATCCGTCACATCCGTCAACAGCGCCTTGGCCGCCGAGGTGGACGCGTCGCCACGGTGGTGGTTGAGGCTGTCGATCACGTCCTGCGCCGTCACCGGCTTGCCGCTGTGGAACGACGCATCGGGATTGAGCTCGAACGTCCATTCCTTGGCGTCCGGCGTCGCCTCCCAGCTCGTCGCCACATCCGGGCCGAGCGAATTGTCGGGCTCGATCAGCGTCAGATAGCTGCGATGCGTGTGCGCCAGAAAGATCATCTGCCGCGTCACATAGGTGCCCGGGTCATGCGTGTCAGAGCTGTTGCCGTCATGCACACCCCAGCGGAACGTGCCGCCCCGGCTCGGTTGTGCGGCGGCCGATGTACCCCAGAGGCCGGTCGCGGCAGAGGCAGTCATGCCCGCAGCGGCGGCAAAATGCATGAACGACCGGCGCGAGATATCGCCGGAGCGCGCGGCACTTGCCAGCCTGTCCATAAGGACCTTGTCGGTTTTCTTTGTCATGAGACTTCCCTGTTTTGTTGTTGATCTGTCATTGGAGAGGCCCCTGTCATGGCCCTCTCCGAAAGCTTCCTTTGCTGACCCATGGTCAGGATGCTCAAATACGACATATTGAAAACAAAACACGAAATCCTCCGGCTTTCCAGACTCTATTCCGGAAAACGCCGAAGTTTTAAAGGTCAGTAATCCTGAGGTTTTTTCCGGCAGGACACCATTTCACCCGCCGCGCCGCTCGCGCAGACGTGAAAAATAGTCGAGTCGTTTTTTGAGTTCGCGTTCGAATCCACGCTCTACCGGCTGGTAGAGAACCGGGCGTTTCATCGTCTCGGGAAAGTAGTTCTGCCCCGAAAACGCATCCTCGGCATCGTGGTCATAGGCATAGCCCGCGCCATAGCCCTCGTCGCGCATGAGCTTGGTCGGAGCGTTCAGGATGTGCTTGGGCGGCGGTTCGCTGCCGCTCTTCTTGGCCTCGCGTATCGCGGCCTTGTAGGCGGCATAGCCCGCGTTCGATTTGGGCGCGAGCGCAAGATACGTCACCGCCTGCGCCAGCGCCAACTCGCCCTCGGGACTGCCGAGGCGTTCATAAAGTTCCCAGGCATGCAGGCAGACCGTTTGCGCCTGCGGGTCGGCAAGGCCGATATCCTCCACCGCCATCCGGGTGATGCGGCGCGCCAGGTAACGCGGGTCCTCACCACCCTCCAGCATCCGCGCCAGCCAATAAAGTGCGGCGTCGGGGTCGGACCCGCGCACCGATTTGTGCAGCGCCGAGATGAGGTTGTAGTGCTCATCGCCCGACTTGTCGTATTTCGCTGCCCGCTTCATCAGCCGCGCGGCCAGCGCGTCGCGGCCCAGCTTGCCATCGGTGCTCCACGCCGCCATCTGCTCGATCAGATTGAGCAGCGCACGCCCGTCGCCATCGGCCATTTCCAGCAGGCTCTCACGCGCCGGACCGTCGAGCGGCAGGGCGCGGCCCAGATCCTTCTCGGCCCGCTGCGCCAGATGTTCGAGATCCGCGAGGTCGAGCCGCGTCAGCACCAACACCTGCGACCGGCTGAGCAGCGCCGCGTTCAACTCAAACGACGGGTTTTCGGTCGTGGCCCCCACAAGAAGGATCGTGCCATCCTCCATATGCGGCAGGAACCCGTCCTGCTGCGCCTTGTTGAACCGGTGAATCTCATCGACGAATAGCAGCGTGCCCTGCCCGTTCGCGCGTCGATGCTTGGCCTCCTCAAAGACCTTGCGCAACTCCGGCACGCCGGTGAAAATCGCGCTGATCTGCACAAAATGCAGGTCGGTCTCATCCGCTAGAAGCCGCGCGATGGTGGTCTTGCCCACCCCGGGCGGCCCCCAGAAAATCAGCGAGGTCAGGCTGCCCGAGGCCAGCATCACGCCAAGCGGCGCATCCGCGCCCAGCACCTGATCCTGTCCGATCACCTCCGACAGGGCACGGGGGCGCAGCCGGTCCGCCAGCGGGCGCGGCGCCCCCTTGGGTGCAGGCGTGTCGCCGGTATCAAAGAGATCGCTCATAGCCGCAGCCGCAGCGCCATGCGCCGCCCGTTGCGCATCACCTCGATGCTCAGCGTGAGCGTGGTCCAAACGCCATAGGGGCCGGGGCCTTCCACAAGCACCATCTCTGGCAGGGCGGCGCGGTCGCTCGTCCGGGTCGGGTTGTGCGACAGCACTTCGGGCGCGACGATCATCGGCACGCGCATCTCGGCGGCAAGCGGGGCCGCGACCAGGATCAATATGAGCGACAGGATGCGGATCAACGGCGGCCTCCCTCGGTTCGGCGGATCGCCCGAGATATGCGCGGCGCGGCAGAGCAATGCAAGCCCGCTGCGTTTCTTCTTGGTCCAAATACTCTAATCCCACAAACGCAAAACCCCCGCCGGTGAGGGCGGGGGTCAGGGCCGGGCCAATAATTGGCGTGGCTTATTCTTCTGCGGCCTCTTCGGCGGCAACACGGGCGCGGTCTGCGGCACCTTTGGCATCGACGTCGCGATCGACGAACTCGATGATCGCCATCGGCGCCATGTCGCCATAGCGGAACCCGGCCTTGAGCACGCGCACATAGCCACCCTGACGGTCCTTGTAGCGGGGTCCCAGCACGTCGAAGAGCTTGGCAACGTGGATGTCCTGCTTGAGCTGGGCTGCGGCCTGACGGCGCGCGTGCAGATCACCGCGCTTGCCGAGCGTGACCATCTTTTCCATGATCCGGCGCAGTTCCTTGGCCTTGGGCAGGGTGGTCTTGATCTGCTCATGTTCGATGAGCGAGCCGGCCATGTTCGCCCACAGCGCCTTGCGGTGCTCGTGGGTGCGGTTCAGGCGGCGGTATCCTCTGGCGTGACGCATTTTCTATCTCCTAAGCGTTTTTGCTTTGTCTGGCGGTCTGATGCGTGTCAGCCGCTCTCCTTGGGGCGGGATTGCCCGGGTCTTCGGGGAGCACCGATTTCTTGAAAAGAAATCGGAACGGAACCTTTTGAAGGTTCCGTCCCCTTATCTCAAAAGGCGTCCTCGAACTTCTTGGCGAGGTCCTCGATATCGTCCGGCGGCCAGTCCTCGACATCCATGCCGAGATGCAGACCCATGCCCGAGAGCACTTCCTTGATCTCGTTGAGCGACTTGCGGCCGAAGTTCGGGGTGCGCAGCATCTCGGCTTCGGTCTTCTGGATCAGATCACCGATATAGACGATGTTGTCGTTCTTGAGACAGTTGGCCGAGCGCACGCTCAGTTCCAGTTCGTCGACTTTCTTGAGCAGGAGCGGGTTGAATTCCAGCCCGTCATCCTCGGCCTCGCGGCCCGCCGATTCCGGCTCGTCGAAGTTGACGAAGATCGACAGCTGATCCTGAAGGATGCGCGCGGCGAAGGCCACGGCGTCATCGGGGGTGATCGAGCCGTCGGTCTCGATCTTCATGGTCAGCTTGTCATAATCCAGCACCTGGCCCTCGCGGGTCGGCTGCACATCATAGCTGACGCGGGTGATCGGCGAATAGATCGCGTCGATCGGGATCAGGCCGATGGGTGCATCCTCGGGCTTGTTCTTGTCCGCCGAGACATAGCCCTTGCCGGTGTTGACCGTCAGTTCCATGTAAAGGTCCGCACCTTCGTCGAGATGGCAGATCACGTGGTCCTTGTTCAGAACCTCGATGCCCGCGCTGTCGGAAATGTCGGCAGCGGTCACGGCCCCGGGGCCCTTGGCATTGATCGACAGACGCTTGGGCCCTTCGACTTCCATGCGGACGGCGACGCCCTTGAGGTTGAGGACGATATCGGTCACATCCTCGCGCACGCCCGGCACCGAGGAGAACTCGTGCAGCACGTTGTCGATCTGCACGGCGGTGATGGCCGCCCCCTGTAGCGACGACAAAAGCACGCGGCGCAGCGCGTTGCCAAGCGTCAGACCAAAGCCGCGCTCCAGCGGTTCGGCGACCAGAACCGCCTGACGCAGCGGGTCATTGCCCGGTTTCACGTCAAGCTGTGTCGGCTTGATCAGTTCAGCCCAATTCTTGTGGATCATGCGTCCCTCCATTCCTGTTCTGTCCTCATGTCCAAAGGTCCAGAACGCCCGAGGATGTAAAATGACGAAAAGGGGACCGCACCCTTGCGCGGCCCCGCTTTGATAGATGTCGGATCAGACCCGGCGGCGTTTCGGCGGGCGGCAGCCGTTATGGGCCATCGGCGTCACGTCACGGATCGACGTGATGTTGAAGCCGACAGCCGCCAGCGCGCGCAGCGCCGATTCGCGGCCCGAGCCCGGCCCCTGAACCTCGACCTCGAGCGAGCGCATGCCATGTTCCTGCGCCTTTTTGCCCGCATCTTCTGCGGCCATCTGCGCGGCATAGGGCGTGGATTTGCGCGAGCCCTTGAAGCCCATGGTCCCGGCAGAGGACCACGCAATCGCGTTGCCCTGCACGTCGGAAATCAGGATCTTGGTGTTGTTGAAGGAAGAGTTCACATGAGCAACGCCGGTGGCGATGTTCTTGGAGACCTTCTTCTTGGTGCGTTTGGTATCGCGTGCCATCTGGTCAGCCCTCCCTTATTTCTTCTTGCCGGCAATGGCCTTTGCGGGGCCTTTGCGGGTGCGTGCGTTGGTATGGGTGCGCTGACCGCGAACCGGCAGGTTGCGGCGGTGACGCAGGCCACGGTAGCAACCCAGATCCATCAGGCGCTTGACGTTCATCTGCGTCTCGCGACGCAGGTCGCCTTCGACGGTGTAATTCGCGTCGATATGCTCGCGCAGGGCCAGGGCTTCGGCATCCGAAAGCTCGTTGACGCGACGCGAGACGTCGATGTTCACGGCTTCGCAGATGGCCTTGGCCGAAGAGTGGCCGATTCCGGTGATGTAGGTGAGGGCGATCGGGACCCGTTTGGAGGTCGGGATATTAACGCCGGCGATACGTGCCAAGTGTCTTTTCCTTTTTCGTTGCGGTTCCGTAGCTCCAGAACCTTTTTTCACAACGTAAGCCCGAGGCGGTTTTCGCTCCGGGCCGCAGCTGAATTCGGATTGTCGATTCGAGGCCGGGGGCGACCCGGCGAGAATCAATCTCGCGTTCGAGATAGGGCTGGTTATGGGGAAATTAAGGGGGCGTCAAGCCCCCGTTCCGTCATTTGTCAAGTGCCGCCGCAATCGCCGCCTTGACCTCGTCGATGTCGCCCAGACCGTCCACCGAGGCAAGCTGCCCGTTGGCATAGTAATAGCCGAGCAGCGGCGAGGTTTTCTTGTAATATTCCATCAGCCGGTTGCGCAGGCTGTCCTCGTTATCGTCGGAGCGGCGCTTGATATCGGTGCTGCCGCATTTGGCGCATTTGCCGTCCGCAGGCCAGGGCTTGGTGATGTCGTTATAGACCTCGCCGCAGCCGCCGCAGGTCGAGCGCGCGGTGATCCGTTCGACCAGCGCCTCGTCATCAACGCGCAACTCAACCACCGCATCGAGCGTCTCGTCCTGCTCTTCCAGAAGGTCGGCCAGCGCATCGGCCTGTGCCAGCGTGCGCGGAAACCCGTCGAAGATGAACCCGCCCTGCTTGTTGCCCTGCAGCTTCTCGCGGATCAGGCCGATCACGATATCGTCGGTGACCAGATCGCCACGCGCCATCACGTCGGCCACGATGCGGCCCATCTCCGAGCCGCTGTCCTTGGCCTCGCGCAGCATGTCACCGGTCGAAAGCTGGATCATATCGCGGCTCTCGACGAGGTGATGCGCCTGCGTGCCCTTGCCCGCCCCCGGCGGCCCCAGAAGAATGATGTTCATCGACGTGCCCCTCCCTTGCGACGGCCTTTCTTGCGACCTTTGCCGCTGAGCTGCGATTTCTCGATCAGCCCTTCGTATTGATGCGCGAGCAGGTGGCTTTGCACTTGCTGGATCGTGTCCATCGTCACCGAGACCACGATCAGCACCGACGTGCCGCCGAAGTAAAACGGAATGGCGAACTGGTTGCGCAGCACCTCGGGCAGAAGACAGACCGCCGTCAGATAGATCGAGCCCAGCACGAGGATACGGTTGACCACGTATTCGATATATTCCTCGGTCCGCTTGCCCGGGCGCACGCCGGGGATAAAGCCGTTCTGGTTCTTCAGATTCTCGGCCACGTCATCGGGCTTGAAGGCCACGTTGAACGTGTAGAAATAGGTGAAGAAGATGATCATGGCCGCGAAGAACAGCAGGTAGAGCGGCTGACCGGGGCCGAAATAGGCCATGATCGTGGACATGATCGGATTGGTCTGATTGCCCGAAAACGTGCCGATAGTCGCGGGCAGCAACAGCAGTGACGAGGCAAAGATTGCCGGGATCACGCCCGCCGGGTTGACCTTGACCGGCAGATGCGACGAGCCGCCGTCATAGACCTTCATCCCCACCTGGCGTTTCGGATACTGGATATGGATCTTGCGCAGAGAGCGCTCCATGAACACCACGAAGGCGATCACCGCGACCACCATGAGCATCACGCCCACGATCACCGCCGGGCTGATCGCGCCCGAGCGACCAGAGGCAAAGAACTGTGCGAGGGCTGCGGGGATCTCGGCGATGATGCCGACAAAGATGATCAGCGAGATGCCGTTGCCGACGCCGCGCGCGGTGATCTGCTCGCCCAGCCACATCAGGAACATCGTGCCGCCGACCAGCGTGATCATGCAGCTTGCGATGAAGAAAAGGCCGGGATTGGTGACCATGTCGCCCGATTGCAGGCTGACCGCGAGGCCGTAGCTTTGCAGTGTCGCCAGACCCACCGTACCGTAACGCGTGTACTGGTTGATCTTCTTGCGGCCCTGCTCGCCCTCTTTCTTGAGCTGCTCCAACTGCGGCACCATCGCCGTCAAAAGCTGCACAATGATCGACGCCGAAATATAGGGCATGATGCCGAGCGCAAAGATACCCATCCGGCCAAGCGCGCCGCCGGTGAACATCGAAAGCATACCGCCGATCGTCGCCTGCGCGCCGTCCATGAATTCGCGGAGCGCCGCGCCGTCGATCCCCGGCACCGGGATGAAGGTGCCAAGCCGATAGACGATCAAAAGCCCCAGCGTGAAGAGGATGCGCTTGCGCAACTCGGTGGCCTTGCCAAGCGCGGACCAGCTTGTGTTGGCCGCCATTTGCTCTGCTGCAGATACCATTCGCGGGTCTCTTTCATATGACAACGCCGCCTAGGGCTGTTTTCCAGCTCAGGCGGCGTCAAAAGGAAAACTCGAGGACTATGTAAGCGGGCGCAGGCCCGCTCACAACCTCTTATTCAGCGGCCTGCGCTGTTGTGACCGAGAGTTTGCCCCCGGCCTTCTCGACCGCGTCGATGGCCGACTTGGAGGCACCGGTCACGGCGATGTCGAGTTTCGCGGTCACCTCGCCCTTGGCCAGAACGCGCACACCGTCGAGCTTGCGCCGCACGAGGCCCGAGGCCACGAGCACGTCCTCGGTGATCTGGGTGGAGCCGTCGATCTTGCCCGCCTCGATGAATTTCTGAATCAGGCCGAGGTTCACCACAGCAAAGGATTTGCGGTTCGGCTTGTTGAAGCCGCGCTTGGGCAGACGCTGATAGAGCGGCATCTGGCCGCCCTCGTAGCCCTTGATGGCCACACCCGAGCGGGATTTCTGACCCTTGATACCACGGCCACCCATCTTGCCCATGCCGGAACCGGGGCCACGGCCGATGCGTTTCTTGGTCTTGGTTGCGCCGGGATTGTCGCGCAGTTCATGCAGTTTCATTGTCGCTATCTCCTTGCCGGATGCGGCCCCCAGCGACGGGAGCGGCCGAACGCGGCTTGCGTGAAAGGTTGAGTCGGGCCCTCGGGCCACCGTGGGCGTATAGACCCGGCCCGCCCCGGGATCAAGGGCCGAGTTGTGGGCCTGCGTCGCGGTGCTGAAAGCGGGGCATGGCAAAAATCCACACCGTCATCGTCCGGCCTGACCGGACGATCTCCCCCGTGTCGTGCCACAAACCCCGTCATCGTCCGGCTCGACCGGACGATCTCCACCACATCGCGCTACAAACCCCGTCATCGTCCGGCTCGACCGGACGATCTCTCGGGCAACAGATCCTCGGGTCAAGCCCGAGGATGACAGTTCACAAATTGCATGTATGGACAACCGCCCCGCCTGCGCTAGGCTGACCTAGTCACCTCGGAGACCCCATGCGCGCCCTGCCCCTCACCCTCGCCCTCGCCCTCGCCACCCTGCCCGGCCCCGCGCCACAGGCGGCCACGGGCTGCGCGCGCGATGCGATGCTGGTCTTCGACGGATCGGGCTCGATGGACGAGGTGGGCCATGACGCAACCGCCCCCACCCGGATCATCGACGCCCGCCGCGCGGTGCGCGAAGCGATGCCCGACATCGCCCCCTATCGCCGCGTCGGTCTGCTGACCTACGGCCCCGGCGGGGCGCATGCCTGTTCGGGGATCAACCTGCGCTTTGCCCCGCGTGCCGATGCGGGCGCTGCGGTGGTGGCCGGGATCGACACCCTCTCGCCCGGCGGCCTGACCCCGCTCGCCGCCTCGGTCAGAGCGGCGGTCGAGGTTCTGGGAGAGGACGGTATCGTCGTCCTGGTCACCGATGGCAACGAGACCTGCGGCGGCACGCCCTGCGCGCTGAGCGCGCATCTGGCCGAAACAGCGCCGGGGCTCACAGTGCATGTCATCGGCTTTCGCGTGGTCTATGACCCGTTCTCATGGAACAGCCCCGAGGCGGGTGACTATGACGGCCAGACCGTGGCCAAATGCCTCGCCGATGCGACCGGCGGGCTGTTCGTCTCGACCGAAACGGTGGACGAGTTGTCAGACGCGCTCCGCGTCACGCTGGGATGTCTGGTGGTGGGCGAAGCGCCCCGGCGGATCACCCCGCGCTTGCCGATCTGATCCGCCGGGGCAGCAGTGCTTAAGACGGCGCAGGCCACTCGAAATCGGGGCGCAGCGCCTCGTAGACCGGGCGGCCGTCGCTTGGCTTCGGCACGCCGCTCGTCGGGTCATAGAAGGCGTGATACGGGGCCGGGGCGATCTGATCATCATAGCCCATCAGGTTGGGCACGATGACGCGGATGCGGCTCTGCTTGTCGTCGAGCATTATCGGCGCACCGCAATCCGCGCAGGTGCACAGCTCCAGCGGACCATCGGGATTGTTGGCATTGAACGGCTGGCGCTTCAGACCGGCCTCGTTGTCCACCGCCACATCGCCATGCTTGAAGAACACGACATGGGTGGTGTCCTGTCCTGTGACGCCCTTGCAGACGGAACAATGACAGGTGTGATTGTCGATCGGGTCGTGATCGGCATGCGTGTGGATATGAGCGCAGCCGCCGGAATATTTATGTGACATGGTGTCCTCCCTCAAGGAATGCGCGCCCGGGGGCAGACCGCCGACCAGGCACACCGGGAGAATACCACGGCCCCCCGCCCGGATGGCAGAGAGACAAAAGACTCGCGTGATAGTGTAACGAAAATCGCCCCGATCATCTCTGACCGGGGCGTTGTCTTGGGGCAGGTCGGAAACTTAAAAAGTTTCCGGACCGTTTTCTTTTCAAGAAAACGGCGCTCAGCCCTTTTCCTCAACGATCTCGACCATGTGCGAGACCTTGGCGATCATGCCGCGGACGGCGGGCGTGTCTTCCAGCTCGCGCGTCTTGTGCATCTTGTTGAGGCCCAGGCCGATCAGGGTCTGGCGCTGCTTTTCGGGGCGGCGGATCGGCGAGCCGATCTGCTTGACGACGATGGTTTTTGCCATGTTCCGGTCTCCTTACGCTTCTGCCGCATCGGCAGCAGCCGGCGCTTCGTCACCCCGTTTCAGGATGTCGGCGACCTTCTTGCCACGGCGCTGTGCGACCATGCGCGGGCTGGTCTCTTTCTGGAGACCGTTCAGCGTGGCGCGGATCATGTTATAGGGGTTCTGCGACCCGTTCGACTTGGCGACCACGTCCTGAACGCCCAGCATCTCGAACACGGCGCGCATCGGACCACCGGCGATGATGCCGGTACCCTGCGGGGCGGTGCGCATCACGACCTTACCGGCACCGTGGCGACCTTCCATGTCGTGGTGCAGGGTGCGGCCCTCGCGCAGCGGCACGCGGATCATCGCGCGCTTGGCGGCTTCGGTGGCCTTGCGGATCGCCTCGGGGACTTCCTTGGCCTTACCCTTGCCAAAGCCGACACGGCCCTTTTGATCGCCAACAACGACCAGAGCGGCAAAGCCGAAGCGTTTGCCCCCTTTTACGGTTTTCGATACCCGGTTGATCGCAACCAGGCGATCAGCGAATTCAGGGGTTTCGTCGCGGTCACGCCCGCGCCCCCGGTTGTCATCTCTTGCCATTCTCGGCGTCCTTTCGATGCGGCACCGCGTGGTGCCTGATATTGTTCAATCCAGGTGAGCCAGAGCTCCCGGATCATCGAGGCGGCCCCGAAGGGCCGCCTGCGCTTTAGATTTTCAGACCGGCGTCACGCGCGGCATCGGCCACGGCCTTGACCCGACCGTGGAACAGGAACCCGCCCCGGTCGAAATAGGCCTCGGTGACGCCCGCCTTCTTGGCGCGTTCGGCAATCGTGGCCCCGATCTTGGTGGCGGCCTCGACGGAGCACTTGCCCACCAGCCCGAGATCCTTTTCGAGGGTCGAGGCGGCGGCGAGCGTCACACCGTTGACGTCGTCGATCAGCTGCACGCTGATGTTCTTGTTGGAGCGGTGAACGCTCAGGCGCGGACGCCCTGCATTGACCTTGCGGAGTTTGTTCCGAACGCGCAGGCGGCGTTTGAGGAACAGTTTTCTTTTGCTGTATGCCATAGCTCGCGTCCTTACTTCTTCTTGCCTTCCTTCTGGAAGATGTACTCGTCCTTGTAGCGGATCCCTTTGCCCTTGTAGGGCTCGGGCCGCCGCCAGTCGCGGATATTCGCCGCAACCTGACCGACGAGCTGCTTGTCCGTGCCTTCGACCACCAGTTCGGTGGGCTTGGGCGCGGTGACAGTCACACCTTCCGGAACAGCGAAGTCGACGTCATGGCTGAGACCGAGGTTCAGCTTGAGGACGTTGCCCGCCATCTGCGCGCGATAACCGACGCCGCGGATTTCCAGCTCTTTCTTGAAGGTTTCATTGGCCCCGTGCACCAGGTTGGAGATGACCGTGCGGGTCATGCCCCATTGCTGGCGGGCGCGCTTGGATTTGCCACGCGGCGTGACGGTGATCAGGCCATCCTCGATGGTGATGGTCACATCGTCAGTCGCCGTGAAGGCCTTGGTTGCCTTCGGGCCCTTCACTTCGATGGTCTGGCCCGACAGCGTCGCGGTGACACCATTGGGCAGAGCCACGGGTTGTTTTCCGATACGAGACATGTCCGGGTCTCCTTAGAATACCGTGCAGAGCACTTCGCCGCCAACATTGGCTGCGCGCGCGGCTGCATCCGACATCACACCCTTGGGGGTGGAGACAATCGACACACCGAGGCCCTGACGGATCTGCGGAATGTCCTTGACGCCCATATAGACGCGACGACCGGGCTTGGAGACCCGCTTCATTTCGCGAATGACAGGGGTGCCCTCGAAATACTTCAGGCTGATTTCGATCGCCGGGTGACCGTTTTCGCCCGTGACCTGTTCATAGCCGCGGATGTAACCCTCTGCCTCCAGAACGTCGAGCACGCGCACGCGCATCTTCGAGGCCGGGGTCAGCACCGTGGACTTGCCGCGCATCTGGCTGTTGCGGATACGGGTGAGCATATCGCCGATAGGATCGTTCATATCTCTGCCCTCCTCACCAGCTAGATTTCACAACGCCGGGCAGCTGCCCGGCAGAGCCCAGATCGCGCAGCGCGATACGGGAAATCTTGAGTTTGCGGTAATACGCATGCGGACGACCGGTCAGCTGGCAACGGTTGTGCAGCCGGGTCGCCGAGCTGTTGCGCGGCAATTGTGCCAGCTTCAGGGAGGCGCGGAACCGCTCTTCCATCGGCTTGCTTTCGTCACTGATGATCTCTTTCAGCGCGGCACGTTTCTTGGCGAAACGCTCCACCAGCTTCTGGCGCTTCTTCTCGCGCTCGATCATTGCTTTCTTAGCCATAAATCTATCCTCCCCCGGCTCAGCTGTTGAAGGGCATGTTGAACAACTTCAACAGCGCCTTGGCTTCAGCGTCGGTCTTCGCCGTGGTTGTGATGATGATGTCCATACCCCACACTTCGTCGACCTTGTCGAAGTTGATTTCGGGGAAAACGATATGTTCCTTGAGGCCCATGGCGTAGTTGCCACGCCCATCGAACGATTTGCCCGGCACGCCGCGGAAGTCGCGGATACGGGGCATGGCGATGGTGATCAGGCGATCGAGGAAATCATACATGCGGTCGCCGCGCAGCGTGACCTTGGTACCAAGCGGCATGTCCTCGCGAACGCGGAACCCGGCGATCGAGTTGCGGGCCTTGGTGACGACGGCGCGCTGACCGGCGATCAGGCTCAGGTCTTCCTGAGCGGATTTCGCCTTCTTGGAGTCGCGCACGGCCTCGGCGCCGCAGCCGATGTTCAGGACGATCTTGTCCAGACGCGGGATCTGCATGTCGTTGGTATAGCCGAACTCTTCCTTCAGAGCAGGCTTGATCACCTCACGGAACTGCGTGCGCAGACGCGGGGTATAGGTTGCTGTATCAAGCATCGATCACGTCCCCCGTGGTCTTGGCAAAACGCACCTTCTTGTCACCTTCGATCTTGAAGCCGACGCGGGTCGGTTTGCCGTTCTTGTCGACAATCGCCAGGTTGCTCAGGTCGATGGGCATCGCCTTGGGCAGGCGGCCCCCTTGGCTGGTCTGGCTCTGACGGGTATGGCGGATCGCCATGTTGACGCCCTCGACCACGGCCTTGCCGGATTTTGGATCAACGCTGGTGATCGTGCCTTTCTGGCCCTTGTCCTTGCCGGCCAGAACGATCACGCTGTCGCCTTTTTTAAGTTTGGCAGCCATCTTACAGCACCTCCGGGGCGAGCGAGATGATTTTCATGAAGTTCTTGGAGCGCAATTCGCGCACGACCGGCCCGAAGATACGGGTGCCGACAGGCTCGCCCGCATTGTTCAGGATGACGGCGGCGTTGCGGTCGAACTTGATGGCGGTGCCGTCTTCGCGACGGACCTCCTTGGCGGTGCGCACGACGACGGCCTTGCGGACGTCGCCCTTCTTCACGCGACCGCGCGGGATGGCTTCCTTGACCGAGACGACAATGATGTCGCCCACGGATGCGTATTTACGCTTGGAACCACCCAGAACCTTGATGCACTGAACTCGGCGTGCGCCGGAGTTGTCAGCAACATCCAGATTGGTCTGCATCTGGATCATTTGGTTTCTCCCGACCTATGGGGGGCGATGCAATGCCTGGTCCCCAGGGTTTCGACAATGCCGAAAGGCGCTGTTGGCTTACGCCTCCAGCACCTCCCAGCGTTTCGTTTTCGACTTCGGCGCGCATTCGATGATCCGAACGGCATCGCCGACCTTGTAGGCGTTGTTCTCGTCGTGAGCCCGGTACTTCTTGGACTTACGGATGGTCTTCTGCATCACCGGATGCTTGAAGCGGCGCTCGACCGATACGGTGACGGTTTGGGCATTGGCGTCAGAGGTCACGACACCTTGAAGAATACGTTTGGGCATCTCAGGGGCTCCTTACTCTGCGGCCGCTTGGGCTTTTTCGTTCAGAATGGTCTTGACGCGCGCCGCATCGCGACGGGCCTTGCGCATCTGAGCGGGGTTCTCAAGCTGGCCGGTGGCCGCCTGAAAGCGCAGGTTGAACTGCTGCTTCTTCAGGGTGGTGAGTTCCTCCCGGAGCTGGTCCGGGGTCTTGTCACGCAGTTCCTTGGCGTTCATCGCCTTTTCCTTTCTCAAAACACCGGACGGCCCCTGACGGTTGGTTCAGGGTCACCCGAAACCCGGTGGATGAATTGCAAAACACGCGAATCCCCGGGCAGGCCCAAGGGTCGCGGATTGGCGCTCTATAAGGGAGGCCGCCGCATAGGGCAAGAGGGAGTTTGGGAAATCCTCCGACCGACCCGCACCGCGCCTCCACGCCATGCAACGAGAAACGGCCCCGGGTTCCCCCGAGGCCGTCCCAAAGTCCGGTCAGATCGCTTATGCGAGCTGCAGGTTCGACGCGCTCTCGCGGCCGTCACGGCCGGATTCGATGTCGAAGGTCACTTTCTGGTCATCGGCCAGGCCGGTGAGGCCGGCGCGCTCGACTGCGCTGATGTGGACGAAAACGTCCTTGCCGCCATTGTCGGGCGCGATAAAGCCGAAGCCTTTAGTGGAATTGAACCATTTTACGGTGCCATTGGCCATGGGTAGTCTCCTGATGTTGTGCTGCCCGCTTGAGTGCGGCAGCCGCGGCGTGGTCGGTCTGGATCGAGAAACTGACCGCCGGTTTAGAGGAGACAGGTATCGAAAAAGAATAACGTTAGCAGCGTCCATATGCGCGCGAATGGTCCATTTTGCAAGAGGCAAGTTCAAATTACCGGCTTTTCCGGGGCTTATAAGCCCCACACGGCGGTATCAGGCCCAGGAATAATTGAAGCTGACGCTGATCCGATCCTCTTCGGACATGTTCAGCGGCACCTCGTGACGCAGCCATGATTCCCACAAGAGCACATCGCCCACCTGCGGCTTGGCATAAACGAAGGTCTGCAACTCCTCGCGCGCGCCCTTGCGGCGCGGCGGCGCGGCCATCATCCGCGCCGAGCGCGGGTCTTCCAGCTTGAGCGCGCTGGCATCCTCGGGCATGGCCACATAGGTCGTGCCCGAAATCACCGAATGCGGGTGGATGTGGCTGCCATGGCTGCCGCCCTCGGGCAGGATGTTGATCCAGATATCCTCCAGCTTGAGCGCGCGCCCGTCGAGATCGAACTCCAGATCCTCGGCAAACGCCGCCACATGCGCATCCAGCGCCGTGACCAGGTCGGCGAAGATCGGAAACCGCCACGGCAGATCGGTCAGCGAGGCATAGGAGGTGTAGCCGGGATAGCCCTCACTCTCGCACCAGTCCTGCCCCGCCTCGTCATCCTCGGCGATGGAATAGCACGACGCCTCCAGCTCTTGGGCGTCGATGGCAGGGCCGTGCTCGCTCAGGGCGGCACGGTAGAGGCGGGTCACGAAGAGAGAACGGATCTGGGACATGCCCCGTTCCTAGCGCAGCCTCACGCGCGAGGCGAGAGGCAAATTCACCGCGCAAGCCGCTTGCAAGCGGCTTGGCCAAGCGCCTTGCAAGGCGCGTCTCACGCGGTTTGAAAACCGCGTCACAAGCCCGTTGCAACGGGCTTGCCGCCCGCCCAAACGGAAGCCCCCCGCACGATCGCTCGCGCGGGGGGCCAATATTAAAGGGTGAGGTGTCACCCCACCGGCCTTACCAGTCCTCGCGGACCACGACCCGGGTCTTGACCGGCAGCTTCATCGCGGCGAGGCGCAGGGCCTCCAACGCGACCGCTTCGCCGACGCCGTCGATCTCGAACATCACACGGCCGGGCTTGACCTTGCAGACCCACCGGTCCACCGAGCCTTTACCCTTACCCATGCGAACCTCGATCGGCTTGGCGGTCACCGGGGTGTCCGGGAAGATCCGGATCCAGACCCGGCCCTGACGTTTCATGTGACGCGTCATGGCACGGCGTGCCGCCTCGATCTGGCGTGCGGTGACACGCTCGGGCTGTGTGGCCTTGAGACCGAAAGACCCGAAGTTCAGATCAGAGCCGCCCTTGGCTTCGCCCTTGATCCGGCCTTTGTGCATCTTGCGGAATTTTGTACGCTTTGGTTGAAGCATCTGTCATTCCTCCTTAACGGCGGCCGCCGGCGCCACGGGGCGCGGGACCATCCTGGAGTTCCTGGGCCTTGCGATCACGCGCACCGGGATCGTGCTCCATGATCTCACCCTTGAAGATCCAGACCTTGATGCCGATGATGCCATAGGCCGTGGTCGCCTCGATATTGGCATAGTCGATATCGGCGCGCAGGGTATGCAGGGGCACGCGGCCCTCGCGATACCATTCGGTCCGGGCGATTTCGGCGCCACCAAGACGACCTGCGACGTTGACCCGGATACCCAGGGCCCCCATGCGCATCGCGTTCTGCACGGCGCGCTTCATCGCACGACGGAACGACACACGACGCTCAAGCTGCTGCGCGATGCTGTCACCCACAAGGGCGGCATCGAGCTCGGGCTTGCGCACCTCGACGATATTGAGGTGCAGTTCGCTGTCGGTGATCTTGGCCAGCTTCTTGCGCAGACCTTCGATATCCGCGCCCTTCTTGCCGATGATCACGCCGGGACGGGCGGTGTGGATCGTGACGCGGCACTTCTTGTGCGGACGCTCGATGATCACACGGCTGATGCCGGCTTGCTTGCACTCTTTGTTGATGAACTCGCGGATCGCGAGATCCTCGAGCAGAAGATCACCGTAATCCTTGGTGTCGGCATACCAGCGGCTGTCCCAGGTGCGGTTCACCTGCAGGCGCATGCCAATCGGATTGACTTTGTTACCCATTAGGCTTGCTCCTCAATTTCACGCACCTTGATCGTCAGTTCCGAGAACGGCTTTTTCAGCGCCCCGAACCGGCCACGCGCCCGCGGACGGCCACGCTTCATCACAAGGTTCTTGCCGACATAAGCCTCGGCCACGACCAGCTCGTCCACGTCGAGATTGTGGTTGTTCTCGGCATTGGCGATCGCCGATTGCAGGCACTTCTTGACGTCCTCTGCGATCCGCTTGTTCGAGAAGGTCAGATCGGTCAGCGCCCGGTCCACCTTCTTGCCCCGGATCATCGCGGCGACGAGGTTGAGTTTCTGCGGGCTCGTGCGCAGCATGCGCAGCTTGGCCATCGCCTCATTATCCGCCACGCGGCGGGGATTCTTATCCTTGCCCATGGCTTATTTCCTCTTCGCTTTCTTGTCCGCCGCATGCCCGTAATAGGTGCGGGTCGGTGAGTATTCACCGAATTTCTGACCGATCATGTCTTCGCTCACATTCACCGGAATGTGCTTGTGGCCATTATAGACGCCGAACGTCAGACCCACGAATTGCGGCAGGATCGTCGAGCGGCGCGACCAGATCTTGATGACTTCCTTACGCCCCGACTCGCGCGCTGCCTCGGCCTTTTTCAAGACATAGGCATCGACGAAGGGGCCTTTCCATACAGAACGTGCCATGTGTTAGCGGCCCTTCTTCTTGGCGTGACGCAAGCGCAGGATAAGAGCCTGCGACGCCTTGTTCTTGTTGCGGGTGCGCGCGCCCTTGGTGGGCTTGCCCCAGGGCGTGACCGGGTGACGACCACCCGAGGTCCGGCCCTCACCACCACCATGGGGGTGGTCGATCGGGTTCATCACGACACCACGCACCGACGGGCGGATGCCCTTGTGGCGCATGCGGCCCGCTTTACCGTAATTCTGGTTCGAGTTGTCGGGGTTGCTGACGGCACCAATGGTGGCCATGCATTCCTGACGCACGAGCCGAAGCTCGCCCGAGCTCAGACGGATCTGCGCGTAACCGCCATCGCGACCGACGAATTGCGCATAGGTGCCAGCGGCGCGTGCGATCTGCCCGCCCTTGCCGGCCTTGAGCTCGATGTTGTGAATGATCGTGCCGATCGGCATGCCCGAGAACGGCATCGCGTTGCCCGGCTTGATATCGGCCTTGGCCGAGGCGACGACCTTGTCGCCGATCGCCAGACGCTGCGGCGCCAGGATATAGGCCTGCTCGCCATCTTCATATCTGATCAGCGCGATGAACGCGGTGCGGTTCGGGTCATATTCGATCCGTTCCACGACTGCCGAGATGTCGAGTTTGGTACGCTTGAAATCGACGATGCGGTAGAGGCGTTTCGCCCCGCCGCCCTTGCGACGCATCGTGATCCGTCCGGTATTGTTCCGGCCGCCATGCTTGGTCAAACCCTCAGTGAGGGATTTGACCGGACGTCCTTTCCACAGCTCCGAACGGTCGATCAGCACCAGCCCGCGCTGGCCCGGCGTCGTCGGCTTATACGACTTGAGTGCCATGCTTTCTGTCTTCCGTTTAGCAAACGCGTGCCCGAAGGCCCGCTATGTAAGATGGGTTTCAATCCCACCGTGGTTATAGGCCCCCGAAGGTGCCCGGCTCTTCGTTGCCCTTGCGAACAACAGCGAAGCCCCGGACGAATCCGGGGCCTTGCGGATGGGCTCTGATAGGGGAGTGTCCGTGCCCGGTCAAGGGGGTGAGCACAGAATCGCGCCATTAGACACAGATCAAGGTCTGCGTGGCACGACCGGTTTAAAATGCACCCCTAGAATAGCATATCGGCAATGACACGCGCCGCCTACGCGCGCGCAACCGATCCGGACAAGGGAGACCGACCATGACCAAATCCGCAAAGAAAACCACCGCCAAACCCGACACCACGGCCCTCACCTCCGCCATGGCCGCCGGGAACCCTGCCGCCCGGATGTGGCTCGACATCATGGCCGAGAGCACCCGCTTCGTCTCCGAGCGCCTGCAAAACGATCTTGAGACCCAAAGGGCAATGCTGCGCTGCCAGAGCCCGGCCGATCTCGTGCAGGTACAGTCGGATTTCATCCGAAAGGCGGTGGAGCAATACACCTCCGAGGCGCAGCGGATGTATCAAATCATGACCCAGGTCACGGGCGACGCGGTCAAGGACACCAAGACGGGCACCAAGCGGGGGTATGACGATATTCCGGTGTAAGGTCGGACCAAAAGCCGCGCGGTGATCAGGCAGGGCTTACAGGCGGAACCATCAGAACAGCCCTTTCAGGATTTGATACCCGATCAGAATAACGGCCCACTGCCCGAGAGCGGTGAGGATTGACGCTAGACCGAACATCATATGACGAAGAAGAAACGCTGTCGGGATCAGGCTGAGTGAATGGGGTGTCCAAGGCCTAAAACTCTTTTCGTGCACAAAGAACGAGTGACCTGCCCCGTACATACACCGGATGAGTTTTGCGCGGGACGGGGGGGCGCCGGTGCGTTTCGTGTAGTACTCGATGAACTCGTCTTTGTAATTGAACACCGGGAAAACAGAGGCCAGCAAAAACCCGGAAACCCAGAGTGATACGCATGCCCCAGCGAAAAATCCGAACATGAGCAGAAAAACCGACCACATGCCGACAACCTAGTCTTTCACCCCGACCCCGGACAAGCCTACGCCGCCTTCCTCGTCTGAACAAGACGTGCTAACCGAAGCGTGAGCAACACCCCAAGCGCATCAACACAACACACGAAAAACCCCGGCCACTTTCGCAGCCGGGGTCTTTCATTCCGTAGGGTGGGGTTTCACCCCAGCATGATCACAGACCCGTGGTCACGTCGATCGTGTTGCCTTCGACCAGCGTCACATAGGCTTTCTTGACGTCGTTCCGGCGGCCCATCTGGCCACGGAAGCGCTTTTGCTTGCCCTTGGTGATCGTGGTGTTGACGGCCTTCACCTTCACCCCAAAGAGCGCCTCGACGGCCTCCTTGATCTGCGGCTTGTTGGCGTCGATCGCCACCTCGAAGACAACCGCCCCGTTCTCGGAGGCCATGGTCGCCTTTTCGGTGATCACCGGCTTGCGGATCACATCGTAATGTTCAGGTTTCGCGCTCATTTCAACCGAGCCTCCAGTGCTTCGACACCCGCCTTGGTCAGCACGAGCGTGTCGCGCTTGAGGATGTCATAGACGTTTGCGCCCATCGACGGCAGCACATCGAGACCCTCGATATTGGCCGCGGCCCGGGCGAACTCTGCATTCACCTCGGCCCCGTCGATGATCAGCGCGCGCTTCCAGCCCATGTCCTTGACCAGCTTGGCCAGGGTCTTGGTCTTGCCGTCGCTCTCGGTGTTCTCGATCACCACCAGCTCGCCCGCCTTGACCTTGGCCGAGAGCGCGTGCTTGAGACCGAGCTGACGCACCTTCTTGGGCAGGTCATGCGCGTGGCTGCGCGGGGTCGGGCCCTTGTATATACCACCCTTGCGGAAGATCGGCGCGTTGCGGTCGCCGTGGCGTGCGCCACCGGTGCCCTTCTGGCGATAGATCTTCTTGGTGGAATAGCTGGTTTCCGACCGGGTCTTGACCTTGTGCGTGCCAGCCTGCGCCTTGTTGCGCTGCCAGCGGACGACACGGTGCAGGATATCCGCGCGCGGTTCCAGGCCGAAGATGTCTTCGCCCAGATCGACCGAGCCGGCCTTGCCGCCGTCCAGTTTGATCACGTCGAGTTTCATTCTTCGCTGTCCTTCTTCTCGGCCTCGATTTCAGCCTCGGCCTCTTTCAGCGCGGCTTCTTCTGCGGCGGCCTGCTCTTCGGCGAGGCGCTTGGCTTCTTCTTCGGCCTCGGCGGCAGCGGCGGCGGCGGCTTCTTCAGCGGCCTTCGCGGCCTCTTCAGCGGCCGATTTCAGCGCGGCAGGCAGGATGGCGTTCTCGGGGAACGGCTTTTTCACCGCGTCCTTGATCGTCACCCAGCCCCCTTTCGATCCGGGCACGGCGCCCTTGATCATGATCAGGCCACGGTCTGCATCGGTGCGAACGACCTGCAGGTTCTGCGTGGTGACGCGCGCGGCGCCCATGTGACCGGCCATCTTCTTGCCTTTGAAGACCTTGCCGGGATCCTGACACTGACCTGTCGAGCCGTGCGAGCGGTGGCTGATCGACACACCGTGGCTGGCCCGCAGACCGCCAAAGTTGTGGCGCTTCATCGCACCGGCAAAACCCTTACCGATCGAAGTGCCCGAGACGTCCACGAACTGACCTTCGAAGTAATGGTCAGCGGTGATTTCCTCGCCCACATTGATCAGGTTCTCAGGCGCCACGCGGAATTCCGCGACCTTGCGCTTGGGCTCCACCTTGGCCACGGCGAAATGCCCGCGCATGGCCTGCGTCGTACGCTTGGCCTTGGCGGTGCCTGCACCGAGTTGCACGGCACTATAGCCGTCTTTCTCAGGGGTGCGCTGTGCCACCACCTGAAGTTTGTCCAATTGAAGAACAGTCACAGGAACCTGCTTGCCGTCTTCCATGAAAAGCCGGGTCATGCCGACTTTTTTCGCGATCACACCAGAGCGCAACATGTCTTGCCCTCCTTAAACCGAAATCTGCACGTCCACGCCAGCGGCGAGGTCGAGCTTCATCAGCGCGTCCACCGTCTGCGGCGTGGGATCGACGATGTCGAGAAGACGCTTATGCGTCCGGATCTCGAACTGGTCGCGGGATTTCTTGTTCACGTGGGGGCCACGCAGAACGGTGAATTTTTCAATCTTGTTCGGCAGCGGAATCGGCCCGCGCACCTGGGCACCGGTCCGTTTGGCGGTGTTGACGATTTCCTGCGTGCTGGCATCCAGCACACGGTAGTCAAACGCCTTGAGCCGAATGCGAATGTTCTGGCTTTGCATTGGTCTAGCCTTTCGCGGCATTGGAGTTGATAGGAGGAAGGCCGGACCACCCGGCCTCCCTCTTCGAACCCTGCCCCGGAGCCATGCCCCGGGGCCTGATGGTTGTTACTCGATGATCTTCGCGACGACGCCGGCGCCGACGGTGCGGCCGCCTTCGCGGATGGCGAAGCGCAGGCCGTCTTCCATGGCGATCGGGGCGATCAGCTCGACCTCGAACTTGAGGTTGTCGCCGGGCATCACCATCTCCGTGCCCTCGGGCAGGTTCACCGTGCCGGTCACATCCGTGGTGCGGAAGTAGAACTGCGGGCGGTAGTTGGCGAAGAACGGCGTGTGACGGCCACCCTCTTCCTTGGTCAGGATATAGGCCTCGGCCTCGAACTTGGTGTGCGGCTTGACCGAACCGGGCTTGCACAGCACCTGGCCACGCTCCACGCCCTCACGGTCGATACCGCGCAGCAGCGCGCCGATATTGTCGCCCGCCTCGCCACGATCCAGCAGCTTGCGGAACATCTCGACACCGGTGCAGGTCGTCTTGCGGGTGTCCTTGATGCCGACGATCTCGAGCTCGTCACCGACGTTCACGACGCCACGCTCGACCCGACCGGTCACAACCGTGCCACGGCCGGAAATCGAGAACACGTCCTCGATCGGCATCAGGAAGGGCAGGTCCACGGCGCGCGCCGGCGTCGGGATATACTCGTCCACAGCCGCCATCAGCTCCTTGATCGAGTTCTCGCCGATCTCCGGATCGGTGCCGTTCATCGCCGCCAGCGCCGAACCCTTGACGATCGGAATGTCGTCGCCGGGATAGTCGTAGGAGGTCAGCAGTTCGCGGATCTCCATCTCCACCAGCTCCAGCAGCTCCTCGTCATCGACCTGATCGACCTTGTTCATGTAGACGACCATGAACGGAATGCCGACCTGGCGACCCAGCAGGATGTGCTCGCGGGTTTGCGGCATCGGGCC
>NZ_FOBO01000019.1 GCF_900109855.1 Roseovarius tolerans | reverse complement strand
GTGCGGTCAAAAAGCTGACCAAGGATCGCAACGTGCTGCTGACATTCTACGACTTCCCTGCCGAGCACTGGAAGCACATCCGCACGACAAACCCCATCGAAAGCGTCTTCGCTACCGTGCGCAACCGAACCCGCAAGACCAAGGGCTGCCTAAGCCGCAAAACGGCCCTGTCCATGGTCTTCAAGCTAATGATGTCAGCCAAGAAAAAATGGCGAAAGCTCAGCGGCACAAACCGACTGCCCGAAGTCATTCAGGGGGTTGAGTTCAAAGACGGGATCAAGCAACTTCAAAACGCCGCCTGATGACAGCCGTCACCAACTTTTGGGCATAACTCGGCTAACTTTGCGGCAGTGGCTGCATGCGTACGGCGCTTTAGTTCTATGGTTTCAGTTGTTTTCCTCTACGCTTCCGCCAACGCCGTGACACTCGCACCATACTTAAGTGGCCCCCATTACGACCGGACACCTTGGCCTGGCCAAGGAGATGGGGTGGTTGCCGTCCTCCCCCAAAACGGCATCTTGATTTGCCAAAGTTTTGGTGTTCTCAGCCAAGTAATTAATAGCAAGGCGATATGAAGGATACGATGACCGGGATTGACTTGGCCAAGGGTGGTTTCCAAGTTCACGGAGCATTGATGGCGGGCCATGTGAAGTTCCGCAAGAAACTGTCGCGTGGGCAATCTGGTTCATCTCTGAGCAGCCGCCAGCACTTGTGATCATGGCGCAACTTCGACGTCGTGGCATTCGCCGCACTCATCAAATGGGTCGACCGCCTCAACAACAATCACCTGCTGAAACCCATCGGAAACGTCCAGACAGCAGAGGCCGAGGCAAACTTCTCAACCGCTCTGGAAAGATCAGATATGGCGGCGTAATTAAAAAGAAGTAAGCCTCCCGCAAAACCGCGCGGTTCAAGTCAACCTTTTTGGGGTACGGAAATTGCTCTGTCATCTGATACCCTCCAGACAAGTCAAACCTGCTACAAGCGCAGCCTGAGCGTGTAAAAGACTATGGCGGTAAAGGTTGGTAGTCGAGATGCTGGGATAGATCATGCCTCCACCCCAAATGAGGTGTCGTCGCGCTCCATTGACCTAGCCTCGCCAAGGTAACGCACCTGATCGGTTAGTACGTAGATGCCATAGCGGATGTTTTCGTCAAAATCGTGGTCTTGGTAGAGTTGTGTTTCTATGTTGATCCCGTTTTCTCTCCAAAGACGGAAGACGATATCTGACAACCGCACAGGGCTGGCGCAGTAAACCGGAGAGCGCATAAGTGCTTGCAACATCTGCCGCTTGCGATTGTTCAGCGTGATGTTTTCGCTCACACCATTTGCCTTGGTGATGCGGAATTGCGCGTTGCTTCGGCGCAGGGGGAGATCAAAACGAGACATGATCCATTGCGTGTTTTCCGGTGGTTCAGTGTCTACTATTATTTGACTACGCTCGTACCTTCTTGCTTGAATAAGCGAGCTGGATGCTCTGAACTTCATATTTCTATTGATTTCGCAGTAACGTGGAAGTTGTTTTGTCATTGACATTTTTCCTTTTTTATCAATGACCATTGACTTATCATCTGCAGGTTTAAACGAAATTAAAGGAACTCGGCGAAGCGAGACGAACTACAATTTTTTGTGTTTTTGCCTGTGACGTGATCATCCGAGCGAGCGTTAGAACCCTACTTTTCTCGAGGGGATCAGTACGACCTTAGGCGCGGGAAACCTTCGTCCGGGTGGTATGCCTCAAAGTAGTGTCAGCGATTTGTTCAGGTGTTTCGGTGGCCTCTTCACACAATGTCCTAAAGCTTGACCTAAACCCGTGGGGCCGTGAATCCCAAACCACGTCGCTTCATAAGAGCGATCATGATTGCGTCTGAGATCACACCCTTGCGGACATTGGCGAACGGGGAGCCATCTCGCGCGAATGGCTTTGCCTCCTTGATACTCGAATTGGCCTCATAGGAGAGCAGGACGCGGAATTCTGCCTCGTCTCTTTCCGGGATTTAATATTTTTCTAGGATTTAATATTTCTGGCTTGAGAGGCCCAAACACTGCTGTTGATTTCTTCCAGGCGCCAAAGCCGGACCGGCTTTAACCGCAAAGTGCTTACGATCAAGGGGCGTAACGCCAGATACGTAACCGTCCAGTCTGAAAGGCTTTCATAAAAGACAGGTGCCTCCTGCCATCGCATGGCCGGGATATTTTATGCCTCGCAGCGTGCCGTTCTCCGGACACAGGCTGTTATTGATCAGGTTTCATCGGCCGTTTTGAGTGCTCAAAAGACTCACCGCCGCTCTCTGGTCATTCGCGCGACCTTTGCGGCGGACGATCAATGCGAAGGTGATTCACGCGACCGCGTCGTGACCGATCCGGAGTGTTTCAGCAGGATTGTTCGCAATTCGTTGACAGTATGATTTTCTGACGTCAGTTCGTGGTTTTTCGCGGTGCAGAGGTTTACTTTGATCGAAATCGAGGTAGCCGCCCCCATCCCCCTCCCCGCCGCGGGCTGGCTGCTGCTGACCGCCTTCGGTGGGCTGGGCATCGCCGCGCGTTGTCGTCGCAAGGCGGCCTGAACAGGGCTTTTCACGGGGCTGAGGCCCTGATCTCATGATAAGGGCCGTGGCTGTGAAGCTGCGGCCCTTTTGCCGTTTTGTAGGCTTTGCTGTTGCGCGGAAGACTCAAGACGCTCGGAAATGCCGCCCTCAGAGGGTTTCGTAACGGTTTTCTGACAGAATTATGCCGCAATTGTGCTTAGCTTTGGTCTCAAAGTAGGATTACCTTTACATGAGCGAGTTAGGTGCATATCTTCAATCATAGGTTGTGAGCATAAGAGAAGCATGACATGATCATCGGGCTTATCCTGATCGGAACAGTGCTTGGAAGTACCGAAGGTGCCAGTGCTCTGCTGCTTGGCTACTCGATCTGGATTGGACTTTTGATCTATGCCGCCATAGGCGCGGCGAGTGTTTTTGCGCTGGCCGTATGTGTCGCCCTGCGCCCAGATCCTCGGGAAAGTGCCGAACCGGCCAAACCCTATGCCCTTACCGACCCGCAAGGCAGCTGATCCGGGCCTTGGGCGGATTATTTCATTTTTGGCAGCAGTTTATTCAGCACTAATCCAGCCTCGTTCCTGAGCGGCCGCTTCGAGAATGCCAAGACCGAAAGCGATGTTCTCTCCTTCCTTTTCGCCGTGAACGGCAAATCGGCCGCATCAAGTTTTGGCTCGCATGTCATCTACACGCTGAACAATCCCACGTTCACCACCGATACCTTCGCCAACCTGAGCCTGATCCAGCCACCCGGCAAAGTGCCAGTAGCACCGATCAGCTTTTCAATCACGCAAGCCGCCGCTCCAATCCCCTGCCCGCCGGCCTTATGTTGCTGCTCACCGGGCTCGGGGCGCTTGGCCTCGCCCGCTGCCGCGCCGCAGCTTGACCGGCATTTCGCCACCATCCGCCCGAGGCCTTCGTGGTGAAGGCCAACCAGCACCTGCCGAGAGGTCATTCGCAGGGTCTGAGTGCAAGCAGGGCGCGCAGAATCACTGCCTCTTCATCGGTCGGTATCACAGCGTTGACGACACGGCTCTCGGGGGCCGAGATCACTATGTCCTGCGCCTGATTGGCCGCCGCGTCCGGCACAAGCCCGAGCCAGCCCAGCCCGTCCATCACCCGCGCCCGGATCTCGGGCGCATGCTCACCGATCCCGGCGGTGAAGATCAGCGCATCAAGCCCGCTGAGCGTGGCGGTGAGCGCACCGATCTGGCGCAGGATCATATGCACGAAGAGCGCCACGGCCTCCGCCGCCTCGGGCGCGGGGCTGGCCAGCAGGTCGCGCATGTCGGGGCTGATGCCAGACACCCCCAGCAGACCGCTCTCACGGCCCAAGAGCCGCTCCAGCCCCTCCGCGTCCATGCCGCGTTCCCGCATCAGGTGCAGCAGAACGCCCGGGTCGATCTGACCACAACGCGTGCCCATCATCAGCCCGTCCAGCGCGGTGAAACCCATCGTGGTATCGACACTCTTCCCGCCCTGTAACGCGCACAGGCTCGCCCCGCTGCCCAGATGCGCCACGATCACCCGGCCCTGCGCCAGCCGCTCACCCAGCACATCGGGCAGGCGCCCGGCGATATAGGCATAGGACAACCCGTGAAAGCCGTAGCGCAGGATGCCCTCGTCGCTCAGCGCGCGCGGCAGCGCATAAAGCTGCGCCACGCGCGCGTGGCTCTGGTGAAAGGCGGTGTCGAAACAGGCGATCTGCCTCGTACCGGGCCAGTGCCGGGCCACCGCCTCGATCCCGGCGAGATTGAAGGGCTGATGCCCCGGGGCCAGCGGGCAGAGCCTGCGCAGCTTTGCCATCACCGCATCGGTGATCTGCGTCGGCGCCGCGAACTCGCGCCCGCCATGCACCACGCGATGCCCGGCGGCGACCACTTCCATCGGCCCCAAAGCGTCGCTCAGCACCGTCAGCAGCCAGTCGATCAGCGCCTCTGTCCCAGCATCCTCCGCAAAATCTGGATGCATCTCCTGCACCTCTCCTGCGCGATGCAGGATGAGACGCGGCGCGCGGCCGACGCCGTCGATCAGGCCATGCGCGATCCGGGCCTGCCCATCCTCGCCATGCAGGGCGAACTTGATCGTCGACGACCCAGTATTGAGGATCAGCAGGGCGCGCCGCATCAGCTGGCCTCGACCGGCTCCGCCGCGGCCGCCAGCAACCGCGCCAGTGCCGCCGAGGCGAGCCGTGCCGCCGCGCTGTCCGAGCGGCTGGTCAGCATGATCGGCACCCGCGCGCCAAGCGCCACGCCCGCCGCCTCGGCCCCCGCCAGATGGATCAACTGCTTGGCGATCATGTTGCCGCTTTCGAGGTTTGGCGCGACGAGGATATCAGCGCGCCCCGCCACCTCCGATTCGATTCCCTTGGCCGCCACCGCCTCGGGCGAGATGGCGTTGTCAAAGGCCAATGGCCCATCGACCAGCCCGCCGGTGATCTGGCCCCGGTCATGCATCTTGCAGATCGACGCCGCCAGCAGGGTCGAGGGCAGTTTCGCCGTCACTGTCTCGACCGCCGACAATAGCGCAGCGCGCGGCATCTCGATGCCGAGCGCGATGGCCAGATCAAGTGCGTTCTGCACGATATCGGCGAGCGCGGGCAGATCGGGGGCAATATTGATCGCCGCATCGGTGATGAACAGCATGCGCTCGTGATCCGGCACGTCGAGGGCAAAGACATGGCTGAGACGGCGCTCTGTCCGCAACCCCTGGGCATGGTCCAGGACCGCCTCCAGCAACTCGTCGGTATGCAGCTTGCCCTTCATCAACGCCTTGGCGCGGCCCTCATGCACCAGCGCCACGGCGGCACGGGCGGCGGCATGGCTGTGCGGCGCGTCGATGATCGTTTCGGCATCCAGCGTGACACCCGCCTCCGCAGCAGTGGCGAGGATCTTCGCACTCGGTCCAACCCAGAGCGGCGCGATCAGCCCCGCCGCCTCGGCCTGCAACGCGCCGGTCAGGCTCAGCGCATCGCAGGGATGCACCACCGCCGTGGGCAAAGGCGGCAGGGCGCGTGCCCGATCCACCAGCGCCCGGAACCGCGCACCGGGATTGTGCAGGCGCACCATCGGCAGGGCGGTGACCGCGCGGCTGACCTTTTGGCGGGGCGCAAGCACCTCGGCCTGCCCCTCGATCACCACCTGCCCATGCTGATTGCGGCACTGGCAATCGAGCGTCACATGCCCACTCCCAGGGTCGATCTGCGCCACGCTCACCCGCACGGTGATGCTGTCCCCGATGGCGACGGGCCGCCGGAAATGCAGCGATTGATCGGTATAGATCGTGCCCGGCCCCGGCAGGCGCGTGCCCAGCACCGCCGAGATCAGCGCACCGCCCCACATGCCATGCGCGATGACATGGTGAAACGGAGTGCCATCGGCATAGGCGGCATCGAGATGCGCGGGGTTCACATCGCCCGACATCACCGCGAAAAGCTCAATATCCTCCTGCGCCAAGACGCGCACCATCTCGGCGCTCTCACCGATGCGCAACTCGTCCAGCGTGCGGTTCTCGATCATCTCGGGCGTGGTGTCACATCCGGACATGGCGTCCTCCGTCGATATGGGTGATGGTGCCGGTGACACCCGATGCGCCCTCCGAGGCGAGAAAAGCCGCGACCGCGCCAACCTCGTCTATCGTGACCAGCCGCCGTTCGGGGGCACGGCTGCGGGCGTCTTCCATCAGCTCATCGAACTCCTCGATCCCCGAGGCGGCGCGGGTCGCAATCGGCCCGGGCGAGAGCACGTTGGCCCGGATCGCCTGCGGCCCCAGTTCCGCCGCGACATTGCAGGTCACGGCCTCCAGCGCGGCCTTGACCGGCCCCATGATGTTGTAATGATCGACCACTTTCTCGGCCCCGTAGTAACTGACGGTGAGCAGGCTACCACCGCCCCGCATCAAAGGCTCGGCCTTTCGCACCAGACGCAGGAAAGAGTGGCACGAAATGTCCATCGCCTGCCCGAAGCCTGCCGCCGAGCAATCCACCACCCGCCCGTGCAAATCATCCTTCGGGCAGAAGGCCACGGAATGCAGCAGGAAATCAAGCCGCCCCCAAAGCGCGGTGATCTGATCGAACACCGCATCAAGCTGCGCGGGCTGTGTGAGATCGAGCGGCATGAGCGCCTCGGCCCCGACCGCCTTTGCCACCGGCTCCACATGCGGCAGCGCGCGGTCGTTCATATAGGTCAGCGCCAGCCGCGCGCCCTCGCGCGCGAAGGCCGTGGCACAGCCCGCCGCGATGGAGTGATCATTGGCGACCCCGACCACGAGACCGACCTTGTCCTTGAGCATCATGGCCTGTCCTTACCTCTGAAACACATAGCTGCCGGGCGCATCGCAAATCGCCTCATACCCAGCCTTGGGCCGTCCCATCGGCGGCGGCGCGACAGGGTCGCCAGACCGCGCCCGAAGCCATTCGGCCCAGCCGTCCCACCATGACCCCTCTTGCGGGTCCACGGCGGCAACCCATGCCTCGGGGTCCTGATAACGCTCGCTATGCGGGTGGATGGCGATGCGGTAATGGCGGTGGCGGTGCCCCGGCTCCGAGATGATCCCGGCATTATGTCCGCCGCTGGTCAGGGCAAAGGTGACATCGGCATCGGTCAGATGATGGATCTTGTAGACCGATTTCCACGGCGCCACATGATCGGTCTCGGTACCCACGGCAAAGATCGGCAGGTCGAGATCGGTCAGCGACAGGGCCTTTCCGTCGATCCGGTACTTGCCATGCGACAGCCGGTTTTCCAGAAACAGCCCGCGCAGGTATTCCGAATGCATCCGGTAGGGCATGCGCGTGGAGTCGGCATTCCATGTCATCATGTCATTCGGCTCGGTCTGCTCGCCCATCAGCTTTTCATGGATCATCCGCGACCACACCAGATCGTTGGAGCGCAGCATGGTAAAGGCCCCTGCCATCTGATCCCCGGTCAGATAGCCCTGATGCCACATGAGATCCTCCAGCAGGGCCACCTGTGCCTCCGACACGAAAAGTGCCAGTTCTCCGGCCTCCGAGAAATCGACCTGCGCCGCCAGCAATGTCATTGAGGCCAGCCGGGTGTCGCCTGCACGCGCCATCGCCGCCGCCTGTATCGACAGCAGCGTGCCACCAAGGCAATAGCCCGCAGCGTGTATACGCTCCGCCCCGGTGATCGCGCCAATGGCTTCAAGCGCCATGCGCGGCCCCTGATCCAGATAATCCTGCATCCCCAGATCGCGATCCTCGGCCCCGGGATTGCGCCATGAGATCACGAAAACCGTATGCCCCTGCGCCACCAGCCAGCGCACCAGCGAATTATGCGCCGAGAGATCGAGAATGTAGTATTTCATGATCCATGCTGGCACGATCAGGATCGGCTCGGGATGCACCGTGTCGGTGGTCGGGCTGTATTGGATCAGTTCCGCCAGATGGCTGCGCGCCACCACCTTTCCGGGCGTCGCCGCAATCTCTTTGCCCAGCCTCAGATCGGACGGCGTCTCCTTGGGAGCCGCGACATCGGCAACCGTGTTCATCAGCCCCTGCATGACGCTGCCCCCCTGCGTGTCGCGCGCACGGGCCAGCACCTCGGGGTTGAGATGGAGAAAATTGCTCGGTGCAAGCGTATCGAGCGCCTGCCGCACGGCAAAACTCAGCGCCGCCTCGTTGGCGGGGGTCATGCCGCGCACATCGGTGGTCGCGGTCTGCCACCACTCCTCGGTCAGCAGGAACCCGTCGCGCAGCGTCGAAAACGGCGGGTTGTTCCAGTGATCGGAGGCGAACCGGCGATCCTGAGGCATTGAGTCCGCCGTCTCGGCTTTGAGCGCGCGCTTTGCCAGGATCGCGGGGGCTTGCATGGCCTTTTCCGCCAGCTTGGCCTGCTTTCCCGGTGCGGTGCCCAGATGCACCGACCAATCCGCCATCGCCTGCCACAGCGCCGACGGTGCCATGCCACCGGTCATCTGCGCGATCATCATGCGCGACATGCGGTCGGCGAAATCATGGTAATCGGTATGGTCATCCGGAGATGGTTGCCCTGCGGTCATGGTGGCCCTCACATTTCTTTCGGCGCCCTTGCCTCGCAGCTTTATGTAACAGGGACAATGCAGTCGCAGAAAAACGGGCCGGAACGGCGAAACAGGGCCATGCACCATGGCATCTGCACAAAAATCCACCGCTCTGCGGTCAAGGCGTTCGTGATCCGGTCTGCTTGACCCGGCGCAACGGGATCGAGCTTTCGATCTCGGCGACCCCCTTGACCCGTGTCAGGCTGCCGACAAGGAACTGTTCGAACTCGGACATCGACCGTGTGACCACGCGCAGCAGGTAATCGCGGCTGCCGGTCATCAGCCAGCAATCGACGACCTCGGGAAAGGCGAGGATCGCTTTCTCAAAGGCCTGCAACGCGTCGTCGATCTGCCGGTCGAGCTTGACCGAGACAAAGACCGACACGTCGAAGCCGAGCGCGCTCTCGTCGATCATGGCGCTGTAGCCGGTGACGATCTCGCGCTCTTCCAGACGCCTCAGGCGGCGCGCGACCGGTGTCGGGCTCAGCCCGACGGCATCGCCAAGTGCCTGAACCGATATCCGCCCATTTTTCGTGATGATGCGCAGGATTCGTTTATCAAATTCGTCTATATTAGGGGAGTCCACCATGTAAATCACAATATGCACTGGAATAACGCGCAACAAGTGCGTTTTGACAACGCATTCGCGGATTACCCGTCCCGACTTTCATGTAGGACAGACCCAACCGGAGGACCTGCATGACAACCACCCATCTCAAGACCGTCGAACAACGCCTGCTCTGGCTCTCGCACTGGATGATCCACCACGCCAACCACATCCGCCCCAAGGTGGACGGGATCAAGGTGGGCGGGCATCAAGCCAGTTCCGCCTCGATGGTGTCGATCATGACGGCGCTCTATTTCTCGGCCCTGCGCCCCGAAGACCGCGTCGCGGTCAAGCCGCATGCCTCGCCGATCTTTCACGCCATGCAATATTTGATGGGCAACCAGACCCGCGACAAGATGGAGAACTTTCGCGGCTATGGCGGGGTGCAAAGCTATCCCAGCCGGACCAAGGATGTGGATGACGTGGATTTCTCCACCGGGTCGGTGGGCCTTGGCGTGGGGATCACCGCGCTTGCCGCAATGGTGCAGGATTACATCACGGCCAAGGACTGGGGCACCGATGCCCCTGCCGGTCGCATGGTGGCCCTCGTCGGCGATGCCGAGATGGACGAGGGCAATGTCTACGAGGTGTTGCAGGAAGGCTGGAAGAACAACCTGCGCAACACCTGGTGGATCATCGACTACAATCGCCAATCGCTCGACGGGATCGTGCGCGAGGGGCTGTTCGGACGGATCGAAAAGATCTTCGACGCCTTCGGATGGGATGTGGTGCGGGTGAAATACGGCACTCTGCAACGCACCGCCTTTGCAGAGCCGGGCGGCGAGGCGCTGCGCGCATGGATCGACGCCTGCCCCAATGCCGAATATTCCGCGCTCACCTATATGGGCGGCGCGGTCTGGCGCGAACGGCTGATGAATGATCTGGGCGATCAGGGCGACGTGACCGCGCTGATCGAGCGGCGCAGCGACCGCGAACTGGCCGACCTCATGGAGAATCTCGGCGGCAACTGCGTGGAAACCATGGCCGAGACCTTTGCCGCCATCGACCACGACCGCCCGACCTGCTTTCTCGCCTACACGATCAAGGGCTGGGGCACCCCAATTGCCGGGCACAAGGACAATCACGGCGGACTGATGACCAAGGCCCAGATGGCCGACTGGCAGGCCCATATGAGCGTGC
The DNA here is from genome assembly GCF_900109855.1 of Roseovarius tolerans. GTDB lineage: Bacteria > Pseudomonadota > Alphaproteobacteria > Rhodobacterales > Rhodobacteraceae > Roseovarius > Roseovarius tolerans. The sequence goes on along the minus strand of NZ_FOBO01000019.1, from coordinate 51,423 downwards.
CCGAGGGGCAGGAATGGGAGCCGCTGGCGACCATCGAGGACGTGGACGGCTTCAAGACATTCCTCGCGCAGGTGCCGTTCTTTGCCCAGGGGCCGCGCCGCCATGCCGATGCGCGCCTGACCGTGCCCGCCATCGCGCTCGACAGCAGCCGGGACATCTCGACCCAGATGGCATTCGGCAAGATCCTCGACGATCTGGCACGCGGCGACAGCGATCTTGCCACCCGCATCCTCACCACTTCACCGGATGTCACCGGCACCACCGGCCTCGGGCCATGGGTGAACCGGCGCAATCTCTTCTCGCGGACCGAGCAGAAGGACGCGTTCATCGAGCATCGCATTCCCTCGACCGCGAAATGGAATTTCTCGCCCGAGGGCCAGCATATCGAACTGGGCATCGCCGAGATGAACCTGATGCTGCTTCTTGGGGCGGCAGGTCTGGCGCACAGTCTCTGGGGCAAGCGGCTCATCCCCATCGGCACCCTCTACGATCCCTTCGTCAGCCGTGGCCTCGATGCGCTCAACTACGCCTGTTATCAGAATGCACGCTTCCTGCTGGTGGGGACGCCCTCCGGCGTGACCCTCGCGCCAGAGGGCGGCGCGCATCAATCCCTGGCCACCCCCCTCATCGGGATGAGCCAGGACGGGCTTGCCGCGTTCGAGCCCGCCTTTGCCGACGAATTGGCGGTGATCATGGCATGGGCCTTCGACTACATGCAACGCGAGGGCGAGAGCGACCCGGACGAGCGCACATGGCTGCGCGATGAAACCGGCGGGTCGGTCTATCTGCGGCTGACCACCAAGCCGCTGGAACAACCCGGCAAGCGCGCCGATGACGCGTTTCGTCAGGGCGCCATCGACGGGGCTTATTGGCTGCGCCCACCGGGGCCGGGCTGCGAGGTGGTGATCGCCTATCAGGGGGCCGTCGCGGATGAGGCGATCGCCGCCGCCGGGATGATCGCCGGGCATCGCCGAGACGTGGCCGTGCTCGCCGTCACCTCCGCCGACCGGCTCAACGCCGGGTGGACCGCCGCACAGCGCCAGCGCACGCGCGGCAACGCCAAGGCCCAGAGCCATGTCGAGCAGCTATTTGCCACGCTGCCGCTGCATTGCACCCTTGTCACCGTGATCGACGGGCATCCGGCCACGCTCGGCTGGCTCGGCTCGGTCGCGGGACATCGGACCGTCCCACTCGGGGTAGAGCATTTCGGCCAGACCGGCACCATCGGGGATCTTTATCGCCATTACGGGATCGACGCGCGCGCCATCGCCGACCGGGTCGCCGCGCTCACGCCCGGGCGACGGATCATGGCGTGACCGGCACGCCGTGCCTCAGACGGTGTCGGGACGATAGGTGCAATCGGCCAACGTGCTCCGGTTGAGATCGGCGATGAACGCGGCCTCGGCATGGGCCAGCCGGGATTTGAGCCGACAACCCGGCATCAGGGTGCAGGCGTGCCCACCCGGCGCGAAACACTCGACAACGGCCTGATCCGCTTCAAGCAGGGCCACGACATCGCCGATACGGATCGTCTCGGGGGGCCGTGCCAGCATGGCGCCACCGCCGCCACCACGCCGGGTCTCCAGCAGTCCAGCGGCGGCCAGCACCGAGACGACCTTGGCCAGATGATGCCGCGACACCCCGAATTCCGCCGCAAGATCGGTGGTGGAAAAGGCGCGCTCCGGCGCGCCCGCAAGGCGCATCAGCACACGCAGCCCGTAATCGGTGAAAGAGGTGAGGCGCAAGGTCGCGTTCCCTGATTGTGTTTGCAAATCCTAGTATAGCAGTATAATCGGTATTTGAAATACTTATTCATGCAAAAGGCCTCGCCGCCATGACGACCCGCACCCCAACCCCTACGTGGCCCAGCGCATGAGCACGCATCGGACATATGTCTCGCCCCCCTGCCTCGCCGCCGAGATGGACCCCGCCTATTCCGACCCGAATGCGGATGCGCCGAAGGATGTGGCCCGCTGGCGGCGTGACACGCGGGGGCAGCTGCGCACGGCCCGCGACACCCTGCGCGTGGCCGAGCGGGATACCATATCCCACGCGCTGCAAACACATCTGCGCACCCTGCTGACCCAGCGTTTCGGCAGCGTTCGCGGCCGCATCATCTCGTTCTACTGGCCCATCAAGGCAGAGCCGGACCTGCGCCCGCTGATGGCCGCCCTGCACGAGGAGGGCGCGGTGATTGCGCTGCCGCTGGTCGAGCAAAAGGCCGCGCCACTGGTCTTTCGTCACTGGACACCCCAGACACGCATGCAGCGCGGCGACTGGAATATCCCGGTGCCGCCCCCCGAGGCCGACCGGCTGACGCCCGCGATCACGCTCGCCCCGCTGGTCGGTTGGGATGACGATGGCTATCGCCTCGGATATGGCGGCGGCTATTTCGACCGGACGCTGGCCGCAGTGTCGCCGCGTCCGTTCACCATCGGCATCGGGTATCAGGCGGCACGGCTGACCACGATCCATCCGCAACCCCATGACATCCCGCTCGATCTCATCCTGACCGAAGCCGGTATTGCAACAGAAAGGACAGCGCCGCAATGACCGCAACAACCTCCTCGCAGATGCGGGCCTGGACCGGTCCGGCCATCCTTACCTATGGGTTCCGTCCGTTCTTCTTCGGAGCGGCGGTCTGGGCGGCGCTGGCCATGGCCCTCTGGGTGCCGATGCTGTCGGGGCATCTGGTGCTGCCCACGGCGTTCGATCCGGTCAGCTGGCACGCCCATGAATTCCTGTTCGGCTATCTCGGCGCGGTAATCGCCGGATTTCTCCTGACCGCGGTGCCGAACTGGACCGGCCGTCTGCCAATCGTAGGCTGGCGCCTCGGGGCGCTGGCCCTGCTCTGGGGCGGCGGGCGACTGGCGGTCGCTCTCTCGGCCGAGGTGCCCCCGGCGCTCGTGGCCGGGATTGATCTGGCCTTTCCCGTCGTTCTGGGCCTCGCCATCCTGCGCGAGATCGTGGCAGGCAAGAACTGGCGCAACCTGCTGGTGCTGATGATGCTCGCGGGCTTTACCACGGGCAACGCACTCTTCCACTGGGAGGCCGCGCAGGGCACTTACGCGGCACAAGGCTACGGGCTGCGGCTGGGCCTTGGGGCCGCGATCCTGATGATCGCGGTGATCGGCGGGCGGATCGTGCCCTCCTTTACCCGCAACTGGCTGGTCAAACGCGGCGCAGGGCGGCTGCCTGCGCCACCGATGCAACGGTTTGACAAACTCGCCCTTCTGGCCCTGCTGGCCGCCCTTCTGCTTTGGGTCGCACTGCCGCTTGGTCTGCCGACCGGCATGGCCCTGCTGGCCGCCGGGGCGCTGCAACTCTGGCGGCTGGCGCGCTGGGCGGGCGACCGCACCGCGCGCGAACCGCTCGTGCTCGTGCTGCATGTCGCCTATGCCTTCCTGCCTTTCGGCGCGCTCGCGCTGGGGGTCGAGGCGATCTGGCCCGGCACTCTGGGCGGTACGGCGGCGCAGCATCTCTGGATGGCAGGCGCGCTTGGCCTGATGACGCTGGCGGTGATGACCCGCGCAACGCTGGGCCATACCGGACAGCCCCTGACCGCCGGGCCGGGCACGGTCGCGCTCTATATCGCCCTCGTTGCATCGGTTCTGCTGCGGCTCGCCGCCGGGCTCTGGCCTGCCTCGGCCCCGTTGCTCTACGCCGCCTCGGGGCTGGCATGGATCGCGGCCTTTGGTGGCTTTGCGCTGCTCTATGGCCCGGCCCTGCTGCGCGCCCCAGCGGCCAAGGCAGGCTGACCATGTTGACGGGCTGGCTTGAATTCGCGGCGGCGTTCCTCGTGTTCTTCCTGTCGCATTCGCTGCCGGTGCGCCCGCCGCTGAAGCCGTGGTTGCAGGCGCGGCTGGGGCGGGTCGGGTTCACGCTATTCTATTCATTCCTGTCGCTCGCCGTTCTGGTCTGGCTCATTGGCGCGGCGGGCCGTGCGCCGTTTGTGCCGCTCTGGGGATGGTTCCCCTGGCAGAACCACGTGACGCTGGCGCTCATGCTGCCGGTCTGTCTTTTGCTGGCCACGGCACTCGCACGGCCAAACCCGTTCTCCTTCGGCGGCGCGGGCAATGCGCGCTTCGATCCGGCCCGGCCCGGCATCGTTCGGCTGACACGCCACCCCCTGCTCGTGGCACTCGCGCTCTGGGCCGGGGCGCATCTCGTACCCAATGGCGATCTTGCCCATGCGCTTCTCTTCGGCACCTTCGCCACCTTCGCCACGCTCGGGGGCCGGATCATCGACCGGCGCAAGCGCCGTGACATGGGCGCAGATTGGGACCGGCTGATCGCGGCAATGCAGGCCGCGCCACCGCGCCCCGCATCATGGCTGGCGACTGCAATCCGCGCCGTGCTGGGGCTCCTGCTCTATGCCACGTTGATCTGGCTCCACCCGCATCTTTTCGGGGTCAGCCCGCTGCCGTAACCCAGCACGCCGAGGCCTGTGGTCAAGCGCCTGCATCGCCGTTACCTTGCGATTATGGCAAAGCTGCTCATCGTCTATCACTCGCGCACCGGCGGCAGCCAGCAGATGGCAGAGGCCGCGTATCACACCGCCAAGGCCGAGGCCGAGACCTCGCTCCTGCCCGCCGATCAGGCCGGGCCGGAGGATCTGCTGGCGGCGGATGGCTATCTCTTCTGCGCCCCGGAAAACCTCGCCGCGCTGTCTGGCGTGATGAAGGATTTCTTCGACAGGTGCTATTATCCGGTGCTGGGCCGCATCGAGGGGCGCGCCTATGCGCAGATGGTCTGCGCCGGGTCGGATGGCGAAAACGCCGCCCGCCAGACCGCCCGCATCGCCCAAGGCTGGCGGTTGCGCGCAGTTCAGGACCCGCTGATCATCTGCACCCATGCCCAGAGCCCCGAGGCGATCCTTGCCCCAAAGACGATCCCCGAGGCGGATCTGGCGCAGTGCCGCGACATCGGTCAGGCGCTCGCCGCCGGTCTTGAGATGGGCATGTTCTGAGAGAGCCTTCAAGCGTCCGACAGGCTTACATCCCGTGCAGCGCCCGGTCCGCCATCACGGCGGCAGAGGTGCGGTTATCGACCCCCATCTTGTGAAAGACCTGTTCGAGATGCTTGTTCACCGTGCGCGCGCTCAGCGACAGGATTTCGGCGATATCGCGATTGGTCTTGCCGTGCGACAGCCACAGCAGCACCTGCGCCTCGCGCGCTGTCAGGGCGAACACCTTGGCCAGACGCTCATCCTCGCTGATCTCCGGCTCGTCTTCCTTGAGGCGCACCACGATCTCACCCTGAAACTGGCCCAGATAAACGAGTTTCAGCCGCCCCTCGACATAGGGTATCGCGGTCGACATGGGCTGCGAGCCAAGCCGCTCCAGCCAGGCCTGAACCGGCCCGGACGCAACCCCGCCTGCCGCCAGTGGCGTCTCCGAGAGCCGCTCCACCGCCTTGGGCGTGCCCCAGCTGATCCGGCCATCCATGGCAAAGGTCACCACCGTCTGACCGGCATAATGCAACGCCGCGCGCGCCGATTGAATCGCGCGCGCGTTCAGAACATGCGTGGTGATCCGTGCCAGCAATTCCTCGACCACGACCGGCTTGGTGATATAGTCCACGCCCCCGGCCTGAAGCCCCTTCAGAATATGCTCTGACTCCGACATCCCGGTCATGAAGATCACCGGCGCCGCCATCGCGCCCGGCGCGATCTTGAGCCTGCGACAAGTCTCGAACCCGTCCAGACCGGGCATCATCGCATCCAGAAGGATGACATCGGGCTGCACCCTTTGGGCCAGATCAATGCCATCCTCGCCAGAGCGGGCGACCAGAACGGTCATGCCGTTCTCCTCCAGCGCGCGGGACACCAGCCCGAGCGTTTCCGGCGCATCGTCGATCACCAGCGCGATGAAACGGCTGGCCGAGACGGGATTGGACAGGGTGTCAGCGTGCATCTTGCATCATCTCCTTCAACAGGCGGGCCGCCCCCGGCAGATCGAACGCATCAAGATGGCGACGCAGCCGCGCGACCTGCCCGGTCTCGGCCTTGTGCCCGCCCGTCGCCGTATCGAGTTCCCGATTGAGTCCGGCGGCATGACCGATCTCGGCCAGCCGGATCATCCGCTCCAGCGCGTCCCCCGGAATGCCACTGGCCCTTGCGATCTCCTCTGCGTCGTCGGTGGTCAGGTCGACCTTCATCAGCCCGGCCATGCGGACCAGAAAATCGCTCAGCGAATAGGGTTTGACGATGAACGCATCATAAAGCTGGCTGCGGTCGATGGATTGCCGCGCCTCCAGCGCATGCCCCGTCACCATCATGATCGGCGTCGATAGATGCGCGCTCCGGTCGCGCAGGGCCTGCGCCAGATCCCAGCCGGTCATGCCCGGCATGTCAATATCCAGAATGAACAGGTCCGGCGTCACATCCTCCAGCGCGGCCAGCGCGGATTCGGCATCGGGCATCGCCTGCACGAGAAACCCCAGAGGCCGCAGCGTGGTTTCCAGCAGACGCAGGTGGTCGTGATCGTCATCCACCACCATCACCGTCTTGCGCGGCCCGACATAGCCCGCGGCCATGATCCGCTCTTTCATGGTCCAGGCCGCACTCGGAATCGCGCTCTCGCGCAGCGAGGGCAGCATCAGGCGCACCGAAAAGGTCGTGCCCGCGCCCGGCTCGCTTTTCACGGTGATTTCACCGCCCAGGATCTCGACCAGCAACCGCGTGATCGTCAGCCCCAGCCCCGACCCCGCCGAGGTCTTTTGCGCAAATCTCTCGAACGGCTTCCAGATCCGGTCGATATTCTCCTCCTCGATCCCGATGCCGGTATCGCTCACCTCGAGAAGCGCCACCTCGTTGCGATAATGCAGATGCAGCGTGACCGTGCCCGACGGCGTGTAGTTAATGGCGTTGGACAGCAGATTGATGATGATCTGGCGCAGCCGCTTTTCGTCGAACTCGATCCATTCCGGCGGGTTGCCGGAGGTCTGGATCGCGAAATCGAGCCCTTTTTCGCGGGCCTGTCGCTGAAACACCGCCGCGATCTGACGCAAGAGCGCGGGCAGGTTGATCCGGTCGCGGTAAATCTCCAGCCGGCCCGCCTCGATCTTGGAGATATCGAGCAGGTTCTCGATCAGCGCCGCCAGATGCTCTGATCCGCGCCGGATCGCCAGCACCGCCTCACGCCGACCGGCCGGAATGTCGCGGTCCTGCTCCATCAGCTGCGCATAGCCGTAAATCGCGTTCAGCGGCGTGCGCAACTCGTGACTGATCCCGGCCATGTAGCGGGTCTTGGCAAGGTTGGCCGCCTCGGCTTTTTCCTTGGCTGACTGCAACTCCGCGTCGGTGCGTTCATGCGCGCGGATTTCCTGCAACAGCCGCTGGGTCTGCACCTCGGCCTCGTCCCTCGCCTTGTTGTGGCTTTCGCGGATCAGGATGAAGGTCCAGACGATGATGCCGTTGACCACCAGCACGGTGCAGAAAATCACGGTCAGCACCGCATCAAGCTGCGCAGTCTCCGCCTTCGACCGGATCAGCAACAGCACCCCGGCAAAGACCGAACTCGGCACAGCGGTGGCGATGAAGAACACCGACAGCCGCGAGATCAGAACCGAAAAGACCCGGCGCGGCAGGATGCGCCGCAGGGTCGACACCCACATCACCGCGTAGGTCGCGTGCGGCTTGCAACTGTCCCGGCACGACGCATCGAGCGTGCAGCACAGCGAACAGATCGGCCCCGCGTAGAACGGACAGTCGGTCATGTCCTCCGGGTCGAAACGATATTCGCACACGCAACAGGTCTGGGTGCCTTCGGGCGTTGTCGGCCCGGGCGCGGTGACCGGGCGGGCGATATAGTACTTGCCCCCCGTCCCCCACGCGATGACCGGTGCCACGACAAATGCCGTGGCCAGCGCGATCAGTGACGAAAACGGCTGAAGCGTCTCGCCCGTGCCGCCCGCCAGAACAAGGATCGATACCAGCACCGCGATCAGCATCGCCCCGGTGCCGACCGGGTTGATGTCATAAAGATGCGCGCGACGGAACTCGATCCCCTTGGGACTGAGCCCGAGGGGCTTGTTCACCACCAGATCCGCAGTCAGCGCCCCGATCCACGCAAGCGCCACGTGAGAGTAAAGCCCGAGGATCGATTCGATCACATGAAACACCCCCAGTTCCATCAGCATCAGGGCGATGGACACGTTGAACACCAGCCAGATCACCCGCCCGGGATGCGAATGCGTCAGCCGCGAAAAGAAATTGGACCACGCGATAGAGCCTGCATAGGCATTGGTCACATTGATCTTGAGCTGCGACAGGATGACGAACGCCCCGGTCAGGACGAGGGCGAGAAACGGCACCGTGATCACCTGATCGAAGGCGGTGAAATACATCTTGGTCGGGTCGGTGGCATCGCGCGGCGGCACCGCCGCACCGATGGCCAATGTCAGCAGGAAAGACCCCAGAAGCATCTTGATCACGCCCAGAACGGTCCATCCCGGCCCCGCCGCCAATAGCGCGATCCACCAGCGCCGCCGCTCGGCTTTGGTCTTGGGTTCACGCAGAAAGCGCAGGAAATCCACCTGCTCGCCGATCTGTGCGATCAGCGACAGAACCACCCCCATCGCCGCCCCGATCATCATCAGGGTCGGCCCTTCGGCGCCGCGTTCACCGGTGAACCCGGTCCAGCTTTCAAGATCGACGCCGGAATAGGCCAAGAGCGCGAAGGGCAGGATATGCAGGATGATCCAGAACGGCTGCGTCACGGTCTGAAACGCCGAGATCTTGGAAAACCCGTTGATCACCAGCGGGATCACCACCACCGCCGACAGCAGATAGCCAAGCCCGAGCGGTACCCCGAAACAGAACTCGAGCGCAAAGGCGAGGATCGCGGCCTCGAGCGCGAAAAAGATGAAGGTGAAGGTGGCATAGATCAGCGAGGTGATCGTCGAGCCGATATAGCCAAACCCCGCACCACGCGTCAAAAGGTCGATATCCACCCCGTAGCGCGCACCGTAATAGCTGATCGGCAGGCAGGTCAGGAACAGGATCAGCCCCGCCAGCATGATCGCGAGAATCGCGGCATCGAAGCCGTAGATCAGTGTCAGCGCACCGCCGATCGCCTCGAGCGCCAGAAACGAGATCGAGCCGAGCGCGGTATTGGCCACGCGCGCGTAACTCCAGCGCCGCGCGCGCCGCGCGGTGTAACGGAGGGCGAAATCCTCCATGGTTTCATTGGCGACCCAACGATTGTATTTCCGTCGGCCGCCCGTGGCACTGAACGATATGGCCATGGGCCTCCAGGGTCCTGAAGAGCGGCCACGAGGCCGCGGAAATCTTGTGGCGCGAACCGCGCGGATCAAAAAGCACGAGCACGACGCAAACACGCACGACACCGCCGCATCGGCACAGCGCCGGAAACAGGGGCCATTGTGCAGGGTAAAAACGCCCAACCATATACGTCATTCAACGTATACTGCATTGCAGCATTTCCTGCCAGCTTGCTTGTCAGAGGCACAATCGTGCCGTCTCAACGACAGTTGCACTGATAAGGAGGCACTATGACCGATACGAAAAAATCACCCGAAATCAGCAACCTGAGCCGTCGCACCGTGTTGGCGGGCGGGGCGGCTCTTTCGGCATCGCTGTTCACACCCAAGATGCTGCGTGCGCAAGATTTTCCCACCGATGTGGTCAACACCACCGGGCTTGCGGTCACCGACACGACCGTGACCTGCGGTATCCTGCACTCGATCACCGGCACCATGGCGATCTCTGAAACCGGCTCTGTTCAGGCCGAAAAGCTGGCCATCGAGCAGATCAACGCCCAGGGCGGCATCCTCGGACGCAAGATCGAGTTCATCCAGGAAGACGGCGCATCCGACTGGCCGACCTTCGCCGAGAAGGCCAAGAAACTCCTGGTGCAGGACAAGGTCGCATCGGTCATGGGCTGCTGGACCTCGGCCAGCCGCAAGGCGGTTCTGCCGGTATTCGAGCAGTATAACGGCTTTCTCTACTATCCCACCTTCTACGAGGGTCTCGAGCAGAGCCCCAACGTCATCTATACTGGGCAGGAAGCCACCCAGCAGATCATCGCCGGTCTCGACTGGGTCAACCAGACCAAGGGGGCCAAGACCTTCTACCTGCTGGGCTCGGATTACATCTGGCCGCGCACCTCGAACAAGATCGCCCGCAAGCACATCGAGAACTTCATGGACGGCTGCAAGGTCGTGGGCGAAGAGTATTACCCGCTCGGCCACACGCAGTTCAACTCGGTGATCAACAAGATCCGCCTGCGCAAGCCCGACGTGATCTACGCCATCGTCGTGGGTGGCTCGAACGTGGCCTTCTACAAGCAGCTGACCGCAGCGGGCATCGACCCGACCGAGGAAAGCCCGATTGTCCTGACCATTTCCGTGACCGAGGACGAAATCCGCGGCATCGGTGGCGAGAATATCGACGGGGCCTATGCCTGCATGAAGTATTTCCAGAGCCTCGAAAACGAGAACAACCAGGCGTTCGTCAAGGCATTCAAGGACATGTGGGGCGACGAGATCGTCATCGGTGACGTCACGCAGGCGGCCTATCTCGGGCCCTGGCTGTGGAAGGCCGCCGTGGAACAGGCAGGCTCCTTCGACGTCGACAAGGTCCGCGAGGCCAGCCCCGGCATCGAGCTCACTTCCGCGCCCGAGGGTTACGTCAAGGTGCATGAGAACCATCACCTGTGGTCCAAGACACGGGTCGGCCGCGCCAAGGCGGATGGTCAATACGAGGTCGTGTTCGAGACCGCCGATCTGGTCGAGCCCGATCCGTTCCCCGAAGGCTACCAGTAAGGGCTGTCCGCTATCCGCCCGCACCAGACCTGGGCCGGATAGCGCGCCCCTCCTGCGCCGCGTTGGTCCCACGCGGCGCAGCCCCCTGACCCTTCTCCCGCTGCCATCAGAAACGGAAGACATGCCATGTTTGCAGACTATTCCACCAGCGACCTGATCGCGATCTTTGCCATGCAGGGCTTTGCCGGTCTCATCCTGTTCTCGGTCTTCGTGCTGATGGCGCTCGGTCTCGCGATCATCTTTGGCCAGATGGGCGTCATCAACATGGCGCATGGCGAATTCATGATTCTCGGTGCCTATGTCACCTACCTGATGTCGAACCTCTTCTCCGCTTACATGCCCGCCCTCTTCAGCATGTATTTCTTCGTCGCGATGGCGGTCGCCTTTGTCGCGGCGGGCGCGCTCGGGATGCTGGTGGAATGGGCCCTGATCCGGCATCTCTACAAACGCCCGCTCGACACGCTGCTGGCCACATGGGGGCTCAGCCTGATCCTGCAACAGACCTACCGCACAGTCTTCGGCGCGCGCGAGGTGGGGGTGTCGATCCCCGACTGGATGATGGGCTCGCTGCCGATCACCGACCTGATCGAGGTGCCGATCAACGGCATTTTCGTGATGGTGCTCGCCATCAGCATTTCCGTCGGCGTCTACGTGATGATGTATCGCTCGGGCTGGGGCAAGCAGGTGCGCGCAATCAACAACAACCGCCAGATGGCCGATGCCGTGGGCATCAACACCGCCTGGACGGACCGGATGACCTTCGCCATCGGATGCGGCGTGGCGGGCGTGGCGGGTTCAGCCTTCACGATGATCGGCTCCACCGGGCCGACTTCCGGCCAGCTTTACATCGTCGACACCTTCCTCGTGGTGGTCTTCGGCGGCGCGGGCAGCCTTCTGGGCACCATCGCCAGCGCATTCTCGATCAGCCAGGCCCAGTCGATCATGGAATTCTTCCTGTCCGGCTCGATGGCCAAGGTTCTCACCCTGCTGACCGTGGTCGGCATCCTTATGCTGCGCCCGCAGGGCCTCTTCTCCCTGAAACTGCGCAAGTAAGCCGGAGGCAACGATGCACCCCATGCCGATCAAACACTCCTTCATGACCCGGCGCGATCTTGTCGGCTATGCGATCCTCGCGGCAATCATCTTCATCGTGTTTCCCGCACTGCTCGAACCCTTCCGCCTGAACCTCTTCGGCAAGTATCTGACCTACGCCTTCGTCGCCATCGGCCTCGTGCTGTGCTGGGGCGTGGGCGGCATTCTCAGCCTTGGTCAGGGCGTCTTCTTCGGGCTTGGCGGCTACTGTATGGCGATGTTCCTCAAGCTCGAGGCCTCCTCGCCCGAAAACACCGCGATCCAGTCCACCCCCGGCATTCCGGATTTCATGGACTGGAACCAGATCACCGCCCTGCCCTGGTGGTGGGAGCCGTTCAACTCGCTGGCCTTCACACTCGTGGCGGTGATCGTGGTGCCGGTCGTGTTTTCCTTCATCATCGGTGTCGCGATGTTCCGCCGCCGGGTCGGCGGGGTCTATTTCGCGATCATCACCCAGGCTATCGCGGCGATCCTGACGATCCTGATCATCGGGCAGCAGGGCTTTACCGGCGGCGTCAACGGCATCACCGACCTGCGCACCCTCAACGGCTGGGACATCCGCACCGACGAGGCCAAGACCCTGCTCTACTTCGTCAATGGCGGGTTGCTGTTCGTGGTTCTGCTGATCGCGCAATTCGTCCGCAAATCCAAGCTGGGCCGCCTCCTGATCGCAATGCGCGATCAAGAGGACCGGGTGCGGTTCTCGGGCTATGACGTGGCCAATTTCAAGATCTTCATCTTCTGCCTCGGCGGGGCCTTCGCCGCCATCGGCGGGGCGATGTTCACGCTTCAGGTGGGTTTCATGTCGCCCAGCTTCGTGGGCATCGTGCCCTCGATCGAGATGGTGATCTATGCGGCCGTCGGCGGGCGGCTGTCGATCCTCGGGGCGGTCTACGGCACGCTTCTGGTGAACTACGCCAAGACCAGCTTTTCCGAGAGCTTTCCGGAATTGTGGCTGTTCGGCCTGGGCGCGCTCTTCATCGCCGTGGTCATGGCCTTTCCCAACGGTCTGGCCGGCCTCTGGTCCGAGCATGTCGAGCCGCGCCTGATGCGCCTCTGGCCCGGTGCGGCGAATGACACCGCCGCATCCACGGCCGAAAAAACCCCCGCGGAATGAGGTGAGCCATGCTGGACTACAACAACAAGAACTTCGTTCTGATGGTCGAAGACCTCACCGTGTCCTTCGACGGGTTCAAGGCGGTCAACGACCTCAGCTTCTATGTCGAACCCAATGAATGCCGGGTCATCATCGGGCCCAACGGCGCGGGCAAGACCACGGTGCTCGACCTGATCTGCGGGCGCACCCGCGCCACCTCGGGCTCGATCACATTCAAGGGCCAGAACCTCTTGAAAATGCGCGAGGACCAGATCGTGCATGCCGGGGTGGGCCGCAAGTTCCAGACCCCCTCGGTCTACGAAGACCTGAGCGTCTTCGCCAATCTCGAAATCAGCTATCCAAAGGGGCACGGGGTCTTCGGTGCCCTGTTCTTCCGGCGCGACGCCGCCGTGCGCGAGCGGATCACGGAAATCGCCGAGATGGTCTTTCTTACCGAACATCTCGGCCAGAAGGCGGCCTTCCTCAGCCACGGCCAGAAACAATGGCTCGAAATCGGCATGCTGCTGATCCAGGACCCCGAACTCCTGATGCTCGACGAGCCGGTCGCAGGCATGTCCGTGGCCGAGCGCCGCAAGACGGCCGATCTGCTCAACCGCATCATCGCCGACCGGTCGGTGATCGTGATCGAGCACGACATGGGCTTTGTCGCCGATATCGCCACCCGCGTGACCGTCCTGCACCAGGGGCAGGTCCTGTCGGAAGGGTCGATGGAGCATGTGCAAAACGACCCCAAGGTCGTCGAAGTCTACCTCGGACACTGAAAAGGAGAGCACCATGTTAAACGTCAAGGAACTCCGCTCGGCCTACGGCGAGAGCGAGGTGCTGCACGGGCTCGATCTCGACGTCGCCCCGGGCGAGATCATCGCGATCATGGGGCGCAACGGCATGGGCAAGACCACGCTGATGAAGACACTCATGGGGATCATGCCGACCAGATCCGGCACCGTGACCGTCGAGGGCAAGACCGTCACCGACCTCAAGCCGCATCAGCGCGTGGCCAACGGCATCGCCTATGTGCCGCAGGGCCGGATGATCTTTTCCTCGATGACGGTGCAGGAAAATGTCGAAACCGGGCTGACCGTGACCGGCGAGAGCACCGTGCCCCCGGATATCTACGAACTCTTCCCCGTGCTGCTCGACATGAAATCGCGGCGCGGCGGCAACCTGTCGGGTGGCCAGCAACAGCAGCTGGCCATCGCCCGCGCGCTCGCCTCGCGTCCCAAGGTGCTGCTTCTGGATGAACCGACCGAGGGCATCCAGCCGTCGATCATCCGCGAGATGGCGCGCACCCTGCGCCAGATCCGCGATGAAAAGGGCCTGTCCATCGTGGTCTCCGAACAGGTCCTGACCTTCGCGCTCGACGTCGCTGACCGGGTGGTCGTGCTGGAAAACGGCACCTTCGTCCATGACAGCCCGCGCGAGGGCATCGACGAGGCGAAAGTCTCGAAATTCCTATCCGTTTGACCAAAGCAAAGAGAGGACAACATGGCAGATACGCTTATCTCGGTCGATCTTTCCGAAAGCCCGCACACCAACGAGGCGGTGCACAACCGCTGGCATCCCGACATTCCCATCGCCGTCTGGGTCGAGCCGGGGGACGATTTCAAGATCGAAACCTATGACTGGACCGGCGGCCAGATCAAGAATGACGACGATGCCGCCGACGTGCGCGATGTTGAGTTGGAACAGGTGCATTACCTCTCTGGCCCGATCGGCGTGAAAGGGGCCGAACCGGGCGATCTGCTCAAGGTCCACATCCTCGATATCGGCGCCAAGGAAGAGATGAACTGGGGCTTCAACGGCTTTTTCTCCAAGCAGAACGGCGGCGGCTTCCTGACCGATCACTTCCCCGAGGCGCAGAAATCCATCTGGGATTTTCATGGCATGTTCACCTCGTCGCGCCACGTGCCGGGGGTGAAATACGCAGGGCTCATTCACCCGGGCCTGATCGGCTGCCTGCCGGACCGCAAGATGCTGGACATGTGGAACAGCCGCGAAAAGGCACTGGTCGACACCGATCCCGGGCGCGTGCCCCCCTTGGCCGCCCTGCCCGACACGCAGTCCGCGCATATGGGAAAACTCACCGGCGATGAAAAGATGAAAGCCGCGTCCGAGGCCGCGCGCACCGTGCCGCCCCGCGAGCATGGCGGCAATTGCGACATCAAGGATCTGTCGCGCGGGGCGACCTGCTTTTTCCCGGTTTACGTAGACGGGGCGGGGCTTTCGATGGGCGACCTGCACTTCAGTCAGGGCGACGGCGAAATCACCTTCTGCGGTGCCATCGAGATGGCCGGCTGGCTGCATATCCAGGTCGAACTGATCAAGGGCGGGATGGAGAAATACGGCATCAAGAACCCGATCTTCAAACCCTCCCCGATCACGCCGAAATACGACGATTACCTGATCTTCGAGGGTATCTCCGTCGATGAGAGCGGGCATCAGCACTATCTCGACGTGCATGTCGCCTATCGCCAGGCCTGTCTCAACGCGATCGAGTATCTCAAGAAGTTCGGCTATACCGGCGCGCAGGCCTACGCCATCCTCGGCACCGCCCCGGTGCAGGGCCATATCTCGGGCGTGGTGGATATTCCCAACGCCTGCGCGACGCTCTGGCTTCCGAACGAGATTTTCGAGTTCGACATCATGCCGGGCTCTGACGGGCCGACCAAACATCTCGACGGCTCGGTCGATATCCCGCTCGCCCCGGATCTCTGATCACGCGTTCGGGCGGGTCGCACACGATCCGCCCGGCCCCCAAACCCGGAGACAGACATGCCCTATTACGACTATAACTGCCCCGATTGCGGTCCGTTCAACGGCTTTGCCGCCATGGCGGATTTTGATCGACCCTGCGCCTGCCCGACCTGCGCCGCATCCTCACCCCGCGTGCTGTTGCGCGCCCCGGCCTTCGCCAACATGGACGGCGCACGGCGCACGGCCATCGCCACCAATGAACGTGCGCAACATGCCCCGAAATCAACGAAATCCCACGGTCCCGGCTGCTCGTGCTGCGGGTCGGCGTCAAAGAAATTGCCCAGTCGCACACTGCACCGCCCCGATGGCTCCAAGAGCTTCCCGGCGGCACGGCCCTGGATGATCTCGCACTAACCCGACAGGCCACACCGCCCGCCGTCGGACGATGAAACAGTCCCTATTCCGCCGCAATCGGCGTCGTGTCCGCTGCGCGGAACAGCGCCCGGTGGGCGCGGGCATCCTGAAGGATCGGCGGCGTGTCGATCATCTCGGGCGTGGCCATGACATGACGCAGCCCGCGCCACTCGCCCAGACTCAGCCCCGACAGCATCGACAGCGGCACGGCGGCAATCAGGCTGATCGCGATCGGCAACAGCCAGAGCGATACCGTGCCCGCCGCCATGCCGATGACAAGCAGCGCGCCGCTCACCGTCTCCAGCAGGTGGAATTTCAGGACCGTGCCGGGGCTGTAATCCCCACCCTTGCGCGCTTGCGGTGACCAGATCGGACGCATGCCGATAACCGAGCGCAGCACCGCCACAAGCTGTTGCACCATCATGATCGGCGCGAACAGGATCGACAGCAGGATTTCCACCACCAGCGACACGGTGAACCGCAGCGCCCCGCCAAAGCTGCGGATCGGCACATCCGCCAGCCCAAGCGCCACCGCGCCCATCAGCTTCGGCGCCAGCAACATGCCATACATGAACAGCAGGATCAGAACCGAACTGACCCGGCTCATTTCCGGCCAGACCGGGTAGAGCGGGTTCTCCAGCGAGAAATAGGTGATCACGCTGTTATGCCCGTTGCCAAGTAGCGCCCAGATCACCAGCAATCCGAACCACGCAGGCGACAGAAGATAGCTCATCGCGCCGTGAAAGAGGTGAAAGCGCGACACGGCGTGAAAGCCGCGCGTCGCCAGCAGGCTCAGATGTTGCAGATTGCCATGGCACCAGCGCCGGTCGCGCAGCGCATAGTCGATCAGGGTCGCGGGTGGCTCCTCGTAACTGCCCTTGACCGAGGGCATGAAGCGCACGGCCCACCCGGCCCGGCGCAACAGTCCCGCCTCGACGAAATCATGGCTCAGGATCAGACCGCCCTGCCCGGTCAGCGACGGCATCTCCGGCAGCCCTGCACAATCGGCAAAGGCGCGGGTGCGCAGGATGGCATTATGACCCCAGTAATTGCCCTCGGACCCGGTCCAGCCCGCCAGCCCCTCGGACAGCAGCGTGCCGTAAACGGCGGCAGAAAACTGCTGCATCCGCCCAAAGAGCGTGTCCGACCCCACCACCATCGGGGCCGATTGAATCAGCCCCGCCGTGGGATCGGCCGACATCTCGTCCGACAGCGCGACAATCGCCTCGGCGCTCATCAGGCTATCGGCATCGAGCACCAGCATCGCGTCATGCGCCGCGCCCCAGTTTTCCAGCCATTGCCCGATATTGCCCACCTTACGCCCGGTATTCTGCACCCGGCGGCGATACCAGACCGCGCAATCGGGCGGCAGCGCCGCCCGCAGCGTGGCAAAGGCGCGCTGTTCGGCCATGGCGACGGCGGCATCCTGCGTGTCCGACAGGATGAACAGCTCAAAGCGGTGCGCGGCCCCCGCCGCGTGCAGCGCCGACATCATGGCACAGGCATTGCCGAACACCTCTGACGTGTCTTCGTTATAAATCGGCACCAACAGCGCCACGTTCAGCGGCGCAGGCGTGGCACGCGCCTGAGCGCGCTTTTGCATCAGGTGACAGGCCAGCCCCAGCGTCGCCGTGCCCACCGCCAGCGCGATCCAGAAGAACGTGACCATCACTAGCGCCAGCAGCACCCATTCCAGCCACCACATGCCCCCGACCGACAGCCAGTCACCAAAGGCAAGGCCCAGCGCGCCAGTGGTCAGCGTGGCAGGCAGAAAGGTGGCCGCCCGCCGCCACCAGTAATTCAGATTGGGTCGCCAGGCGGGCGCGTTGGGGTCGTGATGCACCCGGTTCAGGCTCTGGATCGGGTGATCCAGAGCGGCAGGCGGCGGCATATGTGCCGCACCGGGAAAGGGGGTCAGGCGGTCCATCGGTAGAGCCACACTTCCGACACGCCGCGCCCCTCGTGGAACAGCTGCGCCCGGATTTCAGCCGCCGTCACCTCGCCGGGGTCAAACGAAAAGGCAAGGCGCGGACCGCCGGTTTCGGGGTTGCGCTGTACCTGCCCTTCCGAGGTTTCCAGCCGGTTGGAATAGACGTAGAGCACGAGATCGTCATACGCCTCGGGCAGCGCGTCATGCGGGGCAAAATCGACCGTCACCACCTGACGCATGTCATTGGGAAAGCCGCGCCCGACCCGGGTCTCGATCACCCGCGCCACCGGCTTTTTCTCCTCAATGCCGCCGGTCCATGTCATGCCGTAGCTGAAACTGTGCTCGGCCCCCTCGGCCAGCGGCTCGCGCGGACGCCAATAGGCGACGATATTGTCGTAGATCTCCTTGTCAGTCGGGATCTCCACCAGCGTGACCGCGCCGCGCCCCCACCCCTCGCCCGGGGTGATCCACAGGCTCGGGCGCTCATGGTAATGCGCCTCAAGATCGTGGAAATCCGAATAGGCGCGCGACCGCTGCGACAGGCCAAAGCCCTGCGGGTTGCTGTCCACGAAGCTCGAAATTTGCAGATCGCGCGGATTGCCCAGGGGCCGCCAGAGCATTTCACCATTGCCGTTGAGAATACTCAGCCCGTCGCTGTCATGCACAGCCGCACGGAAATCGTCGAACCGGTGCCGGTTCGTCGCGTCGAAATAGAACATCGAGGTCAGCGGCGCGATGCCCACATTCTCCAGCGCCACGCGCGGCAGCAGCGTGCAGCGCACCTCCACCTCGGTCTCCGCCCCCTCGGGGCGCATCGTGAAATGGTAAATCCCGGTCACCGACGGGCTCTCCATCAGCGCATGCACCGTGTGCGTGCTGACACCGGGGGCGGGTTTTTCGATCCAGAACCGGGTGAAATCGGGAAACTCCTCACCCTCCGGCCCGCCGGTATCTACCGCAAGGCCTCGCGCCGACAGGCCATAAACCAGATCGCGCGCGATCACGCGGAAATAGCTGGCCCCCTGAAACACCGCGTATTCCTGAAAAATCCCCGGCTTTTCCAGTTCCGCCCGCAGGCGCAGGCCGGAATAGCCCAGATGCCCGTCAAGCGGCAGATCGGGGGCCTTGTCGGTCTTGTCGAACAGCGAAAAATCGAACGGCAAGGTGCGCGTCATGCCATCTTCGACAAGGTTCACCTCGACCGTGTGTGGGAAATAGAGCCCCGGCAGAAAAAGATCGAGTTCAAGCGTGCTATCGGCCTCGGACCAGATCGCATCCTTGCTGCGAAACCAGATCGAGCGGTATTCGTCATAGCTCATGTCCTGCCACGCCTGCGGCACGGTCGGACGCTTGGCATAGGGCTTTGCTGCCACTTCGCGCGCGAGATCAAGCAGCATCGCTTCGGAAAACGGCTGCGCCGCCTGCGCGCTGGCTAGGCGAGGTAAGAGCGCAAAGGCGCTCAGCGATTTCAGAACGTCACGCCGGATCATTTTGCGCCTCGCCAGGGATGTGATTTGAACCACGCCACCGAATAGGCCACGAGGATCAACGATGCGAACCCAACGCAGTTGGCCAGCACCATGTTCCATGTCGTGCGCCCGATCTGATCCATCACGAACCCCGAGAGCCGCGCAAAGACCATCGAAAACACGAAAACCGCCAGCGATTGCTGCCCGACCTTGAGGATCATCTTGAGCAGCCCACCCCAGGCGCGCGACAAAAGCCCCGTGCCGACGGTTTTCAGCCGCGCACCACCATCGCCCGCCGCCACCCAGCACAGATAGGCGAGGCTCAGGAAATGCACGTAGCGCAGAATGCCGAAATCGGACTTGTTGAACAGGCCGGTGTTGTCGATGCGCCAGCCGCGCGCCCAGTCAAAGCCGAACTCCCGCATGCCGATATGCGACAGCGGCACATTGGCGATCACGATCACCAGCGCCAGCCCGATCAAGACCTTGTTCACCGGCGGTTTCGGAATCCAGCCGCGCATCAGGGCAAAGCCGCTGAAAAACACCAACTGCCAGCCGAACGGGTTGAAGTACCATTTGCGGTCCGACCAAGGCTCTGCCGGGAAACCGAGATGCAGGTGCGTAAGGCCCAGCGTATCGAGCACCGCGCGTTGCGCGAAGAGCCAGATCAGCGCCATCGCCGCGAACGTCGCCCAGACACTGATCCGGCTCAGCGCCATCATCAGCGGCATCATCACGAGGATGACCATATACATCGGCAGGATGTCGAAATAGTTGGGCACATAGGTCAGGCTGAACAGCCCCACCAGTTGCGGCCCCGGATCGGCAAAGAACTTCCACAGGTTCAGCGTGCCGATATAGGTCTTGTCGAAGGTGCCGAAATGATCGAACGCCGCCAGCAGCGTGGCGATGGCAAAGAACATGCCGATATGCGCCCAGTAAACCTGCCAGACGCGATAGCCGACGCGCCCGGTGCCCAGCGCCCATCCCGCCCGGTCAAACGTGCGGCCAAACGCGATGGCCGAGGCCATGCCGGAGCAGAACACGAAGATCTCGGTCGCATCCGAAAAGCCCCAGCGTGCCGGAATCCAGCTGGTAAAGAAATTGCTCGGGGTATGGGCGCAGAGGATGATGAACATCGCCAGCCCGCGAAAAAAATCCAGCCGGATATCGCGGGTCGTGGCAGCCGGGGCCGCCGTCTCTTTGGCGCGGCTCTGTAGCATGGCCGGATCGGCAACACTCGTCATCGCGGTGTCGGCTCCTTTTGAAATGTCGTACCGGAGTTACTCGGCGGGCAGGCGATCGGCCTCGTCCCAATTCCCGCGCGAAGCGTTGATCAGGTCGAGGCGCGTGCTTGCATAGCTGTCGAGACGCCCGGCGCGCTGCGTTGCGCGTTCCTGAAGGATGGTTTCGGCCTCGTCGAGAAAGCCAGCCCGGATCGCGCAATCAATGGTGAGCCGCTCAAAGACATCACGTTGGGCATGGCTGCCCCCGGCCAGTTGCATGGAACGTCTCGCCCTTCCAAGGTTGAGGAACGCGGTCTTGTAATCGCCTTCCCCAAAGGCCTCAAGCCCCGTCGCGGCCGACAGCCCCGGATTGGCCATGCGCGCCATCAGGTCACCTGCATTGGTCTTCTTCGCGTCACGATGCATGCGCGCCATCATCTGCTTGATCGCCGTCTCGCGATTGTCGCCCACCAGCGCCAGCATGTAATGCAGATCGGCGAAAATGAGGCAGGCATCCTCAGAGCGCCGCTCTGAGATATCAGCCAGTTCCTCCCAGCGGTCGCCCACGTCATGGCCTTCCAGCTCCAGCCGCATCAGCAGCGAGGTGCCGTTGGAGATATCGCGGAAATCGTCGGTCTTGTCTTGGCGAATCTCGTGGTCATAAAGGGCAAAAACAGAGTCTATCTCGCCCTGATCGAGATGCATCAGCGCCTTGTGCCACCAGACGTGGTAGCGAAAGTTGTTGCAATGCGCCCAGGCCCCTTCGCGCCCCTCCAGCCAGTCGAGCCCGGCGCGCGCATTACAGGTCATGTCAAAGACATGCGCCACCGCGTGCAGCCCCCAGGCATCATCGGGCGAAACGCTCAGCCCCATGCGCCCGGCGGTTTCCGCGCGGGCGTAATCGCCGGTTTCTTCAAGCGAAAAGGCGTGGCAGCCGAACAGGTAACCGCGCGCCGGGTTCTGCGCGTCATAGGCTGGCAAAAGCGCCTCGAGCGAGGCGCGCATGCCATGCCGGTCGCCAAGGATGAACCGGGTGGCATGGCCGATCTTCATCGCCAGCGCATCCTCGGGCCAACGCGCCAGCACCGCTTCCATCTCGCGCACCATCTCGGACGGACGCCCGTCGAGCCATGCACCAAGGCCGCGCACATAGCCCATCTCGCGCGCCGTCGGATTGCCCTCGCGCGCACAGGCAAGCGCCGCCTGATAGGCCTGCTGCGCGGTCTCGGTCATCTCGGACTTGCCCAGCATCAGGCAAAACAGCCCCTTGGTGGCATGCGCCATCGCGAATTCCGGCGCCTCGCTCAGCACCGTGCCAAGATGATCGGGCGTTGTCGCGGCATGGGCAAGAAACGCCAGCACCATCTGGTCCCATGCCGCAAGGGCCACAGGCGATGATACGGAAGTCTCGTACCCGAATTGATCATTACGCATAGCCCGGCATCCTTTTCGGCAATCATTCAGACTCCAGCTAGCCCGCTATGTATGACACCCGCAACAAAAGCGGGACGGACCTCACCAACACGTTATCTCGAGTTTAACTCATATGATGGGAACAGGGCAGGGTTGCTGCCGCATAAGGCGAACGATATCGGCGTCTTTCTGCCCAAAGGCGGAACGGGCCGCCGCCCGTCGCCCAAGGATCACTCGGCTATGGCCGATTTCGCGACAGTTTCGAAAATCCCATCCAGTTCCGACGCAAGATCACGCAATTTTTCGCCGCCCTCGTCGAAATAGGGCGAGAAAACCGCCGTCGGCGTCTTGTAGCTCAGGCTCGCAGTGCCGTCGGCGTCTTCGGTCACATACATCCGAATCGGGGCCTCGATCCCGGCGGCGATGCTCGCCTCCAGCATGCGGCGGGCATAGTCGTTGCGGTAGAGGCCAAAGACCCGATTGCCCGCGATGCTGTGCCCCTGCATCTTCGCCCCATCAGACGCACTCGCCTGCGTCACGATGGCAACGGGGGCATCGCTCACCGCGTCACGTACCGCCTGCACAAGGTCGGCAAAGCTCTTGGCCGTGTCGTGGATCACCCAGCCCTCACGCGGTTCCAACGCCTGCGCGGGCGCGGCAAGGATAGTGAGAACTGCGAGAAGTTTCAGAAATCGTTGCATGAATACACCTCCGGGTTGATACCCCGAGGGCTACGCGGAACCACACGCCGCAGCAAATCACGTGCCCGCGATTCGAGGTTACAGATCGTCCCTTAGCCGCTTCAGAACGGCGTCGGTATCCGCACCCGTCGCAGGCGGCGCAGACCGATAGCTGACCGGCGTGCGCGAGAATTTGAGCGGATTGCCAATCAGCCGCACCTCGCCCGTCGCGGTCTGTGGCGCGGGCAGGGTGATGGTCATCCCCCGCGCCTGCGCCTGATCGCTTTCCAGCGCCTGCTCGATCGTGTTGACCGGCCCCACAGGCACCTTGCGCGCCTCCAGCCCGTGGATCACGTCCTGCATCGTGCGCTCCGCCAGTGCCTCCGAGATCATCGGCACAAGCGTGTCGCGATGCGCCAATCGCGCCGTGTTAGTGACGAAACGCGGGTCGATGGCCCAGTCAGGCTGCCCCAGATAGTCACAAAACCGCGCATATTGGCTGTCATTGCCCACCGCGACGATCACATACCCATCCGAGGTGGCAAAGACCTGATAGGGCACGATATTGGGATGCGCGTTGCCCGCACGGGTGGGCGCGGTGCCCGAGGTCAGGTAGTTCAGCCCCTGATTGACCAGCCAGGACATCGTCGTATCCACCAGCGCAAGGTCGATATGCTGCCCCTCTCCGGTCGCATCGCGGTGCCGCAACGCCGCCAGAATGCCGGTCGCGGCATAGAGCCCGCAAACCACATCAGCCACGCCGACGCCCACCTTCATCGGCTCTTCGCCCGCCTCGCCGGTGATCGACATGATGCCGCCAAATCCCTGCGCCATCAGGTCATACCCCGGCTTGTCGCGGTTCGGCCCGGTCTGACCAAAGCCCGAGATCGAGCAATAGACAAGGCCCGGATAGGCGGCACAAAGCGTCTCGTGATCGAGGCCATACTTACGCAGGCCTGAGGGTTTGAAATTCTCGATCACCACATCGGCGCGCCCCGCCAGATCGTGCAGCATGCGCTGCACTTGCCGGTCAGTCAGGTCCACCGCCACCGATTGCTTGTTGCGATTGGAGGACATGAAATAGGCCGACAGGTCCGTCGCCTGCCCCTCGGCATCCACCGCAAAGGGCGGCCCCCATTGCCGCGTATCATCCCCGCCAAGGCTCTCGATCTTGATCACCTCGGCCCCCAGATCGCCCAAGAGCTGCGTGCAGGTCGGCCCCGCCAGAATACGGCTGAGGTCGAGAACAACGAGACCATCGAGCGGGCCGGGCATGGGCATCTCCTCAGATACGGTTGTCATAAGAGCCGCGGTCGATTTCCGCGGCGATGACGGTAAATGTGTCGGCCTGTTGCGCCGCCTCCAATGCCGCGCGCAACTCGGCCCGGTTCGTCACCCGCACGCCATTGCCACCAAAGGCCCGGCCGATGGCTGCGAAATCGTGATGGCCAAAATCGACCGCCAAATTAACCATCTGCCGCTCGCGCTGCTTCTTCTCGATCAGCGCAAGGCTCGCATCGACAAAGACGACGAAAATCACCGGCAGGTTCAGCTCCGCCACGGTCGACAACTCTCCCGCCACCATCAGGAACCCGGCATCGCCCGAGAAACTGACAACGGTGGCCTCGGGCGTGGCGATCTTGGCCCCCATCGCCAGCGGCACGGCGCAACCCATGGTGCAAAGGGCCGTGGATTGCAGCACCGAGCGGGGGTGATGCGTCACCCACATCTGCGACAGCATGATGCGATGCGCGCCACTATCGACGGTCGCGATAGTATCCTCGGGCAGCACCACGCGCGCCTCGGCGATGACGGCCGCAGCGCCCCAGTCATCATCCGTCGGAAAGGCCCGCGCCAGCGCGTCACGCGCCGCCGTCACCTCACCGCCGGGCCATGTGGTGCGGGGCGTCACCCCCTCGGCAATCGCCGCCAGCGACGGCCCGCAGGCCCCCACGATATTCATCGTCGCCTGATGCATATATTGATCATTGGGCACGGCGGCGATGTCGATCACCCTGACCTGCGCCGGGTCCCAGATCTCGCGCCAGCCGGGCCGCATCTCGATCGGGTCATAGCCGACGCAAAGGATCAGGTCGGCCCGCTCCACGAGCGGCACAAGGAGGCCATCGGCCAAAGGCGACAGGCCCGCCCCGCCAAGACAAAGCGGATGCGTCTCGGGCACGATCCCCTTGGCCTTGTAGCTGGTGATCACCGGTATGTTCAGGCGTTCCGCGACCTCCAGTATCACCGCCCCCGCCTCCTCGTTGACGGCATCGAGCCCCACGATCATCACAGGCCGCTCTGCACCAGCCAGCCAATCGCGCGCCTTCTCCGGCGCCGCAGGCACCATCGGCACCGCATCCGGGCGGCGGCGCAGTCGTGGCAGCGTCACGCGCATGTCAGCGACGGAAATCGGCACGTCGATATGCACCGGCCCGGGCCGCCCCTCGGTGGCGATGCCCACCGCCTTGTCGGCGATGACGTCGGCCCCCTGAGCCGTCAGCCGAAACGTCGCCTTGGTGATCGGCGCCAGCACCGCCTCGTGATCAAGGATCTGATGGCTATAGGTCAGCGCCTCATCGGCATCGACACAACCCGAGATGACGATCAGCGGCACCCGATCCTGATGCGCGTTGGCGACGGCGTTGACGCCGTTCAAAACCCCCGGCCCCAGCGTGGCAATCAGAATGCCCGGCGCGCCGGTGCGGTGCCAGACCCCCTCGGCCATGAAGGCAGCGGCGTTTTCGTGCCGCGCCAGCGTAACCTCGATCCCAGCCCGCGCCAGCGCATCCATCACCGTCAGAACCTCACCGCCGGGCATGCCAAACGCATGGCGACAGCCCGCCTCATAGAGCCTGCGGGCAAGGTAATCGGCGGCGCGATTTTCGGTCTGGTCGGGGGTGGTCACGGGCATGGGTTCTGTCTCCTCTTGCGGCACTTTGTGGCCGAGCACCGGGCCAACCGCAAGCCGCTTTGCCCCTCTCGCGGTCGGCCTGGGCTGGAATTCCCCCCATGGGCGGCTTAAATCCGGGTTGAGGCAAGCGTCGAAACGGCCTAAGCAAATCGGGATTTCGATCCCGTATGACAGTCAGCCCGCGCACCGCCCGGGACACAAGGATATCCGATGGCGAACCACCTTTATCAGAACGACCTGCCCGACGGGCTGGAACTTGGCCCCGTCGTGGCGATCGACTGCGAGACGATGGGCCTCAACCCGCATCGTGACCGGCTGTGTGTTGTGCAATTGTCGGACGGGGATGGCAACGCACATCTGGTGCAGGTGGCCCAGGGGCAGACCAGCGCGCCCAACCTCGAGAGGCTGCTGCGCAACCCCGATGTGCTCAAGCTCTTTCACTTCGGGCGGTTCGACATCGCGGCGATGTACAATGCCTTCGGCGCGCTGGCCGAACCGGTCTATTGCACCAAAATCGCCTCAAAACTCATCCGCACCTATACCGACCGGCACGGGCTGAAATACCTGCTTCAGGAACTGCTGGGCGTCGATATCTCCAAGCAGCAGCAGACCTCCGATTGGGGGGCAGAGGCGCTCACCGAGGCGCAGCTCGAGTACGCCGCCTCGGATGTGCTCTACCTGCACCGCCTGCGCAAGGAACTCGACAAGCGGCTGGCCCGCGAGGGGCGCACCGACATGGCGCAGGCCTGTTTCGAGTTCCTGCCGATGCGCGCGCGGCTCGATCTGGCCGGCTGGCCCGAAATCGACATATTCGCCCATTGAGCATGGCGCGCGCGGACAACACCTATTCGCGGGTCGTGGCGGGGATGAAGGTCCTGCTGCCGCTGATCGCGCTGGGCTTGTTATCGACGCTGTTCCTGATCTCGCGCACCGTCGATCCCTCGAAATCGGTGCCGGTGGCACAGGCCGACGTGGAAAAACGCGCGCAGGACATGGGGGCCTCCAACCCGAGCTTTGCCGGGGTCACCGATACCGGCGACGAAATCCTCTTCAGCGCCGGTATCGCGCGGCCTGGCCGCGATGTCGACGGCCCGATCACGGCAGATGCCGTCACCGCGCAAATCCGGCTCGCGGCGGGCACCACTGTCGACATCACCGCCCGCGCCGCCGAATTCGATCAGCGCGCGATGCAGACGCAACTGCGCGGCGATGTGCAGATCACTACCTCGACAGGCTACGTGATCGACACCGACCGCCTCGACATGAACCTCGACGCGCTGAACGCGACGACCCCCGACACCGTCACCGCGACCGGACCGCTGGGCGATCTGACGGCGGGGCAGATGGTGCTGCGAAACGCGAACGGGAACGGGGCGGCGGAATTGCTTTTCACCGAGGGGGTGAAGCTGATATACCAACCGCCAGATGTGGGGGACTGAGGCCAGTGGGTAAGATCAAACTTTTCGCCGCGGCGGTCGTGATGGCCTGCCTTCCGGGTCTGGCTCTGGCGCAGGGCGCGCAGGTGGCCTTCGGCAACACCCAGCAGGATCGCAGCCTTCCGGTCGAGGTGACGTCGGACAACCTGAACGTCAACCAGAACGACAGCACCGCGATTTTCACCGGCAACGTGGTCATCGCACAGGGCGCAATGCGTCTCGCGGCCCCCCGGGTCCTTGTGGTCTACCTCGCGGATCAGACCGGGATCGAACGGCTCGAGGCCACCGGCGGTGTCACGCTGGTCAGCGGCGAGGATGCCGCCGAGGCCGCCCGTGCGGATTACAACATCTCCACCGGGATGATCGAGTTGCGCGGCGATGTCCTGCTCGTGCAGGGCCAGAGCGCGATCACCGGCGAGACGATGCTGGTCGATACCGGGGCCGGCACTGCGCGGGTCCAGGGCCGGGTCAAGACCGTGCTGCAACCGGGCAATGACGATCAATGACCAAGCCCGACCTTGTCCTTGCGCATGAAAGCGATGGTGGCGGCCTGCGGGTCGAACATCTGCGCAAGAGCTACAAGAAACGGGTGGTGATTCGCGATGTGTCGCTCTCGCTTGGCCAGGGCGAAGTGGTGGCGCTGCTGGGCCCCAACGGCTCGGGCAAGACCACCACCTTCTACGCCATTGCCGGGCTGATCTATCCCGAGGGCGGCCATATCTATATCGACGGGCGCGATGTCAGCGCGTTGCCGATGTATCGCCGCGCCAAGCTGGGCATCGGCTATCTACCACAGGAAATGTCGATCTTTCGGGGCCTCTCGGTCGAGGACAACATCATGGCGATCCTCGACATCGCCGAGAATAAACGACAGCGGCGGCGCGAGCGGCTGGAACAGCTGCTCTCGGAATTCTCGATCGAACATCTGCGCCGTGCCCCAGCAATGGCCCTGTCCGGCGGCGAGCGGCGGCGCGTGGAAATCGCCCGCTGCCTTGCGGCGAATCCGAAATACCTGCTTCTCGACGAACCCTTTGCCGGGGTCGATCCGATTTCGGTGGGCGATATCCGGCATCTTGTGACCGATCTCAAGAAACGCGGCATCGGCGTGCTGATCACCGACCACAACGTGCGCGAGACGCTCGAAATCGTCGACCGTGCCTATATCCTGCATGACGGCAAGGTTCTGATGTCGGGCAGTCCTCGGGACGTGGTCGAGAACGAGAATGTCCGCCGCGTCTATCTCGGTGACAGCTTCCGCATTTCGTGATCGGCCCCGCGTCGGCAAATCCGCTCTGCCCTGTCGCAAATGCGATTGACAAGACGCCGGGAAAGCGCGTCAATTGGGGGATGACATGTTGTATTATCGCGCTGTTCCCCGAATGGCCCCGGCGTCGCGGGCCTGTCTCGGGACAATCGAAACACATGTCGTTTATCAGCATCCGAGGCTAGGAAAGTTCGCGGCGCAGGCGCGCCGTGCCCGGACCGGGTCTGTCAAGTGAAGGAGAGAAGATGCGTTATCAAATCAGTGGAAAGCAGATCGATATCGGCGAGGCACTTCAAACGCATGTCAAGGACGAGCTGGGCGCGGCGGTGGCCAAATACGCCGAACGTCCGACCGACGCGCATGTCATCTTTTCCAAGAACGCGAGCGAATTCGCCTGCGAGGCGATCGTGCATCTTTCCACCGGATTGACCGCGCAGGCCAGCGCCAAGGCGCATGAAATATACGGTGCCTTCGACGCCTGCTGCGAGAAAATGGAAAAACAACTCCGACGTTACAAGCGCCGCCTGAAAGACCACCATCGCGAGCGTGCAGAGCCGGTTGAACTCTTCGGGGCTTCCTCTTATATCCTCGCGGCGAACGGCGAGGAGGTAGAATCGGAACCTGAAAGCCTGCAACCGATCATCGTGGCCGAGATGGAGACGCAAATCCCCTCTCTTTCGGTCGGCGAGGCGGTCATGCAGATGGAGCTTGCAGGGGCACCGGTTCTTGTCTTCCGCAAAGAGGGAAAAGAGACGGTCAATGTCGTATACCGCCGCGAAGACGGCAATATCGGCTGGATTGACCCGTAATATAAGGTGACGGGCGGCAGTGCGCCTGTCAGTGCGGCTCGACAAATGGACTTACCTATGATCCTCAAGCCAGAGGCCGTGCGCTTCCTGTCCGGTGCCACCAGCAAGAAACGCCTGATGCAAGAGCTTGGGTTCATTGTCGAATCGGCCTACGGCGTGCCGCATGGCACCGCTGTCGAGGCGCTCTTGGAACGCGAGAGCCTGGGGCCCACCGGGGTGGGAAATGGCGTCGCCCTGCCCCATGCCCGAATCGACGGCCTCGATCACGTCGTTGGCGTGCTGACACTGCTGGAAAAGCCGATTGATTTCGACGCGGTGGATCGCCAGCCGGTTGACCTCGCCTTTGCGCTCTTCGCGCCCATCGACGCGGGGGTCGAGCATCTCAAGGCGCTTGCCCTCGTCTCGCGCACCCTGCGCGACACTTCGCTCTGCGCCAAGCTGCGGGCCAACACCGATCCGATGACGCTCTATACCATCGTCACCGAGGCGCAGGCGGCACAGGCCGCGTGAGCACCGCCGGGTCAAAGTAGATCGTTTGACTTAGAGCGGATATCGCACCCTGTCAGAGGTGCTGCTTGATCGCAGGGCGGGGACTGGCGATGCAACCGTTGTTGCCCGCACTTTATCCCAGCCAAGTCATCCTGAACTCAACACGTTGCGCTCCCTATCATATCGCCAGGCCGCGGGACGGCCCGGCGATCGCGCGGCACCTTCGGTGCGTTTCGCGCGGGAGGCGGCAACGACAGCAAAAGACCAATCCCGACCCCCCTACCGCCAGGCCCCGAACCCGAACAGCACATAATCCCGCTGATACACGGTCCGCGCCAACTCCTCGAGTCCATCGTCATAGATATCGGCAAGGGCAAACGGCGCTTGTGGTGCCCCCTCTGGCGGCGCGGGCGGTTTCGCATAGCCCACCTGCCGCGCGAGCGCGGCAAGATAGCCCGGCATCTCGTCCTCACGCAAAATCATGTCGGGCGCACCGAATTGCGCCATCCCTTCGACGGCTGCGGCTTGCGTGCACCAATGGGCATCGACCCGGATCGCCGTCTGACCCGCCAGATTGGCCTTGAGAAACTCCAGGAACGCCAAAAACGCCGTCTTGTGCGCCGCAAGATCATAACCCTCGTCGGGCAGGTTGCCGGGGATCGGCAGCTTGTGGAAATTGCGCAGGGTGCGGCGGATATCGCGGTAACATCCCGGCCCCTTGATCAGGATCTTGTCGCAGAATGCCGCGTGCGCGCGCTCCACCGGATGACGCAGCACGGTGAACCGCCGATGCCCCGGCTTGCGCCGCATCCACTGGCGCAGCGCCTTTTGATTGAGCTTGGTGGGCAGCGTCTCCTCACTAACCTGATCGAGCGCGGCAAGCCACGCGCGCACCTCATGCTCCGGCCCCGACCGGATCGGCATATAGATCAGCGGTGCACGCACGGCGCTGACGAAACCGGGCACGGCGGTCCCCCGTCGCGGCTCGAAATTCGGGGTGCGGGTCAGGTTGTAGGGGTCGCGCCCGGCCAGCGCGTGCTCCATCTCCTTGAAGTTCGACACCTTGTTTTCCAGCGGTTCCGGGTTCTGCGGCTTGAGCGAGGCGTCGAGCGCCTCCAGCCGCGCCTCACAGCCCAGATACCGCGCCAGACCGTTCATAACCTCAAGGCTCTGCAAATCCTCGTAGGCCACATAGAACGCCGTCTGCCCGGTTGCCTGTAGCCGGTTCAGCAGGAACACCTGAAACGCCTGCAACGTCGCCACATGCGTCTCGAACTCGCCTGGATCAAAGGCAATCGGCGCATCGCGGCGGCGTTTCACATTGGTCAGCTTCCACTGCCCGGTGGCCTGCGCGATCTTCCACGACACGTAGCTGTCGACTGGGTTGCGCGTCAGGATGATCTTGGCGCAGCGCGGATCGTCTAGCGCATGATCCAGAACGCGCGGATCATGGTCGTGAAAGAACCGAAAGCCGCCGATGCCCTGCGACTGCCCCTTGATCGCA
Organism: Roseovarius tolerans; assembly: GCF_900109855.1. Taxonomy (GTDB): domain Bacteria; phylum Pseudomonadota; class Alphaproteobacteria; order Rhodobacterales; family Rhodobacteraceae; genus Roseovarius; species Roseovarius tolerans. The sequence continues at coordinate 20,184 of NZ_FOBO01000019.1, read as the reverse complement.
CCAATGAGACGCGTCGGTTCCTCGTCTCGCTCGGCCTGTGTCAGCCCCAGCAACTCGGTCTTGTTGGGATAGCCAATGAAATGCGGGTTGAACGCCTCGCCATGGCATTCGATCCCGTCAAACGCGTTCAGATTGCTTTCCAGAAAATTGGAGCCGGTGCGCATTTCCGCGAACACGACGAAATAGTCAAACGGGCCTGTCATTCACTCTTACCGCACCAGATAGGGTTTGCGCGCATCCTGCTGCGGACTGTGGGTGCCCTGCTCAACCGGGAAATCGCCCATCAGATAGGGATGCATCCCCTGATTCTTGAGGTTCTGCAGGAACTGCCCGAACCCGGTCAGATCGGACATCCGCGGCACCTCGGCCAGACCGCGCAGGTTCTGTTGCCCGATCTCGTCGATGATGGTCTGCAAAGGCTCCATCGGGGCCTCGATGAATTCCGCCATGGTCCAGATCCGCACACGCGCCTTGATCCAGGATGACCGCAACACCTTGAGATGCTGGCTCTCGACCTGCTGCAAAAGCGCCGCCTCGCGCCGGATATCGGCAAAATTGCCGTTCGACTTGAAGAGCGGCACTGCCCAGGCCCCCGAAATCACCGAGACCTGCGCATTCGGGTCCTTGGCGATATACCACTCTATATCCTCGATCATGTCGCGCGGCCCGAACTGGAAACACTGCCGCTCGCCGCGGGTATTCCAGATCAGGCTGGCCAGAAAGGCGCGCGGATTGTAATCGCGCAGCGCCGCACTGTCCGAAAGCGCCCCGTTCATCACCGTCTGACCATCCGAGAACTCGGCCCGCTCCGGCGCAAAAAGATGGCCATGCACCCGCATCCCGGTCATCCGCGCCAGCCACGGCTCGAAATTCTCAAAGAGATCGCTGAACCCCTGAAACACCGAATAGGGCGCGCAGGTCAGCCCGTTTTCGCGGGTCTCCACCGGAAAGCGGCTCTGCATGTATAGACCGGGCCGCCCGCGCGTACGCCGCTCCACCGCCTTGGCGAAAATACGGTCGATCTTGCCGGGGTTGGGCTCGGTGCGCTTCATCGCCCCCGCCGGATCGGTCAGAAACGCCTCGTAGAGACGGTCGGCAAAGGGCCAGATCTTGCGCGCCAAAAAACAATCCGAGCGCCGCAAAAGCTGCAGGTGATCGTCGTAAAAGATATGCGGCTTGCCCTGGTAGTCGAATTTCGACAGCGTCAGCGACCGGCTCTCAATCTGGCGCGAATATTGCCGGGCGAGGGTCTGGAAATAGCTCTCGTCCGGAATCCACACCTTGGAGAAATAGCGGTCATAGACCCGCCGGTAGGGATCATCCAGAATGGCCGACAGCGTCTGCCGCGTCAGACACCACCACTGGCTGCCCATATGCGGCACGATGCCGTTGGGAATGTGCCGCTTGAACCCGACAAGGCGTTGCAGTGCCACGTATTTGTCAAAGAGATAGCGATGGTTCCGCCATGAGAACGGAAACCGCAGGGTAAAGCGTTCCTGATCCAGCCCCCCGATGGTCCAGGGCACATCCGCCGTCGTCGCGCTCTCGATGAAATCGGTATTCGGGCGCACAGCAAGATAGTCGATCAACTCCTGCACCGGGCGCAGCGGCAGGCAGGACCCCGAGGCCAGATAGACATGGCGCACGGTCTGGAACTCGCGCAGCATGATCTCTGCGGCACCCTGCGTGGCCGCGACCAGCCCCCAGGTGCCCCATTCACAGCGATGCCGGGGCGCAAAGCGGACATCCTCGATATCCGACAGGGCTTTTACAAAGGCATTATAGGTCTTGCGCGGCACCGCCTTGTCGACATGGATCACCAGCGGACAGCCCGACGCCGCCCAATGCCGCGCCACCTGTTCGGCCCGGCCAAAGGCGGTGTGGACCAGCATGATAATCCCGACGCTCATGCGTGTACTGCCCTGTTGCTCATGCCCAGTTCCCCTTGGACATCAGCCCGAGGATTTCTAGTTGCCGCCAGTTTATATATTTTTCCGACCATTTGCACCAAAGTTCGGGATTGTGCTGCACGATCTCGGCATAGGCCTTGTATTCGACGCTGGCGGAATAGTGCTGGCGGCGGGTCAGTTCCTCGGCGGCCTTGGCGGTAAAGGTATCCAGAAACTTGGCATGGAGCAGGATGCCGCTCGCCTTTTCGCCACCCCATTCATCATAGGTCAGGTTCAAACCACGCGGCAGCACCATATGGGTCGAGCTTTCATAGGCATAGCGCCGATGCCACTTGATCAGCGGCGTCTTGTTGAGCGCAGGCGCCTTTTTCGGATTGTCGGGAAAGAACACGCGCGCACGCGGCCCGCCCTGAATCCACAGATTGCCGAATTTCTTGTTCTTTTCGATCATGTAGTTGCCGGGATCGAACCAAGCGGCGATCTCCAGCGGGTTCTGGCCGGCGCGGTAGGGCACGACGTCGATCCGCCCCTTGGGATACATGTCCAGCAGCATCGCGCCAAAGGATTTGACCTGCGAGGTATCCAGCCAATCGGTCAGCGCGCGAATGGGTCGGGTGTCACAGAACGGGTAGACAAAGAACTCATCGGGATCGACCACCAGCGTCCAGTGCCCGTGCCCGTATTTCGATTGCAGCCAGTTGAGCCAGTCGATGCCGAAGCGCGCGCGCTTGTAGCTCGCCTTGGTGGACCACAGCGATACATCATCCTGCTGCGCCAGATAATCCGCACCGCCATCGGTGCTGTCATTATCCACGATCAGGAAATGCGAAATCCCCAGATCGCGGTAATAGCGCAGGAAATAAGGCAGGCGGACATGCTCGTCCCGCATGGTCGAAAAGAGCAGCACATCGCCGGGACGAATACGGTCGGTGCGGTCGACAACGGACCGCATCGAGAAATGCTTGCGAAAGGCACGCACCTTGGCCCGTTTGCGCCGAAGCCGCATCCGGTATGATTGCCACGCCCCCACGAGATTGGACCTCCGTTCGTCTTTTTAGATCGCCACAGACTATCTAACGGCTGTTAATACAACCTTTTTTAGGGACAATAGCGATTAAATTCCGAAATCGTTGCCGGAATCAACGGTCAGCGCGGCGAGCGTTTCGCCAGGATCCGTTGCAGTGTGCGCCGGTGCATGTTCAGCCGCCGCGCCGTCTCGCTGACATTGCGGTCACACAGCTCATAGACCCGCTGAATATGCTCCCAGCGCACCCGGTCGGCGCTCATCGGGTTTTCCGGCGGCGGCGGCAAATCGGCCCCGTTGGCCAGAAGCGCGTTGGTGATATCCGTGGCATCGGCGGGTTTCGACAGGTAATCCGTCGCCCCGATCTTGACTGCGGCGACAGCGGTGGCAATCGCGCCGTATCCGGTCAGCACCACGATCCGGCTGTCGGGCCGCTTTTCGCGGATCACCTCGACCACGTCGAGCCCGTTGCCATCCTCAAGTCGCAGATCGCACACCGCATAGGCAGGGGGCCGGTTCGTGGCGATGGCGCGCCCGGCGGCCACTGATCCAGCGGTCTCGACCTCGAAGCCGCGTTTTTCCATGGCTTTGGCCAGACGGCGCAGAAACGCCTCGTCATCGTCCACGAGAAGCAGCGTCTTGTCGTCACCGATGTCCTGCATGTCCTCGGCCATGCCGCTCCTCCTGTTTACGCGCCGTTGCCAGATGTTCTAGCCCGCGCCCGGCCCCCCGTCAAAACAAACACTTAGCTGGCCTCGATAAAACACTGCACACGGTCGGCCATCTGCTCCGGGGTGGTATCGCGGCGAAAGAACTCGACAAAGCCGTGTTCGGGCAGCGACAAGTAGGTCATCGTCGAATGATCGACGAGGTAAAACTCGTCGTCACCCTCGTCACGCGCCTGAAAGAACGTGCGGTACACCTTGGACGCCTCGCGCACCTGCTCTTCGCTCCCCGTGAGGCCCAGCATGCGCGGATGCAGATAATCGGTGAACTCCGCCATCACCTCCGGCGTGTCGCGCTTGGGGTCGATGGAAATGAACACCGGCTTCACCATGTCGCCGCGCTCTTCGAGGATATCCACTGCTTCGGCATTGCGCGCGGCATCCATTGGGCAGACATCCGGGCAGAACGTATAGCCGAAATAGATCAGCGTCGGCTGGTCGATCACATCTTCGTCAGTGACCGTCTCGCCGGTCTCGCTCACCAATTCGAACGGCCCGCCGATCTGCGCCGCCCCGCCCGCGACGTTCGACGCCCGGCATTGCGCGAACTGATCCGCGTCACCACCCCGGGCGGTCACCATGTAATAGGTCCCGCCCAAACCAAGGACAACAACAACGGCGGCGGCAATGGCAATCAAGCGGGTCATGTGGATTTCCTTGCGTTTCGGTGGACGGGGTGCAACCCTCCCTCTATCTAGCATCCCTGACCCCGCACGCAATGGACATGCCCCCGGATATGACCGATCACTCCTCCGGTCTTTTCAAACTACGCAACAGGGGCAACTGGATTCGCCTGCGCACGCTCGTACTGTTGCGCTGGTGGGCGATCATCGGGCAGGCCAGCGCCCTGATCATCGCCGACCGGGTCTATCATCTCGATCTCGAAATGGGGCTGTGCTTTCTGGTCATCGGGGTCTCGGTCGCCTCGAACCTCGTCGCCGCCTTCGTCTTTGCCGAGAACAAGCGCCTGTCGGAGCAGGACACCTTCCTCGTCGTACTCTTCGACATGCTCCAGCTTGGGCTGCTGCTCTACCTCACGGGCGGCATGCACAATCCCTTCACCATCCTGATCGTCGGCCCCGTCACCGTCTCCGCTTCGGCGCTGTCGGGGCGCTCGACCGCGTTTCTCGGCATGATGGCCATCGTGATCGTGACGCTCCTGATGCAATTCTACCTGCCGCTGCGCACCGAGGACGGGTTCGTGCTGCGCGTGCCCGACGTGTTCCGCTTCGGCAGTTGGGTGGCCATCGTGATCGCGGTGCTGTTCCTCGGGGTCTATTCCCGCTGGATCGTGCAGGAAATGCGCGCCATGTCCGACGCGCTCCAGGCCACGCAGATGGCCCTGTCCCGCGAGCAGAAGCTGACCGATCTGGGGGGCGTGGTGGCCGCCGCCGCGCATGAGCTGGGCACGCCGCTGGCGACGATCAAGCTGACCAGCGCGGAACTGGCCGAAGAGCTGGAAGACCGTCCCGAGCTGCGCGACGATGCCCTCCTGATCCGCGAACAGGCCGACCGCTGCCGCGATATCCTGCGCTCCATGGGGCGGGCGGGCAAGGACGATCTGCACCTGCGCCGCACCCCCCTCACCGCCCTCGTCGAAGAGGCCGCGGAGCCGCATGTCGACCGCGGCAAGCATATTCATTTCGATCATGCCGCGGGCGGCGCGGATATCATGACCCAGCCCACCGTGCTGCGCCGCCCCGAAGTGATCCACGGGCTGCGCAACCTCATCCAGAACGCGGTGGATTTCGCCCGCGCCAATGTCTGGGTCGAAACCCGCTGGGGAGACGACACAATCACCCTGCGCATCATGGATGACGGGCGCGGCTATCCCGCTGACATGCTGGGCCGCATCGGCGATCCGTTCATCCGCCGCCGCGCCCCCGCAACCGAGCCGCGCCGCCCGGAATACGAAGGCATGGGCCTCGGCCTTTTCATCGCCAAGACCCTGCTGGAACGCTCCGGCGCCGACCTGACCTTCGCCAACGGGGCCGATGCGACGGGGGCAGAGGCGCTCGATGCCGCCCGCAGCGGCGCACTGGTCGAGGTGACATGGCCGCGCAAGGCCTTCGAGGTGCCCGATACGCCCGCGCTGGGCGAAAACCAGCCCATTCGCGGCTGACGGATCGACGTTAAGACGGTCTTAACCAGTTTGCGCCACCCTTGTCGGAAACGGCTCGACGAGGTGCCTGATGGCGACGATGACGATCACGGAAATCGCGGCCCTCCTCGCTGGGGCGACACTGTTATCGCTCGCTGTGATCTGGCTCGCGGGGCTGCTGCCCAACCCGGTCCGGCCCCGGCCCGACCGGCCCGCCGCGCCGCAATGCCATTTCCTGTTTCGCGGCGCGACCCTCATCGACCATGACGCCGGTGCCCTCTGGCCCGACGAAAGCGATGCCGCCGATGATGATTGGTCGCGCTTTCGAAACTGGCTGGCCTTTCGCTTCGGCACCCTGCCCACCGATCCGCACAGCATCACAGCGGGCAAATCGCTGACATTCGACAGCACCCTGCCGGATGATCCCGCGCGGCTCGAACTGCAGGCCAGCGCCCGTAGCCTGCGCGCCACTTTGCACGAGGGCGGGCCGTCCTGCCCCGCACATCTGCATGAGGGACGACGCCGCCTGATGGTGCTGGATGTGCCCAAGGCGGCGCTGCATGCGGCACCGCAACCGGTGTGGATTCTGGGCCGGGATGGCCACCTGATCTGGCAGAACGACGCCGCCGGCGCGTTCCCCTCCGACAGCATCACCCGGATGAGCGCCGCGCTCGGCCCCCTGCCCGAACCGACGGACACCCGAACCCAGCGCATCAGCCTCCCCGATGCGGACGGCAACGCACCCGATCGCTGGTTCGATCTCACCGTCACCCACATGCAGGCGGGACACGCGTTTTACGCCTGCGACATCACCGCCCTCGTCAGCGCCGAAACCGCACAGCGCGATTTCGTGCAGACCCTGGGGCGCACCTTCGCCGATCTGCCGACCGGGCTGGCGGTGTTCGATCGCGCAAAATCGCTGGCGTTGTTCAATCCGGCCCTGATTGACCTCACCGGGCTGCCGGCCGGTTTTCTCAGCGCCCGTCCCAATGTCATGAGCTTTTTCGACATGCTGCGCGACGCACAGGTCATGCCGGAGCCCAAGAATTACGCCAACTGGCGCAGCCAGATCAACGATATGGTCAGCGCCGCGCGCGGCGGCCTCTATCAAGACTGCTGGAGCCTTGCGACCGGGCAGACCTATCGCATCACCGGGCGGCCGCATCCCAACGGGGCCGTGGCCTTTCTGTTCGAGGATATCAGCCTTGAAGTCTCGGAGGCGCGCAATCACCGCAGCGAGATGGACCTGAGACAGGCCGTGATCGACAATCTCGATGCGGCGATTGCCGTGCTGTCCCCGGATCACCGCCTGATGTTTTGCAATGCGGGCTTCGGTACGCTACTGGGCATCGACCCCGACAGCAGCCTTGCCGACACGCGATTGCGCGACATCGTCAGCGCCTGTCAGGCCCGCTTTCCGCAAAGCACGCTCTGGCCAATTCTGGAGCGTCAGATCGCAACCGGCGCGCCGGTGTCAGAACGCATTACACTGGCGCAGGGGGCCGGGCAACTCGATCTGCGGCACATACCGGTGGGCCGAGGAAACACCATGCTGTCGCTCTGCCATCACGCAGCAAAAGACGCCGCCCTGACGCAAGAACGCACCGGCTGATCCGGCTTGCGGGCAGGCGTGGCGCGTGTAGTGTCGGGCCATGTCCGGACCCTGCCGCAGCCTCACCCTTGCCAGCCCCGATGCGACCTGCGCCTTCGCGCAGGCGCTCGGCCACAGGCTGTCCGCCGGGGATGTCCTGCTCCTCTCGGGCGGGGTCGGCGCGGGCAAGACCCATTTCGCCCGCTGCCTGATCCGCGCGCTCCTGCGCGAACCCGAAGACGTGCCCTCGCCCACCTACACGCTGGTGCAGACCTATCCCGGCAGCAATTGCGAGATCTGGCATGCCGATCTCTATAGGCTCAGTGACCCCACCGAGGTGATCGAACTCGGCCTCACCGAGGCGTTTGAGAGCGCCATCGCCCTCGTGGAATGGCCCGACCGGCTCGGCGATCTGGCCCCTCCCGGTGCCCTCACCCTCGATTTCACACCCGCTGAGGCCGAGGACACGCGCCACCTCACGCTCACATGGTCCGATCCACGCTGGACGACGACGCTGAAGGGGCTGACCGATGACTGACCGCACCGCCGCGATGGCCGATTTCCTCGCCTCGACCGACTGGCACGCCGCCGAGGCGCGCCCCCTTGCCGGTGACGCCTCGAACCGTCGCTACCTGCGCCTGCACCGCCCCGATGGCGCGCGCGCAGTGCTGATGGACGCCCCCCCGGAAAAGGGCGAGGATGTGCGTCCCTTCACCCGCATCGCCCGCTATCTCACAGGGATCGGCCTCTCCGCCCCCGACATTCTGGCCGAGGACACGGCACGCGGCTTTCTCATCCTCGAAGACCTCGGCGATGCGCTCTTCGCCCGCGTGCTGAACCGCGCGCCAGACGATGAAATGCGGCTCTATACCGCCGCAACTGACGTCCTCGCCGCGCTGCACCACCACGCCCCACCCGCCGACCTGCCGCCCTATTCCCCGCAGGTCATGGCCGACATGTCATCCCTCAGCTTCGACTGGTACCTCAAGGGCGCCACCGACGAGGACAGCCCCGCGCGCACCGAGTTCCACACCACGGTCCACGATCTGCTCCAACTCCACGCCCCGGAAACAGACGTGCTCATTCAGCGCGACTATCACGCCGAAAACCTGCTCTGGCTGACGGAGCGGACAGGCACCGCCCGCGTCGGCCTGCTCGATTTTCAGGACGCGATGCGCGGCCACCGCGCCTATGATCTGGTCTCGGTCCTGCAGGACGCCCGCCGCGACGTCGCCCCCCCCACCGAATCCGCGATGGTCGCCCATTACATCGCCGCCGCTGAAGTCGATCCCAACAGGTTCACCACCGCCTATCACACGCTTGGCGCACAGCGAAATCTGCGCATCCTCGGGGTCTTCGCCCGGCTCTGCCTGCGCGATGGCAAGGCGCATTACATCGACCTCATCCCCCGCGTCTGGGGCCTTTTGCAGCGCGACCTCGCGCATCCGGCACTCGCCCCGCTTGCCACGCTCGTGCACAACACACTCCCCGCCCCGACCCCCGCAATCCTGACCCGCCTCAAGGAGAAGCGTGCGACATGAGTCTGCCGGTCATGCTCTTTGCCGCCGGGTTCGGCACACGGATGGGGGCTTTGACCCAAGATCGTCCCAAACCCCTGATCCAGGTGGCGGGCAAACCGCTCATCGACCACGCGCTCGATCTGGTCACCGCCTACGGCCCGCCGCGCACGGTGGTCAACCTGCACTACCTGCCCGATCAGATCACCGCGCATCTGGCGGGGCGTGACATCCGCTTTTCCCACGAGACGCCCGAGATCCTCGAAACCGGCGGCGGCTTGCGCGCCGCCCAGCCCCTCCTTGGCCCCGGGCCGGTCTTTACCATGAACACCGATGCGGTCTGGCAGGGTCCAAACCCGCTTTCGCTACTGGCCGACGCATGGCAGCCCGGCAACATGGACGCGCTGCTTCTCTGCATCCCCAAGGCGCAAGCCATCGGCCATTCCGGCACCGGCGATTTCCGGATTGCCGAGGACCGGCGCGCCACGCGCGGCCCCGGCCTCATTTATTCCGGCGTGCAGATCATCAAACCCGACCTGCTGGACGAGATCGACGACCCGGCCTTTTCACTCAACCTTCTCTGGGATCGGATGCTGGCAGACAACCGCCTCAGCGCCCTGCCCTATCCCGGCCAATGGTGCGATGTGGGCCATCCCGAGGGCATCGCGCAGGCCGAGGCGATGCTGGGCCACCGAAATGTTTGAGCCCTCCTACACCCCCCGCGTCTTCGGCCTCGCCCCCGGCGTCGATTTCCCCCGCGCGCTGGTCGAAGGCCTGCGCGCCCGCCATGCCGGTCAACCGCCCGAGACGCTCGCCCGCGTTACCCTCATCGTCAACACCCGCCGTATGGCCCGCCGCATCCGCGACCTCTTCGATCAGGGGTCGTCCTGCCTGCTGCCGCGCATCAGCCTGGTCACCGATCTGGGCGAGATGTGGGATCTCGCGCATATCCCAGACCCGGTGCCGCGCCTGCGCCGACGGCTCGAACTGGTGCAACTGATCTCGACCCTGCTCGACACTCAGCCCGACCTCGCTCCGCGCAGCGCGATCTTCGACCTCTCCGACAGCCTTGCCGGTCTGATGGACGAGATGCACGGCGAAGGCGTGCCACCACAGGTGATCGAGGATCTCGACGTCACCGATCAATCCGGCCACTGGGCGCGGATAAAGTCGTTTTTGGGCATTGTTCGTCACTATTTCGAGGCTGATCCCGAAAACCCCGACGTGGAAACCCGGCAGCGTCTGGTGATCGAACGACTGGCCGATCTCTGGGCGCAAAACCTGCCGCAATCGCCGATCATCGTCGCAGGCTCCACCGGCTCGCGCGGGGCCACGCAACTCCTGATGCAGGCGGTGGCCCGCCTGCCGCAAGGCGCGGTGGTGCTGCCTGGGTTTGACTTTGACGCGCCCGCCCATGTCTGGGACGCGCTCGCCGACCCGATGACCTCAGAGGACCACCCGCAATACCGCTTTGTCCGGTTTGCCCAAGGCGCGGGCATCGCCCCGCAGGACATCGCACCATGGTCCGACGACACTCCCCCGCACCCCGCGCGCAATGCGCTTGTCTCGCTCGCCCTGCGCCCCGCCCCGGTCACCGATCAATGGCTGCGCGACGGGCCAAACCTGCGCGATCTCGCCCCCGCCATGGCCGATGTCACCCTGATCGAGGCGCAATCGACCCGCACCGAGGCGCTCGCCATCGCGATGCGCCTGCGGCTGGCCGCCGAGGACGGCCAGACCGCCGCCCTCATCACGCCAGACCGCACGCTCAGCCGTCAGGTGACCGCCGCGCTCGACCGCTGGCACATCCTGCCCGACGACAGCGCCGGTCAGCCGCTGCACCTTTCCCCACCCGGGCGGCTCCTGCGGCATGTGGCCGACCTCTTCCGCCACCCGCTCAGCGCCGAGGCGCTTCTGACCCTGCTCAAGCATCCGCTCACCCATCAGGGGGCCGCGCGCAACGACCATTTGCGCCTGACCCGCGATCTGGAACTGCACCTGCGCCGCAACGGGCCGCCCTACCCGACCCGCGATAGCCTGACGGAATGGACAGCAGGCAAGTCCGACCCGTTCCTGGCCGATTGGGTGAATTGGCTCTGCGAGTGCTTCACCGACCGCGCGCAGCCCGACGATGCGCCGCTCGACACCCGCGTCGAGGCGCATGTCACGCTCGCCGAACGCATCGCGCATGGCTGTGTTGGGGACGGCACCGGCACGCTCTGGCAAAAGGAGGCGGGGCAGGACGCGCTCAAACTCATCAATTCCCTGCGCGACGAGGCAGGCGTCGCGGGCGCGCTCAACGCCACGGATTACGCCAGCCTCTTTCACAGCATCCTCTCCGGCGAAGAGGTCCGCGACCCGACCGATCCGCGCCCCCATATCCTGATCTGGGGCACGCTCGAGGCGCGGGTGCAGGGCGCCGATCTGCTGATTCTCGCCGGTCTCAACGAAGGCAGCTGGCCCGAGGCCCCCAAGCCCGACCCATGGCTCAACCGCGCGCTGCGCCATCAGGCGGGGCTCTTGCTGCCCGAGCGCCGCATCGGCCTCTCGGCGCATGATTTCCAACAGGCCATCGCCGCGAAAGAGGTCTGGCTCACCCGCTCCGTGCGTTCCGACGATGCCGAAACCGTGGTGTCGCGCTGGCTCAACCGCGTGCAGAACCTGCTCTCCGGCCTGCCCGGTCAGGGCGGCGCCGAGGCGCTCGCCGCCATGCGCGCCCGCGGGCAGGCGTGGCTCGATCAGGTCACCGCGCTGGAAACCCCCGGCGAGGTGCCGCGCGCCCCGCGCCCGGCCCCGGCGCCCCCCATCGCCGCGCGCCCCGATCGGCTGAGCGTGACGGAAATCAAACGCCTGATTCGTGATCCCTACGCGATCTATGCGCGCCACGTCCTGCGCCTGCGCCCGCTCGATCCCTTGATGAAGCTGCCCGACGCGCTCCTGCGCGGCACCGTCCTGCACGAGATTCTGGAGTTGTTCGTCAAACACGCCCTCGACCACCCAGACCAGAACACGCGCGAGGCTTTGCTCGCAATTGCAGAGACTGTTCTGGCCCAAAACGTGCCCTGGGGCGAGGCGCGCGCGCTCTGGCTCGCACGGCTGGAACGCGTCGCCGACTGGTTCATCGAGACCGAGGCAGAACGCCGCGCACAAGCCACGCCCGCGCGGTTCGAGGAAAAGGGCCGCGCCGAGATCTCTGAGCTCGGCTTCGCCCTCTCGGCCAAGGCCGACCGGCTTGATCTCGACGCACATGGCCGGATGTATATCTATGACTACAAGACCGGCACGCCACCCACCGCCAAGGAGCAAAAGAGCTTTGACAAGCAATTGCTGCTCGAGGCTGCGATGGCCGAACGCGGCGGCTTTGGCGAGATTGGCCCGGTCAAGGTCATGCGCGCCGCCTTCATCGGCTTGGGCAGCACCCCGAAAGAGGTCGCGGCCCCGCTTGATGAGGAGCCACCCGATCAGATTTGGTCAGAGTTCAAGGAGCTGATTTCGGCCTATTCAGTGCCGCATAAGGGCTATGTCGCCCGCCGCGCCATGCACAGCTCCGAGGATCGCGGCGATTACGATCAACTCGCCCGCTTCGGCGAATGGGACGTGACCGATCCCCCGGATGAAAGCGGGGTGGGCCAATGACCGCGCGCGACGCCGCCACGCAGGCGCAGGTCGATGCCGCACGGCCTGACCTCTCCACATGGCTCTCGGCCAATGCCGGTTCGGGCAAGACCCGCGTGCTGACCGACCGTGTCGCGCGGCTCCTGCTCGACGGGATCAATCCGCAGCATATCCTCTGCCTCACCTATACCAAGGCCGCCGCCAGCGAGATGCAGAACCGCCTGTTCCAGCGGCTTGGCGCATGGGCGATGCTGGGCAATCGCGATCTCTCGGACGCGCTGCGCGAGTTGGGCCACGAAGCCACGATCGACGACGACACCCTGCGCCACGCCCGCCGTCTCTTTGCCCAGGCGATCGAGACCCCTGGCGGGTTGCGCATCCAGACCATCCACTCCTTCTGCGCCGCGCTTCTGCGCCGCTTCCCCCTCGAAGCCGGGGTCTCACCCCAGTTCACCGAGATGGAAGACCGCACCGCGCGCCTGCTCCGCGCCGAGATCGTCGAGGATCTGGCCGCTGGCCCGCAGGCCGACACGCTCTACGCCATTGCACGGCACTATTCCGGCGAAACACTCGATGATCTGACCGCAGAGATCACCCGCCACCGCAGCGGTTTCGCCCGCCCGGTCCGCGAGGCCGATCTCGCAGAGAGTTTCGATCTGCCCGAAGGGCTGAGCATGGCCGATGTCGAGGCGCGCGTTTTCCTTGGCAATGAATCCACCCTGCTCGATCACCTCATCCCGGCGCTTCAGGCAGGCTCCGCCAACGACACCAAGGCCGCGGCCAAGCTCTCACGGATCACCGCGCTCGATCACCGCGCCCTGCCGATCCTCGAGGATGTATTCCTCACCGGCCCCGGCGCTAAATCGCCGTTTTCCGCCAAGATGGGCTCTTTTCCGACCAAGGCCACGCGCGAATCCCTAAGTCCCGTGATTGACCAGATCGAGCAATGGATGCTGCGCGTCGAGGACGCCCGCCAGACCCGTCTCGCCGTCCTCGCGCTCCAGAAAACCCGCGCATTGCATGCCTTTGCCCGTGCCTTTCTGCCCGCCTATGAACACGCCAAGCAACTGCGCGGCTGGCTCGATTTCGACGACCTCATCCTTCGCGCCCGCGATCTGCTCACCGATCCCGCCGTCGCCGCCTGGGTGCTCTACCGGCTCGATGGCGGCATCGACCATATCCTTGTCGACGAGGCGCAGGATACCAGCCCGGTGCAATGGCAGGTGATCGAACGGCTGGCGCAGGAATTCACCAGCGGGCAGGGTGCCCGCCCCGACACCCGCCGCACGATCTTTGTCGTCGGCGACAAGAAACAGTCGATCTATTCCTTCCAGGGGGCCGACCCCCGCGAATTCGACCGCATGCAACGCGACTTCGGCGCGCGGCTGGAAAACACCGGCACACCGCTGCAATCGCGGGTGCTGGCCTATTCGTTCCGCTCGTCCCGCGCGATCCTGACCACCGTCGATTGCTGCTTCGATCAAAGCGAAAATAGCGGTTTTACGCCCCAAGAGGGTCACAAGGCATTCTTCGAGGCCCTTCCCGGCCGCGTCGATCTCTGGCCCCTGATTGAGAAGCCCGAGCTCGAAGATCCCCCCGCCTGGCACATGCCGGTGGACGTGCAGGCCACCAACCATCCCGCGATCATCCTAGCCCGGCAGGTCGCCGCCGAAATGCGCGCCATGCTCGACCGGGGCGAGACGATCCCCGACAAGGACGGCTTTCGCCGCGTCCGCCCCGGCGATTTCCTGATCCTCGTGCGCCGCCGCTCGACGCTCTTTCACGAGATCATCCGCGAATGCAAGGCGCAGGGCCTGCCCATCGCCGGAGCCGATCGCCTCAAGGTCGGTGCGGAACTCGCAGTCCGCGATCTCGCCGCGCTTCTCTCCTTTCTCTCGACGCCCGAGGATGATCTCTCGCTCGCCACCGCACTGAAATCGCCACTTTTCGGTTGGACAGAGACGCAGTTATACGACCTCGCCCAAGGCCGCACCCAGCGCTATCTCTGGCAGGCCCTGCGCGACCGCCGTGCGGAATTTCCTGCCGTGCTGGAGGTCATCGACGACCTGCTCAACCACGTCGACTTCCTCCGCCCCTACGAGTTGATCGAGCGCATTCTCACCCGCCATGATGGGCGGCGCAAACTTCTCGCCCGCCTCGGGGCCGAGGCCGAGGACGGGATCGACGCGCTCCTGTCGCAGGCCATGGCCTATGAACAGCGCGCCGTCGACAGCCTCACCGGCTTCCTCGTCTGGATGGAAACCGACGATCTGGAGATCAAGCGCCAGATGGACAGCGCCAGCGACCGGATTCGCGTGATGACCGTGCACGGCGCCAAGGGGCTGGAGGCGCCGGTGGTCATCCTGCCCGAAACCGGCGCCTGGCGCGCCTCGCCCACGCCACAGATCGTCGCACCCTATGACGTGCCGCTCTGGACCGGCCTTGCCCCCGACATGCCCGGCGAGATCCGCGACGCCGTCGATCAGCGCCGCGCCGCGCAAGAGGCCGAGCGCGACCGCCTGCTCTATGTCGCGATGACCCGGGCCGAGAAATGGCTGATCGTCGCGGCTCATGGTGATCTCGGATCAAGCGGCAACACCTGGTATGAAAAGGTCGCGCGCGGAATGGAGACGGCAGGGGCCACCGCCCACAGCTTTGCGCAAGGGCCCGGCCTGCGCCTGCAACACGGGGTTTGGGCTGAAACAGAGACACAATCAAGTAACGATCAAACGCACAGCATCCCACCCCTCGCACCTGTTTTCGAGCGGACAGCGCCGCCCGCGCCCGACCGCGTCAAGACGCTCAGCCCCTCCGATCTCGGCGGCGACAAGGCCCTGCCCGGTGAACGCGGCCTCGATGAGGACGCCGCCAAGCGCCGGGGTCGTCAGGTCCACCGCCTGCTCGAATTCCTGCCGCAAGTGCCCGCCCCCGACTGGCCAGCGACAGCGGCCCGCCTCCTTTCCAACGGCCCCGATGCGGCAATGGGCGAAGAGCTTGCGCTCTTGCTGGCCGAGGCCGAAAAGGTCCTGACCCGGCCCGGCCTTGCCCCGCTTTTCGCCGCCGATGCCCTGACCGAGGTGACGATCACCGCCGACCTTCGCACCACCCGCCTGCATGGCGTCATCGACCGGCTGATCCTCGCCCCCGATCATGTCCTGGCCGTGGATTTCAAGACCAACGCCATGGTTCCCGACACCGTGGCCGACTGTCCCGACGGCCTCTTGCGGCAGATGGGCGCCTATGCCCACGCCCTGGGTCAACTCTACCCCAACCGGCGCATCGAGACGGCGATCCTCTGGACCCGTACCGCCACCCTCATGCGCCTGCCGCACGAGAGCGTGAGCGCGGCCCTCGATTCCGCCGGGATCGCTTGACGCGACCCGTCCGGCTCCATAGGTTCAGCGTCGAAACCCTGACCGCTAGGAGACATGCACATGGCCACCGTTGCCGTAACCGACGACACCTTCGATGCCGAGGTGAAGAATTCCGATATCCCCGTCGTGGTGGATTTCTGGGCCGAATGGTGCGGCCCCTGCAAGCAGATCGGCCCGGCCCTCGAAGAGCTGGCGGCCGAGATGGAAGGCAAGATCAAGGTCGCCAAGGTCGATGTCGACAGCAACCCGAATTCCGCCGTCGCCATGGGCGTGCGCGGCATTCCGGCGCTCTTCATCTTCAAGAATGGCGAAGTGATCTCGAACCGCGCCGGCGCCGCCCCCAAGGCCGCGCTGCAAAGCTGGATCGAAGACAGCATCTGACCCCTTCAGAACACCTCGTGGATTGGGGTCGCGCAGCGCGCGGCCCCTTTTCTTTGCCCGCAAAACACGCATGATCGCCGCATGACCCTGACCAATTCCGATATCGCCGAGCTGATCGCGCTGCGGCATGATCTGCACCGCCACCCCGAGATCTCGGGCGAGGAGCGCGAGACCGCGCGCCGCATCACCACGGCGCTAGAGGCCGCGCCGCCCGATACCCTGCTGACCGGTCTCGGCGGTCACGGTGTGGCCGCGGTCTATGCCGGGGCCGAGAGCGGCCCGACGGTGCTATTCCGCTGCGAACTCGACGCGCTGCCCATCGAAGAGCAGGGCGATCTGCCACACTGCTCGACCCGTCCCGGCAAGGGCCATCTTTGCGGCCATGACGGGCATATGACCGTGCTGATGGGGCTTGCCCGGCTCCTGTCGCGACAGCGCCCGGCACGCGGCCGCGCAGTGCTGCTCTTTCAACCTGCCGAGGAAACCGGGGCAGGGGCCGCCGCCGTGCTGGCCGATCCGCAATTCGAGACTATTACACCCGATTACGCCTTTTCCCTGCATAACATGCCGGGCCTACCTCTGGGGCATATCGGCCTCATCCCCGGCCCGGTCAACTGCGCCTCGCGCGGCATGGCCGTCACCCTCACCGGCAAATCCGCCCACGCGTCAGAGCCCGAAAACGGCACCTCGCCGATGGCCGCCCTCAGCAGCCTCATGCCGCAACTGACCGCGCTCAGCCACGGCACGCCGCAGGATACGGATTTCACCCTCGCCACTGTGACTCATGCCCAAATGGGCGCGCCCGCCTTCGGCATCGCCCCGGGCGAGGCCACGCTCTACGTCACGCTGCGCACGTTGACCGATGATCGCATGGCCGCGCTGTGTGAGGCCGCCGAAACGCTGGTAGAGGAGATGGTCGAGGTGCATGGCCTGACCCACACGACTACCTATCACGACATTTTCGCCCATTGCGAAAACCATCCGGATTCGACCCAAATCCTGCGCAACGCGTTCGACACACTCAACATCGCGCATGACGACAGCGGCCTGCCGATGCGCGCCTCCGAGGATTTCGGCCGCTTCGGCCAGCACGCAAAATCCGCCATGCTGTTCCTTGGCGCAGGCACCAATCACGCCGCACTCCACAATCCCGATTACGACTTCCCCGACGATCTCATCCCTATCGGCGCGCAGATCTTTCACCGCGTGGCGCGCGACCTGCTGGGGTAAGCCCGCCCTTGCACCCATCTCTGCCGCCTTCCATATAGGGCGGACCAGAACGGAGGCCTTAACATGAGCGATTTTCCCGGTTGGCACGGCACCACCATCATCGGTGTGCGCAGGGGCGGTGAGGTCGTCGTCGCGGGCGACGGGCAGGTCAGCCTCGGCCAGACCGTGATCAAGGGCAGCGCCCGCAAAGTGCGCCGCCTCTCGCCCGGCGGCTATGACGTGGTCGCGGGCTTTGCCGGCTCCACGGCGGATGCCTTCACCCTCCTGGAACGGCTCGAAAGCAAGCTCGAGGCCACCCCCGGCCAGCTCCAACGCGCCTGTGTCGATCTCGCCAAGGACTGGCGCACCGACAAATACCTGCAAAAGCTCGAGGCGATGCTCATCGTCACCGATGGCGATCAGCTTTACGTCATCACCGGCGCAGGCGACGTGCTCGAGCCCGAGCACGACATCGCCGCCATCGGCTCCGGTGGCAATTTCGCCCTCGCAGCGGCCCGCGGCCTCGCGGAGAAAACCGACCTCTCCGCCGAAGACATCGCCCGCCAGGCCATGTCCATCGCCGCCGATATCTGCGTCTACACCAATGGCAACCTGACGGTGGAGAAAATCACAAAATGACCGACCTGACCCCGCGCGAGATCGTCTCGGAGCTTGACCGTTTCATCATCGGCCAGAAGGACGCCAAGCGCGCCACCGCCGTCGCCCTGCGCAACCGTTGGCGCCGCAAGCAGCTGACGGATGACCTGCGCGACGAGGTCTACCCCAAGAACATCCTGATGATCGGACCCACCGGCGTCGGCAAGACCGAGATCTCCCGCCGCCTCGCCAAACTCGCCCGCGCCCCCTTCATCAAGGTCGAGGCCACCAAGTTCACCGAGGTCGGCTATGTCGGCCGCGACGTCGAACAGATCATCCGCGATCTCGTCGACAGCGCCATCGTCCAGACCCGCGACTACATGCGCGAAGACGTCAAGGCCCGCGCCCAGCACGCCGCCGAGGAACGCGTCATCACCGCCATCGCCGGGGAAGACGCCCGCGAGGGCACCCGCGAGATGTTCCGCAAGAAACTCCGCGATGGCCTGCTCGACGACACCGAGATCGAGATCGAGGTCTCCGACAGCTCCAACCCCCTCGGCATGATGGACATTCCCGGCCAGCCCGGCAGCCAGATGGGGATGATGAACCTCGGCGATATCTTCGGCAAGGCCTTGGGCAACCGCACCACCACCAAGCGCATCACCGTCGCCGACAGCCACGATCTGCTGGTCAGCGAGGAGGCCGACAAGCTCCTGGATGATGAGGCCGTCACCCGCACCGCCCTCGAATCCGTCGAACAGAACGGCATCGTCTTTCTCGACGAGATCGACAAGGTCTGCGCCAAATCCGACGCGCGCGGCGGCGATGTCTCGCGCGAGGGCGTGCAGCGCGACCTGCTGCCGCTCATCGAGGGCACCACCGTCTCCACCAAGCACGGCGCGGTCAAGACCGACCATATCCTCTTCATCGCGTCCGGCGCCTTCCACATCGCCAAACCGTCAGATCTGCTGCCCGAACTGCAAGGCCGCCTGCCCATCCGGGTCGAACTGCGCGCCCTCACCGAGGCCGATTTCGTCCGCATCCTGACCGAGACCGACAACGCCCTCACCCGCCAATACACCGCCCTCATGGGCACCGAGGAGGTGACGGTCGACTTCACCCAAGACGGCATCGCGGCGCTCGCCCGCATCGCGGCGGAGGTCAACCAATCGGTCGAGAACATCGGCGCGCGGCGGCTCTACACGGTGATGGAACGGGTGTTCGAAGAACTCTCCTTCACCGCCCCCGACCGCGCGGGCGAGTCCGTGACCGTCGATGCGGCCTTTGTCGAAGAGAACCTCGGCGAGCTGATGCGCTCGGCGGATTTGTCGAGGTATGTGTTGTGAGGGGGCACAAAAGACAACGTGAAGTAGCGGGCGACGATTAATTGTGGCCGTGCCCCGAACCATAACTAATGTCGCTCGCATCGACATCTTTGCCAGGTGAGTTAGTTAAAAACTCTTCGTAATTAGCCTTCTTCTTGGCGGCGATGTCAACGCAGTATAGCCCACCTAAGATTGCGGCGGCCCATGGCATTAGCGTTATCAATTCGAAAGACATTTTTCCGCACAGTATTGGCAAAAGTTCAAACCAAAAATGTGAGAACAAAATCACCGCTCCGATTGAAATCCCTAGCATTTTCTGAATTTTTAGGTGAGAGATCATTTTATTATCTGGACGATGCTTACCAAAGTAATAATGAATTTCCCTTAGATCGCTTTGATCCAGAAACTGTCTTTCGATGTTCGCTATCATGACCAAATTACGATTGTACCAATAGCTCGCATCAATAACTGGTCTGCCCCTGGAGCGCCCCCACTGAAGTGGTCCACCAACTGGGATAGTATTATCCCATTTCAGGAGGAGCAGAGATGGCTGGAAAGAGAGACAAACCCGAAGAGATCGTGCTGAAGCTGCGGCAGGTTGAAGTGTTGCAGGGGCAAGGCAGCTCGATTGCCGATGCCGTGCGCCAGATTGGCGTGACGCAGCAGACCTATTATCGATGGCGCAAAGAATATGGTGGCATGAGCCGGGATCAGCTCAAACGTTTGAAGCAGTTGGAGACCGAGAATACCCGGCTCAGGCGTGCGGTTTCAGATCTGACGCTGGATAAGATGATCCTGGCCGAGGCTGCACGGGG
>NZ_FOBO01000008.1 GCF_900109855.1 Roseovarius tolerans | reverse complement strand
GTCATCTGGTGCGCCTCAGCAATTTCCAGCACCAGATCATCCAGCGTGAGGTCGGGCTTGGCTGTCATCCGCACCGCGATCCAGTCCCGCAGACGGGCCAGCTTTCCATGCCCGCCGCCATTACCTTGTCGGCGCGGCTCAAGCTCACCTGTCTCACGTTTCAGGATCACCATATCGTTCACGAACTTCACTGAAACCCGAAACCGCGCGGCTGCTGCGCGGTGGGAATGCCCTTCCTCCACAAACGCGACGACCCTCTCACGAAGTGCCATAGGATGTGGCTTACCCATCTCAAACCCCCATATCTGCCATGCAGACAGGGAATCACAAATCAAGCCTCATGGGAATCTGAACCAGAAAGCTCGCAACTCGCTCTAATGGCGGGTCTGAGCTCAGAGTGACCATTTTCACTAACAATGCGAATTGCTGCTTCGCGAAAGGCAACGTTGCCAAATTTTGCTCTGCATGGCATTTGAATGTTGCCTACGTGCCTATTTTCCGAGCCTCATACTTATCTATGCATAATGCTTGCCGGTGCAGTAACCGTGCGTGTTCCGGAGGGTTCTATGAAATTATTTGCGCAATTGTTCTTTGTAGCTGCTGGCATTGGCCTTAGTGGCGCCCACGCAGCGCCGGTCTCGGTCTTCAGCGAGTTGAGCCTGAGCACAAGTTTCAGCATCAACAATGGTAATCCGATTGATGGAGCAGATGTAGGACCCGGGCTGCTTGCACGCACCCTCGGCGCAAGCAGCACTGTCGATTCTGTCGACACTAATGAAAATATCATCAGTAATAGCCAGGTCGGCAACCCTTTCACCACCCCTCCAATTCCCTTCCTCAGCAGCGGTACTGACGCGACCAGTCTGCAAGGCAGCCCTCTGGAAGGCGCGCAAGGCAGTTGGGACGTTACCATTTCGCAATCCGCCGACTCAAACAACGGTCAGGTGTTAAATCGCAGCATTGACACTGGTGGCACCGCCTCGATCCTGTTTGCCACCGACCCGATAAACTCCAGCGGCCTTTCGTTCTTTGATGTTAGCCGTCCGTTCCTGATCGAGAACACCTCAAACGCTTCGGTATCATTCGACATAGCGGGCTTTTTCGCGTCAGATTTGTCCGCCAACATCATTGGCGACGCGGGTCTTGCGCGCACCAGTTTAACCTACAGTATCTTGTTCGAGCAGGTGGCCGGGGCCGTGGTCTCCTATTCCGAAGTTACCCCCTTTTCCCAAGCTATTGACGACAGCGCTACCGGGGCCACCGTAAGCCAAAGTTTTACAGCAAGCGACAGCGGACTGTTTTTTGAGGTTGAGACCGTCTCTGATTTTGCAAATGGGGGCGGATTGGCCAGAGCCGAAGGCGGCAGTGGCTATAGCTTTTTGCTCGAACTGGACCCAGGGGTGTCATTTGTCATGACCGAGGCATGGACCCAGCGCAACGACGTCTCGATCCGTCAGCAAGACTCTTTGCCCCCGGTTCCGCTGCCCGCAGGCGGCCTGCTTCTACTGACCGGGATCGCCGGAGTCGCTTGCCTCAAGTGCCGAAAGAAACGCAACGCCTAGTGTTTTAGTGCGAAGACAAACCCGAAATCAGGTGGTCCGGCGTTTTGTGTCCTCCCCAAGCGGAGTGGGACCTCCCCCGCGCCAATTTGACTCGACCGGGTGAGATTACTGAAAGCAGCCAATGGCTGCTCCGTACGCAAACCCAACCTTCCACCAATTCCACGTCACTGACACCCCAACACCACCCCCCTACCCCTGGCTCAGCACCACCAGCGCGTGAGGGTCGCAGACCTTGATGCGCTTGCGCTTGCTCTCCACCAGCCCGCGCTTTTCCCAGCCGCTCAGCAAACGGCTGACCGTGTGCAGCGTGGTGGCGGTCAGTTCCGAGAGATCCTGCCGGGTGATCGGAAAGTCGATCTCGATGCCGCCCTCGACCTTTCGCCCGGTCTGGTTGATCAGCCGCAGGATCGCGTTGGCCACGCGCTGCTCGACCTGCTGCGTCGCCAGTTCGACGATGCGGGTGTTCATTTCCCCCACCCGGTGCCCGAGCGTCTTGTAGGTCTCGGTGGCAAAGCCGTCATACTCGGCCACGAACGTGTCCCACAGGCTGGTCGGCCAGCTGAGCACGATGGATTCCGTCGCCGTCATCGCCGTCGCCGGATAGGTCTCGCGCCCGATGGCCCTGGCAATGCCCAGAAGCTGCCCCGCCGGAATATGCAGCGCCGTCACCTGCTCGCCGGTGGGCGTGATGCGCACCACCCGCACATAGCCATCGAGCAGCATGTAGAACCGCTCCGCCGGATCACCCTCGTTGAACACTGTACCCCCGGCCTCATGGCGTCGCGAACTCGCCTGATCCAGAATCGTGCGAATCTGCCGCTTCTCCAGCCGGGAAAACGGCGGCAGATGCGTCAGCAGGCTCTCGTCGAGCCGTGGCAGGGTCTTGCGGGTGGGTTGCTCGGTCATGGCGCGGGTCATCGCACAGAACCGCAGGCAACGCCACAACCGGATGCCGCGTTCCCACCCGATCAATCGTCCCGAAGTTTGCGCCAGAGCAATATTTCGCCTGCGGAAATCCCTATTCTCAAGATCAAGCAATAACGCGACATGAAAGGAACAACGACATGATCCGCACGCTGACAACCGGTCTCGCCCTCGCGGCCCTGATGGGCTCCGCGGCCTTCGCCGAGACCTTCGAGGTCAAGATGCTGAACAAGGGCGCCGACGGTGACCGCATGGTGTTTGAGCCGGCCTTTGTTCAGGCCGCCCCCGGCGATACCATCCGCTTTCTGGCCGCCGACAAGGGCCACAATGCCGAGATCAACAAGGGCATGCTGCCCGAGGGGGCCGAAGGCTTTGCAGGCAAGATCAACGAGGAATTCGACGTCACGCTCGATGTCGAAGGCGTCTACGGCGTCATCTGCAAGCCGCACTTTGCCATGGGCATGGTGATGACCATCGCCGTGGGCGACGTCGAGGTGCCGGATACGTTCCTCGAGGGTCGCGTGCCCCGCAAGGCCAAGGAACGTTTCGAGGCGCAACTCGGCAATCTCTGATCCCTTTCCCGGTGCGCGGGCATGAGGCCTGGCACCACAATTGTCATGGAGGATATCATGACCAAATTCATCAACCCCGGACTCGTTTCAACCAGCCGCCGCAACGTGCTGCGCGGCTCCATGCTCGCCGGTGCGGCGGCAATGGCAGGCGCAGGCGCGATGGCCGCCTCGCGCGCGCCCCGAATGACCAAGGCCAACGCGGCATCCACACATCTGCACAAGGCCGCCGCCAAACAGGTTGCCGAAACCACCGCCAAACCGGCCGATCTCTCGGGCTATACCCGCGTGCGGCAGGACCTGGTCGCACCGCCCTTTGCGCCTGCGCATGAGCAGGTCGCAACCGGCGGCCCCAAGCTTATCGAGATCACCATGGAAACCACCGAACGGCTGATGGTGGTGGACGAGGACACCGGTGCCTCGGTCTGGGCGCTGACCTATAACGGCTCGGTCCCCGGCCCGCTGATCATCTGCCACGAGGGCGACATGGTGGAACTGACCCTGCGCAACCCCGCCGAGAGCATGATGGAGCACAATATCGACTTTCACGCCTCCACGGGGGCCCTGGGCGGCGGTGGCCTGACCCATGTCTATCCCGGAGAGGAATGCGTGCTGCGCTGGAAGGCGACCAAGCCGGGCTGCTTTACCTATCACTGCGCCCCCGGCGGCGCGATGATCCCCTATCACGTCACCCATGGCATGAATGGTGCTGTCATGGTGCTGCCGCGCGACGGGCTGAAGGACGGCGCGGGCAACCCGCTGAAATACGACAGCATCGCCTATATCGGAGAACAGGACTACTACCTGCCGAAGGACGACAACGGCGACTACAAGAGCTATGACGCCGCCGGTGACGACTATGCCGACAGCCTGGACGCGATGCGCACGCTGATCCCGACGCATTCGGTGTTCAACGGCGCGGTCGGTGCCCTGACCGGCGAGCACGCCCTGCGCGCCAAGGTCGGCGAGACGGTTCTGATGATCCACAATCAGGCCAACCGCGACTCGCGCCCGCACCTGATCGGCGGCCATGGCAACTTCGTCTGGGAGACATCCTTCTCCGACGCGCCGATGACCGGCATGGAGACATGGTTCGTGCGCGGCGGCAGCGCGGTGGCGGCGATGTACACCTTCGAGCAGCCGGGCGTCTACGCCTATGTCAACCACAACCTGATCGAAGGCGCGATGCTGGGGGCCGCTGCGCATTTCGTTGTCGAGGGCGACTGGGACAACCAGCTGATGGAACAGGTCGTCCCACCCCGTCCCTTCGCGACATAAGAGGAGCGCATGACATGACAACCGCCGCCGCCACTCACATCGACCCGCTCAAGACCGCGCTTGGCTTTGCGGCTCTGGGCCTTCTGGCGGCGGTCATCGCCGGGGGCGCGCTCTTGCAGCGCGCCCCTGATCCGATCTTTCTGCCAGTGATGGCCGACCGGCCCGTGATGCTCCCAAACGGTCGCGCGCTTTATGTGCAACGCCATGAGGTCACGGTCACCGAATGGGCGCGTTGCGTCGCGCAGGATGCCTGCGCACAGGTCGTTCGCGCCCGCGCCGATCAGGATCCCGCCACCACGCCCGCAACCGGGCTGAGCTATATCGACGTGCAGGACTACCTCGCCTGGATCAATGACGCCACGGGCCACGCGTTTCGCCTGCCGACAGCCGGGGAATGGACCATCATGGCCGCCTCGGTCCTGCCGGACGAACCCGATCCGATCTTCACCGACCCTTCGCTGACATGGGCCTCGGCCTACCTGACCGAGGGCACCGCCCCACGGGCGCTCAAACCCCAGGGCAGTTTCACCACCTCGCCCGAGGGCATCGCCGATCTCGATGGCAGTGTCTGGGAATGGACGCAGGAGTGCTATGCAGGTGCGAGCGACGGCACCGACCCGTCCCGCTGCCCGGCATTCTTTGTCGGCGGCGAGCATGTCGCGGCGATGTCCTATCTGGTGCGCGACCCCGCGCGCGGCGGTTGCGCCGTCGGCACGCCGCCCGCGCATCTGGGCATGCGCCTCGTCTCGGATAGCCCGGTCTGAGCGCTATTCAGCCCCCGCCATCAGCACTGCCGAAACCGGGGCCAACGCCACCCGATTGGCCCGGTCCTGCAATCCCCAGAGCATCAGCGCGCTGATTGTATCGGCGCGCAACCGGCCCAGCATGATCACGCCCTCCTCCTGCTGACCCGCCTTCATCGCGGCCTGATCTAAAAAGCGGCGGATCGCCGAGGCATCCTGCCCCTGCCCGTCGAAATCGCGAAACAGCGTCGCCGACGGCACGCCTTCGCGCCCGATCAGCTTGCGCGCCATATCAAGCCCGTTGGGATGCATGACCATCCCGTGCCCGGTCTCCAGAAGGATCGGGGCCAGTTGCGCACTGCCCTCACGGCTCGCCTGCACACCGGTCTCGTCGCCTTCCAGCAGCGCCACCGCCTGCGGCACCCGGTCAAGCCAGGCCTGCATCGCCACCTCGGTATCCGACGCCGCAGCACTTTCAGGCAGATCAACGGTCAACAGCACCTCGAACCCCGCCGCGCGATAACGCTCGGCGGCCTCTGCCGCGCCCGGCCAATCGGCATCCACCGCAAAACTGAGCGGATAGGGAAAACTGGCAAGCGCCTCCAGACCGATGGGGCTGCTGCCGTCATCCATCAACACGATGGACATCAGCGGCTTGCCCTCGGGGTTCTCGAAATCGGCGGCATTGCGCAGGATCGCGCGCTCGGGTGCCGGGGTCTCGTCGGGGTCTTCCGCCGTCGCCTCGGTCTCCGGCGCATCCCCGATACGGGGCAGCCGGTTGCTGCGCACGCCTTCGACACGGTCACTGATCGTGCCCGAGGGTGGCAACGTCTTGGGCGTCTCGGAGCTATCTTCGGCGGTCTGCACCGCTTCGGGCACCGGTCCCTCATCGGGGGCGATCGGCGTGATCGCGTCGTCACGGGCCGGGGCCTCTTGTGTCGCATCGGGCGCAAGCGTCGGTGTCTCTTCCTCCTCGGGGAAATCCGGCACCGCGCTACGGGTCTCGCCGCCCGTCTCACCGCCGGTCTCACCATCGGTCTCGCCACCTGTCTCACTCCCCGTCAGCCCGGCATCAGTCTCGCCCGGTTCAGGGGCCGGGGGCTGCGCCGGGTCGGACGAGATCGCCACCTGTCCCTCATCCTGCGGGGCCTCGGGTGCCTGCGACTGAGGGCTGGGCAGCACCGGGCTATCGCTCTCGACCGCGACACCGCCCGTACCGCCCGACGCCTCGGGCGCCGCACCGAGCGCATCCACGTCACTGCCGGTGGTCGGGGCCCGCGCCGGGGCGGTATCCGCCCCGCTGAGCGATGACAGATCATCGGGCTCCGGGGCAACCACCTGCGGCGCGCCCGTCGCCTCGGGGCTGTCCTCGACATCCGGCAGGGCCGCCTGCCGATCCTCGCGCCGCAGATCGAACCCCGACCCGGGTGTCACCTCGACCGTCTCCGCCTCGGGTGCCTTCGCGCCCGGCACCTCGGTCAGAACCGATGCCATCCCAAGCACCAGCCCCGAAACGACGGTGCCGGTGATCATCCCCGCAAATAGTCCGCGTGCCACTGCCTTTGCCCCCGTATCCGCCTGTTTTACCTTATTACCGGCCTAGCGCCCCTTGACGGTGCCGCGCAAGCCTGAACAAGTATACCGCGACCGGGCCCTCGGCCTCCAGCCCCCTTTGCATGAGGACAGGCGCAAATGCTGCTGTTGATCGATAACTATGACAGTTTCACCTACAATCTCGTCCATTACGTGGGCGAATTGGGGGCCGAAACCCGCGTGATGCGCAATGATGCGCTCAATGTGCAGGACGCGATGGCGATGCGCCCTGCCGGTATCCTGCTCTCGCCCGGCCCCTGCGACCCGGATCAGGCGGGCGTCTGCCTGCCGCTCACCCTGGCCGCCGCCGAGGCGGGGATTCCCCTGCTCGGCGTGTGCCTCGGGCATCAGACCATCGGGCAGGCCTTCGGCGGCAAGGTTATCCGCCATTCCGAAATCGTGCATGGCAAGATGGGCCATATCCAGCACTCCGCAAAAGGCGTTTTCGCCGGTCTGCCCTCGCCCTTCGAGGCGACCCGCTATCACTCGCTGGTCGTGGAACGCGACAGCCTGCCCGACTGTCTGGAAATCACGGCAGAGCTCGAGGACGGCACGATCATGGGCCTGCAGCACCGCGAATTGCCGATCCACGGCGTGCAGTTCCACCCCGAATCGATTGCCTCGCAGCACGGCCACAAGCTGTTGCAGAATTTCCTGAACCTGATGCAGGTCCCGGCATGAGCGACCGGCTGAAACCGCTGATCGGGGCCGCCGCCGACCGCGCGCTCAGCCGACAAGAGGCCGAAGCCGCGTTCCAGATCCTCTTTGAGGGCGAGGCCACCCCGGCGCAGACCGGCGGCTTCCTGATGGCCCTGCGCACAAGGGGCGAAACAGTCGACGAATACGCCGCCGCCGCCGCCGTGATGCGCGCCAAATGCAACAAGGTCCGCGCGCCCGAGGGTGCGATGGACATCGTCGGCACCGGCGGCGACGGCAAAGGCACGCTCAACATCTCAACCGCGACCGCCATCGTCGTGGCAGGCGCGGGCGTGCCGGTGGCCAAGCATGGCAACCGCAACCTCAGCTCCAAATCCGGCGCGGCGGATGCGCTCAGCCAGTTGGGCCTCAACGTGATGGTCGGCGTCGAAGTGGTGGAACGCGCGCTCTCGCAGGTCGGCATCGCCTTCATGATGGCGCCGATGCATCACCCCGCGATGGCCCATGTCGGCCCGGTGCGCGCAGAATTGGGCACCCGCACGATCTTCAACATCCTCGGGCCGCTGACCAACCCGGCAGGCGTCAAGCGTCAACTCACCGGCGCATTCTCGCGCGATCTGATCCGGCCCATGGCCGAGACGCTGGGGCAGTTGGGGTCAGAGCGCGCCTGGCTGGTGCATGGCTCCGACGGCACCGACGAGATGACGATCACCGGCCTCACATGGGTCGCCGCCCTTGAGGAAGACGGCAGCATCCGCGAGGTCGAACTGCACCCCGAGGATTTCGGCTTGCCCGTGCATCCGTTCGAGGCCATCCTTGGCGGCACACCCGAGGAAAACGGCCGCGCGATGCGCGCGCTGCTCGACGGCGCGCCCGGCGCCTATCGCGACGCAGTTCTGCTCAACGCCTCGGCCGCACTCACCGTCGCGGGACGCGCGCCCGATCTGCGCGCAGGCGTCGCCATGGCCGCTGAAAGCATCGACAGCGGGGCCGCGCGCGCGAAACTCACCGCTCTGGCGAAACTCACATCGGAGGCCGCATGACCACCCCCACCATCCTCGACAAGATCAAGACCTACAAGCTGGAGGAGATCGCCGCCGCCAAGGCCGCCCGCCCGCAGGACGAGATCGAGGCCGAGGCCGGCGACGCACCCCCGGTGCGCCCCTTTGGCGACGCGCTTTTGCAGGCCAGCAAGACCGGCTATGGCCTCATCGCCGAGATCAAGAAGGCCAGCCCCTCCAAGGGCCTCATCCGTGAAGACTTCGACCCCGCCGCCCTGGCAGACGCCTACGCGAGCGGCGGGGCCACCTGTCTCTCGGTGCTGACCGACACGCCCAGCTTTCAGGGCGCGCCCGAATATCTTGGGCAGGCCCGCGCCGCCTGTGACCTGCCGGTTCTGCGCAAGGATTTCATGTATGACCCCTATCAGGTCGCCGAGGCACGCGCCTGGGGCGCCGATTGCATCCTGATCATCATGGCCAGCGTCTCGGACGCGCAGGCCCTGGAACTGGAAGAGGCCGCCACCCGCTGGGGCATGGACGCGCTCATCGAGGTGCATAACCGCGAGGAACTTGACCGCGCGCACACGCTCAATTCCAACATGATCGGCATCAACAACCGCGATCTCAACACCTTCGAGACCTCGCTTGACACCACCCGCAAGCTGGCGAAATTCGTCGCGCCCGACGGTCTGATCGTCAGCGAAAGCGGGCTGTCCAACCCCGACGATCTGGCCGAGATGGCGCGCTACGGCGCGCGCAGCTTCCTCATCGGCGAGACCCTGATGCGCGCCGAGGACGTCGCACAGGCCACCCGCGATCTTCTGGCCAACCCGATGAAGGCGGGCGGCGTCTGATGAGCGATCTGACGCATTTCGACGGTCAGGGTCACGCCCATATGGTCGACGTGTCCGACAAGGACGTGACGCCACGTGTGGCCGTCGCGGAAGGGCACATCAAGATGGCCCGCGAAACCTATGATATCATTGTAGAAGGTCGCGCCAAGAAGGGTGACGTTCTGTCGGTCGCACGGCTTGCGGGCATCATGGGGGCCAAGAAGACGCCCGACCTGATCCCGCTCTGCCATCCGCTTCCCGTCACCAAGGTGGCGGTGGAGCTGACGCTTGACCCCGACCTGCCCGGTGTGCGGATCGAGGGCACGGTCAAGACCACCGGGCAGACCGGCGTCGAGATGGAGGCGCTGACGGCGGTCTCGGTGGCCGCGCTCACGGTCTATGACATGGCCAAGGCCGTGGACAAGGCCATGGAAATCGGCGGCATTCGCGTGATCCTGAAAGATGGTGGAAAATCAGGCCGGTATCAGGCGCAATGATCACGGTCGACGCCGCCCTTTCGCATCTTTTCGCCCTCGTCGAGCCGCTTGAGATCGAAGAGGTGCCACTGGCCGAGGCCTCGGGCCGCATCCTCGCGCGCGACGTCACCGCACGGCGCGATCAGCCGCCTTTTTCCGCCTCGGCGATGGATGGCTACGCCCTGCGCGGCGACGAGGCCACACCCGGCGCGCGGTTCACCGTCATCGGAGAGGCGGCGGCGGGGCATGGCTTTCATCGCGCCGTCAACGCAGGTGAGGCGGTCCGCATCTTCACCGGCGCGCCCCTGCCCGAGGGGGCGACCCGCGTCATCATCCAAGAGGACGTGACGCGCGACGGCGACACCATGACCCTCGGCGCGGATATCGGCACCAAGGACCATATCCGCCCCCTTGGCTGCGATTTCCGGCAAGGCCAGAGCATCACCGCCCCGCGCACGCTGCGCCCCGCCGATATCGCGCTCATGGCCTCGATGAACATCGCGTCGGTGCCGATGCGGCGCAAACCGCAGGTGGCGCTGATCTCCACGGGTGACGAGTTGGTCATGCCCGGCGAGGCCCCCGGCCCCGATCAGATCATCGCCTCCAACACCTTCGGCCTCAAGGCGCTGCTCGAGGCGCGCGGCGCGCGGGCGCGCATCCTGCCGATTGCCCGCGATACAGTGGCCTCGCTCACCACCGCCTTCGGGCTGGCCGAGGGCGCGGACCTGATCGTGACCATCGGCGGGGCCTCGGTCGGCGATCACGATCTGGTGGGCCGCGTGGCGGGTGATCTCGGCATGGACCGCGCCTTTTACAAGGTCGCGATGCGGCCGGGCAAACCGCTGATGGCCGGTCGCATGGGTGGGGCCGCGATGGTCGGACTGCCGGGCAATCCGGTCTCGGCCATGGTCTGCGGCCATGTCTTTGTCGCACCGATGATCGACAAGATGCTGGGGATGGGCGAGGGGCCAGCCCCACGCCGCGAGACTGTCTTGGCCGCCCCCCTGCCCGCCAACGGCCCGCGCGAGCATTACATGCGCGCCCGGCTCACAGATGCGGGCCTCATCGCCGAGGACAAGCAGGACAGCTCATTGCTCAGCATCCTCGCCCATTCCGACGCGCTCCTGGTGCGCCCCCCGCATGACCCGGCGCGAAACGCGGGCGAGACGGTGGCGTACCTGCCGATCTGATTTGGCTGGTCCGGGTCTTCGGTGGTGATTTTGGCCTTGAGCTGCCGTCGTCATTTCAGGGGAAAGCCGCGCGGTGCCCGACCGCGGGTGGGCGCTGCAACCTTAGTGGGATGCGCTTTATGGCAGCCAAATACTGCAACGATTGCGCGGGTTTGTGACGTTGCAAAAGCGCCCGCCCGGGGGGCGGTCGGGCGCTGCGCGGCGGTGCCTGCAGCACCTTGATTCCGCGCATTGGGACTGAACTCCAATGGCAGTTCAAGCCCATGCCACCCCTCCCCCAAATCCCGCTTTACACCTGAACCGAACGGTTTATCTTCCATCCCAGCGCCCCGCGCGAAAGGAGCCTGCCCCATGCAACTCAGCGTCAACGGCGCCGACCACTCTCTCGACGATCTCGAACCCGAGATGCCGCTGCTCTGGGCCCTGCGCGACGTGCTCGGCATCAAGGGCCCGAAATACGGCTGCGGCATCGCCCAATGCGGGGCCTGCACCTTGCATATCGACGGCCAGGCCGTGCGCTCCTGCCAGGTGGCGGTGGGCGATGTCTGGGGTCCGGTGACCACGATCGAGGGGCTCGGCACGCCCGACGCTCCGCACCCGATACAGGCCGCATGGATAGACGCACAGGTGGCGCAATGCGGCTACTGCCAGTCCGGCCAGATCATGCAGGCCGCGAGTCTGCTGACAGAGACCCCCGACCCCACGGACGAGGACATCGACGACGCCATGTCCGGCAATCTGTGTCGTTGCGGCACCTATCCGCGCATCCGCGCCGCGATCAAGGCCGCCGCCAAGTCGATGAACGAAGGGGCCTGAGATGGGACGCGTGAAAACCATCGCCCGCCGCTCCTTCCTGATCGGCTCAGTCGCCATCGCGGGCGGCGTCGCCTTCGGGCTCTGGCGCTACAAGACACCCTATGCCAACCCCCTGCTCGCCGATCTGCCCGAGGGCGCGGCGGCGCTCACACCTTACGTGAGGATCACCTCCGACGCGATCACCCTGATCACGCCGCGCGCCGACAAGGGCCAAGGCGCGGTCTCGGTACAGGCCGCGCTGATTGCCGAGGAACTCGACGTCTCGCTCGATCAGATCGAGACCGATTTCGGCCCGCCCAGCCCCGCCTATTACAACACCGCCCTCGCAGGCGACGCGGTGCCGTTCCGCGCCACTAACGATAGCTGGCTCGCCGAAACTGTGCGCGACCTCGCCGATGCGCCGATGAAATTCCTCGGCATGCAGATCACCGGCGGCTCGACCACGGTGCCCGATGGCTATGACAAGCTGCGCCATGCCGGGGCGGTGGCGCGCGAGACGCTCAAGGCCACGGCCGCACGGCTGCACGGGGTGGAGCGGTCCGCCCTCAGCACCGAGACTGGCGCGGTGATCCTGCCCGACGGCACACGGCTCAGCTATCAGAGCCTTGCCTCAGAGGCCGCGCAGACCGACCCGGTCACCGATGTCACCCTGCGTGACCCGTCCGAGTGGCGATTGCTCGGAAAACCGATGCAGCGCATTGATATCGTGGCCAAATCCACCGGCACGCAGGGTTACGGCATCGACATCGACCAGCCCGAGATGCTGCATGCCGCGATCAGGCTCAACCCCGGTCAAGGCGCGGCGCTCGCCAGCTATGACGCCACCGAGGCGCGAACCATGCGCGGCGTGCAGAAGATCGTCGAAATCCCCGGCGGCGTGGCGGTAATCGCCGACAACACATGGCGCGCCATCCGCGCCGCCGAGGCGATCACCTGCGATTGGGCCGCAGCACCCTACCCCGCCGACATGGCAGATCACTGGCAGGCGCTGTCGGACAGCTTCACGCGCGACGCACAGGACAGCCAATTCCGCGACGAGGGCGATGTCGAGGCCGCACTGGCAGGCGGCGCGGAGATCGAGGTCGAATACCGCGCGCCCTACCTCGCCCATGCCCCGCTGGAGCCGCTCAGCGCCACCGTGCGCTACACGCCCGAGCGCATAGATATCTGGACCGGCACACAGGTGCCGCGCTTCATCGAGACCAACGTCGCCCGGATCACCGGGCTCGATCGCGACCGCATCCACGTCCACGCAGAGATGATCGGCGGCAGTTTCGGACACCGGCTGGAGGATGACGTGGTGCGCCACGCCACCCATATCGCCATGGAAATGCCGGGCCGCCCGATCAAGCTGACCTATTCGCGCGAAGAGGACATGGCGCATGACTTCCCCCGCCAGATCGCCATGGCGCGCGGGCGCGGGCGGGTCGAAAACGGCCGCGTCACCGCCTATGACCTGGGCATCGCCATGCCCTCAGTGCTCTCGTCGCAGATGGGCCGTCAGAACATCCCCGCGCCGGGGCCCGACCTGCAGATCGTGGCAGGCGCCTGGGATCAGCCCTTCGCCATCCCCGATTACCGCGTCACCGGCTACCGCGCGCCGGAACTCGCGCCGATCTCAAGCTGGCGCTCGGTCGGGGCGTCATCGAACGGATTTTTCCACGACTGCCTGCTCGATGAGCTCATTCACGCCGCCGGGGCCGACCCGCTGGAGGAACGCCTGCGCCTATGCACCCACGCCCCGTCGCGCGCGGTGCTCGAGGCGGTGGGCGAGATGTCGAACTGGGGCAGCGCCATGGACCCCGGCGCGGGGCGCGGCGTCGCCTATTGCCTCTCGTTCGGGGTGCCCTGCGCTCAGGTGGTGGAGGTCAGCGATACCGAGGACGGCATCCGCCTCGACAAGGTTTACGTCGCCGCCGATGTCGGCCGCATCATCGACCCGGTGAATTTCGACGGGCTGGTCAAGGGCGGCGTGATCTTCGGCTTGGGCCACGCGATGAACTGCCAGGTCACCTATGCAGACGGTGCAGCCGAACAGCGCAATTTCGATCAGTATCCGGGCATGCGTCTCTATCAATGCCCCGAAATCGAGGTGCGCGGGCTTGAGACCGCCGACAAGATTCGCGGCATCGGTGAGCCGCCCGTGCCCCCGGCCCCGGCAGCACTCGCCAACGCGATCTTCGCCGCCACCGGCACGCGGCTGCGCGAAATGCCCTTCGACCGTCACGTGACCTTCGCCTGAGCCCCTTGCCCCCGCCCGCGCGGGGTGGTTCAAGAGGGGCATGCCGCATATCCTGACCACTCTCGCGCTGCTCGCGCTCTCGGGTCTCGCCGGGTTTGGCGCGCAGGCCATCGGCACGCCACTGCCCTTCATGCTGGGTCCTTTGGCCGCTTCCGCGCTGATCGCCACCGCCCTGCCCGGGCATCTGCCGCAGGGCTACCGCTTTCCCACATGGCTGCGCCTCGGCTTCATCGCGATCATCGGGCTGATGATCGGATCGCAGGTCACAACCGCGCTCTTTACCGAGGCGCATCACTACGCGCTGACGCTTGGCGCGGTCACGCTCTTCGTCGGGCTGGCACATGGGCTGGGCTACGCGGTCTTCCGCGCCTTGGGCGGCTATGACAGCACCACCGCCTTTTACGCCAGCACCCCCGGCGGGCTATACGAGAGCATCGAGATGGGCGAGGCGGCAGGTGCCGACATGACCCGGCTGATGATGCAGCAATTCCTGCGGATCATCGTGGTGGTGACGCTGCTGCCCTTGGGCCTCTCGCTCTGGCTGGGGGAGCCGGTGGGCAGTGCGGCGGGCCAAAGCCTGGCGCGCGGCGATGTGCCATGGTCCGACCTGCCGCTGGTGGCACTTGCGGGGCTGGCCGGGCTGGCTCTGGGCCACGCCCTGCGCCTGCCTGCCGGGCAGATGACCGGGCCGATGGCGGTGGCGGCGCTGCTCTCGTTGACCGGCTGGCTCAGTTTCGACATCCCGCAATGGCTGGTGAACCTCGCGCAGATGGTGCTGGGCACAGCCCTCGGCATGCGCTTCACCGGGCTGAGCCGGGGGCTCTTGCTGCGCGGCGCGGGGCTGGCGCTGGTGTCGGTGGGCGGCATGCTGGCAATCGGCGTGGGGCTCGCCGCGCTGCTGCACGGCATGACGGATGAGCCGGTGGATGTGCTGGTGATCAGCCTCGCCCCCGGCGGCGTTACCGAAATGGCGCTGGTGGCGCTCAGCCTGCAGGCCAACCCGGCCTTCGTCACCCTGCACCACATCTACCGGATCTTGCTGACGGTCGTGACCCTCGGGGTGATCACGCGGCTGCGGCAGCGCATCGGCTGATAGGTCGGCCTATGAGTATTTTTCCCATAAAGAAACCGGGGCTTTGACAGTCCGTCTTTGACAGTCAGGCACGCAGGCGGTATTTGAACATATGTTCATTTAATCGCAGGAGAGCGGCATGCGCATCGAGGACACGGCGGCGATCATCACGGGCGGGGCGTCGGGGCTGGGCGAGGCGACGGCGCGGCAATTCCGCGAGGCAGGCGCGCAGGTCACGCTGCTTGACCGGGACGCCGAACGCGGGCGCGCGCTGGCTGAGGAAATCGGCGCCGGATTCGCCGAGACCGACGTCACCGACGAGGCCTCCGTCGCCGAGGCGATCACCCGCGCCAAGTCGGAAATGGGCCGGATCACGGCCGCGGTAAACTGCGCCGGCATCGCCACCGGGGCCAAGGTGCTGGGCC
Source organism: Roseovarius tolerans (assembly GCF_900109855.1). Classification (GTDB taxonomy): domain Bacteria; phylum Pseudomonadota; class Alphaproteobacteria; order Rhodobacterales; family Rhodobacteraceae; genus Roseovarius; species Roseovarius tolerans. The sequence continues at coordinate 162,676 of NZ_FOBO01000008.1, read as the reverse complement.
GCGACGGCCCGCACCCGCTCGACGCGTTCCGCCGCACCATCGACATCAACCTCGTGGGCACATTCAACGTGGCCCGCCTCGCCGCCGCCGCCATGGCCGAAAATGCCCCCGATGCGGACGGCGCGCGCGGCGTGATCGTCAACACCGCCTCCATCGCCGCCTTTGACGGGCAGAAGGGACAGGCGGCCTATGCGGCCTCCAAGGGCGGGATCGTCGGGCTGTCGCTGCCGATGGCGCGGGATCTGTCGCGCGAGGGGATTCGCGTGATGGCGATCGCCCCCGGCATCTTCGCCACCCCGATGATGCGCGGGCTGCCGCAGGACGTGCAGGACGGTCTCGCTGCCGAGGTGACCTTTCCCAAACGTTTGGGCGACCCGGCGGAATATGCGCGGCTGGCACGGTTCATCGTCGAATGCGGCTATCTCAACGGCGAGGTCATCCGCCTCGACGGGGCGCTCAGGATGCAGTGACGCGCGTGGCCGAGGCGCGCCTGCGCGGCGCGGGAAACGGCACCAGCCGCCCGCTCTCCTCGTCCCAGAGCTTGAGCCGGAAACTCGCAAGCGCCTCGGGCCAGCGGATCACGTCATGAGACCTGAGATGATCCGGAAGCTCGTTCTGGCAGCGCCGCAAGTTGTAGGACGGGATGCCGGGGTTGTAATGGTGCAGGTCGTGATAGGCGATATTGCCGGTGCCCAGATCCCACAGCCAGCCGAGATCGAGCGAGCTTGACCCCTCCAGCGTCGCCTTGCGGAAATCCAGATCGGGCTTGCGGTCCCAGTAGGTCTCTTCGAAATTATGCTGAAGATAGACCAGGAACACCCCAATCACCCCGGCAATCACCGCGCTCAGCGCCAGCACCCCGACACCCGGCCAGCCGAGTGTGGCCCAGACCAGCGCCACAAACCCCGCCAGCACCGCGTTATGCGCGATCACGCCCCACACCCCGACCCGAGCCGTGTTACGCGGCCAACGATAGGCGATGAAATAGGTAACGATCCCGCCCAGTGACAGCATCACCACCGGGTTGCGGTAAATCCGGTACCACAGCCGCCGGTGCCACGGGGCGGCCTGCCATTCGCACAGTGTCATGGTATAGACTTCGGTCGTCTCGCGGTGATCGAGATTGCCGAGATAGGCGTGATGCAGGTTGTGATTGTATTGCATGACCCTGAACGGTGTCAGCGAAAAGACCGACAGAACATGCCCCGCCACATCGTTCAGCCAGCGCGTCGCGAAAAGCGAATGATGCCCGCAATCATGCTGCAACACGTAAAGCCGCACGGTCGCGAAGGCCAGAACCAGCACCAGCGGCGCCGCAACTAGCCACGCGCCCTGCCCCGCCAGCAGCCCCGCGCCCGCCAGCGCCGCCACATAGACCACCAGTGTCTCTGCGAAGGACACCCCGCCGCGCAGATCGCTCTTGGCCGTGTAGGGCTTGAGAAATGCGCGCAGGGACTGGTCTCTGGCGGTGGTCATGGCGGCCTCCTTTGTGAAAGGGATATCAACCTTTTACCCTCCAAGATTTGAACTTCTCGTGATGCAATGCAAGGGGCGGCGCGGTTTTTTCGGCGCACATGGGGATTGACGCAGCGCGGTGCGCAGACGATGGAAGGGGCATGATCCGGTTTCTCGCCTTCGCCCATCTCGCCGCCGCACTCGGTTTCGCCGCCTCACCGTTCCTCGGCGACGGCTTCAACGGGTTCAGCCCCGATCAGTTTCCCGTGCCACAAGACGACCCGGCGGTGCAGCCTGCAGGCTATGCCTTCGCGCTCTGGGGGGTGATCTATCTGTGGCTCATCCTCGGCGCGGTGTTTGGCCTGATCGCCCGCAGGGAGGATGCGGGCTGGTCGCAGGTGCGCGCACCGCTGGTGGCGAGCCTGCTGGTGGGGGCCGCGTGGATTCCGGTCGCCAATGCCTCGGTGCCCTGGGCCACGGTGATGATCTGGGCGATGCTGGCCACGGCGCTATTCGCGCTCCTGCGCGCGCCGTCTCGCGACGGCTGGTGGCTGTCCGGGCCAGTCGGGCTCTATGCCGGATGGCTGACGGCGGCGAGTTCGGTCTCGGTCGGGCTGGTGCTGGACGGCTATGGCTGGCTGCCGGACGTGGCGGCGGCGGTCGTGGCCCTCGCACTTGCCCTCGTGATCGCGGCTGCGGTCCTGACGCTCCGCCCCCGCGCGCTCACCTACGCGGCGGGCGTGATCTGGGCCCTGATCGGTGTGGTTGTGCAGAACATGGGCGACGGCAGCCCGCTGACACTCGGATTGGCGGCAGGCGGCGCGCTGCTGATCACGGCGAAGGCCGGATATGCCCTGCGGCGCGGGGGAAGCGTAGTCTAGCGTGGCGATGGTGGCCTAAACCCGACATACGCACCACCCGCGCGAAACGCACCGAAGGTGCCGCGCGATCGCCATGCCAGAGGCATGCCTCCGGCATGACGCCGTCCCGCGGCCTGGCGAATTGATAGGGTGCGCAACGTGTTGAGTTCAGAATGACTTGGCTGGGATAAAGTGCGGGCATCAGCCGTCGCATCGCCAGTCCCCGGCCCTGCGACCGCGCGGCACCTTCTGGCGGGGTGCTATGCCCGCTTCAGGCCCAAAACCACCCATCCCCTATTTCGACGACCGCCCCGAGATGTGCTTGCGCAGGCTCGACGGGCCCGGCTTCTTCTTGGCCTTGTAGGGGTTCTTGTCCGACTGGCTGCGCATATAGAGGCGCACCGGCGTCCCCGGCATATCAAAGTCGTCCCGCAACCCGTTGATCAGATAGCGCGTATAGCTTTCCGGCAGCTTGTCTGGATGGCTGCACATCACCACGAAACCAGGGGGCCGCGTCTTGGCCTGCGTCATGTAGCGCAGCTTGATCCGGCGTCCGCCCGGCGCGGGCGGCGGGTGCTGCTCCAGCATCCCCACCAGCCAGCGATTGAGATGCGCCGTGGTGATCCGCCGGTTCCAGACCTCATGCGCCTTTTCCACCGCCGCGCGCAGCCGGTCGAGACCCTTTCCGGTCTTGGCCGACACCGTCACCAGCGGCGCACCGCGCAGCTGCGGCAAAAGCCGCTCGAACGCCTCGCGCAACTCGCGCAGTTTCTGCTGCTTCTCGGGCTCCACGTCCCATTTGTTGACCGCCACCACCACCGCACGCCCCTCGCGCTCGGCCAGGTCGGCGATCCGAAGGTCCTGCTGCTCGAAGGGAATGGCGGCATCCAGAAGAACCACCACCACCTCGGCGAATTTCACCGCCCGCAACCCGTCCGACACCGACAGCTTTTCCAGCTTGTCCTGCACCCGCGCCTTCTTGCGCATGCCCGCCGTGTCGAAAATCCGCACCGGCAGCCCGTCCCAGTCGAGCGCGAGCGAGATCGCATCGCGGGTGATCCCCGCCTCGGGGCCGGTCAGCAGCCGCTCTTCCCCCAGTATCGTGTTGATAAGGGTGGATTTTCCGGCATTGGGCCGACCCACCACAGCCACCTGCAAGGGCCGCGCCTTGGTCGGCGTATGGTCATACTGCGCGGGCGTCTCGCCCTCTTCATTGACCTCGATATCGGTGACCGGGGCATCCGCCTCGGCGCGCTCCTCATAGGCATCGGCCAGCGGCTGCAACTGCGCATAAAGATCGTTCAGACCCTCACCATGCTCCGCCGACAGGCGAATGGGCTCGCCCAGCCCAAGGCCCCAGGCCTCGATCACCCCGGCATCGGCGGCAGAGCCCTCGGCCTTGTTCGCCGCAAGGATCACGTGATCCGACCGCTTGCGCAGGATCTCGGCAAAGATTTCGTCCACCGGCGTCACCCCGGTGCGCGCGTCGATCACGAAGAGGCACACATCGGCCATCTCCACCGCCCGCTCGGTCAGCCGCCGCATCCGGCCTTCGAGGCTGTCATCCGTGGCATCCTCCAGCCCCGCCGTGTCGATCACGGTAAAGCGCAGATCGCCAAGCCGCGCCGCCCCCTCGCGCAGGTCGCGCGTCACGCCGGGCTGGTCATCGACCAGCGCCAGGCGCTTGCCCACAAGGCGGTTGAATAGCGTGGACTTGCCCACATTGGGGCGTCCCACGATGGCGAGGGTGAAAGACATGGATCAGGCTCCGCTCCGGCGTCAAGCCGGTCTGATACAGGATCGCGCGGTCAACGGAAAGCCAGCAACTGACCCTTTTTCGACACGACATAAAGCGTGCCGCCCGCAACCACCGGATTGGACGTGGCCCCGCCCGGCAATTCTACGCTGCGGATCATCTGACCCGAGGCCGGATCGAAGAACCGCAGCCGCCCGTCGCCCGAGGCAAGGACCAGCTGCCCGCCCGCGATGATCGGACCGAAATGTCCGACGATCTGCGCCTGCTTGCGCGGTTTGCGTTCGTCAAAGAGCGGCAGGGAATGGCCCCAGATGCGGGTGCCGTCCTGCGCCGCGAGCCGCACCAGCTCGTTGCGATCCGTGACCATGAAGAGCGAGTCGCCCACAGGCCAGACCGGGTTCAGCGGGCCCTCGTTTGCCGTCCAGATGCGCTTGCCGCTGCCCAGCCGCAGCGCGACGGTGCGGCCCGCATGGCTGCCGGTATAGACGCGGTCGCCGACCACCACCGGATCGCCGGTGATATCCAGCACCTGCGCGCTTGCCACACCAGAGCGTTGCCCCGCGACCTGCGCATCCCAGAGCCGCAAGCCACCCTTGCGGAACGCGCCCTGCAATTCGCCCGCGCCAAAGGCCAGCACGGCATATTTCTCGGTCAGCGCCGGGGCCGGTCCGCCCAGAACGTTGTGAATGTCCGGCGTCGCACTCAGCTGCCAGTCAACCCGGCCCGTCGCGGTATCCAGCACCCAGGCCACATCGTCGCCCGCCACTACATAGACCCGCCCGTCATAAACCGTGGGCGTCGCGGTGCCGGGCGAACCAAGGTCCTGTGACCACAGCGCCGCCCCGGTTTCAGGGTCAAGCGCGCTCAGCACGCCGAACCCCGAGGACACGAAGAGCTTGCCATCGCCGAACGCCAGCCCGCCACCGCTGGCATGATCGGAGCGGTCATTCGGCGGCGTGAGGTCGCTGGTCCACAGCAGGGACCCGCTGGTCGAGACCGCCGCGACCTGCGCCTTCGCATCGAGCGTGAACACACGTCCGCCCGCCACCACCGGATCGGCGGTAATGCGCACGCGACGCCCGTCGCCTGCGCCGATATTCACAGACCAGGCCAGTTGCGGTGCTACCGAGAGCGCCGGATGCGCCACCCGCGTCGAGGGCGTGCCAATGCGCTGCGTCCACTCGGCATTGTTCACCGCCGCCGGAAGCGTGACCGCCACCACCTGATTTTCGGGGGTTTCCTCGGCCTGCGCGCGGCGCACCTCGCTTTGCAGCACCTCGCGAATGCCCTCGCGCTCGCCGCTCAGGATCGGCTCATTCTTGGAACAGGCCGTCAGGGCAAGGGCCACCGCCAGCCCCAGAAATACCGTTTTCGCCGTCACTGCATCGTCCTCACTTGTCGCCTCTTGCCGCCTGCCCCGTGATGCCGCGCTTATTACTGCAGCACGGTCGCTGTATCGGGGTCGGCCATCGGTGTGTCCGGCGGCTCTTCTCCCAGTGCCACAATCACTTGTGTGACGCGCCGACGCAAGCCCGCTGTGGCCTCGGCATCCACCGCGATCCGCGTCAGAGCCTCGAGCGCCCCCGCACGATCCCCGGTTTCGAGCGCGAGCAGCGCCAATTGCTCTTCGGCCAGAAGGCGCACGACGCCGCCCTCCGACACCATCCCCTCAAGACGCGTGCGACGGTCCTCGACGCTCAGCCCCGATCCCGGCAGCGTCACCGCCTTGAGCGTGGCGATCTGACGATAGACCGACAGGGTGGCATCGCGGTCGGCAATGTCCAGCAGGCGCGCCGCAGCCGCTTCCGGGTCCTGATCCGCGCCCTCGGCGGCGGCCAGCAGGTCCACCACCGCAGCGGCCTCGGGGTTCGGTGCATCTACATTAGCCAGCGCCGTCGCGCGCGCCGCACGGTCCTCAGCCGATAGCGCCGACAGAATACTGTCCCCGAAGTCCTGCGCCGTCGCCCGCGCCTGCGCCTTGCGCCACTCGTTCCACGCGGCCCCGCCCACCAAAAGCAGAATCGCCAGAATGGCGATCCAGCCATAGCGCCGCATCAGCCGGAACAACCGGTCGCGCCGCACCTCTTCGGTGACTTCCTCGATGAAACTGTCGGTGTCGCTCACGCCGTCGCCCCTTTGCGAAATTTCCGCTCCTCTTAACCCGAAGCCCGCCCCCTGCCAAGGGGCGGCGGTGCGCTGCCATGTCTGACGCTTGCAGTGACGCGCGGAAAAGATTAATCTGAACCGGTCAGTTCAGCGTATCCGTCTTATTGCCCGGCGGTGCGCCGCTTGGCGTGCCGACCGTTGTCACAAGTCCTGAAAGTTCACTCATGCGCCTGGTTCCCATTCTGATCGCCGTGCTGGTCTCCGGGCTGATCTATGCATTCGTGTTCGAGCGGGATCGCTTGCTCGCCCTGCTGCCCCAAACCGAAGCGCCAAGCAGCGAGAGCCCCGCCACCGGGGCCGACACCGGCGAATCGGCGCAACCGCAGACCGAGACAATGCGCGTCGTCGTGCAGCGATCAAAGGCCCGCGACGTGGACAGCGCCGTGATCGTCCGGGGCCGCACCGAGGCCGACCGTATCGTGGAACTGCGCGCCGAAACCTCCGGTCTCGTGATATCCCAGCCGCTGCGCAAGGGGGCCTTCGTTGATCAGGGCGACGAGCTTTGCCGCCTTGATCCGGCGGCGCGGCAGGCCACGGTGCAAGAGGCCCGCGCCCGGCTGGCCGAGGCCAAAAGCCGCGTCCCCGAGGCCAAGGCCCGCGTCGAAGAGGCCCGCGCGCAACTCGAAGAGGCCGAGATCAACCGCAACGCCGCCGAGAACCTCGTCACCGATGGTTTCGCCTCGCAGACCCGCGTCGCCGCCACCCGCGCCGTCGTCAGTTCCGCGCAGGCCGCGGTGCAATCGGCCACCTCGGGGCTCGAGGCCGCCCGCGCCGGGATCGAATCCGCCCGCGCCGCCGTGGCCAGCGCCGAAAAGGAAATCGACCGCCTGAGCATCACCGCGCCCTTTTCCGGCGTGCTGGAGACAGACACCGCCGAAATCGGCAGCCTGCTGCAACCCGGCGCGCTCTGCGCCACGGTGCTGCAACTCGACCCGATCACGCTGGTGGGATTCGTGTCGGAAATGCAGGTCGCCCGGGTCGAGTATGATGCCCCCGCCACCGCGCGCACCACCTCCGGCAGCGAGGTCAAGGGCACGGTCAGCTTTCTGTCCCGCGCCGCAGATGACACCACCCGCACCTTCCGGGTCGAGGTGCGCGTGCCCAATCCCGACCTCGGCCTGCGCGACGGCGAAACCGCCGAGATCCGGATCAGCGCCGAAGGCAAGGCCGCACATCTGCTGCCGCAATCGGCACTCACCCTCAATGACGAGGGCACGCTTGGCCTGCGCCTGGTGGATGCAGAGACCCGCGCGCAGTTTGTACCGGTGACGGTGTTGCGCGACACGCCCAACGGCGTCTGGCTCACCGGCCTGCCCGAGACCGCCGACGTGATCGTGATCGGGCAGGAATACGTGAGCGACGGCGTGCCCGTGCGCCCGGTCTATCAGGAGCTTGGCCAATGACCGGCATCGTCGACTGGGCCGCCGCCCGGGCGCGGATGGTGCTGGCCTTCATCGTGCTGTCGATCCTCGCCGGCACGCTCTCGTATATGGGCCTGCCCAAGGAGGGCGAGCCCGATATCGAGATCCCGGCGCTCTTCATCACCGTGCCCTTCCCCGGCATTTCCGCCGAGGACAGTGAGAAACTGCTGGTCAAGCCGATGGAGACCGAACTCAGCGATCTCGACGGGCTCAAGGAAATGACCGGCACCGCGGCCGAGAATTTCGGCGGCGTGGCACTCGAATTCGAATTCGGCTGGGACAAGACCAAGATCCTCGCCGATGTGCGCGACGCGATGGATGCCGCCGAGGCCGACTTTCCCGACGGGTTCGAGAAATACACCATCAACGAGGTGAATTTCAGCGAATTCCCGATCGTCATCGTCAACCTCTCGGGCCCGGTCCCCGAACGCACCATGTCGCGGCTGGCCAAGGATCTTCAGGACACGCTCGAAGGGCTGGAACCGGTGCTCGAGGCGGGCATCGCGGGCAATCGCGACGAGATGGTCGAGGTGGTGATCGACCCGCTCCGCCTCGAAGCCTACAACGTCACCGTCAACGAATTCGTCGAGGTCGTGCGCAACAACAATCAGCTGATCCCGGCGGGCGAGGTCGACAACGCCCAAGGCACCTTCGCGGTCAAGATCCCCTCCTCCTTCGAGGAAACCCGCGATATCTACGAATTGCCGATCAAGACCAATGGCGACCGGATCGTGCGCTTGGGCGATCTGGCCACGATCAACCTCACCTTCGAGGACCGGATCGGCACCGCGCGGTTCAACGGCGAGACGACGGTCGCGCTGCAGGTGGTCAAGCGCAAGGGCTTCAACATCATCGACACCGCCGATCTGGTCCGCGAGGTGGTGGCCGAGGCCGAAACCCGCTGGCCCGAGGAATTGCAGGTCGCGGTCAATGTCGGCACCTCGAACGATCAGTCGCGCACCGTGGCCTCGATGGTCAGCCAGCTTGAAGGCTCGGTGCTCACCGCCATCGCGCTGGTGATGATCGTCACGCTGGCCGCCCTTGGCATCCGCCCGGCGCTGCTGGTGGGCTTCGCGATCCCGACCTCGTTCCTGTTGTGCTTTGCCCTGCTGGCCGTGATGGGCGTGGCGATCTCGAATATCGTGATGTTCGGCCTGATCCTTGCCGTCGGCATGCTGGTCGACGGCGCCATTGTCGTGGTGGAATACGCCGACAAGCGCATCGCCGAGGGCGAGGGCCCGATGCATGCCTATGTCGGGGCCGCCAAGCGGATGTTCTGGCCGGTGGTCAGTTCCACCGCCACCACGCTCTGCGCCTTCCTGCCGATGCTGTTCTGGCCCGGCGTGCCGGGGCAGTTCATGGGGATGCTGCCGGTCACGCTGATTTTCGTGCTCTCGGCCTCGCTCCTGGTGGCGCTGGTGTACCTGCCGGTTCTGGGCGGCGTCACCGGGCGGCTGGAGCGGTGGTTCAACGACCGGATCGACCAGATCGCGGGCGGCTTCTGGCTCTGGCATATTCTGCTCTTTCCGCTGGCGCTCGGAGCAGTCTATCTCGCAGGGCAAGCCGCGCCGGTGCTGTTCGATCAGGTGACGGCGGAATTCTCCGGCATGGACAGCGACGATATCCTCGGCTCGGTGATGCCGGTGCTGGCCACGGTCTTCGGCCTGCTTCTGGGCGTGGTGGCGCTGATCGGCGTCGGCGTGGCCAGCGTTCTGACCACGCTGCTGGGGCTGATGGCGATCCCGCGTCGCTGTGGCAACCTGTTGCGCGCCATCGGCCGCACCCTCCTGCCCCGCCGCCGCACGCGGGTGCGCGCGGGCTATCGCCGCTCCGTCTTCGGCTGGGTGATCCACGCGATCACCGGCAACCCGGTGATGCCGCTGGTGGCGTTCGGTGCGATCTTCGTGCTCGTGGGCTCGGTGCTGATGTTCTACGTGAACAACAACAACGGCACCGAATTCTTCGTCGACAGCGAACCCGAACAGGCCATCGTCTACGTGCGCGGACGCGGCAACCTGTCGATCGACCAGAAGGACCGGCTGGTCAAACAGGTCGAGGATATCGTGCGCGCCCATCCCGGCATCGAGACCGCCTTCGCCTTTGCCGGGGATGGCGGGCTCGACAACAATACCGGCGGCGCGCAGCCCCCCCGCGACACCATCGGCCAGGTGCAACTGGAAACCATCCCGTGGGAGGACCGCCCGCGCGCCACCGAAACCTGGTTCACCATTCCGCTGCTCGACATTCCCGTGAACCGCCACGTGGTCGCCCCCGACTTTGACGGCGACGCGGTGATCGCCGACCTGACCCGGCAACTCGAAGAGATCCCCGGCATCAAGATCGAGATCCTCGCACAATCGCGCGGTCCCGCCTCGGCCAAACCGGTGCATCTGCGCATCAAGGGCGACGACTGGCAGGCGCTCAAGGCGTTCACCGAACAGGCCCGCGCGCAGTTCGAAGAGACCGCAGGCCTGCGCCAGATCGAAGATACTCTGCCCCTGCCCGGCATCGACTGGCAGATCGACGTCGATGTCGAAAAGGCCGGCCGCTTCGGCGCGGATGTGGCGATCGTCGGCGCGATGGTGCAGCTTGTGACGCGCGGCATCCTGCTCGACACGATGCGCGTCGACAGCAGCGACGAGGAAATCGAGATCCGCGTGCGCCTGCCCGAGGAAAACCGCGTGCTCTCCACCCTCGACAGCCTCAAGGTGCGCACCGAGGACGGGCTGGTGCCGCTGTCCAACTTCATCAGCCGCAAACCGGTGCAGCAACTGGCACAGATCGACCGCATCGACCAGACCCGGTTCTTCGACGTCAAGGCGGCAGTGGCGGACGGGATGACCCGAACCGTCACAGGGCCGGACGGGGCCGAAACCACCGTGCCGATCACCGCTAATGAACGGATCGAACGGCTGACCGAGTGGCTTTCGTCAGGCGTCGTGCCGCCGGGCATCAGCTACGAATGGACCGGCGACGCCGAGGATCAGGAGGAATCGGGCGCCTTCCTGCAAAAGGCCTTCGCAGGCGCGCTCGGCCTGATGTTCATCATCCTTCTGGCGCAGTTCAACAGCGTCTATAACGCGGTTCTGGTGCTGCTCGCGGTGGTCCTGTCCACGGCTGGCGTGCTGATCGGCATGCTGGTGATGAACCAGCCGTTCTCGATCATCATGACCGGCACCGGCATCGTCGCGCTGGCGGGCATCGTGGTGAACAACAACATCGTGCTGATCGACACCTATCAGGACTACGCCCGCTACATGCCGCGGATTTCCGCGATCACCCGCACGGCTCAGGATCGCATTCGCCCGGTGCTGCTGACAACGATCACCACCATGGCGGGGCTGGCACCGATGATGTTCGGCCTCAGCCTCGATTTCTTCAATGGCGGCTACGCCTTCAACAGCCCCACCGCGCTCTGGTGGAAGCAACTGGCGACGGCGGTGGTCTTCGGCCTCGGCATCGCCACGGTGCTGACGCTGATCTTCACCCCGGCGATGCTGGCCCTGCGGGTCTGGGCCACCACCTACGTTCTCTGGGGCGCGCGGCTGATGGCGATGCTGTCGATGGGCCGCTCCAGCCGCGCCGCGCGCGACTGGGCGCTGCAACGCGCGGCCCGGCGCATGGCGGGCACCGAACTCGTCTGGCCGGATGAGCGCGCCCCCCGCCCCGGCTATGTCGAGGAAGAGACCGCCGAGGCCCCGCATCTCGACGACCTCAAGCGCGTTCTGGACGAGCGCGCGCCCAAGCCGCCGCTGCGCGCCGCCGAGTGATTCTGCCCTGCGCGCTCCCAAAACAACGTGACTTGGCCGGTTTGCCGAAATCCCGCGCAGCAGGATGGAAACAATACCGGCTCAAAACGCCGCGTCGTTGACAAATCGCGGTCAATCGTACTTCGGGTCTTGAAAAATGGCGAAAAAACGGCGACTTTTGGGCATCAATCTGCGCAAACATTAAAGCACATCTATTCTGGGGGACGGCACAATGTGGAACTGGTTTTTCGGCGGCTATTACGGCGGCGGCACATCCGGGGGTGATACCGGGTCAGCATCGGCCGTGACGGAAATGGACGCCGCCAGCGGCACGTTGGCCATCGCCGTCGTTCTGGCCGCACTTGTCCTGACCTGGGAAATCAAACGCCGCCGTCGCGCGCGGGGCTGAGGGGCCACCCCCTCAGATCAGCGCCCAATCTCCCCTCCAAAGGGCGACGGCAGCGATCAGTGCGTTCGCACTCGCATGGGCGGCCATGGCATCAGCCAGCCGCCCATGTCGCATGTAAAGCAACGAAAACACCACCCCCGCCAGCGCCGCCTCGATCCAGCGGCCATGCACCAGCGCGAACAATCCAGCCGAAACCGCGATCGCCGCCACCCGGCTCAGCGGCGTGCCCCGGTCGATCCGGGCCTGCACATATCCGCGAAAGATCAACTCTTCGATCACCGGCACCAGTGCCACCGTGCCCAGAATGCGCAACACGGCCCAGAGCGCAAAGGCCCCCGCACCCAAGCCTGCCAGCGCCTCGGGCACCGGATCTGCGGGTGGTGCCGTCACGATCCACGCCACACCGACCCCCAACCCCGCCAGCACTGCCAGCGGCGACGGCCAGTCCAGATAGCGCACCACCGTGGCCCGCGCCCACCAGAGCGCGCCCAGCATCAAACCCACCTGTAGCGGATAGCCCAGCGCAGGCGCGGCCCAGAACGCCTGCACGAGCATTCCCGACAGCGCGAACACGATGAACGGCACGATGCGCCCGGCCACGTCATCCTGCGCCAGCGGCGGCAGCGCGGACCGCGCCTCGGACCGGGCGTCATGCTGAAGCGCATAGCGGCTGCGGTTGACCACGACCAGCACCCACACGGCCAGCGCGGTGAACATGATCCAACCGGCGAAACTGTGAAACCCGTTGACCGCCAGTTCGGGCGAGACATGCGCGCCGATGAGGATCAGCGCGGTGATCCGAACTGTGTTGAAGACCCAGCTTGCCAGCAGCGCCAACGGCCAGATCACCAGCCCGAACCGGCGCAGCCGCAGATCATCGCGAAAGAGCACCGCATAAAGCGCAAGGAACGCGGTGATCAGCACCAGCCCCTCGATCCCCGAACAGGTCTCCGCCACCTCGACGCGAAACTCTTGCGTGCCGATGATATAGGCCTCCGGATTGACCACCACCACATCCGAGAACAGCCGCAACATCAGGTAGACCGCGATAAAGGTCACATCGGTCAGCGCCTGCACCGTCCAGAGCGGCCCGGCCAGCACCACAATGCCCGGAATCGCCGCCGCAACCCCGCAGATCGCCAGCACCGACGCGGCACGCCCGGACAGCCACCCGGACCATGCCCCGGGCCGCGCCAGCCAGAACAGCCCACCCGCCGCCGCCATCGCCGCCCCCGCGCAGAGCACCGGAAAGACGAGGTGAAAAATCTGGTTCATGTCAACGGCAGGAACGACGACCAGCGGGGCAAACGTCACCAAAAGCCCCGCGCCGTGCAGCAGCGCCCAACCCCGGCCACCGGGGGCCGTGCCGGTGATCCGCGCAAAGCCCGCGCGCGCCTCGGGCCGCGCCCAGAGATACACCCCCAGAAGCGAGGCCGCACAGACAACCCAAAGCGCCACCCAGCGCAACCCGCGACAGGCGGTCTCGACTGCCGTGGCGCGGCATTCGATATCGCTTAACACTTGAAAGGCGGCGACCAGCACCGCCATCTCGGCGACATAGAGCGCACCCAGCCAGAGCGCGCGATGCGGCAGGCCGCTATGTGCCGATGTCTGCTCCATCCCCCGCGCCTAGCCCGCGCGCGTGATCGCAATATGGCACGGCCGGGGCATTTTGCGGCCCCGCCCTCAGAGGCCCAGCTTGTCGCGCATGAACGCGAGCGCCACCGACAACCCATCGGGCGCGATCCCATGCGCGGTGCCCTTCATGATATGGGCATAGACGTCCTTCCAGCCCGCCTCCTGCAAGGCCTCGGCGGCCTCGGGCAGCGATTGCACCGGCACCACGTCATCGGCGTCACCATGCACCAGCAGAACCGGCGGGCGGCTGCGGGTCTCGTCGGCCAAAAGGTCCGGCGACAGCAACCGGCCGGAAAACGCCACGATCCCCGCCACCGCATCCTCGCGGCGCGGCGCCACGTGCAGCGCCATCATCGTGCCCTGCGAAAAGCCGAACAGCACCACCTGTTCGGGCAGCAGGTCCTCATCCACCATCAGCGCGTCGAGAAACGCATCGAGATCCTGCGCCGCCGCCATCAATCCGCGCTCGGCCTCTTCCTCGCTGGAATTGTCGATCCACGGGATCGGAAACCATTGCAGGCCCATCGGCATGCCGGGAATGCTCTCGGGCGCATCGGGTGCCACGAAGAGCGTATCGGGCAGATGCTCGCCCAACGGGTCGGCCAGACCCAGCAAATCCGCGCCATTGGCCCCGTAGCCATGCAGAAACACCACCGCTGAGCGGGTCTCGCCCGACACGGGCTCCCTGCGGTCCGCCTTCAATACCCGTGTCATCTGATCCCTTCCCTGTCCTTGGCCACCCGGTAATAGGCCCAGAGCAGCCGCGCCGCAACCGACCGCCACGGCGACCACGCAAGTGACATCTCGCGAAAGGCGCGGGGCTTGGGCCGCTCCGGCAGATCGTAGAGAATGCGTGCCGCCTCCTGCAACGCCAGATCGCCCGGCGCGAACACATCCGCCCGCCCGAGGCTGAACATCGCGTAAATTTCCGCCGTCCAGACACCGATGCCCGAAACTTCCGTCAGTGTGGCGATCACCTCGTCATCCGGCGCATCGCGCAACGCGGCATAGTCGATCTCGGCCTCGGCCAGCGCCCGGGCATAACGCGCCTTCTGACGGCTCAGGCCCACAGAGCGCAGGTCGTCGTCGCTAACCGCGCGAATCGTCTGCGGATCGGCATAACCGGCCGCCTCGACCCGCCCCCAGATCGCATTCGCTGAGGCGACGCTCACCTGCTGGCTGACAATGGCACTCAAAAGCCGGGTAAACCCGTCCTCGCTGCGCCGCAGGGGCAGCGCGCCAGTCTGCGCATAGGCCTGCGCCATGCGCGGGCAGACGGCGGCCAGATGCGCGGCCCCCTCGGCCACGTCGTCATGGGTTTCGATGATGCGTCCTGTCATGCCCGCGATCATAGGCCGCTTGCGGCAAAACCCAAGGGGGTGCGGACGCAATCGCGCTTGCACCCGCCCGCGCCCGGGTCTAGCAAGCTGGCCATGACCGACACCGCCCTGCATATCGACGACAGTCGCGCCAAGCGCAACGTGGCCGTTCTGGTGGCCGCGCAGGCGATCCTCGGCGCGCAGATGCCGATGATCTTCGTGGTGGGCGGCCTCGCCGGACAATCGCTGGCCTCGAATGTCTGTTTCGCCACGCTGCCGATTTCGCTGATCGTGCTGGGTTCGATGCTCTCGGCCACGCCGGTGTCGCACATGATGCAACGCTTTGGCCGTCGCACAGGCTTCATGATCGGGGCGCTTGCGGGGGCGATTGGCGGGCTTGTCGGGGCCTATGGGCTCTACGTGGCCTCCTTCCCGATCTTTCTGGCGGGCAGCTTCATCACCGGCACCTACATGTCGGCGCAGGGCTTTTACCGTTTCGCCGCCGCCGACACCGCCAGCGACACCTTCCGCCCCAAGGCGATTTCCTACGTCATGGCCGGGGGCCTCTTGAGCGCCATCATCGGCCCGCAACTGGTCAAGCTCACGTCGCAAGCGATGGTGATCCCGTTCTTCGGCACCTATCTGGCGGTGATCGCGCTCAATCTCGTCGGCGCGCTGCTGTTCCTGCTCCTCGACATCCCCAAGCCGCCCGTACCCTCCGAGGACGCGCCGCGCGGGCGTTCGCGCATGGAATTGCTGAAGACCCCGCGCATCGCGGTGGCGGTGATCTGCGCCATGGTCTCCTACGCGCTGATGAACCTGGTGATGACCTCGACGCCGCTCGCCGTGGTCGGCTGCGGCTTTGACGAGGGCAACGCGGCGGATGTGGTCACCGCGCATGTGCTGGCTATGTATATCCCCTCGTTCTTCACCGGCCATCTGATCGTGCGCTTCGGGGTGGAAAAGATCGTCGCCACCGGGCTGATCATCCTCGCCGGTGCGGGCGCGGTCGCGCTCTCCGGCGTGGAGCTGGAGCATTTCTTTGTGGCGCTGATCCTGCTGGGGCTTGGCTGGAATTTCGGCTTTATCGGCGCGACCACGATGCTGGCGGGTGCCCATGCCCCGCATGAGCGCGGGCGCATGCAGGGGCTGAATGATCTGCTGGTCTTCGGCGGGGTGACCTTCGCCTCGCTCGCCTCGGGCGGGCTGATGAACTGCTCGGGCAGCTCAGCACAGGCGGGCTGGACCGCCGTCAACCTCGCCATGGCGCCCTTCCTGATGCTGGCGGGGGCCACGCTCATCTGGCTGGTGATGCGCCCCCGCACGGCGTGATCGCTGGCGTCAGCCGGGTTTTTTGAGTATTTTTGCCATAAAGAAGCAGGAGGGGCGCGTCATGATTTCCGAGATCTGGCACAGCTACCGCCGCCTGCCGCTCTGGGTGCAGGCCTGGGTGTCAGTCATCCTCGTCCCGGTGAATACCGCGTCACTCGCGTTCCTGTCCGAGCCTTTTGGCCTCTGGGTCGCGGCGCTGGCGGTTGGGGCGATGCTGCTCAACGGCGTTATGATGCTGGTCGAGCGCGGCTTTTCCAAACTGATGGCGCTGCCGCATGTGCTGATCTGGACACCGATGCTGGGGTTGGTGCTGTGGCTGCTGGCGCAGGAAATTGCCCCAGACTATCGCATCTACCTGCTGATCCTGCTGGCGGTCGATGTGATCTCGCTGGTCTTCGACGTGATCGACACCCGAAAGTGGCTGTCAGGCGACCGCAAGATCGCCTGACGAAGCTGTTTCAGCCCAGCTTGCGCAGCCGCGCGAAGAGGCTGGAGGTGTCCCAACGCCCGCCGCCCATGGCCTGCACATCCTTGTAGAACTGATCGACCAGGGCCGTGACCGGCAGGCTCGCGCCGGTCTCGTCGGCGGTCGAGAGACAAATCCCCAGATCCTTGCGCATCCAGTCGACGGCGAAGCCGTGCTCCCACTTGTCGTCGAGCATGGTCTCGTAGCGATTGTTCATCTGCCACGACCCGGCGGCCCCCTGGCTGATCACCTCGACCACCGCGCGCCCGTCAAGCCCCGCCTTCTCGGCGAAATGCAGCGCCTCGGACAGGCCCTGCACCAGACCGGCGATGGCGATCTGGTTGCACATCTTGGTCATCTGCCCCGCGCCGCTGTCGCCGATCCGGCGGCAGAGCTTGGCATAGGTGTTCATGATCGGCTCAGCCGCGTCATAGGCGGCCTGATCGCCGCCGCACATGATCGAGAGCTGACCATTCTCGGCCCCCGCCTGACCGCCCGACACGGGCGCGTCGACAAATTGCTGCCCACCGGAGCGCGCCCCGGCATAAAGCTCTGCCGTGACCTTGGACGAGACCGTCGTGTGATCGACGAAGATCGCGCCATCATCCATCCCGGCAAAGGCCCCGTCCCCGCCCAGGCAGACGCTGCGCAGATCGTCGTCATTGCCGACGCAGGCCAACACGAACTCGGCCCCCTCTGCAGCCTCGCGCGGGCTTGGCGCGTGGCGCCCGCCATGCTGCGCTGCCCATTTTTCGGCCTTCGACGCGGTGCGGTTGTAGACGCAGACATCATGGCCCGCGGCCTGCAGATGTCCCGCCATCGGATAGCCCATGACGCCCAATCCCAGAAATGCCAGCTTTGCCATTCTTCTCTCCTCCTGTCGCGTGTTGCCATTGTCTCAGGGGGGATTTCTGACTATCCCCGCAGGAGATGCAAGCAGAAACCCGGATGAGGCGACCCCTGTGGCGGTGATTATCAAATGGCTTTTGCGCGTGGCGGGCGCGGTGGTGGTGCTGGCGCTGGTGGCGGTGCTGGTGGCCTATATGCTGCTCTCACGCTCGCTGCCGGAGTATGACAAGCGCCTCACCGTGCGCGGGCTCGACGCGCCCCTCGAAATCGTGCGCGACAACGCCAATGTGCCGCATGTTTTCGGCACCAAAGACACCGATGTGTTTTTCGGCCTCGGCTATGCCCATGCGCAGGACCGGCTGTGGCAGATGATGACCATGCGGCGCACGGTGCAGGGGCGTCTGTCGGAGGTGTTCGGCACCCGCACCGTCAAGATCGACAGCACGCTGCGCCGCTTCGACCTCTACAATCTCGCGCGGCAATCGGTGGCGGCACAGGATGCGCAGACGCTGGCGGCGCTCAAGGCCTATTCCGATGGCGTCAACGCGCGGATCACCGAGATCAATCAGGACGCGCTGGGGCGCGGCGCGCCCGAGCAGTTCCTCTTCAACGCCCCGATCGCGCCCTGGCAGCCCGCCGATTCTATCGCGCTGATCAAGCTGATGGCGGTGCAACTCTCAGGCCATCTCGACAACGAAGTAACATTCGCCCGCGCCTCGCTCGCGCTCGACGATCCCGCCCGGCTCGACGATATCATGCCGCTCGCGCCGGGCAGCGGCATCGCCGCCCTGCCGGAATATGCCAGCCTCTTTCCTGGTGCGGAATTTCGCCATGCGCAGGCAGAGCCAGACCTGACCGGCGATCCGCTCTCGCCCTTCAAACGGCGCGCCTTTGCCGGGGCCTCCAATGCCTTTGCCGCCGCCCCCTCGCGCTCGGCGGCGGGCGGCACGCTGCTGGCCAATGATCCGCACTTGGGCTTTTCGGCCCCGAACATCTGGTATCTGGCCCGGCTGGAATTGCAATCGGGCGGCGTGATCGGCGGCACCATCCCCGGCATCCCGGTGATCCTGACGGGCCGCAGCGCGCGGCTGGGCTGGGGGGTGACCTCGTCCTATCTCGACGATCAGGACGTGTTCATCGAGGAACTGAACCCCGACAACACCAACGAATACCGCACGCCCGACGGCTGGAAGAGCTTTCGCACCAGCCGCTCGATCATCGAGATCAAGGATGCCGATCCGGTCACCCTCACCCTGCGCTGGACCGACAATGGCCCGGTCCTGCCCGGCAGTCACTACAATCTGGCAGAGGTGACACCGCCCGGCCATGTCGCCTCAGTCGCCTGGACCGCGCTCAGCGGCGAGGACACGACGATGACCTCGGCCATGGGGCTGATGCGGGCGCAGACCGTGCAACAGGCAATTGACCTCAGCCGCCTCTACATCGCGCCCTCGCAGAACCTCACGCTCGTGGGTCAGGACACCATCGCCCTGCGCCTGATCGGCGCCATGCCCCGCCGCAGCGCCCGGCACGAGAGCGAGGGGCGCATGCCCTCGCGCGGCTGGCTGCCGGAAAACCGCTGGCAGGGCATGCTGCCCTTCGCCGCGAACCCTGAATTCGTCGCCCCCAAGGGCGGCATCCTCGGCAATACCAACAACAAGGTGGTGGATCGCCCGTTTCCGATGCATGTCAGCTACCTCTGGGGCGACACGCAGCGGGTGCACCGCTGGCGCCGCCTGATGCAGGGGCGTGCGGTGCATACCCGCGACAGCTTCATCGAGGCGCAGCTCGATACCGTCAGCTTTACCGCCCGCTCGATCCTGCCGCTGATCGGGGCCGATCTGTGGTTCACCGGCGAGGCCGCGCCCGAAGGCACCCCCGAACGCCTGCGCGAGCGCGCGCTCACCATGCTTGCCGCTTGGAACGGCGAGATGAACGAGCACCTGCCCGAACCGCTGATCTATGCCGCCTGGATGCGGGCGCTGATGGACCGGCTCATCCGCGACGATCTCGGGCCGCTCTCGCGTGAGTTTGATCACCCCGACCCGGTCTTCATCGAGCGCGTCTTTCGCGATGTCGACGGTGCCGCTGCGTGGTGCGATGTCAAGCAGTCGGCGGCGCAGGAAACCTGCTCGGACATCTCGCGCATGGCGCTCGACGATGCGCTGATCTGGATCGAGGAACGCTACGGCACCTCGCTCGAAAGCCTGCGATGGGGCGACGCGCATCAGGCGACGCATGATCATCAGGTGCTGGGCGAGGTGCCGCTCTTGCGCTATTTCGTCAACATCCGGCAATCCACATCAGGCGGCGACAACACGCTCCTGCGCGGGCGCACGCGCGGCGGCGAGGGGCCGGACCCGTTCCAGAACGTGCACGGCGCGGGCTATCGCGGGGTCTATGATTTCGCCGATCCCGACAGCAGCGTGTTCATCATCGCGACCGGCCAGTCGGGCCATTTCCTCAGCCGCCATTACGACGATCTGGCCCAGCTTTGGCGGCGCGGCGAATATATCCCGATGTCGCTCGACCCGGATCTGGCACGCGCCGCCTCGGTCGGCGTCACGGTGCTGGAGCCGCGCGCGGAATGACCTCGGCTCAGACGCTCGTTTTCTGCGGCATAGTCCGGTAAACCAGCGCCGCGTCATCGCGCGTGGCATGGGCATCGGCACTGGCCTGCAAGACGCCGTGATGGGGCGATTTCACGCAGACCGGATCGGTCGCATCCGGATCACCGAGGATCGCCATCGCCTGACAGCGGCAGCCGCCAAAGTCGAT
Source organism: Roseovarius tolerans (assembly GCF_900109855.1). GTDB lineage: Bacteria > Pseudomonadota > Alphaproteobacteria > Rhodobacterales > Rhodobacteraceae > Roseovarius > Roseovarius tolerans. The sequence goes on along the minus strand of NZ_FOBO01000008.1, from coordinate 142,478 downwards.
TTCCTTGCGCTCGCAACTCTTGCACGGCTCCTGCATCCAGTCCGTGCCGCGATAGGCGTTGAACGCTGCCCCCTCGTACCAGATCTCCCGCAGGGGCCGCTCGGTCACCCGATCAAAGCTCAGATGCGGAATGCTCTGCGCCGCGTGACAGGGCAGAACCTGCCCGTCAGGCGTGATGTTCAGACCGCTGCTGCCCCAGCCGCCCATGCAACGCTTGGGCAGGTCCTCGTGATAATCGGCGGGCACATAGTCGATCACCAGCCGCCCTTTCAGACGCGCCCGCGCCTCGGCCACCAGCCGTGTCGCCTCGCGCGCCTGCTCGCGCGTCGGCATCAGCGCGTCGCGGTTTTCCAGCGCCCAGCCGTGGAATTGCACCGTCGCCACCTCGATTCGGCGCGCGCCCATTTCCCCGGCCATCTCAATGGCGCGCGGCAACTGATGCAGGTTGCGCCGGTGCAGCACCGCGTTCAGCGTCAGCGGAAAGCCGATCTCGCCGATCCACTCGGCCACCTGCATCTTGCGGGCAAACCCACCGCGATAGCCGCCGATCTCGTCAGCCATGGCCGGGTCGGTGCCCTGCAACGACAGCTGCACATGATCCAGCCCCGCCTCGTCCAACTCGCGCAGCCGCCGCTCGGTCAACCCGATGCCCGAGGTGATGAGATTGGTATAAAGTCCCGCCTCGCGCGCCCCCGCGACCAGTTCGGTCAGATCGCGGCGCGATGCCGGCTCGCCCCCGGAAAGATGCAGTTGCAACACCCCCAGATCAGCCGCCTGCCGGAACACATCCACCCAGGTCGCGGTATCGATCTCGCTCTCCTGCCGGGCCAGTTCCAGCGGGTTCGAACAATAGGGGCACGACAGCGGACAGCGATGCGTCAACTCGGCCAGCATTGCGATGGGCGGATTCACCTTGGTCATGCCGTCACGTCCAGAAACCGCCGGTCGCGCAACGCGGACAGAAACCCGGCGCTATCCTCGGCAATCTGCTCGGGCGGTGCATCGTATTTCGCGGCCAGCATCTGCGTGATTTCCCCGAAACTGCGCCGCCCGTCGACCTCGGACAATATCGCATGCCCCACCATGTCGAGCGTCACGGCGCGCTCGGGGGCCAGCAACACCCAGGTCTCGCGGACGCGGTCGAAATGCAGCCGCACACCGCGCGGCAGGGCGGGGATATCGGCAGGTTTCATCATGACGCCCTCTGCATCATCAGGCCTTCACCGGGCTGCCACGCGCCGGGTGGAATGCGGGCGGGGTCCACATAGGCCCCATACAGCGCATCCAGTTGCGACCACAGCACATCGGTCTTGAAGATCAGCGCGGCGGCGGCGGCATCCTGTTTCTCGGCGGTATCGGCGTGATCCAGCACCCATTGCAGACCAAAGGCCACGTCCTTCGGCGCCTCCTTCAGACGGTTGCGGAAGTACGACAGCGAACTGTCATCCGCGAACTCGTAATTCTGCAACAGCCCCTCGATGCGCTGCGCGTGGATCTTGGGCGCGAACAACTCTGTCAGCGAGGCCGCGACCGCCTCCAGCAGGGTCTTGTCGCGCACGAACCGCACATAGGCATCCACGGCAAAGCGCGTGGCAGGCAACACCCCCTCGCAAGAGGCCACGTAATCGGGATCGAGCCCCACCGCCTCGGCCAGCCGCAGCCAGCGGCGAATGCCGCCCTCATTGGTGTCGGTGCCGTCGTGATCCTCGATCCGCGACCGCCAGATCCGGCGCAAATCCGGGTCCTCGACCCGGCTCATAAAGGCCGCGTCCTTCATCGGGATCGAATGCTGATAATAATAGCGGTTGATCACCCAGGCGCGCACCTGATCGGGGCTGCACTCGCCGCCATGCAACATCGCGTGAAACGGGTGGCGGTCGTGATACCGCTCCGCCCCGATCTGCCGCAGCCGTGCTTCGAACTCCTCTTTCGACGGGGTCATGCCGTGATCTCCATTCCATCCTGACCGATGATCCATCCCGCCGCCTCGGCCTCGGCGCGCTCATCCGAGTCGGGGCGCAAGACGGGGTTGGTGTTGTTCATATGCACAAAGACCTTCTGTCCGATGGTAAGCCCGGCGAAAGCAGCGATCGAGCCGTCCGCCCCGCTCATCGACATATGGCCCATGCGCTTGCCGGTCTTCTCGCCCAGGCCCGCGCGCCGCATTTCATCGTCGCGCCACAGCGTGCCGTCGAAAAACACCGCATCCGCCCCCACCAGCCGCTCGGCCAGCGTGTCGCTCAGCATCGCGCAGCCGGGGATGTAATAGACCCGGGTATCGCCCGAACGCAACTCCACCCCAACGGTCTGCTCGCCCACAAGATCGGTCTGCACCTCGCCCGCCTCCATGTAGAGCGGCACCTTGCCCGGCACGGCAAACAGCGTTGCCTCAAGCCCCGGCACCAGTTCAAAGGGCGTATCCAGCGCAATCGCCGCCCGGTCCACGACCGAACGGTTCAGCGCATCGAAAATCGGATTGGCGTCCAGCACCTCGTGAATGCCCGGCGTCGCAAACAGTGTGAACGCCTGCATCTCGCGCAGCGTCAACAGCCCCGCCACATGATCAATGTCACCATTGGTCACAAGCACGGACGCAAGAGGCAGCTCGCGCAGCCCACTTGGATGGAGAGACGGGGCACGCGCAAGCTGCTCTCGAATATCAGGAGAGGCATTGAGAATTGCCCAGGTCGCACCATCTGCCGTCACGGCCAGTGACGACTGCGTCTGAGCGGGGATGTCCCCCGCTCGCGCGAGGTTACAGTTGGGACAGCCGCAATTCCATTGCGGGAGGCCACCACCGGCAGCCGCCCCGAGTATGCGCGCGCGGAAACTCATCGTCATTCCGCGCGCCCTGGATCAGAACAGTACTTCGCGGTCGTCTTCGAATTCCGGGCCGTACATGTTGATTTCCATGCCGCACTCGATTTCGCGGAGCGTGGGTTTGGTCCATGCCATGACAAGGGTCCTCCTCATTTGTATGTCGTTTTGACAGCTCAAGACTGCCAGATCACTCGTACTCGGGCGACTCTTATTTTATAAGAGATATGCAGACTTTGGTCTGCATCAAGGGGTCTTCAGGCGCGGCGCAACCCCATCCAGGCAAAACCCTTTGCTGCGTATCGTCTTGATCTCGAACCCGAAATCGCCCTCGGCCAGCTTGCGCCTCAGATAACCGATATAAACATCCACCACGTTTTCGCTGGCCGATCCCTCGGCCGCCCAAAGCGCGTCAAAGATCGCGTGGCGCGGCTGTGCCGTGCCGCCATGCTCGATAAGCAGCGCCAAAAGCGCATATTCCCGCTCGGTCAGCGTCACCGCATCACCCCCCCGCCGCAGCACCCGCTCGCGCGGGCAGAGCGTCGCCGCCGCGACCTGCCGGTGATCGGCGCGCGCTTCCTGCACCCGCAGCCGCGCCACCAATTCGTCAAACGAAAACGGCTTGACCACATAATCATCCGCCCCCGCCTCCAGCCCCGCCGCGCGGTCCTCCACATCCGACAGCGCCGACAGCATCAGGATCGGCAGCGTCAGGCCCCGCTCCCGCGCCTCGCGCACCAGTGAAAGCCCGCTGTCGTTGCCCAGCATCACATCCACGATGGCACAGGAAAACCGCCCCCGCTCCAGCCGCGCCAAGGCCCGGCCCGCGCGGTTCTCGGCCTCGGCCTCATAACCGTGCAGCGCCAGCCCCCGCATCAGGGCCGAGGTGATTTCCGGGTCATCCTCGACGATCAACAACTGTTTGCTCATGGGGCCAGAGCCTAACCCGATCCGCGCGGCAGGCGAACCGATATCTTGGTCCCGGGTGCGTCGCCGATGGCGGCCTCGCGGGGCACCGGGCTGAGCAACGCGATCTGCCCGCCCTGCGCCTCGACCACCCATTTCGCCAGCGCCAGACCTATGCCAAATCCCTGCCCGCGCCCGCGCCCCGCCTGCTCGAACCGCTCGAACACGCGCGCCTGCGCCTCGGGCGCGATGCCGGGGCCATTATCCGTCAGCGTGAGACCCGCACCCTGCGCATCCACCTCCGCCGCGAGCCGCAGCGCACCGCCCTCGCGGGCATGACTGATCGCGTTGCGCACCAGCCCCACGATCACCTGCCGCGCCCAGTTGGGATCGCAGATGACCGTCACCGCCGGTATCTCCGCAACCTCAAGGCTCAGCCCGGCAGTGTCGATTTCCGCCTGCACCTCCTCCACCACCTCCGCCGCGATCCGCTCCAGCGGCACCGCCACGGGATCGAGCGCCAGTTGCCCGTTCTCGGACCGCGCCACGCGCAACAGATCGTCGATCCGCCGGTTGAGCCGCGCGGCCCGCGTCTCGATCGTGGCAAAGGCGTCTGACGCACCCTCACCGCCCTGCCGCCCAATCTGCGCCTCCATCAGGATCACCGTCAGCGGTGTGCGCAACTCATGGCTGATATCGGCAAAGAACCGGCGGCGATTGTCGTCGATCTCCTCCAGCCGCGTGTTGGCCGCACGCAATTCCTCGGTGCGCTGCGCGATGGTCTCGTTCAGCCGGTCCCACTCCGCCTGCACCGCGTCCCGCCGCTCCGAGAGTGCCCGCGCCATGCGATCCGTCTCGGCATAAAGCAGCCCGATCTCATCGCGCCCGCCTTCCGGCAGCGCGACCGCGAAATTCTCCTGCCCGATCTCGCGCGCAGCCCTGCGCAGCCGGTCGAGACGGCGAAATTGCGGGCGGATCAGCAACAGGTAGAACCCGGCCACCAGCACAAGGCTCACGATACCGGTGACAATCGCGATCCGGCTCAGCCGCGCGCGCAGGCGCTCGATTCCGGCCAGCACCTCGTTGCGCAGGATGATCTCGGTATTGACCGCCTGATTGAGCAGCGGATCGAACCCGCTCGCGAAACTGTCGATATAGGCGCGCAGCCGGTCGCGGTCGCGCTCGGGACTGCGCAGCGCCTGCAGCGTGTTCTGCAACAGCGCCTCCATCCGCGCGAGGCCCAGCGATTGCGTCGCCTGCCGCGATTGCGCATCAAGGCCCAGTGCGCGCGCCTCCTCCACCGCCTTCTCCAGATCCGACCGCAACAGCGTGAACGTCCGCGCAATCGCCTCCGACACCGGCTCCAGCCGCTCGGCGCGCACCTCGGGCGGGCGTTCGGTCTGCACCGTCTCGGTCGCGATGACGATGAAGGTCGACGCCTCGCGCGACAGTGTCGAATACCGCGCCATCCGCGTCTCGGTGGCCAGCGCCGCCTCCAACCGGTCTGCAACCCGCGTCATCCCCAGATAGAGGATCGCCGCCAGCACCAGCGTGACACCGCCCAAGAGCGCCGCGCCGATCCCCAGCTTCGCCTTGAGCGATTCGGTCTGTCTCAGACGCACGCGCAGTTCCTCCTCATGCCGGAAAATCCGGCCTGCGGCGCGCAAAAGCAACAGATTTGCGCCGAACCACCTCTCGGGGCGTGCAATCACGGCCCGCCGCGCTAGACTGAACCCAGGGAGGATGGACGCCCGCGAGAAAGGACGCCGCATGATCCAATTGCTCTTTGTCACCTGCATGGCCGCCGCCCCGGCGCAATGCCAGGACCATCGCCTCATCCTCGGCGACATGACCCCCGCCGCCTGCCTGCGCATGGCGCAGCCCGAACTTGCCCGCTGGATGGAAAACCACCCCGATCTGCGCATCCGCCGCTGGCGTTGCAGCCGCCTGTCCTGAGCCGCTCACCCCTTGCGCTTCATCAGCGCACGCGACGGATCATAGGCCCAGAGCGCCACCGCCCCCAGCACAACGGTCGATCCCACCACCCACGCGAGCGCCTGCCAGTTCATCTGCAGGTACAGCAGGAAGCGGATCAATTCGACCACATGGGTGAACGGGTTGAACGCGCAGATATCGTGCAAAAGCTCCGAACTTTCGCGCATCTTCCACAGCGGATAGAGCGCCGAGGACAGGAAAAACATCGGGAAGATCACGAAATTCATCACCCCTGCGAAATTCTCCAATTGCTTGATGAAACTCGACAGCACCAGCCCGAGCGCGCCCAGCATCAGCCCCCCCAGAATAAGCCCCGGCAACACCGCCACATAGCCCCAGACAGGCATGGTGATGTCAAACAGCGCCGCGATCCCGAGGAACGCATAGACCTGCAACACCGAGATCAGCGTCGCCCCGAAGAGGCGACAAAACAGCAGCCAGCCGCGCGGATAGGGGCTCGTCAGCAGCAACCGCATCGACCCCATTTCGCGGTCATAAACAAGGCTGAGCGAGCTTTGCATGCCGTTGAAGAGCAGCACCATCGCGCACAGCCCCGGCACGATATAGGTCTCATAGGTGATATAGGTCTGATAGGGTGGGATGATCGACAGGCCAAGCGCGGCCCGAAACCCCGCCGCAAAAACCAGAAGCCACACCAATGGCCGCACCAACGCCGCCAAAAACCGCTCGCGCTGATGCACGAAGCGCAGGAATTCGCGGCCCATGATCGCCCGCGCGACGCCCCACAGCCCGCTCATGCCACCACCTCCGTCCGGCTCAGGAACCAATCCGACAGCGGCATCTCTCCGCGAATATCCCGCGTCCTGCCATCCGCAAGAATACGGCCCTGATGCAGCACCAGCAGGTGATCGCCGTCGCGCACCTCGTCCGTCAGATGCGTCGTCCAAAGCACGCACAGGCCGTCACGCGCAAGATCATGCACATGCCCCACGATCGCGGCCCGCGCGGCGGCATCGAGGCCCACGGTTGGCTCATCCAGCAACAGCACACGGGGCCGGTGCAACAGCGCCCGCGCCAGCTCCATTCGCCGCCGATGCCCGCCATTGAGATCCGCCGCCTTTTCGCCGGCCCGCTCCGCCATGCCCAACCGGTCGAGCGCGGCGTCAATCCGCCCGTCCAGCCCCTTGCGCGGCAGCCCGTGCAGCGCCGCGAAATAGCGCATGTTCTGCCGCACCGTCAGGTTCAGATCGAGCGTCGGCTGCTGAAACACCACGCCCAGATGCGCCAGCGCGCGGCGCGGCGCGCGCGCCATGTCGTGGCCCGCCACCACCACCTGCCCCTCGGGCGACACCAGCAATCGCGTCAGCAGCGACACCAGCGTCGACTTGCCCGCTCCATTGGGGCCCAGCAGCGCACAGAACGTCGCCTCGGGCAGGGCAAAGGACACCCTGTCCAGCGCCTGTTTCGCGCCATAGCGAAAACTCAGATCGCGCACCTCAAGCTCTGCCATGCCGTCCCTCTCCTGCTCCGTCGCACACTGCCCCGTCCGGCGCGGGGCAACAAGCCCGCGCGCGCCTCACGGCCCGACCCCGTCACGCAACACCGCCGGTTGCCCCGCCAGATGCATGATCCGGCTCGCCAGTCGCTCGGCCTCGGCGCGGGCATGGGTAACAAGCAGGGTCGCAGGCCGCGTCTCGGCGATCAGCCGCTCGGTCAGCGCCAGCATCTCCTCTCCGGTGGCGGAATCCAGCGACACGAACGGCTCATCCATGATCAGCAATTCGGGCTGTCCGGCAAAGGCCCGCGCAAGGCTCAACCGGCGCTGTTGCCCCAGCGACAACTGCCCCGGAAACGCAGCGCCCCGGTCGCCCAGCCCGACCTTGCCCAGCATCTCCTGCGCCTCGGCGTCACCCAAGCCCGGATGCACGATCCGCAGATTGTCCAGCGCCGACCGCCACGGCAGCAATGTGGGGTCCTGAAACACCATCGCCCGGCGCGCAGGGCCGCGCACATGGCCGGTGAAATCCTCGTCCACCCCCGCCACGATCCGCAGCAAGGTCGATTTCCCCACCCCCGACGGCCCGAGGATCGCCATCACCTCCCCGGGGGCAACCGTGAACGTCACCTGCCCCAGCACCTGCACCGCACCGAACCGCTTGTCCGTGATCCCGACCTCGATCATGCCGCCCGCCAGCGCCGCACGCGCCGCTCCCAGGGTTGTAACAGGCCCCATTCCACCGCCAGCATCACCGCGATGAACGACAGCGCATAGACCAGCACCATCCCCACATCGAACAGCTGAAAATGCATGTGGATCTGAAACCCGACGCCCGAGGACCGGCCCAGGAATTCCACCACCAGCACGATCTTCCAGATCAGCGCCACACCCGACCGCGCCGCGCCCGCGATGAACGGCGCCAGTTGCGGCAGCACAACATGGCGCAGCCGCGCACCCCGCGGCATCGCATAGACCCGCGCCATCGCATCCAGATCAGGGCTCAGCGCCCGCGCGCCCTCGCGAAGCACAATCGCCACATTGGGGATCTTGTTCAGGCTCACGGCCAGGATCGCCGCCACCTCGGTCAGCCCGATCCACAGATAACACAGCACGATCAGCACCAGCGCGGGCAGGTTCAGAAACACCACCAGCCACGGATCGAGCCAGCGATCGAGCCTCTCCGAGCGTCCCATCACCAGCCCCAGCGCCACGCCGATCGACATCGCCAGCACAAAGGCACAGGCGACCCGCCACAGCGTCATGCCGAGATGATAGAGCAGATCGCCCGAACGCAACTCGCCCCAGAACGGCCCCGCCAATTGCCACGGCGCGGGCAAAAGCTGCGGATCGCGCGTCAGCAGCGCGGCCACCGCCCAGACCCCCAGCAGCACCGCCAATGACAAGGCAGGCACCGCGCGGCTCTGCGCGGTCTCGCTCATTCGATCTCTGCAAACAGGCCGGGCGGAAGCCGCGCCGCATCGCCCACCAGATCGCGCCCACCCAGCTCATGCATCAGCGCGAACATCGCCTGCGCGCCCGCAGGATCAACCGGCCCGCGCGGCGGCACCCCGGCCAGCCAATCCTCCCGCAACTGCGCGAATTGCGCCTCCGATTGCGGCGCGATCAGCGGGCGCAGCGCCTGCCACGCCGCCTCCGACCGGCCCAACACATCCTTGGCCGCGCGGCTCGCGTCATAGAACGCCTGCGCCAGCCCCAGATGCTCGGCCATGAACGCCTCGCGCATGTAATAGCCCAAAAGCGGCGTCGCCGGATCGAGGCCCAGCGCCTCTGCCGCCGTGCCCACCGAGATCAGTTCCCGCATTCCCTCGGCCTTCATCCGAGCCAGGAAATGCCAGTAATTGATCGCCCCCGCATAATCCGCCCGCAGCGCTGATTTGTAGATCAGCGGCGGCGCGCCAAAAACCTGTTCGGTCTCGGCCTCCAGGTCCATGCCGTGCTCCGCCCGCGCATAGGCGCGCAGGATCAGCCATGATTTATCGAGCGGCCCGCCTGCAATCCCGATCTTGCCGCCGCGCAGATCGGCCAATGTCTGCGCGGTGCTGCCATCAGGCACCACCACGCCGCCCACCGCGCGCGAATAGGGGATAAAGACGTAATCGCGCCCCGCCGCCCGCTGCCGCGCCAGCCAGATCATGTCGGCCACCGCCAGATCGGCGGCCCCGCCCTGCACCGCCAGATGCGTGGCGGCGGTATCGGCATAGGGCTGCACCTCCAGCCGGAACCCGTGCTCGCGGTCCAGCCCCTCGCGCAGGATGGTCTGCAATTCCCAGTTCACCGTGCCGACCTTCAGCACGGCAGCCCGGATCACCGGCAGATCGTCGGCCAGCACCGGCCCCGCGCAGACCAGTCCCAGCACGAGGAGAAGGCGCGGGATGATCCCGCGCCCCGCCCGCCAGAGCCTGGCAAATGATGGTCGCAAAAGGCCCCGCCTCCGTTACTGAATGGTAAACGTCACCATCTGGCTTTCGCCGGTCGAGCCCGGAATGCGCAGCACATGCCGCCCCGGCTTGATCGCGATAAAGGAAAACTCCATCGTGCCGCCGTCATCGAATTCGAAACTGTCCACCGCCATCGGACGGATCTCGATATCGTTGATCACGATCTCGTCCATCCAGATCGCGCGAAAGAAATCCGGCCCCGACAGCGCCAGTTCGGCAGACCCGTCCGAGGTGATCTCCATCTCGTAATAGGCCCCGGATTCCAGCGTGCGATCCTCGCCCAGCGGAACACCCGAGCCGAGCGTCAACTCGATCGGCTCGCCGCGATTGCACTTGGCCAGCAGCCCGGCAAAGCCGAACTCATCGCACAGCGGTGCCGCGGCCACGGGCGCGCCCACAAAAGCCAGGCAAAAGGCGGTCACAAGTCGTTTCATTGTCAGTCTCCCTTTTTATCAATCAATGGTCTTCAGTCGATGATCGCCACGCCCCAGGGCGCCTGTCCCACCTCCACCGACCGGATCGCCTTTTCAGCGGCCACGTCGATCACGGTGATGTCGTTGGAATTGCCGTTGGTGCTCACGAGGTATTTCTGATCCGGCGTGAAATCGAGCTGCCAGACGCGCTGTCCCACCAGGATGTAATCCAGCACCTCAAGGCTCTCGCCATCCACAACCGCCACCCGGTTCGCAGGCCCGAGCGCGACAAAGACGCGGCTGCCATCTTCAGTCACTTTCACACCCACCGGCTGCAGCCATTCGGGCTGCACATTGGGCACCTCAAAGGTGAGCTTGCCGACCACCGTTGGCGCGCCATCCTCGGCGATATCCATCACCGTGACGGTGCCGCCGATCTCCGACGACACATAAAGCCGCGTGCCGTCCGCCGTGTATTGCGCATAGCGCGGGCGCTGATCGACCAGCACGTTATACTTGATCTTGTAATCCTCGGTGGAGATGAAATGCGCCATGTTCGTCGTCTCGGACGTGTTGACCACGAACTTGCCGTCGGGGCTGATCCCCATCCCCTCGGGTTCCACCCCCACCGGCACCTCGGCCAGCACCTCGCGCGTGTCGGTATTGGTCACGGTGACAAGGTTGTCATCCTCATTGGCGATATAGAGCCGCGTGCCGCTTTCCTCGATGGTGAAGAGTTCAGGGTCGGGCCCCGACGGCAGGCTCGGCAATTCCTCATAGGTCTCGGTGTCGAACACCCGCACCAGATTGTCATCCGAGGCGCAGACATAAAGCTTCTTGCCATCCGGGCTGACGATGATGCCGCGCGGGCGGTTGCCGCCATCGAACTCGGTCAGCACCTCCCATGTGTCGGTATCGACGACCGTGATCGTGTTGCCCCGCTCGTTCGATATGAACGCCTTGCCGGCCAGCGCGGGCGAGAGGCTGAGCGCAACAAGCGCCGTTGAGAGTAGCAGCGTTTTCATACCTGTCTCCGTTCAGTTGAAGGCTGTGCATTGAGATTCGGGCTGATCCAGCCCCATCGTGTCGAGCGGCGATCGTTGATGCAGAAAGCCCTCCTGCGGGCTGACGCTCACGGTGATGCGCCCATCGTAAAGCAGGATCGGCTGCCGCATCTGCCCGTTCCATTGGCGAAACGTCACCTTCTGCCCCTTGAACGCCGCCAGCTCGAACGCATCCGACAGCGCATAATCGCGGATCGCCTCCGGCTCGGCGGAACTCGTGCGCGTCACCGCCTCGCCCACCACCCGCAGCGCCAGCCAGACGTTGTAATCCTCCGAGGTGACGGTGCGCCGGGTCAATTCCTCGAACCGGGTCTGGAACTGCGTCGCCCCCCAGGCCTCATGCGCGCCGTGCATGGTGACGGGTTTCAACCCGCCCGACCCCATCACCGGGCGCGGCGTCCACAGGTGATAGGGCAGGTAATTGGCGAAATAGTCGGTGGCATCCGCCGTGATCACCACGTCATGATCCTCGGCTCCCTGCATGAAGGTCGGCAATTGCCGCTGCACCAGCACATGGCCCGAATCCGTCCGGCGACTGCCGCCGGTATCCTCGAAGGTGCGCTCTTCCACGATCTCGGCCCCGTACTTGGCCGCCGCCCGCCGGAACGCCGCGCCAAGCGCCACATCGGCGGGGTTCGACCCCTCGATCAGCAGCCAGTCACCCCATTTCTTCCAGACCGCGAATTGCGCCACCGCATCGGCCATCATCTGATCGGACGGCGCGATATGCAGCAGGTTGGCGCGGCACTGATCATCGCGCAGGCCCGTATCGGGCGCGGCTGCGTTCAGCACCAGCGCGCCCTCCTCCGCCGCACGGTCCGACAGGCGCAACAGATCCTCGGCTTCGGCCTGCACCACGATCAGGCGAATACCGTCACCCAGCAAGTCCTCAAGCGCCGCATCGGCCCCCTCGGGCGGCACGGCCCGTGTCACGGTCTCATAGGTATGCCCCATGAAACTGCCCGTGGTGCCATTGTCCTCATCCGCCAGCGCCGCCCCGGCAAAGCCGATATCCTCGGCCCGCAGATCATGGCGCGACACCGGCAGCAATGTGGGATAATCCACCCGCAGCACCGCCGCGCGCACATCGACCGCCATCGCGGACCCGGTCCAGAAACAGAAGGTAAGCGACGCCAGCAGCGCCTGAGCATATTTCAGCACGGTATCCTCCCTTGCCCGGCCTTTTTTCGATGCCGGTCCATCTGCCCCAAGCTGCCGTGAAGACCGCTTTGGACGAAACCGCTACCTTTGGCCGTGTTGCTGGAATCACCTTAGCAGGCCCAGACTATGGCTCTATTCTTATTTTATAAGAGCGTGCCATGAGGTTGATAACACTGCTGTTTCTTGGATTCGCCTCGGCCGCGACCGCAGGCGACAAAGTGGCGTTTTTCGGCCTCACCCTGCTCGACGAGTCCCTGCAAAGCCAGATGCAGGGCGAGGACCCGGCACAGATCGCCCGCATTGCCATGCTCGAAGAGATCGTGCGCGACAGATTTCTCGCCGAAGGCTACGAATTGCTCGACATCACACCCGTGCAGGCCGATCTCGACCGCATCGTGAACCCCGCCAAATGCTATGGCTGCGACACCCGCATGGCCACCGATCTGGGGGCCGATTTCTCGCTGGTGGGCGAGGTGCAGAAGGTCTCCAACCTGATCCTCGCCATGAACCTGCAACTGCGCGACGCCGAAACCGGCGATCTGGTGCGCGGCGGCGTGGTCGATATCCGCTCGAACACCGATGAAAGCTGGCAGCGCGGCATGCGCTACATCCTGAAAAACCGCATTTTTCGTGAGGAGGAAAAATGAAACGACGTCTATTCCTGATCGCCGCTGCGGCACTGACACTTCCGTCACTGGCACTCGCCCACGGCCCGACCCGGCAAAAGGTCACCGTCACCGCTGAGGTCGCCGCCGACCCGGCGGACGTCTGGGCCGCGATCGGCAATTTCCAGGACATGTCCTGGCACACTGCGGTGCATTCATCGACCGGCGAGGACGGCAACGATATCGACGCCACACGACAGCTGGTTCTGGGGGCCGAAGGCGGCCCCACCATCGACGAGGTGCTCTATAAGTACAGCGCCGAGAAGATGAGCTATTCCTACCGCATCACCGAGGTAAAGGTCGAGGTTCTGCCGGTCACCAATTATTCCTCGCACCTGACCGTGAAACCGCGCGACGGCGGCGGCTCGCTGGTCGAATGGCGCGGCGCCTTCTATCGCGGCTATCCCAACAACGACCCACCCGAAGAGCTCAACGATGCCGCCGCCATCGCCGCCGTGACCGGCGTCTATCAGGCAGGGCTCGATGCCCTGGTCGAGCGGTTCGGTGCGCCGGGCTCTTGACGCCACGCTGCTGATCCTCGGGCTGGCTCTCGCCGGGTCGGGATCGGCACAAACCGCCTATATAACCTGCCAGAACGGCGAGGTTCTCAGCGTCATCGACGTCGCCCAAGGGGTCGAGCGCGCCCGCTGGCCCCTGCCCGGCAAACCGGCAGGCGTGGCGGTGACGGGGGACGCGCTCTACACCGTCTCCCCCGACAGCAAGACCGTCCGCCGCCTTGACGCCAAAACCGGCGCGGTGCTGGCTGAGACCGTGCTCGATGGCGGCCCCATCGGCGTCGCGCATGACGCGGCGCGCGGGCGGCTTTACGTCTCGGACTGGTACAACGCCCGGCTCTGGGTGCTGGACGATCAGACCCTCGCCCATCTGCAAGATCTCACAACCGCCGCCGCCCCTGCGGGCATCGCCCTTTCCGATGACGGCCGCCACCTCGCCACCGCCGAGCGGGACGCCGACCGGGTCACGATCTTCGACGCCGACACGCTCGCCATCCTCGCGCAACCACAGGTCGGCACCCGCCCCTTCGGCCTGCGTTTCGCCCCCGACGGGCGGCTCTTCGTCGGCAATGTCGGCAGCGATGAGGTCACCGTTCTCGACCCCGCCAGTGGCGCGACCCTTGCCACCGTGCCCGTCGGCGCGCGCCCTTACGGCGTGGCCTTCGCGCAGAGCCGCGCCTTTGTCACCAACCAATATGCCGACACCGTCAGCGTCATATCCCTCGACGATCTGACACTCACAGCCACCCTCGACGTGGGCGAATATCCCGAGGGCATCGACGCCACGCATGACAACACCCGCATAATCGTGGCAAACTGGTTTTCGAACACGGTCAGCGTGATCGACGCGGCCACATTGCAAGTGGTGAACGAGATCGAGACCGGCGACGGGCCGCGCGCCTTCGGCCTGTTCATCACGGAGGATGACCGATGAAACACACGCTCCTGCCCCTCGCACTCATGGCGGCGCTCGCCCTGCCTGCCGCCGCGTCCGAGCCGGTCTGGCCCGACCTCGCGCAGGATCTCTACGGCACCCGCCCGCTGCTCGACGGCACCGAGCATATCGCCATCGACACCCCCTACCGCACCACCGAGGACGCCCGTACCCATGTCAAGGCGACGCTCGCGGCCCCGCCGGGGCGGCTCTGGGGTAGGGTCGAGGTGATCCTCGATGACAACCCGATGCCGGTCTCGGCGGTCTTCGACTTCAAGGCCCCGCAGCCGCGCTTTACCTTCGACGTCACCATGCGGATCAACGGCCCGACGCCGCTGCATGTGGTCGGCGAGACGACGGACGGGCAGTTGTACGTCGCCGACACCTTCGTCAAGACCTCCGGTCAGGGGGCCTGCGCCGCACCGCCTGGCACCGACCCCGACGTTGCCCTCGCCACCCTCGGCCAGATGCGCATCGCCATCACCGACTCTGCGGTCAGCCGCGTGCAGGACCGGCTTGCCGCCCTTACCGCCCGCAACCGGCAGGTCGATCTCGAGATCAGCCATCCCAGCCACTCGGGCATGCAGATGGACCAGATCAGCCTGCTGTTCATCCCGCTGCGCTATGTGGAAACGGTCGATATCGACCTCGATGGCGGCGGCTACGTGGAAATGACCGGCTCCATCTCGCTGTCCGAAAACCCCCGCGTCAGCCTCTCGGTGCCCGGGCGCACACAGGCGGTGGACGTCACCATGACCGACACCGACGGCACCGTCAGCCACGCCCAGGCCACCCTGCCGGGCTACTGACGCCCCCGCAACGCGCTAGCGACGGTCGGTCAACAGGCAATCGCGCGCCACCTGCCAACTGTCCGGGTCAGGCGCGCAGATCAGGCCACCGGTGGTATGCACCGGCTTGTAATCCGACCCGTCGAAATGCGCGCTATGGCCCCCGGCCTCGCGGTGCAACAGCCAGCCCGCCGCGTGATCCCAGGGCATCAGCTTGTTATAGGCCAGCAACTCGCAATGCCCGCTCGCCGCCAGCCGGTATTCATGCGCCGCACAGCGCAGCCAGAAATTCATCCCGAATTTCGGCAGGTTCTCCTGCACGACGGGGCGCAGATGCGCGGGCAGGAAATTCGTCCCGGCGACGATATTCATCTGTTCCGGCGCGCAGGGCGGCGACACCCGCAGCCGCACCTCCTCGCCGTTCGCCCGCCGCAGCCACGCGCCGCCGCCCCGCACGGCAAGCGCGGTGTCATCGCAGACCGGATCATGGATCGCGGCAAACACGATCTCGCCCGCCGACAGCCCCGCGATCATGGTCCCGAACAGCGGCACGCCCGAGGTGAAATTCTTGGTCCCGTCGATCGGGTCGATCAGGAACGCCGTCCCGGCCTCTCCCATCTTCGCGATCATCGCGGGATCATGGCCGGTGCTTTCCTCGCCGACGATCAGCGCCGCCGGAAACAGGTCCGTCAGACCGGCACTCAGCCGCGCCTCCGCCGCCTCGTCGGCCTCGCTGCACACATCGAAGGCAGAGGTCTTTTCATGCACCGGGTTGGGCACCTGCGCGCGGAACCGCGGCATCAGTTCCTCGTCCCCGACACGGCGCATCAGATCGCAGAGACGGTCGATATGATCAGAGGTGAACAGCGGCCTGACCTTTCAATGGGGCGTCCCTCCTGTCTAGGCGACAGGGACCGCGCGGTCCAGCCGCCTCACGGCTCGGGCACTGGCGTGATCACTTCGGTCGGATAGTCGAAAAACGTCCAGCCATCGGTGCCGTCGGGCATCCAGTAGACCTCGGAATAACCATACTCCAGCGACCGCTTGGCCGCATTCCACGACATCCAGCACTCCGCCAGGCAGAAGATCACCACCGGATGATCCATGTTCCCGTCCGTGGCCTGCTCCAGCCCAAGACGAAAGTAATCCGCCGTCACCTCGGCAATCGCGCCGTAGCCCACATTGGGCAGCCAGATCGCCCCGGGGATCGAATGGCGCGGCTTGTCGCGCCATATCGTGCCCTCGGGCAGGTTCTTGGGCTTGGGCGCACGCGGCAGCACGTCGATGAACGCCGCCTCGCCCGCTTGCCACAATTCATGCGCGGCCTCGGGATCGAGAACCCGCCCCCCGGTCAGGCTGTCCGGTACCGGCCCGCGATACTGATCCATCCGGTAGCCATCGGGCTCGCGCACCGTCTGCGCCACCGCTGTCACCGACAGGCCCAGCAGCGCCACGAGGATCAGCGCGTGTCTCATCCCTCAGGCTCTTTGACCGCCGTGCCCATGTCATTGACCAGCGGCACACCGGCCTCGCGCAGCAGCGCGTCGATCTCGTCCTGATGACGGCGGATCAACGAGTTCAGCTTGCGTTCCCAGACCTTCTCACCCAGCCGGACGCCCATGGTGATGCGAAAGAACAGGCGCGGCGGATCGGTCTCGTTGACCAATGGGATCACGGCAAGGCCAGGGTGCCCCTGCTTGACCAGCGGCCCGCCCAGCGGCCCCCACAGGATCGCGGCGTCGATTGCGCCCGCCTCCAGATCGGCGATCATGTCGGTGGCCGGGCTTTCATGGCGGCGATCGACAAATAGCCGGTACGGTTTCGCCTTCCCGATCAACCCGTTACGCGCCAGATGCGCCGAGGGCGGCGTGCCCGCGACAATGCCGATGCGCTGCCCGTTCAGGGCCGCATCCGACAGTGAGGTCACCCCGGCAAGCGGGCCATCCTTGGGCACGATCAACGTGTAGACCGAGGTGAAATAATGATTGGTGTTCTGAACCAGCTCATGCCCCTGCGCATAGCCCATCACCACGTCACAGCGTTTGGCCTTGAGGGTGTTGCGGATGAAACCGGTGGCCATCGGATACCAGGTGTATTCGACCGGCACGCCCAGCTTGTCCGCGATCAGCTCGGCCAGCGCGTTCTCATACCCGCTCTGGTCCTCGGCAGACGCCGGCATGTTGGCCGGATCGGCGCAGACCCGCAGCGCGTTCTCTGACACCAGGTCCGATGTCTGCGCCCGCGCGTCTGCGGCAAACCCCGCCGCGAGCCATGCCGCGACGAGGCCAAGGGCAAGGCGCGCAGGCCGTGCGCACCGGGCAAGATCAGCCCATGCAGTCATTTTCGTCCTCTTGGATCGCGTCCGCCTTGGCCTCTTTCTTCGCCGGGCGTCCGCGTGGCACGGCATCCATGCCGCGCGCCTTGAGATAGACATAGATGTCGTCGAGATAGCACATCACATTCCGGTTGTCGCCGAAGTGCGGCATCACCGAGTTGCCGTTCTCGCGCCCGTTCACCACGACGCTGTAGAAATCGTAATAGTCCATTTCGACAGCGGATTTCTTCAGCGCGGGGGCATAGGTCGAGCCCTCGCCATCGGGGCCGTGGCAGACATGGCATTCGGAATGATAGCGCCGGAACCCGGAAAACGTCAGCCAGTCCACAGTGCCATCCTCGGCCACGTTATAGGTGGGAATGTCGTCTGCCGTGAAATAGCGGCCGTCCTCTTCATAGGCGACGGCGATGTTGTCACCCGCGTCCTGCGCGGCGGCGGCACTGGCCAGACCGGCGGCAAGGGCGGTGGCGATGAGGCTGCGGAGTGGGGTCATGGAAATCCTCTGATATGTCAGGCGGACTGGCACGCGCATGGCGCGCCAGTCCGGAAGTTTGTCGAGTCTCGATCGCAGTCGATCAGTTCGGCAGAGCGAAGACGGTCAGCTGACCACCCAGAGCGGTATAGTCGCTCAGCGCAGCATAGCCGCCCACGGCACCGAGGCCGTCATTGGGGTTTGTCAGGCCAGCCGCAAGACCGATCCCGGCCCAGCCACCAACACCCGACAGGATGCCGACATACTGCTTGCCGTCTCTCTCATAGGTCATCACGTTGCCGATGATGCCCGACGGGGTCTTGAAGCGGTAAAGCTCTTCCCCGGTCTCGGCATGCACCGCCTTGAGATGACCTTCGAGCGTGCCATAAAAGACAATGTCACCCGCCGTGGCCAGCGCGCCCGACCAGACCGAGAACTTCTCGGGGATCGACCACTTGATCTCGCCGTTGATATTGTCCCAGGCGATGAAGTTGCCCATGCCGCCATGGCTGTCCGGCGCAGGATACATCGCCAGCGTGGCGCCCACATAGGGCTGACCGGCGGTATAGGCCACGCGGAACGGCTCATAGTCCATGCAGACATGGTTGGTCGGCACGTAGAACATTTCCGTCTTCGGCGAGTAAGCCGATGGCTGTTGGTCCTTGGTGCCAAGGGCGGCCGGGCAGATGCCGGTCGAGTTCACGTCCTCGCCGTTCTGCTCGGTGGAATACTGCGCCACCACCGCCGGACGACCGTAGGTGTCCGACTCGGGGTCCATATCCACGCCCGTGGTCCAGTTCACCACCGGGTCGAACTTCTCGGCCACCAGCAATTCACCCGACACGCGGTCCATCGTGTAGCCCAGACCGTTGCGATCGAAATGGGTCAGCAGCTTGCGCGCCTCGCCGTCGATCTCCTGATCCGTCAGGATCATCTCGTTGACGCCATCATAGTCCCATTCGTCATGGGGCGTCATCTGATAGACCCACTTGGCCTCGCCGGTATCGATGTCACGTGCGAAGATGGTCATCGACCACTTGTTGTCGCCCGGGCGCTGCGCCGGGTTCCAGGTCGAGGGGTTGCCAGAACCGTAATAGAAGAGGTTCTCTTCCATATCGGCCGAATACCAGCCCCATGTGGTGCCGCCGCCGATCTTCCACTGATCGCCTTCCCAGCTCTTGAGCGAGCTGTCAGCACCAACCGGCTCACCGAGCGCGGTGGTCTTTTCGGGATCGAACAGAATCTGATCATCCGGGCCCACCGAATAGGCGCGCCAGACCTGCTCGCCGGTCTTCATGTCATAGGCCGTCACATGGCCCTGAACACCGAACTCGCCGCCCGAGATGCCGACGATGATCTTGTCCTTCACCGGCAGCACCGTGGCGGTGTTGGTCTCACCCTTGGAGGGATCGCCATTCACGGCCTCCCACTCGACAGCGCCGGTATCGGCGTTGAGCGCGACAACCTTGGTATCGGCCTGATGCAGGAAGATCTTGCCATCCGCATAGGCGACGCCGCGGTTGACCGTGTCACAGCACATCACCGGGATCACTTCGGGGTCCTGGCGCGGCTCGTATTTCCACTTGATCTTGCCCTCGTCGGCGAGATCGAGCGCATAGACGATGTTCGGGAACGGTGTGTGCACATACATCGTGTCGCCGATCACCAGCGGCGAGCCCTCATGCCCGCGCAGAACACCGGTCGAGAACGTCCACGCGACCTGAAGGTCACCCACGTTGTCGGCATTGATCTGATCGAGTTCGGAATAACGCTGGTTGGCGTAGTCACCCGTCTGGATCGCCCATTGCTTGGGGTCATCCATCTGGGTCATGAGATCATCGTTTGCGGATGCCATGGTGGCAACGCAAAGGGCGATCCCAGAGGTCAAAAGCGGTAGCTTTCTCATCTTGGTCCTCCTCCCTGAGGCGCGGCACGTGTGCCGCTGGTTTTGAACGACCGGTCCACCATAGGAAGGCCGTCTGTCTTGCCCCTGTCGGTCGGTCTCTCCTCCGCACCGACATGGGCAAATTCTGGTCTCGCGATCGCTTTCGGCAACGCTCGCGATGATGTCGCTCTCCGCCGCCTCAATGCCTCCCCGCATGAGGCCGCATCAATCGCTCGGCATGCCATGCGACATGGTCCCCGGCGAATGAATTGACGAAGAAATAGGAATGATCATAGCCCGCCTGCAGCCGGATTTCGCCCGCCTGCCGCCGCTTTGCCATCACGCTCGCCAGCGCCTCGGGCATCAGCAGGTCGAGGAAATTGTCGCTCATCCCCTGATCGACCAGCAGATCGCCCTTCCAGCCGTTCTGCTGCATCAGCAGCACCGAATCGTGCAGCGCCCAGGCGCTTTCGTCATCCCCCAGATAGGCCCCCAGCTGCTTGCGCCCCCAGTCCGAATTGGCCGGATGCGCAATCGGCGCAAAGGCCGACAACGAGGTAAAGGCATCGGGGTTACGCAGCGCCATCGTGATCGCGCCATGCCCACCCATCGAATGGCCGGTGATGCCGTGGCAATCCTCCAGCGGCAGCGCATCGAGCGCGAGGCTGCGCAACTCGCTCAGCACATAGTCATACATCTGGAAATGCCCGGCCCATGGCGCGCGGGTGGCGTTCACGTAGAACCCCGCCCCCTGCCCCAGATCATAGGCCTCGTCATCGGCCACGCCGTCACCGCGCGGGCTTGTGTCGGGAAAGATCACCGCCAGCCCATGCCGCGCCGCATGTTCCTGAAACCCGCCCTTGGTCATGGCGTTCTCATGGGTGCAGGTCAGCCCCGACAGATACCACAGCACCGGCACCGGGCCATCCTCGGCCTGCGGCGGCAGATAAGCGCCAAAGGTCATGTCGCAGTCGCACACCTCCGAGCGGTGCGCATAGACCGCCTGAACCCCGCCGAAACTGCGGTTTTCGGAGATGACCTTGAGCGTCACCTCAAAACTCCACCACGGCGCGGATCGACTCGCCCTTGTGCATCAGCTCGAACCCCTCGTTGATCTGATCGAGGCTCAGCTTGTGCGTGATCATCGGGTCGATCTCGATCTTGCCCTGCATGTACCAATCGACAATCTTCGGCACATCGGTGCGCCCGCGCGCGCCGCCGAAGGCCGTGCCGCGCCAGCTCCGCCCGGTCACCAGCTGGAACGGCCGGGTCGAAATCTCGGCCCCCGCAGGCGCCACGCCGATGATGATGCTCTCACCCCAGCCCTTATGCGCCGATTCGAGCGCCGCGCGCATCACGCCGACATTGCCCGTGGCATCGAACGTGTAATCCGCGCCGCCCCCGGTCAGTTCGACCAGATGCGCCACCAGATCGCCCTCCACCTCCTTGGGGTTGACGAAATCGGTCATCCCGAAATGCGTCGCCATCTCGACCTTGCCGGGGTTGAGATCGACGCCCACGATCTGATCCGCGCCCGCCAGCCGCAGCCCCTGAATGACGTTCAATCCGATGCCGCCCAGCCCGAACACGATCGCGGTCGAGCCCAGCTCCACCTTGGCGGTGTTGATCACCGCGCCGATGCCGGTGGTGACGCCACAGCCGATATAGCAGATCTTGTCGAAGGGCGCGTCCTTGCGCACCTTGGCGAGCGCAATCTCCGGCACCACGGTATGGTTGGCGAAGGTCGAACAGCCCATGTAATGATGGATCGGCGTGCCATCGAGCATCCGGAACCGCGTCGTGCCATCCGGCAACAGGCCCTGGCCTTGGGTCGAGCGGATCGCCTGGCAGAGGTTGGTCTTGGGGTGCAGGCAATAGTCGCATTCGCGGCATTCGGGCGTATAGAGCGGGATCACGTGATCGCCCACTTCGAGGCTCGTCACCCCCTCGCCGACTTCGATCACCACGCCCGCGCCCTCATGGCCGAGGATCGCCGGGAAAATCCCCTCAGGGTCATCGCCCGAGCGGGTGAACTCGTCGGTATGACACAGCCCCGTCGCCTTGATCTCCACCAGAACCTCACCCGGTTTCGGGCCGTCCAGCTCAACCTCCATGATCTCCAACGGTTTCCCGGCCTCAACGGCCACGGCAGCACGTGTGCGCATCCAACTTCCTCTTTGCATTCCGGCCACGCCACGCCCACCTTCGGGAATCGCGATGCGGCGATTTTTCCTCAGGAGTATGCGGGCGGCGCACCGGTCCAAACAATTCATACCTTGGTGGGTATTGGGTTCGCTGGACAGCCCCCGCATGCTCGACCATAGTCGTAGCCAAGGGAGGCACAATTGATGTCAGGCCGCATGTCACGCTCGAAATCATTGGGGATCGCGCTGTCGCTGATACTTGCGGCGGGCAGCACTCACGCCGCAGATTTCTCCGATCCGACATGGCCCTGCATCCAGCGCAAGGTGCCCACGCTCTCGGTCGGGCTGATGTGGACACATCCCCTGCCCGAAACCCCAGAGGCCGACCCGGACCTGAAACGCGAGATCGACCGCCTCGCCGCCAAGCTGGCGCTGCGACGGCTCGAAGTCGAGGAGTTGCGCCCCGATATAGAGGAGTTCGCCGCCCGCCATGACGGTGCGCCCGACATGCTGGGCCACGTCTTCCAGCGCGTGTTCACCACCCTCTCGACCCGCCGCGCCCAGGTGATTTCGGGGATCGAAGAGTTTTCCCTCAGCCAGATCGCGCTTTCCGAGCGGATCGACACCGCCCGCGCCGAGATGGGCACGCTGATGAACTCCGACAGCCCCGATTTCGACCGCGTCGATGCGCTCGAGGAACAGCTTGACTGGGATCAGGTGATCTATACCGACCGCCAGAGCACGATCACCTATCTCTGCGAAACCCCGACGCTGATCGAAAAACGGCTCTATTCGCTCGCGCAGATCCTGCAACAGCAGATCAACGAGCCGGGCTGACCGGCCCTATTCCCATTCCAGTTCTGTGTAGGCCACCGTGGCGTTGCGCGGGTTGTAGGCATCAAACAGCTGCCAAGCCCCGGCCTCGCTCTGCGCCACCGTCTCCACCGCCTCCGACAGCCGCGCGCCTTCGTCGATAGCCGCACGGGTGTCGCGCTCCAGCACCTTCAGATAGCGCGCCAGCGGATGCGCGCCCCGTGGCCACTCCAGCGACGGGCCACCATGCCCCGGAATGACCCGCGCCACCGCCATCGCCTGCATCTCGTCCAGCACCGCGCGCCAGCCCCACAGGCTGCCATCGAGGGCGGGGGTATGCCGATCAAACACCAGATCACCCGAGAATAGCGTGCCACTTTCCCGGTCCAGCACCGTCAGGTCATTGCCGGTATGCGCCACAGGCCAGGCCCGCAGATCGAGCACGCGACCCCCCAGATCAATCTCGGCACGCTCCGCCACCGGGTCCGTCACGCCGGGCACCCGCACCCCGACAAACTCCGCCTCGCCCACCAGCGCGCGCAGGCTTTCAAGGTAATTCGCCTGCCGGTCCGCCAGCGCGCGCACCAGTCCCGCATGCCCCCAGACCCGCGCCCCCCTCTCCATGAGGACGCCCGCGCCGAACACATGATCGGGGTGCATATGGGTCAGGATGACGTGCGTGACAGGCAAGTCCGTGCGCGCGCGAATGGCCCGCCACAGCGCCTCACCCATCCAGGGCGCGCTGCCGGTGTCGATCACCGCCACCCCCGCCCCGCCGATGACAAACCCCAGATTGCTGACATCGCCCCGGTTCGCCGCATCCGGCTCCGCCACCCGCCCCAGATGCGCGAATACCCCCGGTGCGACCTCGGCCACCTCCAGCGCCTCGCCCGCCGCCCGGCAGTCCGGCCCCGAAACCTCCAGCCCCTCCGCCAACCCCGCCAGATCGGGCGGGCTCTCGATCAACGCCGCGCGGCACCCGGCCTCGCTCGCCGCCGCATATCCCGCCAGCAGCCGCTCCCGGCACACCGGCTCGGCCCCCATCAGGCACATGGTCAGGATCGCTTCGAACATCGCACCACCACTGCGTTTTTAATACGCTCAGCCTCATCCTACACAGAGCCGTGATCCACGCCAACTTTGGTATGACTTCGCGTCAACGCGGGTTTATGCTACATTTCACGCGCACCCATGGGAGGAGGAAAGACCATGGCCGGAAAACTGACCGGAAAATTCCTGGCCGTCGCGGCACTCGCCGCCTCATTGGCCTTTACGGCCCAGGCCGGTGACCAGGTCGAAAACCCGCTCACCGAGAGCGAGATGTGGGACATGCTGCGCGAGGATGTGGTCGGCACCGCCCCGATCCACGACGGCAGCGCGCTGCTCACGCTCGACGCCCCCTACCGCGCCCATGACGCGGCGACCGTGCCGATCCTGCTCAAGCAGACCGACACCAGCGCCCGCATCCGCAAGGCGACTGTGGTGATCGACGAAAACCCCGCGCCAGTGGCGGCGGAACTCGGCTTTTCGGATGCGATGGCGCCGATCGACTTTGAACTGCGCGTGCGCGTCAACCAGTATTCCAACGTCCGCGTCATCGCCGTAACCGAGGATGGCCTGCACATGACCGGGCGCTTCGTCAAGGCCTCAGGCGGCTGTTCCGCCCCCGCCAGCCGCGACCCAGAGGTGGCGCTCGCCGCGATGGGCAAGATGAAACTCAAGAGCTTCCTGCCCGCCACCCAAATCTCCACGCCGCGCCGCGAGGCGCAGATCATGGTCCGCCACCCGAACTATTCCGGCCTGCAACGCGATCAGATCACTCAGCTTTTCATCCCCGCCCATTTCATCGACCATATGGAGGTCTGGCAGGGCGACGAGTTGCTCTTCACCATGGATGGCGGCATCTCGATCTCGGAAAACCCGGTGTTTCGCTTTTCCTACAACGACAACGGATCGACCGACCTGCGCGTGATGGCCACCGATACCGAGGGCAACCGCTTCGAGAGGGTGCTGCCCAAGGGCGCCGATAGCTGATCCGACGCGCATCAGGGTGCGACCAAGACGTACAGACGCGCCGAAACCCCGGCGCGCCTCTTGCTCTTTGTCGCGTCAGGCGGCATATCGGGGGCAACCGCAACGCAGTGCAAGGGGACCGGCCCGATGACCACCTTCGACGATCGCGAAAGCGCATTCGAGAACAAGTTCGCCCATGACGAGGAAATGGCCTTCCGTGCCGTGGCTCGGCGCAACAAGCTTCTGGGCCTCTGGGCCGCAGAACTTCTGGGCAAGACCGGCGACGACGCCGATGCCTATGCCCGCGAGGTCGTGAAGGCCGATTTCGAAGAGGCCGGCCACGAAGACGTGGTGCGCAAGGTCGCAGGGGACCTCGGCGATATCGCCGATGCCGAAACGATCCGCGCCAAGATGGACGAGTTGCTCAAGATCGCCAAAGGCCAGCTGGTCAAGGAAACCTGACACCGGTACGTTTTTCACAGCGGCGCGCCACGCCCGGCGCGCCGTTTTTTCGTGCTGCGCGCCAAGTTCAAACGCGCCTCACCATTTACATGAGAAATATGAGTTTGCGCAGCACCGCCTCCGGTGCCAAAGCTGCCCAGCCTCAAAAGCGGAATATCATCATGACCAACGCCCTCACCAAACTGCTGGCCACGCGCGACTGGATTCTCGCCGACGGGGCCACGGGAACCAACCTGTTCAACATGGGGCTCGAATCCGGCGACGCGCCGGAAATGTGGAACGATGAGCATCCCGACCGGATCGCACTGCTCTACAAACAGGCGGTGGATGCGGGCAGCGACCTCTTTCTCACCAACTCCTTCGGCGGCAACGCGGCGCGGCTCAAACTGCACGGCGCGCAGAAACGCGCCCGCGAACTGTCGCGCATCTCCGCCGAGATCGGCCGCTCGGTGGCCGACCGCTATGACCGCCCGGTGATCGTCGCAGGCTCGGTCGGCCCGACCGGCGAGATCATGGCCCCGATGGGCGCGCTCACCCATGAGCTGGCCGTCGAGATCTTCCACGAACAGGCCGAGGGCCTCAAGGAAGGCGGGGCCGACGTGCTCTGGCTCGAAACGATCTCCGCACAAGAAGAATACAAGGCCGCCGCCGAGGCCTTCAAGCTCGCCGACATGCCGTGGTGCGGCACCATGAGCTTTGACACCGCCGGGCGCACGATGATGGGCCTGACCTCCGCCGACATGGCGACGATGGTCGAGAAACTGGGCAACCCGCCGCTCGCCTTCGGGGCCAATTGCGGCGTTGGCGCATCCGACCTTCTGCGCACCGTGCTGGGCTTTGTGGCCCAAGGCTCCGAACGCCCGATCATCGCCAAGGGCAATGCCGGCATCCCCAAATATCACGACGGCCACATCCACTATGACGGCACGCCCGAACTGATGGCCGATTACGCGGTGCTGGCGCGTGACGCGGGCGCCACCATCATCGGCGGCTGCTGCGGCACCATGCCCGAGCATCTGTCCAAGATGCGCGCCGCGCTGGAAGAGCGCCCCAAGGGCCCGCGCCCGACGCTCGACCAGATCACCGACGCGCTCGGCGCGTTCTCCTCAGCGGCCGACGGCACCGGCGACGACGTCCCCGCCCCCCGCCGCACCCGCCGCAGACGGGCGTGAGGGGTCGGGTGGGCTAACGCACCTCCCGCGCGAAACGCACCGAAGGTGCCGCGCGATCGCCTGGCCGTCCCGCGGCCTGGCGATATGATAGGGCGCGCAACGTGTTGAGTTTAGAATGACTTGGCTGGGATAAAGTACCCGCCACGACCGTCACATCGCCAGTCCCCGGCCCTGCGATCGCGCCGCACCTTCTGCCGTTTTCGGCGATGGCACCCCCCCTCAAAACAACGCCATCTGATCCCCCCGCGCCAGCGGCACCTCGAAGAGATCGCAGCGCAGAGCACCCTGCCCCGCATCCAGCCCCATCCGCCGCGCCGCCAGATCGAACCGCCGCGCGATCATTCGCGCGAACACCCCCTCGCCGCGCATCCGCCGATGCCAGTCGGCGGAATAGTCCTTACCGCCATGCATCTCGCGCAGCCGGTTCATCACCCGGCCCGCGCGGTCCGGGTAATGCGCAGCCAGCCACTCCTGAAACAGCCTCGACACCTCGCGCGGCAGCCGCAGCATGATCCAGCTTGCGGCCCCCGCCCCGGCATCCCGGGCGGCCTCCAGAATCGCCTCGATCTCGTGATCGCTCAGCCCCGGCACGACCGGCGACACCATCACCCGCACCGGCACCCCGGCGTCGCTCAGCCGCCGGATCACCGCCAGACGCCGCGCAGGCGACGGCGCGCGCGGCTCCAACAGCCGCGCCAGCCGGTCATCAAGCGTGGTGACAGACACACCAACCTTCGCCAGCCCCCGCGCTGCCATCTCCGACAGGATATCCAGATCGCGCTCGATCAGCGTGCCCTTGGTCACGACCGCCACCGGATGGTTGAACCGCGACAGCACCTCCAGACAGCGGCGGGTGATCGCATATTCCCGCTCCACCGGCTGATAGGGATCGGTGTTGGTGCCGATGGCAATCGGCGCCACCCGGTAGCTGCGCGCGCGCAACTCCGCCTCCAGCCGCAAAGGGGCCTCGGGCCGCGCGATCAGCCGGGTCTCGAAATCGAGGCCGGGCGACAGCCCCAGATAGGCGTGGCTCGGCCGCGCGAAACAATAGACACAGCCATGCTCACAGCCGCGATAGGGGTTGATCGACCGATCAAAAGGCAGATCGGGCGAGCGGTTGTAACTGATGATCCGGCGCGGCCGCTCCTCCGAGACCTGCGTGCGCATCACCCGCTCCTCCTCGTTGCGGTCCCAGCCATCTGCCTCGTAGCGCACGCCATGCGCCTCGAACCGGCCCACCGCGTTGCTCACGGCACCGCGCGCCCGCAGGCGCAGATCATGGGGCAAGGTCGCATCCTCGGTCATGGTCGGAAATATGGAACATAAAATGAACATTCACAAGTGACGTTACGGCCTGATGCAGAATCGGCAAATTTATTTGCGCGGCATCCAGAGACCATGCTCACCTATAGTTCTATGAAATTTCATGTCTGGGGGGACACATGATTCGTAATATTCTGTTGGCCGGTGTGACAGCTATGCTGCCGACGCTCGGCTCTGCCGGGCCCATCGGTCCATTTTCCGACCTTGTTGTTTTTGGCGACAGCCTGAGCGATCCAGGCAATATTTTCGCCAGCACTCTTGGCACGATCCCCGATCCCACCCTCTATCCCGACGGCCAGTTCACCAATGGCGACACATGGGCCAGCCAACTGGGCGCGAATTTTACCTCAGGCACCAATTTCGCCTTTGGCGGTGCGCGGGCCGTGGCCAACCCGGAGCCCGCGGGCGGAGACACCGACGATAACACCGACAATATTCCGGATTTTGCTGCACAGCGCACTCTGTTCGGCCTGCAATCCCCAAGCCTCGGCCCCAACCCGCTGACGGCGGTGTGGTTCGGCGGCAATGACCTGCGGGCCGGTTTGACCGATCCGGCCAACCTCGGCGCAGTCATCTCTACTGCCGTGACCGAAATCGTCACCGGAGTGGGTGATCTTCTGTCACGCGGGCTGACCGATATCCTCGTCTTCGGCCTGCCGAATCTGGGGCGCATCCCGGAGGTCACCTCGCTTGACGCCTTTCTGGCGGTCTCGGGGCAGGCCAATCCCGGCGACACGATCGCCGGGGCGACCTTTGCGACACAAGGGTTCAACGCGGCGCTTCAGGGCGCGCTCTCCACCCTTCCCCCCTTGGGAAATGTGCAGTTTCTCGACACGTTCGCGCTCTTCGAGGACATACTGGCCGATGCCGATGCCCTGGGGTTCACCAATACCACCGATGCCTGCATCCTGTCCCTTGCAGACCCGACCGATTGCACCACGGACCAGGGCTTCGTCTTCCATGACAGCATCCATCCCACCGAAAAGGCGCACGCCTTGATCGCGCAGGAAGTCCGCGCCGTCGTTGTGCCGCTTCCGGCAGGGGGCCTCCTGCTGCTGACAGCCCTTGGCGGCTTCGCCCTTCTGCGCCGCCGGACCTGAACATCGCGTCCCGGAAGCGATCCTTCCGGGACACGCCCACGCTGCGCAGCGCCGAAATGCTGCGCCATTTCGAATATCTTCTTGTCGATAATTCAGTCACATCCCGCGCAAATCCCGGCTATAGGTCGGTTGCGGCGCGACCAGCGTCGCAATTCGGAAAGTGGCGATGCGACAAATTGACGAAAGCTGCGCCAGACTTAACAAAGATGCGCGCGCGCAGAGCAAGCAAGGATTCCCCCCATGTCTGACGAAGAAGACGACATCATCCTGTCGGAACTGGACGACGAAGAACTTGTCCAGCAGATGTTCGACGACCTTTACGACGGCCTCAAGGAAGAGATCGAGGAAGGCGTCAACATCCTTCTGGAGCGGGGCTGGCAGCCCTACCAGGTCCTGACCGAGGCGCTGGTGGGCGGCATGACAATCGTCGGCAAGGATTTCCGCGACGGCATCCTCTTCGTCCCCGAAGTGCTGCTGGCGGCCAACGCGATGAAGGGCGGCATGGCCATCCTCAAGCCGCTCTTGGCCGAAACCGGCGCGCCGCGCGTCGGCAAGATGGTGATCGGCACGGTCAAGGGTGACATCCACGACATCGGCAAGAACCTCGTGTCGATGATGATGGAAGGCGCAGGTTTCGAAGTGGTCGATCTCGGGATCAACAACCCGGTCGAGAACTATCTCGAGGCGCTCGAAACCGAAGAGCCCGACATCCTCGGCATGTCCGCCCTGCTGACCACTACGATGCCCTATATGAAAGTCGTGATCGACACGCTGATTGAACAGGGCAAGCGCGATGACTACGTCGTTCTCGTCGGTGGCGCGCCGCTGAACGAGGAATTCGGCCGCGCCATCGGTGCCGACGCCTATTGCCGCGACGCCGCTGTCGCAGTGGAAACCGCCAAGGATTTCATGTCGCGCAAGCACAACAAGCTGGCCGCAGGCTAAGCCCGAGCCACCCTGTCCTCATCCCTGAGGCGCGACGTGCTTGCCGATCCGCTCGGCAAGCACGTTTGCGTTTCAGCCACAGCAGCGATCAGCGCGCCGACACCAGGCGCATGACAGCTACCATGACGATGCCGTAAAGCACATGTCCAACCAGCGCGACCCAGGTGATGCCGGTGAAGTTCAGAAAGAACGGCAGCCCCGCAATCGCCGTGATCCCGCCGATCGCAAAGACCCAGAGGCCAAACCCGTAGACGGCGGACGGGATGAACCAGCCGGTCGACTGACCAAGAACCCGCGTCCAGACCGGGCGAAAGATGAACAGCCAGCCAACCGGATACCCGATCAGGCCGACAAGATAGAAATGCACGAAATAACCGGCGAAATCGCCGTTGGGCAGGCCGAACGTGCCCAGCAGGCTTTTCGCCAGACCATGCGGCGACAGGTTGGCAAAGCCAAGCGCGGGGCTCAGGATCTGGCCCCAGAGATCAAAGGCTGCGGTTGCGAAAAAACCGGAGAGGAACATCAGACCAAGGGTCTGGGCAAATCCGGGGGCGAGTGCGGGGGGATGGTCGGTTGACGTGGTCATTCGGCTATGTCCTTGTTTGGGGCAAAACGGGGATCGTGAGACGCAGGTGTCGTCTCGTCGCCGAATGCGCAATGAATGCTGCAAGCATGACACGAAAAGGTCAAAACACGTGACTGATAACGACCAGAGCATGCCCGCCACGGCCACGCTAACCACGCAGGGGCTCGCGCCCGAGGGGCACGGCACCATCCTGCTCATCGCCTGCGGCGCGCTGGCCCGTGAAATCCTGGCGCTGAAACGGCTCAACGGGTGGGACCACATGGACCTGCAATGCCTGCCCGCCAAGCTGCACCTCTACCCCGACCAGATCACCGAAGAGGTGGAAAAGGCGGTGACGGAACACCGCGACGCCTATGACCGCCTCTTCGTGGTCTACGCCGATTGCGGCACCGGCGGGCAGCTACAGGCGAAATGCGCAGAGCTCGGCGTCGAGATGGTGGCGGGGCCGCATTGCTATTCCTTCTTCGAAGGCAATGACCGCTTCGCCGCGCATGACGACGAGATCACCGCCTTCTATCTCACCGATTTCCTCGTCCGGCAATTCGACGCCTTCGTCTGGAAACCCATGGGCCTCGACAAGCACCCCGAACTGCGCGACATGATCTTCGGGCACTACACCAAGCTGGTCTACCAGGCCCAGACCGACGACCAGGCGCTCACCGCCCGCGCCCGCGACTGCGCCGAGCGCCTCGGCCTCGACTTCGAATATCGCTGGACCGGCTACGGCGATCTGGAAACCGTGCTCAAAGCGCAGGCGAATGGGGCCTAGCCGGGAACGCCCTTGCAAGGGCGTTCAAAGCCGTTTGGAAACGGCTTTCCAAGCGCTTTGCAAAGCGCTTGCCCCGCTCACGGCAGGCGTGCCACCGCCTCGATCGTGCCGTGGCCCTCATATTGCAGCAGGATCGCGCTGGCCGCCGCGTCGTTCGGCCGCTCAAAGCTCAGCTCGAGCGGCTCGACCGTGTCCCACCGCGCCAGTGTCTGCATCTCGGTCACGATATTGACATAGGTGATCGTCTTGCCCGCATTCTCGCCGCGCTCGATCTCCACCGTCTCTTCCGGCAGGTAGCGCACGAGATACACCGCCAGCGGCATCGTGCGGGGGCTTGGCGTGCGCGCAGTCAGGTGGACCATCCCGCCCTCCTCGCGCACATCCACCGACAGATCGCCCCCCGACCGCGCCAGATGCTTGTCGATCAGATCGCCCACATCCTTGAGCCGTGTGCCCACCGCGTGATCGGCCCCGTTGATGATCATCTGCGGCGTGTAGACCATCTTGCGACCGTCGGCCTTGGCATAGCCGCGCTGCCGGGCGGTGTGATCGGGGCTGGCGAACGTGTCCTCCCAGCCGATGTAATCCCAGTAATCCACATGCAGCGACAGCGCGAGCACATCGTCGCGCGCCACGAGTTCTTCGAGAAACGCATCGGCAGGCGGACAGGACGAACAACCCTGCGAGGTGAACAATTCCACAACCACCGGGCGTTCACCTGCCATCCCGGGCAGCGCCCCGAGGGCCAGAAGCCCGGCAAGGGCGGTCATCAAAATATGTCGCATCGCGTGTGTCGTCCCCGGCGGATCGTCTCGATATCGGCGTATCCCAAAGGTAGTCCGATCTTCCCATGATAACCAATCAAGGTTTCGAGAGACAGCAGTGAAATCTTGAAATGACACCCAATTGTGTGCAATAGTATACAAAAAGAGCCCCAGCCCTCTTGATCGGCATCGCCAAATCGGTCAGAAGCAGGGCAAGTGATCCAGCCTCGACCATGAAAGGACGGCCACCATGCCCATCAGTGTCGGACAAGACAGCGCCAAGACCCGCAAGACCCTCACCGTCGGCGACCAAAGTGTCGCCTATTACTCGATCCCCGCCGCCGAGGCCGCCGGTCTCGGCGATTTCTCGCGCCTGCCCGCCGCCCTCAAGGTGGTGCTCGAGAACATGCTGCGCTTCGAGGACGGCAAGACCGTCACCGTCGACGACATCAAGGCCTTCTCCGAATGGGCTGCGAATGGCGGCCGCGCCAACCGCGAACTGGCTTACCGCCCGGCCCGCGTGCTGATGCAGGATTTCACCGGCGTGCCCGCCGTGGTCGATCTCGCCGCGATGCGCGATGGCATTCAGGCCCTCGGCGGCGACGCGCAAAAGATCAATCCGCTCAACCCCGTGGATCTGGTCATCGACCACTCGGTGATGATCGACGAATTCGGCAATCCCCGCGCCTTCCAGATGAACGTGGACCGCGAATATGAGCGCAACATGGAACGCTACCAGTTCCTCAAATGGGGTCAGGGCGCGTTCAACAATTTCCGCGTCGTGCCCCCCGGCACCGGCATCTGTCACCAGGTCAATCTCGAATACCTGGCCCAGACCGTCTGGACCGACGAGGACCAGAACGGCGAAACGGTGGCCTACCCCGACACGCTCGTCGGCACCGACAGCCACACCACCATGATCAACGGCGTGGCCGTGCTCGGCTGGGGCGTCGGCGGCATCGAGGCCGAGGCCGCGATGCTCGGCCAGCCGATTTCCATGCTGATCCCCGAGGTCGTGGGGTTTGAGCTGACCGGCGCGATGATGGAAGGCACCACCGGCACCGATCTGGTGCTCAAGGTCGTGGAAATGCTGCGCGCCAAGGGCGTTGTCGGCAAGTTCGTGGAATTCTACGGCTCCGGCCTCGATCACCTGCCGCTCGCCGACCGCGCCACCATCGCCAACATGGCCCCCGAATACGGTGCCACCTGCGGCTTCTTCCCGATCGACGACGAAACCCTGCGCTACCTGCGCAACACCGGCCGCGACGAGGCCCGCGTCGAACTGGTCGAGGCCTATGCCAAGGAAAACGGCTTCTGGCGCACCGCCGATTACGCCCCGGTCTATACCGACACGCTCAGCCTCGACATGGGCACCATCGTGCCCGCCATCTCCGGCCCCAAACGCCCGCAGGATTACGTCGCCCTCGATCAGGCGGCCTCGAAATTCTTCGACGTGGTGTCCGAGTATCGCGGCGAGGATGAAGGCGCCGACGCCACCGACATGGCCGCCGAAGGCCCGGCCCCCGACGCGCTCATCGACCCGCGCAAGTCGGTCAAGGTCGCGGGCGAGGAGTATGAGCTTCACGACGGCTCGGTAGTGATCGCCTCGATCACGTCCTGCACCAACACCTCCAACCCCTACGTGATGATCGGTGCAGGCCTCGTCGCCCGCAAGGCGCGCGAACTGGGCATCACCCGCAAGCCCTGGGTCAAGACCTCGCTCGCCCCCGGCTCTCAGGTGGTCTCGCACTACCTCGAGGCGGCCGGCCTGCAAGAGGATCTCGACGCCATCGGCTTCAACCTCGTGGGCTATGGCTGCACCACCTGCATCGGCAACTCGGGCCCCCTGCAAAAAGAAATCTCCGAGGCCATCGCCGAGGCGGATCTCATCGCCACCTCCGTGCTCTCCGGCAACCGCAACTTCGAGGGGCGCATCTCTCCGGATGTGCGCGCCAACTACCTGGCCTCGCCTCCGCTCGTGGTGGCCTATGCGCTCGCCGGTGACATGAATATCGACATCAGCAGCGATCCGCTCGCCCATGACAAGGACGGCAACCCCGTCTACCTCAAGGATATCTGGCCCTCCCAGGCCGAGATCGCCGAACTGGTCGAGCGCACGGTCACCCGCGAGGCGTTCCAGTCGAAATATGCCGATGTCTTCAAGGGCGACGAGAAATGGCAGGAGGTCGAGACCTCCGAGGGCGAAACCTATGACTGGCCCGCGCAATCGACCTACGTCCAGAACCCGCCCTACTTCAAGGGCATGTCCCGCGACCCCGGCACCATCTCCAATATCGAGGGCGCGCGCATTCTGGCCCTTCTGGGCGACATGGTCACCACCGACCACATCTCGCCTGCAGGTTCGTTCAAGGAGACCACCCCCGCAGGCCAATACCTGCGCGAACGTCAGGTGCCGGTGCGCGAGTTCAACTCCTACGGCAGCCGCCGCGGCAATCACGAGGTGATGATGCGCGGCACCTTCGCCAATATCCGCATCCGCAACGAGATGCTGGACGGGGTCGAAGGCGGCTACACCAAGGGGCCGGACGGCGAGCAGACCTCGATCTTTGACGCCTCCATGGCCTACCAGGAGCAGGGCACGCCCCTCGTCGTCTTCGGCGGCGAGCAATATGGCGCAGGCTCTTCCCGCGATTGGGCCGCCAAGGGCACCGCCCTTCTGGGCGTCAAGGCCGTCATCGCCGAGAACTTCGAGCGCATCCACCGCTCCAACCTCGTCGGCATGGGCGTCATCCCGTTCGAGTTCACCGGCGGTGACACTCGCAAGACGCTGAACCTCACCGGCGACGAAAGCGTCTCGATCCAAGGCCTCGATGCTGTGAAACCGCAGCAGGAGGTGCCCTGCGTGATCACCTACTCGAACGGCACCGAGAAAGAAATCACGCTCAAATGCCGGATCGATACCGCCATCGAGAAGGAATATGTCGAGCACGGCGGCGTGCTGCACTACGTGCTGCGCGACCTCGCCAAATCCGCCGCTTGAGCGACAAGGCGGGGCCGGGACATCCCCGGCCCCCCTTGATCCGTCATCGTCCGGCGTCCCTAACCCGTCATCGTCCGGCTCCCCTCAACCCGTCATCGTCCGGCTTGACCGGACGACCTCTCACCTCACGTCCCCCGCTTCCCCGTCACCCTCTCAACCCCGTCATCGTCCGGCTCGACCGGACGATCTCCAACCCCCCCTTTTTTTTCATCACATGCGCAAGTTTTGGCCACTCGCCCCGGTCCTTGCACGGTTTTCCGCCGATCACGCAGGCGTGACGCGTTTGCCCGCCGCTTCCCCCTTACTTTCTCCGCCGCCCCGCCCATCTTGGGGAAAAGAGCAGAGAAACGGATAGAGCAATGAGAACCATCGTCATTCTGGCACAGGCCGCCTTCATTAGCATGGTCGCCGTGATCGGCGCCTACGGCGACAGCGACCACAAAGCCCCCTGCCCCCTCCCCGCCGCCGCCGAGGCCGCGCAGCATTGTGAGGTGGAGCGGTAATAGGAACGGCGGACGCGCCTTACGCCTCCTCGCGCGCCTCCGGCGGCACATAAGCCTCCGGGTCCGCCTGCCACTTGCGGTATTCTTCTTCGAAATCGTTGGTTTTAAGCTTGCATGTTGGCCAGTGTCCGGGCCGAATCGCACATTCAGGCAGAACTACGGAACCGTCACCAAATGTTGCCAACACATACGTCGAAATATTGGTTAATTGGGTACAATCTAAATTACGAAGCTTCGCTTGTTCAAGAGAGCCAGGGCTGAACGCTGTATCTTGGTTAAACTTTGTTCCGTTGAGTGTTGCTTTTTGCATCTGAGCACCACCGAGTCGTGCGTTATGCAACTGCGTCTGTTCAAGGTTAGCGTTTTGCATCTGGACACCAATAGCAATGCTTCTTTGCATTTGCGCCCCAAGAAGATTTGCCCCTTGCAACTTTGCACCGGAAAAGACGCAACCCTGCATATCAACGCGGCTTAGTTTTGCGTACTGCGCATTAAGATGACGGAGGTTTGCCCCCTGCAACCGCGCCTCCCGGAGGTCCGCACCCTGCAACCGCGCCTGCCCGAGGTTCGCCCCCTGCAACTGCGCCTCCCAGAGGGAAGCCCCCTGCAAACTCGCCCGCCCGAGGTCCGCACCCTGCAAGCGCGCCTCCCAGAGGGAGGCTCCCTGTAGCTGAGCCTCTATTAGCACGGCCTCCTGCAACCGCGCTGTCATGAAGTCTGCCCCTTGCAACCGTGCTCGAATTAGGTTCGCCCCCTGCAACTGAGATCCCCAGAGGACCGCGCCCTGCAACCGCGCACCCTCAAGAACCGCTCCCTGGAACCGTGCTGTCCTGAGGTCCGCCCCACACAAGTGGGTCCCGTTTAGTTTCGCACCTTTCAGGTTCAACCCCGAAACGTCGGCTCCAGGCAGGCTTGCGTTGCGGAGGTCGAGCCGGTAGCCGTCGTATGCGATCAGGGGCTTCTTCCAATCTTCGAGTCTTTTCCGATAGGCACCCAGCGTCGCAGGGTCGTGGTTATCTTCCGCTCCGTCATAGGCGGGGCAGGGTACATCAAATGGAAACTTCGCCTCCTCGCCGCGCCCTGCCTCCAACCGCCGCTGTCGGGCGCTGCGTCGCCCAATCACCGTCAGCGCCACTTGTATATCTTCGCGCACCTTCAGCGTTCTCTGTCGTTCCTTCTGCGCGTTGCGGAAGGCCTTCCATCGCTCCTCCCAATCCTCCAACAGCGGGCCATCCTCCTCGCCCTCCTTCATCTCCAATTCGGGCCAGTCCATCGCTTTGGAGGCGGGGGCATTCTGCCGGATATAGGCGCAGAGGATTTCCATGATCTGCACATGGTCGCGGTCACTGTCCTGCGCGATCCGCTCAAGTGCATAGATCGCCCCGATCCGAACTTCGAGATTGGGTTCGGTCCATTCCTTGTCGTCCCGCCTGACCGTCTTCTCCGCCCCTAACCCCTCGACCGCCTTGTTGATCCGGTCGGTGATATGCCCCTGCTCATGAACATCGACCGATTTCTGCGCCACGACCGATCGCCAGATCACGAAGGGTGCGCCGATCAGGGCGACGGTCACGGCCCCGACCCCAAGGCTGTTGCCGGGTGTCAGGGACGCGCCGCCGAACACCGCGCCGCCCAGCATCCTGACGGCGCTCGCGATGGCAAGAATGAACAGCAGAAACACCAGACCCGACAAGACCGGCCCCAGCCACCGCGCCTTCGAATAATCGAACGGCGCGCGCAACCCGAGCCAGCCCGCCAATCCGCGCTTGTCATTCTCACTCACCCGGTCGCTCCCCAGCCTCGAACACCCGCTCAGCCTAGTCCGGAAAACCGCCGATCACAAAACCCTTGCTGGTGATTTCGGACGACAGTCACCGAATTGGCACCCCGCCCCCCGCACCGACGCAATACCGACGTGATACCGACGCGATACAGCCTGCCTTTCCCGCCTTGCAAATGCCCCGCCCCGACCTTAGGTTCCGGCTCAATTCGCGGGGCCTCCGCCCCGGCACCTCAGACAAGGACAAGACCCAATGGAAGCCTTCGGCCAGTTCATTCCCCTCATCCTGATTTTCGTGATCATGTATTTCCTGCTGATCCGTCCGCAGCAGAAAAAACTCAAGGAACACAAGGCGATGGTCGATGCGCTGCGCCGTGGCGATCAGATCGTGACCCAAGGCGGGCTGATCGGCAAGGTGGCCAAGGTCAAGGACGACAACGAGATCGAGGTCGAGCTGTCCGAGGGCGTCAAGGTCCGCGTCGTGCGCTCCACCATCGCGCAGGTCCTCTCCAAGACAGAGCCCGCCGAGGGCTGAGTCCCACTTTCACTTGCGCGCCTAACCCATTGAAAAGGCAATATCATGTTGCAAATCGACCTGTGGAAACGCCTTGCCATAATGGGCCTTGTCGCGCTCGGGCTGCTGCTCGCCCTGCCCAATGGTTTCTACTCCCGGGTCGAGACGCATAATGACGCAGCCGCCGCCATCGAGGCCGGCGCCGACCCCGCCGCCCTGCAGGACGAACTCGCCCTCTGGCCCGACTGGATGCCGTCGAGCCTCGTCAATCTCGGCCTCGACCTGCGCGGCGGCGCCCACCTCCTCGCCGAGGTTCAGGTTGAGGATGTCTATGCCGCACGGGTCGAAGGGATGTGGCCCGAGGTCCGCGATCTCCTGCGCGAAGAGCGCGACCGCGTCGGCCCGATCCGCTTGCAAAACTCTGAAAACGCTGAACTTCGTGTCCGTCTGGTTGAGCGCCCCGAGATGGCCCAAGAGGCCGCGAGCCTCGTGCGCGGCCTCGCCCGTCCGGTCACCAGCCTGACCGGCGCGGGCTCCACCGATATCGACGTGACCACCGACGGGGCCGAGGTGATCATCCGCCTCAGCGAGGCCGAACAACGCGCCACCGATGAGCGCACCGTGCGTCAGGCTTTGGAAATCATCCGCCGCCGCATCGACGAAACCGGCACCCGCGAGCCGACGATCATGCGCCAGGGCGCCGACCGCGTCCTGATCCAGGTGCCCGGCATCGGCTCCGCCGCCGAACTCAAGGAATTGATCGGCACCACCGCGCAACTCACCTTCCAGCCCGTGGTCAGCCGCTCCTCCAGCGCCGATGAAAACCCTGGCGTCGGCAACGAAATCCTGCCCTCGCTCGACGAGGACGGCGTCTATTACATCCTCGAACGCACCCCCGTTGTCACCGGCGAGGAACTGGTCGACGCGCAGCCCGATTTCGACCAGAACGGACGGCCTGCAGTGTCGTTCCGCTTCAACCCGACCGGGGCGCGAAAATTCGGCGATTACACCGCCGACAATATCGGCAATCCCTTCGCCATCGTGCTCGATGGCGAGGTGATCAGCGCCCCGGTGATCCAGAGCCATATCCCCGGCGGATCGGGCATCATCACCGGCAATTTCTCCGTTGAGGAAAGCACCCAGCTGGCCGTGCTCCTGCGCGCGGGCGCGCTGCCCGCCGGTCTAGAATTTCTCGAGGAACGCACCGTCGGACCGGAACTCGGCGCAGACAGCATCGAGGCCGGCAAGCTCGCCTGTATCGTCGCCTTCGTCCTCGTGCTGGCCTATATGGTCGCCTCCTACGGGCGCTTCGGCATCTTCGCCAATATCGCCCTCATTATCAATGTCGGGCTGATCTTCGGCCTGCTCAGCCTGATCGGCGCGACGCTCACCCTGCCCGGCATCGCCGGGATCGTGCTGACCATCGGCATGGCGGTGGATGCCAACGTGCTGGTCTTCGAGCGCATCAAGGAAGAGATGAAGACCGCCAAGGGGGCCGCCCGCGCCATCGAACTGGGCTATGAAAAGGCGATGAGCGCCATCGTCGACGCCAATATCACCACCTTCCTCACGGCCCTGATCCTCTATGCCATGGGCTCTGGCCCGGTGCGCGGCTTTGCGATCACGCTTGGCCTTGGCATCATCACTTCGGTCTTCACCGCGCTCTTCGTCACCCGCCTGATCGCGGTCATGTGGTTCGAACGCAAGCGCCCAAAGACCGTGCTCACGGGCCGCGCGCTGCGCCTTGTACCTGAGCAGACCTCGCTCGATTTCTTCAGCCGGTGGAAGCTGTGGCTAGGGATTTCCGGCGTGATGATCCTCGTCGCACTTGGCTCTTTCGGGCTGCAGGGGCTGAATTTCGGGATTGATTTCAAGGGCGGCACCACGATCCGCACCCAAAGCACCGAGCCGGTGGATGTCGGCCAATACCGCGACGCGGTCGGCTCTCTGGGCTTGGGCGATATCTCCATCACCGAGGTATTCGACCCCACGTTCGGCCCCGATGAAAACGTCGCCATGGTCCGCATTCAGGCGCAGGACGACACCGAGAGCGTGACACCGGAAGTGATCTCCGACGTCGAGGCAGCCCTGCAATCGGCGGTGCCGGATATCGAATTCACCTCCGTCGAAAGTGTCGGGCCCAAGGTCTCGGGAGAGCTTATTCAGGCCGCGATCATCGCCGTCGCCCTCGCCATCGGGGCGGTGCTGGTCTATATCTGGCTGCGCTTCGAGTGGCAGTTCGCCGTCGGCGCGGTGATCGCCCTTGTGCATGACGTGGCGCTTACCGTGGGCGTGTTCTCGGAATTGCAGATCCAGTTCGATCTGGCGATCATCGCCGCCCTTCTTACCATCGTGGGCTATTCGCTCAACGACACGGTGGTGGTCTTTGACCGGGTCCGTGAGAACCTGCGCAAATACAAGCAGAAGCCGCTGCGCGAAGTGCTCAACATTTCGATCAACGAAACCCTGAGCCGCACGATGATGACCTCCGTCACCACCCTGCTGGCGCTCTTCGCGCTCTACTTCTTGGGCGGTGACGTGATCCGCGGCTTTGTCTTCGCGATGATCTGGGGCGTGATCGTCGGCACCTACTCGTCGATCTTCGTGGCCTCGACGGTGCTGATGTGGCTCGGGGTCAAGCGCGACTGGTCCAAGCCCGACGCCAATGCCGGGACGCAATTCGCCAATGTAGATGCCTGAGGCACTCGGCACAGCCCTTGCCACGCCGGGGCTGCCCTGGCTCTTGCTGGCGATTGGCGTGGCGGGGATCGTGCGCGGCTTTACCGGTTTTGGAACGGCGCTGATCTTCGTGCCCGTGGCGGGGATATTTCTCGCGCCGCAAATCGTGGTCGGGGTGATGATGCTCACCGGGCTGGTCAGTTCGGCGGCACTCCTGCCGCGCGCCTGGGGACAGGCAAACCGGCGCGAGGTCGGGTTGCTGGCGCTTGCCGCAGTGCTGACCGTACCGCTTGGTCTGTGGCTGATGACACGGCTCGATCCGGTGCTGATCCGCTGGTGCGTGGCGGTGATCGCCGCCATCACGCTGGCCGCACTGATCTCTGGCTGGCGCTTCTCTGGCCGGGTCAATCGCCCGCAGCTTGCGGGCATCGGGGCCGCAGCGGGGGGCATCGGCGGGCTGACCGGGCTCACCGGGCCTGCCGTGATCCTGTTCTACCTTGCCGGGCAGTCGGTAGCGCAGCGGGTGCGGGCCAACACCATCCTTTTCCTCGCCGTCCTCGACGTGGT
Source organism: Roseovarius tolerans (assembly GCF_900109855.1). Lineage (GTDB taxonomy): Bacteria > Pseudomonadota > Alphaproteobacteria > Rhodobacterales > Rhodobacteraceae > Roseovarius > Roseovarius tolerans. The sequence continues at coordinate 101,475 of NZ_FOBO01000008.1, read as the reverse complement.
GATCGTGGCCAACCTGCTGGTGCGCGGCACCGTAACCGTTGGTCTTGTGACGCTCGCGCTGGTGCTGGCGGTGCCTTACCTCATCACCTCACTGATCGGACAGGCGCTGTTTGACCCGCGCCACGAGCGGCTCTACCGTTGGGCGGCCTATGCCGTGATCGGCCTTGCCGTGCTGAGCGGCCTGCCACTCTGGACGTGAAGGAGACACTGCCATGCAGATGACCGAAATCAGCTTTGCCGGAGCCACGCCGATTGACGGCTACGGGCCCGGATTCTTCCGCGTCGCAGGTGAGGTGATGGAGGGCGCGATCCTCGTGACCGTGAAATCGGCGCGCGGCTGGGGCGGGTTTGATGATAAAAAGCCCCTGTTGGACCTCGCCCAAGAGGTCGACGTGATCTTCATCGGCACCGGCGCCGAGGTGGCCCATATCCCCGCCGATCTGCGCCACGCGCTGGAAGAGGCCAATGTCGGTGTCGAGACGATGAGTTCCCCCGCCGCCTGCCGCACCTATAACGTGCTCCTCTCTGAGGGGCGGCGCGTGGCGGTGGCGGCATTGCCCGTGTGACGATGCGCGCAGCCTTGGCGCTTTTCGCGCGCCCGGTTTCGGGCTAAAGCAGGCGCATGATGCTGACCGTAACCGATCTGAGCATAGCACGCGGCGGAATACCCGTCCTCGAAGGGCTGAACCTGAGGCTCGGGGCCGGTCAGGCGATGGTGCTGCGCGGGCCCAATGGCATCGGCAAGACCACGCTTTTGCGCACCATCGCAGGGTTGCAGCCGCCGCTGTCGGGACAGGTTCATGTGACACCCGAAAGCCTCGTCTACGCGGGCCATGCCGACGGGATCAAGCCGACGCTCACGGTCACGGAGAACCTCAACTTCTGGGCGCAAGCGTTTGGAAATCATGATATTTCCGCCGCAATCGCCGCCTTCGCCCTCGGCCCCTTGGCCGCGCGTCCCGCAGGTGCGCTCTCGGCCGGGCAGAAACGCAGGCTCGGCCTTGCGCGCCTTCTGGTGACCGGCCGCGCGATATGGGTACTGGACGAGCCGACCGTCTCGCTCGACACGGACGCCGTTGCGATGTTCGCCGCCGCCGTGCGCGCCCATCTGGCACAGGGTGGGGCCGCGCTCATCGCCACGCATATCGACCTTGGCCTTGCCGAGGCTCAGCTGCTCGATGTCGGGCCCCTCCGGGCCAAGCCGCTCGATATCGAAGATTTCGACGGGGCCTTCCTGTGATCGCGCTGCTGATGCGCGATATCCGGCTGGCGATGCGCGCCGGGGGCGGCTTTGGCCTTGGCCTGTCGTTCTTCCTGATCGTCGTGGTGCTGGTGCCCTTCGGCGTCGGCCCACAAAGCGCGCTTCTCTCGAAGATCGCGCCGGGCATCCTGTGGCTCGGCGCGCTTCTGGCCTGCCTGCTGTCGCTCGACCGGATCTTCGCCCTCGACTGGGAAGATGGCAGCCTCGACCTGCTCGCCACCTCGCCCCTGCCGATGGAGGGAATCGTCAGCGTCAAGGCGCTCGCCCACTGGCTGACCACGGGCCTGCCACTTGTCTTGGTGGCCCCGGTTCTGGGCGTGCTGCTGAACCTGCCCGAGGCGGGCTTTTTGTGGCTCACCCTCTCGCTCGCCCTCGGCACCCCCGCACTCAGCGTGATCGGCACGTTCGGCGCGGCGTTGACCGTCGGCCTCAAACGCGGCGGATTGCTCCTCAGCCTGCTTGTGCTGCCGCTCTACGTGCCTACATTGATCTTCGGAGCCGAGATGGCGCGGCGCGGCGCGGAAGGGTTTGATATCACCACGCCGCTGCTGCTACTCGCGGGGATCACCTGCGGCACCATCGCGCTTTTGCCTTTTGCCTCGGCTGCGGTATTGAGGGTCAACCTGCGATGAACAAAGGAAACGGGATGAGCCTGAATTCGCTCTGGGAATATGCCAATCCCAAGAAATTCATCCAGACCACCGACCGCGTCTTGCCGTGGGTCGCGTGGTCGGCCGCACTCACGCTGGTGGTGGGGCTGGTCTGGGGGTTTTTCTTCACGCCGGATGACTACCGGCAGGGCTCCACCGTCAAGATCATCTACCTGCATGTGCCTGCGGCGCTGATGGCGATCAACGCATGGATGATGATGCTCGTCACCTCGCTGGTCTGGATCGTGCGCCGCCATCACGTCAGCGCCCTCGCCGCCCGCGCCGCCGCCCCCGTGGGGATGATCATGACGGTGATCGCGCTGCTGACCGGGGCGATCTGGGGTCAACCGATGTGGGGCACATGGTGGGCCTGGGATCCGCGCCTCACGAGCTTCTTGATCCTGTTCCTCTTCTATCTCGGCTATATCGCCCTGTGGGAGGCGATCGAGAATGACGACACCGCCGCCGATCTCACCTCGATCCTGTGTCTGGTGGGCTCGGTCTTTGCGCTGCTCAGCCGCTACGCGGTGAATTTCTGGAATCAGGGGCTGCATCAGGGCGCGTCGCTCAGCCTCGACAAGGAGGAAAACGTGGCCGATGTGTTCTGGTACCCGCTGCTGGTGGCGATGGCCGGGTTTGTCCTGCTGTTCATCGCGCTGGTGCTGATGCGCACCCGAACCGAGATCCGCGCGCGGCGCATGCGCGCGCTGCTGGCCCGCGAAAGGATGGGCGCATGATGCCTGATCTGGGAAAATATGCCGACGCGGTGCTGTCGTCCTATGCCGTCTCATTGGTGCTGTTGGCACTGATCGTCTGGCTCAGCCTGCGCCGCTCCAAACGCATCAAGAGCGACCTCGAAGAGGTTGAACGCAAGGTGAAATCCAATGGCTAAGCTGTCACCTCTGATGATTGCCCCGCTGGTGATCTTCGCCGGTTTCGCGGGGCTGGCCCTCGTCGGGCTGGGGCGCGACAACCCGAATGAATTGCCCTCTGCCTTGCAAGGCAAGACCGCACCCGCGGTCGCGGTCACGTCGTTGGGCGACGGTGCCCCCTTCACCGATGCCGATTTGCGCGCGGGCGATGTCACCCTCGTTAACTACTGGGCCAGCTGGTGTGCGCCCTGCCGGGTCGAACACCCCAACCTCGAAGAACTCGCCGAAAGCGGCCTCACCATCTACGGCGTGAACTACAAGGACAAGTCGGGCAATGCGCTCGGGTTTCTGGAAGAGTTGGGCAATCCCTACACGGCGCTCGGTGCCGATGCACAGGGCCGCATGGCGCTTGATTGGGGCGTCTACGGCGTGCCGGAAACCTATGTGATCGACGGCGACGGGCAGATCGTGCTGCGCTTTGCCGGGCCGATCACCGACCGGGTGATGGAAAAAACCCTTCTGCCCGCGATTGAGGCGGCGCGGCAGTAAACCGGCCCGACGTCACGCGAAAATCTGCGCCCGGTGCTCTTCGAGATAGATCCGCAACCACGGGGTAAATCGCGACGGATCATCCGCGATCCGCGCGCGCAAATCGTCCATGGCGCACCATTCCACCTCCATCACCTCGTCGGGATTGGGGGTGACGGGAATGGGCGACGCGACCTCGGCGGTGAAAATATCGACCACCTCATGTTCGATCAGGCCGTTTCCCACATCGGCGCGGTATTCCACGCGGTCGCGATACCCTAGGTCCAGCCCGGTTATTCCCAGTTCCTCATCCAGCCGACGGTGCGCGCAGGTCGCAGGGTCTTCGCCCCAATTCGGATGCGTGCAGCAGGTATTCGCCCACAGGCCCGGCGTGTGATACTTGCCCAAGGCGCGCCGCTGCAACAGCACCCGCTCGCCACACATCACGAAGACCGACACCGCCTTGTGCCGCAGCCCGCGCCGATGCACCTCCAGCTTCTCGACAGCGACCAGATCGCCGCCCACCCATGTCGGGATCATCACGCTCATGTATAGACCGCCGGCACCAGCCGGGTCAGATGCGCGAGGTTCTTCAATCCGATCCTGAGATGCGCCATCGGGCGGGCCTTCACCAGTTTCTTGTTCATATAGGCCTCGAAAGTGAGGCGCTGCACGTCGATATCATGGCAGAGCGAGACGAACCGCTCGCGCCGCTCATCCGACTTGTAATAGGCATTCTGCATCGAGGCCAGCACCCGGAACACGGTTTTATGCTCGCGCATGAAGAGCTGCCGGGCCAGCCGCAGGTCCTTCACCCGCCCCGACGCAAGGCACGCCGCCGCCGCCGTCGCGGCCACCCGACCGCCGACCATGGCATAGTAGATGCCTTCACCCGAGGACGGCGCAACCACCCCCGCCGCATCGCCCGCCAGCACCACGTCGCGGCCATTGTCCCAGCAATCGAGCGGCTTGAGCGGGATCGGCGCGCCCTCGCGGCGAATGGTCGGGCAATCGGCAAGCCCGCTGGAAACGCGCAACGCCGCCGTCGCCTGTTTCAGATCCACCCCCTTGACCATCGACCCCATGCCGACGCTCGCCGATTTGCCATGCGGGAACACCCAGCCGTAGAAATCCGGCGAGATCGCGCCGTCATAGATCACGTCACAGCGCGCCGGGTCATAGGCCCCAGTGGCCTGCGGGGCCTCGATGATCTCGTGATAGGCGATGACATAGGGTATCTTGTCGCCGCCCGGCACCTCGTCCCGCGCCACGTTCGAGCGCGCGCCATCCGCGCCGATAATCAGCCGGGTCTCAAGCCGACGCTCCTCGCCGCTCGCCTTGTCACGGTAGATCACGGCGGGCGCATCGCCCGCGCGGTCGATCCGCAGATAGGTGCCAGTGACCCGCTTGGCCCCGGCCGATGCTGCGCGGGCGCGCAGGAACTCGTCGAAATGCTCGCGATCCACCATGCCGACAAAGCCGTTCTCGATGGGGATGTCCACATGTCGCCCGGTGGGCGAAATCATCCGCGCGGTGCTGATCTTGGCCACAAGCTGTTCGTCTGGCAGATCGAAATCCGCAATCAGGCGCGGCGGGATCGCCCCGCCGCAAGGCTTGATCCGCCCATCCCGATCCAGCAGCGCCACGCTGTGACCCGAGCGCGCCAGATCCTCGGCCGCCGTAGCCCCCGAGGGGCCACCGCCAACGATAACAACATCATACATGCTCATTCTCCCGGAACGAGGGTCGCAGCACCGCGGTCACGACCGTGATCAATCACCCTCAGCGCCAGAAGCGCCGAGAGCACGAATAAAGCAGCCTCAAAGGCAAAGACCGCGCCAAAGGCGGGGGCATCCGCCACCATCACCCGGCGCATCACATCGACCGCTGCGGCACCGACCAGCCCGCCAAAGCCCGCCGCAATCGCCTGCGCCGCACCCCAGAGCCCCATGCGCGTGCCCTCGCGCGATCCGCGCCCCTGCCCCGCAAGCGCCATCATCGCGCCGATAGCCGCCACCGCGAACATGCCGTTGAAGAACCCCAGCAACACAACCGCCGGCACCAACGCCGAGGCCACGCCCGACGCCCCGAGTGCCGTGATCACCCCCAAGGACATGGCCGAGCCAAGACAACCCGCCACCACCCAATGCCGGATGGAGCCAAGCCGCAGCCCCGTGGCCGCGATACCCACCGTCAGCATGCCCAGAAACACGCCCCCGTTCTGCGCGCCCGACAGCTGCGTGGATTGCCCCGGCGTCATGCCAAAGACCAGCCCGGCATAAGGCTCCAGGATCAGTTCCTGCATGAAGTAGGCGGTCATCGACAGGAAGACGAAAATCGTGAAGTTGCGCGCCTCGGGTTCGGCCCAGATCTCGGCCAAACCCTCGCGGAACCGCACAGGGCCGTCCGCCTTGAGCGGCTGCGCGCCGGTGCGCGCCTCAATGCCCCAGATCGCCAGCATGGTCAGAACGACCGCACCCACGCTCACGATACCAACGATCCGCAGCAGCAGCGCAGGTGTATAGGGATCAAGAAACGCGCCCACGGTGCCCGCCGTTATGGCGATCCCCGCGATCATCATCAGCCAGGTAATCGTCGCCGCTGCTGCGCGCCTGCGCGCCGCACAGGCCGTTGCCAGCAGCGCCAGAAGCGAGGTGCCCGACGCCCCTGCCCCCAAACCGATCAGCGCATAGGCCAGAATCGACAGCGCCAGCCCCGCGCCAAACTGCGTCCCCATCATCACCACGCCAAGCGCGGCCATCCAGCCGCCCGCCGCCAGCACCGCCATGCCGCCGATGATCCAGCGGGTACGGTTGCCCGAGGTATCCGACAGAAAGCCCCAATTCGGCCGGGTGATCTGAATGCCGTAATGCAGCCCCACCAGAAGCCCCGGCAGCACCGCAGGCAGCGCCAGTTCCACCACCATCAGCCGGTTCAGTGTCGAGGTGGTGAGCACCACCACCGCGCCAAGGCACATCTGCACCAGACCCATGCGAAAGATTTGCAGCCAGCTCAGGTTCATCCCACCCCTCCGATCGTGCGAATGGCAAAGGCGGCGATCATCATGCCGGTGACATATGCGGTCACGCCCGTGCCGTTATACCAGGGCGCGCGGCCCTTGGGATCGGAGAGCAGAATGCGCATCGCCCAGAGTTGTGCCAGAACAAGCAAACCGATGGCAGCGGCATGAAACGGACGGTCCCAGGCCAGCAAAAGCCCGATCACCGCCAGCTGCGGCAGCGCCATGACCACGCAGGCCACCCGCGCCGCGCGCTCAGGCCCAAGCGTGACGGGCAGCGAGTTGACCCCGGTCTGCCGGTCGCCTTCCAGCGCCTTGAAATCATTGAGTGTCATGATGCCATGCGCGCCAAGCGCATAGAGCGCTGCAATGATCACCACCTCACCCGCAGGCGCACCGGCGGCCAGAACGGCGGCCCCGGTAAACCACGGCAGCCCCTCATAACACAGCCCCACAAGGCCCGGACCCCAGACGCCCGACCGCTTGAGCCGCACCGGCTCCGCCGAATAGGCCCAGGCCGCGAGCACGCCAAAGACGGTCGCACCAAAGCCCCACGGCCCCAGCGTCGAGCCAAGCACCAGCGCGAGGCCACTCATTGCCAGCGCGATCCACAGACCCCACCGGCCCGGAATGGCCCCTGAAGGGATCGGCCGGTCGGGCTCGTTGATCGCGTCCACATGCCGGTCGCACCAGTCATTCGCCGCCTGGCTCATGCCACAGACCACCGGCCCGGCCAGCACCATCCCGATCAGCACCAGCCAGGGCGCGGATGTCAGCGGCACACCCGACGAGACGACGCCGCATAGATAGGCCCAGATCGGCGGAAACCACGTGATCGGCTTGATCAGCGTGAGCATGGCGCGCGGTTTCGGCAGGCGGCGCGCATCGCGTAATGAATAAGTGACACTCATAGTGTCAACTAAACTATACATTGCGAGTCGGATAAAGGGTTTTGTTGTGGTGACGGGGGATATGGCCTGTCAGTTTTGGGCTTAAGGGCACTTTGCCGTGAGCCGCGCATCGACGGGCCGTGGTGCGGCGATCCAACGCCTGTTCGTCACACCTTTATCTCCGCCAAGTCAGGAAAACATCCATGTGATGCGCAGGTTGCAGCCAAATCGCCGTGCCGTCGGGGCGGTCCGTCGATGCGCGGCGGTCTTCGACCGCGTATCGCGCAGGTGCTTTGATCCAAGAACGGCAGCAACAAGCAAAACCCCGCCCTGAGCACCCCCCAGAGCTAAACCTCACCCCTCGCTGTCGGAGTTCAGGATCCCGTATTTGCGCAGTTTGACGTAGAGGCTCTGGCGCGACAGGCCCAGCATTTCCGCCGCTGCAACCCGGTTGTTGCCGGTCAGCTGCACCGCCGTCTCGATGCACATCTTCTCGACCACATCTGAGGTGGCCGAGACCAGTTCCTTCAACGACGCCGTGCCGACCAGATCCATGACGTTCTTCATCGCCTCGTCGCTCACCGCGACCGCGCCCTCGGCGGCCGGGTAATCGCTCGGCGTCTGCTCGCGCAGGATCAGGCCAAAGCCCAGATCGCCCCCGCGATGACGCAGCCGGGCGGCGGAGATCGCCACCGGCGCACGGGTGCCGACGATGCTCTTGACCTGCGCGGCATAGCTGCGCATCCGCCCCGACTTGGCCGCCGTCTCCAGGATCAGCTTGAGATCGACCGCGCCTCGCAACAGGAATTCCGACAGCGACTGCTCCTTGACGTCCCGCAACTGCGCGGCATCCGCCATGATCAGGAACGCTTCGTTGGCGTCGCGGATCATACCCTTGGAATCGGTCAGCACGATCGCATCACTGGAGGCCGCAAAGAGCGCCGCAAGCGCCTGGGTAAACTCCGGTCCGCTGGCATCCTTCTCATCGACCAGATTGATCCGGCACAACAGCACCAGATCGCCCGAGGCGCGGAAAAACTCCGGGAATACCATGACGATGCGCCCGTTGCGCCGCGCCACCACCTCGACCCCCTTGGTCTCGCTGGCCTGGGCCGCGCCATGCACCGCCTCCATGAACTCGCCACGACGGCGGCCCTCGAAGGCCTGCGCGAACGCGGTGCCCGCCAACGTGTCGGGCTTGGAGCCAAGCAGATGCGCCGCCGCACTGTTGATGTCGCGAATACGCCCGCTCTCGGGATCGACCAGCGCCATCGGCGTCTCGGACGCCTCCAGCACGACGCGGTAATAGGTCTCGCCGCCGCGCAGGCGCTGCTGGTCGCGCTCGCGGGCCTGCTGTTCGCGCAACAGACGCTGCTGCACCTCGGCGACGGGCTGCATGTCGCGCCCCAACAATAGAACGCCCTGCCCGGTGACCCGGTGCAGCGTGTAGCGCACCGGAAATTCCCAGGTGGCGTTGTCGATGTGATTGAGCTCGACCGGACGCGGCACGGCCTTGGGGTCACCCAGCATCTCGCGTCGGCGCGCGGTGAATTTCTCTTCGCTCTCAGACGTCAGGAAACTGATGAACTCGCGCCCGACCCAATGATCAAGACAGCCCAGGGACGGGCATTCCGGACTGACCGAAATCCCCGACACGACACCGGCCTCGTCCACCATCACGGCGATATCCGAGGCCTGCTCTATGATATTGTCGACGGCCCCCGGATCAGGAAGAGCACCAGCGCACAGTCGTTCCGATGTCCGTTCCTGCTTGGTCACACCTTTACTCCGGTTTTACGCGCCCTCCCGCTCTTACAGAGCCGAGTCGAACGGCAGTTCTTGTCCGACCGCAGCCAGACCGCATCGTTCGATCGCTTCGCGGATCGACGTCACGGCATGATCTGCCCCGGTGCGGCGCTCTATCATCCGCGCGTCGTCAACGACGCGGCCACCAATGACGATCGGCGGGCAGTCAGGATTGTTAGCCCGGATGTAATCTATTAATTCCGTCACCTTTTCAACCGTTTTCCGCGTCGCCACACTCAAGCCCAGCATGGAAAAGCGGCCACTCGAGATAAGCTTGGTCAATTCCTCGCGATTAAGCCCGATCCCCATGTGAACCCAGAGCCCGTGCCGACGGAATTGATCCGCCGCGACAAACGCCCCAAGCGAGTGGTGCTCGAACTCGGGAATGATCATCAGAACCGACTGGCCAAGCGGGATGCTGCGGTCCATCCAGCGATCGAATCCGTCCTCGCCATAGCTGCGAAAGAGCGCCTGAAGCCGCGACGCGCCAAGCGTCACGTCGACGAAACTGGCGCGGTCCTGCACCCACATTTCGCCCAGCACGCGGGCAGCATCGGGGATATAGGATTGGAACACCTCGCGCTGCGTCACACCCTTGGCGATCAGCGACGAGATCACCGCCTTGTGGCTGGTCTCCGATTCCGACACCAGCGCCGCGCAAAGCTGCGTGATCCATTCGTCGCGCGTCTTGGGTTCCGTGTTGTGGCTCGCCGAGGCGACGGATCGCAGCGCGGACTCAACCAGAAAGCGAATTCCCTTGCCCTGTCCGCCGGATATTCCGGGCTGCCCCTCTTGTCCCTCGTCTTGCATGTTATCCCCTCCTCCAAGCCCGTCGCAGCGACCTCGCATGCAATGGCACGCATCTAAGCAACTGAGATTGATTTAGTCTGCGCGCGCGAAGGTCAAATGTCAAAATTTTCTGACATGTTTGATGTCAAACCCGCTAGCACACTGAATTCCCGTTTCATTATTTTCATTTTTCTGCCGTGCAGCAAGGCTATTTTGATTGATCGCGGTGACTGGTCGATTCTTGAAAGGGCGTCCAGAACGGGTGACATTCGCGAAATGACAGGTGTAAATTATAATTGACACTTTGCCCGTCCCGCACTTAGCATGAACCAAGACAAACTTGCCTGTGAGGGGGACAAATGGCGCAGCAAGCGCAGACCACCAACGCTTCAGGCGCGCTCTACACAGAGGAACAGCGCGCGCGTCGTGACGCGAGTGTCTGGACACTGGTCCAGGGGATTCTTGCGCCGCTGCAATTCCTGGTGTTTCTCGTGTCGCTTGTGCTGGTTATCCGCTACCTGCTGACGGGAACCGGCTACGAGGCCGCGACATTGTCGATCCTCGCCAAGACCGGCTTGCTCTTGCTCATCATGGTGACCGGCGCGATCTGGGAAAAGGTGGTGTTCGGGCAATACCTCTTCGCCCCCGCCTTTTTCTGGGAGGACGTGTTCAGCTTCGCGGTAATCGCGTTGCACACCGCCTATGTCTGGGCGCTCTACACAGGCGCGCTCCCGCCCGTGGAACTGATGGCCCTCGCGCTCGCCGCCTATACCGCCTACGTCATCAATGCCGGTCAGTTCCTGCTCAAGCTGCGCGCCGCCCGGCGGCAGATGGAGGGCGCCGTATGACCCGCCATGACGCCCCCCCGCCGACCCGCGGCTGCCGCGACGCACCGGTCCTCAAACAGCGCGGACAACACGAGGTGTTCTGCGGTCTCACCGGCATCATCTGGCTTCACCGCAAAATGCAGGATGCCTTCTTTTTAGTCGTCGGATCGCGCACCTGCGCACATTTGCTGCAATCTGCGGCTGGCGTGATGATCTTCGCCGAGCCCCGATTCGGCACCGCGATCCTCGAAGAGACCGATCTCGCGGGCCTCAAGGACGCGCAGGAAGAACTCGAACGCGAGGTCGAGCGCCTGCTCGCCCGCCGCCCCGATATCCGTCAGCTTTTCCTCGTCGGCTCCTGCCCCTCCGAGGTGATCAAGCTCGATCTGGCGCGCGCCGCCGAACGGCTGACCCTGCGCCACGCGCCCAAGGTGCGGGTGCTCAACTATTCCGGCTCAGGGATTGAGACGACCTTTACCGAGGGCGAGGATGCCTGCCTCGCCTCGATGGTCCCCGCTCTTCCCAAGACCGACGAACGCCAGCTGATGCTGGTCGGCGCGCTGCCCGACGTTGTCGAGGATCAGGCGCTTGACCTTCTGGCGCAGATGGGGATCGACAAGGTGTCTGTCCTGCCTGCGCGCCATGCAGATGACCCGGTTGCTGTGGGCCCGAACACCGTGTTCGCCCTCACCCAGCCGTTCCTGGGGGGCACCCATGCCGCCCTTGAACGGCGCGGGGCGCGTCATGTTCCTGCACCGCTACCCTTTGGCGAGGAGGGCACGACCGCTTGGTTAGCCGCTCTCGCGCAGGAATTCGGTGTCGAACGGGCGCGTTTTGATGCCGTCACTGACGCGCCCCGTGCCCGCGCCCGCCGTGCGGTCAAGCAAGCCGCCGAAACGCTCGCTGGCAAGACCGTCTTCTTCTTCCCCGACAGCCAGCTTGAGATCCCTCTGGCGCGCTTTCTCACCCGCGAATGCGGCATGCAGGCGCTGGAGGTCGGCACTCCCTACCTGCACAAGGCCATTCTCGGCCCCGATCTCGATCTTCTGGCCGAGGGCCCGCAGATCGCCGAAGGTCAGGACGTGGATCTGCAACTCGAACGCTGCCGCGCCGCGCGCCCCGATCTCACGGTCTGTGGCCTCGGCCTCGCCAACCCGCTCGAAGCCGAGGGCCTGACCACCAAATGGGCCATCGAACTGGTGTTCACCCCGGTGCATTTCTACGAACAGGCGGGCGATCTCGCCGGGCTCTTCTCACGCCCCCTGCGCCGCCGCGCGGCCCTGCATCTGGAGGCGGCGGAATGAAGCTGACGCTCTGGACATATGAAGGCCCGCCCCATGTCGGCGCGATGCGCGTCGCCACCGCGATGACCGGCTTGCATTACGTGCTCCACGCCCCGCAGGGCGACACCTATGCCGATCTGCTCTTCACCATGATCGAGCGCCGCAACCACCGCCCGCCGGTGACCTACACCACCTTTCAGGCGCGCGATCTCGGTTCCGACACCGCCAACCTCTTCAAGACCGCCTGCCAGAACGCCTACGAGCGGTTCAAGCCCGAGGCGATGATCGTCGGTGCCTCCTGCACCGCCGAACTCATTCAGGACGATCCCGGCGGCATGGCCGAAACGATGGGCCTGCCCGTCCCGGTGATCGCGCTCGAACTGCCAAGCTATCAGCGCAAGGAAAATTTCGGCGCGGATGAGACCTTCTTTCAGATCACCCGTGCGCTGGCAAAACCGGTCGAGAAGACCGCCCATGTCAGCTGCAACCTGATCGGGCCGACGGCCTTGGGCTTCCGCCACCGCGACGACATCACCGAACTGACCGGCATGCTCGCCGATATGGGCATCGCGGTGAATGTCTGCGCCCCCTACGGTGCCTCGCCCTCCGACATCGCCCGGCTCGGGGCCGCACATTTCAACGTGCTGATGTATCCCGAAACCGGCGAGGCCGCCTGCCGCTGGATGGAGCGCGAGCTTGAACTGCCGTTCACCAAGACCGTCCCCATAGGCGTCGGCGCCACCCGCGATTTCATGGCCGAGGTGGCCTCCCTCACCGGCCTCACGCCGCAGATCGACGAGAGCCGCCTGCGCCTGCCTTGGTATTCGGCTAGCGTCGACAGCACGTACCTGACCGGCAAGCGCGTCTTCCTCTTCGGCGACGGCACCCATGTCGCGGCTGCCGCCCGCATCGCCCGCGACGAGATGGGGTTCGAGGTCGTGGGCATGGGCTGCTACAACCGCGAAATGGCCCGCCCCATCCGCAAGCTGGCCAAGGAGTACGGCGTCGAGGCGCTGATCACCGACGACTACCTAGAGGTCGAGGCCGCCATCGAGGCGCTCGCCCCCGAAATGATCCTCGGCACCCAGATGGAGCGGATGATCGGCAAGCGTCTCAACATCCCCTGCGCCGTGATCTCCGCCCCCGTCCATGTCCAGGACTACCCCGCCCGCTACTCCCCGCAGATGGGGATCGAGGGCGCGAATGTGATTTTCGACACCTGGGTACATCCGCTGGTCATGGGGCTGGAAGAGCACCTGCTGCACATGTTCCGCGACGATTTCGAATTCAACGACGCCGCCGGGGCCAGCCATCACGGCGGCCACCACAGCACGCCCGCATCAGAGACGAAGCAGCCGGAAACGGCGGACGCGGCGACGACAGGCACCGTCATCTGGCTCGACGAGGCCGAGCGCGAATTGAAGAAGATCCCCTTCTTCGTGCGCGGCAAGGCGCGGCGCAACACCGAAACCTTCGCCGCCAATCAAGGCGTCCACGAAATCGGCATCGACACGCTATACGAGGCAAAGGCGCATTATGCACGTTGATCGCGACATGACGGCGCCCAAGCCCTACCGCGTGGTGATCCTCACGCTCGATGCCCATGCGGCAGGCCCCTGCGCGCGTGTCGCCGAACGGCTGGCGGGCGACTTCCCGGGGCTCGAACTCAGCGTCCACGCCGCCGCCGAATGGGGCGAATGCCCCGAGGCTCTGGCCGAGGCGAGGACAGCGATTGCCCAAGGCGATATCGTGATCGCCAACCTCCTGTTCCTCGAAGAGCATATCAACGCCATCCTGCCCGACCTCAAGGCCCGCCGCGCCGATTGCGACGCGATGGCGGGCGTCATCGCCGATGCGCAGATCGTGAAACTCACCCGCATGGGCACGCTCGACATGGGCGCGCCCGCCTCGGGCGCGATGAAGCTGCTCAAGAAACTGCGCGGCTCCGGCAAACCCTCGACCGAATCCGGCGCCAAGAAGATGCGCATGCTGCGCCGCCTGCCCAAGATCCTGCGCCTCATCCCTGGCAAGAGCCAGGACCTGCGCGCATGGTTCCTGATCATGCAATACTGGCTGGGTGGCTCGGACGACAATATCGAGGCGATGGTGCGGTTCCTTCTGTCGCGCTACTGCCGTCGCGCCGATTGGCGCGGTGTCACCGCCCCCGCGCCGATCGAATATCCCGATACCGGCCTCTATCACCCCGACCTGCCCGAGCGCATCACCACCGACCCCGCCGCCCTGCCCGCCCCAACGGCGGCCAAGGGCACCGTGGGCCTCCTGATGATGCGCAGCTACGTGCTGGCGGGCGATACCGCGCATTACGACACCGTCATCCGCACGCTCGAGGCGCGCGGCCTGCGCGTCTTGCCCGCCTTTGCCGGCGGTCTCGACGGACGCCCGGCAATCGAGGCGTTCTTCACCGATGAGACCGGTCCGAAGATCGACACGCTCTTGTCGCTGACCGGCTTCAGCCTCGTCGGCGGTCCCGCCTATAATGACAACGCCGCCGCGCTCAAGACGCTTGGCGCGCTCGACCTGCCCTATATCGCGGCCCATCCGCTGGAGTTTCAGACGCTCGATCAATGGGCGGGCTCCAAGCAGGGCCTTGGCCCGATCGAGACCACCATGCTCATCGCCCTGCCCGAGCTTGACGGCGCGACCAACCCCACGGTCTTTGCCGGTCGCCATGGCGCACAGGGCTGCCGGGGCTGCGCGCGCAACTGCGCGGCACAGTCCACGGTCAAGGAAATGGCCCCCTGCCCCGAGCGCATCGAGGTGCTGGCAGCCCGCGTCGAAAAGCAGGTCGCACTCCGGCGCTCGCGCGTGGCCGAGCGTCGTGTGGGCATTGTCCTTTTCGGCTTTCCGCCCAATGCGGGCGCGGCGGGCACGGCGGCCTATCTCGACGTCTTCCAATCGCTGCACAACACCCTGCACGCCATGGCCGCCCGCGGCTATGACCTCACCCCGCCGGAAACGGTCGAGGATCTGCGCGCCGAGGTGCTGGGTGGCAATGCCGCGCAATATGGCCAAGAGGCCAATATCGCCGCCCATGTCGGCGCCGACGAGATCGTACGCGGCACGCCCTGGCTGAACGAGATCGAGGCGCAATGGGGTGCGGCCCCCGGCAAGGTGCAATCCGACGGGCGCGGCGTCTATATCCTGGGCCGCCAATTCGGCAATGTCTTCGTCGGGCTGCAACCGGCGTTTGGCTATGAGGGCGACCCGATGCGCCTTCTCTTCGAGGGCGGCTTTGCCCCGACCCATGCTTTCACACAGTTCTATCTCTGGCTGAAAAACGCGTTCCGCGCCGATGCCCTCCTGCATTTCGGCATGCATGGCGCGCTCGAATTCATGCCCGGCAAACAGGCAGGGCCCGGCAATGCCTGCTGGCCCGACCGGCTGATCGGCGACATGCCGAATATCTATCTCTATGCCGCCAACAACCCCTCTGAGGCGACCTTGGCGAAGCGGCGCACAGGCGCGGTGACGGTCACGCATCTCACCCCGCCGCTGGCGGTGGCCGGGCTCTACAAGGGGCTGACGGAACTGAAAGACAGCCTGACCCGCTGGCGCGAAATGGCGGATGATGCCCCCGAGCGCACAGAGCTTGAGGCGCTGATCGCCGAACAGGCGGCGGCGGTCGATCTCGACGGCAGCGATATCGCGGGGCTCTGGCTGCGCCTGCTGGAGACCGAAGCGGCGCTGATCCCCGAAGGCCTGCACGTTCTGGGCCGCCCGATGACGGCCACGGCCCGCGCCGACTATCTCGACCTGATGGCCGATGCCGATGACGCGACCCGCGCTCAGGCCGACGCGCATCTGCAACAAGACACCGAGATCCCCGCGCTCCTCAACGCGCTCGAGGGACGCTTTACCGCACCGGTGCATGGCGGCGACCTGATCCGCTCGCCCGACATCCTGCCCACCGGGCGCAATATCCATGCGTTCGATCCGTTCCGCATGCCCTCGGAATTCGCCTGCCGGGAGGGCGCGAAACAGGCGCAGCTCCTGCTCGACACTCATCACAGCCTGCCGCGCAGCGTGGCACTGGTGCTCTGGGGCTCGGACAATATCAAATCCGACGGCGCGCCACTGGCACAGGCGCTCGCCCTGATCGGCGCGACGCCACGGTTCGACGCCTTCGGGCGGCTCTGCGGCGCGGATCTCATCCCGCTGGAAACCCTGGGCCGCCCCCGCATCGACGTGGTGATGACCCTCTCGGGCATCTTCCGCGACCTGCTGCCCCTGCAAACCCGGCTTCTGGCCGAGGCGGCACTCAAGGCCGCTTCAGCCGACGAGCCGGTCGAGATGAACTTCATCCGCGCCCATGCGCTGGCCCATATCGAGCGCACCGGCTGCGACATGGACGAGGCCGCGCTGCGCGTCTTTTCCAATGCCGAAGGCGCCTACGGCTCCAACGTCAACCAGATGGTCGACAGTTCCGCCTTCGGCGAAGAGGACGAACTGGCAGACGCCTACGAGGCGCGCAAGAGCTTTGCTTACGGCGTCAACGGCAAGGCGCAGCAGCAAAGCGCGCTTTTGCAGGAAACGCTGCGCACCGTCGATCTCGCCTATCAGAACCTCGAATCGATCGAACTCGGCGTCACCACGGTCGATCACTATTTCGACACGCTCGGCGGCATCGCCCGCGCGGTGAAACGCGCCCGCGGCGGGCAAGAGGCGGCGCTCTATATCTCCGACACCACGCGCGGCGCGGGCAAGGTGCGGACGCTGGCCGATCAGGTGGCGCTCGAAACCCGCTCGCGCTCGCTCAACCCGAAATTCCACGAGGCCCTCTTGGGGCACGGTGCCGAGGGCGTGCGCCAGATCGAGGCGCATGTGACCAATACGATGGGCTGGTCCGCCACCACCGGACAGGTGGAACCGTGGGTCTATCAGCGCCTGTCAGAGACCTTCGTGCTCGACGAGGCGATGCGCGAGCGGATGAGCGCGCTCAACCCCGCCGCCTCCTCGCGGATGGCGAACCGGCTGATCGAGGCGCATGAGCGCGCCTATTGGACCCCGGATGCGGCCACGCTCGACGCCCTGCGCGCCGCCGCCGACGCAATCGAGGACCGGATGGAAGGGGTGGCCGCAGAATGACTTACCGGAGCGCATATGGCGAACATCCGGGGCGCTGCCCCGGACCCCGGAGTATTTCGACCAAGAAGAACCACGCAAACACGGCGCAAGCCGATTGGAGGACTATATGAGCCCGCGCGACGATATCCCGAACCTTCGGGGACAGGACGGCGAGGGATCGGTGCAGGTGCATCAGGATGCCTCGATGAAAATCGAGGGCGCCAAGGTGTTTTCGGTCTATGGCAAGGGCGGGATCGGCAAATCGACCACCTCGTCGAACCTCTCGGCGGCGTTTGCCGCCATGGGCAAGCGGGTATTGCAGATCGGCTGCGACCCCAAGCATGACAGCACTTTCACCCTGACAGGGCAACTGCAGCCCACGGTGATCGACATTCTCAAGGATGTCGATTTCCACTCCGAAGAACTGCGCCCCGAGGATTTCGTGACCGAAGGCTGGGGCGGCGTGCAATGCGTCGAGGCCGGTGGCCCGCCCGCCGGAACCGGCTGCGGCGGCTACGTTGTCGGCCAGACGGTGAAGCTCTTGAAACAGCACCACATGCTCGACGATGCCGATGTGGTGATCTTCGATGTGCTGGGCGACGTGGTCTGCGGCGGCTTTGCTGCGCCCTTGCAGCATGCCGACCGGGCGCTCATCGTCACCGCCAATGATTTCGACAGCATCTACGCGATGAACCGGATTATCGCCGCCGTGCAGGCGAAATCCGCCAATTACAAGGTGCGGCTTGCGGGCTGCGTGGCGAACCGCTCCAAGGACACCGACGAGGTCGACCGCTACTGCGATGTCGTGGGCTTCAACCGCATCGCGCATATGCCCGACATCGACGCCATCCGCCGCTCGCGCCTCAAGAAGAAGACGCTGTTCGAGATGGACACCGACGAGGAGGTGCAGATGGTCCGTGATATCTACACCGGGCTTGCACAGCACCTCTGGAACGGCACCGATCCGCTGGCCCCCTCGCCGATGGAAGACCGCGATATCTTTGAGCTTCTGGGGTTCGATTGATGTCCTATGATCAGACACTCGCGCGGGTCGAGACCTATTTCGACCGCACCGCCACCCGGGCCTGGGAGGCGCTGACCAGCGATGCGCCGGTGTCGAAGATCCGCCAGACGGTGCGCGAGGGGCGCGATACCATGCGCGCGCAGATGCTGGCGCGGCTGCCCGACGATCTGCGCGGCGCGCGCATCCTCGATGCGGGCTGCGGGGCTGGGCAGATGACGGCGGAACTGGCGGCACGCGGGGCTGATGTTGTGGCGGTGGACATCTCCCCCGCACTTGTCGAAATCGCACAAAAACGGCTTGATACCCGCCTTAAAAGACATGTTTCCTTTCACTCTGGCGATATGCTGGCCAAAAACCTCGGACGCTTCGATCATGTCCTCGCGATGGACAGCCTGATCTACTACACCGCCCCCGATCTGGCGCGCGCGCTTACCGAATTGGCAGCGCGCACCAGCGGCGGGATCATCTTTACCGTCGCCCCGCGCACGCCGCTGCTGATGGCGATGTGGCGGGTGGGCAAGCTCTTTCCGCGCGCTGACCGCTCCCCGGTGATGGTGCCGCATTCGGCGGCCCGGCTGGCACAGGGCCTGCGCGCGGCGGGCAGCAACGCCCGCCTCACCCCGCTCGACCGGATCGCGCGCGGCTTCTACATCTCACAGGCGATGGAGGTGCGGGGATGATCGGGCAGGCCTGGAAACGCACGAATGCACAGTTGATGGCGGTCACCACGCGCTGGCTGCCGTTTGCCGATGCGGCAAGCGAGGGCCTGCCGCTCAGCCAACTCCTGCGTCTGTCGCTCTTTCAGGTCTCGGTCGGCATGGCGACGGTGCTGCTTCTGGGCACGCTCAACCGCGTGATGATCGTGGAACTGTCGGTGCCTGCCGTGATCGTCGCGGTGATGATCGCCCTGCCCGTCCTGATCGCCCCGTTCCGCGCGCTTCTGGGGTTCCGGTCCGACACCTACCGCTCCGCCCTCGGGTGGAAGCGCATCCCCTATCTCTGGTTCGGCTCCCTCTGGCAGATGGGTGGCCTTGCGGTCATGCCCTTCGCCCTTCTGGTGCTGAGCGGACAGCAACAGGTCGGCCCGACATGGGCGGGCGAGGTGCTGGCCGCTATCGCCTTCCTGATGACCGGCCTTGGCCTCCACATGACGCAGACCGCCGGTCTGGCGCTCGCCTCTGATCGGGCCACCGATGAAACACGGCCCCGTGTCGTGGCCCTCCTCTACGTGATGTTCCTTCTGGGCATGGCGCTCTCGGCCATCGTGATCGGCTGGCTCCTGCGCGATTTCGCCCCCTTCACGCTGGTGCGCGTGGTGCAGGGCGCGGCCTCGGTCGGCATCATCCTCAACCTGATCGCGCTCTGGAAGCAGGAAAAGCTCAGCCCCATGACCCGCGCCGAACGCGAGGCCCCGCGCCCGCAATTCCGCGATGCCTGGCGCGATCTGATGAAGGGTGGCACGGCGGGGCGGCTGCTGGCGGTGGTTTTCCTCGGCACCATGGCCTTCAACATGCAGGACGTGCTGCTCGAGCCCTACGGCGGCGAGGTGCTGGGCCTCTCGGTCTCGGCCACCACGGTGCTGACCGCGATCTGGGCCGCAGGCGCGCTTGCGGGCTTCGCCCTAGCCGGGCGCGCGCTGCTCAAGGGCGCGAATACCTACCGCATGGCGGGCACCGGTCTGCTGGTGGGCATCGTGGCCTTTGCCACGGTGATCTTTGCCGCCCCCATGCAATCGCCGGTGCTGTTCTTCGCCGGGGCCGGGCTCATCGGCTTCGGCGGCGGGCTCTTCGCGGTCTCGACCCTCACGGCGGCCATGTCTCTGGCCAAGGAAGGCGGCAGCGGCCATGGCCTCGCCCTCGGCGCATGGGGCGCGGCACAGGCCACGGCGGCGGGGCTGTCGATCGCCATCGGCGGCGGTGTGCGCGACGTGGTCAATCACGTAGCCCTCTCGGGCGCCTGGGGCGAGGCGCTGGCGACCAATGCCACCGGCTATTCGCTCGTCTATCACGCGGAAATCGCGCTTCTCTTTCTCACCCTCGTCGTGCTGGGGCCGCTCGTGCGGCTCACCCCGCGCGGCAGCATATCGCAATCGGAGGGCGGCCGCATCGGGCTGGCCGAGTTCCCCTCATGACCAATGTTCGCTCGAAAGGAGTCTGACATGACCGAGCCATTCTTTGGAAATTTCGACCTCGCGAGCCTCTCGCTCTGGCTGTTCTACGGCTTCTTCGCCGTGCTGATCTTCTACATTCAGCGCGAGAACATGCGCGAGGGCTACCCGCTCGAGGATGACGACGGCAACCCGTCGGCCAATCAGGGGCTGTTCCCGGTGCCAAGCGACAAGACCTTCAAACTGCCGCACGGCCGCGGCGAGGTGACCGTGCCCTCGGGCCAGAACCCTGAGCGCACCGATGTCGCGCTTGAGAAAACCGCCCATGGCAACGGCTTTCCCTTCGTGCCGACCGGCGATCCGATGGCCGATGGCGTCGGCCCCGCCTCCTGGGCCCCGCGCCGCGACATCCCCGAACTGGACGGCCACGGCCACCCCAAGATCGTGCCGATGTCGGCGACCGAGCATTTCGTGGTGGCCGCAGGCCGTGACCCGCGCGGGCTCGAGGTACAGGGCGGCGATCACGAGGTCGTGGGCACCGTCAGCGACATGTGGATCGACGAACCCGAGCAGCTGGTGCGCTATCTCGAGATCGAATTGCAGGCCCCCTGGGGCGAGGGCAAGCGGCTGGTGCCGATGACCTTCGTGCGCATCCGCTCCGACCGGGTGCAGATCCGCTCGATCTTCGGCAAGCATTTCGCGGGCGTGCCGGTGCATGCCTCACCGCGTCAGGTGACCTTGCTCGAAGAAGACAAGATCGCGGGCTATTACGGCGGCGGCACGCTTTACGCCTCCGAGGCGCGGCTCGAGCCGCAACTGGGATAAGGACCAAGACCATGAGCCATGACGACTTTGCCGTTGAACCCGTCCCCGGCCTGCCCGAGAGACCGCCCGAGGGCGAACACATCCTGTGGCAGGGCAAACCCGATTGGTGGCGGCTCAGCGTCGAGTCGCTGAGCCTCAATTGGGTCGCGGGCTATTTCGTCTTCCTCGCGGCCTGGCGCTTTGTCACGCTGGTCGATCAGATGACGCTGATGGCGGCCTTCGCCGCCTCCGCGCCCCTGCTGATCATGGGGGCCGTGGTCTGCGCGATCCTGATGGTCGTGGGCTACGTTCAGGCTCGCGCCACCCTATACACGATCACCAATCGCCGCGTGGCGATGCGGATCGGGGCGGCGCTCACGGTGACGCTGAACCTGCCCTACACCCAGATCGGACGCGCCGATTTCAAACCCGGCAAGCACGGCACCGGCACCATCACCTTTGATCTGATGGGCGACACGCGCCTGTCGTATCTGGTGTGCTGGCCACATGTGCGCCCCTGGGTGATGCGCCGCACGCAGCCTGCGCTGCGCTGCATCCCCGAGGCCGAAAAGATCGCAGCACTGATCGCCGAGACCGCCGAGACGCGGATCGCGACACCGCGCGTCGAACGCGCCGCATCACAGCCCGCGATGGCGGCGGAATAAGCAAGGAGCCCCAGACGATGACTGACGCAAGCGCCCCGAGATACAAGACCCCGCAGGACCGCGACCTTGTCCCCCGGATGATGGTCCGCGCGATGCTGGTGCTGGTACTGTCTGTTCTGGCCATCGTCAGCTACGCGCGCTTCACCGACGCGCCGCTCGTCTCCACCCCGCCCGAAAGCCCGGTGGTGCTGAAACGGCAGATGTTCCTCTCGGGCGACATGGGCGGACGCGCCACCGTGCTCGACGCCAATGGCAGCGTCATCGCGAAACTCTCGCCCGAAGAAGGCGGCTTCATCGCCGGCGTCGAACGGGTGATCAACCGCGAACGCATCAAACACGACGTGGCCCGCACCGGGCCCGTCACCTTGAGGCAGCACGAAAACGGCCGCCTCTCGATCCACGACC
The DNA here is from genome assembly GCF_900109855.1 of Roseovarius tolerans. Taxonomy (GTDB): domain Bacteria; phylum Pseudomonadota; class Alphaproteobacteria; order Rhodobacterales; family Rhodobacteraceae; genus Roseovarius; species Roseovarius tolerans. The sequence continues at coordinate 79,460 of NZ_FOBO01000008.1, read as the reverse complement.
CCAGCACAGGCTGGCGCGCTGACCTCATGGGGTTCGGCGCGGATAACGCCGCAGCCTTCGCAAAGCTGCTGGCAAACTGAGAAAGGAGGCCAATAATGGGATGGCTTACCAAGGAAATCGAACACGCGCCCTGTACGGTTGAAATCAGTCACAAGTTTGAATCGCTCCACGCGCATGTGCGCTTCAACAACGGTGCCACGGTCTATCCGGGCGACGAGGTGAAGGTGCACGGCCCCGAGATCATGGCGCCCTTCGGCGAGATCGTGATCGAGGATCGCGACGCCACCATCGTGCGCGCCAGCGGGCTCGAGCGCCTCTGGACCCGGATGACCGGTGATTTCGAGGTGATGGAGCTTTGCGAATTCTCGTTCTCCGAGGAGGTGACGCTATGAATGCCCTCGTGAAACATTCCGCCGACGCCACCACCGTCGAAGAAGGTCTCGCCATCCAGGAAGAGCAGGCCAAGTTCGACAGCAAATCCGCGACCGAGGTGGCGATGCAGAACACCCTGCTGACGCCGCGCTTTTACACCACCGATTTCGACGAGCTCGACGCGATTGACGTCTCTTCCGTCCGCGAAGATTGGGACAAGCTCATCGACCAGATGGAAAGCGATCCCAACAAGGGCCATTTCAAGAAGAACGAAGACTGGGACCATGTCGATTGGGAGAACATGGAGCCGGGGCTCAAGAAGGAATTCATCGACTTCCTGATCTCAAGCTGCACCGCCGAGTTCTCGGGCTGCGTCCTCTACAAGGAAATGAAGCGGCGCGGCAACAACAAGGACATCACGCAGCTGTTCCAACTCATGGCGCGTGATGAGGCCCGCCATGCGGGCTTTATCAACGACGCCCTGCGCGAGGCAGGCGTGGCGGTCAACCTGGGCTTCCTGACCCAGAAGAAAAAATACACCTATTTCCGGCCCAAGTTCATCTACTACGCCACCTATCTCAGCGAAAAGATCGGCTATGCCCGCTACATCACGATCTTCCGCCATCTGGAACAGCACCCCGAAAACCGCTTTCACCCGATTTTCAAGTGGTTCCACGAGTGGTGCAATGACGAGTTCAGCCATGGCGAGGCCTTTGCCCTCCTGATGAAGACCGACCCCAAGCTGACCTCCGGCAAGAACGTGCTCTGGATCAAGTTCTTCCTGACCGCCGTTTACGCCACGATGTATGTGCGCGATCACCAGCGGCCCAAATTCCACGAGGCCCTGGGCGTCGAGCCTGACTGGTATGCGAACGAGGTCTTCACCAAGACGTCTGAGCTGACCAAGCAGATCTTCCCGATCACGCTCGATATCGACAACCCGCGCTGGCAGGCGGGGCTGGTGCGGCTGCAAAAGGCCAATGCCGATCTGGCCCGCGCCAAGGCGGAAAAAGGCGTCGGCGCATGGTTGCGCAGCGTCGGCGCGCAGACACGCGCGGCGGCGGCCTTTGTCGGGCTCTACACCATCCCGGCCAAGAAACACGCGGTGCCCGCCAGCACCCGGCTTGAACCGGCGTACTAAACACGTGGGGGGCCAGCCCCCCACGCCACAGCCCCAAGTGGGGGGCCAGCCCCCCACACCCCCTGGAATATTTCCGGCAAGATGAAGGAATAGACGTGCATAGCCCCTGGATCGCAGCCCTGATGGCGCTTTTTCTCTGGTGGTTCGCCACCGGGGCGATCCTGATTGTCGTGCGCCTCTGCGAACGGCGCGGCGATGCGGCGGGCCGCCGCGCGGTGCTTCTGGCGCTGCCGGTTCTGGGCGCAGGCATCTGGGGATACGAGGCGACACTGGGCCTGACCGGCGTGGGCGCCACCTATGGCGCGTTCCTCTCGGCACTGGCGATCTGGGGCTGGATCGAGCTCAGCTTTCTGACCGGCGCGATCACCGGGCCGAACCGCCGCCCCTGCCCCGCGCATCTGCCGGAATGGGAGCGGTTCCTGCGCGCCTGGGGCACCGTCGCCTATCACGAGATGCTGCTCACCGGCGTGCTGATCCTTGTCTGGGTCTTCGGCCATGAGGCCGCCAACAGTGTCGGGCTCTGGACCTTCACCGTGCTCTATTTCGCCCGCGTCACCGCCAAGCTGAACCTCTATTTCGGCGTGCCGCGCATCAATACCGAGTTCATCCCCCGCGCCCTTTCGCATCTGGGCAGCCATTTCCGCATCGCGCCGGTGGGCTGGTTCTTCCCCTGCTCAGTCACCGCGCTCAGCCTCGCCGTGGCCTGCTGGCTGGAGCGGCTCTATTCCGCAGGCCAGCCCGGCGAAGTGGTGGGCTTTGCACTCCTGTCGGCGATCACCGCGCTGGCGCTTCTCGAACATTGGCTGATGGTGCTACCGGTGCCTGACGCGAAACTCTGGCGCTGGATGCTTCCCGCGCCCAAACACGCAACAAAAAAGACAAGACCGGAGGGACATCATGGATTTTGACGCCATGTTCGACGCGCAACTGGACACCCTGCGCGAAGAGGGAAATTACCGCGTTTTCGCCGAGCTGGAGCGGCGCTGCGGCGAGTTTCCGAAAGCGAAAAGCCATGATGCCGACGCCCCCGACGAGGTGACGGTCTGGTGCTCCAACGACTATCTCGGCATGGGCCAGCACCCGGTCGTGCGGCAGGCGATGAAGGACACTATCGACCAATGCGGCACAGGTGCTGGCGGCACCCGCAACATCTCGGGCACCAATCACCACCACCTGCTGCTCGAGCGCGAACTGGCTGACCTGCATGGCAAAGAGGACGCGCTGCTCTTCACCTCCGGCTACGTGTCGAACTGGGCGGCCCTCTCGACGCTTGGCAGCCGGTTGCCCGATGCCGTGATCCTGTCGGATGAATTGAACCATGCCAGCATGATCGAAGGCATTCGCCACAGCCGCGCGCAAAAGGTGATCTGGAAACATAACGACCCCGAGGATCTCGACCGCAAGCTGGCCCGCCTGCCCGCCAACGCGCCCAAGATTGTCGCCTTTGAGAGCGTCTATTCGATGGATGGCGACATCTGCCCGATGGAGGAAATCGTCGAAGTCGCCGAGAAACACGGCGCGCTGACCTATCTCGACGAGGTGCATGCCGTGGGCCTCTACGGCCCGCGCGGTGGTGGCGTCTCCGAGGAACGTGGCCTCGCCCACAGGATCACCCTGATCGAGGGCACGCTCGGCAAGGCCTATGGCTGCATGGGCGGCTACGTCACCGGCTCCGCCAGCCTGTGCGATTTCATCCGCTCGTTTGCCTCGGGCTTCATCTTCACCACCGCCCTGCCCCCCGCCGTGGCCGCCGCCGCGACGGCGAGCATCGCGCATCTCAAGCAATCGGACGAGGAGCGGCAGGCACAGCGGGCGCAAGTGGCCAACCTGCGCGCCAAGCTCGACGCGCGCGGCATCCCGCATCTCGACAATGACAGCCATATCATTCCGGTGATGATCAAGGACCCGGTCAAATGCCGGATGCTCGCTGATATCCTGATGCGCGACTGGGGCATCTACGTGCAGCCGATCAACTACCCCACCGTGCCCAAGGGCACCGAGCGGCTGCGCTTCACCCCCGGCCCGCTGCATTCGGAGGCCGATATCGACCACCTCGTGACAGCGCTGACGGTGCTCTGGAAACAATGCGCGCTTGCGCATGCGGTGGCCTGAACGGAGCCTCCGACCAGCGGCGTGTCCACGGCGCCCGTTCCAGCGCAAGGGTCCCGCGTCTCAGACTGGCGCGAAAGCGGGCCACCTATCGCCTCAGGCACCGTATAGAGCAGCGGCGCAAATCCGCAGGTCCGGCACAAGCGACGTGCCGCCAAGCTCATCTGGCAGTCCCCTGACGGGTCAGACCCTGCCTGTCAGCGGCACCGACAGAATACCGACGCAATACCGACCATTTACCGACGCTCCGAAAGGGCGTTCCGCGACCGGCAAGCCTCGCTTGCAGGAATCGCTTTGGCCGTCGCCGCATCTCGCCTATCACCGTCGTCAGGCCCCGCCCTTCCCGGCGGTGGACGACAGCCAAGGAGACACAGATGAGCCTGTTCGACGAAGACCTGTTCCTCAAGGGACTGGAGCAGCGCAAGGCCACGCTCGGGGCCGAGTATGTGGAGCAAAATCTCGCCGCAGCGGATGACTTCACCCGCCCTTTTCAGCAGGCAATGACCGCATGGTGCTGGGGCTTCGGCTGGGGCGACGAGGTGATCGACGCCAAGACCCGCAGCATGATGAACCTCGCGATGATCGGCGCTCTCGGCAAGATGCAGGAATGGGAAACCCACTGCCGCGGCGCGCGCCGCAATGGCGTGACCCAGGAGGAACTGCGCGCCATCATCCACGTCATCGGCATCTATTGCGGCGTGCCGCAGGCGCTGGAATGCTTCCGCGCAGCCCGCAAGGTTCTGGACGCGGAATGAGATGCAGTATCGACGCCTTCATCAATGTCTTCAAGGAGTTATGCCTTGAAGATATGGCCAGAAGCAACCGCCGGATGCAGCAGACCCCGACCAATGCATATACCGGCGAGCCCTGCGCCCGCCGGGTCGTCAGCCCATTCTGATCGCTTAGTCCTGCGCCGCAAGGAACACGTCAATCCCCGCCTGCGCAACCTCGCGGTCCTGCGCGGGGGTGCCGGAACTGACGCCGATGCCCCCCACCACGTCGCCGTCAACCACGACCGGCAGGCCTCCACCCACCACCATCAGCCGTCCGCCGATGGCCGAAGCGATGCCATAGACCGGCTTGCCGGGCTGGCTGACCTCGCCATATTCATGCGTCGCCTTCTTGGCACCCGCTGCGGTGAACGCCTTGTCGATGGCGATGGTGATCGAAGTCACCTTGCCGCCATCCATCCGCTCAAACGCCACGAGGTTCCCGCCTTCGTCGGTGATGGCGATGCACATCGGCACACCGATCTCGGCAGCCTTGGCGCGGGCGCCGTCCAGAATGACACCCGCATCGGCCAGATCGAGCCGTTTCACTGTCATCATCGTTCAGGCCCTCCTCAGGCCGCCTTGGCGCGGCGACGCGCGGCATGCAACAGCGGCTCGGTGTAGCCCGAGGGCTGCTCCGCACCCTTGAATATGAGGTCATGCGCGGCCTTGAACGCCACCCCGTCGAAACCGGGGGCCATGGGCAGGTAAGCCGGATCATGGGCGTTCTGCGCATCCACCTTGGGGGCCATCCGGCGCAGCGATGCCTCAACCTCCTCGGCTGTGCATATGCCGTGCAGCAGCCAGTTGGCAAGGTATTGCGAGGAAATGCGCAGCGTCGCGCGATCCTCCATCAGCGCCACATCATTGATATCGGGCACCTTTGAACAGCCGACGCCCTGATCGACCCAGCGGACCACATAGCCCAGGATCGACTGGCAGGAATTATCCAATTCGCGCTGAACGTCCTCTCCCGAGAGGTTGCGCCCGATCATCAGCGGTGGTGTCAAAAGCGCGTCGCGCGAGGCCGTTTCACGGGTCTTCATCTCGTCCTGCACCGCCGCCACATCGACGCGGTGGTAATGCGTGGCGTGCAGCGTCGCCGCCGTGGGCGATGGCACCCATGCCGTGTTGGCCCCGGCTTTGGGGTGGCCTATCTTGACGTTCAGCATCTCGGCCATCGCGTCGGGCTTGGCCCACATCCCCTTGCCAATCTGGCCCTTGCCGGACATGCCGGCCGCCAGCCCCGCATCGACATTGCCTGCCTCATAGGCGGCCAGCCATGCCTCCTTCTGCATTTCACCCTTGGGAACGACCGGCCCGGCCTGCATCGAGGTGTGGATCTCGTCGCCGGTGCGGTCCAGAAAACCGGTGTTGATGAACACACAGCGATCCTTGACCGCCTTGATACAGGCCAGCAAGTTCGCCGACGTGCGGCGCTCCTCATCCATCACGCCCAGCTTGACGGTGTTGCGCGGCAGACCAAGCATATCCTCGACCCGGCCATAGAGCGTATCGGCGAACGCGACTTCCTCAGGGCCATGCATCTTGGGCTTGACCACATAGACCGATCCGGCGCGCGAATTGCGCGCGCCGTCTTTCTTCAGGTCATGCATCGCGGCGGCGACGGTCACGGCGGCATCAAGCATGCCCTCGGGTGTCTCCGCCCCGTCCATCAACACCGCATCGGTGGTCATCAGATGGCCCACGTTGCGCACCAGCATCAGCGCGCGCCCGGGATGCGTCACGGCATGTCCCTGCGGGTCGAGATAGCTGACATCCGGGTTCAGGCGGCGGATGATCTGCTTGCCCTCTTTCTCGACCGTCTGTTCCAGATCACCCCGCATCAGGCCCAGCCAGTTGGCATAGACCACGCACTTATCCTCGGCGTCCACGGCGGCGACCGAATCCTCGCAATCCTGAATCGCGGTCAGCGCGCTCTCCAGCCGGATATCGGCAATCCCCGCCGGGTCGTCCTTGCCAATGGCCGAGGCGCGGTCGATCACCACCTCGATCAGCAGACCATGCGCCCGCAGGAAGATGTTGCCGCCCTCGGTATATCCCGCGAATTGCTCTGCATCGGCAAGGGTGGTCTCGGTCTCGCCCACGGTCACGCAAAGCCCGCCATCGCGCACCGCAAGCGCGCTGACATCGGTCCAGCTTGCCTGCGCCAGCGGTGTCACATCGTCGAGATGCGCGCGCGCCCATGCGATCACCTGCGCCCCGCGCGCGGCGTCATAGCCCGCACCTTGCGGCTGACCCTCGATCGCGTCGGTGCCGTAAAGCGCATCATAGAGCGACCCCCACCGCGCATTGGCGGCGTTCAGCGCAAAGCGCGCATTCATCACCGGCACCACAAGCTGCGGTCCGGCGATGCTGGCGATCTCGGGATCGACATTCTGGGTGGTCATGGCAAACGGGCCAGGCTCCGGCTCCAAATACCCGATCTCGGCCAGAAAGGCGCGATACGCCTCACCGTCGAACGGCTGGCCCCGGCGCGCGATGTGCCAGTCGTCGAACCTGCCTTGCAACTCGGTGCGCCGTGCCAGCAGATCCGCGTTCTGCGGGGCCAGATCGCGCAACAGCGCCGCATAGCCGGACCAGAACTGATCTGGCGAAACACCAGTCAGGACGTCATTCTCGATGAGGGCTGCAAGCGGTTCGGCCACAGACAGCCCGTGGCGGTCTACGTATTGGGTCATATCCGGTCTCCATTTGATTGGGCGGAGGGCTAGCGCAAGGGGTTGAAAATTGTAACAAGCGGGAAAATGTTTTCCATTGTATGGAAAGGTATACCGCAATGACTGATCCGAAACCCGACGGCGTGCAATCGGTGCAGCGGGCGCTTGGCCTGTTGCGGCTGCTCAGCCAGCACGACGAGGGCATGCGGGTGAGCGACATCGCGCGCGCGGCGAGGCTGGCGCTCTCGACCACGCACCGGCTGCTGACCACGCTCGAAATCGAGGACTTCGTGCAGTTCGAGCCAGACCGTGCCCTTTGGCATGTCGGCCGCGAGGCGTTCAGCGTCGGTGCGGCCTTCGGGCGGCGGCATAATTTCGTGGCCCCCGCGCTGCCCCTTCTGCGGCGGCTGCGCGATGCCACCCGCGAGACCGTAAATCTCGGGCTGCTCGACCGCGACGAATTGATCACCCTCAGCCAGGCCGGCAGCCGCGAGATCATGCGCGCCATTTCCGCCCCCGGTGGGCGGGTCCCGGCGTTCTGCTCGGGCATGGGCAAGGCGATCCTCGCCACCTGGAGCGATGCCGATATTGCCGCCTTCGTCGCGCGCACCGGGTTTCGCCCCCTGACCGGCCGCTCGCATCGCAGCCTCGACACGGCGATGGCCGATATCGCGCGGATTCGCGCAACCGGCTATGCGCTCGACGATCAGGAACATGTGGCCGGGCTGCGCTGCGTCGCCGCCGTGGTCTGGTCGGCGCAGGGCGAGGCCGTCTGCGCGATCTCGATCTCCGGCGTGGCCACCCGCCTGCCCGACAACAAGATCGAGGCCGTCGGCCGCACCGTATGCCGCGCGGCAGATGAACTGACGACGCGTCTCGGCGGCACGCCACCGCGGGAAACGTGATCGTCCAACTCTGCCGAAAGGTTTGCATTTGCACGCGCACCTGCCAAGAATGGCCGCGACGACACGGAGACGCCCACCCGATGCGCAGCCTGATCCTTGCCACTCTCGTCGCACTCTGCGCGACCCTGACACATGCCGCGCCCACCGGCACCTTCCGGCATGCCCACAATGTCGGTTTCGGCGCGCAATCGAGCCTCGATCCAGCCTCCAAGGGCCGCGTGCTCCAGATCATCGAGAAAATCCAGAGCCGCCTCGTCCGCCCGGGGCGCAGCGGCAAGCCCGAACCCGATCTCGCGACCGCTTGGGAGCCCAATGAGGACGGCACCGTCTGGACCTTTCACATCCGCGACGGGGTGCGCTTTCACGATGGCAGCGCGCTCGATGCGGGCGACGTGGTCTACTCGATTAAGCGCGTGATCGACCCCGACTATGGCAGCCCCGCCCGCGCCGCCGTCAAGATGATCGAGCATATCGAGGCCACAGGCCCACTGACCGTGCGCATGCGGCTCGGCTCCACCTTCGCCGACCTGCCCCTGCAACTGATGGATCCGCGCCTTCGGATCATCCCCGAGGGTTCGGGCGAGACGGTGGATCAGACCGGCATCGGCACCGGGCCTTTCAAGGTTGAGACATTCGACCCCGACGGCATCACCGTGCTGACCGCCTATGAGGGCTATTGGGAAGGCCCGCCCGCGCTGGCTCGGATCGAGGTCATCGGCGTGCCCGACGCGCAGGCGCGGCTTCAGGCGTTTCTCAGCGGGCAGTTGGACATGGAGCGTGGCATCGCGCCTGTCCTGCGCCGTGCGCTCGACAAATCCTTGCGCTACCAGTTGCTGGAAATTCCCACCGGCAACTGGATGGGCCTTGCCTTTCGCACCGACATGGCCCCGTTCGACGATCCGCGCGTGCGCCGCGCCCTGCGCCTGGTGGTGGATCGCGACGAGATGCTCGATCTGGCGCTTGACGGCGGCGGGGTGGTATCGTGCGACACGCCGGTCGCGCCCAATGACCAATACCGCGCCGAGATGCGCTGCCCGCCCGATCCCGAACGCGCCCGCGCGCTGCTGGCCGAGGCGGGCCATCCCGATGGGATCGACGTGGATATCTACGTCTCATCGCTCGATCCCAGCTGGCCGGTGATCGGCGTCGCCTATCAGGAACAGGCTGCCGAGGCAGGCATTCGCGTCAACGTGGTCAACGCCGCCGCCGATGGCTACTGGTCCACGGTCTGGATGAAAAAGCCCGCCTTCACCACAAGCTGGGGCGAACGCCCCGCCGATCAGGCCCTCAATGAGGCGTTCCATTCCAGCGCAAAGTGGAACGAGAGCCACTATTCAAATCCCGAATTCGACCACTTGCTGAAAGCCGCCCGCGCCGAGTTGAATTTCGCCAAGCGCCGCGCGCTCTATATCAAGGCGCAGGAATATCTCGCGAGGACCTCGGGCACGATGATCCCGTTTCACGTCACCCAGCTTGTGGTGCTGTCGAACCGGGTGACGCACTTTGATCCCGCGCCCAACGACGCGCTGCGCTGGCATCTCGTGGCGGTGGTGGACTAGGCGCGCGCGCTCACTCCGCCGCCTTCTCCGCCTGTCCCGGCGCGCCCGCGTCCATCGCCGCCAATTCCGCCAGCGTCACCGGTTTCAGCGGCGGACGGATACGGTAATATCCCGTCTCGTCTTGCGTTTGCCCGTTCGCGTCCGCCAACAGGGCGGTGACGGTCAATCCGCAATAGCGCCCCTGGCACGGCCCCATTCCTGGGCGGCCAAAGGCCTTGGTCTGGTTTGGCCCCAGACAGCCAAGGCGCGCATACCCCCGGATCGCCCCCGCCGTCACCTCTTCGCAGCGGCAGATCACGGTGGCGTCCTCGGGGGCCAATGCCTGCGCCGCCGGGGGATAAGCCGCGTCGAGAAAGGGCCGCGCCGCCATCTCTTGCCGCCTTGCGCGTAACAGCGGTGCCGCGCGCCGGTCACGGGTGGCGCGGTCGATATGACCCAACTCCCCGGCCACATGAAGCGCGGACAACTGCCCCGCGATCTCGGCCACCTTGGCCCCGCCGATGCCGCCCCCGTCACCCGCAATCAATACCCCGTCCACATCGCACTGCCCCCACTCATCAAGCTTGGGCGCGAAACACTGCTGCGCCGCGTCCCAGGCATGCGCCACGTTCAGCGACCGCGCCGCTTGCGTGTTGGGCACTACCCCGTGATGCAGAAAAACCGTGTCGCAATCGATGCGATGCGCGCGGCCCCGACAAGTGAACGTGACCGCTTCGGCCTGCGCCTCGCCCTCGATCTTGATAGCCTGCGCGCCTGTATAACGTGGCACCCGCGCGCGAATGATCTCGGCCATCAGGCCCAGCCCCTTAAGCAGATACCGCCAGCCGCGCAGCGCACCGCCCAGATGCCGCGCCGCACGGATCAAGTCGGCGCGCGTCTGCGTTTCGATCAGCGCCAGCGGCGGCGTGCCCGCCCGCACCATCTGCGCGGCGATGAGGTAAAGGAGCGGGCCCGAGCCCACCAGCACCGCGCGCCGCGCCAGCACCCCCGATTGCTTGAGCAGGATCTGCCCCGCGCCTGCGGTCATCACCCCCGGCAAGGTCCAGCCCGGCAACGGCATGGGCCGTTCCAGCGCGCCGGTCGCAAGCAGCACGCGGCCCGCCTCGATCTGCGCCGCCGCCCCGCCTTGGGTGTAGGAAATCCGGAAACCCTCCTCGATGGCCCAGACCACCGCCCCCGCCAGATTCGTGATGCCGCCCGCACGCAGCCCCGCCACCAGCGGCGCACCTTGGGTATAGTCCGTGCCCAGAATATCGCCGCGCCGCGCCGCCGCGCGTTCCACATCGCGGTAAATCTGCCCGCCCGCGCGTGGCTGCTCGTCCAGCACGCAAACCGACAGCCCCGCCTCCGCCGCCGTGGCGGCCGTCGCCATGCCCGCAGGCCCCGCGCCGATCACGGCCAGATCATAGCGTGTCATGCGCGTCCCCCTCATGCGGGCGGGCGATCTCCAGCCCCTCAACCACCTCCATCATGCAGGCCTGGCGCACCACACCCTCCACCTCCACAAGGCAATCGAAACAGGCCCCCATCATGCAATAGGGCGCACGCGGCGCGCCCGAGACCGGCGTGTGCCGCAGCACCGTCACCCCGGCGGCTAGCAAAGCAGTGGCCAGATTGGCCCCTTCAGGCAGCATCAGCGTCTCACCGGCAAAACGCACCGGCACCCGCACCGCCGCGGGGTCGAGTTCAAGAAAAGCGGGCTTCACCGAACACCTCCAGATCGGGCGCATCAGTTGCGCCCTCAAGCCAGTCGGGCAGGAACCGTGCGTGCGCTGCGGCCAGCGTGATACCGCTGTGGCATGTTACGAGATAGGCACCGGGCATCTCGGCGCTTTCCTCGTAGATCGGCAGACCATCGGGCGAGAGCACACGCAAGGCCCCCCATGACCGGACCAGCTGCGCGCGCCCCAGAACCGGATAGGCCGCAATCGCCTCGGCGGCGAGACCGGAAAGCCCCGGCTGCGTCACGCCATCATCAAGCCCCACCTCCTCGTTGGTGGCCCCGATCTGAATACCGCCCTCATCCACCTGCCGCGCAATCAGCGAGGGCCGGTTGATGATCTTGGGCAGTTTCTCGGTAATCAGCACCTGCCCGCGCTGTGGCCGCACAGGGGCCTTGAAGCCCAGCTTTGGCCCCAGTTGCGCCGCCCCCAGCCCCGCCGAGAGCACCAGCTTGCCCGCCTCGACCACCGTCCCATCGGCGCAGGTCACGCGAAAACCGTCGGGTTTGGCCAGATCTGTCACCGTCTTGCCGGTCAGCACGCGGCCCCCCATCCGCCGCACATCGGCGGCAAGTGCCTGCAACAGGCGCAGCGGGTTGGCATGGCCATCCTGATGATGCAGGATCGCGCCTACGACAGATGCGCCTATATGCGGCTCTTCCTTGCGTAGGGCGTTGTGTCCCAGAACCTCGAACGGGTAGTCACCGTCCAGCTTGTCCTTGAGCGCCTCGTACTTTTCCACCGTCGCCTGCAGGCTCTCCTCGGAGAAGTGAAAATCATAGCCGCCTTTCTGCTCCAGCCCCAGATTCTGACCGGTGGCCTCGCCCAACTCGGCGGCGAAATCGCCCCAAGCGGCGGCGGATGTCTGTGACCATTGCGCATAGCGGGGCTGGTTCATGCCCTTGGATTGCACCCAGACCAGCCCGAAATTCCCCCGGCTGGCGCGGAACGATCCATCGTCGCCATCCAGCACCGTCACCCGCAGCCCGCGCCTGAGCAAGCCCCAGGCCACGGAGAGGCCGACGACGCCGCCGCCGATGATGACATAATCACTGCTCATGGGTGTCTTTCCCGGCTTGGGGTGACAGGGCGGCGCGAACCGCCCTGTCGTCTTTTGGCTCAGTTGCTTGCTGCCACCTTGTCGAGGATCGCCTGACCCCAGTCGGTGCCCACATCCTCCAGCACGGCGGGCCAGACATCGGCGCGCGCCTTGGCGGCCATGGCGGCAAGTTGATCATCGCTCAATTCAACGACGGTCGCGCCCAGATCATCGACCAGCCGCTGCTCGTTGCGCGCCTGATCGGCCTCGGCCACCTCCCAACGGGTCGCCTCGAACGACGCGGCCTGTTCCTTCAGCGCCGCCTGATCCTCGTCTGACAACCCGGCAAGGCTCTCGTTCGAGATGATCATGTACCAGACCTCGAAATGGGTGTTGGCCGGAATGTAGGTCTTGGTCACGTCGCGGAACGAGGCATAATAGCCCTCGGCCCCCGACCCGATCACACCATCGACCACGCCGGTCTGCACGGCAGTGAACGCCTCGGAGAACGGGATCGGCGACGGGATATAGCCAAGCGCCTCGCCGGTCAGCTGAAAGCTCTTGATGCCCGGCACCCGCACCTTGATGCCTTTTGCCTCGGGCGTCCCAACGCTCTCGGGCGCGGCCACGTTAAGCGAGATGCCCCCGAAATAAACCGGATAGGCGGCAAGCATGGTGATGTCCTGCTCGGCATAAAGCCCGGCCATCACCTCGCGCACCACCCCACCGGGGCCATAGACCGCACGGGCCTGCGCCCAGTTGCCCGCGAGATAGGGGAAAGAGCTGATCTGCATCCGCCGGTCGGCGGCGGTCGCGGCGGGCTGCGTCGCCATATCGACCGCCCCTACGCTCACGCGCTCCTGCACCGTGGTGTAATCGCCAAGCGCCGAGGCCGCGAAAATGTTGACACTCACATCGCCGCCGGTCGCCTCGCTGACAGCATCGGCAAACGCGTTGAGTTCGACGTCAATGGTCGCACCCTGCGGGCGGACATGGCTCATCTTGAGATCCTGCGCCTCGGCCATGGGCGTAAACGCCATGAGTGCGGCGGCAGCGGTGGCCAGCATGGTATGTTTCATTGGGGTAATCCTCCGTGTTGGTTTCTGGTTCAGGGTTTGCTTCAAGGGGCCACGTCATATCCAAAGAAACGTGGCAAGAAGAGCGACAGGTCCGGCCAGAGCGAGGTGAGAAACACCACGGGCACATAGCCGAAAAGAATGAGCTTCATCGCGGGCGGGATCACCTTGGTGACCTTCACCTTGCCGATCCGCGCCCCGAGATAGAGGATCGAGGCATAAGGCGGGGTCACACCCCCCATGGCTGTGTTGACCCCCATGATCGCGGCGAACTGAACCGGGCTCACCCCGATGGCGTTCATCAAGGGCAGCAGCAGCGGGGCGATCAGGATGATCGCGGTCACGTCATTGACCACCATGCCCACGAGAAAAAGCAGGATGTTGATCATGATCAGCAGCAGCACCTTGTTCTCGGTGATCGAGAAGATGCCCTGCACAAGCTGCTGCGGGATGCTCTCATAGACGAACATCTGAGATAGGATCATGGAGAACAGGATCATCATCATGATCGCGCCCACGGCGGTCGCGGCCTCGCGCCCTGCCGAAAGGAAGTTCGACAATCTCAGCCCCTTGTAGATCAGAAAGCCGACGGGGACCGCGTAGATCACCGCGACAGCAGCAGCCTCGGTGGGCGTCATGATCCCGCCATAGATGCCGCCGAGGATGATCACCGGCATCAGCAGCGCCGGGAAGGCGTGAAACCCGCGCCGCGCCACCTCCCCCGACAACTCTGAGAAAGACGGTTTGTCATCGAGCACGAGGTCGAACTTGCGGCTCATCACCAGGTTGATGATCGAGAACGCCACCATGATCAGCAGGCCGGGGCCGAGCGTGGCAAGGAAACAGGCGAGGATCGAAGTATCCGTCACCCAGCCATAGACGATCATCGTGACCGAGGGCGGAATGAGTAACCCGAGTATCGAGGAATTGGCGATGAGTGCGGTCGCGTATTCGCGCGGATAGCCGCGTTTTTCCATCTCGGGGATCAGCAGAGGGCCGATGGCAGCAATCCCCGTGAGGCCCGAACCTGAAATCGCCCCGATCACCGCACAGGACACGGCGGCGACCACGCCCAAACCGCCCCGCACATGGCCGATGAACGCGTTGACAAAGCGCAATAGCGAGGCGGCGATCCCGCTTTCCGACATGATCGTTCCGGCCAGCACGAATAACGGAATGGCCAGCAGCACCGGGTTGCCCATTTGCTGGAACCCCCAGAGCATCATGCCCTTCATCGTCACATCGCCGAGGAAATACATCACCATCAGCGCGGCGCCGAAGCAGTAGGGCAAAGGCACGCCGAGCGTCAGCGTGATCACCAATAGCGCGATGGCCAGAAGGGCGATCTCGATCATGACGGTGCTCCCAGCGACAGACGGCGGATATGCGTCACAAGATGACCGGCGGTGTAGGCCATCATCAGCCCCAGCCCAACCAAGAGCGCGATATCGGAGTAGAAAGTCGGGATATAAAGCGTCGGGCTCTCGCGCCAGACACGCCAGGCATATTGCGTGTAATCCCAGGCCCAGCTGAGCAGCCACAACCCGATAATCAGGCTGATCACCTCGCCGACGATGGCAAGGATGGTATGCCCGCGCTCGGTTTTGACGAAGATTTCCAGCACATTCGCACGGATATGGGTGTTCTCGCGCGAGGCGTTGACCGAACCGAGGATATAGAGCCAGAGCGTGGGGTAGAGCATCGTCTCTTCCAGCCCCATCACCGGCACCTGCAGGACATAGCGCGTGATCACCTGCACGAACTGACCAAGCGCCACCACGCAGATCAGCGCGGTGAGCAGGTATTTCGCGAATGTGTCCATGGCGTCCCCCTCTCCGGCGTCTCGTCGCACCGGCTTTCAAACGATTACACTGGACAGGCAATATAAATTCAATTTGATTATATCTTTGAGTCCATCAATTCAGGTTATGGAGCAACATGCATCTCTCCCTGCGCCAACTCACCACCTTCCGCGAGGTCATGCGCTCCGGCTCGATCAGCCAGGCGGCGCGCAGCGTCGGGCGCACGCAACCCGCGGTCTCGACCATGATCCGCACGCTCGAAGACCAGCTGGGTTTCGCCCTCTTCATGCGCATGCAGGGCAAGCTCACCCCCACCCCCGAGGCGCATTTCTTTCTGGAGGAATGCGAGGATATCCTCGGGCGGGTCGAGCGCACCGAACGCACCCTCAGCCGGATCAGCACCCTGCAATCGGGCAAGCTCAAGATCGCCAGCCACCCGGCCGCCTCCAGCGTGTTCCTGCCGCGCCTGCTGACGCGCTTCCTTCAGGACCGCGACGATCTCGAGCTGTCACTGATCATGCGCTCCTCGGACGTGATCGAGGACCTGATCGCCTCGCAGCAATACGATGTCGGCTTTGCCGAGACACCGGCCCCCCGGGCCTCCATCGCTCAGGTGGATTACGATCTCGAATGCGTCTGTGTGCTGCGCGCCGACGATCCCCTTGCACGCGCTCCGGTGATCACACCTTCCGATCTTGACGGGCGGCCCATGGCGGTGCTTTTTGACGCGCACAACACCGCGCTCCAGACCGAAGCCGCGTTCCGCGCGGCCGGGTGTCGCTTTAACAAGCGGCTCGAATTACGCACCTTCCTGCCGGGCCTGCAATTCGTGGCGGCAGGGGCCTGCACCATGGTTTGCGACCTGATCACCGCCTATAGTCATCTCCTGCAGGCACCGACCGATCACGCCCTTGCGATCCGCCGGTTCCGCCCCCGCATCTCGAACAGCGTGTCGATCCTGACACCGGGGTTCGCCACGCAATCCCTCGCCGCAAGCGCCTTCATCACCGATCTGCAGATGGCGGTGGATCAGGCCGCCCGCGCCGTTGAGACGGTGCTCGATACCAGCTAGGCGACGCATCGTTCAGCCGGATTGCCGCCCCGCCGGATGAACCGCATGTGCCTTCTTCCACGCCACGATCTCGGCCAGGATCGACAGCGCAATCTCGTGCGGATCAACCGCCCCGATATTCAGCCCCGCAGGTGATTTGAGCACCGCGAGCCGCGCCGCATCGACGCCCTGCACCGTCAGCTTGTCCCGTAATACATCGGCCTTGCGGCGGCTCGCGACCATCGCCACCCATCCCGCCTGCGTGGAGAGCGCCGCGCTCAGCGCCGCCATATCCCCTTTGCCCTGCGATGCGACGACCACGACATCGCGCGGCTCCAACGCAGGCATCTCCCCCTCTTCCAGCCGCGCAACCTCGGCCTGCCCGGCCTCGGCCCCCGCCTCCATGATCACCAGAAACCCCATCAGGGCGGCATGTTCCGACAGCGCCCGCGCGATCGGGGTCGCGCCATAGATCATCAGGCAAGGGGCAGCGCGCCACGGCTCGATCAGCAGATCCACCGTGCCGCCCGAGGGGCAGCCGCTCTTGTAAAGCTGCATCTCGGCCTCGTGGTCCAGGGCCACCACCTTTTCCGTGGGGCGCACCGTAATCAGACGCGGTGCGCCCGCGCTCAACGCCTCGGTTGAGGCTGCACACACCGCGCGCTGCACGCAGGCCCCGCCCAAGTGGCCAATGATCTCGCCCGCGCTGGTGACCGCCGCCTTGGCCCCGGCCTTGGCCGAGGTCGCGTCGGCGGTGCGAATGACGGTAGCCACGCAAAAAGGCGCGCCCGCCCGGCGCAGCGTCTCGATCTCGTCATAGATATCGAACCCGGCCATCGGCCTCTCCTCAAATTCGCGCGAATTCCGCCTCCAGCTCCGCCAGTGCCGCAAGGCTTCCAGCAGGCAGATGCGCATCGAGATGGGGCCGCGCCGCCGCCATCGCCCGCGCCACCGGTTCATGCTCCTGCCAGCCACCCAAAGGATTGAGCCAGACAATCCGCCGCGCCTTGCGCTTCAGCCGCGCCAGCACTGCCGCCAGCACCTCGGGCGACCTCGTGCAATAGCCATCCGACAGGATCAGCACCACGGTGCGCCCACCCAAGGCACGCGCGCCGTACCTGTCCAGAAACCGCTCCAGCGCGCCCGAGATATCCGTACCTCCGCCGAACCCCTCGGCCATCAGCGACAGCCGGCTTGCGGCACGCAAGCTATCGTGGTCGCGCAGCGCATCGGTCACCCGCATCAGCCTTGTGTGAAAGAGATAGGCATCGGTGCGCATATCCTGCCCCACCAACCCGCGCAAAAAGGCCAGAAACACCCGCGCATGCACGCTCATCGAGCCGCTGACATCGCAAAGTGCCACGATCCGCATCGGGCGCGGCGGGCGGCGGCGGTGATAGAGCTCCATCGGCTCGCCACCCCTCGCAAGGCTCGCGCGCTGCACCCGGCGCAGGTCGAGCGGGCCACTGCGCCGCGCGCGCTTGCGTCGGCGCGAGGTTCGGTCCCGGATCGCACGGGCGAGGCTGGCCGCCACACGCTCGGCCTCACGCAGGGTGCTCTCGTCCATCACCTCGCGCAGGTCACGGCGGCCCAATGCGTCGGTCCGCGTCGCCATCAGCCGCCCGTCGCGGCCCTCGGCCTCGTCCTCACCCGCGTCGGGCACATCGGTCTCGGTCTGGTCCGGCACGCCGCCGCCCTGATCCTCCAGATGGCTGTGCCACAAGACCGGGCGCGCCGATTGCACCCGCACATGGGTGTTGTCGGCGCGGTCCTGTCGGGTGCGCCCGGCGTTGAACCAGAAGGCATCGAACAGATCGTCGAAGCGCCGCCACTCCTCGACATCGCGTGCCAACACGGCGGCGAGCGCCGCGCGCGGCTCATCAGGCACGCTTGCCTGCACCTGCGTCAAAGCCTCCAGCGCCGCCGCAGTATCGGTCGCGCCCACCTTCATTCCGTTACCCCGCAGATGCGCCACGAAATCCGCCATCCGGTCGGCCATGCCGCCCGCCCGCGCCGCAAAGCGGGTGACGCGCATCACGCCACCCGGCCAATCAGCCGGTCCATCACCTCGGGCGGCGCGGCATCGTGATCGGCGGCGGTTTTGAGCAGGCACACCAGCGTCGCCTGCACCGCCTCGGGCGATTGCGCAAGGTCGTTCACCCCCAGCCCCGACAGCGCCGCCGCCCAGTCGAGCATCTCGGCAACCCCCGGTACCTTCTCCAACTCTTCGCGCCGCAGCGCCTGCACGACGCCGACGATCTGCGCCGCCAGCCGCACCTCCAGCCCCGGCATGCGCGCATGCAGGATCGCCAGTTCGGTGTCGCGGTCGGGAAAGTCGAGATAGCAATAAAGGCAACGCCGCCTGAGCGCATCCGACAGATCGCGCGTGCCATTGGCGGTCAGGATCACCACCGGGCGCGCACGGGCGGAAATCGTGCCCAGTTCCGGGATGGTGATCTGAAAATCCGACAGCACCTCCAGCAGATAGGCCTCGAATTCCTCGTCGGCGCGGTCGATCTCGTCGATCAGCAGCACCGGTGCCTCCTCTTGAGAAATCGCCTCCAGCAGGGGCCGCTTGAGCAGGTAGGTCTCGGAAAAAAGCGCCGCCTCATCGACGCCGCCGCGCGCATCCGCCGCCCGAATGGCCAGCAATTGCCGCTGGTAATTCCATTCATAGATCGCCTGCGCGGCATCCAGCCCCTCGTAGCATTGCAACCGGATGAGCCGCGCCGCGCGCATGCCCGCCAAAGCCTTGGCCACCTCGGTCTTGCCCACGCCCGCCGGACCCTCCAGCAGCAGCGGACGCCCCATGCGCTCGGCCAGATGCAGCGCCATGGCCAGCCGCTCACCCGCGACATAGCCCTGCCCCGCCATCGCCTCCTGCACCTCGCGCCAGTCCTGCATGCCGTCCCGCTCTTTCACCTTTCCCGAAATACTCAGATCCCGCGCTCAGCCATGCAGACCCAGCTCATTCGCGATGCGCCAGATCCGCCAATGGTCATGCGGCATGTGGCTCTGCGTCAGGCCGAAGGGCCGGAACGCATCATGCATCGCGTTGGAAAAGCACGGCACCGAACCGACATTAGGGCTCTCGCCCACGCCCTTGGCACCGATGGGATGATGCGGCGAGGGGGTGACAGTGTGATCGGTGGTGTAATGCGGCGTCTCCCACGACGTGGGCAGGAAGAAATCCATCAGCGTGCCGGTCATCACGTTGCCCATCTCGTCATAGGCAATCTCCTGTCCCATGGCGATGGCATAGCCTTCGGTGGCACCGCCATGCACCTGCCCCTCGATGATCATCGGATTGATCCGGGTGCCGCAATCGTCGAGCGCATAGAACTGCCGCACCTCGTGCTCGCCGGTATCGACGTCGAACTCCATCACGCAGATATAGGCGCCGAACGGGTAGGTCATGTTGGGCGGATCGTAGTAGCTCACCGCCTCCAGCCCCGGCTCCAGCCCCGGTATCGCCTGATTATAGGCGGCAAAGGCGATCTCCTTCATGCTCTTGAACCGCTCCGGCGCGCCCTTGACCGCAAAACGATCGACGTCGAATTCCACGTCGTCGTCATGCACTTCCAGCAAATAGGCCGCGATCATCTGCGCCTTGGCGCGGATCTTGCGCGCGGCCATGGCCGTCGCCGCCCCCGCAACGGGCGTCGAGCGCGAGCCATAGGTCCCAAGGCCATAAGGTGCGGTGTCGGTATCGCCCTCCTCCAGCGTGATGTCATCCGCCGGAATGCCGATCTCCGAGGCGATGATCTGTGCAAAGGTCGTGGCATGCCCCTGCCCCTGACTGATCGTGCCAAGGCGTGCGATGGCGCTGCCAGTGGGGTGAATGCGGATCTCGCAACTGTCGAACATGCCAAGGCCGAGGATATCACAATTCTTTACCGGCCCCGCACCGACGATCTCGGTGAAATGCGTGAGGCCGATGCCGATCAGCTTGCGCGTTTTCCCAGCCTTGAAATCCTCCAGCCGCTGCGCCTGTTCGGCGCGCAGACCGTCGTAATTCACAGCCTTCAGCGCCTTTTCCCACGCCGTGTGATAATCGCCGCTGTCATATTCCCAGCCAAGGGCCGACTGATAGGGGAACTGATCGGCGCGGATGAAGTTGATCCGCCGCAACTCGGCGGCATCCATCCCCAGCTTGATCGCCAGCACCTCGACCATCCGCTCGATGAAATAGGCAGCCTCGGTCACGCGGAACGAACAACGATAGGCCACGCCCCCCGGTGCTTTGTTGGTATAAACGCCATCGACCGCCAGATAGGCCACCGGAATGTCATAGCTGCCGGTGCAGATATTCATGAACCCCGCCGGAAACTTGGTCGGATCGGCACAGGCATCGAAGCCGCCGTGATCGGCGGTGGTGTGACACCAGAGCCCGGTGATCCGGCCCTCTTTCGTCGCCGCGATCTTGCCCTGCATCCAGTAGTCGCGGGCAAAGGCGGTGGTCATCAGGTTGTCCATCCGGTCCTCGACCCACTTGACCGGCTTGCCGGTCACGACCGAGGCCACGACCGAACAGACATAGCCCGGATAGACACCCACCTTATTGCCGAATCCGCCGCCGATATCGGGCGAGATGATGCGGATGTTGTGTTCTGCGATACCGGAAATCAGCGAGACCACCGTGCGGACCGCATGCGGCGCCTGGAACGTGCCCCAGACGGTCAGCTTGCCGGTGACCTTGTCCATGCTTGCGACACAGCCGCAGGTCTCCAACGGGCAGGGATGGGTGCGGTGATAATAGACCATCTCCTCGGCCACAACATCGGCCTCCGAGAGCACGGCTTCGGTCGCGTCCTTGTCGCCCTGTTCCCATGTGAAGATATGGTTGTGATGGCGGCGCGGCCCGTGCGCGCCCTCGGTCTGACCTTCCAGATCCTCGCGCAGCACCGGCGCGTCCGGCTCCAGCGCCTTGAACGGGTCGACCACGACGGGCAGTTCTTCGTATTCGACCTCGACCAGTTCCACCGCATCGGCGGCGATATAGCGGTCTTCGGCCACGACAAAGGCCACCTCCTGCCCCTGGTAGAGCACCTTGCCATCCGCGAGAACCATCTGCTTGTCGCCCGCCAGCGTCGGCATCCAATGCAGGCCCAACGGCTCCAGATCGGCGGCGGTCAGCACAGCGATCACGCCCGGCACGGCCTTCGCAGCCTCGGCATCAATCCGGGTGACGCGCGCATGGGCATAGGGCGAGCGCACGAAATCACCGAACAGCATTCCGTCCATCCGGATATCGTCCACGTAATTGCCCTTGCCTTGGGTAAACCGGACATCCTCGACGCGCTTGCGCGAGGTGCCCATGCCCTTGAGGCTTGCGCTGCGGTCTTCGGGGGTTGCGACGTCGTCCTTCATTCCGCGGCCTCCACTTTTTCATGCCCTACCGCTTCGCTGCTTGAGGGCGGGGCATTCAATATCTCGGCCGAGGCAAGGATCGCCTTGACGATGTTCTGATAACCGGTGCAGCGGCACAGGTTCCCGGCCATGCCGAACCGCACCTCCTCCTCGGTCGGCGTCGGGTTTTCCTGCAACAGGCGATGCGCGCGGGTAATCATCCCCGGCGTGCAAAAGCCGCATTGCAGCCCGTGATGCTCGCGGAACATCTCCTGTATCACGCCAAGGCTGCCGTCCTCGTTCACCAACCCCTCGACGGTGGTGATCTCGGCCCCGTCGGCCTGCGCCACGAAGACGGTGCAGGATTTGACCGACCTGCCATTCATGTCCACGGTGCAGGCCCCGCAATGGCTGGTCTCGCAGCCGATATGCGGGCCGGTTATGCGCAGGTTTTCGCGCAGGAAATGGATGAGCAGCGTGCGCGGCTCCTCCAGCCCCTCGACCGCGCGCCCGTTGACGTTCAGTTTCACATGCATTTTCGTCATCATCCCCTCCCTCAACCGGCGCGCTGTTGCGCCCGCGCGATGGCACGCCGCAGGATCACGCCCGCCACGTGTTTCTTGAACGCCACCGGGCCGCGATTGTCGGCCATCGGGTCAATCGCGCCCAGCATGGCGGCGACCGCTCCCTCGACATCGCCGTCAGCCAGAGCCGCGCCCGCCTCCCCGGACCAGATCGGCGTATCCGCCAGATTGGTCATCGCGACGGAGGCCGTACCGCCCCCGATCAGAACCGCCGCCGCCGCCGTGGCATAGTCGCCGATCTTGCGCTTCTGCTTTTCATAGGCATAGCCGGTGCCCGGCGCGGGCAGCGGGATACGGATTTGCGTGAGGATTTCCTCGTCGCCCCGGGCAGTGAAATAAGCCGCCTCATAGAACGCGCGCGCGGCCACCTCGCGGGTGCCCTCCGGCCCCACCAACTCAAACCGCGCATCCACGCATTGCATCAGCCCCGGCATGTCATTTCCCGGATCGCCATTGGCGACATTGCCGCCGACCGTGCCCAGATAGCGCACCTGCGGATCGGCGATCTGCAACGCCGCTTTGCGCAGGATCGGCAGCGCCGTGGCCAGCCCCTCATGGGTGATCATCTCATGCTGCGTGACCATCGCGCCGATGCGCACCTCTCCCCCTGCGATCTCGATACCGCGCAGATCGTCGATGGCCTGCAAATCCACCAGATGCGCCAGATCGGCCATGCGCAGCTTCATCATCGGAATGAGGCTGTGACCGCCCGCAATCACCCGCGCCTCGTCGCCATGCTGCTGCAAAATCCCGATGGCCGACGCGATATCGGTCGGCCGGTGATACTCGAACCCGGCTGGTATCATGTGTTGTCCTCCCTGCGACCCGTCCTCCCCGACTGGCCATGGGCATCAAGCGCCGCCTTCTGCTCACGCTCAAATCACGCGGAACAATCCGCGCTGTTCATTTCACGAAATGCGAATTACCCGCACGAACTGCGATCAGAGGCCCAGTGCCTCGCGGATCGCCGTCAGGCGCGAGCGGCTGACCGGCACCTTGGAGAGCGCGGGCACAGCCTCAAAATAGCACGTGCCGTTATCCTTGTGCCGCTCGAACCGCGAGACATGCGCCGGATTGACCAGGTAACTGCGATGCACGCGCAGGAACCCTGACGGGAGCAGCCGCACCTCGGCCTCGGTGATCGACCACGGGCAAAAGAGCTTATCCTCGCCCTGATAAAGCACCGTGTAAGGCCCCTCGGCACGGATTGCGGCCACGGCGGCGGCATCGGCGAAATGGGTCTGCCCCTCGCGCTCATAGGGCAGGCGCGCGGGCCGCGATGCAGGCACCGGCACGGGCGGCGCCTCGGCGGGTTTCAGGAACGTCACCCCGGTCAATAGGAACGCAGCGCAAATCAGGAACACCGACACCGTGACGCCCATGGCGAGAATGCGATTATCGAGCACCGGCCCCGCCCCGCCCGCCTGATCCGTGGCGACAAAGCCGGTCAGCGCGATGGCCACGAAATGCACCGCAAAGACCGCGCTGCCAAAGCAGACCGTACCCAGCAGGATGTTGCGATGCGTGCGCGCGTCATAGGCCACCCAGATCGCCAGAGAGGACAGGATCACCGAGGCCAGCGTCGCGCTCATCACCTGCACCGGCCCCGACACCGCGCGGCACATCTGCATCCCCGCCATGCCGATGTAATGCATGACCACGATGCCAAGCCCCACGATCACCCCCGCTCCGAGGATCGCGCGCGGCGTGCGCCTGCGGAAATGCAACAGCAGCAGCGCCAGACCCACCATCAGGATCGCCACCAAGGCCGAAACCAGCGTTATCAGCGCATCGTAATAATAAAGAATCGGCAGTTGCAGCCCCAGCATGGCCACGAAATGCATCGACCAGATGCCACCGCCCAGCACCACGGCGGCCAACGCCACCAACAGCTTGCGCCGCCCCTCATCGAGATGCGACGCGCCGCGTGTCAGCGACAGCCCGGTGAACCCGGCCATCAGCGCCACGGCGAGCGACGCGGCCACCAGCCAAGGATTATGCGAATAGTCCAGCACCTGCGTGATCCCCCGGCCCTGCAGGCAAAGCCTAGCAAGGCGCGGCGGCACACGCAATTTTATCACGCATGAGGCGCGGGAATGTGAGGGGTGCGCGAATGAACCCAATGGTGCGATAAGCGGCCTGAAGCGGACGTTTGATTGCCACCCGCGCGCAACGCGGTCGAAAACCGCCGCGCATCGCCATGCCGGCCCTCCTACCCCGCGCCCAGAACCACCGTCGCCCGCAGCCCCCGCGCGCCGTTCTCCAGCCGCAAGCTCCCGCCCGCGCCCTCCACGATGTCACGCGCAATCGCAAGGCCGAGCCCCTCGCCCGGCCCGCTCTCATCAAGCCGCGCGCCCCGACGCATCAGATCGGCCAGCCGCGCCTCTGGAATGCCCGGCCCGTCATCGGCCAGTTCAAGATGCACGCCGCCATCATCGCTTTTCGACACCAGCACCGTCACCCGGGCGACCGCGTGGCGCGCCGCATTCTCGGCCAGCGCCCCCAAGGCCTCGGCCAGATCGCTCTCGTCGATCACCGCCATCAGGCCGCGCGCCCCGCTCACCTGCCAGTCAAGCCGCCCGCCCTCGGGTGTGCGCCGCAAGACCGAGATGACCCGCTCCACAACCTGCCCGACATCGGCCCGGGCGTGGCGCGCGCGCGCTGCGCTTCGGGTGCGCGCCAACTCGCGCGTGACGTGGCGCTGCATCGCGTCCGCCACGCTTTCGATCGCGTCCGCAGCCGCACCTTGCCCCGCATCGCGCAGCCGTGCCGTCTCGCCCATCAGCGCTTGCAACGGGGTCTTGAGTCCATGTGCCAGATCGCCAGCACGCGCACGCGCCCGCTCGATATCCGCCTCGCGCTCGGCCAGAAGGGCGTCCATCCCGGCGGCAAGCGGCTGCACCTCACCGGGCCAGTCTGTGCCCATGCGCGCGCTCTCGCCCCGGCGCAAGTCGCTCAGTCGCGCACCCAACCGCCGCAACGGGCGCAACCCCACCACAAGCTGCGCCCAGCCTGCCGCCACCAGCACCAGCGCCAGCAGCGCCAGATAGGGGGCCATGTCGCGGGCAAAATCGCGCCGCGCCTGCGCCAGCTCTGCCGCCTCCATCGCCACCGCCGCACGGGCCGCTCCGCCTCCCAGACTGTCCGGCAGGCTGACGCGCCGCTCCAGCACCAGCACCGCACCACCCTGCGGCCCCGGCACCTGATGGACATGCGGCGCACCATCCTGCGGCGTGTCCTCGGGCAGGGGCAGCGCGTAATCCCACAGCGACCGCGCGCGCAGATCAGTCGCACCCGCCTCGACCTGCCAATAGAGCCCGCCATACGGCCGCGCAAAGCGCGGATCGGCGGGCGGCGTCACCAAGACCAGCGCATCGCCGCGCCGTTCGAGCCCCGCGATGACCTGATCAAGATGCACCGAGAGTTCGGCCAGCGCCCGCCGCTCCACATGGGTGCCGAACAATGCCACCAGGCCAACCCCGGCCAGCCCGAGCGCCAGCGCTGTCGCCACCGCCCCCGCAACCGCCAGCCGCAGTCGGAGCGAGAGCCGCGTCACGCCTCCGTCCCTTCGATGAAATACCCAAAACCGCGCCGGGTACCGATCACCCCCGTCCCCAGCTTGCGCCGCAGCCGCGCGATCACCGCCTCAAGCGCGTTGGCCTCGCGCGCGTCCTCATCACCGTAGAGATGCTCGAGCAATTCGGTGGGCGGCACCACCCGCGCGCGATGCAGCGCGAGATAGGACAACAGCCGGTATTCCAGCGCCGTCACCTGCACCGGCGCACCGCGCACGGTCACCCGCATCCGGTTGGTATCGAGCGCAAGCGCGCCCACCTCCATCATCGCACCCGCGTGGCCCGCCGCTCGGCGCACCAGCGCCCGGGCGCGCGCGACCAGTTCCTCCATGCGGAACGGCTTGGGCAGGTAATCATCGGCACCGCTCTCGATCCCCTCGACCCGGTCCTGCCACGCGCCGCGCGCGGTCAGCACCAGCACCGGCATCACCCGCCCCGCCGCCCGCCAGCGACGCAGCACCGATAGCCCGTCCAGACCCGGCAGGCCCAGATCCAGAACCGCGAGATCATAGTCTTCGGTATCGCCCAGAAACCACGCCTCTTCGCCGTCGCCGCAGGATTCCACCCGAAACCCGGCCTGTCCGAGCGCCGCACACAGATCAGCAGCAATGCGCGGGTCATCCTCGACCACCAGCGCGCGCATCAGTCCTTCTCGACTTCGAGTATTCGGCCACTGGTGGCGTCTATCTCGACCTCGATCACCCGACCCGACCCGGTGATCATCTCCAGCTCATAGAGGTAGCGCCCGTCATCCTCGTCGAATTCCACCTCGATCACGTGGCCCCCGAATCGGCCGGTGGCAATCGCGGTGATCTGCGACAGCGGCAGGATCGCGCCGCGCTCGAATGCGGCGCGGGCGCGGTCGTGATCATCGTCATCGCTGGCCTGCACCGGGGCAGCCAGAAGCACGAGAAGGGCGAGAAACATGCGCATCATGGGATCACTCTCTATCCGGACCGACCTGACAGCAAGCTGACAATCGCCGTCAGGTTCGCGTCAGGGCGAATCGATCATACCCCAGATGTTACCGCGGCACATCCGCCGCTCATATCAACCAAGGAGACACGACATGACCTTCAAGCACATCTTGATCACCGCCACCGCCCTCAGCATCGGCGCGGGCGCGGCCCTCGCCAGCGACGACAACTATCGCCGCAGCGCCGACCTGCCCCCGCGCGCCGAATGGATGAGCATCGCAGACCTCGCCTCACGGCTCGAAGCCGAGGGCTACAAGATCCGCGAAATCGAGGTCGAACACGGCGTCTACGATGTCGAAATGTTCGACGACAAGGGCTACAAGGTCGAGGGTTATTTCGACCTCGTCACCGGCGAGCGCGTGAAGTATCGCGGGTATGACGACTGATGGAACGACCATCTGAGCCCGAGACCGTCACGGTCTGGGACCCGCTGGTGCGCCTCGGGCATTGGGGATTGGTGGTGGCGTTTGCCACCGCCTACCTCACCGAGGGCGAGCCTGAATGGCTCCATACCTACGCAGGCTACGCCATCGCCGGGATCGTGGCGTTGCGCGTGATCTGGGGCTTTGTCGGCCCGCGCCGCGCGCGTTTCTCCGATTTCGTCACCGGGCCGGGCCGCGTTCTGGCCTATCTCAAGGGGCTGCTGACCGGTCCGTCCGAACGTCATCTCGGCCATAGCCCGGCGGGCGGCGCGATGACCGTGGCGCTTCTCGTAGCGCTTGCCGCCACGGCCCTCACCGGCATGGGCAATCTTGCCGCCGAAGAAGGGCGCGGGCCGCTCGCGGGGATCGTGGCGCAGGCCTCTGATCACGGTGCGGGGCTTGACAATCACGACGAGGACGATGGCGCGGAGCTCTGGGAAGAGACCCACGAGGTTGCCGCCAACCTCACGCTGATCCTGATCGTCTTGCATCTGGGAGGCGTGGCGCTGGCCAGCTACGCACATCGCGAAAACCTCGCCCGTGCCATGGTCACCGGCCGCAAACGTGCCTGACGGCGGGCCCCTCAGAACACCGCGTGCGCGCCACGCGGTGCCTCTGCCTCACCTCGCGCGAGCCTGCCGTAAAACGCCTCCAGCGTCTCCTGCCCGGTCTCGGGCGTGGCCTGCGCATCATAGCGCCCAGTCACCGGGTCAAGAACCAGCATCGATTGCGTCGCATAATATCGCCCGATTCGCGCCAGCTCCGCCTTGGCCGCGAGCCGGGCCGACACCCGCCCGCCAAGGCTCAGCCCCGCCACGATCGCATCCATCAGCCGCACCGACACATGGCGAAACTCCGGCTCCATCCCCAGCGCGCGAAACAGCATCCCCCCCTGCTCCAGCGGGGTGATCGCGGGGCCGGGCCCCCCGATCGGCAAGATCCGGTCCCGGCGCGCCGGATCACCCGGACACCCCAGCATGTAGCGCGCCAGATCGCCGTCGCTGATCGGCTTGCAGGCAGTGCCCCGCCCGTCCCCGAACAGCAAAAACGGCTTGCCCGCACGCAGCCGCTCCAACTGACCCGAAAGGGACTTGAAAAACGCCGTCGGGCGCACGATCGAATAGCGCTGCCCCGACGCAATCAGCGCCGCCTCCGCCGCCAGCTTGGCGCGCTGAAACTCCAGCAACGGGCGCTGTACGCAGATCGCCGACAACAGCACGAAATGCCCCACGCCCGCCGCCCGTGCCGCCTCCACCGCCGCCACGGTGGCGGCGTGATCGACCGCCCAGGCATCGGCGGGTGCGCCATTGCGCGAGGCCATGCAGCAGATCACCACATCCGCGCCGCCTGCCTCCAGCGCCTGCGCCACCGTGCCAAAATGCAGCCCAACAGCCTCGGGCAGACCATGCCCGCCCTGCGCGTGATGCGGGCGCAGCACGCAGTCCACCGCGTGGCCACCCTCCAGCGCCGCCATCACCACCGCGTGCCCGATGGTGCCGGTCGGCCCCAGCACCAGCACACGCGTCTTTGCCTGATCCTTCACCGTCATCACCCGATGGGGCACCGTCCCAACGAATAAATCAACCCGCCCCGGCTTCATCTTGCCAAAAATATTCCGGGGGAGTCGCCGTCAGGCGACGGGGGCAGCGCCCCCCTCTCACGCCCCGGTGATTGCCATTCGGCGCGTCGTTCTCTAGCAAGATGCCCGAGACGCCCCCGCGAAAGGCCCGGCCATGTTCCAGAGCTTCACCGAGACCGCACGCCCCGAGCAGGGCCCGCCGCGCCTTGCGCGCCTGCGCGCCGCGATGCAGACGACCGGGCTTGCGGGCTTTCTGGTGCCGCGCTCCGATGCGCATCAGGGCGAATACGTGGCCCCTTGCGACGCGCGCCTGCAATGGCTGACCGGCTTCAGCGGCTCGGCGGGGTTCTGCGCGGTGCTGGTGGATGCGGCGGGCGTTTTCGTCGACAGCCGCTACCGCGTGCAGGCCCGCGCGCAGGTCGACACCGCGCATTTCACCCCCGTCGACTGGCCCGAAACACGGCTCGCCGACTGGCTGATCGCACATCTGCCCGAGGGCGGCGATGTCGGGTTCGACCCGTGGCTCTATACGCCCGAGCAGATCGAGACCGCGCGCGCTGCATTAGGTCAAAACGGGGTCCGGCTGGTGCCCTGCGACAACCTCATTGACACCATCTGGCCAGACCGTCCGGCGCCGCCGCAAGGCGCGATCACACCCTGGCCCGAGCACTATGCGGGTCAGAGCCATGCCGACAAACGCGCGGCTCTCGGCCAGGGTTTGCGCGACGCGGGCCAGACCTCAGCCGTCCTCACATTGGCGGATTCGCTGGCCTGGTTGTTGAACATTCGCGGCTCCGATATTCCCCGCAACCCGGTGCCGCAGGGCTTTGCCATCCTGCACGAGGACGGGCGCGTGGCGCTCTTCACCGACCCGGCCAAGCTCAACGACACCGCCCGCGCGCACCTGGGCGACACTGTTGCGCTCGCCCCGCCCAAGGATTTCGGCCCGGCGCTCGACGCGCTCAGGGGCCCCGTGCGACTGGATCGTGAGAGCGTGCCGCTCTGGGTGGTGCAGCGGCTCGAAGCGGCGGGCGTGGAGACCGCATGGGGCACCGACCCCTGCATCCTGCCCAAGGCGCGCAAGACCGCAGCCGAGATCGCCGCCACCCGCGCCGCTCATCTGCGCGACGGCGCGGCGGTCTGCGAATTCCTGGCGTGGTTCGACGACCAGCCCCCCGGCACGCTCACGGAAATCGACGTGGTGCGCGAGCTTGAGACCTGTCGCGCGGCCACCGGCGCATTGCTCGATATCAGTTTCGACACAATCGCGGGCTCCGGTCCCAATGGTGCGCTGCCGCATTACCGGGTCAGCGAGGCCAGCAACCGCCGCCTCCTCGACGGCGATCTGCTGGTGCTCGACAGCGGCGGGCAATATATCGACGGCACTACCGATATCACCCGCACCTTGCCCGTGGGCACGCCCGGAGAGGCCGAGCGCGCCGCCTTCACCCGCGTGTTGCAGGGCATGATCGCCATCTCGCGGCTGCGCTTTCCGCGCGGCCTCGCGGGGCGCGATCTCGACGCGCTCGCTCGCTATCACCTGTGGCTCGCCGATCTCGATTATGGCCATGGCACCGGGCACGGCGTCGGCGTCTATTCCTGCGTCCACGAAGGGCCGCAGCGCCTGTCGCGCACCGGGACCGTGCCGCTGGAGCCGGGCATGATCCTGTCGAACGAACCGGGCTATTACCGCGAAGGCGCCTTCGGCATCCGTATCGAGAACCTGATCGTGGTCGAGGAGGTGGCCCCCCTGCCCCATGGCGACGGGGCCACGCATCTCGGCTTCGAGACGCTGACATTCGCGCCGATCGACCATCGCCTGATCGACACAGCCCTGCTCAGCGCGTCTGAGCGCGACTGGCTCAAGACCTATCACGCCGCCTGCCGCGACAAGTTGGGGCCTCTGCTTTCACCAAACGCGCGGCTATGGTTGGAAAAAGTGACGCAGACATGCTGACATATTCCTGTTAGGTTCCTGCGTCAAAGCAATGAAAAGACGAAACGAGAGGGATGGATGATGCCGAAGATCACGATACGCAAGGCGACAGGAACATGGACCGTGCGCGCCGGGGGCGCCGTTCTGGCCGAGAGCCGCAATGCGCTCGAACTGACCGAGGGCGACTATCCCTTCGTGATCTATTTCCCGCGCGACGACATCGCCATGGCCTTTCTGGACGAGAGCGAACAGACCAGCCATTGCCCGCACAAGGGTGACGCGCGCTATTATTCCATTGTCACCAAGAGCCAGACGCTGGAAAACGCGGCCTGGAGCTACGAAGACCCCAAGCCCGAGGTGGCCGAGATCAAGGATCACGTGGCGTTCTACTCCAGCGATCGCGTCGCGGTGGAACAGATCTGAGGTAGGTTCTGGCCTGGAGCTGCCGTTGTCGTGAGCCGCGCATCGACGGGCCGCGGTGCGGCGATCTAACGTCAGTTTTGTAGCGCTTTATCTCAGCCAAGCCCGAAAAACATCCGAGCGCAGAGCAGGTTGCAGCCAAATCGCCGTGCCGGGGGGCGGCCCGGCGATGCGCGGCGGCCTTCGGCCTTGATTCCGCGCATGAGTGTAGCGGTCAACGGCAGGCCAAAACACCCACCTACCCCCCCGGCGGCACCAACTTACCGGGGTTCATGATCCCCTCGGGGTCAAGCGCCGCCTTGATCACGCCCATCATCGCCCAGCCAGCCCCATGCTCGCGCGCCATGTAATCGAGCTTGCCCACACCGATCCCGTGCTCGCCGGTGGCGGTGCCACCCAATGCGAGGCTGCGCTCGACCATACGCGCGGCGGCACCCTTGGCGCGAGTGAGTTCATCGGGATTGCTCTCGTCCACCAAGAGCACCGCATGAAAATTGCCATCCCCCACATGCCCCAGGATCGGCCCAGGCACCCCGGCCTCGTGCAGGTCCGCGCGGGTGTCCTCGATGGCCTGCGCCAGCTTCGAGATCGGCACGCAGATATCGGTGACCACCGCCCGCGCACCCGGCCGCGCGGCGAGGATCGCGTAATAGGCATTGTGCCGCATCGTCCAGAGCGCCGTACGCGCCTCGGTCCGGGTCGCCCAGTCAAAACCCGATCCGCCATGATCGGCGGCCAGCGCCCCGAAACTCTCGGCCTGTTCGGTCACGCCACCGGGGCTGCCGTGAAACTCCAGCAACAGGTGCGGCTTTTCCGGCAGGTCCATACGCGCATAGGCATTCACCGCGCGCACGCTGTCGGTGTCCATCAACTCGATCCGCGCCATCGGCACCCCGCACTGGATCGTATCGATCACGGTCTGCACCGCCTGCTCCACCGTCTCGAAGCCGCAAACGGCGGCCGATATCGCCTCGGGCTGGCCATAAAGCCGCAGCGTCAGTTCCGTCATCAGCCCCAGCGTGCCCTCGGAGCCGACGAAAAGCCCCGTCAGATCATACCCGGACGAAGATTTGCGCGCCCCCGTCCCGGTGCGCAGGATCTCGCCCGCCGCCGTCACCACCTCGAGGGCCAGCACATTGTCACGCATCGTGCCATAGCGCACGGCGGTGGTGCCGCTGGCGCGCGTCGCCGCCATCCCCCCGAGCGACGCATTGGCACCGGGATCGACCGGGAATATCAGCCCCGTGGCGCGCAGTTCCTCGTTCAGCGCCTCGCGCGTGACGCCGGGCTGCACCCGCACGGTCATGTCCTCCTGCGCGATCTCCAGAACCCGGTTCATGCGGCTGAAATCCACCGCGATGCCCCCGGAAAACGCCTGTGCCTGCCCCTCCAGCGAGGTGCCGGTGCCCCAGCCGATCACCGGCAGGCCATGCCGCGCGCAGACACTGACGATCTGCGCCACCTCCTCGGTGGTCTCGGGATAGGCCACCGCATCGGGCGGGGCTTCGGGAAAATACGATTCGCTGCGCCCGTGCAGGTCAAGATCGGACTTGGACCGCGTCACCCGTTGTCCTAGACAGGATTGGAGTTCGGCGATTGCGTCAAGTGTGTCCATGTCGTGGCTTTCATTCGTGAGTGTGACCCCACAATAGGCGATGCGAGCCCGAGACGAAAGCGCGGTCCGGACGGTCAAGAGGTGGAGATGCAGGCAGAGGACGCGTCGTTTATCCGTCAACTGTGCCGCGCGGCGGCACAGGGCCTGCGCGAGGGCTGGCAGGTGCTGCGCAAACGCGGGCCGAGCCAGTTCCAGTTCTGGCTGATCGCGCTGATGATCGGCGTCGCGGCGGGATTTGCCGCGCTGTTCTTCCGCAAGGGGATCACTGCGCTTCAAGGCCTCGTTTACGGGACCGACGACGTGACCCGCCTGCACAGCCTTGCCGAACAACTACCGTGGTACTGGATCTTGATGCTACCGGTGGCGGGGGGGCTGGTGGTGGGGCTGATCCTGCACCATTTCACCCCCGACGCGCGCGTACGCTCGGTCGCTGACGTGATCGAGGGCGCGGCGATGGCCGAAGGCCGCGTCGAGCGCCGCGAGGGGCTGGCCTCGGCCGCCGCGTCGCTGATTACACTGGGCACGGGTGGCTCGTCGGGTCGCGAGGGTCCGGTGGTCCACCTCGCGGGCGTGATCTCCAGCTGGGTCAGCGACCGCATTCACGCCGACGGGGTCACCGGGCGCGACCTTCTGGGCTGTGCGGTGGCCGCCGCCGTCTCGGCCTCGTTCAACGCCCCTATCGCCGGGGCGCTCTTCGCGCTCGAGGTCGTGCTGCGGCATTTCGCGGTCCACGCTTTTGCCCCCATCGTGATCGCGAGCGTGGCCGGCACGGTGATCAACCGGCTCGAATTCGGCGATGTCACCGAATTTGCACTGCCGCAGGCCAGCGCGCTGGAATTCTACGCCGAACTGCCCGCCTTCCTGATCCTCGGGCTGGTCTGCGGCGTGGTGGCAGCGGCGCTGATGCGCGCAATCTTTCTGGCCGAGGACGTGGCGAGCCATGTGCAACTGAAACTGCGCCTGCCGCGCTGGCTGCGCCCTGCCGGGGCGGGGCTGTTGCTGGGCGCAATCGCAATCTGGTTTCCGCATATCATCGGCGTCGGATACGAGACCACCTCGGCAGCCCTCACCGGCGCGCTTTTGTGGCACGAGGCGGTGGTCTTTGCCGTGCTCAAGGTCGCGGCGGTGGCGATCACCATCGGTGGGCGCATGGGCGGCGGGGTATTCTCGCCGTCGCTGATGGTCGGCGCGCTGACCGGGTTGGCCTTTGGTCACATGGCGACGGCGGTCTTTCCCGACGTGTCGGGGGCCTACACGCTCTACGCGCTGGCGGGAATGGGGGCGGTTGCCGCGGCGGTACTGGGCGCGCCGATATCAACCACGCTCATCGTGTTTGAGCTGACCGGCGACTGGCAGACCGGCCTTGCGGTGATGGTTGCGGTATCGATGTCCACCGCGCTCGGCTCCAAGCTGGTGCGGCGCTCGTTCTTCCTGACCCAACTCATGCGGCGCGGCATCCGCCTTGCGGCGGGCCCGCAGGATTACCTTCTGGCAATGTTCCGGGTTCGCGCACTGATGCGCCCTCCCGAACACGAACGCGCGGCAGACGAGACGCAATGCTGGTCGCTGATCGAACAGGGCGTCTACATCGACGTCACCACCACGCTTGAGGCCGCGATGCCGATGTTCGAGCGCGCAGGCGTGCCGTTCGTGCCGGTGGTGATGCTGACAGGGGGCGATCAGCCGCCCGAATTGCAGGGCGCGCTCTTTCACGTGGACGCGCTCAAGGCCTATAACCGCGCCTTGGCGGCCGTGTCCGAGGAAGAGCACAGCTAAACCCATGAACCGGTATGTTCCTAGCGTGTCGCGGATATCGGATTGAGGCACTAATGCGTCACATCAGATGCATGTCATGAGGCGGGCCGCCTCGCAGTCTCGTCCCCTCACAGGAAACACAGACACTCATACCCTTGGGCGACGGTGTGAGGCGGCCCTGCGGATCAGCCCGTCAGAAGGACATGATCCGCGTTCCATCAGCCAGCAATCGCTTGGCCACCGCAGGCGGCTTGGCCGCGCCGATCCCATCAAGCAGCGCCTCCTGCGCAACGCCCTTACCGGGCAGGTAGATCGCACAGACCTCGACCGTGGCACCCTGCTCCATGATCTTCTGCATCAGCAGTTGCGGGCTCATCCCCTTGGGCGGTTGCGGTGCGGTGGCCGCCTCCGGGGCGTCTTTCAGCGCCAGATCTCCCGCCGGGCCGCACAAGAGCACATAGGCCCCCGCCCCCGCCTGCATGGACTGCATGGTCAGCACCATCGACATGAGCTGCGTCTGCGGCTCTTCGCTGGTCAGGATGGTGACCATTTTCGTGGCCTCCTCAGCCTGCGTTGCGGGTGCAGCCAGCGTGGCAAGGCCAAGGGCGGCGGCGGTCAGGACTTTACGCATGAGAACCTCTCTCCGAGTTAAGGTGATTTCAGAATCTCTCTTTCACACCCGCACCCTATGCGACCGTTTACGATCCCAGCCTTGATCTGGGTCAAACACATTCGGCTTTCGGAATTTATTGACTGAAACCGCCAAGCCGCGCCAGAACCGCCTCGGTGTCGATCCGTCCAATGGCCCCGGCGACGCGCCCGCGCGGCTCGCTCAGACGGGTGGCGATATAGGCCCCGGCCACCGCGTCAGGTGCATGGCGCAGCAGCAACGAGGCGGTGAGCAGCGTGGCGAGGCTCTCGGCATACCAGCGCGCCTGTGCCTCCCCGGGTGGCTTGGGAAAGGTCTGCATATGCGCGCGCAGCGCCGCGTCGAACCGCGCATCCTGCCCCGCCACCTGCGCCAACTCCTCCGACAGTGCCTCGCCCGCCAGCGGCTCGCGCGCCAGCGTGCGCAGGATATCGAGGCAGATCACGTTGCCCGACCCCTCCCAGATCGAATTGAGCGGCGCCTCGCGGTAGAGCAGCGGCAGGGGCGTATCCTCGACATAGCCCATGCCGCCCATCACCTCCATCGCCTCGTAGACCAGCCCGGGGCAGAGCTTGTTGCCGAGAAACTTGGCCAGTGCGACGCCCAGGCGGGCAAAGGCGCGGTCGCGCGGACTGCTGCCGTCAAACGCCCGCGCCACGTGCATCCCGAGCGCAAGCGTCCCCTCCCAATCGAGCACAAGATCGGCCAGTACCGACCGCATCAGCGGCTGGTCGATCAGCTGTTTCTGAAACGCGCTGCGATGCCGCGCCCAATACGTGGCATGATCGAGCGCGGCGCGCATCAGTCCCGCGGGCGCCATCGCGGTATCGAGCCGGGTGTGATGCACCATCTCGAGGATCGTGCGCACGCCCGCGCCCTCCTCGCCCAGCCTGTAGCTGAGCGCCCCGTGATACTCGATCTCCGCCGAGGCATTGGCACGATTGCCCAGCTTGTCCTTCAATCGCTGGATGTGAATGCCGTTGCGCCCGCCCTCCAGCCAGCGCGGCACCAGAAAGCAGGTCAGCCCGCCCTCGGCCTGCGCCAGCGTCAGGAACCCATCCGACATCGGCGCGGAACAGAACCATTTATGCCCGGTCAGCCGGTAGTGATCGCCCTCCGGCACGGCCCGTGTCGCATTGGAGCGAATATCCGACCCGCCCTGCTTTTCGGTCATCGCCATGCCCAGCGTCGCGCCTGCCTTGCGCGCCAGCACCTTTGCCTCCGGGTCATAGGCGCGCGCCGTCAGCTTGGGCACCCACTCGCCCAGCAGCGCGGTGTCGGCCCGCAGCGCCGGGATCGCGGCATAGGTCATGGTCATCGGACAGCACACGCCCGGCTCCACCTGGCTGGTGAGATAGACCATCGCGGCATGGCTGGCATGGCCGCCCGCCGCCCCCTCCCACGGCAGGGCGGCATAGCCAGCGCCGACCAAGGCCTGCATCAACGCGTGATAGGCGGGGTGAAAGCGCACCTCGTCGAGCCTGCGCCCGCCCGCGTCGAACAGCACCAGCTCGGGCGGCTGTCGGTTCGCGTCGCGCCCCGCCGCGCGCATCGCCTGCGTTCCCATCTTTGCGCCGTAGTCCGCCAGATGATCGCCATCCGCCCCCGACGCCCCGGCATGGGTCTGCAGGGCCGGATCATCCCCCCACAGATCCAGATCGCCACGCGCCACAGGCTGGTTCATGACCTCGTGGGTGGCAAGCGTCTCATGCGCGGGGGTCTGGGACATGGCGGGCCTCCTTTCCGTCATGCTAGAGCGCTGAAATTCGCGGCGAAAGGGGATTCACAAAGCGAATCACCTGTGGCATGGTGCATTGGATCGCCCAACAAGAGGCGGCAGAACGAGGCAGAGCACACCATGACCCCCCGCAGCCGCCCCTGGGGCACGCTGATCTTTTTCACCGTGGCGTTCTTTCTGGGCGCCTATTTCACCTTCGCCGCCGTGCAGGGGGATTACGGGCTGTTCCGCCGTGCCGAGATCGAGGCGCAAAGTGCCGAGTTGCGTGCACAGCTCCAGACACTGGAGACACAGGTGGCGCGGATGGAAAATCTGACGCACCGGCTGTCGGACGGCTATCTTGATCTCGACCTGCTCGACCAGCAGGCCCGCGAGGTTCTAGGCCTGATGCGCGGCGACGAGATCGTCATTCGGTAAGGCCCGGCGGTGGCCTGGAGGGGACATTCGATTGGCAGACCCGGCGCGGAATCAAGGCCGAAGGCCGCCGCGCCATCGCATATCCGCCCCCCGGACAGGCGATTTGGTCAAGTCAGCGCGTCGATTGAACCTTTTGCGGCACGGCAGAAATAAAGTGCTATGAAACACCGTCGGATCGCCTGCCCGCGGACATGCGATGGCGCGGCTTACGCCACGGTCTGCTCCAGGCCAACCAACCCCGCTGTCACCTCCACCAAATTCACTCTCGCAACGCCGCAATGATTGGTGTATGAAATAGTTTAATGCTAAACTATATTCGCCAACAAGGAGTTGCCCGCCCATGGCCACCCGGAAAAGCGCCAAGAAACCAAACGTTTCCGCCGACGAACTCACCCAGTATTACCGTGACATGCTGCTTATCCGCCGATTCGAGGAGAAGGCAGGCCAGCTTTATGGCATGGGCCTGATCGGCGGCTTCTGCCATCTCTATATCGGGCAAGAGGCCGTCGTCGTGGGCCTCGAGGCCGCCGCCGAGGACGGCGACAAGCGCGTCACCACCTATCGCGATCACGGCCACATGCTCGCCTGCGGGATGGACCCCAAGGGCGTCATGGCCGAACTCACCGGGCGCGAGGGTGGCTACAGCCGGGGCAAGGGCGGGTCGATGCACATGTTCTCGACCGAAAAGCAGTTCTACGGCGGCCACGGCATCGTCGGGGCCAACGTGCCGCTTGGCGCGGGGCTCGCCTTCGCCGACAAGTATCTTGAAAACAATCGCGTCACCTTCACCTATTTCGGCGATGGCGCGGCCAATCAGGGGCAGGTCTACGAGACCTTCAACATGGCCGCGCTCTGGGACCTGCCGGTGATCTTTGTGATCGAGAACAACCAATACGCCATGGGCACCTCGCAGAAACGCTCCACCTCCACCCCTGACATCTACACCCGGGGCGAAGCCTTCGGCATTCCCGGCGAGGCGGTTGACGGCATGGACGTGCTCGCGGTGAAAGAAGCGGGCGACAAGGCCGTCGCGCACTGCCGCTCCGGCAAGGGGCCCTATATCCTTGAAATCAAGACCTACCGCTACCGTGGCCATTCGATGTCCGACCCCGCCAAGTATCGCACCCGCGAAGAGGTGCAGAAAATGCGCGAGGAGAAAGACGCCATCGAACATGTGCGCGAGCTGCTGATCTCCGGCGGCCACGCCTCCGAGGAGGATCTCAAGGCCATCGACAAGGAAATCAAGGAAGTGGTCAACGCCAGCGCCGATTTCGCCAAGGAAAGCCCGGAGCCCGCAACCGACGAACTCTGGACCGACATCATCGCCGACGTGGCACCGCAGAACGCCTGAGGAGGAGAGACGACAATGGCTACCGAAATTCTCATGCCCGCCCTCTCCCCCACGATGGAGGAAGGCACACTCGCCAAATGGCTGGTCAAGGAAGGCGACACCGTCAATGCCGGTGACATCATGGCCGAAATCGAAACCGACAAGGCCACGATGGAATTCGAGGCGGTGGACGAAGGCACCATCGGCAAGATCCTGATTCAAGACGGCACCGAAGGCGTCAAGGTCAACACCCCTATCGCCGTCCTGCTGGAAGAAGGCGAAAGCGCCGACGATATCGACACCGCCTCAAGCGCCCCGGCCCCCGAGGCCAAGGACGACGGCGACGGCGACGACGCGGAAGCCCCGAAATCCGCCGAGACCAAGGCCACCGCCGCCCCCAAATCCGACACCAGCCCCGACTGGCCCGAGGGCACCGAGATGGAGAACAAGACCGTCCGCGAGGCCCTCAACGCCGCCATGGCCGAGGAAATGCGCCGCGACGACACGGTCTTTATTATGGGCGAAGAGGTCGCTGAATACGAGGGCGCCTACAAGATCACCCAGAACCTGCTGGATGAATTCGGCGGCAAACGCGTGATCGACACGCCGATCACCGAACACGGCTTTGCCGGTATCGGGGTTGGCGCATCCTGGGGCGGCTTGCGGCCCATCGTCGAATTCATGACTTGGAACTTCGCCATGCAGGCGATCGACCAGATCATCAACTCCGCCGCCAAGACGCTCTACATGTCCGGCGGTCAGATGGGCAGCCCGATCGTCTTCCGTGGCCCCAACGGCGCCGCCGCCCGCGTCGGTGCCCAGCACAGCCAGGACTACGCCGCCTGGTATGCCCAGGTCCCCGGCCTGCGCGTGGTGCAGCCCTACTCGGCCGCCTGCGCCAAGGGCCTGCTGAAAAGCGCCATCCGCGACCCCAACCCGGTGATCTTCCTCGAAAACGAGATCCTCTACGGCAAGTCCTTCGAGGTGCCCAAGATGGATGATTTCACCATCCCCTTCGGCAAGGCCAAGATCTGGCGCGACGGCTCGGACGTGACCATCGTCAGCTTCGGCATCGGCATGACCTACGCGCTCGAGGCCGCCGAGAAACTCGCCGAGGACGGCATCGACGCCGAGGTGATCGACCTGCGCACCCTGCGCCCAATGGACACCGACACGGTGATCAAGTCGGTGATGAAAACAAACCGCTGCGTCACCGTCGAGGAAGGCTGGCCCGTGCCCTCCATCGGTAGCTACATCTCCTCGGTGCTGATGCAAAAGGCGTTCGACTATCTCGACGCGCCTGTGATCAACTGCACCGGCAAGGACGTGCCGATGCCCTACGCGGCCAATCTCGAAAAGCTGGCGCTGACCTCGACCTCCGAGGTGATCGACGCCGTGCGCCAAGTGACCTACCGGTAAGGAGAGCGACGCGATGCCAACCGAAATACTCATGCCCGCCCTCTCGCCCACCATGGAAGAGGGCACGCTCGCCAAATGGCTGGTCAAGGAGGGGGACACCGTCAACGCCGGTGACCTTCTGGCCGAGATCGAGACTGACAAGGCCACGATGGAATTCGAGGCCGTCGACGAGGGCACCATCGGCAAGATCCTGATCGCGGACGGCACCGAAGGGGTCAAGGTCAACACCCCCATCGCCGTCTTGCTGGAGGAAGGCGAAAGCGCCGACGATATCAAGTCCGGCGAGTCCAGTGCCCCGAAATCGGCGGACGCGAAAGAGCCCGCCAAGGACGAGAAAGCCGGCGGCGAAGGCTCCGGCAAGGGCAAATCCGCAGAGCCAGTCGCCAAGTCCGACACCCCCGCCCCGGCAGCCCCCAAGGACGACAGCGGGGAGCGTATCTTCGCCTCGCCCCTTGCCCGCAGGATCGCTGCGGAAAAAGGGCTGGATCTCACACAGATCAAGGGCTCCGGCCCGCATGGCCGCATCGTGCGCGCCGATGTCGAGGATGCCAAACCCGCCGCCGCCGCCAAGGAGGCCGCCAAACCGGCGGACAAGGCCCCGGCCCCCGCCTCCGGCCCCTCCGCCGATGCCGTCATGGCTATGTACGAGGGCCGCGAGTTCGAGGAGGTCAAGCTCGACGGGATGCGTAAGACCATCGCCGCGCGCCTGACCGAGGCCAAGCAGACCGTGCCGCATTTCTACCTGCGCCGCGAAATCAGGCTCGACGCGCTGATGAAATTCCGCAGCGACCTCAACAAGCAGCTTGAATCGCGCGGCGTGAAACTGTCGGTCAACGACTTCATCATCAAGGCCTGTGCCCTGGCCTTGCAGGCCGTGCCCGATGCCAATGCCGTCTGGGCGGGCGACAAGGTGCTCAAGCTGAAACCCTCGGACGTGGCCGTCGCCGTCGCCATCGAGGGCGGGCTGTTCACGCCGGTCCTCAAGGATGCCGAGATGAAATCGCTCTCGGCGCTATCGGCGGAGATGAAAGACCTCGCCACCCGTGCCCGCGACCGCAAGCTTGCCCCCCATGAATATCAGGGCGGCACCTTCGCGATCTCTAACCTCGGCATGTTCGGGATCCAGAATTTCGACGCCGTCATCAACCCGCCGCATGGCGCGATCCTCGCCGTCGGCGCGGGCCAGAAAAAGCCGGTGGTCGGTTCTGATGGCGAACTGACCGTTGCCACGGTCATGTCGGTGACACTCTCGGTCGATCACCGGGTGATCGACGGCGCAATGGGGGCGGAACTCCTGCAGCAGATCGTCGAGAACCTCGAAAACCCGATGGTCATGCTGGCCTGACAAAAAGCCCCGGCCTCCGGGCCGGGACACGCGCCTTACGTGGCGCGGACCTCAGCGGAAAATCCGTTCGCCCTGCTCGTCGATGACCTGTTTCGCCTTACGGATCGAAAACGTCTCGGCCTCATCGAGGCTGCGCAGCGTGTCGGCGCGCAGCAGATGATGCACCTTCACCTCGCCGCCGACCTCCTTCTCGATCCGAGCACCGACGCGATACCCCTCATTGTCACTATGCGGCGCGGCGATGATCCGAAAATCCTTATAGGTTTCAGACACCTCCGCCCGCGTCTCGGACTTGCCCCCTCCTCCGAACAGGCGTGACAGGATCGACATTAGGCCTCCTTACTGATCCAGGAAACTCCGCAGCTTCCGCGACCGGCTGGGATGCTTTAGCTTCCTAAGAGCCTTGGCCTCGATCTGACGGATGCGTTCGCGGGTGACCGAGAACTGCTGTCCCACCTCTTCGAGCGTGTGGTCCGTGTTCATCCCGATGCCGAAGCGCATGCGCAGCACCCGTTCCTCGCGCGGCGTCAGCGAAGACAGCACCCGCGTCGTGGTTTCCTTCAAGTTGTCCTGAATAGCGGAATCAAGCGGCAGGATGACGTTCTTGTCCTCGATGAAATCGCCAAGCTGGCTGTCTTCCTCGTCGCCAATCGGCGTCTCCAGAGAAATCGGCTCCTTGGCGATCTTCATCACCTTGCGGACCTTTTCGAGCGGCATTTGCAGCTTTTCGGCCAGCTCTTCCGGCGTCGGTTCCCGTCCGATCTCGTGCAGCATCTGACGGCCCGTGCGCACCAGCTTGTTGATCGTCTCGATCATATGTACCGGAATGCGGATGGTGCGTGCCTGATCGGCGATGCTACGCGTGATCGCCTGACGGATCCACCATGTCGCATAAGTGCTGAACTTGTAGCCCCGGCGGTACTCGAACTTGTCCACCGCCTTCATCAGGCCGATATTGCCTTCCTGAATGAGATCAAGGAATTGCAGGCCACGGTTGGTGTATTTCTTGGCAATCGAGATGACCAGACGCAGGTTCGCCTCGACCATCTCCTTCTTGGCCTGACGCGCCTCTTTCTCGCCCTTCTGGACCTGCCCGACGATGCGGCGGAACTCGGAGATATCAAGGCCCACATACTGACCGACCTGCGCCATGTCGGCGCGCAATTCGGCCACCTTCTCGGGGCTGCGCTCCATGAACATCTGCCAGCCGCGCCCGGATTTCGCCGCCATATCGTCGAGCCAGTTGGGATCGAGTTCGCGCCCGCGATACTCCTCGACGAATTCCTTGCGGTTGATCCGCGCCTGATCGGCGAGTTTGACCATCGCCGTGTCGATCTGCATGATCCGGCGGTTGATCCCGTAAAGCTGGTCGATCAGCGCCTCGATGCGGTTGTTGTGCAGGTGCAACTCGTTGACGAGCTTGACGATTTCGGACCGTAGCTTCTGGTATTTCGCTTCCTGATCGGCCGAGAACGACCCGTCCTCGTTGAGCGTCGCAGAAATCCGGCTGTCCTGCATTTCGCTCAGCTGCGCGAAATCCTCAGCAATGCGGTCGAGCGTTTCGAGCACGCGCGGCTTGAGCGCGGCTTCCATCGCCGCAAGGCTCATGTTGGCCTGCTCGTCCTCGTCCTCGTCATCCTCGCTCTGGATCGGATTGCCGTCGGCATCGAGTTCCGGCTCGTCGCTGCTCTCACTGCGATTGGCCGGCGGGCTGGTGACGTTGGCAGCCTCGACGACCGGTTCGGCCCCCTCCTCGCCCGGCTGATTGCCGAACGTGGCCTCAAGGTCGATCACGTCGCGCAGCAGAATGTCTTCGCCCAGAAGTTCGTCGCGCCAGATGGTGATCGCCTGAAAGGTCAGCGGGCTCTCGCAAAGGCCCGCGATCATCGTGTTGCGCCCGGCCTCGATCCGCTTGGCGATCGCGATCTCGCCCTCGCGGCTCAGCAGTTC
Organism: Roseovarius tolerans; assembly: GCF_900109855.1. Taxonomy (GTDB): domain Bacteria; phylum Pseudomonadota; class Alphaproteobacteria; order Rhodobacterales; family Rhodobacteraceae; genus Roseovarius; species Roseovarius tolerans. Next base: position 36,174 of record NZ_FOBO01000008.1, on the reverse strand, counting down.
AACCGAGCCCATCTCGCGCAGGTACATGCGCACCGGATCATCCGTGCGGTCGAGCTTTTCTTCCTTGCCCGAGCCAAGCGTGATCTCGCCGCGCTTGCCCACTTCGGCGACGGCGGTGGTCTTGCTCTCTTCTTCTTCGGCGTCCTCGGCCTCGATGATGTTGATGCCCATCTCCGAGAGCATCGACATCACGTCCTCGATCTGCTCGGAACTGACCTGGTCGGGCGGCAGCACCTCGTTGAGCTGATCGTAGGTGATGAACCCCTTCTCACGCGCCTCGGCAATCATCCTCTTGACCGCCGCCTGAGACATGTCGAGCGAGACCTCGGTCTCGGCGTCGTCGGGCTTTTGGTCCTCGGTATCCTTGGCGGCCATGAAAGACTCCTCAGTTAGGGACGGTGCAGGTGATTCGGTTAACCCGAATCAATAGCGCGATCAGGTGATTCGCACACCCGTTTACCCCGATTTTATTGTCCATTCTTCCCCAAAATGCGGTTATCGCCTCTGTTTGGAAAAGCTTATCTTACCCAGGAGCGCGGCAAACTGCTCTTTCTCGTCACGTTTGATCGCCGCTCCGTTCTCACCCAGCTCGTATTCGGCCTTGTCCTCCTGCTGGCTGCGCAGCGCCTTGTTGCGCGCCTCCGCCGCCTGTGCAAGCCGCCATGTGATCGCCTCGTCGGCCAGTCCGGCCATGTCCTCGGCGGCCTCGTGCATCTCGGCTTGCACGCCCCGCTGTGCCATCAGCTTGGCCAGTTCCTCGCTCAGGGTCAGGCTGGCAAGCTCGGTGTCGCCCGGATACCGCACCGGCGGGGCAAGCGCGACATGGGGCAGTGCCAGCAGCTTTTCAAGGGGCGCGGCACCCATCTCGTCCTCGATCTGCGCGCGCAGGGTGTCGGCCCCGGCGGACGCATGGCGCAGGATCAGCGCGCGCAGCCGCGCGTGATCCGGGTCCTGACATTCCATCCGCTCGATCTGGCTCTCGAAACTCTCCATCACCTCGGGGCAGCAGATCAGCGTCGCCAGAATCACCGCCTCGCGCAGATGCGTATCCCCCGCCGCCGTGACCAGCAGCGAGGATTTCGTGGTCGCGCGGGCAGGCTCTGGCGGGGGCCACTTGCCGCCACGCGGACGAGGCGTGAACGTGCCGCCCCCCGCCGCACGGCGCGGGTTGAAAAGTTGCCAGCGCAGGTCCTTGAGTTCCTGATCGTAATAACTGCGCAGCGACGGATCGCGGATCAGCCCGGCCTTCTCGCGGCAGACGCGCTCCAGCGCCGCCTTGCGCTCGGGGCTGTCAAAGTCGCGCCCCTCGGTCTCGCGCTGCCACAACAGGCGCACCATCGGCATCGCCGCCTCAACCCGCGTTTGCACCGCTCCCGCACCCTCGGCCCTCAGCAGGTCATCGGGGTCCTGCCCCTCTGGCATCAGCGCAAAGCGCAGCGATTTGCCCGCTTCGAGCAGCGGGAGGGCAAGGTCGATCACCCGGTAGGCGGCCTGTAACCCGGCCCGGTCGCCGTCGAGCATGATCACCGGCTCAGGCGCGATCCGCCACAACAGCTGCATCTGATGCTCGGTCACCGCCGTGCCCAGCGGGGCCACCGCCGCGCCAAAGCCCGCCGCCACCAGCGCGATCACATCCATATAGCCCTCTGCCACGATCAGCGGCTGGCCCTTGCCCGCCGCCTCGCGCGCAGGCCCGTGGTTATAGAGGGTGTGCGACTTGTCGAAAATCTCGGTCTCGGGCGAGTTGAGATATTTGGCGCTGTTATCGGGGTCCATCGCCCGCCCGCCAAAGGCGATGCACCGCCCGCGCGCATCGCGAATCGGGAACATGATGCGGTTGCGGAACGTGTCATAGGGCTTGCCACCCTTTTGGCTTTCCTTGGCCAGACCACAGGCAAGGATCATCTCGGGCGCCACGCCCTTGCCCGTCAGGTGATCCCACAGCCCCTGCCAGCCGTCGGGGGCAAAGCCCAGATCAAACCGCGCCTGCGTCTCGTCAGTCAGCCGACGCCCCTTGAGATAGTCACGCGCCGCAGCCCCAGCCCCGCTGCGCAATTGCAGGCCGAAATACTTGACCGCCTGCTCCATCACCTCGACCAGTTGACCACGGCGGTCGGCCTTTTGCTGCGCCTGCGGGTCGCGTTCGGGCACGCTCATGCCCGCCTCGGTGGCGAGGATCTTCACCGCCTCGATGAAATCAACATTCTCGGTCTCACGGACGAATGAGATCGCGTCACCCTTGGCGTGACAGCCAAAGCAGTAGTAAAACCCCTTGCGGTCATCCACATGAAAAGACGCGGTTTTTTCCTGATGAAAGGGGCACGGGGCCCACATGTCGCCCTTGGCCTGATTGGACTTGCGCGTATCCCACATGACCTTGCGCCCGACGACCTGAGATAGCGACAGGCGGCTTTGCAACTCGTCAAGGAATCCGGGGGGCAGGCTCATACCCCTATATTGGGCGCGTGGCGCTCAGAGTCCAGTGCTCTACTGCGCCTCACATTGCGTGACATAGCTGCCCGCCACGTCCTTGCTCAATTCCACCTCGTCGAGCGTATAGACCCAATCCACCAGCGGCTGCACGGCAGGTTCATAGGGGGCCATCTCGCCGGTAATCTCGGCGCTGATCGCCTTGATCGTCTGCGGGGCCTCTTGCCCGTCCTTGCGCGCCTCGACGGCCCGCGCCACGATCTCGCCCGTGGGGGCACAGATCGGGTTCTGCGCCGTGGCGCTCAGCGGCAGGGTGCATAGAGCGGCAATCAACATCAGGCGCATGGCGGTCTCTCCCTTTGGACTATGACCGTATCTAGGGCAAATGATGCGCCCTGTCAGCGCCTTCCCTCGGGGAATTTCGCCGCGCCGCGACCCGTCGCATCGCCGTCTCGACCTCGTGGATCAACGTCCCGGCCATCGAGCGAAAGACCATGATCCGCCAGTTGTCCGCGCCCATGCGCGCGATCGCCCCGGCCATATGCGCCACCTCGGTGCGGGCGACATGGCCACGCTTGAACACCTGATCGCGCAGATCAAGCGGGCAGAGCCGCGCCAGCACCTCCGGCGCCCCCGGCCCCTCCAGCGCCAGCACCGCCCAGGCATCGGACTGATCGACAAGAGCGGCATGCGCCGCCAGCCCCGGATCAGGCTCTGGCCCGATCAAGAGCGCCATATCGCGCCCGAACCACATCGCCCGCGCGCCCTTGCGCCCGGTCATCCGCCCGGCCTTGGGCCAGCCCATGCCATGCGCCGCCTGCATCGCCTCCGACAGCGCGGCGGCCTGCCCCTTGTAGGGCGCAAGCCACGTCATCCGCTCGCGCACAACCTCGCTCAAGCGCAGATCGCCCGCCGTCACCGGCAACCGCCCCTCGCCGGGGCTCTCCGCTTGCAACTCAACCACGCAACCGCCCTCCATCCGGGTCATACTGCACCACGCCCGTCACCTCGCAGACCGTCTCCGAGCCGCGCAGGTGATCGACCATGCGCACCCGCTCGCCGATCCGCTCCGGCCCGCGCCGCAGAAACGCCTGCCCGATCACATGGCCAAGCGTCGGCGAATAGCAGGCGCTGGTGATATAGCCCTGATCGTTGGCGCTCACGGCCTCGGCGCTTTCATCAAACAGATGCGCGCCGGGCAAGAGTTCCTTCACCGCGCCCACGGGTTTGAGCCCCACCAGCCGCTCCCGCTCCGGGTCCATCAACCCGACCCGCGACGCCGCCGCCTTTCCGATGAAATTCTTCTTGCCGCTCATCATTCCCTGCATTCCGATATCATAGGCCGTCACCCGCCCGTGGATCTCGGCATGGGTGATAAAGCCCTTCTCGATCCGCAGCACATTCAGCGCCTCCATCCCGTAGGCCCCGCCGCCCATGGCCTCGGCGCGCGCCACCAACTCACGGAATAGCGCCGCCCCATAGCGCGCGGGCACGGCGATCTCATAGGCATGCTCGCCCGAGAAGGATATCCAGAAGAGCCGCCCCGCCACTCCGCCCACGCCCACCGCGCCGCAGGCCATGAAGGGAAAACCCGCATCGTCAATCGGCGCATCTAAAAGACCATTGAGCAGATCGCGCGCCTGCGGCCCCGCCACGGCGAACTGCGCCCACTCTTCCGTCACTGACACCATCCGCACGTCCCAGTCCGGCCGCAGCACCTGCGCCACAAACTCCAGATGCCGCATCACCTGACCCGCCGCCGCCGTGGTGGTGGTCATCAGGTAATGGCTCTCCCCCAGCCGCGCACAGGTCCCGTCATCCATGACATGCCCATCCTCGCGCAGCATCAGGCCATAGCGCACACGGCCCTCCTTCAGCGTGGAAAACGTGTTGGTATAGACGAAATCCAGAAACCGCGCCGCATCCGGGCCCTGAATGTCGATCTTACCAAGGGTCGAGACATCGCAGACCCCCACGGCATTCCGCACCATCGCCACCTCGCGATCACAGGATTGCCGCCACGTGTGCTCCCCCTTGCGCGGGAAATAGCTGGGCCGATACCACAGCCCCGCCTCGATCATTGGCGCACCCCGCGCCACGCTCTCGGCATGCGAGGTGGTCAGGCGTTCGGGCGCAAAGCCCTTGCCCTTAGCCCCCGCCCCCATCGCCGCAATCGGCACCGGCACATAAGGCGGGCGAAAGGTGGTGGTGCCGGTTTCGGGAATGCCGCGCCCGGTCGCATCCGCCAGCACTGCGAGCGCATTGACGTTGGAATTCTTGCCCTGATCGGGCGCCATCCCCTGCGTCGTGTAGCGCTTCATATGCTCGACCGAGCGAAAGTTCTCGCGCGCGGCAAGATCCACGTCCTTGACCGTCACATCGTTCTGGAAATCGAGCCAGGCGCGCCCCTTGCCCGGCACCTGCCAGAGCGGAAAGATGTCATAGGCGGCATGGCCCGCCGACGGCACGCTCATCTCCGGCTGCTTCAACCCCAGATCGCGCACCGCGCGCAGCCCCTCGGCCAATCCACTCTCCAGACAGGCGCGTGTCGAAAACTCCCCCGCAGCCGCCCCCGCCGCGCGCTGCCCGGGCACCGCATCCTCAGGCGGCAGAAAGGCCAGCCGGTCCGCGTCCCACGCCGGTCGCGCCCCCATGTGACAGGCCAGGTGCATCGACGGGTTCCACCCGCCCGACACCGCCAGACACTCGGCGGCAATGCGCGTCTCGCCCGCAGGCGTGGCAATCGTCACCGCCTCCAGCCCGCGCCGCCCGGCTGTCCCACAGACATGCGCACCGGGGTAGAACGGCACGTCGAGATCGCAGCGCGCATAATGCCGCGAGTCAACCAGCGCCGCCACATGCACCCCCGCCTCCTGCAAATCCGCCACCGTGCGATGCGCGCTGTCATTGTTGCCAAAGACCACCGTGCTCTGCCCCGGCACCACGCCCCAGCGGTTGAGATAGGCGCGCACCGCGCCCGCCATCATCACCCCGGGCCGGTCGTTGCCCGCAAAGGCCACCGGCCGCTCCAGCGCCCCCGCCGCGAGCACCGTGCGCCGCGCCACGATCCGCCAGAAACATCCCTTTGGCGCGTGGGCGCGCTCCGCCACATCCGGCGCCAACCGTTCCAGCGCCCCATACGTGCCCTGATCATAGGCCCCCGTCACGGCCATGCGCGTCATGATCCGAACGTTGGGCATCGCGGCCAACTCGGCCGCGATCTCCTCCACCCACGCCACGCCAGGCACCCCGTCGACCTCTTCGCTCTCGGCCAGCAACCGCCCGCCAAGCCGCGTGTCCTCCTCGGCGAGGATCACATCCGCGCCCGCCTCTGCGGCCGCGCGCGCCGCCATCAGCCCGGCAGACCCGCCGCCGATCACCAACAGATCGCAATGGGCAAAGGCCCGCTCATAACGGTCCAGCGCCGCCGCGCCCGAGAGCCCCCCCAGCCCAGCGGCACGACGGATCACCGGCTCGTAGACGCGCTCCCAGAACGCGCGGGGCCACATGAAGGTCTTGTAATAGAACCCCGCCCCAAGAACCGGCGCAAAGAGATCATTCACCGCCAGCAGATCGAGCCCCAGCGTCGGCCAGCGGTTCTGACTGCGCGCCCAGAGCCCCTCGTGCAACTCGACCGTGGTCGCGCGCAGGTTCGGCTCCTGCGCCGCCCCCTGCCCCAGCGCTATCAGCGCATTCGGCTCCTCGCTACCTGCGGTCATCACGCCGCGCGGGCGGTGATACTTGAACGACCGCGCCACCATCCGCACATCGTTCGCCAGCAGCGCCGAGGCCAGCGTGTCGCCCGCAAACCCCTGATAGTCCCGCCCGTCGAAACGAAACGAAACCGGGCGCTCGCGGTCGACCAACCCCTTGCCCTCAACCCTCATGCGCCCGCCTCCGCCGCCAGCGCCACGGCCAAAACCTCATGCGTGACCGTGTCGCGGGTCACGATCAGCCAGGCCCCGCAGCCCTGCTCATGCTGCCAAAGATCGCGCGTCACACCCGCCGGGTTGTCGCGGTTATGCAGGTAATCCTCCCAATCCGGCCCCCAATCGCTCCCATCGGGCCGCGCCAGCGCCGCGCCCTGATAATAGAACTCGCGGCGATCCCGCTCGCCACAGACCGGACAGACAAGTCTCATCTCACTTGCGCTTTCATCTTGCCAAAAATACTCAAAACTCCGCCCTCTCCGCCCAACTCAATGCAGGTTATGCTGCGCGCCGGTGCCTTCCTCGTCCATCAGCCCCCGACCGGTCGCAAAGCGATCCAGCCGGAACCCCGTGGCCGCCGGATGCGGTCGGTCGGTGGCGATCAGATGCGCCATCGCGTGCCCCGACCCCGGCACCGCCTTGAACCCGCCATAACACCAGCCGCAATTGAGATAGAGGCCGTCGATCCCCGCATGGTCGATGACGGGCGAGCCGTCGGGCGACATGTCCATGATCCCGCCCCAGCTACGCAGCACGCTTGCGTTGCCGATCATTGGCATCAGCGTCATCCCCGCCTCCATCACATGCTCGACCAGCGGCAGGTTGCCGCGCGCGGCATAGGACGCATACATGTCGAGATCACCGCCAAAGACCAGCCCGCCCTTGTCGGACTGGCTGATATAGAAATGCCCCATGCCAAAGCTGATCACGTGGTCGATGCAGGGTTTCAGCCCCTCGGTGACAAAGGCCTGCAGCACATGGCTCTCGATCGGCAGGCGCATCCCCGCCATCGCCGCCACCTGAGACGAGCGCCCGGCGACGACAATCGCCAGTTTCTTCGCGCGAATGGCGCCGCGCGTGGTCTGAACGCCGCGCACCCGGCCATTCTCGATGTCGACCCCCGTCACCTCGCAATTCTGGATGAGGTCCACACCCCGGTCGCTCGCCCCCCGCGCATAGCCCCAGGCCACCGCGTCATGCCGCGCGGTGCCCGCGCGCCGCTGCAAGAGGCCGCCATAGATCGGAAACCGCGCCTGCTCGTAATCGAGATAGGGCACCATGCGTTTGAGCTCCGCCACGCTCAAGAGTTCCGCATCGTCGCCCTGATTGCGCATCGCGTTGCCGCGCCGTGCGGCTGCATCGCGCTGCCCGTCGGAGTGAAACAGTACGATCTGCCCGCGCTGCGAATGCATGACGTTGTAGTTGAGATCCTCCTCCAGCCCCTCCCAGAGCTTCAGGGAATGGCTGTAGAATTCCGAATTGCCCGGCAGGAAATAATTGGCCCGCACGATGGTGGTGTTGCGGCCCACGTTGCCGCCGCCGAGATAGCCTTTTTCCAGCACCGCGACATTTGTGATGCCGTGTTTCTTGGCCAGGTAATAGGCGGTCGAGAGGCCATGCCCGCCACCACCGATGATCACCACGTCATAGTCGGATTTCGGCGTGGCATCGCGCCAATGCGCCTGCCAGCCCCTGTTGCCGGTCAGCCCTTCCTTCAGAACCCGCAGCCCCGAAAACCGCATGCCCGCCCCCTTCTCCGTGATCCGACGCGACTGAACCAAGTCTCATCTTCAATAGCAACGGCAGAGCCGAAGCTCTGCCATCTTTCCCGCCATTTCCCGGCCCGTGCGCGACCTGCGCGCCTCAGAGCCCTGTTACAGACCCATGGCGCGATAGCTCGCCGCGACCTTGGCGATGGACACCAGATACGCTGCCGTGCGCAGATCGGTCACGTCCTGACGGTTGTGCCAGACCTCGCGCATCGACTGGTAGGCGCTGCGCATCGTATCGTCGAGCCCCGAGCGCACCAGCTCCAACTCACCCGCACCGCGCAGGTATTGCTGCTTGAAATGCGGGCTCATCTGCCAGTTATCGCCCAGATGCGCGTCAAGCCGCTCCAACTCGTCGATGATCAACTGGTGCCGCGCCTCTTCCTGACGCCGCCCGATCCGACCAAAGCGGATATGGCTGAGGTTCTTGACCCATTCGAAATAGGACACGGTCACGCCGCCCGCATTGGCATACATGTCGGGAATGATCACCGTGCCTTTCTGGCGCAGGATATCGTCGGCCCCGGCCGTGACCGGGCCATTCGCCGCCTCGATGATCAGCGGCGCCTTGATCCGCGCGGCATTCTCGAGGTTGATCACCCCTTCCATCGCCGCCGGGATGAGAATCTCGCACTCGTTTTCCAGCGCCTTGGTCCCGTCAGCGATATATTTGCCGTCCGGATAGCCATCAACGCCGCCATGACGCGCGATCCAGTTGCGCACCGCCTCCACATCGAGGCCGCTCTCGTCGATCAGCGCACCGTCGCGCTCGATGATCGCGGTGACCTTGCAGCCATCCTCCTCGCTCAGGAACTTGGCCGCGTGATAGCCCACGTTGCCAAGGCCCTGCACCACCACGCGCTTGCCGTCGAGCTTGCCCGACATGCCCGCCGCCGCGACATCCTCGGGATGACGGAAGAACTCGCGCAGCGCATATTGCACGCCGCGCCCCGTCGCCTCGGTCCGGCCCTGAATGCCGCCGCCATGGATCGGCTTGCCGGTGACACAGGCGCGGTAATTGATATCGGTGGTGGCCATGCGCTTGTACTGATCCGCGATCCAGGCCATCTCGCGCTCGCCTGTGCCCATGTCGGGGGCCGGCACGTTCTGGGCGGGATGGATCAGGTCGCGCTTGATCAGCTCATAGGCAAAGCGGCGGGTGATCATCTCAAGCTCATGCTCTTCCCACTCGCGAGGATCGAGGCGCAGCCCCCCCTTGGAGCCACCGAACGGGGCCTCGACCAGCGCGCACTTATAGGTCATCAGCGCCGCCAGCGCCTCGACCTCGTCCTGATTGACCCCCATGGCATAGCGGATGCCGCCCTTGACGGGCTCCATGTGCTCGGAATGGACGCTGCGATAGCCGGTGAAAGTGTGGATCTGCCCGCGCAGACGCACCCCGAACCGCACGGTATATGTGGCGTTGCAGACGCGGATCTTTTCCTCAAGCCCCGGCGGCAATTCCATCAGTGCCACGGCGCGGTTGAACATCAGATCCACGCTTTCGCGGAATGTCGGTTCTCTCTTGGCGGTCATTACAACTCCCTCCCTGTTGTGCCACAGTCACGCGAACACTAGACGCTCCGAGTCTCTGGCCGAGTCTCCGGCATGTGGCTGCTGGGATGGTTAAGGGCTGTGCCACGATTGTCCACCCGTAACCTGGTCCACGGCCTCCGTGGTCTTACACAATCCCGAAACGCCCGGTTTGTCGCGCCAGAGGCAACGATAAGCCCCGCCTTTCTATATTGTTGATTTAAATGAGTTAACTTTCGATTTCTTTCCCCTTTCGGCCATAATTCGACCATAATGAACTGGGATAGAGACCAATGGTGCATAATGTGTGCCAGCTTATGGTTTCGGGGGCCTTTGAGGTCATTAAGAGGTGATCAGAATGCGTGTAGAGCAAGCTCCGAGGAAACCGGGCCTGACCGCCCTGTTGAAAAATGGGACCGCGCTCGCCTCGCGGCCCATTCACAAGTTTCTGAACAAAGAGGATGGCTCCGTCACGGCCTTCTCGTTCGTCGTGTTCGTCATGATGCTCGTCATGGGCGGGATCGCCCTTGATACGATGCGTCAGGAAACCGCCCGTGCCAGCCTCCAGGCCACGCTCGACCGCGCAGTCCTAGCCGGCGCACAGGCCAGCACCAGCGCCCAGGCGCGCGACGTAATCGAGGATTACTTCGACAAGGCCGGGCTCGGCGCGTACCTGCTGGCCGAACAAGAAGACGAAATCGACATCAAGCTCAATTCCGCCAAGGTCAGCGCCCGCGCTGTGCGCATCATCGACACCTACCTGATGAAATTCGCCGCTGTGGATCAACTCCAATCCTCCGCCGGTGCCACCGCCGAGGTCACGATCCCGAAACTCGAAGTCGCCATGGTGCTCGACAACTCCGGCTCGATGCAGGGTTCACGCATGACCGCACTGCGCCCCGCAGCGGTCGAATTCGTCCAGACGGTTATGGAAAATACCGAAGAACGCGACGCCGTTATCTCGATCGTGCCCTATAGCTGGTCCGTGTCCCCCCCGAAAAGCCTTTTCGAGGCGCTCAACGTCAGCACGACCCATCAATATTCGCGGTGCCTCGAGTTCAGCGACGCGGATTACGACAGCGCCGCAATGAACCCGGCCACAGTCTATCAGCAGATGCTCTACACCTCCAAGCGCGGCACCACGTTCGGGGATCTGTCCAACGATTCGTTCGCGTGGGGGTCAGGCGACACTTACAACCAGACCTGCTATCCCGAGGACTTCTTTCAGATCCTGCCCTACGCCACCAAGCAATCCGTGATCGAGGGTAAGATCAACTCCCTGCAGGCCGCCGGCAGTACCAGCACCAACGAGGGCATCAAGTGGGGCGCAGCCCTGCTCGACCCCGCTTTCGCACCGGTCGTGACCGCCTTGCAGGTGACCAAGACCAAGATCGACGGAAACGGAAATACGGTGACGTATCACGATGTTGATCCGCTGCTGAGCAACATGCCCGCCACCTATGATACCGGCGACACGCTCAAGGTGATGCTGGTCATGAGCGACGGCAAGAACGACTATAGCTACCGGCTACCGGCTCAGTATCGTGGCGAAAACTCCAACCTCTATGAGGTGACCTACCAAGAGCAGGAGTTTCACTACCTTTATGATCGTTACGATACCAGCCGCCGCTGGTACGGCAGCCAGTACGAGCAATACTGCAGCTGGTCACGTTACGATTGCAAGTATCGCGCATCTGGCGGTCAAACCACCTCCTTCTTTCTCTACAGCCCGCACTATGATGACTTTTACAACACGGAAACCGGCGCGATTTTCCAGAACAGCGACATTACCAACATACCTGGCTACATATCGCATGAGCGCATTGACTGGGATATTGCGTGGGGCCTGATGACGCCCGAATACTACAAGAACAAGACAGGCAGCTGGGGCCCTTACAACGAATTCGGGTCCTCCGGGAGCAAAGCGATCACCCCGGGCAAGAAGGACGCGCAGATGGAGGACATCTGCGACGCCGCCAATGCTGCGGGGATCACGATCTACACGGTGGCGTTCGAAATGGGCAGTCAGGCCAGCGCGGCGAACAAACTGCGCGACTGCGCCTCGACCACCTCGCACCATTTCAACGCGACCAAGTTCAACGTCAAGACCGTGTTCAACACCATCGCGGTCAACGTCAAGCAGTTGAGGCTGACCCAATGACACGGTCGTTCGCACGGCGCGTACGCCGATACCTGCGGGACGAAAAGGGCACCGCCTCGCTCGAATTCGTGATGGTGGCCCCGCTCTTCTTCTCGTTCATGTTCTTTTCGATCGAACTGGGTTTCGTGACGCTGCGCGCGACCATGCTGGAACGCGGTCTCGACATCGCGGTCCGCGAAATCCGCCTCGGCACAGGCAGTGCGCCGCAACATGACGACATCAAGGATATCATCTGCGACAATTCGCTGATCATCCCCGATTGCGCGAACAAGCTGCGCCTCGAAATGGTCCCGACCGACCTGCGCAACTTTACCCAGCTTGATCCGTCTCCGGATTGCACCGATGCCGCCGATGAATCCAAGCCGTTGCGTGAATTTACACCCGGCGGGGAAAACCAGCTTATGATGCTGCGCGCCTGCGCCAAGTATACACCGATTTACCCGTCGCAATGGCTGGGCCGCGCGGTGTTCAAGGATCCCAATGGCGAGGCGCTTATCGTTGCCACCAGTGCCTTTGTGCAGGAGCCGATTTGATATGAAACCTTCCCTTTTGAAGCGACTGTTCGGATCATTCTGGTCGGACGAACGCGGCACCGCCGCCCTCGAAACCGTGATCATGGCCCCGTTCCTGACGATCGGCCTGTTCTTTTCCTACGAGGCCTATGGCGCCTTCCGCCAGCAAAGCCTGACCGAGAAAGCGACCTACACGATCGCCGACATCCTTTCGCGCGAGCAGAACAACGGCACGCCGATTGACGACACCTATGTCGACAACGCGAAAACGCTTTTCGACGACCTGACGCGCTCCGACATCGGCCAGTTGCGGATCACCGTCGTCCGCCGTCACCTCGACCCTGACAACAATGTGGATTTCTTCGAATTGCGCTGGTCGGAACTCCGCGGTGACGGGGCGTTCCAGGAAATGACTCAGGCGATGGTCCAGGATGCCGATGACTTCTTTCCGGCCATGCTCAACGGTCAGGAAATGATCCTCGTCGAAAGCCTGTCGCCTTACCGGCCGTCCGTCACGCTCGGCGGTGTGTTCCGTGAATTTCCGATCGAGGCGCGGATGTTCATGACGCTGCGGTTCGCACCGCAGCTGTGCCACATCGACGTCTGCAACACCAGCAACACGACCAGCTAGGCCAGCCCCCGATCAATCGGCCCCGCGCTGCGTGATGCGTTCCTGAATCATCTCGGCCATGACCTTGGCCGGGGTGCCGGGCGTCACGCCCCCCACCCCCACGCGCCGCCCGATCCGCCACCAGATTCCCGGCTCCCAAGCAAACGGACCCTTGCGGCTGAGCTTGAGCATGAAGCCGTTCGAGGGCTTGAAGGCGAACGCCCCCCGGTCCACCCCGATAATCTCGTCCATTTCCGCCACGACGCGCCCGTCGCTGCATGTCAGGCCCGCAGGCGACAGCACCAGTCGCAACGTGGTCGCTTGCCACATGCGCTGCGCCAGCCACAGCGCCCCGGTGCCGAACCCCACCATGAAGACCTGCCAGCCCAGGCTCGGGGATTGCACCAGCGCGAGATAGAGCAGGATCAGGCCCAGCCCCGCCACGGACCCCACGCCGATCACCCGGCGCCCCGCCGAAGCGGTCAGCACCACCTGCACGTCTTCATCGTCAATCATCGCGCGTCTCCCTTTGCCCCGCGCGTTTACCCCGCCTGCCCCGGCTTGGCGAGGGGGATCGTCAAAAACGCACAGCGACCCTTTGCTTGCTAACAGACCGCCCCCTGCCCCCGCGCGGCACGCATGCTTATCTAAGGGTCTGAAAGGAGACACCCATGTCGATCAGACCCGTTCTCGAAACCCGCCCCGCGCAGCCCACGATGGAGGGCGCAGGCGTGCACCTGCACCGTGCCTTCGGCTTTCACGACCCGTCCGAACTTGATCCGTTCCTGCTCTTCGACGATTTCCGCAACGATGATCCGGCGCGCTATGCCAAGGGCTTTCCGTGGCACCCGCATCGCGGCATCGAGACGATCACCTATGTCCTCGAAGGCGCGGTGGCCCATGGCGACAGCCTCGGCAACACGGGCACTTTGGGCGCGGGCGATGTGCAATGGATGACCGCCGGGTCGGGCATCCTGCATCAGGAAATGCCACGCGGCAACGCCGCCGGGCAGATGCACGGCTTTCAGCTTTGGGCCAACCTGCCCGCCCCGCTCAAGATGACCGCACCGCGCTATCAGGATGTGACGTCCTCCGATATCCCCGAGATCATCGACGATGACGGCACCCGCGTGCGGGTGATCGTAGGCGAATTCTGGGGCAGGCGCGGCCCGGTGGACGGCATTGCCGCCGACCCGCAATATCTCGATATCTCAGTGCCGCCGGGGGTGCGGAAAACCTTTCGCGTCGACACCTACCGGCGCAGCTTTGCCTATGTCTTCGCCGGGTCCGGGGCCTTTGCCGATGCCTCGCGGCCAACCGGCGTGCTGCTGGAAAAAGAGGTGGCGGGACAGGAGCTCCATCTGCGCGACCCGTCCGGCGACCGCACGCTGGTGCGCTTCGGCACCGGCGACGAGGTCACCGTGCAGGCGGGCGAGGATGGCGTGCGCTTTCTGCTGATCTCGGGCGCGCCGCTGCAAGAGCCGGTGGCATGGCATGGCCCGATCGTTATGAACACACAAGATGAATTGCGTCAGGCCATGCGAGAGTTGCGCGATGGCAGCTTCATCAAATAACGCGTTTGATGCGGCGGATCGGTCCCGGGATTTCCGGGCCATTCGCGCATCGACCGGGGCAGGCCTCAGCCCCGCAATTTCTCGACCAGCCGCCGCATGAAATCATGCCCGGCCTCGAACTGCGCCACGGTGATGAACTCGTCCGGCTGATGCGCCTGCGCGATATCGCCCGGCCCGCAGATCACCGCCGAATAACCGCGTTCCTGAAACTGCCCCGCCTCGGTGCCGTAGCTGACCACGTGGCGGCCATTGTCACCGGTGATCTGCCGCGCCAGCCCCTCCGCCGCGCCGCCCTCTTCCGGCTGCAACCCCGGCACCCGGAACTTGCGGCGCAGCTCGATCCGCGTGTCGGGATGCACCGCCTGCATCTCAGCCTCGGCCTCTGCGACCCGCGCCTCGAACCGCGCGCCCCACTCCTCGGGGTCCTCACCCGGCACGACGCGGAAATCCATGCCGAAACGGCAGTCCTTGGCGGTGATGTTATGCGCCGTACCGCCCGAGATCTGGCCGACATGCAGCGTTGTCCAGGGCGGCTCGAACATTGACCCAAGCTCTGACGGCGTGCGCGCCCGGTTTTCGGCGTTCTGCTGATTGGCCCAGTCGATCAGCGGCGCGGCAGCCATGATCGCGTTGACCCCGCGATGCATGATCGAGCTATGCACCTCGAAGCCCACCACATGCACGTCATAGCCCAGCCCCCCCTTGTGGCCGGTGACGGCCTGCAGGGTCGACGGCTCTCCGATGATCGCAAGCTCCGCGCGTGGCAAGACCTCCAGCATCCGCTCGATCATCGGCGGCGCACCGACGCAGCCCACCTCCTCGTCATAGCTCAGCGCCAGTTGCAGAGGCCGCGCGACGCCCGCATGATGCGCCTCGACCAGTGCCCAGATGGCAAGCGCGTCAAAACCCTTCATGTCAACGCAACCGCGCCCGAAATACTTGCCGTCTCGCTCCTCCACGGTAAACGGATCGCTGGTCCACGGCTGGCCATCCACCGGCACCACGTCGGTATGCCCCGACAGGACCACACCGCCCTCGACCTCCGGTCCGACATGGGCGAACAGCGCGGCCTTCTCGCCGGTCTCGTCATAATGGCGATGCGCGGTGATGCCATGCTCGCGCAGATAGTCCTCGACCCAATCCACTAGCGGCAGATTGCTGTCACGGCTCACGGTTGGAAAGCTCACGAGCGTCGTCATCAGCTCGACCGGCGAAAGTCTCTGGGTCATGATCAATAGCCGCTATCCGAGGTCAGCACGAAATGGCCCGGGTCCACCTCTTTGTATTCCGACGGCCCCGGCTCGTATCCGACCGGATGGATCGGCGACGGGATCGGCTTGAAATTCAGGTCCTTCTCGGATTTCCGGCGGCGCGGATCGGCGACCGGCACGGCCTTCATCAACGCCTGCGTATAGGGGTGCTGCGGGTTTTCGAAGACGGCGGCGCGCGGCCCCCGCTCGACGATCCGGCCCAGATACATGACGCCGACATCATGGCTCACCCGCTCGACCACCGCCATGTCATGGCTGATGAAGAGATAGCTCAGCCCCAGTTCGGCCTGCAATTCCATCATCAGATTCAGCACCTGCGCCTGCACGCTCACGTCAAGCGCGCTCACCGCCTCGTCGGCCACGATCAGCTTGGGGTTCAGGGCCAGTGCGCGGGCAATCGCAACCCGCTGCCGCTGCCCACCCGACAACTCATGCGGAAACCGCCGCAAAAACGAGCGCGGCAATTCCACCCGATCAAACAGCATCGCCACCCGGTCATCCATTTCCGACCGGCTCACAAGGCCATAATTGCGCATCGGCTCGGCCACCTGATCGGCCAGCTTCATCTGCGGATTGAGGCTCGCGAACGGGTCCTGAAAGACCATCTGCATATCGACACGGGCCTTTCGCAGATCACCGGGATCGAGCGCGATGATATCGGTGCCATCCAGCACCACCTCGCCCGCCATCGGCTCCACCAGCCGCAGGATCGACCGCCCGGCGGTGGATTTCCCGCACCCGCTCTCGCCCACAAGGCTCAGCGTGCGGCCCTTGGCGAGCGAAAAGGACAGATCCTCGACCGCATGCACATTCGCCACCGTCCGGCGAAAGAACCCGCCCTTCACGGCGAACCGCGTGGTCAGGCCCTTGACGTGCAACAGCTCCTCGTCACTGCCCTCGATCGGCTTGATATCCTGCGCATCCGCGCCCACCAGCTTCATCGGTTCGGGATAGGCTTTGCCGCGCATCTCGCCCAGCTTCGGCACGGCGGCCAGCAGCGCCTTGGTATAATCATGGCTCGGCGCCTCGAAGATCTGCTCGACGGTGCCCTCCTCGACCTTGTTGCCGCGGAACATCACGACCACCCGGTCGGCCATCTGCGCCACCACCGCCATATCATGCGTGATAAAGATCACCGCCGTCCCGGTGTCGCGCTTCAAGCGGTCCATCAGCGCCAGGATCTCGGCCTGAATGGTCACATCAAGCGCCGTCGTCGGCTCGTCCGCGATCAGCAGGCGCGGCTTGCAGGCCAGCGCCATGGCGATCACCACCCGCTGCCGCATCCCGCCAGACAATTCATGCGGATATTGATCGAGACGGCGCTCCGGCTCGGGGATGCGCACCTCCTTCAAAAGCTCCAGCGCCCGCGCACGGGCCTGCCGCTTGTCCATACCGCGATGCACGCGCAGCCCCTCGGACAGCTGCCGCCCCACGGTGAACACAGGGTTGAGCGCGGTCATAGGCTCCTGAAAGATCATCCCGATCTCATTGCCCCGGATCGTGCGCATCAGCCCCTGTTCGGTCTGCACAAGATCGACCTCGCCCCCCTCGCGGCGATCAAATAGCATCCGCCCGCCCGCGATGGTCCCGCCGCCATATTCGATGAGCCGCATCAGCGACAGCGACGATACCGACTTGCCCGATCCCGATTCGCCCACGATGCAGACGGTCTCGCCGGGATTGACCTCAAAGGACACATCCTCGACCCCCACCACCGGGCCATCCTTGGTCTCGAAGGTGACCCGAAGATTCTCGATCCGGGCAATCGGGGTGTCCAGCATGCGGCGCGGCCTTTTCTCATCCATGAGGGGCAATGCCGAAACGCTACTCACTTTCTGGGTTCAGTGTCAAACCATGTACATTCGATCACGTCAGATTGCGGAAATCGCAGAATGCGCCCCTTGCTTTTTGCCCGAATCCGGTCTGTGATGCACGAACCGGCGGGGATGCGGTGCGGGTACAAGCGTGTGCCCCCGTCCTCTTTTCCGCCACGCCAAGCCCGGCAAAAGTCGGCAAAACCGAAAACGAGATGGCCGAACCAGAGCTGTCCAACACCGGAGGAAGTAAACCCCATGACCCTGAAATCCCTGCTTCTCGGGGCAACCGCTGCGTCGTGCCTTGGCCTTGCGGCCCATGCCGAACGCGGTGCCGACGGCCATGTCAACGTGATCTACTGGCAGGCGCCGTCGATCATGAACCCCTACCTGTCCGGCGGCACCAAGGAGATCGAGGCGGCGAGCCTCGTGATCGAACCGCTCGGGCGCTACAACGAGAAAGGCGAGATGGTTCCGTATCTCGTCGAGGAAATCCCAACCGTCGAGAACGGCGGCGTCGCCGAGGACCTCAAGTCGATCACCTGGAAGATCAAGCCGGGGCTGACATGGTCCGACGGCACGGCCTTCACCGCCACGGACGTGAAATTCACCGCCGATTACTGCATGAACCCCGAGGGCGGCTGCGCGCAGCTTGCCAAGTTCGAGGGCGTGGAGTCGGTCGAGGTGATCGACGACCTGACCGTGAAGGTCAATTTCGCCGACGCCCAACCCAACCCCTACGGCCCCTTCATGGGCGGACAATCCCCGATCATCCAGGCCGCGCAATATGCCGAATGCACCGGAGCACGGGCCTCGGAATGCGCCGAGGAAAACTTTGCCCCCATCGGCACCGGACCGTTCAAGGTGGACGAGTTCCGCCCCAATGACGTGATCTCGCTCTCGGCCAATCCCGAGTATCGCGACCCCGAGAAGCCCGCCTTTGCCACCATGACCTTCAAGGGCGGCGGCGATGCCACGGCGGCAGGCCGCGCGGTGCTGGAAACCGGCGAATTCGACTACGCCTGGAACCTGCAGCTTGCGCCCGACGTGATCGCCAACATGGAAGAGGCAGGCCAGGGCGAGGCGCTTGCCGCCTTCGGCACGCTGGTCGAGCGGATCGAGGTCAACCTGACCGATCCATCGCCCGACCTGCCCGAGGGCGAACGCGCCACGGCGGCGCATCCGCACCCGTTCCTCACCGACCCGGCAGTGCGTCAGGCGCTCTCCATGGCGATCGACCGCGTTTTGCTGACCGAGATCGGCTATGGCAAGGCGGGCAAGCCGACCTGCAACTGGGTCCCCGGCCCGGATATCTACGCCTCCGACAATACCGAATGCCTGACGCAGGATATCGAAGGGGCCAAGGCGCTGCTCGACGAGGCCGGCTGGACCGACAGCGACGGTGACGGCGTGCGCGACAAGGACGGCGTGGAACTCTCGCTGCTGTTCCAGACCTCGACCAATGCCGTGCGCCAGGATTTTCAGGCGCTGATCAAGCAGTGGTGGTCGGAGATCGGCGTCGAGACCGAACTGCGCAACATCTCGGCCTCGGTGTTCTTCGGCGGCGATCCGGGTAGCCCGGACACCTTCCAGAAGTTCTATGCCGATGTGGAGATGTACGCCAACCTCTTCGACGGCACCGACCCGCAGAACTATCTCGCCTCGCGCACATGCGGCAAGGCCCCGCGCCCCGAGAGCCAGTGGCAGGGCGAGAACATCAACCGCTTCTGCGACCCGGAATATGACGAACTGGTCAAGGAGCTGGGCCGCACGGCGGACCTGAACGAGCGGGCCGAGATCGCCATCAAGCTCAACAACATGATCACCAGAGACGCCAACGTGATCATTCCCCTCGTTCACCGTGGCCGGGTCTCGGCCAAGTCCAACACCCTGGGCGGCGTGGTGCTGAACGTGTGGGATACCGAGCTGTGGAACGCGGCTGACTGGTACCGCATCAAGGAGTGATCCGGCCCGCGCCGGATAAGGGCCGGGCGCATGCCCGGCCCCTCTTTTCATTGAATACCCCGCAGAGGCGCCGCACATGCTGACTTTTACGATCCGACGGCTCGTGCTCTCGATCCCCACGCTGCTATTCATCAGCCTCGTGATCTTCCTGCTGCTCGAACTCGCCCCCGGCGACCCGATGGCACAGGTGCCGCTGACCGTGCCGCCCGAGGTCAAGGAACGCATGCGCGAGGCACTGGGCCTGGGCGAGCCGACCCATGTGCGCTTTTTCAAATGGATGTACCAGTTCTTCGTGGTCGAGCCGATGCTGCTCTTCGACCATATCTTCGGCACGGCCCTGGCCGAAGGCCAGCAGCGCGTGCTCAGCTGGCAGTTCCGCTCGCCGGTCATGGACGTGATCGTGCAGCGCATGCCGCAGACCCTGTGGGTGGTGGCGATGTCCTATGTGGTGGGCATCCTGATTGCCCTGCCCATCGGCATCTATTCCGCCTACCGGCAATATTCGCTCTTCGATCAGGCGGGCACGTTCATCACCATGGTGGGCTACTCGGTGCCGCCGTTCTTCTCGGGCGTGCTGGTGATCGTGATCTTCTCGGTGCAGCTCGGCTGGCTGCCCTCGATCTACGATACCACGCTGGAGGTCGTCGACTGGGAGACCTTCAAGAAACAGATCCTGCAGATGGTCATGCCGGTGATGGTGCTGGCCTTGCAGACCACGGCGCAGATCAGCCGCTTCATGCGCGCCTCGATGCTCGACAATCTCAACCAGGATTATGTGCGCACCGCCCGCGCCAAGGGGTTGTCGGAATGGGCGGTCGTCATGGTGCATGTGCTGCGCAACTCGATGATCCCGGTGGTCACGGTGATCGCGCTCGGGGTTCCTTACATCTTCGGCGGCGCGATCATCACCGAGCAGATCTTCAAGGTGAACGGCCTTGGCCAGCTTCTGATCACCGCCATTCAGGCCAATGACCTGCCGATGGTGCAGACCGTGACCTTCATGATCGCGGTGCTCATCGTGTTCTTCAATATCGTCGCAGACGTGCTCTATGGCGTGCTCGACCCGAGGATCCGCTATGACTGACACCCCCAAACCGATCACCGCCCTCGCGGATGAGGGCCCGACCGCCCCGCCGCGCAGCCATTGGCGCGATGTCTGGGACCAGTTCAAAAGCCACCGCGGCGCGCTCGCCGGCGGGCTGGTTTTGTTGTTCATCATCCTCGCGGTCTTTCTCGGGCCCTATATCTGGCCCTATGACGCCACCTATATCGACATCCGCTCGCGCAATCAGGGGCCCACTCTCGCGCATCCCTTCGGCACCGACCAGCTGGGCCGCGATACGCTGGCGCGGATGCTGGAAGGCGGGCGCACCTCCATCGCCGTGGGGCTGACGGCGATGCTGCTGGCGCTGGTGCTGGGTTCGCTGATCGGCGTTCTGGCCGGGTTCTTCCGCCGCCTCGACGGGCCGCTCATGCGCTTTACCGACCTCTTCCTGTCGCTGCCGCTGCTGCCGCTGCTACTGGTGATGGTGCTTCTGTTCCGCGAGGCGCTGAACGGCATGTTCGGTCCGGAAATGGGCATCTTCATCCTGATCGTGGTGGCCATCGGCGTCACCAGCTGGATGCCCACGGCGCGGATCGTGCGCGGCGATGTTCTGGCCCTGAAGGAGCGCGAATTCATCCTCGCCGCCCGCTCCATCGGGACCACCAATTTCAATCTCATCACCCGGCATATCCTGCCCAACGTGATGTCGCCGATCATGGTCTCGGCCACGCTTGGCATCGCCAATGCGATCATCACCGAAAGCGCACTGTCGTTCCTGGGCCTCGGCTTTCCGCCCGATTTCCCGACTTGGGGGCGGCTCCTGAACGATGCGACGCAATATCTGCAGGACTACCCCGAGCGGGTGTTCTGGCCCGGCCTCGCGATCTCGCTCACGGTGCTGTCGATCAACTACATGGGCGACGGCCTGCGCGACGCGCTCGATCCGCGCATCCGGGGGCGCTAGGGCCTTGCTGCCGGGCCCAGGATTAAAGGTGGCAGGGGCGGGCCGGTTATGGCCTGTTGCTGCCGTTGAAGTTCAACCCCAATGCGCGGAATCAAGGCGCGGAACGCGCCGCCGCGCAGCGCCCGACCGCACCCCGGGCGGGCGCTTTTGCAAGGTCACAAACCCGCGCAATCGTTGCAGTATTTTGCTGCCATAAAGCGCACCCCACTGAGGTTGCAACGCCCACCCGCGGTCGGGCACCGCGCGGCTTGTCCCTGAAATGGCAATGGTAGCAACAGCCCAAACCTGCCTCCAATCCGGCCCCCTAAATCACAGCTCCAACCCCGCAAACCGCCCCGGCCCGAAACTGGCCGAAACCTGCGCCACCTCGATCCGCTTACCCGCATCCGGTCCATCGGCTACCCTCGCAGCCGCCGGGTAGGTCCACACCGGGGCCTCCACCACTACCTTGCGCAACACCTCAGCGGCAACACCGTCAGCCGGTAGAACGCCCGGTTCGCCTCCTGGTAATTGGCGAATGTCGCGTCGCCGGGAATGCCCAGCAACATCGGCGGCACGCCGAAGGCCAACGCAATTTCGCGCGCCGCACTCTCCTTGGTCTTCTGAAATTCCATGTCCGACGGGCTGAAGCCCATCGGCTTCCAGTCAAGCCCGCCTTCCAGCAACATCGGGCGGCCCGCATTACGCGCGCCCTGATGATGCACCTCCATCTCGGCGACCAACCGGTCATACTGATCCGAGCCGAGCGCCCCATGCCCCTCGGCCCCCTTGTAGACAATCGCCCCCGACGGCCGTGCCGCATTATCCAAGAGCGCCTTCGACCAGCGGCTCGCGGCATTATGCACATCCGCCGCCTGCGCCGCCGCCTGCAACGGCGACAGCCCGTAGTGATCGTCCTGCGGATGAAAGCTCTTGATATGGCAGATGCAGGGGGCGCCTTCGGAGACATCGAACCGATGCTTGCGCCCTGCCACGGCATATTCATAGCCCACCGGCCAGCCATCCGCGCCCGGCACCACGCTCATCCGGTCCGAGCGCAGCACGTGCAACTCCACCGGCACGCCACCCGCGCCCACGGCCTCGACATAGCCATTGCCGGTCAGCAACAGCTGGCCATAGAGCGCCTCGAACAGTTCCGCGCGGCCTTGCGCCGGGTTCGGCATCTTGATCAGGCTCAGCACGGGGTGCATCGCAAAGCGTTGCTCGGCATCCTGCATGACCAGCGGCAGGGCGGCGGCGGCCTCGGCGATCATCTTGACACAGCGAAACCCCACCGGATTGCCCGCAAAGCCGGTCCGCGCAAGGCTCACCACGTCACGCGGGCTCCACGCCACGCGACCGGCCCCGCCCCAGGCGACGACGCGTCCCGCGGCGCTCGCCTTCTGCTCAGGAACGGCCTGCGCCTCCGCCTCATGACCCTGCCGGAAGAAATCCAGTATCATCGTGCCACTCTCCTTGATCCCGCATCGGTTCAGGCCTCTTGCCCGCTTGATGAGGATCAGACCCCGAAAGGTCTAAGGAAAGTGAACCGGACCGCGCGCACCGCGCGCCGTCGAAACACACCGACAGAATACCGACGCGATACAGCCCTCTAATCAGAGCCTTCGGTCTCGATCTTGATTTCACGCCCACAATGCTTGCAATGGATCGCATCCGGGTCATGCCTGAGCAACCCGCAGCCCTCGCATTTCTGCCGCACCTTGGCCGGCAGAAAGATCGCCCGCGCCAATCGCAGGAACAGCCCGACCCCGACCACCATGATGCCCACGGCCAGCAATCGCCCGGTGCCGGTGGTCATCAGAATGTCGCCATAGCCGGTCGTGGTCAGCGTCGTCACCGTGAAATAAAGTGCGTCGACATAAGTGTTTAGCCCCGGCTCCTGCCCGCCGCGCAGCACCAGAACCAGCGCCGTCATCGCAAAGATGAACACCAGCAGATTGACCGCCGCGACAATCGCATCCTCGTGCAATCGAAAGACCCGCACATCACGCCGCAGGTCCTTGAGCAGGTGATACGAATGCACCAGCCGCAGCGCCCGCAACAACCGCAGCGCCGCCCAACCCTGCCCGAGAAACGGCGCGGCAACGAGCGAGGCCAGAACCAGAACATCAATGATCACATAGACTTGCCGCAAATGCCTCAGACGGTTCTCGGCGATCCACAACCGGCAGGCAAGATCCGCAAGGATGATCACAGCAATCCCCGCATCCGCCGCAATCAACCCCGCGCCGAGCGGCATGGTCGCGGTGGCGAGGAAAAAGACGATCGAGACTGCATCGAAAATCAAAAGCGCATAGCGAAACCGCGTGGCACGTTTTGAGCGGCCCTCGTACAAGAGCCTGACACGATCCCTCATGCTGCGATCCGATCCACTCATAGGGGCGAGCATAGCCGCGCAACTCCGCGACTTACAGGTGAAATCAGCCCTCAGCCTCGGCCTTTTCCGCCAGCATCAGCCACTCCTCCTCGGCCTGCGCCAGAGCCGCCTGCCGCGCGCTCAGGGCCTCGGTCGCCTTCTTGAACTTGACCGGCTCTCGGGTAAATAGATCGGCGTCGGCAAGCAGCCCTTCCAGCTTGGCGATCTCGGCCTCCAGCCGCGCGATCACCCCCGGCAGTTCCTCCAGCCGATGCTTGTCGGTAAAGCTCAATTTCGAGGACTTGTCCTGCTTTGACTTTGCCGCCTTACCTTCTGTTTTATCAAGTTTTCTTTCCATCGGCGCGGCCTCATCCCGGCCCCGCTGCGCGCGGTAGTCGCTCCAGCCGCCAGCATAGGTAGTAGCGTGCCCGTCGCCCTCCATCGCGATGGTCGTGCTTGCCACGCGGTCCAGGAAATCCCGGTCGTGGCTGACCAGCAGAACCGTGCCATCGTAGTCGTCGAGCAGTTCCTGCAACAGGTCCAGCGTCTCGATATCGAGATCGTTGGTCGGCTCGTCGAGCACCAGCAGATTGCTCTCGCGCGCCATCAACTTGGCCAGTAACAGCCGCGCTTTTTCCCCGCCTGACAGGGACTTGACCGGCGCACGCGCCTGCCGTTCGTCAAACAGGAAATCCTTGAGATAGCCCACCACGTGACGCGGCTGTCCGCGCACCAGCACCTGATCCGCCTGCCCCGAGACGCGCATGTCGATATCGCCGGTCAGGCTCTCCCACAGGCTCATTTCAGGCGCAAGCTGCGCGCGCGCCTGATCGAAAACGGCGGGCAGCAGGTTAGTGCCGTGGGTCACACGTCCGGTATCCGGCGCGACCTCGCCCATCAGCATTTTTAGAAGCGTCGTCTTGCCCACGCCGTTGGGCCCGACAAAGGCCACGCGATCCCCGCGCAGGATTTTGATGCTGAACTCACTCAAGATGAGCTTATCGTCGTAACACTTTGAAATTCCATTAGCTTCTATCACCTTGCGTCCCGAGGACGGGCCCGAATCGAGCGCCATCGCCGCTGTGCCCTGACGGCGGATCTGACTGCTGCGCTCTGCCCGCAACTCCTGCAACGCCCGCACCCGGCCTTGGTTGCGCTTGCGCCGCGCGCTGATGCCTTCGACAGCCCACCGGGCCTCGGCCTTGATCTTGCGGTTGAGCTTGTGGCGCTGTTGGTCCTCTTCCTCCCAGACCTTGTCGCGCCAGGCCTCAAATCCCTCAAAACCGCGCTCCTGCCTGCGCACCATTCCCCTATCAATCCAGAGGGTTGCACGGCTAAGCTCACGTAGAAAGGCGCGATCGTGGCTGATCAGCACATACCCTTTGCGCGTCTCGCGCAGCTGCGTCTCCAGCCATCCGATTGCCTCGATATCAAGGTGGTTGGTCGGCTCGTCGAGCAGCATCAATTCGGGCGCCTCAGCCATCAGCTTGGCCAATGCCGCGCGCCGCCGCTCCCCGCCCGAGGCGGTCTCTACGGGGCGGTCAGGATCGAATTTCAGCCCCTCGGCGGCCATCTCCACGCGGTACATCTCGCCCGCGTCCAACTCGCTCATCGCGAACTCACCCAAGGTGGCAAAGCCCTTCATTTCGGGCTCTTGCTCCATGTAGCCCACGGATGTCCCGGGCGTCACGATGCGCTCGCCACGGTCCGGTTCCACCAGCCCGGCCAAGATCTTCATCAGCGTCGATTTGCCGGATCCGTTGCGCCCCACCAGCGCCACCCGGTCACCCGGCTGCACGACGAGCGATAGCGCGTCAAAAGTCGGCTCGCCCCCGAAGGTGAGGGAAATATCGTTGAGTTGGAGAAGCGGTGCACGTGCCATGAGCGCGGGCTATCCCGCCGCCCCGGCGCGGTCAAGCACCCTCAGCCAGCCATCGCCCGCAATAGCCGCTTTCGCGTATCGGGAATGGCCCCGATCTCGACCCCGGTAAAGACATGCAGCGTGCCAAGGTTGCGGTCGATCACCGCGTGATCGCTCACCCAGCCCCCCATCATCAGATAGGTGCGCAACAACGGCGGCATGTGACGCATCGCCAATTTCAGATCGGGTTTGTGCCTCTTGAGGCGTTGCGCGAATCGAAAGACGCTTGGTGCCTTGACGCGCGGCCACCAGCGATGCGGGGCCAGATGCCGCTCGCGCAGCACGGCAAAAGCGTCGAGATAATCGCCCGCGTCCACACCCTTGAACGACGAACAGCCAAACAGCATCCCGATGCCCTGCTCATCCACGAACCGGGTCATCGCAGACCACGCAACGCGCAAGATATCGGGGTCGTTCAGGCCGGGTGCGATGCAGAACCGGCCCATCTCGGCCATCTTGCCGTCAAACTCCTCAAGGGCAGACAATTCGTAGAACTGCGCCGAATAGCTCTGCGCGATCTCACAGCCGTCGTAGAGGGTCATAATACGAAAACAGCAGACTAGCCGACCCGTCGTGCTCTCCTCGACCAATATGTGATCACAGATATCATCGAAGGGATCGACATCAAGCCCACTGTCCTGACCGAGGAATGCGACCGCCCGCAGGGCTTGTGCCCGCCGGATATCCTCGTCGCCGACGCCGCGCCGCGCCAGATACCGCCTCTCGCCTGTCATTGCAGCCTCTTCACATGCCAGCGTGAGCCTAGCCAAGGCCCCGCTAGCATACAAGCCATGACAGACGCATGACGACGCTAGCTGCCGAATTCGGTGTCGTTCGCGAAGGGATTGATGTTCCCAAGGTTACCGAGCATCTGCCGCAAGAAGCCATTATCGACGACCGAGCTGTCGGTCACACGGCGCGTCAGCGGCACGACCTTGCCGTCCTCAAGCCCAAACGTCTCGATGTTGGCGATGGTGTTATCATCGTTGAAGGAAATCGCCAGCACGGTCCGTTCGACCACCTGCGGGCGGAACATGCCCCAGGTGCGCTTGCGTGAGCGGACATAGTAGTAGTCACCCTCGTCCGACATTCCCGACAGCGACGGCGGTCCCACCACATCATCCACCGTGGCGCGTGTATCCACACCGACGATAAGGTTCTGAAGGTCATCTGCGGGCGGCACATAGCCGTGGTTCTTGTAGGTGGCGCTACAGGCCGCAACGGTCAGCACACCACACAGCACAAGGCCGCGAAGTAGTCGGGATGTGGTACCTGTCATGTCTGCCCTCTTGTCATGGCCGCGCGCGGCTTTTATCCCGCTTACATCAAGGTGGCCTGCAGGTTCAAGAAAGGAAGCAGAGGGAAACATGCCCGATGAGACGCAAAATCCCGAAGTGATCCGCGTCGCGCATCTGCGCGGCAAGGACGAGATGCCGTTCGAGATCACACCGGATGCTGCCACGCGCAAGCAGATCGCAGAGGATCTCGGACTTCTCGACCTGCGCAAACTGCGCCTCAGCGGGCGCATTTCGCCAGAGGGCCGCACCGATTGGCTCCTCACGGCCGCCTTGGGGGCCACGGTCGTGCAGCGATGCGTCGTGACGCTCGACCCCGTCACGACCCGCATCGAAGAATCCGTCACACGCCGATTCTCCCCCGACGCCGAACCGCCGGATCTCGCCCCGGGAGAAGAGATGGAGATGCCCGAGGACGACACGCTCGAACCCTTGGGACAAGAGATCGATCTGCGCCGGGTGATGATCGAGGCGCTCAGCCTTGCGCTTCCGCCCTGGCCCCGCAGCGATGGCGCGGAACTGGGCCAGATGACCGCAACCGCCGAGGGCGCGGAACCACTGACCGACGAGGATACCAAGCCCTTTGCCGGCCTCAAGACACTGCGCGATCAACTCAAGGGGGAAGAGTGAAGACGGCCGCGCCGCAACGCGTCAAGAATCGCTTGCCCCGGCAACAAATCTCTGTATTTTCGCGCTCTCATCGGAATTGAGGGTTGAACCGGCGGCTCACTACGGATTAAGAGCCGCGTACACCCGTGAAACCGGGCCATCTGGCCCACAGGAATTGAGGTTGTGACATGGCTGTCCAACAGAACAAAGTATCGAAATCGCGCCGCAACAACCGCCGCGCGCATGACTCGCTGGTTGCGGGCAACCCGAATGAATGCCCCAATTGCGGCGAGCTGAAGCGCCCGCATCACGTCTGTGCCGCCTGCGGCCACTACGCTGATCGCGAAGTCGTGAGCCTCGTTGACGAGATCGACTTGGAAGACGACGCGGCTTAAGCACTCGAAGGCGATATGCCGAATGACCGCTCGGACAGACCAGACGAGGACGGGCCCTGCCCGTACAATCATCTCGGTTGACGCCATGGGCGGCGATCAGGGGCCCGCGGCAGTTGTCGCGGGTATTGCCCATTCTGCACAGAAAAACCGCGAAATCGGCTTCATCGTCCATGGCCCGGGCGATGAACTCAAGCGTCTTGTTGCCAAGCGCAAGGGGTTGGAGTCGCGTTGTGAAGTTCGCCACGCGCCGGACGTCGTCACCATGGATGACAAGCCGAGCAGCGTCGTGCGGCACGGACGCGAAACCTCGATGTGGTCCGCCCTCGAATCGGTGCGCAACGGCGAGGCCACGGTCTGCGTGTCCTGCGGCAATACCGGAGCGCTGATGCTGATGTCAGTGCTGCGCCTGCGCAAACTGCCCGGCATCTACCGCCCGGCCATCGCCGTCATGTGGCCGTCGCAGAACCCGCAAGAACACAACATCATGCTTGATGGTGGCGCGGATATTCGCGCCGACGCGAAGGATCTCATGCAATACGCGCTGATGGGGGCGTCCTACGCGCGCAACGGCTTCGGGCTGGAGCGGCCGCGCATCGGCCTGCTCAACGTCGGCACCGAAGAACACAAGGGCCGTGCCGAACTGCGCGAAGCCTATGATCTCATCGCTGCCAACGCCCGCACCGCGGATTTCGAATTCGTGGGTTTCGTCGAGGGGCGCGACCTGCCCGGCACCGTCTGCGACGTGATCGTAACAGACGGCTTCACCGGCAACGTGGCGCTCAAGACCGGCGAAGGCACCGCCAAACTGGTCGGCGATCTGCTGCGCGAGGCGTTCGCCTATTCGCCGCTCTCCCGCCTTGCGTCGGTGCTGGCCTACACGTCGCTGCGCCGCATGAAGAAACGGGTCGATCCGCGCCGCGCCAATGGCGGTGTGTTCCTTGGCCTAAACGGTACCGTCGTCAAGTCGCACGGATCGGCCGACGCGACCGGCGTAAGTTCGGCGATCAAGCTGGCCTTTGAGCTGGCGCAATCACATTTCA
Source organism: Roseovarius tolerans (assembly GCF_900109855.1). Taxonomy (GTDB): domain Bacteria; phylum Pseudomonadota; class Alphaproteobacteria; order Rhodobacterales; family Rhodobacteraceae; genus Roseovarius; species Roseovarius tolerans. Next base: position 7,200 of record NZ_FOBO01000008.1, on the reverse strand, counting down.
CCGAAAGACTCGCCGCGCGCGTGGCCTCTGCTGCGCTCCTTGATCAGGGCGGCAGCGCCGAGAACACCCCGGATGAGGAGGCCCAATGACCCGCCGCGCCGTCATCGAGGGGATCGGTCATTACCTGCCGGACCGCATCGTTACCAATTCCGAATTCGAAAAGACCCTCGATACTTCGGACGAATGGATTCGCACCCGGTCTGGCATCGAGCGTCGGCGCTTCGCCGCCGAAGGCCAGACAACATCGGACCTCGCCCTTCGCGCAGCAAAAGCCGCATTGGCACAGGCCGGACTGACGGCTGAGGACATCGACGGTGTCGTGGTCGCCACCTCCACCCCAGACCTGACCTTTCCCTCCGTCGCCACGATGGTGCAGAAGGACTTGGGCATGACGCGCGGCTTCGGCTTTGACGTGCAGGCGGTCTGCGCCGGATTCATCTACGCTCTGACCACCGCCAACGCACTCATTATGACCGGACAGGCGAACCGGCTTCTGGTCATCGGTGCGGAAACCTTCAGCCGCATCATGGACTGGACCGACCGCTCCACTTGCGTGCTCTTCGGCGACGGTGCGGGCGCCCTGATCCTCGGTGCGCGGGATGGCGATGGCACCAACGCGGACCGCGGCATCCTGTCCTCGGACCTCAATTCCGACGGGCGCTACCGTGACATGCTCTATGTCGATGGCGGGGTCTCATCCACCGGCACTGCGGGCAAGCTGCGGATGCAGGGCAACCCGCTCTTCCGTCAGGCCGTCGAGAAACTCACCTCAACCGCCGAGACGGCCCTCGCCAAGGTCGGGCTGAGCGGCCCCGATGTCGATTGGATCGTGCCGCACCAGGCCAATATCCGCATCATCCAGGGCACCGCCAAGAAGATGGGCCTGCCGATGGACCGCGTGATCGTCACCGTGCAGGATCACGGCAACACCTCTGCCGCGTCGATTCCGCTAGCCATGTCGGTTGGCGTCGCCGAAGGCCGGGTCAAACCCGGCGACCTTGTACTCTCAGAAGCGATCGGCGGCGGCCTGGCCTGGGGTGCCGTGGTCCTGCGATGGTGATCCCGGCCACGCTCTGAGCTGTTTCGCCCGGCCCATTCTGCGACGGCTTGCCAAGCAGAGCAGAAGCGCATGGGTGAGCAACGCCGGAAAGCTATTGATCGTCTCGGAGACGTCGATCGGCGTGCTGGTCATGCTGCGTCCGGTCTGACATATGCCGTGCCCGCCCCATTTACCCATGTTTTGACCGCACATGCCGCGTTGCAGCCCTTGGATTCCGGAAAAACGCGCAAAAAACCGCACTTCAAGGGCAAGGGCTAAGTCGTTGACATTGACTCGGAAATTACCTTCCCGCAAAGTATCGCGAAAAACAGCGGGGATGTAATGGGACATAAGACACTTACAAGAATGGATTTGAGCGAAGCGATTTTTCGCGAAGTGGGGCTGTCGCGAAATGACGCAGCCCAAATGGTCGAGAGCGTTCTGGACCACATGTCCGATGCGCTCGTCGAGGGAGAACAGGTAAAGATTTCGTCGTTCGGCACCTTTTCGGCCCGCGACAAGACTGCCCGTGTGGGCCGCAACCCAAAGACCGGCGAAGAGGTTCCGATCAACCCACGCCGCGTGCTGACCTTCCGACCGTCGCATCTGATGAAAGACCGGGTCGCAGCCGGCAACAAGAGCTAAGGACACCGCCCAATATGGCAAAATCCGCCGACGCCTTTCGAACCATAAGTGAGGTTGCCGAATGGCTGGAGGTTCCGGCGCATGTGCTGCGGTTCTGGGAGAGCAAGTTCACGCAGGTCAAACCCGTGAAACGCGCAGGCGGGCGACGCTATTACCGCCCTGCCGACATGCGGCTTCTGGGCGGCATCAAGATACTTCTGCATGACGAGGGCATGACCATCAAAGGCGTGCAAAAAATCCTGCGCGAAGAGGGGGTGCAGCACGTGGCGGCATTGTCGCGAGGGCTGGGCGGTGAGTCCAGCGATCAGGCGCTCGATATCGCCGCGACCCCTGAGCCGCAGCCGCCCGCGCAGGTCCTCTCGTTCGAGCGTCCGACAGAAAGCGCGAGCGCCAAGGACACGCTTGGGATCACCGCAGATGAGCCTCAGCAGCCGGAGACGAAACCCGAAGAGCATGCGCCCTCTGATAACCAGGCCGATGAGGAGGACGTCGCCGCGGCTGAGGCAACTACCGACGACGCGTCTGAGCCTGCGGACGCCGATGCCGCGCAGGGTGCCGATGACCCGATGCCCAACATGTTCGCAGACGACACGACATCGCCCGAACCGCCCCCGATATACGGGAATGAACAAGGGTCTGAACCGCGACCGTCGGCAGAATCGGAAAACCTCTTCACGGCGTCCGGGAACGCGTCCGCCCCCCAGGACAGCGCGGACGAGCCACCGGCCACTCTCGCGCCGCTGCCCGCCCTGCCTGACGATCCGTCGGACAGCACACCCTCTCCGGCCGGTGCCCTGGCGTCTCTCGCAACGCTCAAACGACCGGTGTCCAGCGATTTAGCTGCCGAACTTGCCGGCTTGGCAACCCGCCTGCGCAGAAGCGGGACGTCAAAAGGCACTAACGGCGCGGGCAAGGATTAAAAATTGGGATTTCCCCCTTGTCCCTACCCGGAAAACCAGTATGAACGGCGCATCGTCGGGCTATGGCGCAGCCTGGTAGCGCGTCCGTCTGGGGGACGGAAGGTCGCAGGTTCGAGTCCTGCTAGCCCGACCAAATTTACCGACGATCCCGCCCGCCTCGGCCCCTCGGGCACCGCAACACGGATGCGGGGCAGGACGAGAGGGTGATGGCGATGACCGGGGTTGTTTCAAGCCAGCAGATCAGGGACATGATCGCCGCAGGCATACTCTCGGCCTCATCCGATATCCTGCCTGAACAGATCCAACCGGCCAGCCTCGATCTGCGTCTTGGGCCCGTTGCCTACCGCGTGCGTGCATCCTTCCTGACCGGCACCGGCCGCACCGTCGCCGACCGGATCGGTGAATTCGAGATGCACCGCATCGACCTTGAACCGGGGGCGGTTCTGGAAAAGGGATGCGTTTATGTCGTCCCGCTGATGGAACATCTCGCCTTGCCCGAAGGCGTGCAGGCCGTGGCCAACGCCAAATCCTCCACCGGGCGGCTCGACCTTCTGACCCGGGTCATCACAGATGGCGGAGTAGAGTTCGACCGCGTGGCCCCCGGCTATGCCGGGCCGCTTTACGCGGAAATCTGCCCGCGCTCCTTCTCCGTGCTCGTCCGCCCCGGCATGCGCCTCAACCAGATCCGGTTTCGCGCAGGTCAGGCAGTGCTCTGTGACGACGCGTTGCGTGCGCTGCACTCCACCACACCGCTCGTCGATGGAGACAGCGCCGTGATCGACGAGGGTCTCGGCTTTTCAGTCGATCTGCGGCCGGCGACCGGCACACTCGTGGGATACCGGGCCAAACCGCATGCCGGCGTGATCGATCTTGACCGGATCGGACATTATGCACCCGCCGACTACTGGGAAGAGGTGCATGCCGAAAACGGCCACATCATTCTCGATCCCGGTGCCTTTTACATCCTCGTCAGCCGCGAGGCGGTACATATCCCGCCCCAATACGCCGCCGAGATGGCCCCCTACGTCGCCATGGTGGGCGAGTTCCGCGTCCATTACGCAGGCTTTTTCGATCCCGGTTTCGGTCATGCGACGGCGGGCGGGGCCGGATCGCGCGGCGTGCTCGAAGTGCGCTGCCACGAGGCCCCGTTCGTGCTCGAACATGGCCAGATCGTCGGACGGCTTGTCTATGAGAAGATGGATCAGGTTCCCGATCAGCTCTACGGGGCAGGAATCGCGTCCAACTATCAGGGTCAGGGCCTGAAGCTTTCCAAACACTTCAAGAGCTGAGCACACGCGCGCGCCAGACTTTTTGTTTCCCAAAAAGAAACAATCCCGGCACATGGCCGGGATTGTTCCCACTCGAAACCGGGTAAGCCCCCGCAACCGATTTCTTTGGCCGGCCACTATGGAGGGCCGACCGGCTGCAAAGGGTTATTATTCCACGAGCAGACGTGCCTCGTGCTTTTTGAGGGACCGGCGCGCCGCCTGATAGGCTTTGACGCCTTGTGCCTCTCGCAGTTCCGGGAAGAGGTCGAAAATCTCGTCACGCTGTTCGGCCCCCATGCCATCCAGCACCTGCTCCCCGGGCTGGAAGCTTTCGGTCCAGGCCCCGTTCGACAACACCACCTCGTGCTGGTTGAACATGAAGTGAATGTAGGTCGTGCCACTCGCCTCGACCTGATCGACGCCCTCCATGCCGGTCAGGTGCTTGGCCGCGGCAAGAACCTCGCGCTCCTCGAAATAGAGCGCGGCGCGCTCGGAATTGAGCAACAGACGGTGCTGCGGGCTGACCAGCATATCGCGCTCAGGCAGGCCATGACCAAGCGCCCCGGCCCGGATCAGAACCGGCTTGAGATGCGGCGCATTCTGCAGATCCTGCATGCCAAGCGCGCGATGCCCGATCCAGCGGATTTCCTGCAAGCCATTGTCGCGGGTGATCACCCGGTCGCCAAGCTGCAGGTCTTCCACCAGCTTTTCCCCGCGCGGCGTGGCAATCAGCGTGCCGGGCGTGAAGCAGGGGATCAGGTTCTCGATCTCGGCAAAGGTCATCTCGCCCGAGACCGTGCCATCACTGTCGATGAACTCGATCCGCCCCGAGGTGGAGTTGCCGTCGGGATCGTCGGTTTCCTCGGCCACGCGCAGCGGGCCCGAGCCACTCAGGTCAAGCGTGTCATTGTCTACGCCGGTGCTGCCGCCATCAACCACGTCGCCCGCAGTGCCGCCGATGATGGTGTCTTCATCTGCGCCACCGACGATCGAGTCAGCCCCGGCACCGCCAGTCAGAACGTCATTGCCGCCCTCACCCAGCAGGGTGTCGTCGCCGTCTTCGCCGATCAGCGTATCGTCACCCGGCGCTCCGCCATCAACGACACCGCCGAGCGGGTTGAAATACACATCCGTCAGGTTGATACCATCGCCGCTGCCGTCCGCATCCGTGTAGCGGACGACAACCTGCGCGACCGGCCCTACGATGCTCACGGAAAGCGCGTTGGCCGCACCGGCATCCGTGCCGGAGCCGCTGCCATCCGCCTCTTCGCCGCTCAGCACTGAGATATCCATGCCACCGGTCAGCGTGACCGGGATCAGGTTGTCATCGCCATCAAAGGCAAATATCTGAATGTTTTCAGTGCAATCGAGATCATTGATCTGGAACGACACATCATTGACGGGGGCCGAAAACTCCAGCTTGAGGTCGGTCTCACCCGCACTCGGCAAGGACGCCGCCAGCGAGCTGTTGGCATCCGCCGGAGTGCCACCGGTCTCGACGCCGTCCACATTCTGAGGGTTGTCGGCAAAGGTGGTGTTCACCGGTCCAGTGGCCTGCAACACGGAAAACGTCACGTCTACGCTGCCGGTATCCTGCACAAAACCGCTGATCGGATCGCCCATCTCGATCGGATTGGCGTCGTTCGTGTCGGGTGCGAGGTCCCATTGAAACACTTCGCGCCCGCCACCGGGATCGCTGCTGTCCCCGACCAAAAGGTCATTCCCCGCACCGCCCTCGACCGAGTCACTGCCGGAGCCTGCGAAAACAGAATCATCGCCCTCCCCCGAAAGGATGGTGTCCGATCCGCCAAAACCATCGACGACGTCGTTGTTCGTGCCACCCGGACCATTGCCCGCATCAATGGCCTCACCTTCCGGATCGGCAGCAAATGTCGCATCGATACGGTTGTCGCTGTTATCGCCTTCAACCCTGTTCGTCGCCATGTTCTTCTCCCACTAGACACGGGGTCGGCATGTACCCCGAAGTGCTAAACTCAAATTCCCAAAGTTGGCGATGCGACCACGCGGGACGACCGTCGCAACCGAATTGCAAGGAGAATGACAGCGTAGCCCATGACCGAACGGGCCTCTTTCGGATCCCGACGTCCCATCGAAATGTCAGTTATCCAACCAACTACACAGCGATCACACTTTTGCACACGAGACATGTCACGCGCCGATTACGTGCGGTCGCCCCCAGACCTAGCAACATCACCCCCCAGTTGGGCTGCATTCTTTCTACGCCAGCCCTCTCGAACCCCCAAGGGGAATTTGGGCCGAAAAGTGCCGAAGAAATGTTCGCACGCCCCAAAATTCGCCGCATTTACCATGGCTTCGCCACAATCTCGATTCGGCATTGTTTCTCGAAACTTGCATCAAATTGGCATGAACCCAGTGATAACGACCTTGTGAGATGCATTTTCAGACGTCGTTTCACTCAAGCCGGTCCGATATTGTTTCAAAAACGCGTTCAGCCCGGCAGGCCACGTATCCGGCAAATTATGGCAAAATTCAGTCACACAGACTTATTCTGATAGTGGGTCAATCCGCAGATTCGGGACGAAACGTTTCCAAGCATTCAACAATCTCAAAGGCACAAGACGCGACGCGCCTGATTCGCGTGCAGCCGCCACTACGTCATTCAATTCGGGAGGTTGGTGCCCAAGGCGAGACTCGAACTCGCACGGTATTGCTACCGGGGGATTTTGAATCCTACCGACTTTCATACATATCAATACTTTAAACCGACGCTGAAACCACAAACGCACCAAGAACGTATCGTGAAAGTGGTTTCGCCTCCTCGATCAAGAATGGATCAAGAAAAGTCCCGCCACGGGACGACCAGGCGGGGCGGGCAGGGTTAGATCGGTCTACGATCTCTTGCTATGGCGGACCGACATGGCCAGGTTTTGACCGACGATTTTGCGCCGATTGACCGCCTCATGGGCCGCAATGATTGATTTTGCGTTACGGGAGGTGGAAATCGATTTCGCTGACTTCCGGTCTGTGGATTCAACGGATCGCCGCAAAACAGCCTTCAAAATTCTCGGCTGGGGTTTTATATTGCGAGGTCTTTCTGGGTCGTTCGTTGAGTTGCCGAGAGACTGCGCTGAGTTTGGCTTGGCTATAGTTCGACACATCGATGCCGCGCGGGAAGTATCGGCGCAGGAGCCGGTCGGTGTTCTCGTTGCTACGGCCCTCGGCGGAAAACCGCGAGGAAAGTGCCCCGATAGGTGCCTCTCCGCCGACGACACCGACATTCCCGCAACACCGGTAGAATGACAGCCTCGGCGGCGCTTGCCTGAGGTGGTGGCTCTCTCCGATGAAT